>JBBHKV010000001.1:0-6292 GCA_037389275.1 Sulfolobaceae archaeon RB850M
TGGACTAAAATATGCTCATGAAAAGGGAATAATTCATGGGGACATAAAACCGTCTAACATACTTTTAGATGATAACGGTAGGGCAAAGATTAGTGATTGGGAAACAGCAAAATTTTCAGATATAACCACATCTACAAACGAAGCATTTACCCTTATTTATGCGGCTCCGGAACAATTAGATACACAATTAGGTCCAATTGACGAAAAAACGGACGTATATCAAGTATGTGAAGTATTTTATGAGATTCTTACTGGTAGGCCGGTTTTCCAAGGAGATCCAAAGGAAGTACATGATAAAAAAATTAATATGCAAATCACTCTACCGTCTAGCATTAATCCAACCCTAAAGGATTATGACAAAATATTTTTGAAGTGTTTATCTCCCAAGAAAGAAGACAGATATTCTACTGAAGAACTTATATCCATTTTATCTAATATGCAATTTACTAGACTTACAAGTAAAACTAGTGCGTATGCCTTTGTAGAGTTAGCATATTATGCTGTTCAACTATCAGATGATTATGAGAAAGCGCTATTTTGGATAAAGAAAATTAACACTGTAGATACAAAGGATGTTATAAGCAGTTTAGAGAATAAAATTAATAATAATTTAGGCACAAAAGAAGATATTTTAAAGAAGATAGAGCTTTTAAGAAATCAAATTGGTTTATCAAAATGATAAATTTTGAAATAATTTATACATGTATATAACTAATATGCTAGGAATTTTTGGTAGATTAGGCAATTCTTACATACTCCTATGTTTTAATCTACTACTGATAAATATCCAAATATATTACAAATAACATGATCTATTTAGTCTCTCTTTAAAACTATTTCTCCCTTTACTTCATGGATTTTTCCTATATTCTCTTCTTTTAACGCATAAAATGTCGTTCGAAGCTGTAGAGAATAAGATAAGGGAAGTGAAACTGAAGCAATCGAAAAAGATTAGAGAGCAAATAAAATAATAAGCTAATCTTTCTTTTTCTCCTCTTCTCTTCTTAACGTTTATATATTTTCATAGCTTATGTTAATATATGGAACAAGCTCACGTAGTTATCCCAAATATTACCGACTTTGTAGAACAGCACAACGTAGATGAAGAAATCTACGCCCCAGACGGTACTTTATTGATGAAGCCGTACGAAGTCATAGCAGAAAACCCATTGATAACGAACCGTAAAAAATGGAGATTATTCACAAACTATACAGCAGTAGCAAGCTATTTAGACGAAAATAGATGGATAGTCAAATTAAATACTAGTAGTCAGTTAGTAAGCCTAATTCTTTGTCATCTACGTTTCCTAATTTTATTTCCACCCCTCTCTTTATGTCTTTCCAAGTGTTTACTACCTTCAACACGCTCATTATTGTCGTGTATAACCGCTTGTTGCTTTTGCCCTCAAGGAAATGTTTGAACTCGTCGATCATTATCTTCTTACCTTCTTCGATTGTGGAAGACATCGAAGTTTCAAAGCTCATTTTTCTTACGGCGTAAAAGTTCCCAAATAGGGTCAACCATCCTACGACACCATCTAACTTCTTAACGACTTCGTTCTCTTTATCAAAACTGATATTCAACTCCTCCATTCCTCTTCTGAGAAAATCCCTTGAAGTTTCTTCATCAAACGGTCTCAGGTTTAATAAGACCGGTGGCCTACCGTGAAGCGGGGACGAAGACGAAGGATTTGACAACGCTCTGATCACTCCTATGTAGGAACCGGAGAATATGAACCTTATTTTAGGGTTAGAAGCGAAAACGTTTCCCAGCACTTCGAGGAATTGCCTACTTGCTTGAGAGACCTCTTGAATCTCGTCGAGGCCTATCACTGCGTCATCCTCGATCGAATTAAAAAGTTCTATTAAGCTATTGACCACTTTTGCACCGTTTGTCCCTACGCTTTCATTTCAATCATTTTATGTTCAATCATGATCGAGTGTAGGGACTTAGCCCTCAACCATAGGTGGGTCATGGGACTCCAACGGCACTGGACTCACATCTCCGTAATCACTCCCACCCTTTTGCCCACATCGGCGTGAGAGATCATCATTTATTAACAAAAGTTTGTTATAAACAGACAAAAAGATTTCTATCAACGTGAAAAAGGATTCAGCCCCTTTTTAGTTCTATCCCAGCAGAGCCTATAATAAAATTCAACTTAACAGCGACCTTAAAACTAGGCTTACTATTATTTATTTCCGATAGGATTACTTTAAGTAACGACTCAAATTCCTGACTCCCCTCAGGTTGACATAAATACCCTTGAACCCGTAATTTTTCTTCATCTCGCTTATTATGACTTTCATAAAACTGGTCTTACCTATCTCTCTCTGTCCTCCTATTGTCAACCAATTCTCCGATAACAGTTGTGATATAGCGTAATCAATCTCTTTGTCCCTTCCGAATAACTCCTTTCTGTCCTCTTTCGGGTGGAGGTCGAACAACAACTGTACCCACTACAGTTACTGAAGTGAGTACAGTTAAGAACTTATCCCGACAACAAGCTCGTTCTAGGGGCTTTATCCGCTCGAAACGTCAAATGAAGCGTTTCCGGAAAGAGGAAATGGGTGATCCCGGTTTAAGTTCTCCTCTTCGTGAAGTGCTAAGATAATGCGTAGTTCAACAATCACGTATTAGATGTTATCGACCGGTCTAATCGAAAATCCGGTCTTAAAAATTGTTACTCGCTAACTAAAACCGAAGATAGTTAGTTAATAAGTGTGATTTTTCTATCAATTTCCCATTAAATTACTAACACCCCGAATCCTTTAGCATAACCCCTAACTGTCCTATTTATTTTTGAACCCGTCAGAACGGGGTAAACTTCCCTCCCCAACTCTTCTTTTAGAACTTTAGCCTTACTGAGTATGTCGTCTACGTCACTCACCTCAGCCCTAAGTTTTACCTCTACGGCGTAAACTTTAGCGGAAGTTTCGATTACAGCGTCTATTTCTCCCAACGACGTCTCGTAGTGCCTATAAACGCTTATTACCCTCTCACCGTTACTCTGTAAATAGTCAACGAAGTTCTTGACGTAGACTTCCTCAGCCACTAAGCCCAAATCACTCCTAGTAGCCTCAACTTTCCTATCGACTTCCTTAATCTTGTTTTCGAGGTCTGTTTTTACTCTCTGGATCTCGTCCTTAAGCTCTTGTTTTATCCTCTCGTCGTTTGCCAAAAGCTCTTGTTTAATTTTCTCGTCATTACCCAATAGTTCTTCTCTGGTTTTCCTAATTTCGTCCCTCAAGTTCCTCTCAAGTTCACCTAACCTCCTTTCAAGATATTCGTAGAGCACTTGGTTAGAAGCGTAATTAGTGATCACTTGAGTTTCTAAAGCGTTAAGTTCCTTCCCTGCCCTAATCTTCTGAACGATGTTGTTAATAAAATCATCAAACCACTTTTTTACTTCCTCCGACATAAGATAAAGTTCGTGTGAGGGGTTAAAAAATAATGCGTAAATCGTTACGAGTGTGGAGATACTGTCGTCATTAGGGTATAAATTTATTAAACGTTGATTCTATATATAAAGAATTAACAATAAATTCGAATATTATATAAAGTCTAAAAATTATAGAAATATAAATAAGCAAGTGACGACACTATCTCAACACTCCAAATTTTTACAATGAGTAAATATAAAGGGAATTGTAATTAAGTTAATTTCGAAATATTTTTGAAGGAAACTGGACTGGAATGTTCAAATAAAGGAAAGTATTTAAACATGTGATGCGTTATTTTTCATATGAAACTAACAGTAAGCTATAAGGTAAATGGATATATTTATAGAATTATTATTAATAATGATGAACCTAAAGTTTTTGAGGAACTGGACAATATTTTGAAAACTGTATGTGAGAAGTTTAATAATAATGTTGAAGAATACATCGTGACTAGAATTAAAGAGGACATTCCTATAGGTAAAGCGACTCCTATTATAGCTTCGAATAGCTTAACAGATTATAAATTTTCAGAGGATGATAATTTAGATTTTATTATAAAGTCTATGCTTAATACACCAATAGGGCTGGTAATTAATAATTTTATAGGCTCATCAGCTTATAAAGAAGAGGAAATAATTAATGCAAAAAATCCTTGTCAGAATAAGGATTTCCAAATATTACAAGCAATAACTGAGTGGCAATGATTATTCTAGATACTTCATTTATGTATTCACTTCTCAATAAAAAGGAAATAAACCATGATAAGGCATTGCGCTTAATGAATAGAATTTCTAGAGGAGAATTTGGAAAGCCAATAATTTTTGAGTATGTTATTAATTAGTTAATTTGGCAATTACTAGGGGTCGGACTTTCATAGGGTTTCATGATATTTCATATCAACCCTCGTCCTCATTCCCCTTGTCCGGCTCCCCACGCCTAGGTTAGGGAGTATGGACTCCCAGCCACGACATGGGGAGCCTCATCGAACCCATCCTCCCCCTCACATTGCTCATCGAGTTCACTGTAGGGCTCTCTTCTACATGTCAATATTAACGGAAAAGTTTATAAACTTTCATTAGAAGAGCTAGGAATTATAAATAATATCAAATGACATAAACTTTACGGTTTATCGAAAACTGCTGACAACGGCAACCTTTTGAGTATGTTAGGTTTATAATTGAAAGCCTACAAAAGGATATCAATAACGGAAAGCTTTTACTTATTATGCTTGATAAGGATAAGAATGAAATATATAATATAAGTAAGCTTTTCATTAAAATAAATTCTGGCAGTAGAAACAAGTTAAGTTTTACAGATTGCGCAATACTTTACGTTATGATTAATAATGGAATAAAATTTTTAGCAACTTTCGACAGTGGATTTGGTAGTGTACTAAAAAAGATAGATGACGGATTATACGAGCTTACAGCCTGTTCTAATATAGAGAAAATTATGCAAAAAGGAGATTGATAATTCTTTTCGCCTTAGATTTTATCGACTTTTTTACTCATGTAAAAGTCGTGTGCATAATTTCGTAAGCATTTAGAACCTTTTCTGCTTCCTCCAGCATTCTTTTAACTTCATCTAGGTAAGGAATAATATCGTCAGTACTAAGTTTAGACTCATGAAAACCCCAAACGTAAAGAAAATATGCGCTACTCCATCCATTAACTATCCAATTACCTAATTTTTTGACAGGGAAGATACTGCACTACCTAAAGTGTACCATCTACCTTCCTTTACTGCTTGCTGGCATCCCTGAAGATTGAACTTCTCTGAAAGAGCTTTAACAGCTTCCTCTGCAACTTTATAAGCTTTCTCAGAAGCTTGCACTGCGTCACCTTTCATTAAGTATTCTTCCGCCTCTGTCATGTATTTCTTCGCAAGCTCTAGCCTAAGTTTTATTCCTCCTTGAGGGCCTTCTTTTGACATTGCGGAAATTATCAAATCCTCAACATCAATCCTCTTCTCCTCAGTATCAACTCCTCCATTTAGCCAAGGCAAAAATATGCTTAACTATAAAGCTGAAATCCTTATAAATACCGCTGTTATCATCGGATTACTTATGTGTTTAATTATTGTTGAACACCTAATTCAGTAGTTCTATGGTTAAGCCATTCAATGCACAAACTACGAACCAAACGTTGGTTAAGCTATTCAATGACCCAGTACTGTCAGGTTTGCCGATAAGCGTCTCGAGTTATCATTTCCATGATGGATTGACAAATATCAGGCTCCACTCTCAGTCGAATAGGTGGGTAGATTAGTATTTCCTTATTTATATAAAATAGTCTTGAAATCATTCCTTTTTATAAGCTAATACATCATTATCATCTTATCTTCTTCTTTTCCCTTCTCAACTAGTTATTCAAACCCTTTAACAAAGCTCCACGTGGCCGAAACCGCTTGCCCTAGAAGAACCAACTCTTAGAGTAAGTGCAGTCTCAACTAATTTCTTAGTCTCGTCATCATTCCTCAACAGCTTATATTCAACTTTACCTATCATTACAGGCTCCTTCCTAGTGTCGTAGGGAATCCAAATAGTCTTTATCCTACTCTTCCAAGTTTCAGTAATCCTGCCTTCAATTTCCGCAACCTCCTGAGGAGTTACGCTATTTCTTCAAAAGGGCTTTCAATCTTTTGTAAAAACAATCCATCGGTTAATGAAGTCATTTTCTTAATGCTGTTAGATTCGTAAAACACTTAAAGGAAAACCTTACAGTGATATCTAAACGTGAGTCAGTTAGTTTAATAAATCTTTAGTGCTTACTCACCTTATGGACGTTGGAGAAATAAGTTTACTTTACTTAGGAATTGCATTAATACTTTCAAAACTTGCGGAGGAGGC
>JBBHKV010000002.1:0-20061 GCA_037389275.1 Sulfolobaceae archaeon RB850M
AAGAACTTTAGGTAGAGAAGTAATTGCCGAAGTGTTAAATTCCCCAGTAGTGGATAAGAACTTAATAGGAGAGGGACTTTTAAAGAAACTTCAGCTGAAAATTGATTATAAAAATATGAGGATAGATGACCCATAATCAAAGTGGCGAATTAAATCAACGTAAGCCGTAGGGGTAACTTCCTCGAATATTACCGGTAACACAAAGATTCTCCCCTTATATGTTTATAAACTTTCGTCTCACTCTTTCCTATTTTTAAATATTAGCCGCAGCATGGCTCTAGAAATCTTGCCTTGTATAGTTGAAACTGTTGATAGTGTCGTCACTTGCTTATTTATATTTCTATAATTTTTAGACTTTATATAATATTCGAATTTATTGTTAATTCTTTATATATATAGAATCAACGTTTAATAAATTTATACCCTAATGACGACACTATCACCACACTCACCCGACCTTCCTGCTCCTTCCCTTCCTCCTCACTATGCCCAGAACCTGATTCACTGCCTTGACCAGCCTCTCCCTAGCCAACTCGATTTGTCCTTTTCCGTTCGGCATCTTTTCAGCAGGAAGACGTCTAAAATTAAAAACTTCTCGCTAATACCGACTTCTTTGTATTACCTCCCTAAGATTCCCATAACTGCTGTTTCTTAATTTCTTACGTTTAGATAATACCCGCGAACTTAGGAAAAAGGTTATTATATTGATGCAAGATCTATTCCTAATGTCTACATGGTAATAATGCGTTACTGGGGGAGGAAACCAGATCTAATAATCGAAAAGATTATGAAGGAAGTAGATGGTGAGGTAGTGGACCCTTTCGGAGGGTCTGGTTCCATAATACTCACTGCATTAAGACACGGTAACAGAGGAATATATTTAGACATAAACCCGTATGCATGGCTTGTGGCCTACGTTAATATAATTGGTGCCGACCCGTTGGAATATGAGGAAAAAGTAAACGAGGTTTTGGAAAATTTAGTCCCAGTCAGGAAAAGGGTATTAAGATACGATTATCTCCGTTACAGAGATGGGAAACCTTTTTGGAAAAGGGAGAAAGTAGAGAGAGTATCACAACTCTTCTCCCATGAAAATTTTACAAAATTATATTCCATTCTGAAAGCTATAGACAAAGTAAGTGCCACGGTAAGTACAAAACTCGCGTTATACGGAACCTTTTGCTCCGCCTTATTTAAAGCATCGAAAATGAAAAGGGAAAACGCTGGTAGCTGGGGAATACCTTCGTATTGGACGCCCGAAAAAGTGAAGGAAGTGGACGCCATAGAAGCCTTTAAGTCTGAAGCTAGGCGTTTCCTCTCTTACTTTAAGAGAAATAAAAGGTATGAGTTACACAAGGACGTAGAATTATATTTAGGTAATGCTTTAACGTTTAAGTTTAACAATGATAGCGTACTGTTCACAGATCCGCCGTTTTTCGATGAGATACAGTATTCCGAACTGTCCTTTTTCTACTGGGCTTGGCTAAGGGAGAGTAACTTCAAAGATATTGTAAAGATGGTGATAAACAGAACACCGAGGTTTAGCTTTAAAAGAGAACTTATAGTCAACCCTCATAAAGGAATGGACTATAACAGATACTTAAAGATGCTAGAGAAATTCTTAAGAAAAACGTCGAAAATGAAAAGGAAGTATCTTTTGTTTCATTATGACAAGGCAGAATTAAAGGATAAGGTAGTCGAACTAGTCAGGTTACACTGGGGTCATATAAAGATAGAGGAATTAGAAATCCCTAACCAAAGAAACATCGGAAAGAGAGGTAGTAAAAACTATATAATTATCACTTACCTTTAAGAAAAGATTGATAATCATTATCCGTGACCTTAAGTAATGTTGTACCCTGGAAATTTAGAGCTTACTTTACGTAATGGAGAATACTGAGCTATAATAGTATATCTTTACCGTGAATTTAAAGTCAATTTAAATGTGAAAGTGATGAAAGGATTAACACGTGATAAGGACTTGAATCTCAAATAATATATTTATATATGAGGTGTAAAACTATAATCATTGATGAAAATTTTAGAGAGTGAGCATAGTGTCATACTCAAATGTTCCTTCTGAGGAGGAAATATCATTATACCAAGACATAGTTAGAAAAGAGGTTGAGAAGTTTCAAAATAATCAAAAGGACTTTTCATTAGCTATGCTAACCCTCAATGAACTCCAGCAGTTAGCTGGAACATATAATAACGGTAACCAGCTGTTAAACCAGTTGATCCAGAAGGGCATGATAATCAAAATCTGTGATAAATACAGGTCAGCTCATATGGACTTATTAGCAAAAGTGGTTCACGCTAGACCTTACATCGATTCCCCACCCGTAGCCCTAGAGTACGATGTACGATTAGAAGAAGAATACTATCCAGACTTTGGTGCTGTAAGTTTTACCTCTATCCTTAGTGATGTACAAAATAAGTTACGTGTAGACAACTTACCTAATCATGATATATCATTAATAATTAACATTCTTCAAAATGTAATGTCCAGAAGTATTAAAGGTAAAGGGTTTTCAAGTTATCAAGCTTACGTTATAAAGCAGATTCTAGATCAGTATAACCATTATATACCGGTGGTAGCACCTACGGCTACTGGAAAAACCATTACTTTTACTTTACCAGCCATAGTTTACGTTCTTGAGGCTGTAATTAAGAATGAAGAGCCAATAAACGTGGTCTTTATATATCCTCGTAAAGCTCTTGCTAAAGATCAAGTGGAGAGGTTACTAGACTTAATATATGAAATAAACCAAGAACTAATAAATAATAAGTTAAACAAAAAAGTTACATTAGCACTTGAAGACGGTGACACACCTAGAAGGAAGGAAATAAAAGACGGAGAAGAATACAGAGGGCTGAACTGCCCTAAATGTGGAAATAAGTTAATTTACACAAAAGCCGGCGTTAAATGCAGCTCGTGCAAAAGAGACTATAGTTTCTTACTAGCTACCAGGGAAGACATAGAAGTTAATTTACCAAATGTATTAGTAACAAATTTGTGGACACTTTATCGAAGAATGTTAAACAAGGACAGAGCTTCTAGTTTTAAGAATGTTAAATATATCGTTTTAGACGAAGTTCACGCTTACGACAATATATTAACACAACATTTAAGATACATTCTAAGACTTCTTAATTCATTAAAAGCCTTGAGTAAGTCTCCCCCAATTGAAAAGATTGTCTTTTCCTCAGCTACAATACCGAACCATTTAGAGTTTCTCTCCAGTATTGTCTGTTGTAAGTCAAATCAATGTATTTCTAACATACCCACATTCCAGCATTTCTATTCCAAAATTTCTCAAAAAGGGAATAAAAAGAGATTAATCCTTTATTTATTTTTATTTCCTAATATAGGTAAAGGCATAGATACCGTAACAGAGTACGTAGCAGAAGTTTCCTTAGCCTGGCTGAAGGACAAGGGCTTTAAGGGTATTGTATTTGCTGATAGTGTTGCGGGAGTTACCAAACTTTTTAAGTACTTCTATAACACAATATTAGGGACGAGAAAAGGCAAGGAAATTAGAGACCATATATGTTATACAAATCCTAATGACTTGTGCAACAGTGATGAGTATTATTGGGATTATTTACAGAATTATAAACATGTGTGCGCCGACGACAATAAACTAGACAAGTTTGCTGGAGTCCTGAAAAGTAGTATAGAGCTACACAATGCTCTTTTGCCTCCTAAAAACAGATGGGAAATAGAAAAAAAGTTTAAGAGTAGCACCTCTCCTTTACAGTTACTGTTCTCTACCTCTACACTAGAATTAGGTATCGATATAGGGGATATTGCACTAGTAATACAGCACAAGCTTCCTATTTCACGGGAAAGTTTTATCCAAAGGATAGGAAGAGCTGGTAGAAGTGAGAGGACTTACAGAATAGCAACTGGCATAATAACTCTGCAAACTTCTCCATTTGTAACACTTTACATATACAATCAAAACCTTATGCAAAATCTGATATCTCTCGGTAAAGGAGTATCATCACAATATGGCATGACCACCAACCCCAACATCATATTACAGTATATGTTTTCTTATCTCTTGCTAGAAAAAGCTCTAAATGGAATTAATACGTGTGTGGGTGAAAATCCAAAAAGAGATGAGTGTGAAGAGTTAGGAAAGAATTTAGTAAACGAACTAAGAGAGAAGTTAAAAGACCAAGAATTCGTAAAGAAACTGTCTACGGACTTGTGCATAGACCCTAGCCAAATTTCTGAAGCGTCAGGCATACTAAATTCACTAAATTACGAAACTTATCCTAATGATAATAAATGTGAGGACGTTGTGTCAATCGTGGAAGAAATTAGAGAAAATCTTATCAAGGGACTTGGTGAAGCTGAATCGACCCTTGAGGATGATGACAGTTTTAATGAATTAGCTAAAAAAATACTCGATGACGAGAGATTTCGTAAGTTCAAGTTGAATAAAGATTACCTAAAAGAATTTTTATACAATGTAGAGGGGTACTTGAACAAGATCTTTGACGAACTAGATAATGGTCACGGTTATGGGCCTGTTATAAGTCAGTTGCTAAATAAGCTTGAGCGAGATATCGAGAAAATTAAAAAAAGCGTTAGAGAATTAGAAGAATTAAATCCACAGATAAAGCAACCGCAGGATAGAGAGACGAAGGACTTTGCAGAAATAAGAATGGAATTGGATATAGAAGACTTCTCAAAAAAACTGAAAGATCTAATTGAGGACCTTAACGATATTGTAAACTACTCAGATCGTCTTAAGAGAACTTTAGAGGCAGCTGAGAGAGATAACAAAGTAGAATGTCTTTTATCACTTCAAAAGAAAAATGAAATTAGCGATAATGATACTCAAATTGATATATTCAAAATTTTAAAGGAACTCTTTAACGACAATATATTCATAGATTTGATGATGACACCACCTGCACCTGTAATTAATGTGGATTTAGATACTGAGGAGGGTGATTATAGCGATGAGTAAAAGCAATACTACACAAAGAAATGGGATACAAGCATTATATTCCTTCACACCTTTTACGCTATTGTTTTCTAGAAGAAAAGATGATTACGGTATGATCCTAGTACCTTCACCTTTTTATTCAACCGAAGTAATAAACGGAAAATCTTCTAGGTATAAGAGGCAATTTACTGATGATGACTGGTATCACGGAAGTTACAACAAGTTCAAATATTATGATGATTCGGGTAATACTGAAAAATTAAAAACAGTGGTTCACCCCTATTTAATCAAACCTAAAATATTTTCACGTAATACACCCTTCGAAATTAAGTATACACATAACGACTTATTGAAGAACAGAAAGTCTATGGCGAACTGGGATTATACTAAGCCATTCCCTAAGCTCATGAAATTTAGTTATGAATCTTTGACGCAGGGCTATAATTGTCGATATGGTTTCATATTGATAACCGATGAAAAGAACTGTCCTCTTGCTAATAAGTGTAAGTTATTCCAACCAAAAAGCAGCACCAAAACATGTAAACACTATGATGGGCCTAATACTTACGAGAGATTATATAAAGTGATGCCACATATAGTGAGAACAGTAAGAGAGGACCCATTCAGTGATAAGGAGATATTGGCTTTAATCCAAGTTAATATCAAAGGGCAGGATCGAATCTTAGGAAAAATTAAATACGATGATAAATTATCGTTGGAGGCCTTTTCAGACGCTACGATATTTAAAGATAATATGGCTGATTTATATTATTTAGACTACTTATGGGTTTCGTACAAAGAGGCAATTGGCTTTAAACAAGATAACCTACACGGTATCGTTATCCAGTTTAACCCCCAAGCTATGGACGAATATGTAGAGGAACTGCTCAATAATTCACAAAGTATTAGAGACTGGATGTGCCTTAAAATGAATATGTACTTTGGTTATGACGCTAAATACATTAGACTAAGGAAGTCACAATCCAGTACTAGGGGCTTCAAAGCTTTATCCAGATTTAGTAATTTATTGAATGGTGTAAAGGCAACGAACTCTAATTCAGGTATAAGAAAATATTTTGATTGTGACAGTGATAGCCCCAAATTTGAAAACTTGAAGATGTTTACCAGCTTTGTATTGATTCATACCATTGCACACGTGTTTGTTGAAGGTATATTACCTCTCTTCTCTCCTTCACTGCATAATCAATTTTTATATTACATTGAGCACCCGATTTTCGGAGATAGTAAGGAAAACATCTACATTATTGATACCATGCAAGGGGGAAGTGGCGTATTAAGAATTCTATCTGAGTTAATAAAGAGCCAGCCTAATCAGTTTACCCCATCTATGAATATGATAGTTAATGACATAATTCAATCCTATTCAAAACATGAGAAAACCTTTAATAAGAATTTGGCTAATTTGAGTGTAGAATTACAGAAATACAAAAATCAGTTAAATAAGTTAGTAGATAGGGTTATTGATATATATGATTCATGGAGGTCGTGCTCTAAAGATACCTTTCCGTTACATGTAGCTGTAAGGAATTACTTAGCTGAGAATTTCCAAAAAGAGATATATGGAAGTTCAACGATTAGAAGCTATTTTAAGGATTTAATCTCGGAGTTACCTCTTTGCTGGGACGGATGTAATGCTTGTGTAGGAATGGAAAAAGGTTGTATGTTCATGCCTTTCGACCAGCCCTTCCTGATAAGTAGAAACTTAGTAACCAAGTTCCTAGAGACTGCCGACAAATGGCTAGGAAAGTCGGTATTTACGATAACTAGTGGGATAACATCGACCAACTCCTTATTAGATGTGTTCAAAGACTTAATTTTATTAGCTGAAAGAGAAATAATACTAGTCTCTCCGTGGATATCCAAGGATACGATAAACATCTTAAATGATATAAAATACAGAAGATCGATTAAAGTAAAAGTGATTACTTTAGACAGTGAGCAAAATCGGAGAGCCATAGAGGAAGCAGAGAATAATAATAATGACCCAATAATAGTCTTGAAGTTTCCCGAGGACAAAAAGGAGAAACTATTACACCTTAAGGCTTTAGTGATTGACGGCTCGATAGCAGTAACGGGTTCCGCCAATTACACTAACTCAGGTCTAGGTAGTAATATTGAGATTGTCAATATTATTTTAGATCCAGACAACGTAAAAAGTGTGCTTAAGCAAATTGAAGATATAGAGAAATCCATCGATAAGAAATAAACTGGGAGGTGTAGAGGAATTAAGAACAATGTAAAAACGCAATGGAAAATTTTCTTAGTTTATATTTCGCTTATTGCCTTATGTATCCAGTAATAATGTAGAGAGTTGGATTAGCCGTACCTAAAAGCATTTTTGATAAATTTTGTTGTTAATCTATTCATTGAGAAAGGCCTCAAGGAGAACATTCTGCGAATAAGCGCATGAGAGATGCGTTTAATTCTCTACCTGTTAGCCTTAATTATTCTGATTCAGAATTGATATAATCACCGTCCGTATCGTGAACCTATTCTCGTTATGAAATAGTCCTAAAAGGGTGACAGTATTTTAGACCTTGTTAACATTTAGCGTCTTTATGGAGTTGAAAATATACTTAAATACGTTTAATATTTTTATAGATTCATCATGGTGTAACTTGTCATAACCTAGTAATTGCTTCAAGTCTGGATAATACTTTACAATAATATCTACATTATGTACGTTTATGTTATCCCTAGAATGGGTTAGAGTGGGTTTTTTATTAGTAACGACCTTGCCAACTAACCTTAAAAACTTCTTCCTTTTTTGCGAGTCTATGAACACGTTATGAATTAAACTATCGTATATTTCGTTCATCTCTTTCTCTACGAATGCTTTAGCGAATAAAGCAGGATGCACGAATATTATATCGTTATTATTGTCCTTTAGAAATACTTTAACTTCACGGCCGTTCATTCTAGATCCTAAGCCTTCAACTACTTCATCCAACATCTTACCTACGTTAAACTTCACTGGTATGTTACTTTCTTTGAATATCAGCTGCAACAACGTATTAAGACAGTGAGATATTTCTTTAACATTTCCTATGTTAATGATATCCTCGTCATCCAGTCGCCTTTGAATCAACATTTTCCTCAACACCATGAGCACTAGCTTATGCTCCCAATTAACTCCGATATCCTTAAATTTACTTGAATCATATCCTACGACCTTTACGGTCTCTCTTTTCTTAGGACTTCCAGCCTCTAGGGATAGATTATATTGTTTTATAAAGAAATAAGAAAAATAATCTTGATCTAATCTGGGCTCAAGGTCTTCACGCTTTATCACCTTAAGGTCAAAGTTTAGGTCTAAGTATTCTATATGTCCGTTACTTTTTGTGACGTATGTGTGAAATATGTTGGATATACTTATCCAATTATCTCCTACTCTAAGAAAAAGATTTCCCAGAAAAGGGTTTTTTAAGTCATAGGGCAACCCTAGGGAAAAAGTCCAATATATCCCTAATATTTTCCTTATTTCCAAATCATTTATTATAGAGGGAAAGCTATTACCAAAGTCCATGATTCCAGATGGCCTAGATATAACATCGGAGTCAAACCTTAAGACGTACGAAATACTATTTCCAAATAGTTCACGATGAAATAGCTCATGGTATTTTCCCCAGTATTTTAGAGTTAGGGTTCTATCCAAATACGGTGAATAAGCCGGGGCGAAAGTGACACTAGACTTTAAAGGATCGTTATAAAAACCAAAAAATATTCTCCCCAGTATTTTAGGTGATATTATGTCTTCTATCCTAAAGAAATATAATGTTTTACCGCACTTCTGATATTTTCCGCAGTCGTCCTCATACACGTCATCTAGATTTCGAATCGAGTCTACGTAAGCATTGAATAATGCTTCGTCTAAGTTACGCAATAAGGTGGCTACATGACTCTCGTGGCATCTTTTTTCTATCATTATAATTACTGTATTATGTATACATTAATAACCATTGCTGAACAGGCTGAACTAGATACACGATAGTTACGTGAAAATCTCCACTTTATAGTGTACACAGACTCTCAACCGAAATAAAAATAAATGTGATCTATTTACTTTTTTGTATGACAAAACGTTTCATAGAAAGCGACACTTTCGCCTCACTAATCCCTGAAATTGACAAAAAGGCTAAAAAGGAGAAAGGACCGGGAAGACCCCCTTACTGGGAAATGATTTTCTGGTGGACTAGGAAACCTTTGATATCAGCAAGAGCATTTACGGCTGCAGCACTATTACCAGAAAACACGTCAGTGGTGGATTTCAAGAGGATAACTAGACTAAGTGAAGACAACCCTCACAAATATCAGCCCATAACCAACGGTAAGTTCAAACAGTTCACGGTATTGGATCCCTTCGCTGGGTTTGGCTCTATCCCACTAGAGGCTAAGAGGTTAGGAGTTGGAAAGGTAATAGCATCGGATCTTCTACCTACCGCTTACGCCTTCCTAAAAGCAGTGCTGGAGTATCCCAATTACGGGGAGAGACTCATTAGTGACGTGAAAAAGTACGGCGAAGAACTGCTAAAGTCAATTGAGGAGGACGTAAAGGAGCTTTATGGAGACGCTTCTGGTTTCGTTGGGACATGGGAAGTGAAATGTCCTCATTGTGGTAACTACACTCCACTTGTTAATAAGTGGTGGTTATTGGAAATTAAAGGTGATGAGGAGGAGGAAGAGAGTGAAGAAGAAGAGGAAGAAAAGGTTAGATCGGGCGAGTTTAGGAGACTTGTATTCATGAAACCCGAGGTTAACGGAAGAGAGTTACGAATTAGAGTAACTGACCTGAACAAGGAGCTAGGTAAAAGGTCGCTGAGAGCAAAGAAGACAAAAGATAGAGTAATTGTAGATGGAAAAGAATACCAAGTTCCTGAAGGAAATATCGTGGCCAAGAACTCTTTAGCTAAATGTTTGTTTTGCAACAATATCATGCCCGGTAAAGGCGATAATTGGTACGTAAAAGAGGCAATAAGAGACTGGAACGAAAAATACGAGAAATACTTGAACGGAGAAATCGACCTAGACAGTTTAAAAAACGCCAAAGCTAGACCAGTCATTTTAGTGAAGTTTAAGGGAGAAGGAAAAGAGCTACAATTTGAAGAAATAGATCAAGTAGATAAGGAAAGGTTCTGGAAAACTTTTGAAATGCTAAAAGAGGTTGACATTAGTAAAATACCGACAGAACGAGCGGCTCCTTATAGCTCCGTAATGTTTGGAACATGGGGATTAGATAAATTTTTCAAAATATTTAATGCAAGGCAATTGGTTATTCTCAGTAAAATCATAGACAAACTAAATGATTTAAGGGAGAAGATGGATTTTGATGATAGACATAAAGACGCGGTAATAACATACTTGGCTATAACTTTCTTAAATTATGTGAGGTATAATTGTATATTAACATCAGTGGAATCGACCAGAACATTTATTAGGAATGCATTATCATTCAGAAGATTCTCGTTTACATGGAATTGGGTAGAGGTTTCTCCTCTAGCCGATATTATTGGATCTTTTTCAAGAAGCTTAGAGCATGTGATTGAAGGTTTAGAATATTTAGCACAAACTAACTCTACATCTGTTCTCGATATAGTTAATTCCGATGTTAACGAGTTAAACTTAGACCCAGTTGACGTTATAATAACAGATCCACCTTACGCTAATGACGTACCTTATCCAGAGATAAGCGACTTCTATTATGTGTGGTTAAAGAGGATCATCCCATTACCATATAATACACAATGGGAAGAACTTGCACCAAAGGATATTGCGGTTGAAAAACCTAGGGGCGAAGTCTTTGGTGATAAAATCGGTACATATGAGTATTTCAGGGAAAGATTAGCCCAAGCATTTGCAAAGCTTGACCAGTTCTTAAAGGATGACGGACTAATGGTTACCTTTTACAATCACACATCTCCAGACGCATGGATTTCACTTTTATATGGAGGGTGGTACTACTCCAAATTCAAAATATCAGCGATTCACGCAATAACTACTGAGGACGAGAACAGGGTTAATGCCAGAGGCACTATGTCATTAAACAAATCAATGGTCATCGTATGGAGGAAAAAAGCAGAGGGACAAAAACTAATCCAAGAAGCCGTTAAGGAGGCACTAAATTACGCCTCAACGTGGGTCTCCACCAGACTTCTAGGAAAGGAGAGAATCATCGAACTTTCAATAGACGCTTACATAGAAGTTTTAGGCAAAGTCCTCGAGATTTTGACAAAATATGAGAAGTTGATCGGTTTAAAGGGGGAAGGTGTCGAAGCCGTAGAGAACTTGATAACAAACTACGCATTCCCCGTCACTGCACAAGCGTTAGTAGAAGGATTAGCAAAGGGGGTAGGAACGAAGATTAATGACCCCCACGCGGTATTTTATACACTCGTAAAAGTCCTTCTCCCCCCAAAAAGAGGAGGGAGGAGGAAGATGGACTCAACAACCACCATATTCCTTAACATTACTGGGAACATGGACGCAAACGAGCTTCAGGAGAGCGAAATAATTGAGAAAGAGAAAGATGGGGTCATATTAAACGAACCTGAAAATGACGGTACCGACATGAACTCGACATTAGCTTCCCTTGAAAAGTTACCGCACGTAAGAGACGCAATAAACGGTAAATACGAATTCAAAACTCCGGTGCAACTCTTACACTACCTTGAATACGAGGCTTTAAAGCACGGTGACAAACTTCAGCAGATAGTAAACGACTTGAGAAACAAGACTAGATTCGTAGATGACGCAATAGCAATGGCGAAAATCTTCGCGGAAGTGCTCAACGATAATGACGTTGAAAAAGAGCCGTGCAAACGTATAGTAGGTAAGAAAGAGGGAATTCTCAAGTTCACCTCATGAGGTGAGAGTGATGGCAGATCTCTCCTTATACAACAACAAAGTAAGGAAAGACGTATTCGATACCAAGTTAGACGACGAATTAGCACCGGAGCTCAGTGACGTTTACCTCAAGAAAGCTAGGTCTCTATACACTAACCCGGAGGAGTTCTTCTCTGCTACGTATTTCACCGATTCCATGGTTCAACTCATCAACGACATCTCTACTGCCTTTAAGGAAGGCAAGGGAATGACGATATTTCTGTACTCCTTCTTTGGCGGTGGCAAAACGCACTCCCTCATCATGCTTTACCACGCTTTTTCTAATCCAGCCGTGTTTAAGTCATTCCTTTCCAAGAACCCCGAGTTGAGAGGTTACAGAGTAGAAGTCGAGGAAGGAGTTAAAGTTATAGTTATTGGTGGTAAGGACTCAAATACGGCTCCTTCCCCTGATACTCAAGGGGACGTAAAAACCCTTTGGGGTTACATCGGGAAAATGTTGGGGAAGTACGATATAGTAAAAAAACACGACGAGGATCAGATAACGCCAGATACTCCCGTGTTAGAAAAGCTATTCCAAGGTGAAAAAGTCTTAATTCTAGTAGACGAGATAGTTTGGTACTTACAGAGGTTGAGACACAGTGTTTTCTCTTCCTACTACTACCAATGTTTAGGCTTTTTCGAGGTGTTGGCGAGTATTACAAACAAACTCCCGGTAGTCCTTGTGGTTACAATACCCGGAGAGATCAACGAGACGGGTAATGTACAAGCTGAGGCAGGCTACAGAGACGAGGTGACCGAACTTAGCAAGAGGATCCTCAGGGTAGGTAAGGTATACAGAGCCCCTATCGAAACCCCCGTGGACTTAGGTAAGGTGTTGCAGAGGAGGATATTTGAACAAATAGACGAGAAGGTAAAGCTCGAAGTATTAGCTAAATTCAAAGAGCTAACGGATAACTACAGCGAGTATGTGGACAGCGAAGCTGTGAAGGAATTGAACGAGACTTACCCGTTCCACCCCTATTACGTTAACACATTGAGGAAACTGTTAGAAGAGGCTAGGCTACAGAAGACGAGGGACGGTATTAGACTGACTAGGATCTTAGTCAGGAAGTTGTGGAACGAGAAGCCCGTGAGGAGTCTCATATTACCTTCTGACATCGACGTAAGTGACCCTAACATAAGGACTCTGCTTTTGAAAGACTATCCGCGTTTTAACCCGGTAGTTGACGTAATGAAAAATGAAACTAAAGGTCTTTACGTTTACTTCGCTTTGTCAGATTACGTGTTTCTCTCCACCTACATGTACGAGTTGGGGCTTAACCCCACGCAGTTCAAAGACGTCTTACCAGATTCCAAGAGAGTAGTGACTTCTGTCCTAGACCCGCTCTTGCTTGAAACTTCAAAGTTAACACCTTCTGACGTCAGGGGTAGGCTGGACGACATAAGCGGAATAAACGACCCTGAGAAGAAAGTGACTTACTTGATAACTTCTGACGGGAGGTATTGGTTTACCTCTATTCTAGATCCAATAGCTATATGCAGGAAGGGTAAAGACAAGGTTACCGATGCTGAAGCTGAGGAAAGGCTGAAGTATTTCACTTCACAATTAGCTGATACTCCAATAGACAAGATTGAAAAGAGGGGAGCAAGTAAGGAGAAGTTTAGGAGCCAGGTGTTTAAGCCCTACGAACGTGTAGTGGATAGCCTTGACGACTTAATAGACGTAGACGATGAGGTTTATAGGACTGTAATTATCTGGGAACCGGCATGCCGAGACTGTGATGATGAAACAGCCCTGAGGAAGGCGGAAGAGAAGGCTAGGCGTTTCATTTACAATAGGATGGCAGGAAAGAACTCGTATACACCGAGGCGTAACGCTAACAGTATAGCTGTAGTCTTCTCCCTACGTGGAGTTTACCGTGATGTGTTGTTAAACCAGACGAAGGAGTTAATCTCTTGTGAGAAAGTAAACCCGCAAGATTATTCCACAGACGACGTGAGCCTTAAAGTAGCCGAGGGATTGTTGAATAGTCACATACATTCACTGATTTCAGCAATATACAATAAGGTGTTACAGTATTACGACACTGTAGCCTTTCCTTTCGAAAATAACGGAGTCTCTGTAAAGGTGAACAAGTCAACTGAAAAGACGATATTAGGTAACGTTGAGGAGACGTTAAAGGAAGAAAGGAAGCTTATAACCGAGTTGGACTTCGACTCACTTGATTACTACTTGTCCTCTACTAACATAAACTTGAAAGAGAGGAGCTTTTCTTACCAAGAACTGAGGAGGATGTTCTACACTAACTCTAACCTACCGTGGGTGCCAGATGAGGCACTAAAAGAGGCTGTTGTAAACGGTGTTAATCATATGGACATAGGTGTAATGAAGGGGAACAACGTTTACTTCAAGAGGTTTGAAGGTGAGCCTGAATATACCACCACAATACTGGACGATACGGTGACTATATTACCGCCTAGTCTCGCTGCTGAGAAGCAAATAAACTCACTGCTGCAAACTGAGAAAGAGATCGATGAGGGAGAGAGAGTTAGGAAGATCTTCTACGTGTTAATTACGAGAGATGGGGAAGAGATTCCGTTAAGGGAGTTGATAAAGAAGAGTGAGTGGTTAGATCTGTTTATTACGGGTAGGCTTGTAAGGAGAGAGGTCGTAGAGGAGAGCGGGATAGATTTAGAGACGATACCGAGAGAGGTAATAGGAAAAGCCGGGGAAGAAGTTGAAGTCAAAGTGAGAGTGTTAAAGAAGGGTAAGTTTAACGGTAACGTTGAACTGGAGTGTGATGGATTCGAAGTTACTCCGAAGTCAGGGATTCCGAATTTTGAGGCTACATTAAAAGGTAAAGTTGTAAGTGACGGGGAAATTAGGCTGAGTGTTAAATTTGACGGCAAAGTTAAGACGGTTTTAATCCCCGTCAAAGTACAAAAGGAAGAAGCACCGTCTGAGACTTCCCTCACTTTGCCAATACCTGAGGGAGTGACTATTACCAGAGTTGAAATAAACGTAAATTCGTCCTTAAAAATTAACGAAATTATGGACGTGGTGAATAAAGTGAGGATTATACCCGGGGTAAAGTCTATCACCGGTGAAGTCACTCTAGACAATATGGAGTCGTTAAGCATCACAGTAAAGCCTAAGGGCATGAAATTCGATCAGTTCATAACTACTCTTAACTCAGCATCCAGTCTTGTAGGTAGGAATAACTTAAACTTATCCGGTAAAATTACGGTAAACTTCACTGACCCTAAGCCTGTTCAGGACAAAGCAGTTCTAGAGTATTTAGTAAAGAAGGACTTCGTTAGAGTATACGCTAAGAGGTGATCTTGTGTTATACCAAATCAGGGAAACGAAATCGGAAGGCAGGGAAAGGCTTTACTTTTACGAAACAAGGAACGAGAAGACGTTTAGGACGTTTAAAGCTACGCTGAGCTTAAATGAACTCGTTGAACAACTTTACAAGAGGACGGACTTAAAGTACAAGAGGACTAAAAAGAGCATGTTTACGGATTCAGAGAGGTTGTTCAAGCTCTCCGTAGTGTATTCCGGAGTCAGGCAAACCATGAGGTATACGTCTCCGAGTAGGATCTTGACTTTAAGTAAGGTTCTGGTCACAATGGAAGAGTATTCCCTTCACTTCTGGTACTCCGAATTTGTAACACGTTACACAGAGAGGAAGAACGTAGTGGACACCTATAAAGTAGGAAGGGCATTCAGGGACCTTTATGACATTTGAGTTCCTGAAGTCCGTTTTCGACGAGTTAGCGAAGTCTCACCCCTTTTTCCGGTACCCTATACTTACTGATGGTGATTATGAACCGTATATTCACCAGGCTGAGGTCTTCTACAGACTGTTGCCAAGGATACCGGTTAGGTTTCTGGTCGCGGATGACGTAGGTCTGGGAAAGACTATAGAAGGGATCATGATAATAGACCAAATGATAAAGAAGAGGGGAGCTAGGAAGATACTCCTAGTAGTGCCGAGAGTGTTGGTGAAGCAGTGGGTAAATGAGTTGCTTAAGTTCTCGAGGGAGTGGAAATTAGAGGTGGTTGAGTATGATAGTGGTAGAGATGTTTCAGGCGATGGAATTTATGTCGTAAGTGTTGACACGTTGAAATTAGAACAACATAAAAAGAAGTTCTTTTCGGTAAAATGGGATTTGATTATTGCTGATGAGATACATAAGATAGGGTTTGTAGGGAGTAAAGAGAACTTGAGGTACAAAGTAATGAGTCATTTAGTTGCGAGTAACCCTGACACTAACTTCGTAGGTCTTACGGCAACTCCCCATAGGGGGAATGACAAGGACTACTTCAAAAGGTTAGCATTAGTAGACCCCTATTTAAGGGAGGAAAATGAGAGAGTAATAAGGGATGCTGTTAGGGCGATAGTGTTAAAGAGGAATAAGAAGAACGTTAACGAGGTCTATGAGAACGAGCAGATATTTCCACCTGCTAAGTTTATACAGTACGTGATTGAACCGACTCAAGACGAGAAAAACTATTACACTCAGATCAGGGAACTAACATTAGCAATTCTTAAGGACTACTATAATCAAAAGGGAGAGCAACCTAAAGCGTTGCAGTTATTAGCCTTTATGATAGGTAGGAGGAGTTTATCCAGCCCACAAGCGGGACTATTGACTTTTAAGAGGATGATGGAGAGTAGGGCTGAAAAAGTGGACGAGAACGCAGAGGAGATAGCTGAAGAATACGCAGAAGAAGAGGAGACAGAGGAGGTAGTGGAAGTTGACAAGATAACTGAAGACCTCATGAGTCTTAATGCCAAGTATCTAGAGCGGTTTAAGGATCTAATTCCGGGCTTACTGGATCTAGCGAAAAAAGTAATAGAGGTGGACAGCAGAATAAAGGCACTAATCGACCTAGTTGATATACACAAAAGGAAAGGGGATAAGATAATTGTTTTCACGGAATATAAGGACACGGCTAACTACATATACGGTAAGGTCAAAGAGGGTTTGAGGTTAAGTGATTCCGATGTTAAGCTAATAACTAGCGACGTTTTGGGGCAGGGTAGAGTGTCTATTGAGGATATAAAAAAGTGGTTAGAAGGAGAGGGGTTCAAGCTCCTAATCGCTACCGACGTGGCCTCCGAGGGCTTAAACTTACAAGCTGCTAACGTTTTGATTCACTACGAACTCCCGTTAAGTATAGTAAAGTTTGAGCAAAGGAACGGGAGGGTATGGAGGTTAAAACAGAAAAAGGATGTTTATATTTACTACATTTCTCTGAACACCGAAATAGAAAAGGTTATTCTAGACAATTACTACAACAAACTGTTAACAGCAACAATACAAACCGGGTCACAAGTAAACGTTGCAGACGCGATCATATATAACGGTGAGGTGAAAACGGTAATTAACTTAAGTGATGAAAAGGAAGACATACCAGTTTACTTAGCTTACAACGGACAGGGGGAGAGGAAGGATGAGGAAAGAATAACGCCACTGAAAGTGTGGGAGGCAGCAGTAAACGGAAGGATGGATCACATTGTAGCATTGATAAGAAGCAGGATTAAAGTATTAAAGGACGCAATGAAAAAGTTCGCGTTGTATGAGCCTTTAAGGGGACAAGCCCTTTCAGATATAGAAAAAGTTAGGATGTTAACAGGCTTTAAGAACAGAAAAGAGCTAAGGGAAAGTGTGCGTTCACTTCTAGAGAAAGTAGTAATTTTATCTGGGGGTTCCATAGAAGGGAGTAAAATAAAAGTAGGGGGTTACCTTAGGTCTGTAGACGAGTCTAGGATAGGGCTGTTAATTCATACTCTCAACAAAGTAGTCCAAGATAGGGCTAGAGAAGCTAAGCCTTTCGTACTATGCAACAATATTCAAGCAAATTACTATGTAGCTGAGGCCGTAGTTAAACTTAGACAATCAGAAGTCTTATCGATACCGATAGTAATTAAAGTAGAAGAGAAAGATAAATTGATTGTTGAAAGGGTACCTTTATCGCAATTCCTTAGAGAGGTTTTACCCCTTGCTGCTGAGTGCACAGCTTACCCTGAATACGTGGAAATAATCGACAAGCCGTTCTCAGGCATAATTAGGGATATCGAGGTTGATAATCTAGGAAAACTATTAGATAGTTATAAAAAATACAAAAGGGAGAGAGGGAGAGACAACTGGTTGCCAGATGATAAGGTCAACCCGGAGATTAACATCGTGATAAAAGGCGGAATAATCGGACTGAAAGAGATCGATAACGTTAGAGAGAAGGTGCTCGAGGGATTGAAAAAGTTACAAGCCAGAGACGGCTTGTCTGTTAAAGAGGAGGGAGGAATCCTTAGGATAGAAGGGAAAATAAACGGGAAATATGACATAAGGTACGTGGAGATCGTCAGACCTTCTCAACTCCTCTCACGCTCATCTACAAGTTGGTCTTATTCTTACTCTAACGGTGCTTTAATAGGTGTGAAACATGGTTAAAATTAATATTTTACAAGGTAAAAATGAAGTAGGCGGTAACTGTATAGTTGTGGCGGATGGTGCAAATAAGGTTTTCTTTGACCAAGGTATAAGATTTTCAAGGTTCAAGAAGTTTTACAAGGGGAATATAACACCTTCAGGGTTTTCAGAAATGCAGAAATTAAAGATCATACCTAGTATACAAGAGCCTTCCGAAATTTACATTACACATTATCACTTGGATCATTTAGGACTTCTCCATGCTCTACAGCCTGGTAGCACCGTTTACGTCCCAGACAAGGATATTTTCAATAAGTTCTCCGATTTTTATAAATCGTCCAACAAGTGGACGACATACATTCCTCCCCACCCAAGTATAGACATTGAAGAACCTTCTCCGTCAGGAAACGTGATCCCGTTGCAGAACGAGCACAGTGCATATCCTGCGGTATCTTACTTATATCATGGATCCGAAAACATATTGTATACCGGAGACTTGAGAATATCTTCACCCTTGGAGTTGGTCTCACCAGACGCACATAAAAAGCTACATGAGTCAACTTTGCTGGACAAATATTCCCAAGAAGGATATTCAACAGATTACTTAATAATTGAAGGAACTAACTTTTCTTCTCCCGTCTCACCCTTGCGTCCTCATCACTTTGTCGAGGATCTCCAATCGATTTTTATGAACCATGAAGAATCCCTAATTTTCGTATCGATAGATTATCTTGATGCTGAATCAATCTTATCGTTGATATCACTCTCCCGTACTTACGAGAGAATACCAGTAGTGACTGGAAAAAGACTAACGGAGATGACTAAAGTTTGGTTAGAGAAGGCTAAATTAAATGAAGAGGTCAGACAATTGCAAGAAGAAGACATTTCGCTAGAATTCCCCATAGTGTCGGATGAGGAATTAAAGGCTGAGCCTAAACAGTTTTTAGTTCTGACAAGTAAAGGTGAGTCAATAGACCTAGCTAGGAAATTGGAGTTGAGGAAGGGCTCAGTGTTAATTTCATTAAGTACCGAGGCTAAAGGGGAGAACGAGGAAGATGAAAGTGCCGAGGAAAATTGGTACAAGCTCTTGGGCTTCATAATTTATAAACTACGTATTTCAGGACACTATTATCCTAATGAGCTTAAAGAGATATTAAACGTTATAAGACCTAAAAAGAAAGTAATACCAGTCCACACAGAATCGCCCTATACGATGTGCGAACACGTGAGGAGTTTAGGTTATGATTGCGGGTATCCTAGTCACTGACCCCTCTTTGAATAGAATCCCTCTCCTCGTCCCTCTAATCGATGAGGGTTTGAGGGGTAATCTGGTGGATCTGAACCCTGTTTAAGAATGCTTTTCCAGCTTACGCCAGAGTTCATGTAATTTTACAAATTAGCCTTAAGAAGGATCAATCTTCTAACTCCTCTTCAAGACTTATGTTCTTCAGTTCCCCAAGATTCGCTTTTCTAGCGTAAGATATCTTCCTCTCGCATTCCTCCAGTTTCTTGAGAACTTCTTATATGTTAAGCACGTACCTTCTAATCATAAAAGCAAGGTTTAGGTAGCTGTTTAAAATCTCCTTGAGGAAAAAGTGTTTTTTGTTCTAGGAAGATTATCTTCAGACAGAAATTTTTGTCATGATTCCTTTTAAAAATTATCTCGTCTAGAGGCAGTGTGGACAACATTTTCACTCATTTGAAATATTTACATTTATTATCACCCCCTTATCTAACAAATATACCGGGCAGTAAAGGATGTTATAGATAAGGAAATAGGTTGCGAACCACCTCT
>JBBHKV010000003.1:0-2535 GCA_037389275.1 Sulfolobaceae archaeon RB850M
GTTAAAATAGTGGGCTACTATATGTTCAGCCTCAGCTGAAGTACTCCCCGGGACTGATATTGTGACTTGGTAACTTACAGATTTCAAGAAGAGAGACGAAAGGGGTGCTGATACAATTATTGTGAGTATCCAAATGGCTAAAAATAAGTACCATCTGTTTACGATAAGTTTCCCAAGTTTTTCAAACATAAGTTAAAGATATATCTACAGCTTAAAAGTGATTTCATAAATATTTCATAATAAGTGTTTCGTTGTCACTTTATTTATTTAAAATAATATTAATAGGGACTCTTTAAATAATACAAATTGACCAATTCTCCGATTAAGCCGTTGCCAACAGTTTTCGATAAACCGTAAAGTTTATATACTTTGTATGTAAGTTTAACTACAATGCTTAAACCTAAGGAAGTGTGCCAAAAACTAGGAATATCATACCGCACACTACAGAGCTATGTTAAGAAAGGATACATTCAACCCGTGATATTACAGAGTGGAAAATGGAGGTTTAAAGAAGAGGACGTAGAAAGACTCATGGGGATTGTTAGAAAGAGAAAAGTGATACTCTATGCTAGAGTATCATCAAACACGCAGAAAGACGACTTAGTAAACCAAGTAAAATACTTGGCGGAGAACGTTAAGGACTACGACCAAGTAATAACTGACGTTGGATCTTCATTGAACATGAAGAGGAAAGGATTCCTCAAGTTGTTGAGAATGATACTAAACAACGAAGTATCGAAAGTAATCATTGCATACCCAGACAGACTAGTAAGGTTTGGTTTCGAGATAATTGAAGAAGTGTGCAAAGCACACAACTGCGAGCTCGTGGTATTAAATAAGGAGGACAAAACACCAGAACAGGAACTAATCGAAGACTTGACCTCTATAATGGTATCATTTAGCGAGAAATTGCAAGGAATGAGGAGTCATAAATACGAAAAGGTGAAGAAATGTGCCGAAGAACTTAAGGCTTAAATCATTCCAACCGGAGGAGGAATACGTCTACCTAACTTACTCCATGAAGAACGATAAGAAGGAGGAGAGCAAGATATTACTAGAGAACTATAAACACCTACTACACAAAGCTCTAGACTGGTTATGGGAGAGGACTAAGATAGAGAGGAAGGAAGTAAAGAAAGGTAAGAAAGTCCTAACGAAGATCAAAATAACCCTGCCTAAGAAAAAGGAAGTTTACAAGGTATTAAGAGACGGGCTTGAGAAAGTTAACGTTCTAGCTTCCCATTATGTTGACAAGGCTATAAATGATGCTTACTCAATATTAAAGGGGTGGAGGAGGAGGGCTGAAAAAGGGCAAGCGTCATTGAGGAAACCTAGATTGAAGAAGGTTTACGTTAGGGTAAAGTCTACTCTTAGGAAAGTTGAGGGTGAGAGTGTAAGGATTACTGTAAGGCCGTATGAGTATATTACCTTCTCATGGTCTCACAAATGGTTTTCAAGGAGGGTTGAAGGGCTAGAATTAGGTGAGCCCATAATTAAGGAGGACAAAGTTCACCTACCATTCCGTTATAAGTTACCTTGGTTTACACCCCTTGACTTTCTATCTATTGATAGTAATCTTTACACATTAGACGCTTACGATGGGGAGAAGTTCATCACTTTTTCAATTAAGGAGTTGTATAGTTTGAAGTACGGTATGGAGTTGAAGAGGAGTAAAATACAATCTTTTGCTTCAAAGCACGGTAAGAAAGGGAAGATGTTAATGGAGAAGTACTCCCACCGTGAGAGGAATCGTGTGCTGGATTATGTTCACAAGTTCGTGAACAAGTTGCTGGAAATGTATCTTGTGACAATGTTTGCTGTTGAAAAGTTGAATAAACAAGAGATGTTTGAGGATGCTGATGATAAGCTGTCTAAGAAGGTTTCAAGGACTGTGTGGAGGACAATTCACCGTGTGCTTAAATATAAGGCACCACTTTACGGTTCCTTTGTTAAGGAGGTGAACCCTTACCACACTTCCAAGTCCTGCCCCAGATGTGGATGGGTTTCCCGAAAGGTCGGCAGGATTTTCAAGTGTGAGAGGTGCGGGTTCACTCTGGATAGGCAATTGAACGCATCATTGAATATTTTCCTCAAGATGTGCGGGTTTCCCCACCTCTTTTTTACTCCCACCGGGAGTAGGTGGGTTGGGGTTATCCCGCTAAAGGGGCGGAGGGGTATGAACGGGGCAATGCCCCGTGACTCTGTTGAAGCCCAAGGGCTGAGAATTGGATACAAATTCATGAAAATTCAATGAAGCCCAAACCCCTAAAAGTATAAACGAGAGAGTTACGTGAAGAATTAGGAATTTTAATTGTCTTTCCATAAACGAGAGAATAAAAGAGATTATTGCTATAAAAATAAATCCATTAGCGTAACAGTTATAAAAACATATGAAAAGGACTAGGCTTGTATGGATTTGATATAAAAATTAGCTAAACAAACTTCTCCATGAGGTTTATAAACTCCTCTACAACCTTTATTGATAAACTCACGTCTTCCTCATTCATAAACCCCTCGTAAAAGTTACTGTGTAAG
>JBBHKV010000004.1:0-4149 GCA_037389275.1 Sulfolobaceae archaeon RB850M
AAAAATAATGCCGATAAATTTCCGCAATGGTTTAAGGAAAAAATAGACATTTTTGCGTCGTACTCAAGATCTCTAAGAAAAGAAAGAGAATTGTCAATGTACGGTGATGAAGAGACTAATACTCCTCCAGAATAATTCTTAACTAATAATTATGAATTAAAACTAGAAGTCTTGTTGTCGTCGATTAGTATTTATGTATTAGTTCATATTAAAATATTACAATGCTAGAAAGTACTTAACTATTTTCGAACTCAGAATTTTGTCCTCTTACTGATGACAGATAATCACCGGCAAAACCCAATATATTACCCCAAGTTGGGAAGTTAACTACACTCAATCCTATAAAATATATAACAGACTCTATTGTAATAACAGCTGGGACATCAAAAATAACCTGGGCTACAGTTATTGGATAAAGATGTGGTAATATGTGTTTCCTCTATATTTGGAAATTAGATAGCCCAAAACCCTTGCAGCCTCAATGAAGGGTGGAGACTTTAGCTAAAGCCCCGATTAATCTAATATTTATAGGGAGAGATAGTTACTAAAGCACATTTTAACTTTGATAGAGGACAAAAATCAATATAAGAGGCTGTAAATCTCACGGTAAGAAGATTTCTTCTTTTAGTTTAAATCGTGAATAAATTTATAAACAAGAGTTGTTAAATTAAGTTAATGAATTGGAAGGTTATTTTTGGAACAACAATTGCTACAGTAATTCTAATAACTCTCGTGCTCTACTTTTATACACCCATTTCACCCTCTCATTCCTATACATTAAATCCAGACGTTACAATGGGTGAAATAGTTAAGATAACTTCACAAGATTTCGCACCACCTGGAAAAATCGAAATTTACTTTATTAGTTGGTATGGCTGTCCTAATGGCGCTACATCCTCTTGGGCGTTGTATTTACTCCTACAAAAGTACGGAATAGTCGAAGTACAGCCCCACTCATCAAAGTTTGATATAAAAATCGGGTCTGCTATTCCGGGTCTGATATTCCTTAACTATACTCCAAAGTCAAACGTCATCTTTCACTTCCTATACTTATATAACCAATATCTCAACGAGACCACCACTGGAATTCCGATTAATATTTCCACGTATCAAGCTGTGTATTACGGTTTACAAATGATTAAATCTTCAATGCCTCAATGGGTTTATAATATTGTATATTACTATGAAATAGAAAGTAAATTAGTCAATGCCGGTAACGGTTCTGTAGCCTTTTATGCTCACCATCTCGTAACTATTTGTATAATTACTGGGCCTAAAGGCACCTGGATGTTCATATTATACCCTAACCCATTAACGCCCTTAGGCATATTAAAAGACTTAAATGCAACTTCTTTTACTCCTTCACAAGCCGTCAAAGAGGCTAGTAATTTATTAAATGAAATTAATAAGGGAATAGTACCACAAAATATACTACAAGCAGAGGAGAACTTGAACGAGATCATAACTGAGGAGATTGGCTAAGTTAAAACATTTAACTTGTGATAATCTGGTAATATTTCTCTTAGAGTGTTTAAGATTATAGTGTCACAGATTTCATAATATGAGGTGTTAACATAACTAATTTTTAGTTATTTCATGCAATTGATCCATTAGCTTTATCCTTTTGATTTATCGATTACCAAGTACTTAATCGTGAAAAGGTAAGAAGTCAGTCATTAATAATAATCTACATTTAATTAGATCAACTCTAATTTAAAATGAGTTTAAAGGTAAAGAAGGTGTGGGTTTAAGAATGTTTTTATGTTTGATAGTTATCTTAACATTTTATAATATTTCCATCGTATATACCATCTAAATTAAAGTCAGCCCTCTATTTTATATTAAAAAACAATTTTCGAGGTAAAGAAATTATGAAAATGTTTAAGGATTTCTGTAGCTGTAAAATTTGCATAAATGCTAAAGGCCAATTGCTTCTTTGTTATACTTCTATTCGAGACTACTAGCATACAGTAATGATATAACAATTAAAATTCTATTTGTGAAATTTTTATGTATTATAATTATAGTTTGATCCAAAAAAATATAAATACCTTAAATAAAAAGACAATATATGAATGGAAAGTCTATATCCAGACTAATTCTCTTAATGGTGTTAGTAATACCAATGCTAAGTATATTCTCACAAGCCTCAAGCCAACAAGTGTACTATATATGGACAAATTCACCCCAGTACGACATACTCCCCTACTCAGTATTTATCCAATCATTACCACAAAACTACACATTATCAATAGCAATACTCCTAAACTTTACCAACTATGAAACTCTAGAAACCTTAACATACCAAATTGCAAACCATGAAGCACCTTACCTATCGCCACAGCAGTTCAGAGAGAACTTTTACCCCTCATCATCATATGTTAATGAGCTGATCCAATACTTAGAGTCTTACGGGTTAGTATATACGGGGGATTACGGCTTAATACTTACCTTTAATGGTACTGTAGGAGAGATTGAGAAAGCGTTCCACACTTACATAAACCTTTACCTTTATCCGCGTCATAATGTTTATTGGTTCGGACTACTAGGAATAGCGGATATAGGGCCTTTTTACTATTACAGTAACAACGTAACTCCGTCACTACCTTACACTATTGGTAAATACGTGCTAGGGATTGTGGGGATTGATAGTTTCGACCCTAAGGTTTACCCAGTGATAAAGCAAGGGTGGAAAGTGGAACTAGGGAATCCTAAAGACCAGTCATTAATTTCATCAGTTTTAGTCACACCAACAATTATTGCTAACTACTTCAACTTCACTAAACTGTACGAGGAAGGATATCTAGGAAATGGGGAAAGTATAGCAATAGAAGGAGTCCCAGAGTGTTACATTAACGCAAGTGACGTTTATGCTTTTTGGAAGGAATTTGCCATTGTCCCCAGAACTGCAGGATTAACAGTTATCCAATTCGGTACTTATATTGTGGGACAATCGGGCGAGAACGAATTGGACGCTGAGTGGTCTGGAGTGTTCGCACCGGGTGCACAAGTTTATGTAGTCTTTAGTGACGGTTATGTTGGTGGACCAGCACTAGTGGGTAATTTACTCAACTACTACTACGAATTATACTACATGGTAAACTATATTAACCCCTATGTTATCTCAATTTCCGTATCAATCCCAGAATCCTATTTAGCAGCGTATTACCCAGCTATGCTTTATATGATACATAACATAATGATGCAAGCTATAGATCAAGGTATTTCGGTTCTTGCCGCTTCTGGAGACTGGGGATTTGAGAGCGATTATCCGCCGCCTAACTTCCACATAGGAATATATAATACTATTTGGTATCCGGAAAGTGACCCATTTGTAACAGCGGTGGGAGGGATATTCGTAAATGTTAGCTCTACTGGTGAGGTTATAAACATCAGTGGTTGGGATTACAGTACTGGTGGTTTCAGTGTTGTATTCCCAGAGCCAGAATACCAGTTAACTTCACTAATACCCAACACTCCCATAGCCTTTGTCAGAATTTACCCAGATATAGCCTTCGTATCGGCTGGGGGCTATAATATTCCAGAATATGGTTTCGGTCTGCCTTTAATATTCCAAGGGCAACTTTACGTATGGTACGGTACTAGCGGTGCTGCACCGATGACAGCGGCAATGGTTAGTTTAACCGGTTATAGGTTAGGAGCACTAAACTACATATTATACCACATCTCTTATAGCGGACTTATTCTTACTCCCCACGGGTACGTACAAGGGTTACCGGCATGGATACCTATAACCAGTGGGGCAAACCCATTACCAGCAACTTATGGTTGGAACTTCGTTACTGGTCCAGGTACTTATAACGCATACGCCATGGTTTATGATCTCAGATTATATTACCAGTCCACAATGGGCTAAACGTATCTCTAAAGGTTTTGTAGTATAAAGTTAAATTACTTTTTCCTTCTTAAATTATTACAATAACTTTCTCTTTACGATCCCTAATGATGGATAGGAAATCATTTCGTTACAGGATGTAAAAGTCCTATCGCCACTATTGATTGGTAAGAGATACAACTAACTTCCTTATATTAGTCAGATCTGTGCAATACACATATGACTGGGGTGTGGCCGTTGACTCCTCTTGACAGTCGTGGAGCCTGGCTTCCTTCAATCGGAAGTTGGAAAAA
>JBBHKV010000005.1:0-4690 GCA_037389275.1 Sulfolobaceae archaeon RB850M
TACTCTTCTTGCCCGTTCTCGTAGTAACAGTATCTAACGGTAGTTCTGTAATAACCCACAACTACGACTTAAGTATTACATTAAAAGGAGGTGATTCACCAGTACTCTTAACTATTTATAATGTTAATACTCAGTCTTTAGTGTTAAAAGGAGTTATTAACTCCTCAACGACACTAAACCTCCCACAAGGCGTTTACTATTACTACGTAAAGCCTTTGGATAAAAACGTTATAGTCCTCCCGCAATACGGTTACTTTATAGTACCCTTCTCTACAATAACCTTATACGAGATTCAAGAGCCAACTTTTAGGGCACATACGGTCACACCCCTTAAAATAGCCTCACTACCAATAGACTACGTAACGGCAATGCAAGTCTATTATGCAGGGCCAGTTGATTACATAGCTTTAGGTACTAATACTTCAGAATTACTAGTAGTGAAATACTTTTACTCTAACTCCAGTTTCGTCGTAATGTGGGAAGAAAGGTTTAATGGAAATATAACTGCTGTCGCCATCTCCCCCGATTTTACGGCCTCAGCCGTATTCTTTAGCAACAGAACGTACGTATATGTCTTTTACACCTCAAACGGTAGTCTAATAACAATTATAGACCAATGGGTATATCAGCAAATATCCGGGGGGTGTTTTGGCCACGTCAATGTGTCAACTGTGGTTTCTCCATTACCTTTAGTTAAGTCGATCGCTATTCAAGGTAACAATGTTTTCATAGACTTAGATGACGGTGCAGCTATAGTCAGTGCCGAGATAAGCCCCGAATCATATAACGCTACCACGGTAATAGGAACTCATTCAAGGTTAACATTTAGCCTACCTTATGTGTATAACGATCTCGTAGTTACGTATAATGATACAATATACTCGTTCTACACAGAGATTTCGATTACAACTTTATTTGAAGGGCTGAGTTTAGTTCAAATACCAAGCTTCATTAAATATCAAGGCCTTAACTTGACTCCCCTTGTTAATAATCAAATCGGATTTCTCAGATTTCTTTCTCATCCTGGTAACGTTACACTTACCGTGAATAGTCAATATGACGCTTTTGTAGGTATTATGATCCTAAATAACGTATCGCCTAATTACTATATACTTGAGTTTTTCCCTAATCATGACTACACAATACAGATACCGGACATCGATACCTCCCCAGATATAGACGGTCCCCCAATTGTCACTCCTTCATCAAACGGTATTGCAGCGTATTTTGATTTCAATCTTAGCGACTTTAACTATCAAGGACAAATGCTCTGGAGCAAGTACATACCCAACGCCGTAGCTATAACCAGTTCCGCTAACGGGCAAGTGATTGCCGTATTGAACGGTAGCGGGACAAATTGGTGCATATTAGAGTATAATGATCAAGGTAAACTAATTGCAAAAGTTAACGAAATAGGACAAAACGTTTACTCAATGCAACAACTGGGGATTGGAATAAACGGCGGGCAATCCTACCCGTTTACTATGGACGAGTATAATAAAGTAATATTTGTAGCTACATCCACTTACCTTTACGGCATCCCGGTTGGTATTAATGCAACTATACAGAACGGTAAGGCCATCTTTCCAGTGAGTATTAACGTAAGTGTTTCTCCACCCTACACTGGGGTAGTAGAAATCACGTATAACGGGCACACGACCAGTACCGAGACAAACACTTCAATAATTACATTCCCTACTTCGGTTACTCTTTACGCGCATCCCCTCAGCAACTCAACGTTTTTAGGTTGGATAGTTAATGGGACAGAGTACAATGAGAACCCATTGACAATTTACGTAGGAGGGAATACAACAATAATAGCCCAGTTTAAGACCCAGATAAACGTAACGTTTGAGGAAGTAGGACTAAGCAACACGTATTGGTTTGTCAACATTTCTGGTAAGACTTACGTGACTTCCTCACAAACCATAACGGTTACCGTAAAGCCTGGGGTTACTTATACAGCCGGTCTATTAACATATACGAACTCCACAGTAACCGTCTTCCAAGGTACGGTGACAAGCAACTTAATAGTGTTGAATTTCACTAACTATTTCAAACCAATCATAACGTGCTTAAACCTATTAACCCCGGTATACGATACCGCGAGCTTAATACTAAGTAAGGACTACTGGGAGAGCTTTACGAACAACTACGGGGAAGCCCTATATTATTACTCACTCCTCATGAACGGAAGTTACAAGTTGTTTAACGAATCACCCCAGTTCTATGCGTATCTACAAATGGTCATGGATAACCCAGTCCTACCTTATTATACTGGGTCTATAAACGTTCAACCCTTCATAAACAACATAAGCCCATTACTCTCCCTCAACCTCACGGGCATTACACATTTACTCAACTTGGAAGAGGAATACTTGTCAAAAGGGGACTTCAGAACGTACACCAAATTAAAGGCTATAACTCTGAACAACATTACACAACTGCTGAAGGTGATTAACGGGCGTGACTACGGCGAGATCGCGGAACTATCTTTACTTAACCCAGCTAACGTACAAACCATAATACCCTATTTAACCTTTAGGAACTCATTAATAGCAATATTCAACATCTCTTCACTTGTCTTAAAGAACTCGACTAGCTTAAACACGAGCGTTATCTCATGGTTTCCCATAGTATTAAATACCAACCTACAGAACAACAGTTTAATTGCCCAACTATACGTACCACCATACTACTCCTTTGAGGGTATAGCACAAGCACAACAGTTCTATTCAATCCCCGTCACCAACCTATACTATAACTTAACAGTACGGTCTATCAACGTGGGGATAGGGAGTATACAAGTCCCGTTGAACTTGAGTAAGCCTTACTCACAAATTGTGGGCTACTACTTAACCTTCCTGAACACAACGATAATAAACCCCGTGTTCACTCAAGCGCTGAAGGAATATAAATTGATCAATATATTACCTAATGTGACAGAGTACAGTTACTTGTTCCAACAATTCGCTGAGAAGTCCGTAAGTACTAGAGTAAACGTACGGCCATTACCTATTAACATACCATTCGTTAAAATAACCTTCAACTACACGCCTTTAACTATTGCAGAACTCTACCTAAATACTACCCCCACTATCGTAATGCAGAACTACGTGGTAAGCACTGTAAAAGGTGAGGAGTACTTGAAAGCGTTAAACAACATATACTTCATAGTCCCCAACGTCTCGGAGAGCAATCTGATATTCGGGACACCGCAAAAGGTTAACTTTTCGGTGCTGAAACTACCTAACCACATCAGCTTTAACAATACCATGCAAGACTCAATAGCTTTTCTGAAGTTGAACAACACTTACGTGGGCTACGTCACAAAGGCTAAAGTGGAACTGGTTTCACAAGCAAACATCTCTCAAGTTTCCATAAAGTCTACAACGTCCTCGTACGTCTTCCTACTCGGTAACACCTCACAACTACAGATAGTCGGTATGCCCTTAGGGAACTACACAATTACAGCTCAGACACCTCAAGGGGTGTTAAACACCAGCGTCGAGGTGAACAACTCAAATGAAGTAATAAATGTGAGCTTAACTCACAACCAAAATGTTGTCAATCCCCTACCTTTAATTACCACGAGTAGTAACGGTCTACCGATGTTAGGGATTTCTATTATTATAGCACTTTTAGTCGCACTGGCTGTAACTATAACTCTAATGAGGAGGAGATAACGTTTAATCATAAGACAACTTTTTATAAGGGAGTCTAGACTTCTCGATCTACTCCCCCAACTAATGAAAATAATTCACGTCGTATAAACCTTCTACCAGTGTAAAGCGGGAAGTGTACATCTTAATCCCCCCATAACTTTTGAGTTCCACATTATCCTCCTAAGCAATTTTTTGGGTATAGCCTATCTAATTTCCCGGTTAATAAAAACATTTATTCAACTAAACCTATACCTACAAATCTCACAATAATTCGCGTCTATTGGATTTAGGTGACCACAGACCGGGCATAATTTTCCCGGAAATTTATACCTACAAATCTCACAATAAACAGCATCGTCTTGGTTCAAGTGACCGCAAACAGGACATTTCTTCATGGGTAATTATATCTTATTTCTGGTTAATTTATTTTACTCAGAGCGCGAAGGTGTAACCCCCTAAAGAACTCACCTAGTTTCGTGAGTAATCTTTAAATATAAGTTTTTAACCTCCCAATACCAATTTTTAAAACATGAACAAAAATGAAAAACGTCTCCTCGATGACGAGAGGGTGAGAATGATAATAGAAAGCTTATTACAGCACACCCCTTGTGCTAGGTTCAGTGAAATTAAAAAGGACACGGGACTCCACGACCAAGTTTTAGCGAGGCTTCTAGATAAGCTTCTAAGTGTTGGGATAATAAACGAATGTGAGGGACTACTTAAAGATTATAGTGGTTACGCTCTAACCGAACCCTTCTCGCCTATTTCCCTTCGCTTAGAAGTAAATTCAGAAGTAGTTGAGAGAGGCGAGAAGGTAGTTATGAGGCATGAAGTGATGAATTATATGGTCAACACTTCAGTAGTCCCAATAAAAATTGCAAGAGTCATACTTTACGGCGATGTAGTGTGGGAGAAACCACTGGTATTTGAGAGCGAGTTAACCGGGCATAAAGAGATTAAGCTCTCCCTCGAGGAATGTCCTAATAAATATTGTCAAGTGACTCTTCCCCTTAATAGCTCCGTGA
>JBBHKV010000006.1:0-4784 GCA_037389275.1 Sulfolobaceae archaeon RB850M
GAAGAGGCTTATAAGGGTTTTGAAATGATTTCTAATAGGCAGGGAGGGAGTTAGGGACACAATGCTGGAGATGACGGAGAATAAGTTAATCGCAATCACTTTGCTTTAAATGTTCACTAAGAATCGTCTTTTCACAATCATTTTTCGGCGATAAAAGTTACACCCAAGTAAACGTGTCCCCTAAACAAATGTATAATTTGTTTATTATAACTTTTTTAGGAAAATTTTAATATAAGTTGTAACATTTAAAATTTGAGGGGGAATGTCTTCAAGACTGAAAATCCCCGAGGAGGTGTACGAAAACTACAACGACTTGTTCGGGGAAAAGGTTATTAACGAGAGAATTGTCAGTGTTGAGGGACTTATTGAGGAACTGGCGACTGAGTTCTCAGACGAGATAAGAAGAGTTATCAGTAAGAGAAGGAAGTGGTTAGACTCAAAAGAACCCGTAACCTATAAAGGTTCCTTCCCCTCCCTTGACGAAGTATTTGTAGACGCTGACGGCAATAAAAGGACTTTCAGAGAAATCCTTCAAGGGATGATTGATAATTTCCTTGGTAAAAAGACAGAGCTTAGTTGGAGGCTTAACGAAAATGTGCCCATACCCGAGGACGCTCATCCGCTTAAAAACCCGGGTTTAGAGATAACTGGGCCCTGGTATCCTCTGAGTAGAGCATATAACCAAGTAAACGCTGATGTAGTATCAGCAATGGAGGATGAAGAAGATGCTTCACCCGCGTGGTACATACCATATGGCTCTGGTAAATCAGTTGCCGATGTGTGGGAGGCTAGAAAGAACGTAAAACTATTTCTCTCTGGTAAAGCCCCTAACCCGTATTATGAAAAAGGGAAGACGTACACCATAAATAAATCCAGAGAAAAGTGGCCCGTAATCTTCCACAGGCTTCCGGGATTACACTTACTCGACTTCGATATAACGTTAGACGGTAAACCGATTCCAGCCATAATTGTTTCCGCTGTAATTTATACCTTGAATAATTACAACAGTTTAAAGAACGCGGGTTCTGGAGTGTACTTCTATTTACCCAAAATACAAACACCGGAGGAAGCATTAATAGTGGAGAAAATCTTGAGAAGGATAGAGACTAAACTCGGCCTTAAGATAGGTACCATTAAGTTGGCCCTCTTATACGAGGAAGTAAATGCTGGTAGGTACTTCCCCGTAATACTCTGGATATTCCGTGAGAGGTTAATAAAGTCTAACAACGGTAGATGGGACTACTTAGGTAGTCTTATCGAAATGTGGTTACAAGAGAGAGTCTTACCCGACCCCCAGAACATAACGATGACTTCCCCGAACATGATGGCTTACCAGAAATATAACGCCTTGATAATGCTAATGGCTGGTGCAAAGGATGGAGAGGCGGACGCTGCACCAGTGGGAGGCATGGCCGCTGTTATGCTTTATCCGCAAACAGATCCTTTCGGTAGGAATAGATACAATTTGAGGGCGTTAAGAGGGATAAAATTGGATAAGTTGAGGGAGAGGTTAATAGGGCTCATCTTCTTCGCGGATGAAAAAGTTGAAGGTGAAGTAACCCTCGAGGATATACTCAACGGTAAAGTAAAGGGGAAACTTTACGACATGTTTAGGCAGAGTTGGGTAGCAACTAAAGAAGAGGCTTACGTAAGGGCGGGTAACGAACCCCTAAGGGCTAGCTTGGACGAATTACCGAAAATGATTGAGGCCCCAGTTAAATACGTAGAGGTGGAGGGGGCAAAGTTACCTACTGTTGACAGTGGATTAACACCAGAAGAAAGGAAGCTCTTCCAAAAACTCGGTTTAATTGACGAGAGAGGTAAAATAACACCTTGGGTTATAACTAAGGACATGATCGATACTCCGGAAAAGTTATTGTATAATAAAGACTTGTGGGGAGGGAAGGACTTATGGCATGCTTTATACGACGTACCGGAAGGTGATATAACACCGGAACATGTACAACACGCGTTATACATGGCTGCGAACTACGGTTTTCAGCTATTAAATGGGAATTTAGCAGCTGCTATAGACGATTATGAGCTGAAGCAAAGGTTTATGAACGATTTAGCCACCTATAGGATATTCACCGCGTGGTTGTGGAGTTTAATGAATAAGGACGCTGTATTCACTAAAGACGGGTATATTAAGGGGCCAAAGCTTACTAAGGACGGGGTAATTCCAGCTGAAGATGTATTGAAATTAGGGAAGGGGACTAGAGTAAGGGATGTGTTCGAACAAATTTGGAAATTGCACTTGGATTGGACTTACGAGTTTTATAAGGAACAAGACATGAGAGTGGCTAGGAGAATAGCAGAATTAGTAGGGAAGAACATGAGCGAGACAACTGTAGAGGAAGTGTACAAGGTAGTTTCAAAGGCATATAGTTCCGGTCCGTTTAAGGAGATCTCTGCTAAAGAAGCTACTAAAAGAATTGCCGAAATCCTCAATGCTAACCCCTCAGAGATCGAGGAAGTGCTCATAAATCTCGCCCCAAGATTTGATAGGGCTATGGCCCCCGTCATTATGGAAATACTCATGAGGCAATTATTGCACCCTAAGTACATAATGAACAGTGGGAGGGTACTCTTCATACTCTCTCCATTGGATCCAGAAAGGAGGTCAAAGGTTATGGACAGTATATTCTCATTTAGAGAGCTTGTGGAGGACAAAGTAAGAAGGGGGGAGTTAGACAAGTCAGTACTAGAACTGTACGACTATATTTACGATTACTATTAAAGAGAAGGTTCTCTCACTCTACCCTTTTTAAACACTAATTTGTTATATATTATATGATGAAAGCATTAATTTTTGATAAAAGCGGGCTGGAGAATCTCAAATATACAGACTATAAAGACCCAGAAATAGGGACTCATGACGTAATGATTAGGGTTAAAATTGCCGGAGTTAACCCCGTGGACTATTATACTGTTAATAACCTAAAGGTAAACCCATTACCTCATATACCGGGTGTGGAATTTGCCGGTAAAGTTGCTAAGGTGGGGGAACACGTTAAGAGTGTTAAGCCCGGTGATAGGGTAACTATATATGGCAGGATATTTGACGGGACATGCGATATGTGCATGATGGGGTATGAGACTTTGTGCAGAAACGGGGGTAGGATAGGGGTGGATACAAACGGTGGGTGGGCTGAATACATTGTAGTTGAAGAGAAATACGTGTTTAAGCTACCCGATGAATATAGTTGGGAGTTAGGCTCAAGTCTGACAGTAGCCGCTCTAACCGCATACCACGCTTTAAAGGAGGCTGATCTGAGACCTTCCCAGACTCTCGTAATTTTCGGTGCTTCCGGAAACACGGGAATGTTTTTAGTCCAATTGGGGAAAAAGTTCGGTGCTAAAGTTATAGCTGTAAGTAGGAAACAGTGGTTAAAGGATTTTGGTGCGGATCTCGTAGTAGGTTATGAAGATGTTGAGGATAAGGTTAGGGAGTTCACTAACGGGAGGATGGCTGACGTTGTAGTTAATTCCTTAGGAGAGAAGTTTTGGGATAAAAGTTTCTCAGTAGTGGGAGTTAAGGGTAAGATAGTCACTTTTGGTACTCTTCTGGGAGCTGAAGTAAAAGTTAACCTCAGTCAATTATATTCGAAACATGTGAGCATATTAGGGGTAAATAGAGGAAATAGGAAGGACTTCGTGGAATTATTAGAGTTATGCAAGGATTGTAAAGTTAAGATCTGGAAGACTTTCGATCTGAGCAATGGGCAAGAGGCCCTAAAATCCCTATTCGATCCCTCGAGGGACGGAAGAATTATGTTAAATGTATCTTAATTAACTCAATTAGATAGTTTTAACTTGGCCACACCTTACTTAATATCATGAGACAAATTTGTATACGTTGTGGTAAAGAAAGGGAAGGTTTAGAGTTACGTTGTAAAAGATGCGGAGGCCCGTTTAAGGTCGAAATTGATGATTTACCATTCTCTAAAAATTTAAGGGAGAACTTTCCTTACATAAAATCGTGGATCTCCTTAGGTGAATGGAACACCCCAATGTTAAGGAGTGGAAATGTATACTTTAAATTGGACTTCCTTAACCCTACTGGGTCTTATAAGGATAGAGGGTCAGTAACTTTAATTTCCTACTTAGCACAAATGGGGATAAAAGAGATTTCTGAGGATTCCTCAGGTAATGCCGGGGCTTCTATTGCGGCTTACGGTGCTGCGGCTGGAATGAAAGTGAGAATCTATGTACCTTCAACAGCAAGGGGGAACAAACTAAAACAGATTGAGAGTTACGGAGCTGAAGTAATAAAGATTGAAGGAAGTAGGGAAGATGTGGCTAAGGCTGCGGAAAACTCTCCTTACTACTACGCCTCTCATGTACTCCAACCACAGTTTAGGGACGGGATAAGGTCTTTAGTTTATGAAATAGTAAGGGATTTAAATTGGAGAGCACCAGACAACATATTCCTCCCAACCTCTGCCGGGACTTTACTATTAGGAGTCTTCGAGGGATTTAGGCATATGTTTGAAAGGGGTGTTATAAACAAAATTCCTAAGATAATTGCCGTACAAACTGAACAAGTTATGCCATTATGCTCTAAGGTCAAGGGAATAAAGTACAATCCGCCCGAAAAAGTCACTTCAATTGCTGATGCTTTAGTCTCTACTAACCCGTTCCTTTTGCCCGAAATGGAAGAAATTATAAAGAAATATGGTGATTGCGTTGTAGTCAATGAAGAAGAAATAATGAATGCCTGGAAGGAGTTGGCAAGGAGAGGTCTATTAGTAGAATACAGTTCGGCTACTGTTTATTCGGCT
>JBBHKV010000007.1:0-5057 GCA_037389275.1 Sulfolobaceae archaeon RB850M
TAGTGAAGACAGTCTGACAAAGCGTGAGATTTACCTTACAAGAATTTCATTATTCGAAATAGTGAAAGGACGTGAACGCGGGATTGAAAAGCTTGTTTACTTGCAAACCCTGGTACCGCGAAGTTATAGCCCTTCACAATCATTTGTAAAAGCTCCTTATTTACTCGTGAAAATCATAAATAGCTCACATTAAAGAAGATCGAAGACATGACGATTTGATGTCCTTATATTCTATTATCGTCGTTAGCTAACGGTACGGTTCTATGCAAGAAGTTAAAGGAGATTGAGGAGAAGGGAATACCTCATAAGGGAAGGGAGTTACTCACTCCTTATTATAACGTTTGAGGAATAGTTGATGTTCGGAGATTCTAAAACCCATACAAACCCCCTTCTTTTATCGTCTATCGAAACTAGTTTTTTATCAATTACACCCTCAAAGTTCACTTTAGACAACTTCCTAAACGCGTTAAAAGTTTCAAACACCACGAACTTGTAAGGGTAAGGCATATTAATGTCAACACAACTTGTTGAAAGCATATTTCTAACGCTTTGTTCAGCCACAACGTTAAAGAATTCCGGCTTGGTAAAGCTCACTTGTGAAAGCCCGTTGTAGTTTACTAAGATTACGAAATCGTGCCTATCTTCATTTATCCATAGCTCAAATACAGTCCCTTTACCGCACTCTTCAACTCCTTTAGAATGGAGGTAAGTAGTATAATACGCTCCCCCGTCCTTTACGTATTCGATCAGGGCGTTTGAAAAAGACTTAGGTTTTACCCCCACTTTTTCTACCTCTTCTACTACGTGCTTACTTAATCCTACTATTTCACTCTCCTCGGTCAGAAACTTGACGTCACCTTGAAGTTTGTTAATAAAAGCTTCAAATCTCACAAAAAATTAATGTATTCCTATTTCCTTATATACTTTGCATATATTTCTGCTTCTATATTCATATTTTTCATCAGGATCTGTTCTATTAGTTTAAAATCTTCATCCTTAGGTTGGGAGTTTTTGATTATATTTTCGACCTCCTCAAGCATTTTTACGGCAATTTCCAAGGACATAAGAAAGTATTATAAGTCAGAGTACTTAAATAATTTGCAACATAGAGTTAGTATTACTCTCTATGTTTTAATTTTCGGTCATGTCCCGGTATTTCTTTGCAATATCTAGAACTTTTTTCACAACTTCGACCGGGTCTTTACCGAAAACGTAAGTATTGGGCTCAACACTCTTACCGCCCAAATGAACTACACAATCCAAGTCCGGGTTGTAAACAGCAATAACGTCATTTACAATATCTTCATCGGAAGCGTAATCGTGAGGGCCCGCATAAGCCACTTTGAAGTTCAAGTCTTGGATAGCGCGCTTAACCCTCTCATCAAACTTAATATTCATTACAGACCTAACCTCATTGTTCCTCTTCATGACGTTTAAGAGTATCTTCGATAAGTGCTTACTAGCCCCCCACATGGGTTTTGACGCCGGGGAAGGAATACCCATGACTTTAGTTATCCTACCGGCTACGGCTATTACGTCCTTTTCGCCCTTAGCGTTCTGTTTAGCGAAAGCAATATTGCTTAACACTTCGGGAATTAAGGGGGTTACTAAAGGGTTTTGAAGCATTGAGAGGGCTAACTCAAGCCTCTCCTCCTCCCCGCTGTGATATAAAAATTTACAAATGTCACAATCAATTGGTATACTTTTGTCCTTCTCCCTATGGTACTTACAGAACTTAAACTCACTTAACATCCTGAGTGAGAAGTCAGTGATATAATACATCGAACTTTTAATGTCAGTAATGTCGGCTAAGTCCTCTAATAAACTATTAATCTCCTCCTCACTTAACCCCATTTCTTTAAGCCTATTTACCCCTTTCTCCTCACTCTCGTCTAAGTACTGCTTTACTGCGGGCTGAGTAACACCTAAAATACTCGCTATTTTACTCTGGCTCATTCCCCTCTCCCTTAACTTTTTAGCCAACAACATCCTAATTATTGGAATGAACTCCTCCGTGATGAGTGTTAGTGGTGTTTTCACCACAGTTGAAAATAAGTGGAACGGCAAATATAAGGCTGTTGACGGAAGCTTACATGTAGTAAACACAAGAGAGGGCTCCTTTGCTTACATAGCAATAGGGATAGTAAGAGGGAAAATTGATGGGGATAAGTTCACCGTAGATGAAATAGATCACAAGGAAGAATACTGTGAGAATTGCGACGCTGAGGAGAGGATGAGAGAGTTAGAGTATAATGAAGTGCTTGACGATGAGGTAGATATTGTCTTCCTCGATAGAAAACCCTCCTTTGACAACTTCAATCAAGGTAGGTTTATAAGCATAGTCAAAGACCCCTCGACGACAATAGAGTATAGCGGAAAAACTCCGTGGTTAATCCCGGCATACGAGAAGAACGGAATAAGGGGGGCCTACTTTAAGCTCTTTGACTTCTCTTGGGTATTTCTAGTGGAGACGAACCTCAAACTGGACTGGGGGACAGTCCTTTCAATTTTATACACGCTCGGAAGGGAACCCATTGCTGAAGCCTTAGGCTATAATTACCCCCTCTTCTTAGCCGATAAAGTTGCTAAATATTACCGCGATAGGGAGGCTAAGGTATTAAACTTACTAGTACAAGATAGTTACAGAGGGTTTAGGAGTTTAGTGGAAAGACATAGAAAAGGTGGAATTTAATGCTCTTCCTTGAGACTGAAGGTAGATTAAGGGAGATAAGGACTTTTACGAGACCCACAGCAGACGGTAGGGGGACAATAACTTTTAAGGTGTTCGTAATAGAAATGCCTTTCACGAGAAACATACAGTTAGAACCCGGTAAATTGGCGGTAGTGGAAACGATAAAAGATAACCATTACCTATTACTCGAGGTTTCCGATTACATACCTCAACACTACGGTATGATAAACTTAGACGGGAACATCCCCCCGGAGCTAAGGGAGGAAATAATGAAGAGAATAGACTGGGAGAGTAAAGAAGCGTGGATCGAGATCTTCGCCTCACCCGTGGGCTACGTAATGAGCCAAAACGACGGGAAGATAGAGTTCAAAAGGGGTTACATCCCCCCACTCCCCGGTTCTAAGGTCAAATTCTTAACGGCTGAAGCCTTTGAGAAGTTCATCTTCTATGATGACGGTACACCTTTAGGAAAGGTAGTTAATGAGGACGCATTATTAAAGGTAAACTTGAGGAAGGCAATAAATTACCACATGGGGATATTCGCTTATACCGGCTCCGGAAAATCCAACTTGACTTCATTAATCATTCGAAGGGTACTCAAGAACTTACGTGATGTAAAAGTCGTTATAGTTGACGTTTCTATGGAATACGCGGTATTACTACTAGACCAACTTTTAGAGAACGAGTCGAGACTTGTTAGCCTGGAGAGGTTACCCTTAAATGAAATCGACGCCGGGAAAAAGCTGATTAGGACTCACGTTATACCAGAGGAACTCCAAGACTTCAGAGACTTAATAAGGAAGGGCTTCGAGAAGCTATACGTTGATAAGAAGTTAAGGAGGCTATATGTACCCCCTCAAGGAATTACATACCTAACTTACGGTTTACTAATAGACATGGTTAGGAGCCAAATTGAGGATAAGTATGTCGCAACGTCACAAAAACCCTTCTTCATGACTTTATTACAAGAACTTGATAAGCTGATGAGGGAGAAGAAATTAGGTAAAGACGACATAGTTGACGAGACGATTTACGACGTATTAAACGAGGTTGAGACTAAGGCTAGGGAGGCTGGGGTCAGGGAGAACTCCGTGATCTTCACCTTCATGTCCTCCCTGAAATCCTATTTAGAGCTTAAGCCCGCTGAGAGCGAGGAGTATGACGTAGAGGCTTTGGCAATTGAAGTACTAGACCAAGACCCCTCCTCGCCGAGACTTTTCATAATAGAAGCACCTAACATGGACGATGCGAGATTAATAGTCTCAATGCTTATAGAACAAGTCTTCATGAGGAGGAAGAGGTCTTATTCCACTAACCCAGCAGTGCTATTCGTACTGGACGAGGCACAAGAGTTCATACCGTTTGAAACGAGGCAAAAGGACTATAGTGAGCAGTCATCAAACGCTGTTGAAAAATTGTTAAGGCACGGTAGAAAATACCACTTACATGGGTTAATAAGCACGCAGAGATTAGCTTACCTCAACACTAACGTCTTACAACAAATCCACACTTACTTCGTGAGCACCTTACCGAGGCCATATGATAGGCAATTAATCGCTGAAACCTTCGGGATTTCAGACTCTTTGGTAGATAAGACATTGGACTTTGACGTTGGGCAGTGGTTATTAGTGAGCTTTAAGGCCGCATTAAAAGAGGACATACCGGTGATGTTCAAGGCTGATAACAATATTACCGAGTTAAGAGAAAATTTACAGAGATTAGTTTGAGCGAAAAGGAGGAGATTATAAGATATATATCGACATTCATAAATAGTAAGGAGCTAATTGAGGCGTTTAAGAGGGTAGATAGGCGTGACTTCTTGCCGAAAGAGGTTAGGCATTTAGCCTATTCGCTAAAACACGTTGACGACGCTCTGCCGATAACTAAACGTTATAATACTTCAGCTCTAAGCTTGGGGCTTAAAATGCTAGATCTCCTCGAGCTTAAACCCAACGATAAGGTTCTTGAGATAGGTACTGGGAGCGGGTATTACACAGCTTTAATAGCTGAAATAGTAGGTGATGAAAACGTTTATTCCTTAGAAAATGATGAAGAGGTTTTCAACCTAGCACTGAGAAACTTGAAGAGCAGAAGAGTCCACTTAATCTTCGGTGACGGAAGTATAGGTTATCCGGAAGGCGCACCTTACGATAAAGCGATAATATGGGCCGCTTGCCCTACATTCCCCTTTGCTATATATCAGCAGTTGAAGGATGGCGGAATATTAGTCGCCCCTATAACTGATAAGCAAGATAGGCAAGGGCTGTATAAGATCGTGAAGGGGAAATCGCCTTTTGCCGTAAGGCTTTTCGACGTTATATTCTCAAAGCTCACGGGGCTTTGTGGTTTTTGGTATTCCTAAGCG
>JBBHKV010000008.1:0-5485 GCA_037389275.1 Sulfolobaceae archaeon RB850M
AGTGAAAGTTTTTTTCTTTTTTATTCTCCTTATTCTTGCTGTTCTCCTTTTTTATTTCACAACTCCCTCATTCGCTTCTACAAATAATCAATATGAGCTAAAACAAGGTATATTTTTCGTATATAATAGTACTACATTGGTTTTTAATGCTAAAAATATTACTGTGATTAAAGATATAATATTTCAGAAAGTAGTAGAAATTTTTCCTAATGGGTCTTTTTTAGGAGAGGAGATAATATATAATGTAAATAATAAAAATTACCTCCCTCCATCATCTTTCATTAATAATCTTTCTTCCCCGGCAAACTTGTATTATGTCTCCCCTTCTCTCTTAGGTGAAAAGACTCTCATAAAAGGAAAAGAATACTTCACTTTAATCTCTCACTACGGTTCAGTTTATGTGTACTCCACTTCTGCTACATTTGCAGGCGTAACAATTAATTTTACCATTTGGTTTAACGATTCTGGAGTTGCCTTAAAATTTATTACTTTACAGTATGGAGTTAACGGTTTAGTGTCAAATACTACTTCCGTCCTTTGGCTTACTAATTTTATTAATCCTAATGTGAAGCCACCCAGTTTTGCCGGTTATACTGAAGGACGCGTTATCACTGTAGGAGTATTAACAGAACCTTTACCGCAAAGAATTAGCAAATATATTATACTTGCCGGTGTTGTTGCTATTATTGCAATTCTCTTATTCAGAAAATAATTTTTTATTTTTGAATCATATTTCTAGTTTATGGGAAGATTATTACCTTTTTATCTCCTTATTTTATTTTTACCTATTCTCCTTACAGTTCATATTACGAGTTCCCTTACGATTTCACCCGCTTCCTTCATAGAGTTTTATGCAATTTATCATTTTTATAACCCCAATGAGACTATTTACGGTTTGATAATTCAAAACATAACTTCAGTATACCCTAACGGCACGGTGAAATATCTCTTTTATAATGTGAATCTTAATGATTCCGCATATGTGGTTAGTCCGGCTTCTGATAATTTATTGTCACCCGAGTCGCTTTATATATTTTATAACGTGGGTAACAATACGATTTACCACGGTGAGATGGTCTATGTGCTAGTCACAAAAGTCGACGGATATTATATCTATAGAGCTTCAGTAAACATTGAAGGAGTTAAAATCATATCATGGCTGTATATTAACAAGTCTGAAATCCCGTATAAACTCATTTACCTTCAATATTCTGTTAATGGAATTCTTGTTAGTAATACCACATTTATTTTATACTCTTCTAATCTAATAAATCCGGATGCGAAAATTTACATACCCAGTGGGTTACAGCTTGTCCAAAATTCTTTTAAAGCACCTTTGAACACTGGTAAATTTTACTTTATTAACGACTTTTTCATGACAACTCTCTTACTCTCTTTACTTGCTCTTTCTCTTTATAAAGTATATAGTAAGTACGGTTATAAAAAAGGTTAGGTTTAGCACAAGTGCCGGAGTTAAGTCAATTTGCTTAGGTGGTTCGACTTTCCCAATAACTATATTATATCCGATACTCGGTATAACTTCTCCGATAACGGGGTAGATCGTAACGTTAACGTTTTCCGGACTCAAATCGACGCTATCGTTATACAAATTAGCCGGTATTGCCTCAAGGTTCACTATGTAAATTGTATCATAATCGGGATGAATTAGCTCCAACTTACCCTCGAGTTTAAAGTACCCCAGAAACTTACTTACTACCATCAATGGCCCGGCAGTAGCTACTTGTAATGTTTTAGTCCCGTTACTTACCCCTATAATCCCTCCCTCAGGGTATTGTACATAAGTCAAAATTATTGCAAAATAACCGTAGCCCGCATTAACGTATTCCTTAGCCGGTGCCCTACTCTGTATCAAATGTATTCCGGGGAACGTATTAAGAATTTGCTGGGCGTGTGAGGTAGTAACTATCGTGCAAGAGAAGTTCTGAGAGAAGGGTTCCCTTTGTGCCGGTATCTTCAAAGAGTAATTGTAAAACAGATCGGCCTTCACATAGACGTCGGAACCGTTGATCACTCCGGCGAGGTACTTAGGCGGTACGTATACGTAAGGTGGGACAACTGCTGAGTTGGGCGGGATATAATAAATTTGCGGATAGGAAGCGAGAATGTAAATTCCTTTCGCCTCATACTCCGCCTTGAAGTTCAAGTTCTGGTAAACGGCTATTCCGCTTAAGTTCATCACGAGCTTTATCCCAGGGTAATCTGAGAGGTTGTAGTACTCGTTTGTGACCACGTACTGTATCCCGTAAAATGATAGAATTTCAGACAAGTAGGGCGAGTTGTAAAAGTTAATAAAAGTAGCGTTAGGCAAGCCGGCTAAAATTTCCGGGCTATAGTATTTCCCTTGGTAGTAAATCGGCCCCCCAGCAAATACTGCCACTTTACCTGTGGCGTGCGTGTTCAAATACTCAGCAATTTCGTAAACGGGCTTAATCACGGGTATTGGAGTATAGTTCCCTTCGTAATTTCCGGAAGAATAAGAGGAGTAGGAGTAAACGACTTGCCCGAGAATTACAAGAATTAAAAGGAATATAGGAAGTAGTTTTGCTACTGCAAGACGAATCCTAACACTTAAGACCTCATTAACCACCCCGGCAAAAGTAAGAAATAGTAAGGCGGGGATCATTTCGGTAACGTATGTCGGTAAAAATATCCACATGTAAGTGAAGAACGGTGTGTTCTTTAACCAGTCGTTGATGTAGTACACAAGGTTCAGTGTGAACTGGTGGTTGAACAAGTCTATAGTTGAGGACTCGACGACAACTATGAGTATATATAGGGCTAAGTAAAACGGGATCGAAGTCTTCCTAAGCTTTTCCACAAAAAACACAAAGCCTAAAATTGTAAATGAGGGTAGGAAGAAAGAGTAAACGTAGAAGAGGGGGTTGGGGAAGAGGTTTATTTGCGGTCTAAAAATTCCTATCCCTCTTAAGTTGTCCTCAAAGGGGAAGGTACAGTAATTCAACCACAACTGAACTACCTCAATGGAATTCCCTAAACCTGTGTAAACTCTTTGTTGAAGAAACAAGGCTATGAAAGTCCTAATATTTAAGGCTATATAAACGGGTATTGCGATAGCGAAAGTTTTTAGGAACTTTAAGTCCCTCCTAATCGAGGAGTACAAGGCGTAGGCCAAGACTGTGAGTACGGTAAACGAGAAACCCCTCGGGTCTGTAGTAGTTAAGGAAGCTAACATTGCGAGTAATAATGCACTTTTTACTCCCGGGCTTTTGCTCACGTAATCAAGTCCCGCTAATAAGGCCGGGTAAAGGGCCACAAAGGTTGCGTAATCGTTCCAGTAAGTGAAGTACATAAAAGCGGGGGAAATTGTGTAAAGGAACGCTATAATCCCCGCTATGACCTCTCTGTACTTTACTTTGAGGAAATATTTTGATGAGAAATACATTGATATAAAGCCTAAAAAGATCGGGTAAATGTAAGACAACTTGTCATTAACACATGAGGGGAAGAAGTACTGGAACAACAGTAGTGGCATGTCCGGGTTGTCCATTAATGTTATGAGGTTTATCATCCCGTTACTCACGAATGATGGTTTGGGTTGTATGATGGGAGGGTAAGAGTCTCTAACGTAAATTAAACCCGGGGTGAGTATAGTCTTCCAGAGTATTATGAAAGTGTCTATTATTCCGCCGAGGACTACTAGTATTATCTCAAGCGTTCTTTTAGTTTTTAAGTCCACATTCTAACTCTTTTCTAAAAAGGTTTATAGCTTTTTTCATTAAGTAGACGTGCAAACTCAGTCATCATGTCGAGAACGAGGAAAAAGCACGGAAATTAAGTTCTGCATAGGTGGGAGGCCCGACAGGAGTTATTTATATCCTTAACTCTTTCCGTCCCTTAACTCCCAGTTCGCAGACCCTAACACTTTATATGGCTTGTAATATCTGCGGGTAGGTCGCCTTAAGGCTGTAGGCCACTTCAACTGGGTCTCTCGGGGGTGTGAGCTTGTAAGTGCAAGTGTAATTCAGCCTACCGTATTCGCTGACTAAGTAGTCTATGTTTTGTGCTGAAAATACCGCCCTATAATACCTTAAGTTTTTAAGTAATGAAAACCCGGTTTGCGGGTCTAACCCTACCATTGCTGATACTCCAGCTAAGCAATACGGGTCGTAACAGTTATCTATGTAATCACCATAAGTTGCGGTCACGTTTAAGAAGTTCGTGTACATTCTGTAAATCGTGTCTATTGCCAAGAGCGTTACGTATTCCGGTGAGTAGTGAAAGGAACAGAAACCCCCGAAGGAGGAGGGGTCGAAGGGCTTACTCACTTTATAGTACTCCAGTTCGTAAAGCGCGGGGACTGCGGAGAGTACGTCTACCGGTGTGAGTATTTGTGTTTTTGCGAAAGGCAACGCTGTCAAGCCGTACCAGGCCCCAGCCCTTCTGGGGATTTCAGCCCTTAAGGCTTCAATTATTTTAGGCTTTAATTGTTGTGATTGGGAGAAGAGTACTGACGCGTATACTAACTTGTAATAGTAGTAAAACTTCGCGTTGTCGTTAGGCGGTGTGAAACTGTAGAGGCTCTCTAGTTTTCCAGCATTAGACACTCCTTTCTGGTACGCGTTTTCGTCCTTAAACTTCGTGTAAACGTAAGCTAAGTCGTAAAAAGCCGAGACGAGTTCGTAGGGATCTGGACTGTTAAGCCTTTCGTCTATTTTATAAAGTCTCTTAAGTTTTTCCATATGCCCCACCTTATATGCACGCTTCCAGTTTCTTTGAACATTCGTTAGTTTTTAATTTTTCTATATAGCTACAGTCGAATATGTAACGTTGGTCTAAAAAGTTCTTTATAGCCTGGATGAAGGCGTAAGGTTCATTGGTCAACTCTTCTATACAATACTCCTCCTTACAAGCCCTCAAGAGTTGTTCTTTAGCCATTAAGTCCCTAATAAAAGTTGTACCCCTCAAGGTTAATAGTGTCTTTGTTATGATGTAGTTTGCAGTGTTTTCACATTTTTCCGCCGGGACGGAGATGGTTATTACTTTAGGGAGTGTGAGTAAGGGGATTTCGGGTAAGTCAATTACGTCAGGGTCTTCGCTGTAGGCTTTCCATAGGGCTAGCAGTACGTAAGGATTTTGGGAGTTTGTAAGGCTCATTAGCTGATTAAAGATCTGTGAAAAATCGTCTACCATCCCGGATTTATAGAGTAGGAAAGAGGAAGATATTGCGTAGGCTAGTACTTCTAGTGTCTGTTCGCTTTGCTCTTGGTAATCTTTTATAAGCCCGGTTATTAAGGGGATCTTGTCTTGTATTAAATTCCTAACGCTACTGTAGTCTACTGAAGAGTTTAGGGCCTTTATATCATAAAGTGCTGACGTTAGTAAATACCAACTGCTCGCCCTTTCTTGTGTGTTTTCTGATGAGAGTTTCTGTCCATATATCATAAGTAAAGAATTAATCAGGTTTTGAAGTCTATTTTTCATTGACCGTTATGATAAGAATTTG
>JBBHKV010000009.1:0-6501 GCA_037389275.1 Sulfolobaceae archaeon RB850M
CTTAATTAACCTAGTTAATTCTGCTATCGGACTTGTTGATAGTATACAAAGTTAATTTCTTTTTTCTTCTTTAGCTATTTTCTCACTCCTTTGAGCTTACTCCTCTTTATCCAGATTTATTTTTCATCCTTAATAGACAAATTGGAGTTATAAAAACTTTTTGTCATATAATTAGAAGGTACAAATTGTTAGAGAAGGTATGATCTGCTGTAATCCTATTAGTAATTGAAAGGAAGATTAAGCTAAAATATGTTATTTAAAAATTTTTAATATTGAGTAACAACTATTAATGTTTAAGGAAATCTAATAATCTCTAGGCCCCTAAACTCATCATCCCGAGAATGATTTAAGGGAGTTAAATAGTGATTAAAATAATTTAACTAAATATTCTCATAAAGTAGTAATGTTACTTTCTGGGTTTAAAAAAAGCCATGCAAAATGAATTTAGGGTCTAAGATAATCGTTAACCCCTAATAAGTTATGATTGAGGCTCAGCTAAGTATGAATTTATAAACCGGAAACTCATATCTTGCAATATATGGTTAAGGTTTGTCCCAATTGTGGGTTTGCCAACGATGATCACGCTGTTGCTTGTTTAAAGTGCGGGTATCCGTTTTCGGAAATAGTTCTAGCCGAACTCCCATTTGTAGTTGGTGAGGACAAGAAATCTGTGTTCACGATAAAAATAACAAACTCAAGTCTTGTGGTTTCCCAAAACGATACGAAAATACCCAGTTATAATAAGAAGCTGAACTCATTATTAGGCGTCTCCCTAGCGGAATTCACAGCGATTTCTGCTTTTGCAGTACTTTTTAATTTTCCCTTAGTCATAATTCCCGGAATTGTAGTGGGTGTGACCTTATTACTTATACCTAAAAGGGCCAGCTTATCAGAGTTTGTAAAGAAAATGCAACTGGAAGGACAAAGGCTCTTCATTATGAAACACGAGCTTTTAGACTGTAATAAATGTGAAGCTCTAAAGATTTATGATATAGAATCGCTTAAGATTTCGAGGGAGAGTGGGTCTTGTGTACTATACATTAAGGAGAACGGAGGAAGTGGTAGAAAGTTTTACATACCGAACCTCAATCCGGACTCGTTATACAATTTTCTATCGAGGACCTCATGGAAAGACAAACTGGTCAAGTAAAAAGCTTATAAATTTCTTTTTAAGACTTAGTATTAATGAGAGACTTAAAGGATATTAAGAAAAGTGTACTATTTATATCCCTTTTATTTTTATTACCAATCTTAACAACTCTTTCTTACTCACAAATCTCTTCACCTTCACCGGCAGTAGGGATAGTTGATACCGGTCAAGTACCAATTAGCGGTAAAGGGATAGTCTCTTATTCTTACACTACCACTACTGTGGGTGGAGTATTTACTTTAAACTCAGCAAGTACTAGCGGGCCGTTCTCGTTACAACTAAACTCAGTAATAGAACTTGGTAACGGCCAATACTATTGGTCAAACAACGTTGCATTAATTCAATATGTAGGCGGAAACGAATACCGAGTTACGTTTGAGGATTACTTATGGAATTTCTCAGCACCTGATGCGAGTATAAACTCTTCCTTAATTAAAGGTAATGGTGGTATAGAAATATATAACGGCATACAATTTTATTATTACTCTTACAATACTTATACTGTAACCTTACCCATTACCATCGTTTTAGAGACCGCTGCAGTGAACTACCAGGGTTATCCTATAATCTTTCAGTATTTTGAATTGCTTAGTGGTAGTAACCTAGTGGCAAATGCCACGTTTGATACGATAATCCTATACGTTCCCACATCGTCTACATACATAATTGTAGGGGGTACCAATCCTGCTGGGAGCGGGAATTATGTATCCTTTGTAATTGGCGGACCTGTCTCTGGGACTGAATTGGGTACTACAGTAAGTGTTTATTCATGGAGCGGGAGCATCTCTCTCGCTTACTATTCTGGGTATGGGAACGTGTTTTACAATGTCCCCGGAGGGTATTCTACAACTTACGAGGCTTTATCTGGCGTGTCAACGAGCCAAGGGATAGCCGAAACGTATAATGGGGTAACCGTAATCCAAAGTAACGGGCAAACGAATTCGGAGTACTTATGGACCGTGGGCACTTCATTGAGAGCCTTTGGGAACAACGTGTATATAACTACCATACCGGGGGGCGCTGATTGGGAGCTGAGTGTCTCCGGCCCAGAGAGTTTTTCAGAAACGTTAACAAACTCTACTACAACCCTATCATTACAAGACGGCTCTTACCAAATATCTTTAACGCTTAACGTCGGAGGGAATACGCTGTATTCCACAACTTATTCAATTACTTTACCGTACGCTGTTGAGGTCAAGGTAATTTCGCCGGTTCCCATATTTTACGCTAACGGTATACCGGAAAACGTTAACACTACTATCTCTTTACCAGTTCCGTCAATATTGAAGTTCAATGAGACTTACTACGTCACAAATGTGGAACGTTACTTCCTCAATGGAGTTAGAGTAAACGGAGTATATTATACTAACTCAACGATATATCTAACTACGGCTGGATTATACACTATAGTTCCCGCATATGTTTTACAGTATTATTTAACCGTACCCTTCCCCGTCAAAGCCTATGTTAACAATACGTTAGAGACTCTGGAGTCTGGGTGGTATAATGCGGGGACAATAATTGAAATTCCCTCACAAAACGTGACTTATAATGGCACGCTTTACGTAGTGCAACAAGAGACTTTTACCGTAAACTCTCCACAGTTTCCGCTGTCAACGCAAGTATACTATTACGTCAGTGTGAACCAACCGATCCCGGCAAATATAAACGGTGTTAACGCTACCTTACAGTCTGGTTATTTCAAAGCTAACACGAGTATAATTATTTACAAGTACTACTACATTAACTCAACAGCTAGGTATGCGATAACGTCAAATGAATATGAAATAGTCGTTAATAAGCCTATAACTCTCTCAGTCACTTCCCAGTTACAGTACTTAGTAAACATAAACCTACCTAACGGGACGGTACTGGAATGGGTTAACGCCGGCTCATACATAAAATTACCACAGTATATTCAAGTATCAAATGACGAAAGATATGCCTTATCCCAGAACGTAAGCGTGCCAATTAATTCGCCCATGACCATAACTCCGAACTATGTAATACAATACCTAGTGACAGTACAGTACCCTAACGGTACTACGAACTTATGGGTAACCAAAGGCTTTACATTATCCTTACCAACAGTAATTCAAATTAATTCTACCGCGAGGTACTTCTTAATCTCCCAAGGGAATTATACTATTAGTTCCCCAACAACTATTACCCCGAACTACGTGATTCAGTATTTAGTAACGATCAACTTACCTAACGGTACTATTACTCAATGGGTCAGTAGAGGTGCGTTACCCTCCCCACCACAAATAATTCAGGTTTCCCCGACCGAAAGGTACTACCTTAACTCCACGTTGAGCCCGGTATACGGTAGTGAAACTATTACCCCTAACTACGTAATACAGTACTTAGTAACTATCGGAAATACTGAGGAGTGGGTTACCCAAGGTACAAAAATACAATTGAATCAACCCAGCCCTAACCCATTTGTTAATGTATATTGGGAGGGCAACGAAAGCGCGCCCAACGGGCAGTACCTGGTAGTTACCGGGCCTATTAGCGAAAAAGAAGTGTATACAATAAACTTACTCAGCGTGTTATTACTATTAGTACCCTTTGGTGTTGCGGGGATAGGCGGATACATGATGTATAACAAGAGGAAGGAGGTAGTGTTGTCTTTCGAATACCCCGAGAATTATTCACCGAGTATAAGAGTCAAAATCAATGAGGACGAGATAACGCTAAGTAGTAAGACCATAAAAGTTAAGAGGGGTAGTAGGGTAGAAATAGAAGACGTGATACAAGGGAACACTGTTCTGGTGCCGGAGTCAAAGTCATTTATAGCCGAAAAGTCCGTTAAAATAAGGTTCCAGATAAAGGAATTAAGCTTATCCAACTTTGACCCTACCCTATGGAAAGAAAGAAAAATAGACTCCTACTACGTGTCAGATGTTATAGGGGAAGGTGGAACTTCATACGTCCTTAAAGTCATAGGGGCTGATGGGAATACATATGCAATGAAAGTGATGAAGGTAACACCTACTCCGGGGAGTACAGTGACTATAGGTATGAGGAACTTCCAAGAGCTTTATAAAGAGCTGAATAACTTAATAGAACTCTCAACCAAGACAGACGCAGTAGTGAAGGTAGTAGGAGGAAAAGTTGATTTCCCCACATTAATGAATATTATGAAAGGGAATGTCGAATTATACATTACCTCACCACCTTACCTAGTAATGGAATACATGAGCGGTGGTACCTTATCAAAGCTGATCAGCAACCCTAACGTTAAGAACTCTAAAGTATGGGAGAAAATAGTTGTGAGGGTAATTTATGATATAGCTAGGGCTTTATACTTCATCCATTCACAAGGCTATGTACACCTAGATGTAAAACCGCAGAACGTATTTTTCACCCAATACCCAGGGGATGTGGGAGAAGAAGTTTATGATAACATTGTTAACGGTAGGACTCAAGTTAAGTTAGGAGACTTAGGAAGCGCGGTAAAGATCGGTAACCCAGTAACGCAGTTAACCTTAGAGTACTGTCCACCGGAACAGCTAATAAACCCAGCCCACCCGAGCATGGATATATACGCCCTAGGAAGTATGGCATATGCCTTATTAACCGGGAGATACTTCAATGACGTGACCTTAGTTAATCAAGCATTTAATGAGTTATCTACAAGTAACTTCCAGGCAACTTATAATGAGTTGTTAAGGAGGGTAACGGAGAAGTGGAATTCCCTACCAGATGATGGATTGATGGGAATAATCAAGAAAATGCTAAACCCCGACCCTACCCAGAGGCCTACAGCATCTGAGATAGCCAATATGTTATACCCATACTTAACAGGGTGATTTTGATGGAGGAATGGCTAGACGTTGTAAAACACGCGATAGAGATATTTAAACAACAAGGTAGTTATATAGGTGAATATAAGGCCGAGAAGGTGCTTTTTATAGGTGATACTCACGGCGCCACTAATGTTACGGAGTTAGCTAAATATTATTACGACAAGGTAGACCTACTCGTTTTCTTGGGCGATTATGTTGACAGACAACCACCGAATGGAATAGAGAACCTAATAAGTATCCTAGAACTCCTCGTAAATGACAGGGATAAAAAGGTAATAGTTTTGAGGGGAAATCACGAAAGTCCCCTCACAAACTATTATTACGGCTTTTATCGAGAAGTAAAGGAAAAAGTAGGTGAAAAGTATTACCCAGTTTTCGTAGAACTGTTCTCCCAAATGCCCGTAGCCGTAAGTATTAATGGTTACTTTTGTACTCACGGGGGTTTACCGGGTCTCTATAACGCTAAAGGAGAGATGGAGTTAGGAATAGACAGTGTTAACGACTTGTATAGGCTCCCTAAGGGAGATATTATCCCAGACGACCCTATACTTTTCCAACTGTTATGGAACGACCCTAATGACTCAATTGATTACTTTTCGCTTAACAGGAGAGGTGATGGAGTGTTTTACTTCGGTAGAAAAATTACAGAGGAGTTTTTAACTAGAACTGGTTTTAGAGGGGTTATTAGGGCTCACGAGACTGCTGACGGGTTCAAAATAGACCATGACGGTAAGGTAATAACGGTGTTTTCTAGCATTTACCACAAACAAAGAGCTGGACTCTTATTCCTAAATAACATGGGCGAGTTTTCAAGGATTTACATCAACCAGGATGGGACTAGTGAGATAGTACTAGGTTTATACTAGTTTTTTTAAAAGCGTCACAAAATCCGCCAGGTTTTAATTTTTAGCTGTTGGACTACATGCCTAAGATTTGCAGTGAACTTGCTTTGTGGATCGGTTCAATTTTCTTAGATGTTAGGCTCATCAATTTTCCTTGAATTCAAGCGTTGATTTAAAAGTAAGCTTAACGTTAGCTTTGATAAAAAAGGAGCACCCACAAAATTCGGTAAACTAAAAATTTATATATAAGGTTAAGATAATGTAGTTCGATGCGGACTGTAAAGAATATTATCAACAACCTCGGCATGTATTTAATACTTTCCGCTATTTTTGGATTCTTAGCTGAGGCAGCTGAGTCAGCCATTCTTTCTGCAGTTACAACAAGTAATTTAATAGGTAATTTAATACTCTTTTTGATGTTCGTAATAACGTCATTAACCCTTTTGTACGCAGCTTTAAAAAACGGGGGTTTGGGAATTAGGCTATTAGGGCGTCAAGATCTGGGTTATTGGGCATCAAACACGGCTAAAATAGGCTACATTTTACTTCTTATTTCTTTATTCTTAGCATTTATTATTGCCTTATCTAATCCTTATCCCTATTCTAATCCTTACCTCAGTTCTTACCCAATCTTACTCTCTTTACCATTAATAAGCGTAGTAGCGTTCTTGATATCCTTCATACTCTCGGGCGT
>JBBHKV010000010.1:0-6667 GCA_037389275.1 Sulfolobaceae archaeon RB850M
TGATAGAAAAGGCCAACTACTTAGGGGCGTATTTTTCATGGGTAATGGACTCATATGATTTAGGTGCAGTAGTGATAACTGCTTCAGTTTTAGAGAAACTCTTTTATCCCACTTTAGGGCTTTTAGGTGCAGTATTGCCAATAGTTTTCACAGTTGTGTCGAGGCCGTTAGGAGGTTTCCTAATGGGGCTCTTTTCCGATCTAAAAGGTAGAAAAACGCTACTGATATTCACTGTGATAGGTTACTCAGCAGTAATAGGTTTAACCGGGATTTTACCAACATATTACCAAATAGGTATATTAGCTCCCGTACTACTCTCTGTGCTGAGGTTCTTACAAGGAATATTTATAGGAGGTGACGTCTCAAGTAGTTTTACCTTAGCCATGGAGAGTATTGGGAGAAATAGGGGGTTGTTCTCCGGGTTAATGCAATCGGGTACTTTGGTAGGTTTCGTAATAGTAGACCTGGTCTTTACTATCCTGGCGAGGCAAAGCTATTTCATGTCTTACGGTTGGAGAATTATATTCCTTATAGGGATATTCCCAGCAATAGTTGCAGTGTTAATAAGGGCTAAAATTAGTGAATCCCCCTTGTACTTAAAAGTTAAGAAACCTACTGTGAGTGAGGTAGTCCATGGTCTTAGACCTCTGTTACAGACAATCGGGGTCATGATAGGTTTTTGGATGATGATTTATGCCGGGCCCCAGTTCGTGCCGGTACTTTTAGGTAGTATTATGAAGTTACCACCATCAGTTTACGGACTTCTAGCGTTATACATGAACGTAATAGGCATACTTGCGATGATCGTTTCTGGTTATCTAGCTGATAAGGTCGGTAGGAGGGCTATGGGCCTTATAGGTAGTGTTGTTTCTGTAGTTGTGGCAGGGGTACTATACTTAGGAATCCACACAGTTCCATTAGTTTACGCTATTCTACTGTTCGGTTTTGGGGTAAACTTACCGTCAGCGATAACCCCTGCCTATTTGTCAGAAAGGTTTAAGACTATAAGTAGGGCGACCGGTGTAGGGTTTTCGTATAACGGAGCGTTCATAATTGCGGGTTTCTCGTCAATATATATCTCCTTCCTAAGTAGGTTCTATTCCCCTTACATCTCAGCGTTAATAGTGTTCAGCATCGGAAGTATCATAGCGATAGCTTCCTTATTAGCAGGCCCAGAAACGTTAAGGAAATCTGAGTTAACTACATGAGCTCGGGTGGATTAAGTACCCGTTTTGAAAAATCTTGAGAGAATAGGGAACATCATGAGCTCGGGTGGATTAAGTACTCAGCCTATTCCCTTCTAACACTGTAGGAAAAGGAGAAATTCTTGTCGTCAACTATCCCTTAAGGGTGAGGAAAGCTTCGCAGACAAGGAGGAATGCCAACTTAAAGAAAGTCTTAGATACAGTTCTTCTTTCAAGTATATTCTGTTTAAAGTATTAAGCCTGCTTACTCGCTAGGTCTAATCAGCCCGACTTTCTTCTATCTATGAACTCTTTCATTCTATTTTTGGCACTTAACGTCTGAGAAAGTAAGGCTAACTCAATTACAGCCTTTTCCACAAGTTTCCTTTCGCTTCTCAACCACCTCTTCATCGCTATTATGGCATCGCTGTCTATTCTCTCTAAAAGTGATAACACTCTCTTCAAGTCCTCCTCTGGGTTTCTAGATACGTAGTCAACCAACCCTATTGCCTTAGCCTCTTCAGCACTTATCTCTTCGCCAGTAAGTACTAGCCTCGATATACTCCTACCTAACGCTTTATAACCTATAGTTACGGCCATAGGTGGGATTAAACCCAACTTACCTTCCGGAATCGAGAGCTTCGCGTTTTCCGAGGCTATTACTATATCACATAACAATAAGATTTCACAACCCCCGCCGTAAGCTAATCCGTTGACTAGGCATATTAATGGTTTGTCCAAGTTTATTAATGACTCTATGGCTTCGTAGAGAGTGGAAAAGAACTCCCTCGCCTCTTCTACCGATTTAAGCTCATACATTGCGTGTATATCATCGCCCGCAGAAAATGCCCTTCCGTTACCCGTTAATACTACAGCATTTATTTCCCTATCCTCATTAGCCTTCTTTAGGTAAGTGGACAGGAGGTACCACGACTCCCTATCTAATGCGTTCAATTTTTCTGGTCTGTTAAAGGTTATCCAACCCACTTTCCCCTTCTTTTCATAAGTTACTTTCATAAAGAATTTTCACAAATCTATTAAATAAAGCTTCAGCGGGCTTTAAGTGTTCGGCTAATGTGGGGATAGTTTTTTAGAGATGTAGAAAAATCTCATACTTGTGAAACCATTAAGGACTTACATACTCCTCAAGAACTTCGCGCTTAACTTATCACAACCTTTCATATCTTTCTTGTCAGCACTTTCCGGTTTAAACGGTGAAGTATTAGCAATTGTTTCATCAGCCGGTACTGTATTACCATCATTAGTTCAATTCCTCTTAGGTTTCATAAGGGCTAGAGGGAAAAAACTGGTAATTCTCGGTACTGGGGTTTCAACTTTACTGTGGATAATCTTAGCTTTTACCCCCTTCAACAGCGTGAATTTTGTTTTATTATATGTACTCCTTGAGTCCTCTTTAGGCATATCCCTCTTCGGTTGGTACTTAATTATGGAGAGGGTTAGCGGTACAACTAGGGGTAGGACGTTAGCCCAATACTCCTTTTACTCAACGTTGGGTGGTTTAGTTGCTACCCTCATTACCGGGTTTTTAGTCGGAAGATCAGTTTCAATGATTAGGCCCTTCTTCCTCATTACCGGTATTTTAACTCTAATAGATACTTATATCGCGTGGAATTTCGACGTAGATTACGAGAAACCACCAAGTAAGGGTTTAAAGGTGAGTAAGGAACTTAGGGACTTTTTACTTGTTACTTTCGGGTTCAACGTCATATGGTCTTCAGCATGGCCATTATTCCCTTTGGCACAAGTTTACGTGTTTAGCATGAACTTCGAGAACGTTGCAATAATAAACACGATTTCTGGGCTCTCCACATTGTTAATGCAGAACTGGGTCGGGAAGTTGGTGGATAAGAATAGGAAACTCATGATGTTCTTAGGTAGGTTGGCTTTAGCCACGTTCCCACTTGCTTACGCACTTTCAAACTCAGTTTATGAGATATATTTAGCTAATGTAGTAGCGGGGTTTACTAACTCGGTGAATTCTACAGCATACCTATCATATTTATATGATAGTTCTAAAGACACTAGAAAGGCTGTAGGGTTATACAGTGCGGTTAGTGCTTTAGGTGATTTGACCGGGTCGAGTATAGGGGGTATTACGGTCCAGATAGTAACCTCATACCTAGGTGTTGTTGAGGGAATAAGAGATATGATGCTCTCGATTGCCGTACTGAGGATTATTGCCTCATTATTATACCTTAAGCTTCACGAACCCATTAGAGCGTGAAACAAGGGTTGTTCTTGACTGTCAATAGTCCTTAGTTGAGCGAGCTGTAATAAGATGTTACGTTCTCTATATATAGAGTAAAAATTTGCTTGCTAAAGCGATCTAATCGATGTAATCTTTATAAATGACTTTCAGTTGCAATTTCGTGAATGTGAAGCCTGGTGTTGTGGTTTGACCTTGATAACATGTACAAAATCCAAGTTGCAATTTCGTGAATGTGAAGCCCTCTCGTATGGGAGTCATTTAAAAAGTATATCTTCTTTAACTCAATCCCTTATCGCTTGTGTCTCCTATCTTCATCCACACTAAGGGCATTAAAGGAGTATGTAAGTCCTCAATGGTTTCACAATTGACCCTTAACGGTTTCCCTACGTATTTTTACAATTCTCAGAAATTTTAGGCAAGGAGATTTGTAGTTAAAATATAGAAACTTCCTTTAGCATAAAATCGTACTCCACCTCGCCTTCTGTCGTAACTCCTTTACTTCCTTGTCACTGCAGTCCTTACTATAATAGTACAGAGTGCGAGGTGAAACTACTATATTCGAAGTTAAACCCGGCCTCCTTTATAAACTTCTTAACGCAATAGGCAGAATACGCCAATGATCAGAGCTAGGAGACTTGAAGGAGTACCTAGGTGGCGTAGTATATTTAAGAACCTATTGCGGAAAATCACACAACACCGTCAACAACTCTACAATTAGTCCCGTAGTTAGCGTATTCCGGTAATACGTCGGAGTACCACATCGACTCACTGGTATCTAACAAAATTTCAATATGAGTGCCTTGCCTCTTATACAACTTTTCAGGGTTTATTATTCTGAAGAAGTATCTGAATGGAAAATTGTAAGACTTTCTATGACTTCCGTTAACTATTACATTTAACATTACGTAAACAAAGTAGTTTCACATTAAAGTGAGTGCTTTGCCCATTTTCCAGCTTATTACGTCGGGCTACTAATGACAATAGCAAACGGAATACAAGGGACTTCATAATTTTCGGTAAATTATCCTACCGCCTGCTTTGTTGATCTCTTCAATTTATTTCATAAGCATGATATGATACACTGAGAATTTTTCAGTAATTAATATTTATTTCAACGTTATTCACAAGCTTACACCCTAATACCCGGTGCTCTACCAACTAAAGAATTAGCTAAGTGGACCATCAATGCATAAGCCCAGAACTTGAGTTTAGCCTCAACCACTTGTCCTAAAAATGTTGTAGCCCTAACAGATTCCCCAAAAGTACGCTTCACAGCAGAGAATAAGGACTCAATCCTCCACCTAACACCGTAACCCTTCTCCTCCCTCCAACGATTATAACCCAACCTCTTGAACTCCCTTACAGCCTAGCGGGGTGGCCACGCCTAGTAGAAGCGTTCTTCCTAGGTGGGACGACAACCTCAACCCCGGTCTTGTAAACCTCATTAGCGTCATAAGCTTTATCCCCATAAAATTTCTTGACCTTCTTTCCCTTATCTTGTAAATCCTTAACTGTCTTAACTGCAGTCTCAACCTCGTTGGTGGTTACTTCGGCGTTTATTACGTTGAATTGGTCTTTATCCATTACTATTTCGATTTTGAGGAATTTTGAGTCCTTGGTTTTTCCCCATTTTGCGATAATGTATTGTCCTCCCTTGTTTGTGCTTATTCCCGTTGCGTCTGCTTCAAGTTGGTCATTTGCCTCCGGGAATTTTACGTTCATGTTTCTCACTCTTTCCCATATTGTTGAGTAGTCTAGGCTTGATGATTTTCAGTCTCTCTAGTGCTCTCAATACTCCTTCTATGGCCCTATAAGGTAGGAAGATGTGGAGGAATGCTAGGAATTCGTTGAACTCCTTTGGTGCCTTGTAGGTTTTCTTGGCATGCCTATTCTCCTCTGCTAGTAAATCCCACCAGTGTTCGAAGACGTAGAAGGGGAACATTAGGGTATATCTCGTTATAACGTTCTCGTCGTACTTGTGCCAATCCCTCTTGTACTTACTCTTTCCCATGGGTAATACTCGGTATAATTATTTATAAATTTTGTATAATTCTGAAGTAGCCCACAAAGCATTAAGCACAGTAAAACTTATATAAGAGAAGAGTTTAGATAAGAAACGAAAGCACACTAGCAATGGAATAGATGAATAATACCCTAATTGCACATTATAAAGAATGCAAAATTTCTAGTAATCTTATTTCTTTTATTAATTGAAATTCCTAATTGCACATTATAAAGAATGGGTAGTTAAAGGATATGCCAGTTAGTGTCCGTGGAAGCTTGTAAAGAATTAATGTCGTTATCAGTAGTTAAAGGATATGCCAGTTAGAACATTTTACTATTAGTTTTCGCAACTGATACAATTGCAAGTAGTTAAAGGATATGCCAGTTAGTTTGCTCTTCCCATATTATATCATATCACATATGACAAATGTAGTTAAAGGATATGCCAGTTAGATGAATAATACCCTAATTGCACAGTTAATCCTCAATGGAATTGAAAGGTCACCTACAGGCTGTGGGTTTACGCTAACTATTCTGCGGTAGTTAATCCTCAATGGAATTGAAAGAATTTCAACAATACAATCGTCAGCGATAGAAATATATTCGTTAATCCTCAATGGAATTGAAAGATCAGGTTCCAAGCCATTCGTCACCTATCGGCATGCCCCCCGTGTTAATCCTCAATGGAATTGAAAGGCTTCTTTTAAGAAGTCACAATTGTCGTCTGACCAGGGAGAGTTAATCCTCAATGGAATTGAAAGGCCTTACTGGATGAAGGAGAACATCGCGTTGTGTGCTGTGGTTAATCCTCAATGGAATTGAAAGCGGATGAACTGTTATGATTATCAGAAAGATGATTATAGCTTGTTAATCCTCAATGGAATTGAAAGTCTGCTTAATACTTCAATGATTAAGATCTCGATTGCATCTGTGTTAATCCTCAATAAAATTGAAAGAGAGTCTACGATAATCGAGAGGACAACATTAGCCTTGGGTTAATCCTCAATGGAATTGAAAGATTTATGTTGAGAGATGAGTTCAGCGGTACAGTTATAATGTTAATCCTCAATGGAATTGAAAAAAGTTATTTTCATAAGATAGAATTCAAACAGGAGTTATAGGGTCGTTAAATGAGAATTAACAGTTCTAATATCAGTATCAAACATAAATTTTCACTAACAATTTAGTTCTCATACCTTTTATAAATGAACTTTAGTTTACTTTCCAGTTTATCGCACAAATCTTCCTT
>JBBHKV010000011.1:0-7247 GCA_037389275.1 Sulfolobaceae archaeon RB850M
CAACGTGGTGTCTGAGCTCAAGTCCAACCGGAGGCTCCTCAGGGTCGAGTCGGCCCGGGGGACCCTCGAGGAGGTGGAGGGGCACCTCCGAGTGGGAGACCTACCCCCCGGAGTCTACTACACCGACCTGACCCTGGGAGACCGAGTGGTTACGATAAAATTGCTAGTCCGGGAATATAAACTTAACTCTGGGATACACGTCAGGTATCTCTACACGACCGACCTCTCGCTCAGCGAGGAGGAGATCGAGGAGGTATGGAGGATGAGGTGGGAGATTGAGGAGCTCCACAGGGACGTCAAGGCCCTGGGACTGGAGGACTCCTCGTTCTGGAGGAGAGAGAGGCTTCAGGGATACCTCACGATCTTCACCATCATGACTAACGTTGTCAGGGAGCTGGTGGGGGCTCTTAACCTGAGGAGCGTGGAGGCGTTCCTCAGGTTCGTTGAACGTTATTTAGGTGGACCACTTGGGCTGATGAAAATCTTTAAGTTACGTTAAAGTCCCATAACTGCTGTAAGCGTAAAAAAGAGAGAGTTTATAAGGGGCTATTTCTTTGAACGTCTCTTGTATAAAAGCCCTAGAAGGGTTAGCAATATCGCTATCACAATTTCTGGGGCGTACTGAACGTACCACTGTTGTTTAGTTGTAGATGTCTGAACGGTTGTTGTTTGTGTTGTTGCAGTTTGTGTTTGAGATGTTGTTTGTGTTGTTATAGTTTGTGTTTGATTAACGAACATAATCGGCCCGTCAGTGAAAGTTAGTTCTTTTTCTAATTGTTGTACTTGTTGGAGTAAACTGGTATTAGTCCATGTAGTATTTGTAGTGGTGGTAGTTGTAGTACTGCTTCTTACCGGGTGTGGATAGAACGATATTGGGTGTAGATAGAACAATATACCGAGAAGAACTAGAGCTACTGCTAATATAGGTAAAATTATGTTTCTCATTAAAGTAAAAAAGAAATGTTAGCTTATATAAATTTATTCACCAGTAATAGAGGACTCCTTGAGTCCCCATATTATTACTTCCAATACCAAACGTTGGGACTACGTACGCCATTGCATATGGTGGTTCCATCACAAATCCTACACCGTTATAGAGTGGAAGTCCTGCGTTAAATATAGCTGAGCTATTTGATGCTAATGCATTAACAAATATGTAGTTACTTGAAGGAATGATTGGGAAATTAGTCGGTGTAGCCCCATTTAGTGCATCTTCAACCTCAAAGAAGACTTGTTTATCGGGTATCGGATATTGTAGGTTTATAGTCTGACTGAAGTATATTTGACCGGTCTTAGCGTTTGCAATATAGACCTATGCACTAGTTATTTGACCGTTATTTAATGATGCTTTAATCGTTAAATTGAAGAGGTAGTTAAGGTTTGCTAATGAACCTAAACCATAGGTAATAAGACCAGAATTATTATACTCTTCATAAGGAATACCGGAGTCATTACCCCATGCCTGAACAATCCATTTAAGAATCCATACGTTTCCATTAGTACCAAATATAATAACTGGTTGTATATAGTAAGCCCCATATTGTTTGTTAGGTACAATTTGCCCTAAAGCAATATAATAACAGACTGTTTGAAGACCGCCTTCCGAATAATCATATTCAAATGTCCCCGTCAAATTTACGACCGTCGTCACAAACGTTATCCTGGAAAGGTTGTATGCATAACCAGCGTCATTACTGGTGTAAACCGGGCAGAAAATATAACCTGCGTCACCTGGATTGTATATTTCATATGCCTGGCTTACGGGTATTACTATTGACATTAGGAACACGCTTAAAATCCCTATAGTTAGTAGTTCCTTTCTCATTTGCCGGAAAAAGAGAATCAGGGTTTAAAAGGGGTCTAACTTACGCAAATATTATGCTTTTTGCAGACATGGTCTAGAAGGGCGTCAGTCTTTGTAAACTCCTTTCTACACACCGGGCAAGTTGTCGTATGCTCAGCATAACGGATGTGCTGTTTGTTAAGTAATACCATTTTGTTAGTATTACTGATGATTTTTTGCCTTCTTCTTTCAACTGATTTTTCAATATTCTATTAGAACGAGTATTTAAACCCGCGTTATTTAACATTCTTAGAATGCCTTCCTTTTACGTGAATTCTAAATTCTATGTAAAAGAGATCAAAGGAAAGTATTATGTTTACTCCATAGAGAAGGGTGATGGCGGTAAACAAAGGCATTATTACATTGCACCTTTAGACAAGATAATTGAGACATACGTTAACATCGGGGGTGTGGGGGATTCCCCCACTAAGGTAGCCGGGCCCGGATTTGAACCGGGGTCCCAGGGGCCAGAGCCCTGGATCCTTGACCGCTAGACGACCCGGCTAAAATATTTAACTGTTTCTTACTTTAAAAACTTAGTGATGAGAGGACAAAAAGGATAAGTGACTTGAACCCCAGCGCCTGAGGTCTTAGAAATGAGTTTGTTCGAATTATTTATCTCAAAATACCAGAAAGGTAAAAGTTACTTAATCTCCGCCCCCACCGGTACTGGAAAGACACATATAGCCAAGCACCTCTTGAACGAGGAGGGCGAGGGAATAAAAGTTTACATCTCACCGCTTAAAGCGCTCTCAAGGGAGGTTTATAACTCGATAAAGAGGAGGGCTAAATACGTTGACTCAGACGTCTATGAAGACGACTTGAGGAACTTAAACGCCGAAGTTCTCCTCACCACTTATGAAAAGTTCGACTCTTCAATTAGGCATAATTACGGTTGGTTAAATGACGTCTCCCTCCTCATTATAGATGAGGTACACAACGTCGAGAGCGATAGGGGGTTAGCTATAGAGAACGCGGTCTTATGGGCTAAGTACAATAACATACCGATAGTCGCTTTAAGTGCTACTATAGGAGACGTAATGAGGTACGCGGATTGGCTTAAAGCCGAACTCATACAGTACAACCAGAGGTCTGTACCCCTACACGAATGTATAGCTTACCCTTACGTAATAAGGTGTTATGATAACAATACGATTTTCGCACTCACTAGGAGGGGGCTTAGGAACGTTAAGTTGGACTTACTTTTAGGCGTTTTAGACCAAGTCCTCTCGATGAATAAGAACGCCTTAGTTTTCACTAGGAGTAGGAACTCGGCTGAGAACCTCGCGGAAACTCTTAAAAAGTTCAACATCCCGGCCGAGCCCTACCACTCGGGTCTGGCCCCGGAAGTTAGGAAAAGGGTTCTTGATGATTTCTATAGCGGGAGAGTTAGGGTTTTAGTCTCTACTACGGCCTTAGGTCAAGGAGTAAACTTACCGGTTTTCGCCGTAGTCTTTTACGACTTGACTTTACCAGACACTGACGAAAAGGGGAACTTTAAGGGTTGGAGGGAGTTAGACTTAGCTGAATTCAAACAAATAGCCGGTAGGGCGGGAAGACCCTCGTTCGATAAGGAGGGATATGCGATTGTAATTGCTGACAGCGGGATAGAGAGGATAAGGAGTAAGTACTTTGCGGGTGGTACTGAGAGGGAGGATAAGGAGGAGACACCGCCTTACACACTCCCTAACTTGACCTTAGGGGTAGTGAGTTGGTTGGAAGGTCAAGATGAGGGTATAATAAGTGATGTCATTAAGGGAAGTTTTAGGTTCCCTCAAGCCGACGTTACCAGTGCAATAAACCAGCTTGAAAAGGAGAATCTGATTACGGTGGCTGAGGGGGGTGTAGAGCTTACACCTTTAGGTAAGGCTGTAGCTCTGAGTTATATAGACGTTGAGGCATTAAAGGGTTTCCCGGTAAACTTACAGGATTTCGACCCGCTGGATGTTGTTTCTTCCTCCCCAGCAGTTTTAAGTGCTTTAAGGGGGTGTGGTGAGGGGAAGGAGTTGCTTAAGCGTTGGGTGAGCGGTGAGGGTATATTGGATTTGTGCCCAAAACTTTCGGCTAAGGACTTGGAAGAGGTGTTGTCCAACGCCAGGTGGATTTCGTTCGCCTTGTACAGAGTGCTTAAGGCTTTAAACCACGGTAAGAGTGAAGATGCCTTAAAGCTTTATAAAAGCTTGAAGTACGGTGTCCCTCCTGAGGGCTTTGATCTGGCCTCTCACGGTGTTCATAGGGGCCTTGTAATGAAGTTACTTAAGATGGGTGTTAAAAGTGCTGATGAATTATGTGTAGTTTCACCTCTCATTAAACTTGACGGGTTGGATCTCTCGTTCTGCACCCCTTATTTGAGGAGGTTAAGCCAATTCGTTGCGGAGAACTACGGTAAAGAGGTTGACGACAAGGATTACTTTGTTAAGAGATTGAAGTCATTGGGTGTTATAACTGAGGAGGGGAAATGGAAGGAGTATAACAAAGTGCTTGACAGTAACGGTTAAAGTGTTGTAAGTAATATGTTGTTTGGCTAATTTCACGTGGTTCATACTTTTGATTATTAATTTTACACTGATTTACTCGGGGGTAATTCACTTCACCCAGTCGTTAAGCATGGGGTAAAGTGTGTTAAAATTGCAATAGCTGGAAGAACGAGGTTCTTTGTGTAATTTCGTTTATCCAAAACTTGCCCTTCTGTCTCGTCGAATAACGCAGAAACGTTTTATATCGAGGCATCTTTTAATCACTTTTTATCCTTCTAAAGTTTCCATCAGCGTTCTTTAGGAGGAGTTACTGAAGTACTAATGCTAATATGGGTTGTGGAACTTTAACGGCGGTGAGTCTTTTTTCCTTAACTGGATTTTCTTTTCTTCCCCTTCTCCTCTCCCATCCCCTTTCCTTTCCTCATTTACTTCTTCTCTTTACTTTTCCCAATTAATTACAATCACTATAAAGTTAAAATCTCTTATGTAAAGGAGGTTTTAAAACGATTAATGAATATGAAAGGTGAAAAAATCAAGGCGGTTTTACATCAATTGCAGCTACCGGGCATACGTTTACGCAAGCCATACAGAATATGCAAGCTTGTTCGTTTACCGGGTCGGCCTTCTTTTCACTTGCCGGGTGGCCTGGTGTGTCATACCATTGGAATACGTTTACGGGACATGCGTTTATACATGAGCCGTCTGCTATGCATAAGTCGAAATCTACACCAACTATTGTGCCGTGTATCCCCAACTTCCCGGGTGGTTCTACTGGGCCATAAATTTTATGCCCGTTATGTTCTCCTACTACTTGCCTATTTGTTCTGTAATTGGGATCGATACCCATTCTAATCCCCGATTATAATTTATCGTTAGTTTAAAATATTTTGAACCCCAAATTTGTTCGGGATGGTTATTCTCCACGTAGTAATTAAGACTCCCATTGAGGACTGGGTTTTAAACCTCGACTGGTATAGGAATTCTCTCACAATCTTGGATATAAAGGAAGATGAAAACGGGTATAGGTTATTAATTGAAATTAAAGGGAATTTACCGGATAATTTTCAAAATTCTTTCTCAAGGGTAGGCAAAAATGTATATTTAGGCTCTTTGAGAGTGAATTCGAAAATTTGCTCAATACTTAGCAAATATATTGTGTCTCAAGGCACCGTAATATCAGATTCCATAGCCTGGACTATAATCCTAGACGGTTACAGTGAGTTGAAGAAGTTATTGAAGGAGTTTATCGATTCCAAAATAGAAGTTAAAGTGATGAAAGTTGTTAAAGTTAAGCAAGGCAGTATAATTACCGCTAGGCAAGAGCAAATAGTCAAGATAGCCTTAGAGACCGGTTTTTACGACTTCCCCAGGAGGATAACCCTGAGGAAGTTGGCCGAAAAACTGAACGTAAGTCCTTCAACGCTCTCAGAGATTCTGAGAAGGGCTGAGAAAAATATCATAGAAACTTATTTCAGGGAGAGGGGATTATGAAGCACGGCGGCGTTGAGTGGGTTAACGGTAAGCCGGAGAACATAAACGATTTCAGCGTAAACCTTAACCCCCTCGGGACCCCGGAGTTCATAAAGGAATTGGTTTATGACGCTGTTAGGAATTCCGTTTACTCTTATTACCCGGGTAGTTTAAGGCCGATAAAGGAGCTAATAAGTGAGGTTTATAACGTAGACGTGGGGTTAATAGGGGTTTTTAACGGTTCCTCAGAAGTTTTTCCCTTATTACCTCCTTGTGACGTCCCAGAGCCCAATTTTTCAGAGTATAAGAGGAGGAGGAGTTATTTAGCTAAAGAGGGCAGTGACGAGTTTATTTTCCACTTAGAGGGGGATTGCGTGATTACCAGCAACCCGGTAAACCCCACGGGGTCTTATATAAAGAAGGAAGATGTTACGTCCTTTTTAGAGAGAGGTGGTAAGTTATTCCTTGACGAGTCCTTCGTTGACATTAGTTTAATTGAGTCTAGTACCAGTTTAGCTGAGGAGTTTAAGAACGTCCTCATAATCTCATCCTTTACTAAGTCCTTAGCAATTCCGGGCTTGAGGTTGGGTTTCACAATAGGTAGCTTGTCAGAGGAGTTGGAGAGGAGGGTGCAACCATGGAGGGTTAATAGTATAACTTATTACGTTTTTTCGAACGTCTCGCCTAAAGATATTAAGGGTTTCTTTAAGAAGAGTAAGGAGTATGTTAAGGAGTTACACGAACTCCTCGACAAGATTCCTTATCGTTATAAAAAGTACAAAAGTGTCGCTCCGTTCGTCCTTTTTGAGTTCCCCATTCACGTTGTAGAGTTGAACAAGGAACTGAGGAGGAGGGGTTTTCAGATACGTGACCCGGAGGGTTTTATAGGGTTACGCCCTACTCACGGGAGGGTGTCGTTAAAAGGGGATATTAATACGTTGATCGAAATCATTAATGAAATTATATGGAATAGTAATGATAAACTTTATTAATATAACAAAGAATATACAATCCGTGTTAGAAAAAGTTATAAAGTACTCAATCATTGGCAGCTTGGGTACAATTGTTAATGAAGGAGTTTTGCTCTCTTTAAAGCCGTACATTCCCGTAAGTGTAGCTTTGGCTCTGGCAATAGAAATTTCGATACTCTTCAATTTCATACTTAATGACATATGGACGTTTAAGGAGAGGAGGGTCGGTAACTTCATAAAGAGGATGTACAAATTTCACGTCGCAGCAATTGTTGGCGGTGCTATACAATATGTGGTAGTTATAGGTTTGATAATCCTTTTAATACACTACTCAAACCTTACTAGCCTCCTCTTTCTTTTGTTCTTCTCGACACTGCATATTTCCTCAATTTATTTGGCAATAGTTAATTTTATGGGCATAATTGCGGGCTTCGGTGTTAGGTTCATTTTAAGTATAAAATATGTGTGGGCATAGCCCGAGTTTTT
>JBBHKV010000012.1:0-7453 GCA_037389275.1 Sulfolobaceae archaeon RB850M
GCTCAAGTCCAACCGGAGGCTCCTCAGGGTCGAGTCGGCCCGGGGGACCCTCGAGGAGGTGGAGGGGCACCTCCGAGTGGGAGACCTAACCCCCCGGAGTCTACTACGCCGACCTGACCCTGGGAGACCGAGTGGTTACGGTAAAATTGCTAGTCCGGGAATATAAACTTAACTCTGGGACACACGTCAGATATCTCTACACGACCGACCTCTCGCTCAGCGAGGAGGAGATCGAGGAGGCATGGAGGATGAGGTGGGAGATTGAGGAGCTCCACAGGGACGTCAAGGCCCTGGGACTGGAGGACTCCTCGTTCTGGAGGAGAGAGAGGCTCCAGGGCTACCTCACGATCTTCACCATCATGACTAACGTTGTCAGGGAGCTGATAGGGGAGCTGAACCTGAGGAGCGTGGAGGCGTTCCTCAGGTTCGTTGGACGTTATTTAGGCGGACCGCCTGGACTGATGAAAATCTTTAAGTTACGTTAAAGTCCCATAACTGCTGTAAGATTATAAATTTCTTTAACATAGGTTATAAAAAAGAAGGAATCGTAGAATTTAAAGGAATAGAGAAAAATCTTGAGGAATTTAAAAAAGACGAAGGAAAGTTCATAGACTCAGTCTATCAAAAAATCCAAATTTACAATAAATACTTGGACGATAGAGCCAGACTTTACGACGAAATTGAAGAAACTAGATCCGAAGAGAAATCGATAGAGCTGGATAAAGTACTTCGTAAATTAGTGAGCTACATAAAGAGCTTAACGCAGAAATGAAGGTCATAGAGAAGAGGATAATGGAGGACTATAATAAGTTACTTACCTTAAAGGAGATCCTTAAAACACTCACTTCAGTAAGGTTTAGCAAATACTACGCTTATCTAGAGGGTTATATAAGGAAAAAGAAAAAAGACGAATTCATTAAGACTATTTCCAAATATGCATTAGTTGTTTTTGAGAGACAAAAGAGGTTCGGAAGTAATGAAATTCCCCCTACATATTCTTCAGTCCCTCACTTTATGAGACCATTTGAGAGCATAGTAGGCATTTACGGCACACCTTCTTATTGGAAGGTAGATCCTACATTCCTTTTCGCAATAACCTTCCTATCCTAAAAAAAATAAATTTATTTAAATTTGTATATAAAATACGATAATCCGATCATCTTTATTATATCTCCTATAATAGATATTATCCCTAGATTAAATAAAAATAGAGGCAAACCGGCTGTAAATACTATTGCACCGTAAAAGAATAATGAAGAAAAAAGTACGCTCACTTTCTTTAGAGTAAGAAAAATGGAGATCCCCGCAATAGGTTCAAATATATATCCAAATACTATAAGTTCTATGCCTATGAATTTTCCAAAGGCTAAGAAAATTAATCCTATTAAAGTGATAATAATTGCTATAGGGGCTAAATACTCAAGAATTTTTCTTTTTTCCAATAGTGATGAATTATAGGAAAGATAAGAAGGAAACGAAAGAATCCATATTATCCACATTATTATTTGGGCGATCCTTGAAAAAGCATAATTTATGCCATAAATATCTAATAAAATAAGAAGAGATAAGATAAATATTGATGCGGCCATACTTACTAAATTTCCCTTAAATAAATTTCTAGATATCATCAGTTAATACTTTTCACGATAGTTAATAATTCTTATCCACGTGAAAAGAAAGGCATATATTTTACTATAATAAATATAAGGAATTATGTATAATAAGAAATATATCCTAGAAGCAATTTTAGAGTAGGAGGGATCCTTCTTTTTTATTCGGTACAATGCTCGCTTTGGCAAGTAGTAATGAAATAAAGGAAATGATGTACTTAGCGAAAGCGAAACCTTTAATACCAATACCGTTCGTTTTCATGATAATTGCCTTACATATTTAATGGAACGATTTTCTTACTTTCAATTTCTGATAAATTTATGCTGTTCTTGATAAGGAATACTTTCCAGTCCATCATAATAAGGGCTCTAATGGTCTTTCTTAGCTTTGTGATGATAAATCCTATGTTTGCGGAGCTTACTAAGTTGAGTTCGGTGAATTTTATGTCACTTGCTACTGCCCTTGGCTTACTTTTCCCGGGAGGACTTTTAGTACACGTACTCCTAGAACATTGGTTAGGAGGAATCATGGAATTCGGAATGGGAATTTACCCTAAACTGTTCACCAGAATAAAAATGGCATTAGGTAGTAAAGTAAAAAATAACAACACCAATAGTATTATTCCACCAATTATAACGTCTTTAACTCCTTTTTTAATTCCGAAGTCATATAAACTTCTCCTAGCAAGCCGTGAATAAAAGCCACGACTAAGAGTAAGCCTAGTAAAGAGTAATATGCGCTATTACTTAAATATTCGTCAACAACTTGTGTTGAGATTCTATTATCGAAATTAAGATTATTTGTGAATAACATAAAGAAGTGTATCGAGAGTAGGATAAGCGTCACTATCCCAGTAATATATACTCCCCAAAACCTTAATTTAGATTCCCTCATCTTATCACCAAGTAAAGCCCTATGAAGAACGACAATATTGTAACTATTATCATAGACCATATATAAATTCTGTGAGGCTTATAATAAATCCAAGGTTCTTCCATATGGTGCTTGGGAATTAAATGCCCAGTTTCTATTAATGTTATACGTATACCGTTCATTACGTGAAATGCTACTATGCTGCCTTTTAATACTAGAAAGTATTTGAAGATCTCTGGTTCCGTCAATTCACCGTGAGCTAGTCTATTTACGAAAATTACGTGGACTATTAAGTAACCTAGAATAGTCCACCCTCTTATCTTGTGAAGCAATGCCAAAAGTCTTTCAATATTTAACTTTGAAAACCAGATCATTTCATGCTCACCTCCTTTAATCTCTGTATTGCCAAAAAAGGATCAACATGTCTAGAGCAAGAACCCGCAACTCTACAATTCCTTATGCCTATTATAGGATCGTCTACTATTTCCAGTCATTTCTTTCATAGGATCTGCTGAAAACCTATAGACCATAGCTAGTACTGCAGGGATCAAGAAGTCCTTATTTGTTTTCAACTACCGGACAAGCAGAATAGCAGAGACCGCAAATTATGCATTGCGCGAAACCCCAGAGTTCTTTTTGGTCTTCCGGTTTTAATCTAGTTTCAGCCTTTACCTTGATAAACACAAAAATAATGGAAGAAGTTCCACCAGATCAGTGGGTAGGATATGATTTCCTTAGAGCAATAAGAAGTTTCGACCCATGCCTAGTGTGTGCTGCTCACTTCGAAATCAAAGGGAAGAATAAGAAGCTAGAACATATAATAACTCCAGTGTGTAATAGTTGATGATTAAAATGATTACTCGACAAAAAATAGTTATAAAGAGAGACGAAATTCCGCCAATGTCCATGGTAGAATATTACTTTCCCGCCCAAAAACCCTGGGAGAGAAAACCCGTACTAGTCGTAAATTATAAGGGATCTTTTTTTGCAATTGAAGCTTTTTGCTCTCATGCGGGTTTGTCCTTAGAAGATGGATTCCTTTCCGATGACGGTAAGGTAGTGTGTCCGTGGCACGGTAGTGTTTTCGATATAGAAACTGGGAAAGTAGTGGACGGGCCTGCAAAGAGAGATTTGAGAACTTATCATGTTGAAGTAAAAGGGGATGAGGTGATAATATATGAGTGAAATAGACCTTCAAGGATTTACAGTTAGGTTGAATAATGAACTGGATTTATACGTTATGCGGGAGGGCTAGCTGGACTAAGATATTCGGTCTACAAGATAAGATTTGGCGATGCTACTGGATACGTCATAACTGAAAGACGACAGTTTTGCTAATTCGCCGACCATTAACCAAGAACTTTTACTGTTGTATTCATGAGTTCGAAAATTTTTATTAGTCAGTGGGAGGGAAGAGTGAAAAAATCGTAGTCGATTACGCGGAATTAAACGTAAATTTTAAAAATCAACTTGATTTGCCATAGATTGAATATCAAAGGCCTCAATATATCTAAAGGTAGGGTTGAAGATAGGAATTATACTCTAGCCAGCTTCACAAGAATTAATGACCATCATTTCTATTTATCATAGGGCTATTATAAGGAGATCTCAAAAAACAGTGGAGTCATTAAGGACTAAAATGGAGAGTTAAATGCATTTATAATTAAGATTTTTAAAGACGGAAAATCATTAATTTAGTGATAATAATGGAGTTACCTAAACAGATTGATGCTTTGTTTAGAGAAAATAGTGAATTGGCGAAATCTATTACAGATCAAATTCATAAATTAGCTCCAATAGTTTCCAAAAAAATTGGTAGAGAAAAAATTAAAATAATGAATTTCTGTGGGTCACATGAATGGGTAACAACTCATTATGGGCTAAGAGCTCTCATGCCCGAAACAATAGAATTAATACCGGGGCCGGGGTGCCCAGTTTGTGTTACTCCGTCCAGCGATATTGAGAACGTAATAAAATTAGCCATGGAAGGTTACACAGTCTATACTTTCGGGGACGTTTTCAAGTTACCTACAGTGAAACACTATAGGAAGGATGAGGTAGGGAGTTTAGCAGCTGCCAGAGCTTTAGGTGCTGATGTAAGAATAGTTTACAGTTTTGTTGACGCAATAGAAGACGCTAAAAAGTCTGGAAAGCCATCAGTATTTTTCGGTATAGGATTCGAAACTACTGCTCCCAGCTATGCGGTATTATTTGAGAAAGAAAAAGTTCCTAAAAACTTGCTCTTTTATTCCTCGTTAAAACTTACAGCCCCGGCAGCCGAATTTGCCGTTAGAGTACACAAGAGCAAAGGTCTAGTACCCGTTTCCGGGGTTATCGGCCCCGGTCACGTTTCCAGTATAATTGGTGCCATTAGCTGGGACTTTTTCCCTAGGGAATATAAAATACCGGCAGTAGTTACTGGTTTCGAACCAATAGATGTCTTAGTAGGAGTTCTGAAAATACTTCAAGATTTGAATACCGGGGAAATAACCTATACTGACCTAGAATACAGAAGAGTAGTAAAGTATAAAGGAAACGTGTTTGCGCAAATTGAAATAAATAAGGTCTTCAAACCGGTCGATGCCATATGGAGAGGTATAGGTACCATACCGAAGAGCGGTTTAGATTTAAGAGAGGGATATTCCATATATAACGCAAGGGAACAGTTAGGGATAAAAGAAAAGCCGTGGGACTACGACCTGCCACCTGGATGCAAATGTAATGAAGTAACCTTAGGGATTGCCTACCCTACAGACTGCCCTATGTTTATGAAGGCTTGTACCCCTGCAAGGCCATGGGGACCGTGTATGGTGTCAATGGAAGGAGCATGTGCAGTTTGGGCCAGATTCGGCTCTACGGAAAAGATTACCAAAATTGTTTCTGAGGTGAAATAAGATGTGTTGGGCTGTTCCCGCAAAGGTAGTAGCTATTGATTCAGACGTGATAGCTGAAGTCGATTTAGGCGGAGGGACTATAAAGAGGGTTGCAATAGGAGTGGATAACGTTAAACCCGGAGATTACGTAATGGTGCATGCTGGAGTCATAATAGAAAAATTATCCAAGGAAGGAGTTATAGAGAATTTAAAATTTATAGCGGAAGTAATTCAGAAAACTGAAGAAATTATGGGCAAACCTGAAGAGGAAGCGAAAAAGGCAGCTGAAGAGTTTTTCAGAGAAGCTATGAAAATTTTGGAGAGTTGATGAATTATGTCATATGATAAGATACAGATTTCTCATGGTAATGGAGGTAAAGAAACTCAGCAACTATTGCAGAGGCTCTTCTTTTCTAAACTTCCACTAGAGCTAAAGAGGGTAAAAGGAGGAGTGGGAATAGACTATCCAGACGATGGGGCGGTTCTACAAAATAACCTAGTAGTTGCCACAGATTCCCATACTGTAAATCCTTATTTCTTTCCGGGTGGAGATATAGGCTATCTTGCCGTCTCTGGTACCTTAAATGACGTAATAATGATGGGGGCCAGGCCAATAGCCATGTTGGATTCAATTGTAGTTTCTGAAGGATTTCCAATTGATGACCTTGAAAAGATTACTGGATCTATGATAGAATTATTAAAAAAATATAATATTCCTCTGGTGGGTGGAGACTTTAAGGTAATTGAAGAAACGGCTATGAAGAATTCCATAATAATAAATACAGTAGGCTTAGGAGTTGTCGAAAATGGAAATCCTATAGTAGACGCTGTAAAACCTGGAGATAAAATAATAGTTACCGGGCCTGTAGGAGTTCACGGTGCAGTAATTGCTGCAATAGAATATAATATATCTACCAACCTCAAAAGCGACGTAAGGCCATTGTTCGAATTACTTGAGGTATTCAGTAAGTTTAAAGGCTATATTCACGCCGCAAGAGACCCTACAAGGGGTGGATTAGCCGCTACATTAAACGAGTGGGCACAGTTAACAGGTAATGTAATAGTAATTGAAGAAGCAAAAGTCCCAGTATTAGAGGACGTTAAAGCCATAACTGAAGTTACCGGACTGGATCCGTTAAATCTAGCTAGTGAAGGCGTTGCCGTGTTGGCGGTAGATAGTAATGTTGAGGACGACGTTCTGGAAGCCCTAAAAAGCTTAGGATTTGAGCCTGCAAGTATTGGATATGTAGTTGAACCTAAAAGCGAGAAAGGAATAGTTGTTGCAAAGACTGCAGTAGGGGGAGCGAAAATATTAGAAATGCCCACAGGGGATATAGTACCTAGAATATGCTAGTGATGTAAAATGAGCGAAATAATAGAACTTGTCCAGAAATAGTTAGCCTTTAAGGACGCAATTAAAGAAGAAGGCCTATAAAACAAGAATTACTCTCAACAATTTATGATATAAAGACAAATCCTGAGGAGGTTAATTTGGATAAAATACTTAAGGAATATGAGGCGAAAGACCTCTTAGATTTGATAAGAAAAATACGGGCTGGTAATAAATGAAGTTAGTTGTAGGTTTTATTCCCTTTTTTGCTACACCAGATGGATTAGTTGTAGAGAAAGTTTACGAGATGTGGAGAGACAAGGACTTTGTCCTAGACCTCGGTACGGATCCTATAGCAGTAGAGGAGGTAAGAAAGTTGTCCCCAGAACTAACCTTGTATAATGCGTTAAATCCTCCCTGGACTTACTTTGTATATCCGCTGAAACGATTATGCCTTCAGATAATACGTAAAAACATCTAACCTTTTTACGTGACTTTTGGGGATTTGTGTGGAAATCATGTTTGCTCTATGTTAATCATAGAGCATAGTTAGTATATAAGCTTTATGCTTTACATAAACAATAGAGCATAATACAAGCAAGTAAAGTTATAGCCTCAGAAGTTCATATTTAATCTGAGAATATATGCCCGAAACCATCAGGATAGTTAGGAAATATTATGCAATAGATGAAAATAGGAATATAGTAGCTGAGGGTAATTCTTGGGAAGAAGTGGAAGAGATTATGAAGAAGAAGGGATACAAAAG
>JBBHKV010000013.1:0-8014 GCA_037389275.1 Sulfolobaceae archaeon RB850M
AATATAACGAGTAATCATCATTTCGAATAAATTTATTATACGTGAAAAGTAATAACTCTGGACAGAAGACGCTAGAGTTTAACCGATAAGAGATTTACATATTGTTTAATATAGCATTTAGTCCTTCAATCAAGAAGCATTTATATTATGATAATACACTTCCGCAAGTCCCCATCAACTTTAACTTTACTACAACTTTAGATTAAGGTTCAATAAACAGTAAGTAAAAAAGTAGACTTAATAAATATTAAAAAATTATTTATTATCTTGTTTTTACATAGGCTTCATTGCACGTTTTAACCTAATAACGGTTTTTCTAAATACATGTGAGTAAATGCCTTCAGCTTCTTAATTAGTTGTTTTCAAAGGAGCCTTATTATGTCTTGAGTATTACTGCAGCCACCGGTATGATATTGCTAGCTGGGGGAGGAAGGGGTGGTGAGGTCTGAGTAGATGTTGTCTGAGTTATTGCGCTAGACGATGTTGTTTCCGATGTAACTGGTGAAACAGTCGTTAAAGGGGGAGTTGATTTCTTTTGTAAAAAATCAAAAAAGAATATAATACCCCCTCCTATTGCGACTAATGCTGCTCCTAATCCTATGATAAAATAACGTCTGGAAGGGTTTTTTGGCGGTTGGTTAGCCATCTTAAGTGGGAACCCACATCTTAGACAATAAACCGCGTCATCTGGATTAGCATATCCGCACCTTTTACAATATATAACCATTTTAGTTCACTTATATCCTAAACTGATTAAGAGTATATAAGTATTACCCCTTAGAGTAATGCGTTTATTGATCTAAATGATGTCTAAGTCCTTGGAAGTGTGCTTAGAGGTATGCAAAAAGGTTTAGGATCAAGTATAACTAATTTATTCTCTAATTGTTTTGAGGAAAATGATAATTTTCTATTATCTTAATTTAAGTATTTATGTCAAACTTTTTATTTCATGCGAATATTCCCTTCTTTTTTATGCGAAAAAGTTTATTAGTCATTCTTCAGCAATTAATATAACATGACTAAAGTATGTCCTAGGTGCGGATACCCTAATCCAGATGGAGCAGTTTATTGTCTAAGGTGCGGATACCCATTAGCACAAACAGTTCCTAACTATAACAAGAAAGGGGGTGGTGGTAAGTTACCAATAATAATTGGGATTATAGCGATAGCTGTAATTGTAGTAGGGGTATTCGGTTACTTTTTCCTATTACACAAGGGCGCTCCGATAGCTAATAATATCGTATCACCAACTACGACCTCAACTACTACGCCCAGTCTTGTGTCACCGAATAAAAAGTATGTATTCCTCGGCTTAGTTACAGTGTTAGGTAAAGGCTATAAGGTCGTTTCATATAACGGCCCATCAGCGGAAGGTTACCTAATGTTCAGCACGGTGTTCAATGAGCCGTTTATAAACTACTCTTACGTTTATTTCATAGAAAATAAAAGCTACATACAATTATTTTCTCCTTACAGCGTTTACTGGAGCAATGTGTCTTACCATAACTGGGTGTTGCAAATTGTCCCAGCTAAACCTTATTCAGCAGCTGCTTTAATGCTTAATACTACCGAATTGAATTACACTGGCGGTAACTACACAGTAGTACTTGTGGGTACTTACACTGAGGGGAACTCCAATTTAGGTATATACGGGCTTCCAGATTACCCCGCAGATGGGTATACTGTGATAATGTTTGTTACACCCGTGCATAATTGGGTTAACGGCTCCACATACTATACCTCTGAATTGGAAAACGTTAGGATGCAGTCTTGGCCCAAGAGGAACTCCGGGGAGATATTTTATCCTTATTCTTCAACACCTTATATTGTCGTGCAATGGGAACCTTATTGGTACGCTTCAAGTGATTATTGGACTACTGGAGAATTTAACGTATGGGTAGTTTACCCCTCATCTAATGGTACTGTTACTAAAAACGATATTAAATTACTTGTAGGTGGCGGTGGTAACGGGTTTATACAAGGGTTAAAGAGGGGCGATCTAATAATGATGACCGTTACTTACGACGGGTACGATAATACGATATACGCTAAAGTCGTTGACTTAAACACCTCGAGTGTGATAACACTCGACTTACCTCTGTACAACAATTTCACGACACCCCACGATGGCGGTTATTGGACTGAGGTAAACGCGGGCACCGGTGGTTCTTACTGGAACTGGGGGTTGTTGTATCTTAGTGTATTGAATAATATATATGTTACAACTGTTAATCAAAGTTAACTCTTTTTATTTATTAAACCTAAAAAATTGTCAATAGATTTTTGTACTCAAAACATTTTGATTCCAATTCTTTAAGGTAATAACCAAGTCCTCATCACTCAGTTACTTTAACAAGCTTAAACTACTTATTGACTGATTAAATGTGTTTATGCTAGTCGTATCAGTTATGGTGAAATAGGTCTCTTTTGATTTAGAGTAAAATTTAATAATAAACTCAGAAAACTATAGCTTATGAATTTATTACGTATCCTACAACTGGTTATCTCTATGCCTCCTAACTGGGTGTTTAATTACGGTGCGTTAGCAAATAGAGTAACTTATGTAGTTAATCCCCAAATACCAATAATAGTAACTTATATGGTTCCTAATCCTAACGGTCAGGGAGGCCCTCAAGGTGATGTACAAGCTGTAATTATTGGAAACCAAGTATTTTTTGAGCCGAGTGTCAATGACTTCTCTTCTTGTTATAATGGCAATGACTGTTCAGCCTTACAAGCTGAAGGGCTAGACTTGTCTTTTTTAGGTTATCCATATTTTATTACTGGTGGTGGTTGCATTTCTGGGTCTGGCTCTTGTCCCCCTACTCCTAATCCTAGTGGAGTAGAAACTTGTAACTTAATCATAAACAAGGAAACAGGTGAAATAACTCAGTTGTTCGGCGGAGCCCTTTCTAACACGCTTTCAGTTATGGCCGATACTAATAACGGGTACTTGATAATAGTAACTAGTACTAACTCTACTTCAGCTGACTTCATAATTGCGATACCCTTTAGTTCTATTACTTCCATATTAGCTGGGAAAATACCGCCAGATGCTAAGTGGGTTATAGTTTCAACTTCAGACGGTTCTTCACTTTATGCTAATCAAGCTGAATTAATAGACGGCAATATATATTTCGTTTCAAATACCGGTAACGGTGTGGAGGTATTTAAATTCCCGTTGAGTGAAGTGTATAACTCACAATGCACCGGGATACCTCAAGGGTATTCGTCATGCACGTATACGGTAAACCCACTAACTTCAATTAGTCAGCCTGTCGCAAACAGTGGTGGTAATATATTGACTGATGCGATAAAAATGAACGGGGTTTCATACTTAATAATTTTCTACCCTTCAAACGGTAACTTCACAGTAATACTCTATAACACTGAGGACAATACCTATTCTATAAACACTTTCGGGCAGAACATTGAGCCACAGTTCATAACAACTGGGATAGCAATATATAATCATATTGTATTAGCCACAGCACAACAACTTGACGGAACTTGGCTTTTATACGCTTACGACCCGTTTAACGGTAAAGTAGACAGTACTACAATTCCTAACGTTTACCAGGCTGTTCCGACGGACAACGGTTATGTAGTGACTTTGAGTAATACTCTTTCCTCCAATTCTCAAGTCATGATAAGTATCTATAAAGTACTTTTCACGATATCCCCTAAGTTCCAGAACGTGAGCATAACTAAAACCCTTAACCAAGTTACAGTTCAAGGGACTTTAATAGATGAGAACAGTGGTAATCCATTACCCAATTATCCGGTTATGTTAGTAGCTGTAGATGGTGTAGAAGTTAATACTGTAACTGATTTCACAGTACTGGCTACGGGGACCACGGACTCTAACGGTAACTTTACTTTAACTACTTCAGATACTTCGTATAGTTTCTACGGTGTAGTTTATTACCCTAGTTAGGGCAAAAAGGATATAATTGGCCTTAAACGTTTTTATTCTTTTATTAGAAGCATTCTATTTCTATGTTTAATATAAGATTACTTGAAAGACAGAGTTAATTAATGGTATTTTATTACCTAAAATTATATTAAATTATGAATAAGTATAAGGTATTAGATGAAGCCCAATGCCATTATTTACGATCTTAAATAAATTCAAAAGATATCCAATTATTTTATACAGTTTATTTCTATATTTACTTATCAGTATCTACTTTATGTTTTCCGGTTATTGGGAAGTCTCAATAGTATATATTCTTTTGTTTCTTTCATTGCTCATTTTGTACCCAAAGAGAATACCGGTAATTAGTATTTTAATAATATCTTATTTCATTCCTATAGCCACAATAATCAGCGTGCCATCGACAATAACAAATGGTACTTTTTTCTACTTAATTTCAGGTATTTTGGTTGGTGTACTTTCTGGGTCATTTATAATCTCAAATGACGATAACCTCAAGACGTTTGGTTACGTCTTGATATCTATAGGCTTAGTGTGGAACTTTGTAAAATTACTTGAAAGTCTAACTTTCCCTATTGGCAATCCTAGATGGGTAACAGATGTTTTAGTATTAGACCCGTTCTTCTTAGTTTTTATTCTAGTTCACTATAATTCGTATGCTGGATTTTTACCTACGATTAAGGTTAAAGCTAGAAGGAAAGTATCTACGCGTAGTTCAGCTAAATTTGTTATTTCAAACTTACCTAACAATCTGATAGCGGGCATTGAAATAAATAATAAGTATTATTACGGTAACCCCGAAATTATAGTAAACGCAAGCGGTAATTGGAGAGCATGTTATATAGATAATGGTAACTCTATATACGAGCCAAATCCTGATTCAGGTGTTGTAACACCAGGTAAGATTATTAACATTACTTATAGGTATGTCCCTAAGAACTCTTCTCCTAACAGTGTTAAGTTTATAATTAGGGGTCTTCCCAGTAAATGCCCTCCAATAATCAAACTAGACGGAAAGATATGGACTACTGCGGTTAAGCGTAACACGGATTATATAATAGAAATCCCCAATCCAGTCTCATGGAAGGTTACAAAAATTTCGTGCAGTACGGTTAACTTCGAACCCAATAAGACGTCGGGTCGCGCTAAGCCAGGGGAGACTGTGATTATTGAATACATTCAAAATAAACCGGTACAGAGCAGGCCGATTTACGGCTCAATACAAATTCAATGGGATCCTATTACATGGATTGGTAAGAAATTATCAGTATATACAATAAAGAAATATGTAGGTGAAGGGGGTAACGGTTACGTCCTTGAAGGAGAATACGATAATAAAGAGGTTGCAATAAAAGTGTTCAAAATATTTAGTGGTAACGCTAAGGAGTATTTCAAAGAACTCTCCACTGAGGCTTCGAACTTAATCAACTTATCTTCCCACAACAACATAGTGAAAATTTACGCTATAAATGTCGACTCATTGGTAGTAAGTGATATCCTAAAGGGTAAGACTGAGTTGTATGAAAAAGACCCGCCTATGATAGTTATGGAGTTCATGAATGGCGGAACATTAAAAGACTTGATAGACAATGACTTGTACTATTACTCAGTAAAATGGGAGAGAGTGGTATGGAAAGCGTTATGCCAAATAGGAAGTGCCTTAAGTTATATACACTCTAATGGTTACGTTCACATGGACGTTAAACCCCAGAACATATTCCTTGTCAAAAAGCCTAAAGATCCTTCAGAGCTCGATCTCGTGAATTTTAAGCTGGGTGACTTAGGTAGTGCTGTGGGAATTAATAGGAAAATCAGGCAGTTAACTGTGGAATACGCTCCACCTGAAGTTTTCATTGAAAGTGCAAAACCTTATTTTGATATTTTCGCTTTGGGAATGACTGCATATGTTGCTATTACTAGGAAGATTGATAGACCGGATTTACAGGAGATGGAAGACGCGTTTAATTGTTATACAAAGGGTGATATGAATTGTGTTTCCTTGAAGGTAGCTGAGGCAAGAAAGAAATTGTATAACTGGGATCCGCCGGTAGATGATATAATTAAAAGAATGCTATCAGCAGAGCCTCAAAAGAGGCCTACAGCAAAAGAGATAGTTGAGTATATAAAAAGAGTTGAGCCAAGCCTATGTATGTAAAATGTTAAGTCTTCAATTTTTAAGCAAGCGCATAAAGTTTTCTCACTCATGACGTAATTTTGTGATTAAAGAGGCTTTTTATGGAAAATTAAAGGGCTTTTTATTAACGCTTTCACTTACATAACAGCATTACTTTCAAGCACTCTTAAAAACTATTCGAAAGAACTGGTAATCACACTAAAAGCGTTGGTAAATTTTAAAACACATATGTTGAAAATAAGTAAGCTAAATAAATAGGTAGGATAACTTCGAGGATTATGAGAATTGATATTACCAAAATTAATAGAGTACTTATCGATGAGTTTATCCCAGTAGGATAAGATACCTTTTGGTATGCTTGTGAAAACACTGCTAAACCTTGATTAGCTAACGAATTTACAATAATATCGAAACCGTCTACTGCAAATAAAATCTCGTCATTAATAACATATGCTTCACCCGAATATGGTGATGTTAAGCTTCTACTCCAAATGATCCCTTTAACTACCTTCCCATTATTAGTAAGAAAGTAACCATAACCCTTAATAATACCGTTATCATTAACAATGTGGGAATCATTTTGTTGCATTTTAAACTTAACACGACTAACTGTAATGGGATAAGCGAACATGTATATACTATTTGATAGTGGGAGACTTACGCTCAGACCCTTTCCCGTAAATTTCACGTAAACTAGAGAAGGAAGTATACTCTTAGCTATATAAAAGCCTAAGCCTATAATTATCCCGGTTATTGTTAAGTACCCTGAAATAAAAAATGCACTAATTAATAAAATAATAACATATGGTGAAATATAAAAGAACGATGGAGATACAACAATTGGGGAAAGATACACTTGCGTTAAATACCATGCTAAAAGTGACTTAAATGCCAAATAATCTAAATAAACCATTATGAATATCAGTACTATATATACAAATATAAGTCCAATACTATTACGATCACTTACACCATCATTTGTTATCATAAATCCTAAGCGAAAGTTCCTAACTACATCCGGTAAAGGGAAAGGTCTATTTATATATATCAACTTCTAAATAGTTTAAAAACATTTCGGTTTTTATTTAAACATAGATTATTAACCAAGTGAGAAATTATAAATTATTAAAAGAGTACACACGCAGAACCTCATAATGAATTTATAATTAATATTATCACGAGATTTTCCTCTCGTAACTTACATTAATTAAAGTAGTGAGATTCATAAAGAGGGCTTAGCTCATCAATTTTCCTTAAATAGCTTTATTTTTAAACTTTGCCAACACAATTCTAGGTTGTTAATACTGCTCTAGTACGCAAACTTATTTAAGTAAAGTTTATAAAGACATGTCTTTTTTTAAATATATGACTTCATTAATAGCTAAGTACGGTAATCTAATATTTTCCTTTTCCTTTTTTATTCTTACTTTGTCTGTTATAATATGGGCGTTTATGTTGTACGGTATATCTGTGATTCTTTATTACATAATATTAATTGTTAGCTACTACATATTTATTGTTCGTTTAACTAAGGGTAAAAATTTAAGCCCGCGTCAGAGGAGGGCATACGGTCAGGCTTTTCTGTTCATATTCATGTTCTCATCTCTCGGACTAACTTTGATGTTGTCATCTTTCGGACTAACGTATATCAACAGTCCAGCCCTACTAGTACTAATTCTTCTTATTATACTGTTTAATTTTTTATCATTTCTTGGTATTCTTGACGCTATTGATGATATTCGCAAAAGTAATTCACATAAAAATCCTCCTCAATATTCTCAGCAACTCCTATATACACAACAGCAAACATTTAAATCGTTTAAAATGGTGAAGTATTGTCCTAAATGTGGCTACCCAAATCCAGACGATGCAATGTACTGTGTTATTTGCGGTACTCCTTTAGCCACGGTACAACCTCAGCCGCAATCAGCACCTCAACAACC
>JBBHKV010000014.1:0-8489 GCA_037389275.1 Sulfolobaceae archaeon RB850M
ACTTACAAAAAGATTGAAGTGCTGGAGGGCGAGTAAATAGATAATAAAGTTTTGAATGGTTACCCAAAACTGATTATTAATACTAAAAATAGGGTAAGTTATAACCTCCTCAGAATTACTTATATTTTTGGTATAAAGCTTGCTAAGCATGTTATCACCTACTATTAATTTCTTTCTCTCTATTTGCGATAATTTTTTAATTTTCAATAGTAACGTTACTTTATGTTAGTAAGCGTAGAATGGCTTAGAGAGAACTTAAAAGACGTAAAAACAATAGAGGTAAAATACGAACTCGACGGCTTACCTCACATACCTACAGCAAGACTTTTACACTGGAAATCAATACTCCACCCGCTTAAGAGAGACTTCGCGCCTAGAGAAATAATTTCAGAAGTACTAAGCAAACTAGGGATAAGCAACGATGATACAATAATACTTTACAGTGATCTGGGAAATAGATACGCGTTTTATGCTTACTGGTTATTAAAGGCTTACGGTCACGAGGATGTAAGAATTCTTGACGGTGGGATTTATAAGTGGTTAAAAGAGGGGTTTGAACTTGAAGATGAGGTTAAGGAATTTGAAAAGAGTGTATATGTAGCTAAAGACCCGGATTGGAGTAATAGGATTTACGTTTGGGAATTACTATCAAAACTCGGTAAAGTGAAGATAATAGATACGAGGAGTGAGGAGGAATACTTTGGTAAAATTACTTCCCCGCCAGAACACCCTTGTGAAAACACTCAAGTTTCCGGTCACATACCCACCGCAATAAACATTCCTTGGATTAAAATGTTTAATGAAGACTATACCTTGAGAAAATCGGAAGAATTAAAGGAAATCTTCCAGTTTGGTGAAGAAGAGGAGATAGTAGTTTATTGTAGAACAGGTGCCAGGGCTTCGGTCGTTTGGTACGTACTTAGAGAGCTTTTGGGATTCAAGAAAGTAAGACTTTATGATGGTTCTTGGAGCGAATACGGAAATATGGTAGGTGTTCCGATAGAGAGGTAGATAAATATTTTATTCTCGTCGTCATATTATATTTTATGGATTTTTCGTCAGTAATAGAAAAAGTATCAGATTCAGTAGTAACCATAGTCACAAGGCAAATAACTCTTGACGATTTTTTAACGCCTAACGTGTCTGAGGGAATAGGATCTGGATTTGCAGTAGGAAACAATCTGGTAGTTACCTCATATCACGTTATAAGGGGAAGCGAGAGGATAATTATAGTTTCTAGAGAGGGGTTCATCAGCGAGGGCGAAGTTATAGCAGTTAATCCCTATAATGACCTCGCACTTTTGAGTTCGGAGTTAGAACTTAAACCTCTAAAAATATCTGAAAAGGTCAAAGTAGGTGAAGCAGTTCTTGCTGTAGGGAGCCCGTTAGGGCTTGACAGCGTCACCTTTGGCATTATAAGTAGTATAGATAGGACTATCCAATCCCCTATCGGAACTCAACTGTACGTGCTACAAACGGACGCTGCAGTAAACCCGGGGAACAGCGGTGGTCCTTTAGTGAACACGAACGGGGAGGTCGTGGGTGTTGTTACTGCTATGATACCTTATGCTCAAGGAATAGGTTTCGCTATACCGTCCAGGCTTTTAAGGAGTTTCTTAGAAAACGTTAAAAAGCACGGTAGATACGTTAGGCCATACTTGGGGATAAGGGTAATGAAGTTGAATAAAGCCTTGTCAACCTATTTCAGACTTCCAACTAGTGATGGAGTAATAGTCGTAGCTGTAGACCCGAGGAGCCCGGCATATCAGGCGGGTATTAGGAAGGGAGACATAATACTCGAAATAAACGACAAGAAGATAGAGAATCAAATAGATCTAGTATCAACTATTGAGGAGGCGGGATTAGAGGAGATAGAACTTACATTATTAAGGGGTAAGGATAAGGTTAAAGTTAACGTTATGCCTATAGAATTTGCGTGAGGGGGACTCATATCTCTGATTTTCGGAAATTTTCATCCCTTGTTTCGAACTATTTTTTACATAAAATAACTTTATTTAAATCCTTCAAATTAAAGAACAGAATGAGAACTGAGGTTAAAGGCAAGAAATCGAAGGCGAAAACATAATATACGAAAGAGGCGAGAATGGGTAACACATCATATATTATCCCAACGTCTAGGGCTACTAGATAAATTATAATACTCGGTAAGGAAAGGCAACAAGAAGTCCCAGATACTACTCCTAGCGTGGGAACCATTATTAATGTAGCGCTCTTTTTCCTAGCCTTTAATTGGCTACGTAATTCTAATATTCTCTCTATATTAGCTCCTATTAATAGGGCTAGGATTATACCTACGAAGAACTCAAATGGTAGGATATCAGCCTCATATCCGGCTATGAACATCGTAACCCCCACGTTCTCAGTTTGCCAGAGTAAGAAGTATTGTGGTGGGGGAGGCACGGTAAAGCCTATGGAGGCATAATATACCGGTGCGTAGGCTACGTAACCTAAAATTACGCCATAAAAGAAGCCGTAAAGTGTAACGTGGAATGCGAAGTAGAGAATTGCCGAGATCTTATACCCCTTTCCTTTTTTAACCTCCCTCCAGACCATATCGAAAAACCTCTTAGGTATCATTAACCATATTGCAGACCAGAAAGAGAGTGCGGAGAGAGAGGCACCTAAAGTTAAATACTTAAATGAGATTAAATAGAAGATGTAAGAGGAGATGAGAAGTAAGAGGATTATAAAAATCCTACGCCAGCTCATTATTTTTATACTTATTCATTTGCACTTATAAAAATTTAACAGAGGAAAACGTTTTTATTTCGTTTTTCTTCTTTTTTTGAAAAGAAAAAAATTAAGTGAGATATGTTTAATTAAACATATATACTTAAATCATTAGTAATTGTAATTAATATTTATAAGCTGGATATCACCGCTGAAGTCTAAACTTCCTCGAAATCTTTGGGAACAATGAGTTAAAATGGAAAATCAGTCCTATAAGGGTTATCGGCGGTAACAATATGTAAGCTAGAAACAATGCAGTGTTTCCAATTGGTAGAAAGAATAATACATTAGCTGCGGGAATTGCTGTGGCCAATATCACGGGAATCGAAACACAACAACTACCTCCAGCTAAAACCCCTAGAATAGGTGGTATTATTATTGCCCTTATCCTAACTTTTTTATAAATTTCTAAAACCCTGAGGATAGTAGTTGTTACAACCCCATCTATTAAAAACCCCATGATTACTGAGTAAAAAGAGAGCTCTAAGTAGTAGTTTGGAGGAAAACCTATCACGATAGAAGGATTAAAGATTAAGTTAATGAGGAACGTATATGGACCGGGAGGGTAAAAGTAAGAAACTGAGAAAGTAAGGAAAGGGGAAGAGATCCTAAACAGCTCACCGTATATAGATGTTAAAAGCCTTTCAAGAGCAATACTGTAAACGAAATAGTGAATGGAGAGGTAAGTAGAGAAGATTGCTAAACTTTTTTTATTCCAGTTCTTTGAAAGGTATGAGAAAACTTTCCTTACTACGCTTTTAGTTAAGATAAAAGTGAGTGGTAACCAAAAGAAGAGGTTACCGAACGTGACATAGACAACGTAATTTGAATATGGGGCAGAGTAAGTGATTGCCAGGCCCGAAACCATGAGGATTAAATTAAATAAAAAAGTGAGATTTAACTTTTTACTAACTTCTTCCTTCTTTTCCATAAATAAATAAAATAATTAAAAATTTTTAAATTTATCTTATGATGATGATGAAGATGAAGGTATGTAGAAGCTCACTGGCGCGAAAGTTATAGTTTGCGCGTCTTGAGATGACAACGTCCCTATCTTTACGATGTTAGCCCAAGTCCACTTCACCATTTGGTTATCAGTCACTGGGTCAACTGTTGGAGTAGTTAACTGGTTAGCTCCGGGAGATGTTGGGTAAGCCATGGCTACAAACACTGACCCTGGGGCTACAGTGTTTGAAATCCATACTACGCCAGTTAGTGTACCCCAATCGTTGTATAGCATAACGATGTCGCCGTTTTCCAGTCCCTCGTTCTGGGCGTCCTGTGCGTTCATTGCAATTATCGGGAATGGAACCCTTTGGTATATTTCTGGTACTTGGAAATCAGTCCACCCTGACTGGAAAATTATATTCCACCTACCGTTGTTAACCCAGTACTTATATTTACTCTGCTGTTGTACTGCATAACCGAATATTCCTACATAAGGCATTGGGAATGGGTTAAGTGTATTTACTACCGCAGCCTTTAGGTCGTCATAAGAATAGCCGAACATTGACTGTACTTGATCTGGGGTCACGTAAGTTATATCCCTAGTTATTAGCGGTAATACAGTATTACCCACAGTCACTGCTTGGTTACAGTCTATGGTTATCTGCTCTACTCTGAACTTACTGTGTAACACGGGTTCGAAGTAGTTAACTAAACCGTACAATGTTATAGTACCGCCTTGACTACAAGCTTGCATTACGCCCTCCTTTGTAAGCTCTGAAGGCGAGCACACAGCACCGCTGCAAGTAGCGCCTAATATAGGTAATTGTACCCCTATAGTCCTAGCTAACATTAAATAGAATAACTGTACTGACGCGTAACCTGTTGAAGAAGTCGGTGCAAAGTGGTGTGGCACTAAGTAACCGTATGGCCATGAGGAGAAGTTCGCCGGTCCGTTAGCAATATAGTAAGTCCATATGTCACTGTAAATTGCAAACCAGTTATAATCGAAGTAGTTCTCACTGAACTGTGGAATTAATGATAACGGCTGTGAGTTCTGCATCATGTTATTCGTTAAGGATTGCCATATTGGGTTGAAAGCTTGATAAATCCTCTGCGCTTGCGGTGAGTTACCCATCCCGTTACTCTGTAGTAACTGGTAAACTCTGTAGGCTATCATTGCGTAAACCCATACGTCTGGCATTGCTATACCGGGCGGTGGCATGAAGGTCTCTATTAGTCTCAACCTCCTGTCATGCCCGTTCCACCTCAGTTCGTAAGTCTCACCGTGGTTTGCCGCATGAGGTATAATTACGTGGGCTGCAGTTTCCAATAACCCGTTCTGGTTGAGGATTATGTCACTTCCCACTACAAATAATGCACCGGGGGTCTTGTTTGAACCGCTTAAGCAAGATATAACTGCTTGAGCGTATTGATCTGGTGTTGGGAAGTTAGGTATTGTAGCGCTTACGGAGTTTACGTCATAGTACGGTGAGCTTGAAATTATCGAAGATGTACTTGTTGAAGGCACACCTAAGCTTAGCACGTTCTCTACGCACTCCTGTAGCAGGTGGGCCCTATGGTTAACTGCTAAAGCTAATTTTCCTCCAGCCATTGTTAGCTTGTAAGGTACAGCTGTGAACACCCATAATACTTTACCATACCCGCTGTAAATTAGATAGTCGACTACTGGGTTATACTGGTAAATTTGAGGTACTAGAGTGTTAGTGTAATTCTGGTAAAAGCTCTTTATGAAACTTATTACGTTCTGCGCATTTACTTCCATTCCTTGTTTTTGTAGCTGTTGTGGTACGTATTGGCTCATTTGTATCCACAACATCCTCCCTTGGTTTAACGGTAGACCTAATTGCTGATACCAAGGCGGTGGGGGAGGTAGTGGGAATGCGGCACCTCTCTGGTGACCGAATCCCGTGGAAATACCAGTACCCGGTCTTCCGGATGTAGCACCTACAATTACTGCTAGGTCTCCTAGGGCGTAAATTGGAGTATAATTGCCAGACCATATAATACCTTTCTCGAATTCTATCAACACTCTCTTATAGTATTGCTGTCCATTACTACCCATCTTAGGTTTTGCGAGCATATCTCCTAATAATTGGATAATATTCTGTGGTACTCCGGTTATCTGTTCAGCCTCAGATAGCCATTCGCTTAAGCTCTGGGATTGTAAGTACTGGATGTACAAGTTATAGTTGTTCATATTAAACGTGAACCCGTTTGCTTGTGCAGAACTTCCTTGATAGACGTTATTTATGAAGTAATTAACTACGTCGGGATAAGTGTAGTAGATGTAAGCGGCTACAGCGTTAATTAGCTCTGTGTCTGTACCAGGGTTAACTTGGACTACTAATACTTGCGGTTCGCCGTTAGAGTCTACATTGCACGTTCCGTTCATGGCTTGTTCTAAACTACAACCTACAGCCGCTGCAACGGCATGAGCTGTCTCTGAAGGCCTGGCCTCGACTACTATCGCTTTACCGGGTGGAGTCGGTTCACCGCTCTCGAACCACATGGCCTTCCTATTCTGTGTTGCTCCTCTTAAGTTGTCAAATATGTGCTGAATTAAGTTAACTGTAGACGTGACGTACTCGTTAATACCCCACATTACCATTACGTCTGTTATGCTAATGTCTAGCATACTAGAAGTATCAGTACCGTTTCCTCCGGTTAACTCAAATAGAGCGTCCTCAGTTAATGAGAAAGCAACCTGGTAGTGAAACCTAACGAAAGGTGTTGCGACACCCATGTGGAGCAATAACCCTGGCATTAAGTTGCTTACCATACCTCCTCCTTCACCACCTCCGTGATCAGCCCTTATTGCCATAACTTCTACTCCCGCCGGCCCTACTGGGTCCGGGTAAGTGAACGTTTCGTTAGTTATGTAGTAGTACAGAATTTGGGCTAGGACTTCTATGACATAACTCCAGCCTACTGGTTGTAATTGTCCGCTCCACCTTATTAGCGGTGTCTTTATCCTAGTCTGTAACTGCCTATATCCCGCCGAATTGTCTATGAACGGGCTCCAAATCCTCTGTGCATTCCTTCCTCCTCTAGTTGAATAGTTACCCCTATTAACCGGGCACTCAGGGCTGGGGACTTCTAGTATATAGGCCGGAATCCAGTTACCAGTTGTTTCGTCATATACCACGGTCTTACTTACCATTCCTTCGCCGATCCACGGTGTCCCGCTGTTTGCGGATAAAGCTGGTAATACGCTAGTGAAGTCCGCCTGGAAGTTCTTATAGTTATAACCGAACACGTTGTCAACGTAATTATAAACTACTGCATTTTGGCCCCCCTGTGGTTGGCCCTCTTCACCTACCGGGAAAACGAAGACGTCATAGCCACAACCTACGTTACAGAATCTACAAGTTACCGAATATCTCTTTGCTGTAGTTGGAGGTAACGGTACTTTAGTGTTAGGGACTGGAGTATATGTATATGTAGTAGTTGTACTCATGAGTTACCACCTCCGGACATTATCTGTTGTAAACCTTGTAATGCGGTATTATAAGTCCCGTAAACCAGCCTTGTAAATCCTTTTGCATAAATATCCCCAGTGGATTCATCGTATTCTAAAATTAATTGGGCTAGGTATTGGTTAGGGTGACCTACCACTTGCATCCCTCCGACCGTTGGGTCGTATTGCGAGAAGTGGTATGGACATAATAAACAATTCGTATTTGTGTCATAAACTATTGGGTAACCCATGTGAGCACAGTTAGCGCTAAACCCAACTATGTCACCATCCGGTCCTACACCGCCTATTGACGGAACTCCGGTCTTTATTATAATCACTGGATATCCCATATAATTTGCACTAACTGACGTTTTAGGTGACGGGAATTGACTTATATTAGCGACCTTCTGTTTAATAAAACCTACTTGAATAGTCTGGGTAACGGTCGTCGTCGTAACAGTTGTAGTTGGTGTTGTTGTAATATACTCTTTTTGTACAGTGACTTCTGGTATTACTTCTTTTGTAATTGTAGTTCTTGGAAAAGCGTTACCACCTATTACAATACCAGCTGCAATACCCGCAATTGCTGCGGCCCCACCTATAACGATTGCACGTCTATTAGGATCTACATTACTACCCTTTTTCTCTTTACTCATCTTTCAATCACTCTGTAATTTATTTACATAACATGCTTTAAAAAACTTAATCAGTGAAAATATATATATGAACTAATATTCATATTTTAAAACTATAAAAAAATTTTAAGCTATTTTTTATTAAATATTTAAAAAAGTAAATAAAGAATATACATAGATTTATTTAAAGTAAGCACTTAAACAATAACAAGAGAGTTTATGTTTATCTAAATAAAAATCTTGTGATAAAGGTTTTATTAACTTATTTTAAGAATATGAATAAAAGAATAAATTCAAAGTAATATAGGAAAACATTTATATTTTTTAAAGCTAAGGAGTGAATGAAATGCCTCAAAATACAACTGTAGTTGTGGCCGTGGTAATAGCAATAATTTTAGTAGCAGTAGCCGCATATTACATAGCCACAAGACCTTCAACAACAACTACAACAACAACTACGCTACCACCTACTACGGTAGGTGTTACGACACAAACGATGACAAGTAGTATGCCACCTACAACGACCACTACTACCACCACCACCACGTCAGCCTTACCTTCTGGTGCTGTTCCTCTAAGGTATGATGCTTCTAATCATACTGTGTTTTTGACTGTTGTTGCTGTGAGTAGTGGTAGCCCGTTCAACTTCAATGGTACCAGTTCCGGTCAATTACATA
>JBBHKV010000015.1:0-9582 GCA_037389275.1 Sulfolobaceae archaeon RB850M
GGAGAGCTCACTTGCGCTCTTATCCATTACGTCTAGTCCCTTAAGTGAGATGATATCTGCTCCTCTCTCAGTCCCATTAAGCTGGAGGAGCACAGCTAGAGTCACTAAGAGAAATTTGGAAAAACTCATACTTAAATATAAGGGGGCTATCCATACCCTTGGCGAGATTTTCCGCCTCCTAATTTTGTAACCGGGGAATGTGTTTCTACACCTTCAATCAACTTTCCTCTATTCTAAAGCACGGATCTTAATACTGCATCAAAAGGTGGTTGGATTTAAACCTTCTTGATTAAACGGATAACGAGACAGGTCGATAGCCGCAATCAATTTAAGATACACGTGCGAATATATCATGATGGAGGAATTAATAAAAAAAGCTGAAGAAAAGGGCATAAACGTCGAGGACTTAATAATTTTTGCTCTATCTAAAGAAGACCCGCAAGAGGGGGTAAAACTTAGGCTCACTCTAGCTGAGAAATACATGGCTGAGGCTGAGGAGTATTTAAAGAAAGGTGATGCCATACAGGCCTCTGAAAAGGCTTACAAAGTCGCTGAGGAAATAGTTAAGGCCCTGGCTCAGAAGTTCAACTTGTCAGAATATCAGCAAGCCGTGAAAGAAGACAGATGGTATACGCACACCCTGGTAAGTGCTTCAATTAAACTCTCCTTGAAGTTAGGTGATTGGGTTAAAAACGGCTGGAACTCAGCTTACACACTTCACGTCTGGGGATTTCATGAAGCTAAGTTAGATTTAGACAGTGTGAAAAACTTATTACAAGACGTTAGGAAAATGCTTGAAGAAAGTAAGAAGATATTGCCCTGAACCTTTACCGTTTCGTCACGTATTTTAATAGTATAGGGATTCCCTCCCTTAGAAATATACGTGTTATGCAAAGAAAACTAAAATATCTTTAATTAGTAAATTAATCAAAAATAATTAATAATTAAAAGTCAAAAACTGTAGTATAAAGAAAAGTTATGACGTCTTTATTTTACCCGTTAAGAACTCATATGGGCTAAGTGCTTTATAGTCCATTTTTTCCTTTCTCTCGTGAATTTACCTCTTCTAATTAAACACACCCAGACCGTCATAAAGCACTTTTTTGTGCTTTAGCATTTCTTTAACGTCACCTAACTCTAGTTTATCGGGAGTAACTACAATAATGTCCGCCGAAAAACCCCTTTTCATAGTGTATAGTTTCGAGGCTTCTTCTATCTCGTCGTTGACTTTATCTAATACAATGAGCACATCGTAATCGCTTGAAGGCCAGAAGTCCCCTCTAGCCCTAGAGCCGAAAAGGACTATACTCACTTTCCCGTTATAATACCTCACTACTCTCTCTACAAACTGTTCAAACCGCATAATTTTAAAAATTCTTAGGGGGGATTTTAAGGTATTGGTAGAGAAATTCTGGTTCGGAAATACTAGGGATTTCCTTAAAGTAGCGAAAGAGAGTAAGGAGAAGTATCCTTGGCTTTCGTGTTTCGCTTCTAAACAGAGTGTGGAGTTTACAATAAAGGGTATCCTAATGAAGTATAAAGGGTCTTACCCTTTCACCTACGACTCAAGTGAGCTATTAGACACTTTGAACAAGGAACTCTCGGTTGCCGTTCCGGAAGAAATAATTAAGGAGTGTGACTTCCTTACTCCCCATTACACTCTGACGAGATATTCCATTGTAAGTAGTTATAACGTAAGAAAAACTGAGAACTGTATCGGATCGGCGGAAAAGGTGCTCATTTGGTTGAGCGGGGCTTTTGACGAGGTTAAGGAGGTCATAAAGGAGTAGAACTTTTGAGTTTGAGTGTAGTGGATATATGATTAACACTTGAGATGAGTACAGCATGGCTGTCAAAAGACGATAGTTGTCACTATATATAGCCTTAGAGAACCTAGTGGTTACTCTACTTTATTGAAGCTGCGTATATAAATAGCACCTAGCTTCCCGTTTGTCCCTACACTTTCATTTCAATCATGATCGAGTGTAGGGACTTAGCCCTCAATCACCCACTTACTGTAGGTGGGTCATAGGACTCCAACGGCACGAGGCTCACATCTCTGCAATCACTCCCACCCTTTTGCCCACATCGGCGTGAGAGATCATTATTTATCAACAAAAAAGATTTCTGTTAGCATGAAAAAGGATTCAGCCCACAACTCAACCAACTTCTCATGCTTTTTCCTGCCATAACGCTGTGAAAACAGTACTCAGAGGTACGTTAAGCCTAAAAATAGCCCTCATACCATATAGTATTTTCAAAGCCACCTCCCTCAACTTCCTAGAATGGTAAGTAGCATCACCCAAGAAGTACTTACCACAATCCCTACACAAAAACTTCTGCCTACCAGCAGACTTGCCAGACTTAACAACATGATGAGAACCACAAGAGGGACAAGAAACGTCTTGCCTAAATACAAGCTTCCTACCCATAAGTAATACTCATAATATAAATAGCTTAACGACGACACTATCAGATAATTTTCCAATTTTGCTCATGTTGGATAACGTCATAATCTTTCAAAACATTTTAAAACTCCTAGAAAAGATATAAAATATGAATATAAGTGAGGTAGTTGTAGAGGGTTTTAGGGGACTTAAAATTGCTACTAGGCTTAAGAGGGTTAATATTGTCGTTGGGGAGAACGGTAGCGGTAAGACTTCTTTTCTTGAATCAATTTTTATGTCAACTCTTTTCCAATCAGATATAAATGATAATGATATACACACTTCTCTCATTCATATGCTAGACAGTAGGGGAGATATTCTTTCAGCATTTTCCACTCTGTCTGACTCTAAAGTTAGACTTGATGATGTAATAACGCAATTTAAGAAGATCGACCCTTACAGTATTGATGTTGAAATAAATAATGAAAAAGTAGCTGAAATTAGAGTAAAATCTGGAATCTTAACAACTGAGAATTTATCTGGACCGTTGTTTTTGCCAATTGTAAGGATTATAAAAAGGGTCAATATTAAATATTCTCCTCTTTACATTTCTACACTCTTTGATTCCTCAGGTAATCCGGAAAGAATTTATAGTATTGCGAAAAGAAAAAATAAAAAAATAGAATCCAATTTTGAAATATTACTGGATGAATATGGTCAGTTTAAGCTATATTCTGATAGATTACCCGCCTATGTTATGGGCAGAGGGCTCTTAAAGAAGGAATTAATAAAACTAGCCCTAATGTCATCTGACATCCTCTTAATCGATGAAATTGAAGATTCCCTTCATCCCGATCTTGTAATGGAAGTATTGAATGATATAAAGCGGGAAGAGGGAGTTCAAGTAATTTTCACTACTCACGTAAATGAAGTTGTAAAAATGGCGGGAAAAGTACTTAACGATTCTGAGGCTCAAGTAATTTATCTATCAAAAGCAGGATATAAAACGTACAAGCTTTCAGAAATTTCTGAATTTGAGAAACCCCTTAGTTGGTTAGGATACGTGTGAAACCTATGGCTATAAAGGAATATGTACAAATTAACGACTGAAAGGTGAGCAAAGCTTGAACTCCTTTAATGCTTTACAAGACCCCTCTGTATTTAAAAGATAATATATTCTTATGATAATAAATAGGGAACCCGTATTTTTATTATGGCTTGTAACTACTTAAAGTGTAAATTAAAGATTTTAGCATAAATTATTAATGAGAGAAAAGTGATAAAGAAGACAGTATGGAGAGTTTGTACAATTTGTTTTGAGTCGTGCAAATGATATTTCCTAATTAAAGTATTGCAATCAGAGAGTTTAAATGGTGCAACTCTAGGGAAATTTTAACCAAATTTCAAATGAACGAAATTTTTGATTACACCGTATATAACGTATGTATATTCACACCCGGGATATTTCTCAACTATGTAGAATTATTGTGTTTTTATAGACTTTTCCGATCTCAGAGTCCGTAGTGTATATTACAGTATTCTCTTTTTCAGCAAAGGCTACTAGAAAACAGTCCACTATGGAAAGGTTTTGATACTTAACTTTGAGCCCACCTGCCCTTAAAGCGAGTTCCTTATTAGTACTAACAATCTTTATTGGTGAATTTAGAATTAAGGAAAGTCTAACATTAGCTTCTTCAATCCCATTAAGTTTACCATAAGTGTAAAGGAACTCCGCTAAATTAAGGTCTAGAGTATAACCTACACTTTTACCCGTATAAACTTCTTCCACAGCTTTCTTAGCCTCTTCATTAAGCCCGGAAAAATATACGTGGAAAAAACCCGTATCAAGCAGAATTTTCCTTCTCAACTTCCCCTTTCCTCAGCTTTTCCAACTCCTTTACAGCAGAATCTCCCATCTCTTTATCTATGCCGTATGCGTCCAAGAGGGTTAATTTACGTTTTAAAATAATCTTATCACCCTCAACTTCTAACTCTATGACAGAACCCTCTTTAATATTAAGCCTCCTTCTAACCTCAGCGGGGATAACTATAATCCCTTTCTTGTGAACTTTTACCTCCATGAGATATTTCTCGTTCAACGATTATTAAAGTTTAACTTATAATAGAGTTAAACTACTAGGTAAGTTTAACCTAACTGTAGAACCCCCTCGGGAAAGGGAGAGCAATACTTTGAGAGTATTAAACCCAGTGTTCTAATCCTTACTAATTTCGGTCCTTTTCAAAAGTCTTAGACAATTGCCGAGAAGTCTAGGATGGGGCAAAGGCTGACACTCCTTCCGCAACCTTATATCCTTATCAAAGTAAGTTAAACTGAAAAACATGAGGACGCTGGGGCTTTTTGACTCACTGCTCCTAATGACTTCATAGGGATTCGCCAATGAACTTATTATATCTAGAATAAATAGAACTCCTAAACACATTCTTCACGATAAAGAAGACATAGTAAATAAACTAAATAGTAAGAGAAAAGAAAGGAGGAAAAATTACTTTAATCTCTTGTAAAGAGTTATTATAACTGCTAATACTACAACCAAAATAACCAATACTAAAATTGGTAACATGTTGAAGTTGTTATTATTAGACTGAACTATTGGTGCAGATGGCCCCACTGGGATTTGAGTTATTTCGGTAGTATTCTGGCTAGAGACACTTATTTGTTGTATCGTAGTGTTGGTAACCGGGTTCTGAATAACGTACTGACCTGGCGGTAGACCCTTAACGACTAAATTACCGTTAGATAACCATACAAATGAAAGGTTGTTATTACCCGTTAATGAAATCATACCCTGAGTATTGATAGTAGTCGTTGTATTCATAATGCTAATGTTTAAACCTTTTACTCTAAATATTTCGGCGTTATATGGACTTAATGTGAGATTAGCTATTGTAGTTTTATTTGTAACTGGTGTTATTGTCACTTGCGTAATTTCATTGGACTCGAGACCTAAATATGTTATATTTGATATTGGTAATACTACCAAATAGGTATTGTTCCGGTATAATATAAAGGCAAATAGATTATTTGTATATATTGTTGTACCGTTAAGCAGTATGTAAGTGGAGTTGACGTTTATTACGACCAGTGGAGGGTCGCCGAAAACATCAATTATCGTCCAAAATGCGTTGGTAAGTTCGTTAATCACTGAGGTAACTTTATTAATAATATGTATAGCCGTTGATATTATTGATTTTATTAATTTTATATCTGAGGCGAGAGTTTTTAGAGTAGATATAGTAGATGAAGAGTACACTGGAACAACGGGAGTAAATATGTTTTGAACAAAAATAGCATATGGAGATATATATCCAAACTGAATAGTGAGTTGAGCGTCTAATCCTAAGTTAGCTAAAGTCCTCACCGAGTATATAGCGTAGAGATAATCATCATTAGAATAGCTTAGGTAATCCTCTCTAGGAGGTGTCGTAGAAAAAAGTGGAAGTTTTGAAGCTAGGTAAAAGTAATGCCACAACATAGACCAATATAAGTTATTTAACACCATATCGGAATATAGTTGACCAGCTAGAGTTAAGTTAGCTACACCAGCTGTCCCGAGCGTGTATATGAGATTATCTATATTGTTATAATTATCGTTAATCATGTAAATTAAGGAGAGTATAGCGCTATAAACTGCTGCTGGCATATAATATAGCTTTAATAATATGTCGGCTATTACAGTAACTACGAATAATTCAAGATTTTCTGGTTTTAATAGAGAATCACTAATCACCTCTTCTAGATTGGATTCAAAATTCTGTGATATCATTGATGCTAAGCCTTGCTCTATACCTTCTCCAGCTAGATCATCTTGTAAACTATCTACGAAACTTTCCACAAAGATATCCTCGCCCTTACTTATAATGTGATTAATTGCAATATCTGCTGCCTTTAATACTGGTTTTGGTAAAATCTTGTTGTATATTATTTCATACAAACTAGCGATAAGACTCACCTGCTCTAAGGGAGATAAAGCTTCAAATTCTTGGAGCAATCCATAGAAATTAGAGGCTTGCAGACCGTATTGTTTAAATAGCTCTTCAATCTCTTGTGCCACTTGGTTTCCGTACTTCTTTTGTAAATCGTGTGAATAATAAAGCTTAAGTGCATCAAAGAATGTAACTGCGATTTTCCCCACTAATTTTCCATTTGATGTGTCATCCCCTTTTATCCAGTGTTCGACAATCTCAAAAACATTAAGAAAGTAATATAATCCATAAGTCAAGTCATTGGCCACCGTTATAATTGCAGGTGTACCACCTTGAATGGTGATATTAATGAATTGATACCCTGGCGAATTAATGCCGTAATTTTGTACAACAGTCGCCAATTTACCCTCTAGAAGAAGCCATAAGTATAAATATTCCAATATTAGTTCCTCCATACTAGTGTTAGTTAGTGGTGTATTATTTTGATATGTTATACCACTGAATATAATATTGGCGCGAGAACTATTTAGTCGTAGAGCCAGATCAAGGAACGAGTATGGGTCTAGGCCTATTTTTATTGATTTAGATGGGACTCCATTAATATCCCAATAAACGTAATATGTAGTACCGTTAAACCACACTGGTACATAGACTGTTATTGGCCCTTTAAGGCTTGCAAACAAAGTCCAGTTATATTGATCAGTGACGTGAAAACTGGTTACATATGAGACCGTAAGATTAACTTTCAACACTGTGTATAAATAAAACTCGCCAGTGTTCGGGGTATATATGAAACTGAACTTGTTCAGGCCAGGACTTATTATTTCTTGCCTTGTTATAATTAAGGCTCCATTGTTCGGTTGTGATGATGCATTTTCATAGATGTCTATTTCTCCCACTACAGTATCACTTAGCGGATTGTAAACCTCAACACCTATATTCACGGAGCCGTTTAGTAACGGAATTGAATTTACATCATATATCCAAGGCTCATACCTCGTGAAGTTTAAGTAGACCGTTTTCCCTGGAAGTACGGATACATTTTCGATTCCCCAGAATTCTGTGAAGTTCAAGCCAATGTTAGGGTAGTGGTAGACGAAAAGGGTATAATTACCTTGAGGAATACCATTAAATACTAGTAAGGACTCGCTGTTCATGAAAGCCTTAGCTACTTGCTGGCCGGTCTGGTCATTAACAAGTATTCCGTAAACAACTCCGGGTAAACTACTTGCTAATTTGCCATTTACATTATAGACAGTTACTATTAAAGTTGATGAGGTATTATGTGGTACGGAAGAGCTAGCAATTTGAATAAGGTAACTAAGAATTCCACTAATCTCGGTGTAATTCGGCGGTTGAGTATTAATTCCAATCGAGTATACGTATTGTGCTGACTGATTAGGCAGAAGGGTTATTCTGCGTGCTAAATGTTAAAGAAAGAATTAGCTATAGTAACGTTGTCAATGGTAAGTCCGGCAGAAATTAACTGGATTTGTTGAGTAGTAGATAAATTATTTATCGGGATCAGCTGAATATCCCACCCACTTACGTTATCTATTAATGTTATTGGCCCCACTGGAAGTACTTGAAAGAGTCCGAAAGAGTTCAGTTGTCCCAAATAACTCCCATTAACATATAAAGAAGTGTTACCGTCAATATAGTACGCATCTTGAATCACTTGTTCTGTCGCGTTGACATATGGGTTAAACAAGTTTGGTAGGACTGTGAAATATAGTCCGTCTACACCCTTATGTATATGGCTCCAATATTGATTAAGTTCTAGCGGAACTGGTGCTAAGTTACGGTAGTAAAGTAGGACTATCACTTTTTCTCCGTTATAGGCTATTATCATAGTCTTCTGAAGCATATAAGTTGAGTTCACTACACTCCCGTTACCATACGTAGGTAGGGCTACGAAAGTGAACCCGTATACCTTCCAACCACCTAAAGTAGTGTTGAATACGTAAGGACCTTCTAATGTGTGAACGAAATGACTCATATTGTTAAAGTCAATTATGCCCGGGATAGAAAGATTACCCAACATAACGGGGGGCATGAACAATCCTAATTCAGCTTGAGTGAAGTTCAAGTATACACCACCCATAGCGGAGGAATTGTAAAAATACGGAATAAGGTTAAGCTCGATCGGCGTTTCCGTCACGAATCTAAGGACTTTTTCGTCAGTTGGTATTGGTGTTCCCAAGTAGTTACTTAAGTATGCTGAAACCACGACGTCTACGTACGGGGTACTGGAAGGGATTCCCAAACTGAAGTAATTGTAACCGGGGGCTAGATACCTTTCAATTGAAGCAGGTATCAAGGACGAAGGAGTATAGAAGTAAACAGTAGCCTCAATAGAGTAGTTTCTAGGACGTTGGATACGCTAAATGCTGTGTTATCCGCTCCTCCCAACACTATTACTATAACTACTTGGTTACCTCCTTGAGCTATTAAGAGCTCGTCTTTTGCGGTAGAGTAGACTGAATATGTATAAGTTATTCCCGTGTGAGCAGGGTAGGTACTTGTTTGAATATGTGAGAGTCCGTTAAAGGCTAGCTGTGCTGTTGCCTCAGAATACATTTGCCCTGCAGTTTTAGAAGAGCTCACGTAAATATCTATTATTTGTAATTCGACATTTGAGTACGTCGGGCTTGTAAGCGTGTTTATTACCACTTCTTGATAACCGTTAAATATCGTAGCGGTCGTAGAACCGAAGAACACAGGCAAATATGTGTAAGAGCCTATTGGGTTTGAAGCCGCACTTCCAACACCAGAAATAGTGTATAAGTTGTTATTATACGTTATAACATATATCGCGGGATTATTCCACTGCCCTCCGAATATTGCAGCAGCTTCACCAGAACTCAGAAGTACGTTGGGCGGAGGTGAGGGGGAACCAGAAGTGAACATTGGTAGTACAAAGAAGACAACTGCAACTACTACTATCGCAGCTACAATTCCTATGGCCACAAATTTAAGATAACTTTTCTGCTTAGCCTTACCAGTAGTAGGAGATGGTACGGCGGAGGTCTTAGCACTGGACGTTGATGGTTGTGAAGGCGGTGGTATAGGAGTGGTTGTAGATTGTGGTGGAGGTGGTGGTGGGGGTGGAGAGGCCTTTGGTTGTTAAGTAGGAGGTTGCTGACTTTGTTGGGGTTTAGGAACTCTAGGTACAACAGTTTGTTCAAATCCTACTAACGCATATCCGCATTTGGCACAGAATTCTGCAGTATCTGAGTTTTCATAGCCA
>JBBHKV010000016.1:0-9598 GCA_037389275.1 Sulfolobaceae archaeon RB850M
TTATCGTAGTCCTCAAGTATTTAACGAAAGAAGATGAAAAGGAAATTATGAGAAAAATATCTGAAGTATTTGAGGGTCTAAACGTTAAGTTCGTACACCTAGAACCTTACGAACTAAAAGAAGTATACGAAACCATTAAAAGGAACAATCTGGACTTTGAAGATGCAATACATTACTACTGTTCGCGTAAGATTAACGCTGAAATGATAAGTAATGATTCGGATTTAAAAAAGGTTGGAGCGAAATTTTAACCCTAAGTCACCCACAATTCATTTTAGTGAAATTATACAGATCATTTTATAATGTTGTAAAAATGGGGAATGATTAACATCCGGAAATGATAGCAGAGAGTTACTTTCATGAATTTCTCATGCCTGATTTTAGTTCTTTGGTACTTCATTATTTAAAATAAAGGGAGAGGATCGTATTGTTGTTATCGTCTCTTCATAAAATCTTTTTGGTTCATACTTTCATCTCTTCACATTCCTAAAAAGGTTGTAAAAAGACGATCGTTGAAGTGAAGTATAATGCACCGGTTATCAGAAAGGGCAGAACCAGGTTCCGTTCGTCCCTACACTTTCATTTCAATCATTTTATCTTCATTCATGATCGAGTGTGGGGGACTTAACCCTCAACCACAGGTGGGTCATGGGACTCCAACGGTACGGGACTCACATCTCCGTAATCACTCCCACCCTTTTGCCAACATCGGCGTGAGAGATCATCATTTATTAACAAAAATTCGTTACAAACAGACAAAAAGATTTCTATCAACGTGAAGAAGGATTTAGCCCACCTAACTTCTCGCAAACGGATTTTGCGATCCTAATGCTCTCATCGTCATCGTTAGCCGTATACCTAATGTTTATTTCTCCAATCCTTTTGTGATCCTTAGACACAATATACCTAGCAACATACTCGTTCATAAATGTAGAGTCTAACTACTATCTAATAAATCTATTTTAAAGAGCGAGAGTATAGCGTTCAGTATTAAATCTTTCGGTTAAACTTCATGCATAATGCTGACTAACATTGCCTATGTAGAAGATAGTGCTGTTATTAAGCCATAAATTTATACTTTAACGTAAAAAGGTGTCTCTGAGAATCTAAGCTAAACTATACTCTATATAGAGAATTCTCCTATTTAATAAATTTATGGCTTAATAACAACATTATCTCCACACTCACTTTCCTAGCTTTAAAAAGCAGGGACATATTCATGACGTATTACGCTATGCATATAAGCGAAATTCCTTTCGGGGATGATTAGTTGAACGTATTTTTTAATAATTCCTCTAACTCCTTCTTTGCTTTTTCTAACTTTTCGTCCCAAAAATCGTCGAAATAGTATTTTAAATTAAGTAACCACTTTATGACCTCTTTTATGTCACTTATTACCTCCTCAGAGTTCCTATAATAAACGAAGTTAGGGTCAAAACCATTATACGAGAACTTATGCAAAGATAAAGCAATTCTTATCACGTTCTCAGCGTCGATGCCTAAGTTTTTTAAGTCTTTTGATATCCCTATTAACCCCGTTGTGGGTGCCAAATACCCCACGTTCTCGTACCAATACTTTTCCTTCTCATTTTTTAATTTGATAATCTCATTAAGGTTCTTTACAATAAGCGCACTAATAGCAGATTTTACACTTAAAAATGCCTTTGAAGAAGCATTCTGTAACAGACCTTTTTGTAGCATCTCTAAAGCTAATTTACCTTCAACTAAACTATCGTATAATTTAGCGTAAATATAACCTTTAGAATTACTTTTATAATCTAAATATCCTTCCATGTGTTAAGTGCATACTAATGAGTAAAAAGCTTTAAATCAGTGTGATACCTTCCACTTACGTCTTGCATGAAACACTTTAGTCAGATCTCGTTACAAGGTTCTAATTATTGTGAGGAAGTCAAGATAAGACTGTCCCGAACTCAAATAAAAGTTATTCCTAGTTCAAGCTCATTCCCACTTGAGAATTGTCGTAATAATGCACGTTAACTTTAACCTCTAGGAGAGTTCTTTATTACCTCCTCAGTCATCCTTTGAGCTTCGTCAAATATTATAAGGTCAATACTGCGATTACCGAATTCCTTAGTAAACCACTCTCATTCAATCTACTTCTAGACGCTTTAAAATTTCATAAAATTTATTGATATGAAGCTCAACAATTCTGCTGTCCAGAGTATTCTCTATATAAAAGTTACTAGATATACTGTTTTCTTTTGACCGCGTCTATGCAATCTTCTGTATTTATTATTAGACTATCAGTTGTTGAAGGATCGTAGTTTCTTCCAGAGACTAACTCCGTCAGAGCCTAAACGCAGTCTTACAAGGTAATACCATAAATAAAACTCTTTAAGATTGATGAGGTTTCATTACCTCGTCTAAAATACTACTGATCACTTTGAGATTCCCATTATCTTTTTCTTTATCATTTTCTTCCCATTCCGGGTCTATTATTGCCATGTATATCTTTTTTATAACACCTCCCTTAGTCCTAAACCTGAAATCTATATACCTCTTATCACCCTTAATTTTACTGTCTAAATCGATAGTCACTTCATCGTAGGGTATGTAGGATCTAACTTTTGTCTTTAAACCTGGGTAGACCAGTACTGCCACGTCAGGCTCGTACTCGTACATATAAGCCATGACCTTAAACCTACCTTGCGTGATGTACGAGGATGAAGACGAGTACTTACACTCAAAAATTACCCTCTTACCGTTAATTAACGAGATATCGGGCCTTCCCTTGAACTTTTCTTTTTCCTGAATATCGTCGACACCCTCTAATGAAGAAAAATGAAGGGGACGTTAAAAGTTAGGAATAGTTTTTCCTTCCCTAATTCAGCCACAAATGAACTATAATTGTGGCCGCCTTGTTTAACTCTCTTCACTCTATACCCTTTCCCTTCCAAATAACGTACTACTAAGTAGAAGACGTACACTTCATACAGTTTCCACAACAACACCGTGAGAATTTCTTTATCCGTTTCACCTTCCGCTTCTTTCATCCTCTTTCCTACCGCCACTTGTCTTTCGGCGAGACGGTTCAAGGTCTCGTAAGCGTAAAACGCCCTCCTCAACCATATCGGGTCACGTCTTGAAGGCATCCTTATCTTACCTTTTCTGAACTTCTCAGAATAGTACTTTAGTTGACGCAAATATAAGTCGAATTTCTTCAGGTCGAATATACGAAGTGCATCGGTGTCCTTGTAATAACCTTCCAGTTGCTTCTTTAACCCCTTTACACCGGTATAAATTTCCCTGAGCAAAGCCCCCCAGAACCGCGAACTCAGGTGCATCTGCACCCCTCTCATACCACGATAAGGATAAGTAACTATAGTCCGAAGGACATCTAACTCGCCGTATATTTCTCCCCCAAAGTCGTTACTGAATTCCCTCTTGGTAAGTTTTTCTCTCCACGCCTTTTTCGGCGGCTTTTAGGGCTTCCTTGGTTATCACGTAGGAAATATAATAGTAAAGGCCGTTAATCGCATGTTCTAAGGACTCCTTATCAGTATCGTATTCAACATTCCCGCCCATCTGTTTTAAAAGCCTTCTTAGGTCGACTATTCGTTTATACTGCAAATAATATTTACCCACCTTTTTCAGTAAGGCTAGGTCTCTTCTGGTAAGCTTGTTTACTTTCTTTTTCTGCATACTCTTAAGATTTAGTAAGTAAAGGTTAAAGATCTAAAGAAGATTCCAAGTATTAAGCTCATCAAATTTAATTCTACGTTTAAAAAACGTTCTAATACTTTATTGATTTCTAGAAGTAATTATTTTATAGATAGCAAGCGGTCGATTTTTAACGACTAAATTGATAAAAACGGTTAAGGGAAAAATCAAGTGAGCTTTCGTTTCTGAGAAGTTTTAAATGATATTTTCCTTCTTAGTCCTGAGTTCAAGTAGACTAAGAGATGAATATCGATAAGTATCAATCTTCAAATTCCTCTTCAAGATTTATGTTCTCAAGTTCCTCTAGACTTGCCTTTTTAGCATAGGATATCTTTTTCTCATGTTCTTCCAATTTTTCGACTACTTCTTGTATGTTAACCTTCCTCTCCGGCTCTAGGTAATGTAAAGGGAAATTTCTGTCCTTAACTCCATGTAGAGACCCGTAATGTTCCTCAAAAAAGGCTGAAAGTCCTTCTGACACGGATACCAGTCTACGTTGTATATTTGTACCACTTTCTACAAAAACTTTTTCTACTAAACCCTCCGGAAACGTTAAATCTAGCATACGAAGAAACTACGTTAGTAGTGTAATGTCCTTTGTGAAGAAAAAGCAATATTCAGAAATCACTGGAAAAAGTAAGGTGATTCATGGCTCCACTGCTAATTCACTCAGACAAATTGAATAAACGTTAACCGATAATTTGAGGAGAGGAATAGTAATAACACCGTTGAATATTATACTGTCAAGTTGAATTATTATAATTCGCAAAGGATCCGTGAATAACCCAAAAAGTAGGGAGAGAGTGGAGATAGTATCGCCATTTTGTTATAAATTCATTAACAATAATGATCTCCACACGGAGAAGGTTCTAAGATAAAGGTATCCTATACTATATTCTAAAGGGGATATTACAATTCACAACGGAACTTGAATTGCCCGTCGCGATTTTTCCGTAATCTATATAAAGTGGGAGGGCTTATATACTCTCATGAAAGTTCATGTCTCAGCCGTCGGTACTTCTTTACTTAAGAACTCGTTAGAGAACAACGAAGTGAGAAAAGAAGTGGAGGGATTAGGCCTTGAGGAGTGGGATAGGTTGAAATTTAATGACGATAGGCAAAACGTGATAAAGGAGAACTTTGACGATATGAAAAAATTACTACTAAACTTTATAAAGAGTAAGGGTGAAAGCTCTTCAGCTGAACTGGACTCATTGTTTTCAGCAATGAGGAAGTTCAAACACAAGGAAGAAGAGGTCTACGTTTTCCTTTACACTACTAATACTAGTAATTCTATACTAGCCGGTGAGACAATAAGGGATTATTTGAAAGAGAAGGGGATTAGGAGTGAGCTCGTCACTGTTAAGACCATATCCTCTGAGGAAACTTTCTATGAGGGGATTGAGGACTTGTTCGACAAGGTAGTTTATAAAATCCTTAAGTTTAAGGAAGAAGGTAATGAGGTTTACATTAACGCTACCCCTGGTTTAAAGCCCGAAACTACTTTCATATCATTAGCCGGGCTTTTGGCCGGTGCCGATGTGATCTACTACAAATACCAAGAGTTTAATGAAGTCGTATTACTCCCCTCACTCCCTATAACGATAAGTCCAAAATACCTCGAGTGGCTTATTAGATTTACTAACCAAGGTTATACTCTTTCCGAAAGGAGGGCCAGTGAATTAGGAATACCTATAATGGTTCTTGAATCGAAGGGCTTGGTTGAGAAGAAAGGTGAGGACGCTTATAGGTTAAAGGACTGGGTTAGGAAGATGTTAGGAATATACTTGCCGGCGGGTGTTAGAAATAAGTATAAGGTTATAGTTGAGGGTGAGGGTGAGAAAACCTTTGATAGCGAGGGTGAGGCTTATGAATATATGAAAGCTAAGGCGAAGGAGGGAAAGAAAGTGAGAGCTGAGGTTCCTGAAAGGGTGTATTTCCTTGGAGTTTGAGGTTGAGGTTGAAGGAATACCCGTTACGGTTAAAGTTGATACGGGGTTTGAGGGTGAGGTTATAGTAAGAAAAGACGTGTTCGATAGGATACCCTATGAACCTTCTTGTGGGCCTAGAATTTGCACGGCTTCCATGGAGTGTTACTCGACTTATGTCAAATTAGCTAAAGTAAGAACTTTAGGTAGAGAAGTAATTGCCGAAGTGTTAAATTCCCCAGTAGTGGATAAGAACTTAATAGGAGAGGGACTTTTAAAGAAACTTCAGCTGAAAATTGATTATAAAAATATGAGGGTAGATGACCCATAATCATAGTGGCGAATTAAATCAACGTAAGCCGTAGTGGTAACTTTCTCGAGTATTACCGGTAACACAAAGATTCTCCGCTTATATGTTTATAAACTTTCGTCTCATTCTCTCCTATTTTTAAATATTAGCCGCAGCATGGCTCTCGAAATCTTACCTTGTATAGTTGAAACTACTAATTACCAAGTTTTAACTTATGAGTCCTTGAGAGGAAAAGGAGAAGAGATTAGGAAAAGAAAAGGTGATTTAATAAAAGCTGGAATTGAAGAAAAGTACATCAAAGATTTCGCAGAAGACGTCGAGAGTGCAGAAGGAGCAATATGCGGAAATGAGGAGAGGTTAAGTGTTTATTTAAAGATTTTAGATATTATAGGTATATAACGCATCCCATACTTTCGCTTTACTTTCCTTTTTATTTAAGGAGTTAAATTACCATGATAGTGAAAAAAGTTAGAGGAGTAATAGTGTCATTCCCCTCAAAGGAAATTATGGACGAAATATTAAAAGAAGCAAACGTAAAGCAGGAAGAAATTAAGGATGTTGAAGAGAATTAAAAAACTAAAATTAAGGAATTTTTAGATTAAAGAAAATTATTTTATTGCTTCTGTTGTTTCTTTTCTTTCCTCCATTCATCTATTAATTTCTCTACTTTTTCTATTTTGTCTTGATTTAACGTCCCTAGCGTACTCTTCAAAATAAGAATAAAGGTGTCTATATTCCTATTCTCTAATGATGAATAGATCTCTAGTGCTGACTTTAAGCTTGCAGGAGAGATGTTAAATTTTACGAGCTTGTCTTTGTCAAGTTTTTCTCTCAAATAGCTAACAAGATTTCTTATCTCCTCCTTTTCTTCTCTCCCTAAATTATAATTCTTAAGGAACATATCTAAATCTTCCGTACTCTTTGGATAATCGAAATAAAAGCTAACAAACCTCCTAGCAAGTGCATCTCCTACGTAAAATAGATTTCTGGCGTCTGTCAAGTTCATGGTGGAAATTATTCTTATCTTCTTTAATGGTTCGTTTTCCTTGCCTTGTTTTTGCAGTTCTTCATAAATCTTGAGGAACTCCTTTGCATACTGGTCAATATTGTCTCCGTAACTCTTTATCTCATCAATTAAAGCCTTAGGAATAAACCAGTCCTTCGGATCGCCACTGGAGAAAATAGTAAATAACTCTCCGAAAGCCTTGTCAACATCTGCCCTGTTTATTTCGTCTATAATAACGTAATAATTACCCTCCTTAATCCTTGAGGCTTTAACGTAAGCTTGAATTAATAAACCGCTCTTCCAAATAACAGAACCTTCCCTAATGCTCTCTCCGCCTATTAAATTCCTCCTAAACCATAATGAATTTGCAGTAACTACATTGAGGCATTCGTCGTTACCGCTTAAAGATCTTGCTAACTCTATAGCTAATTTAGTCTTACCTACCCCTGGAGGACCGATAAAAAGAACATTCCCCTTTTCTATGGCTTTTATAATAACGTCGTTTATACCTTGAGGTAAATATAAACCTTGTACTTTTACATTTATCTCAGGGTTTTTACAATTTATTTGATATTGTACAAAAGAAGTCTCTTCTACCTTAGATTTAGGCATTTCAGCGGGTAGGCTAGCGTAAAACTCCAATGTAGCTTTTATTTCATCTTTTTTAGATAAAATGAATCTTTTAACGCTATTTATAGCCTTCTGATTTTCTTTTGTGTAACAGTTATTAGATTGAGTATTAGTGCCTTCTAATTCTACCTTATCTCCTTGCCAAGCGTTATATTCAGAAGGATTTTTCCTTATGCTTTCATGCAACCAAAATACCTTTATCCTAAACCGGGTGACCCAAAACTTGTCTACCTCACGCCAGCCAATAAAATTCCTAACAGCGTCAGTTTCTACATCAGTTACTACACCGAAACCTATTATACCCAACCCTGCAACCCTTAAAATTCCAATTAATATTTTATCGTCTGAAGGGAGAATCCTACTTCCGTCAGTTTTAAAATAAACCTCTTGATACTTTGTATTAATTCCTGAAGTTGAGCTCCTATCCCCAGATCCCCATAAAGTGTAACCTATTTCTCCTTTAATTGAATAGCTAATAGCTGAGGCCCAGTGGTCTTTAGAGCCTACAAAGACGCAAGGAAGAAATTTATCGTTTTGTACGTAACTTAAGAAAGTTTCCGCTGAACTATCAGGCTTTCCAAATAGCTTAGCAAATTGAGGCCTAACTACCAACCATTCGCCATACACAAAATAAAGTGCTAAGTAAATCTTAAATTATTTTTCCCAAAATTTTATCAATAACTTGTAAATTTTCCTCATCCTCTCTTAAAGGGTCAATAATTGCCATATAAATCAAGTGAGAATTATAATAAAAGTCCAAAAGAAACCCTTTCTCCTTAGCCATTTGATCTAATTCTCTAGTTGCACTATCTTCAGGGTCGTAATCTACTTGGCTTTCTTTCAAACCCGGATACACTAAGACAGCAACTTCTGGATCGTACTCGTAAGTGTAAGCCATTACTTTAAACCTACCCATGGTGATATAACTTACTGAAGGAGAGTATTTGCACTCGAAAATTATGGGCTTAGGAAGTTTATCTAACGAAATGTCGGGCCTTCCCTTATATTTATCCACATCTTTCATGTTGTCAACCTTTCTTAGGGAAGAAGTTGTGAGGGAAGTATTAAATACGAGCCTAATGCATTTGTCACCTTTTTTAGCAAAGAATTCCCCATCCTTTCTGATAATGTGGTATTCCTTACTTTCTAAGTAATCCACCACAAGGTAAAATACATAAAGTTCGTAAAGTTTCCAAAAAAGGAATTTTATAATTTTCTTGTCACTAACTACTCCTTTCTCCTTAGTTCCTACCTTAATGCTTTCAAGCCCTTTAATTAAGAAGTATGCCTTATAAGCTCTCATTAACCACTCCGGATCAGTATAAGAAGGTTCCCTGTAATAGCCGTCTGGGAATTTCTCCTTTAGATCATTCAGTTCTTCATATTTTTTCTTAAAATCTTCATAAAAATTAAAATATTTTGGCACATTGTCATTATTGCCGTATTTCAAGCTTTCGAGCTTCTCCCTTACTAGGTAGTAAATTCTCCTAAGTAAGTAACCTAAGATCGAGTACTCGGGAGCGTTAAGGCCTTCAGTAAAGTTATAATAAGTTACCATATTCATTGGGTAAACTTCTATTGTCCTTGGTACATCAAGCTCTCCTAAAAGCTCTTGAGAGTATTCTACGGAAAACTCCCTATACGTTAATCTATCTTTTAATGCTTCTAATGCCGAGCGTACTGCATCTTTTGTAACTAGATAGATAATGTAAAAGTAAATGTAAGAAAGAGTATAATCGTTTACCGGAAGTTCGGTAGTGCCTTCAAACAATGAGAGAAGTTTTTCAATATCTACGACTCCTTTATATTGTAAATAGTACTTTCCTACTCTGTTTAGAAGTTCTATGTCCCGTTTTGTCACATAATAAATTGTTGTCTGGTAATTATAAATATTTAGGCTAAAAGCATGTCAGTGTGGTGATAGTGTCGTTGTTAAGCTATTTATATTTGTATAACGAGTATTACTTATGGGTAGGAAGCCTGTATTTAGGCAAGACGTTTCTTGTCCCTCTTGTGGTAGTCATCATGTTGTTAAGTGTG
>JBBHKV010000017.1:0-22785 GCA_037389275.1 Sulfolobaceae archaeon RB850M
TCAAACCAAGGCTTCGGTAACTCTTGCATTTTTTAAATCCCTTTTAGTATTTATCAATTTACCACATAATAAAATCGCTGGAGCTCCAATATTATATAGCCTTTTACGTTTTCTTTCTGAGCGTGGAGATAGTGTCATCATTAGGGTATAAATTTATTAAACGTTGATTCTATATATAAAGAATTAACAATAAATTCGAATATTATATAAAGTCAAAAAATTATAGAAATATAAATAAGCAAGTGACGACACTATCACCACACTGAGTAAAAATGAGTTAAATAAACAAGACATAACAAACGATAAATAGTCTATTTTATATTTACTAGTTCCATGTAGCATAGTAAACATCAGCTGGCAACGAGTAATAATTCCCGTTAATACAATATTTAACATTACTATAATTATAATAATACAGTGATAGAGTGTAATATGGGTTATAATTATACAAATCTAAAACTACTACCGAAATCCACGTTGTCGCTGATTCCCATCCAACGGCTATATTAATAAGCTTGAAAAAAGGTGCTAACGAACCGATACCGGGGACTAAATAGTCTGCTACATAAAATAATGCCCCAACATTAAGGCCAACTGCCATAGATATATAGGTATCTTGAAGCTCAAAACTAACAATTGTGGCCTTTCCGTTATACGGAATATTACTATACAAGGTCATATTACCCGATCCAATAGGGGCTATAAGTCCCCCATAACTACTATTGAAATCGTATATGATTGGGGCCATAGCATTACCGTTCTGATTAACAACAACCCTTGTCAGCATTACTTGGTAAAAGTATGTCGTGCAAGAACCACCAGCAAAGTATACAGTTTCAGTCCAATTAACCCAGGCTACTTGACCTAAGATATATAACTGAACAACGTCATAATTATAAGGACTTGCTCTACCTATGGGGCCAGAATTGGTAACTGAAACACTATAAGCTATGTCATTAACTACTATCGACGGACCGGGAATACTCACTCTTATAGGGTTTTGTAGCGGTAATGAAGGTTGAGAAATATAAAATCCTATGTAAGTATCTGAACTTTGTTCATTTAATAATGCCGCAGTCAACGTTCCACCGTACGTAGTTTCATTTACCGTTGGTCCTATAAATGTTGCTATTGCTATTGGAGCTACTGATGAACTATTAGGATACCAGGCAATAATTTTAGGAGTTAATACTATAAGGCAACAAACCTCTGGTATTACAGTGCCAGTTGGAGTTGATGTTAGAGTTCTTGTCTCCTCCATAACGGTTGATTTTCCTCCTCTTAGCCTTACTATTCTATTTATAGTATTGTTAAACTGTATTGTTATTGTCTTCCCTATTCCTTGTAATATTTCGCTTAAGTTATAATTTATTGTAAAAGTCTGTGTTATTAGCTGTATTGTTGAAGAGTTTAATTTTATATAATATAACGCGATTCCTAGTAGTGACGGTATTATATAGAATTTTGAGTAGTTAATCCATCTCTCGGCAAATTTTACCAAATTCCTTAGCGGAATTCTTGCCATTCCGGTCTTGTTTGCCGAATAAACTAACGAAAACACTGTATTCCCTTCTCGGTTAGGGTAAAACACATATGCGTATACTGTAACATTATCTAGGTACTTACCATCTTTTTTAAAGAAAATATTAATATAGTCACCTGGGAACGCTGAGTAAAACGTTTGATTAATAAATAGCATATCACTGGGATAGTAAATATAAAAGAATAAGATAAAAATAATAGTAAATATTGCTAATAATATATGAATCTTTAATTTCATAAATAACTTAATGTTAAAGAGTTTTAAAATTTAACTAATAAATATTTATTATTATGTGATTGTGTGTATTAATAGTGTTATTATGTATTTACAAATTTGTTTTATCGAGCATTACCTAATGGGTAAGAAGTACTGTAATTAGGTAAGATATTTCTTGCCCTTCTCATAGATCACATCGTGTTATCAAGTGTAGTATTCCTTCGGGTAAGCAGAGTGTAGAAATTGTCCTAAACACTGTTTGCCTATGCCCTTTAAGGTTAGGGATTGGGATCTGAAAACACTAACAACATGAGGGTTGATTTTAAAGCGTTAAACGTTCCATTGTGTACTGTGTTCGATTGGGCTAAGCGTGGCAGTGTTAAAGGCTTCACTTTTACTCACAGTGAGGTTGTAATTATTTTCGGCCTACTGACCGTGCCTTTTAATTAAAGAGATTTATATGGGACGCACACAACCGTCACTGACAAGACAAGTTGAAGGAGAGTTAGAAAAATTGGTCAGAATTTCAAAAAAGCTAAGGGATGATGAGCTGAGAAAAAATCTCGAAGCACTACTCCCTCACATTCGACAAGTAGAAGAGGCTTTCCAAGACGAACTAGCAGACCCCTTAGAAGTACTCCTCGTTGCAATACTCATGAGGTGTAATCAAGTTGTATCTGATAGACGCGAGACCTAAGGATGGGAAAATAGAACTTTTATTAAGCGAGTTCAAAACCCTATACGTAAAAACCACCTTCCCCGTTTACTTAGAAGTGTTACCGGAAGGAATATTCTCTCATCCCTCGGTAAGCTCAATTGAAGAAGAGGAGTGGAGGGACTTAGAGGGAAGGCGTAAAAAAATTTACAGAGTCGAGCTGAGAGATTACCGTGATTACCTCTTCTTCAAAAAGAAGTTAAAAGTAGTCAATGATTTCATTAGCCCCTTAGACCAGGCTTTGGAAAGGCTTGGATTAAGACCTTTCTCCAGAGTCGAGGTAAACAACGACAAATTGGTCGGAAAGGAGGAAATGGACTTCCCTAAAGTAAACTACGCAAAGGTAGTCCTTTATGATTGGTACGGTGAACACTCTAAGGGGAGGTATTACAGACTCTATTATAACGGTAAACTAAAAGAGGAGGGGGACGTAAGGGATTTGGAAGTAGTTGCTGACGTAGTTGAACTGCCTTATACGGTTTATGACAAAGCAAAAGCAATAGTGAAAATTGTATCGGAAAGGAAGAGGGCACCGGTGGACGTCAAGGGGTTAATTATGTGGAGTAAATCGGTAAAAGTATTGTTAAGGGAGATAATGTACGCGACAATAGGTAAAGCTCTAACAACAAATGAAGCTTGGGTTGCGATTAAGAAGAAATATATAATCCCAAGAGTTAAAGCAAGAGTGGAGGAGTTAAGGGAATTAGAGGAGTTAGCTTACGCCGATAAGGGAGGACTAATACTTTTCCCGGAGGAAAAGTGCGTAAATAATGTATTCCAATTGGACTTCTCCTCAATGTACCCCTCTATTATAAGTAAGTTTAACATTTCCGGTGAAACTGTAGACAAGTGTGATGACCTAGATCTGGGAATCCACACTGTGTGTTTGAAGGAAAGGGGGATAGTTTCGGAAGCTGTTGAGAGGTTGGTTAAGCTTAAAGAGTTTTACAAGGCCTTTGACGAGGAACTCGCTGAGGCTATAAAGTGGATTTTAGTTGCGTCTTTCGGATATTTAGGCTTCAAAAACTCACTTTTCGGAAAGATAGAGGCTTACGAGTTGGTAACCTTCATGGCTAGGAGGATATTAAGGGAAGCAATAGACACCGCTGAGTCCATGGGTCTAAAAGTCATTCACGGGATCATTGACTCTCTTATCGTTAAGGGGGAAAGGGAGAAGGTGGAGGAATTTGCGGAAATCGTTAGTGAGAAAGTGGGGATAAAGCTTAAACTGGAGGAAGAGTTCAGTTGGTTCATAGCGACTAGGACTAATGAAGGTCTTCCTTACCCTCAAAGGTATATAGGTAGGAGGAGAGACTCAACGGTGAAGGTTAAGGGGCTGATAAGGAGTAATCAGCCATTAGTTGTACAAGAGTTCTATTCAGAAGCGCTGAAAATGATGTCTAAGGCTGAGAGCTGTGAACAACTATCGACTTTAAGGGGTGAACTTAAAGAGCTTTACAAGGCTTTCAGAAAGAAGGTTTATTACGGAGAGCCCAAGGAGTTCGTGCTATGGATAAAAGGTGAACCGTATATAAGGGGGGCTAGGGGCTTTTATAGGGCTGATGAAGGTTACTATGGTCACAACGTCGAGTACTACCTTGACTATCTGGGGAGGGCTTATGAAGTAATAGAGGGGATCTTGCCTTGATGACAGGCTTTAGAGAGTTAGATTCATTAATAGCTAGGGATTTATGGGTTGAGTTCTACTCTGAGGATGTGGACTTACTCGTTGAGTTCTACTCAAGGGTTATAGCATTATCTTCCTACCCCTCAATAAAGGTTTTAGTGATCGCCGAAAGGGGAGGGCTAGACCCTTGGAAGATTAGATCTTATCAGAGGATCTTTGGAGTTGATGGAAAAGTGCTTATTAGGAGAGCTTTTAAGGCTGAGGACGTCCCACCGTCTGTTGAGGCTATGGGAGACGGGAATTTGATAGTAATAAACCCCTATGGTTTCTTCAAACTTTACAGTGAAATTGTGGGTGCTTTAAGGAAGAGGAGGGTTGCAAAGACTTTTGTATTTTCACCCTTTGATAGGGAAAGGAGGGGGAGTATTTTCGGTTTACACAGCGCTCACTCAATTGTTAAATTGGAAAGAGGGGTTAGAGGGATTAGGTTTAAGCTTGTTAAAAGCCCTAATCACGGCGAGGTTGAACTTACTTATCCCATTCAAGAACTTTTCGGAAAAGAGAGCGTTGGATTAGAGCTTTGGTTATAGAGTGATCGTTTATCTCATTCTGAACCGTTTCAAGTGAGTCGTAAAACCGTTTACCCTATACTTCACTCATTTTATCTTCATGGAGTGTAGGGAATAGCCCTCAACACACCTTTTAGGTGACTCATGGAACACAACGGTACGGAGTTCGCATCTCTGCAATCACTCTCACCAACATCAGTAGGAGAGATCTGTATCAAGTTCGTTCTGACTTCCTCCCCGCCCTGGAAGGGCGAGGGTTCCCCTCATCGATTCGGGTTTACATCTCTCATTTGAGGGGCAGTCGAGAGGGTCAGAGACCCCCTCCTGTTTAAATTAACTATTGCAATAACGTCACGATCATTCTCATAACCGCAATTGCACTTAAACCAACGATGGGGAACCTCCTTCATCTTTCTACCGCATTTCGGACATGAGACTGAAGAATAACTGGGATTAACATACTGAACTAGAATACCGTGCTTCTTAGCTTGCCACTCAATCCAATACTGAATCCTACGATACTGCATCAGATACAACTTATCCCTAAACTCCTTAGGTAGTTTATCAACATTCTTGATGAGGTTCTTAAGACTCTCCAACTTAATAACATTAGCACCGAAATCTTCAGCAATCTCAACAACCCACTTCCCCACTTTCCTAGCAAAATCCTCCATAATTCTCTTAGCCTTTAAATGGAAGGAGCGAATCCTCCGTAAGATCCTCTTATTCTCCCTCCACCTCCTTGGATACTTCTTCTGTAGGTTCTCAGCTAAAGACTTCCAATGATGAACCTCATGCAAACGAGTTGGAATCCTAACATAATGAGTATCATCCTTCCCCACAACTATCTCACTCATATTAACGTCTACGACAATACTTTCCTTTGGCTCAACCTTCTCTTTCTTCTTCTCAAAAACCACTTTAAGGAAAGCCTTCCCATCCCTAACCACTAACCTAGCCTCCTTTATCTTCCAACTCATGTAGTCCTTGAGGTTTCTGGGATAACCCAGAATTGGTAGCTCGCCAACACTTGCTATCCTAACAGTCATTGCTTCGAAGTCAACATTATAACTAGCTTTAGGTGTTAGCCACACCGTAGGTTTGTATACTCTCGGAAAACGTCCTCTTCTAGGATTATTATACCAACCCTTGTATATTGTGAGGGCATCACGGTAGCAATCCTCAGCAACCTTTGATGGTAGATTATACTCCTCCCTTAACCTCGTGTACAACTCCTCGTGGACTTTCGAAAGTACTCCCTTTTCATTAGGATTCGGGACATTTTCCTTCAACCAAAAGAGGGTGAAACGAAGTGCTTTAACGTAGTTGTTCACGAGGACTAGGAGGGGTTCAGATAGAGCGATCTTCATCGAAACTGTGGCTCTGATCGCTTTAACCCTCCTAGCCATTAAGGAAATTTTGACAAAGGAGTATTTAAATATAAGGGGCTATCCGTCTCCGCCCTGAAGGGCGAGGCTTTACACCCCCTTAACCCCCATTTTTTGTAATTGGGTTTTGAACGGCCGTAACTCCCCTTTCGTACCTACCTTGTCTTGTAAAAAACTCACAGTCACATCTTTAAAACGCGTTTCCCGTTAAAGAAATATGTACACTCACACCGTTAATACTTTTCCCGCCAAGATTTCAAAACAAACCCTTACTAGGCATGGGGAGAGTAAGTAATTATGTTAATCCCAACAATTTGCCCATTTTGCGGAGTCGGTTGCGGGTTATTACTTGAGGTCGAAAACGGAAAAGTTGTTAGAGTAATCCCAGAGAAAAACCACATAGTCTCTAAAGGAAAAATTTGCGGTAAAGGGGCAACAGCCCATAAGACCTTATACTTATCCGGTAGGCTAACAAAACCATTGAAAAGGGTTGGTGACTCCTTTGTAGAAACTAGTTGGGATCAAGCATTAAACGAGATAGCTGAGAAACTCTTGAAGATAAAGGAGAAATATTCCGGTAAGGCTATCGCAATTTACGGCGGTTGCCAGAACACATTAGAAGAAGTTTACGTAATGTCGAAACTTATCCGATTCTTAGGGAGTAACAACGTAGACTCATGTGCGAGAATCTGTCACGAACCGTCAGCAACAGCACTTAAGGAGACTGTCGGAATAGGTGCCTCCGGTACTTCAGTTGAGGAAATACCTAATGCGAAAGTGGTAGTAATTACTGGAGAACAAATTACGGAGAGCCATCCAGTCCTAACAGAGTACTTGGTGGAGGCAAAAAAGCACGGGACTAAAATTGTAGTCATCGACCCCAGGTTTACAAAAACTGCTAAACTCGCCGACTTATACATTCCAGTTATTCAAGGAACTGACGTTTACTTATACAACGCTGTTGGCAATTATCTTATACAAAAAGGGTTATATGACGAGAAGTTCATAAAGACTAGGACTAAAGGGTTTGAGGAGTACGCGAAAACTGTTTCACGTTATACGTTAGAAGAAGCTGAGAAAATAACTGGTGTGCCTAAAGATTTGATAATTAAGTTTGCAGAAATGATAACAAACAAACCCACAATCTTCTCATGGGGATTGGGACTAAGTGAAGGCGGAGGCGTTAATGCGGTTAGGGCTTTCCTAAACTTAATGCTCCTAACGGGGAACGTTGGAATTAAGGGGGGAGGACCGATAGTTTATAGGGGGCAATCTAATGTGCAAGGTTCTGGTGATTTACTCAAGCCTTGGGTATTGCCTAACGGGGCTTTAAATGATGAGAACGCCAAAAAGTTGGGAGAAATTTGGGGCTTTGAAGTACCCATAGAAAAGGGATTAACAGTAACAGACGCATTACTTACTGAAAACGATATTAGGGCTGTAATCCTCGTAAATTATAACGTAGCACACAGTTTGCCGAATAAGACTAAAGTAATTAATAGGTTAAAAGAGATGGATCTCGTCGTAGCCCTCGACTCTTACATGACAGATACCGCAAAGTTGGCGCATTACGTTTTACCAGTTGCAATGTGGGCTGAGAGCGAGGGCTCTGTAGTTTCCTTGGACAGGCTGGTGAAGTGGAGGTATAAGGCTGTCGAACCCCCTGGTGAGGCTAAGCAAACTTTATGGATTTTATCTGAGTTGGCTAAGAGGGTGGGATTAGAGGTTCCGAAAGACCCTAAAGCAGTTTTTGAGGAGATGAAGAGGGTTGTTCCGCTTTACTCATCCCTAAGGCTGGAAGACGTTATGGATCACTCTAAGAACAGTAGGTATCCTAACGGTGAAGCTGTGCTCTACGAGAATAAGTTCTATACGGCTGATGGCTTCGCCCACTTCATACCAGTGGAGTACAGACCGATTGATAGGAAGGGTTTAGTCTTGATCACTGGTAGGGTTGTGACTAAGTATAACACTGACACTTTGACGTCTTATATGAACGGTGAGGAGGGCGTTATTTACTTGAGTGCTGATGATATGAGGGAGATGGGGATTAGGGATGGGGAAGAAGTTATTGTAAGAAGTGAGTGTGGTGAAATAACTGCTAAGGCTAAGAGCGATTCGAGTTTGAGGAAGGGTTCTGCGTTTATGATAAATTCGAGTGATTTAGTGAACTACGTGGTTTGTGATATATTAGACCCTGAAACGAGGATACCATACTATAAATCAACTAGTGTTGTTGTGATACCTAAATCAGCAGTCTACTAACTCTTTCACAACCTTTTCAACAAGTTCTAGCACCTTACTCCTTCTTCTCAAGGATTTTCCCTAATCTTTTTCTCGTCTAATCTTGGGTACTAGTGGATTACAATACTCCCACAATGAAAGAGGATTGCTTACAGTTCACGTAAAATGAGGAGAACCAATGGCAATTCTTTCTGGAGACTTTTTACATGCTAAAGCGTTTGAGGCCTTAAATGAGTCTCTAGGATATGGATTAATAGGAGTTGGTGTTGTTGCTGCTGTAGGATTAGGTATAATGTTTGGATTAAATGCTATACATTCTTTACCTTCAAATCATGTAGAATAATTAGGATCTCAAAATGGGTATGAAGCATTTGTACCAAATGGCCAAACAATAAATTATAATGGACATACAGATCCTGTAGGTGATTTAATATTAAATAATGGAACTACGATACAAAATGTAGTATGGGATGGTCAATATGCAAGTACAATAATACAAAATCATAACCAAATAGTTCAATTGAATAATCAATTTGTTGGACAAACTGATCCATTCAATAATCAACCATATGTACCTTTACAGGATTTCTATGTAATTAAAGGTGAGGTACCAGTTGAACAGGTAACAATAAATGGACAAACATATTATGTAATAGAAGCTAATGATATAAACCCAGCAGACATTGCAGGATTCTATACATATGATAAATGGGTACCTAATTTCGTAGCTGCAATGAATACACCAGGAACAATACCAGAAAGTTTACCGGGAAACTCTCCTGTATTTACTTGGACAAACACAACAGGAACAGTAGCATATCAGACAATAGTATATGGAAAATATGGATCATTTCCCGGAAGATATGTATTAGTACTACCTAATAAGACAATAATTCCATATGGAGTAAATGATGTTGCTGGTGCAGCTCTTAGCAACTTTTATGTCCCAAATCAAATATATAATCCTTCCAGCTAGTTTTTTAACAATAGATTTTTAGGATACACTCACGACATAAGGAACTCCATAGGTCACTATAATCCAATCTATGTACATGTAGCCAAATTGATAATAATCGTTCTTATTCCCTTTGTTGATTTGGTGGCGTGGGGGGAAGTGGTTTGATCCTTCATGGGGTGCTTACCAAAACCCAACCACCCAAATTCAGCAACAAACCCTCGGTGCGATGTACCAATTCCTAAGCTCCTCATGACGAGGAGACCAATAATGCTCAACCAAGACCATGAACTCGCTCGGCGGTACCCTGCAGGGTATTGACTCTGACACGCCCTGGCTCCAGGTTGCGAAGAATTTTCGCAATTCATAAAGCTCGAAGTCCCCGTTTAGTCTGGCTGTCTCCTTAATCTCCCTCCTGAGCCTTGATTGGTCGAAGGGTATGAGCTTAGCCTTCTCAATCACGTCCCTACTGAAGAAATTACTCGCCTCCCAAGGGTGGACGTCTCGTGGTTCGGAGCCCTCCTGGCTAATAATTACCACCTTAGGTACGTTATCGTGAGTAGCGATTCCGAGAGCTACTACAATTCCTCTATAGGGTATCATTGTACTTGCCGACGAGATTTTGAGGAATAAGCATGAAACGCTTGGGAACGTGGCTACGGCATGCATGACTAGGGAGTGGCCTACTTAACTACACCCTGAACTGGGGAGGCTATTTAAAGCGCCTACTTCATGGTGAGGATCTTTCAAAAGGTCAAACATTACACAAATGCCGTTAAGTGCCTAGCCAATGCATTTAATAAATACGCCAACTTCGGAAGACTCGCCGAACAATTTGGGAGGGGGGTCGAGGAGGTGATTATCACGAAGCCGAGTATTTCACCAAAGCCTACACAGAAGAGGTTGCTTATGCGCTTTACTCAAAAACGCTTAACCAAACCAAGCAATACACACCCCGCCTTATGATTATTTTCACGCCATGCCCACCCAACCTTACGAAAATATTTATAAAAGGGGGACGCATAAATAGGCTTGTGGTGACGTGGAGGATGGCTAAGAGAGGTAGATTAATTGTGATTATAGCCGTTTCAATAGCAATCCTTTTTTTAGCCTCTGGACTTCCAGTTACGTCTAACGGGTCTCAGAATAGTGGTCAGAACAACCCGGGTGGGTACGTAAAATATACTCTAGACCTTTTAAACAATACCCTCATAAATGGAAATTTTGTGAATACAAGTAATGCCGCGGGGCCATGGGGCATAGCGTATGATCCATCTAATGGTTACATTTACGTTGCCGATTCTGGTTCGGACACTGTTTCGGTGATAGATGGGGCGAATAATACTGTTATCGCAACCATTCACGTTGGACGAGCACCAATGGGGGTTGCGTATGATCCATCTAATGGTTACATTTACGTTGCCAATTCTTATTCGGGCACCGTTTCGGTGATTAATGGGACAACCAACACTGTTATTGCAAATATCACCGTTGGATCAGAGCCATGGGGGATTGCGTATGATCCATCTAATGGTTACATTTACGTTGCCGATTCTTATTCGGGCACCGTTTCGGTGATTAATGGGACAACTGTTATCGCAACCATTCACGTTGGAACATGGCCAAGGTGTGTTGCGTATGATCCATCTAATGGTTACATTTACGTCACCAATTACCTTTCGAACACTGTTTCGGTGATTAATGGGACAACTGTTATTGCAAATATCACCGTTGGACCAGACCCAATGGGGGTTGTGTATGATCCATCTAACGAGTACATTTACGTCACCGATTTTGGTTCGCACACGGTTTCGGTGATAGATGGGGCGAATAATACTGTTATCGCAAATATCACCGTTGGAATAGATCCAGTGGGGGTTGTGTATGATCCATCTAACGGTTACCTTTACGTCACCAATTTTGCTTCAGGCACCGTTAGTATAATCTCTACAAGCGTCTCGACTAGTAGTACCTCGATTAGCTCTGTTACCACGTCCACTACGTCGATATCGGCGAAGCCGACACCCAGCTCTGTTACCACGACCACTACGTCGACACCCAGTGTAGTGCCTACCTTGGTTGTTGTGGTGGTTGTGGTTGTGGTGGTGTTGATTGTCGCGTTGTTAATGATTAAATTTAGAAAGCCATAGCCCTAAACAGTGGTTACCACCCAAAATCGAACCCAACCAAGTCTCATTTAGTGCCTGTCTAAACGCCGTGCCGGTTCTCCGCGACCCCCCACGTGGGATTTTTTTCCAAACGCCTTAATCGAATTTCCGGGTTAGAAAATCAATAAATAGGCTATGTGTGCTTATCAAGAGCCTGAAGTCTACGTAAAGCGGTTTGTTGGGTGTGCTTTATCCGGTATTGAGAGTGTTCAGTTCTTTTTTGAGGAGGGAGGATCCCTCACATACGCCTTAAGGCTGATTATGGTGTTGAGGACATCGTTATCGAGGCGGAGTCTCCTTGTGGGCGCGTTAAGGATAGGGAGCAAGTGAAGAAGTACATGAAACGTCTCTGCAGTCCACGAGATTAACAAAGAAATTTTTAACGCAAGTTGGACTACTAAAATTACCCCCATAGGTTTCTCAGAATTAATGTTACCAGTAGCTGAGGACAACACGCTTATACAAAGGGTGAGTGAAGGGAGTTTAACTCTCTCACAATTACTCTTGCTTACGTCAGTATGTGTTGCAGGGGTTGATATGGTAGCAGTTCGTAGAGACCTTGAAATCTATAAAAGTTTACTAAAAAGTACTATGGCAATACAATTTATAAAGAGGAGGCCATATGGTGTAAGAGTTATCCCTTCTGACGGCTCCGGAGAAATTTTTTTAAAAGAGTATGGCAAAATACCCGAAATTAAAACAATCTGAAACACATTTAAACTACTTTTATAAACTTAGAAATATATATAACTCTAGGAAGGAGACTAATCTTTACCTTAAGAAAAGTTGTCACAGAGACGCTCTTCATTTATTAACCCTCTTTCATAACTTTATTTGTGTTAAATTGGAAAAGATTTGGAAAAGAATGGGGTAAATGTAAAGAGTGTTGGTTAGCTTATAAGAGGGGAATTCAACACGAGAACTCACTCAAGTGTTATAAGCTCGGAATACCCTTATCAGCGTTGAAAATCCCTTTAGACGAGTTCTTAAAAATTGTGAAGGACGTGCCAGGTAAGTACGGGATCTTCTCCTTCCCACTTAACGTACTCTCAAGGGGTGTAATAATTTTCTATTTCGAGAGTGAAGAAGAAATGCTTAAGTTTTACGATAGTGTAAAGGACTACTTAAAAGGCGATATACCGTTGAGGGAGAAGAAGTTCTTTGATGTATTCGTTAACGTGGATTGGTTAAAAGGTGCTAACTGGAGGAGAGGTTGTCCGGAGTACGATAAATTCGGGGATTGGAGGAAGTGGCCGTAAATGAGTTATCTAGTCAATAGTTCAAAATGCTCATCAGCTTGGATTACACATCCCTTACATGAGTCCACTATCGCTTCATCTTCGCTATTAAAAGTAACTAGGAGGGAGTCATCAAATATTACGAACCTAGACTTAACGTTTCTAATTAAAACGTTGGGCAAATCGATCTCTTTACAAGTAACTAAAGTGAGTTTCCCGTTAAACCCTCTCATAATCTTTATTAACCAATCTGGTGGATCGTCATAAACTACCTTCATTTCACTACTCTTCTCAGCCAAATCCTTCAACAATCTGATTATAGTCCTCTTACCCTTAACATGAATACTCCTATCCCTATCCCCTTTCCTCTGCCTACTCCAGTAAGAAACTATCTTGTTTATTGCTTCATCTAACTCAGAGAGTATTTTATCCCTATACACTTTCAAGGATATTGAAGGGTCTATTATCTTAACCCTTTTTGGCTTACCCTCTATTATCCTAACTAAGCCCTTATTTTCTAACGACTTACTTACCTCATAAACCTTCTGATATGGAACGTTGGATTTTTCTGCTAATTCCCTCATAGTCCCACTACATAGGGAGAGTAATGCTAAGTAAACCCTACTTTCGTACTCAGAAAGACCAAGCTCTTCGAGGTATTGCTTCAATTCACTACTCATAGTGAATAATTGATTTTTATGCTTTTAAATTAATCTTTATTATGAATAAACAATTTATGTTATTTACTATTCTAGTCTTCTTTACGGGATTATATTTAGGAATCTTGAGGATAGTAATCCCAGTCATTGAAAGACAGTTGGGAATTGCGATAGCTATTTCCACCCTTCTACCACTAGTAACTTTTGGTTTCGTGAAGGGAAGTTTTAACTATTTGGCGGGAAAGTTATCAGATGATATAGGGCGTAAATGGGTTCTAACTATAGGGTGGATAATGGCACTTTCGAGTGTTATCCTATTCTTTTATATCAACCTTTATGTTGTATTCTTAATCAGCTTCTTCCTAGCTATAAATCAAGCATTCACTTGGACTACTACAGTCACTTCCCAAATTGATATTAGCGGTAAAAGTAGGGCTGGATTGGCTACTGGGATTAATGAGATGTCAGGGTATTTGGGTGTAGCGTTAGGAAACTTATTTGCTTCCAACCTCTTTTCAGTGAGTTACGTATTGCTAGCGATAATTTCCTTAACAGCTTTACTATTGTCATTTTCTGTAATGGAGACTAAGACTTTGCTTAGCGATCCAAAGGAGGAAAGGGTAAATTATATTTCGATAACTGGTATAAGTTTGGCTGGGTTAATAGAGAAATTTGTGGACTCCTCATTTTTCATCTTAATCCCCACTTACCTTCTCTTAAGGCACTACAGCTTATTCTTAATAGGAATAGTTGTTGGTAGTTATACTTTCACGTGGGCACTATCACAACCGCTTTTCGGTTATATAGCTGACGTAACGGGAAAGAGAAGGTTGATAACGTCTTTAGGTTTTGTCATAATGTTCTTAGGGTTTTTAGATTATTCAGTATATCCAATCCTCTTTTCTATTGTGGAGGGATTAGGTATGGGGATGCTTTATCCGAATTTGATAGCTTTAGTTAATGACGTTGTTCATGAGTCTGTAAGGGGAAAGGCTTTAGGGTATTATAGGCTTTATAGGGATTCGGGTTATGGTGCCGCCGGAATTATCTTGCCAATACTATACTCAATTTTAGGTTTTAACTCAACTTTACTAGTAGCGGGGGTATTTCAGTTGATAGCAATACTGCTACTCATCGGAAAGCTGCCATCAAGGTTCACTTTAAGGAGTTAACAATCCTTAAAATTCATGTGTAAAAATTATTAATTATGATATTTCGTTATTTAATTAGTCAAAGAGGAGGATGCATGACATATATTTTTGGTTGTACTCAAGCTGGAGAACTTTTTGTAGTAGATCCTAAATATGAGGATGTGAATGAAATTATTAAGTTTGCCGATAAGATAGGCATGAAGATCGCCTACGTAATAGATACCCACACACATGCAGATCACATTTCTGGTTCAAGAAAATTACAATTGCTAACTAATGCGAGGGTTTATTACAGCGAACTCTCTCAGGTTAAGTTCCCAGTTGAGAGAGTTAAGGACGGTGAGGAGATAAAGGCCGGTAATGTGAAAATTAAGGTAATTTATACACCGGGTCATACTCCGGATAGTGTTTCCATATTAATTTACGATAAGAGGAGGGATGAGAGTTGGAGCGAACCCTGGAGCGTTTTAACTGGTGACACTTTATTTGTTGGATCAGTGGGTAGGATAGATATAAGTAGGGAAAGTTCAGAAGAGGATTTATTTTACAGTTTACAAAGGTTAAAGAAACTTCCAGACTACGTAGAGATCTACCCCGCGCATACTGCTGGTTCTGTTTGTGGTTACGGTATTAGTGGTAAACCGAGTTCTACTATAGGATTTGAAAAACGATTTAATAAATTCCTCAGAATTAATGATAAGGTGGAGTTTATAAAATCTATAAGGAGTTTGAATTTGCCCAAACCAAAAGAATTTGACGAGAACATTAAGAGGAATTTGGAAGGGATGATTTAACTTTTCAAGTTGGAAGGTAATCTTTACATAGAAGGCTGAAAGTCTCGCCCTATCTAGATCCAAAATCGCTTTACAAAAAATCTTTAAGATATATTAAATTCTTAGCGATAATAGGATTCATAATTTTAAGAATTCGTACGCTACCGATAACCACAAAAGGTTCACTTATGTAGAACCTTTTTAGCTTCATTTAACATCTTTTCAACTTTCTCTAACCCTATTTTTACATAGTCTAACGTAAGCTTTCTCTCATGAAAACCCCAGACATGAAGATCATATGCGGAATTCCAACCGTCAACGACCCAATCGCCTAACATCTTAGATAAACTCTTACTCGCCATGCTTAAAAGATATGTGTACCACATACCTTCCCTCATAAAAGCCTGGTATTCTTGTGTGCAGAACTTTTCAGCTAAAGCCTTTACAACCTCCTCAGCTGCTTTATAAGCTTTTTCTGAAGCTTGGACTGGATCGCCCTTGTTTAAATACTCATAACTTTCTTTTAAGTAACTCTCAGCAAACTTTATTCTCTCTTCAGAGCTATAGTCTGGATCCTCACGGCTAAGGGCTTCAAGTAACACCTCATTAACGTCAATTCCTTTTTCAGTAAGCTTTCTAATGAGTTCATCCACAGTCACACGTAACCATTATCCCCAATACTATTTAAGGTTATATAATATGACTCGCATGAGAAAAACAATGGATTTTATATAGTTCCAGTAAATAATGGTTATATGAACCTAGGTATGACACTCTACGTATTATTGACTAGGGTGATGAATAAGCTGGACTTAAAAGAAAGCGTTTAACGGTGAGCTATTTAAGGTTAAGATTGTGAGAGAATTATGAACGCATTGAGTGAACCTTGAATAAGTAGTCAAGAATGCAATAAGAACGAAGGGAAGTATTGGAAATTTTATAATATGATGAAGAGATTACATAATCATTAACGTGATTAATTAAGGACCCGTTGATGAACGAGTAATTGAAATTTATCATAGAGAGTAAATAATTAATGACTCATAGAGCTTTTATAAAAAGAAATTTCTACGGAAGCCCTCCCTTGTAGGTTTCTAAAAGAATTCCGATCCTACAAAGTATGAGCTGAGAAGATACTAAATATAAGTAGCGTTAAATAATGAAGTTCTGTATCTCTTATGGGAGAATATCTCTTGCTGATAAACGGAAATAAAAACGTTTTACAATAGAAAGATCATTACTAACAAAGTTTTGTTCTCACTGATGCGGTTTGTAAAAATATAAAACAAGCTATTCCCACTTATTTTTAATGAAGCTGATAATAAAGAACATCGGCGTGCTTAAGGATACCTCAATAGAATTAGGAGACCTTACGGTTATATTTGGTAAACCTAACTCTGGTAAATCTTACATACTGAAAAGTATTTATTCCAACCTGGCCTTCTTTGATCAAGCTAATAATGTTGACTTAGCTAGTATAGTTGGGGAGGGCCTTTACCCGAAAATTGTCTCGATTTCAGAGAAGGCGATAAATGAAGGAAAATATTATGCAACTTCCTTAAATATTACGGAAAACTTTTTAGAAGCTCTTACAGTATTAACAGAGAGGATTTCAAGATCTCTCCTTTCAGTTAATGAAACTGAGATAGTTTGTAAGAATTCTAATTTATTAAATAGAATAAAGGAAATCACTAAGGAAGTTTTAACGTCTTTATCTACGCCTTCAGTTACTTACACACCTTATTCACCATACTGTGTGAATAAAATAGACGTTGGGTTCTCTAAAGGTGAACTAATTTTAAGAGTTGAAGTTTCCTCAATTGGAAATAAAGAGCTATGTAAAACACTGGTTTCAAGTAACTTAATTTCAACTATAAACTCTTACATGGCTTCATATTTAGTTCCAGCAATAATGAATAATGTTAGCATGGCAGTAGAAATTCCATCTGTAAGGTTCTTATCTTATGGGAGGTCTCTAATTTTACTTTATAGAGAGAATATACAACCTCTGCCTTATACTAAGAGCCTAATATTCTGGATAAATAAAGGTATTGAAAGAATCAGAAGCGGTAAAGGTAGTATTAACAATTTCTGGGATTTAAGAGTGGGTGTAGAGAAAACTCTTTCAGTTAACGGCTTTGAAATTCCTTTCCTTTCCTCAAGTCTGCAGGAGCTTACGGCTTTTTCCTTGGCTATTGCGGATGGGAGGAAAAGCTTATTACTTATCGAAGAGCCTGAATCCCAATTGAGTACTGATTACCAACTTAAGATGGGGTTATTTTTATACGAGTTATCTAAAAAGCATAAGGTTGTCGTTACTACACACAGTGAAATTATCCTCATTATATTAGCAATTCTCTCCCATTTTAAGAAGGAAAAAGAGGTTGCCGAACTATTTAACATAGGAAAAGTTGAGAGCGAGGAAAGGAGCGTTGACGTTAAAATTTATTATGCGAATGATGGAAAAATTGAGTTAATGGATCCTGAAAAAGTTCTGGAAAACATTCCGGGGATAACGGATATTTACTATTCTCTTCTAAAAGTAATTGCAAAGCTAAGTGAATAACCTTGAGGACTGTCAAGGTATGTGAAAACGACTGTTGTTTTTCTACCGAATGTTCGCTACTAATAGATATGGAAAGTGAAAAATTCAAAAGCAGTGGTAAGCATGCAGATTTCCTTTGCTTTAAGGATAATAAGATAATATTGATCGAACTAAAGGACATTAAGAGCTTTAACGACCCGAAGGAAATACGATAAAGGAGAAAATAAATCAAAGTCCAGTCTCAAAAAATCATATAGAAGATATTTATAAGAAAATAAAGGACATTTATTGCAATGGGCCAATGACGTATCACTTTTACATAGTTGTGCCTACAGAGGTTAAAAGTGTATTAATCCACGTTATACGCTTTAACTGGAGAAAGAAGTTTGACGATGTTGAAATCTTTAGCTGTACAGATAAATGAAAAGTCATCCCCTTTATCCTTACCTAAAATCGCCTTAACTTCGTACCTATTTCTTGGGAAAATCCCCCTAGAGATTAAATAATAATAAGCCAGCGATATTCCGTTCTTTCCTTCTCTACATAGCTTATCTACAAGTTCTTTTGCCCTATATATTGCCTCTTCAATTATCTCGTTCATATTATCAATTTTCATTGCGTTAATAACGTGTTCTCCGTTAATTAGGACGTTAACGTAAAACGGGTCTTCTTTTAAAAGCCTTATGAAAGTACTGTAGTCTACTACGTGTAAATCAAGGCTTTCGTTAATTATAACTAGTTCCCTTAAAGCTTTAAACGCCTCCTTAATATCGTCTACGACGATTAGGATATCTTCATCGCGTTCCTTACTGCCGAACTTCGTTATTAACCTTATCATATGAGGAAAAATTAGAAAACTAAATATATACGTATTTCTATTTTCTTTCTTCTCCTACCTATTCTTAAATTAAACTTTGCCTTAACATAATTCAACTTAATTTATTATAGGGTTGTCCACGACTTGATATCTCTTCCGTCAACGCTAAGGCGTGCAAATCTCCAATTTCTAGGAGAAATAACATTTAGTACAAGACTCAGCCCATTTGTTACGTTCTCTTTCCTAAATGACAACCAATGTGTTTATTAATGGTGATTTAAAATTCCGCCATGGGTATATTCGGTAACATTCTTACGTTAGCTTCAACATAGTCATTATCCACTTTATATAGGTCTTTCTCCATCGTGATAAATTATTTCATTAATTATTATGTCTGAAACCTCATCAAAGTCTTGTAAAATTCAAGCATAGATTAGAGGCAAGTAATCTCGTGGGCGATTTTACACTTTCTTAAGCCGTTATTAGGGGAGTTACCAATGTGTAATCTAAGGCATATGATATCCTTAATTAGGGTTTTATTTAATGTAATTTTATAGTAAATAAATCGTAAGAATGAACAAAAATTTCCCTAAATTTAACGCTGTAATAAATCTGGTCTCGTTATTTTTATTTCGGTCAACCCCTCAAAGAATAAATTCCATCTTAGAATTATTTCGAATTAATAATAGCTAGCTTTTTATACTTGTTTCAAGTAATGTAATATGAGCAAAAATGGAGCAAGAGTTCAGAATACCATTAATCGGAGAAAAGTTCCCAGAAATGGAAGTTCAGACTACGCACGGTAAAATAAAACTACCGATAGAGGGAAAATGGTTCATCCTATTTAGTCATCCCGGCGACTTCACACCGGTATGTACAACAGAATTCTACTCATTTGCAAAGAAATATGAGGAGTTCAAGAAATTAAATGTGGAGTTAATAGGGCTATCAGTTGATAGTAATATATCACACATTGAATGGGTAATGTGGATAGAAAAGAACTTAAAAATCGAAATACCTTTCCCGATAATTGCCGACCCGTTAGGATATGTTTCTAAGAGGCTTGGAATGATACATGCTGAATCACAAACCTCCACAGTTAGGGCAGTATTCATTGTTGACGATAAAGGGATAGTGAGGCTGATTATGTACTATCCAATGGAAATAGGTAGGAATATAGATGAGATATTGAGGGCTGTAAAGGCCTTACAGACCGTGGACAAGACTGGGAGTGTAGTACCGGCTAATTGGCCCAATAACGAGTTAATAGGGGATAAACTGATAAACCCGCCACCTAGGACTGTAAAAGACGCAAAACTTAGGTTAGGGAAACCCTTCGATTGGTGGTTTACGTATACGGAACAAAAGTAAAATTGGTTTTTTACGATTATAAAGCAGTAGATCCTCGTTTTTGAAACAAATCTTGAGTTACCTTGCAATGGAAAAGTTAAACTTGTTAAGCCAAATTAGATAAGTTTTATATAATTATATAATTACATATGAAGTCCACTATTAGCGTAAGTAAAGAAGTTAAGGAAATGCTTGAAAGGAAGAAAAAGGAAATGGAAATAAAGTTAAGCAGACCGTTAAGCTGGGACGAGTTCTTCAAGCTTTCCTTTAGCGATGAAGAGGAAAAGATCCCAAAGCTTACTGAAGAGGAAGCTGAGACCCTTAAACGATTGGTAGAAGAGGGTAGGAGGAATTGGAGAACAAGAGAATTCGCTTAGACACTGATGTACTCATAGACGCGTTTAAGACCGACGTTAGAAAGTTTAGTGGGTATTATACTACGTGTATCAACTTGTACGAATTCTTAAGGGGGATAGCTTTCGTAGGCAAAGAGAGTGTGGAGATAGTGTCGTCATTAGGGTATAAATTTATTAAACATTGATTCTATATATAAAGAATTAACAATAAATTCGAATATTATATAAAGTCTAAAAATTATAGAAATATAAATAAGCAAGTGACGACACTATCTCCACACTCTTCTCATTCATAATTAGCTTAAGTCTCATTTTCCTATTTAGTATCTCTATCAACCTAATATATCCTTGTTCTTATGTATTACAGTTACTAATCTATAATAATATTTAGATAAAGGCTATCGCGGTATAGCTCATGTTACTAAACTCATTACGTCCTTTGCAGCCAATACTAATCCCTTCCTATCTGGCTCATCCTTAGGTAAAGAATACTCTTCATTCTCTTTCTCAATAAATCCCATGTTCACTAACCTATTTAAAATCTCGTAAATTCTTGGCTCAGGTACATTACCTAGTATTGAGCTAACAACCTTTGTTACATCGGCAACACTTCCTTTCCCTCCAAGCCTATCAAGAGCGAGTATTGCTGCTGAATACCTCTCGGGGGATTGAGTTCCTAAAATGAAGTCCTTTACTTCCTTCCTCACCTCCTCTATGGCCATCTTCTCTATATCGTCCACATTTACTTGTTTTTCACCATGCCTAATTCTGAAAGAATATTCAGAACCGAAAAAGGTTAACCAGCCCGGAATTCCGTCAAACCTCCTCAACGCGTCGTTTATTACATCTTCCTGCACTGTAACGCCTTCTTCTGCGAATCCCTTAAGCAGGAAATCCCTAGAAAGCTGCTCATTAAACCTCTCTATCTTTATTCTCCTTATGAACCTTCCAAAGAAGGGTTTTTCGTATTCAAGATCTTTTAGCATGTTTTCCAGTATACCTACACTACTCCCCGTAAATATAACAGTAGTATTCTTACAATAATCATAAATATCGTGAAACACTGAGGAGAAATTTATCCCGTTAACTTTCATCAACTCTTGAGCTTCGTCAAAGATAAGGACTAAAGTCCTCTTATTGTCTCCAGCTAACAAGTCCAGTTCCCTAATAGTAGAGCTAACGTCCTCACCCCTAAATTTCTTAAGCCTAGGCCTTATCTTGACTAGGTTAAAATCTATGAACGAATTCTCGTCTATGCCTAATACGTTAGAAACAAACCTAATTAGCCTACCGCCTAAAGTGTACTTCTTTACAGCCTCGTTAATGCTCTCTAGGAATAAGGACACGAAGGAAGTCTTAGGATATTTCTTCTTTTTAGGATCGTAGATCCTCATTAGGTTTAATTTAATTACTATATATCTGGACTCATTTACTGCAACATTAACAACACTTGTCTTTCCTACCCTCCTCATTCCGTATACTGCAATCCATACTTTCCTATCAACGCTCTCCTTTATCTCATCTACTTCCTTGTCCCTATCATATAAGTCCTTTCTATCTTCCTTAGGTCTAACGTCAAATAGCATTATTACGCCTCCGTAATTATTACGCCGGCGTAACATAAAAATTTATTTGAGAAAATGATGAGTCCACCACTCTCGTAAGTTTCTAATTCACTAGACTTAAAATGTTCCATCTCTGCACTTGTACGATCTATAGTTGCATTATCTACCTTGCCACTTCTTTATAGAGTGTGGGGATAGTGTCGTCACTTGCTTATTTATATTTCTATAATTTTCAGACTTTATATAGTATTCGAATTTATTGTTAATTCTTTATATATAGAATCAATGTTTAATAAATTTATACCCTAATGACGACACTATCAGTGTGGGCAACAATTTTGTTAATTCAGTATAAATTATATAAAGTGTAAATTTAGTTTCAATTCATTACAGATTGGTTCGTCAATAAAGTTAGATAACAATTTTAATTTCTATTAAAATTATTATAAAACTAGGGTGCAAAAGAAAGCTTTAAGGCAATTTTGAATAAATTTCAAATAAATGAAATTGTTGTCCACACTGATAGTGTCGTCATTAGGGTATAAATTTATTAAACATTGATTCTATATATAAAGAATTAACAATAAATTCGAATATTATATAAAGTCTGAAAATTATAGAAATATAAATAAGCAAGTGACGACACTATCTCCACACTCAGAGATTAAAGAGGTACGGCTTAAAGTCAATCTGAAGGCTTTTATGTAGATATTCGTCCATGCTGAAACAGTGTTGAATTTGTGAGGAGAAAGCAGTGGTTAAAACTAATAAATACTATTATCCTACGTTTTATTTTACAAAAGGTGATTACTTTAAATCAACTAAATATTTTCTTGATTTCTTATCAATTGAGACAGTAAAAGCCTAATGTAAATGTTGTTAAGTATATAAAAAATACAAAAACTT
>JBBHKV010000018.1:0-4005 GCA_037389275.1 Sulfolobaceae archaeon RB850M
TTAAAATTGTAAGTAACGATGAGGACTACGAGAGGGTTAAGGATTCAGTAAACGTTGTAAAACCTTAATCACTTTAAGGGTGGAACGTATACAATCGTTAAATCGCTAAACTTCATATCATCTTTAACTATGTCCTCTGGTAAGAGTTTGTAGATCTTTTCCTCTTGATACGTCAACCTCTCCATTACCGTTATTTCCTTATTATACCCAATTTTTAATAACCTTTCAGCTATTCTCCTTACACCGCAAGGATAAGGTTCTGGTATAATTAATAACCCTCTATATTTGATAAACTCATATATTTGTGAATAATCTATCTCTCCCCTAACATGAAATGTAATAAAAACAACTTGTGACAAATCACTTCCTACAATATGTAAAGCTCTAAGGACTGAGGAAACACCGGGGATTATCTCATATTTAACGTCGTATTTTTCACAAGCCTTTTTAATCCTTTCCAAGAATTGAAAATCCGAGACGGAAGGATCCCCATGATCTAAAATTGCCACATCTTTCTCTCTAGCGATTAAAGCTAACTCCTCTAACTGCATATCTTGATCCTTATAGTTCAAATATACGACTTTCTTCCCGGATAAGGTGAATCTATCTACTACGCTTTTCCAACCGGCAACAACTTCACATTTCTCAATAACTTTTAACGCTTTTAGAGTAATTAATTCCGGGTCACCGGGGCCAACACCCACTATATAAATCGTTTTAACCACCCTCATAAGAGGCTATTGCCACTGTAACTTCCCCTTTATATCTTATTTTCCTCAATATAAGCCTTCCTTTCCCAGCAATTAATGCCGAAACTTCAGCAACACCCTTAATTCCTAACTCCTTTAGCTTATCTGACGGAGGAGTTAAGCACTCATCATTGAAAGCGTTTATTTCCTCCCAACTTATAAGCCTAAAGGGAACTTTTAAATCATCAGCAACCTCCTTCACTTTTTCCCTAACAGATGCTATTATGACTACCCTGTCCATACTTGCGGATATAAGATTTAGTGCGTTAAAAATTGCTTCTTTTATAACCTCCTTATTCGTTTCTTCCTTACTACCAACACCTATTACGAACTTTATTGGCTTTAGGTAGACTGTGTTTCCGTCATCGCCATTTGGTGGTGAATCAGTTATTACGACCTTATATTCGCATTCATCTCCTATAACATAATTCCCTTTAACCCCTTCTGGGATTTTCTCTACTCCTTTAACACAAACTTTTTCACCTTTTAGTAATGCTGATGTAACTCTTACAATTGCCTTAACGTTTACTATTTTACAATTTAAGATTCTTGCAAGCTCCTCAATACTCGTAATACCTTTTATTTCACTAGCCGTAGTTATCACCGGGGTTGCGTTAATAATTTTAGAAACCTCTAAGGTGAGGTCGTTAGCACCCCAATGGGAACTTAATACCGGAATCACGAACCTAAAACCGTCATCTACACAAATTACTGAAGGATCAACGTCTTTACTCCTTGCGTATTTACAAACAGTTCTAACAACTCCTCCTAAAGCCATTACGAAAATTATTGCATCATAACATTTCCATGCTTTTTCAACTTCTTTATAATTAAAGAGAGATACTGTGTACCCTTTATGTTTAAGTTTATCGAAAAGCTCCTTAGCTTTATCCTCAGCAGTTGCATAAACTATTGCTATACCCCTTGGAAAAAGTATCACTCCTCCTCTTCCTCTTTCTCCTTTTCTTGTTCTTTAGTCTCCTCCTCTAATGCCTTCTTCATGGCTTCAATCTCTTCTTTGGGTAAAGGCTTAATTTCAGCGGAATTAGGAGTTATTCTCAAGTACTTATCCCATTGTATCACTATTCCGTTATCTGTAATGTCCATAGGATGCCTAACCATGGAGATCTTACTGTCCCTCATTTTCCACACAATAATTGACCTATAAAGTACACCGTCGATTTCATCTAAGTCTAACCTAATTATGCCGTCAACTGCATGTTCAACACCTGGCCCTCCAAAACCCCTTTCACCTACTGAAACTTGTGAAACGAATATTGCTGTGCAACCTAAACCCGCTATCACCCTCTTTAACGTCATTACAGCGTTTCTTGCAACAGCTGGTTTACTTAAATAGAGCGTGCTCACTGAGTCTATTGCTATCCTTTTAGCACCAGTATCCTTTATCGCCTGCCTTAAGACCTCCACTAATTCGCCTACGTTATCTATGTCTTTAACAACGTACTTTTCCCTCTGAGCTGTCGATCCTATACCAGAGGTGAACGCATCGATTATCGCAAACTTCCCCTCTTTTTCAAATTTAGTTACATCCCAACCGAAATGAGCGAAACTTCTAAGGACTGAAACGGGGTATTCTTCAAGGGCTACAAATACTCCAGCCTCGTTGTCCTTCGTTAAACCGTTGTACAAGAACTGTTTTGCCAATATCGACTTCCCAGTACCGGGTCCGCCAGAGAGAAGTACAACATTTCTTTCTGGTATCCCTCCATAAAGGATCTCGTCCAAACCTGGTATATATGTCCTAACTCTCCGTACTTTCACAAGAGTATGTTAGCTAGCAAACTCTTAAAACTCACTATTTAGCCAAATGTTTTACTAAGAATGAAGGAAAAATGTAAAACTTCATAAACATTGAATCCTTTTCACGTTAAATCTTTTACATAAATTTTGCCATAAAATTGTACACCGATACGGAAAAGGTTGAAATTGATTTCAGAGATGTAAGCTCCATGCAGTTAGGTTCCATGATCACTGTGAGAGATAACGCTCGATCATGAGAGTGAAGAATTTGAGCTTCGTAATACTCATGATAATCTATACTTGATCACGGGAGTGAAAGTACAATCAGAACATACAGATATAAACCTTAATTAATGAAACAGTAGCTCTGACCAATTAATAAAACCTTGGTTTATGAACATTTTGATAGAAAAATACTAAATTTAGAGCTAAGTTTTTTAAATACAAAAATATTAAACCTAATTCAGATGTCCTCACAAAAAGGGGAGAAGGTAGAAGTACCTAAAAGAGAGATAGGCTTACTTGATCTCGTTTTCATGAACCTCGGTGGACAATCACCGTTCCTCAGCGTACTAATTTACGGTACTGCAGTCTTTATAATAGCTGGGATTTTCGCACCTATCGCAGTAATATTAGGTACAATCTTGGTGCTCTTTAACGGTTTAGTCGTTTACAAGCTCTCAACTAAGTTTACCCAAAGTGGGGGTTACTACACTTACGCCTACTACTCACTTACTAAAAGGCTTGGATTTGAAACCGGTTGGACATACCTCCTTTATTCCTCCTTTTACGGTTCAGGTTATCTGTTAGGTGCGGTAACAATGCTTACAATAATTTTTAACGTAAGTACATGGTACATTGCATTAGGATTATTAGTAATCTCTACGGCTTTTTTAATTACCGGTAAAAGAACTTCTTTTAAGTATGCAATGGTGGCTAGTTTGTTAGAAATAATAATAATGGGCTCCCTTGCAATACTATTCCTCTCATCAACTCATTTCACCTTTTATAACCCGTTGAATGCTAGGATAAGCCTCTCCAGTATTGCCTCCGCTATAATATTTGGTTCAGGCATACCCACGGGTTATGGTTCAATAACTCCTTTATCCGGTGAGGTAAAGGATCCTAAAAAGACTGTTCCTAGGGCTATTATCACTGTAATCTTATTAGGAGGGTTACTTGCAGCATTTGATATTTACGCAATTACAGACCATATCATCTTCTATCATATAGGTGTCAATAGTACTGATATGTTGCACTTAATTGAAAATAGGTTTGGTCTATTAACGCTAGCATTTGTAGTATTTGCAGCCTTAAATGACGGTATATTGGCTACACTTACTTTTATGTTTGCAACATCAAGGACTATATATGCTATGTCCCTTCACGGCTTTTTCCCACCACAGTTATCAAAACTTAAGAACAAAAGTGAGCCAATTAATGCCTCAATAGCTACTGCCGTACTATATTGGTTAATAGTGTTAGGCTCCTTGTA
>JBBHKV010000019.1:0-175000 GCA_037389275.1 Sulfolobaceae archaeon RB850M
ATTGCTAGTCCGGGAATATAAACTTGACTCCGGGACACACGTGAAGTACCTCTACACGACCGACCTCTCGCTCAGCGAGGAGGAGATCGAGGAGGCCTGGAGGATGAGGTGGGAGATCGAGAAGCTCCACAGGGACGTCAAGGCCCTGGGACTGGAGGACTCCTCGTTCTGGAGGAGGGAGAGGCTCCAAGGTTACCTCACGATCTTCACCATTATGACCAACGTCGTCAGGGAGCTGATAGGGGAGCTGAACCTGAGGAGCGTGGAGGCGTTCCTCAGGTTCGTTGAACGTTATTTAGGCGGACCGCCGGGGCTGATGAAAATCTTTAAGTTACGTTAAAGTCCCATAACTGCTGTCAATGGAGTTTTATGCTCTTCATTGGAGACATTGGGCTAGTACACCAAGGAATTGGACTGAGGAAACTGAAAATTCAGAATCATATATCTGTCCTCTTAAATGCTAAATATCCTATTACTAGAGGGACAACTATCCACAATATAGTAGATAACAACTCTAACCCCACGTTGACGCTTATGGTAGCTCCCTCCAAATAAGACGCTATTGCCTGGGATATTGAACCTGGGACTATGTAACCCTCTATTAAAGTATAATTAACGCTATACCCGATCGCTGATATCACTTGAATAATAATATATGTACCTATCCCCAACCCTAATGTTATCCAACCGGATTTTATTAATGAAGCGTACATATAAGTTATTGATAAGTAAGTAAGGAGTGACGTCATAGGGATTATTGAAGCTAATAATATAAACTTCGGAGATAAATACAACCCCGCTTTTAATATGAAAGCCACATAAGGGGATAAATTGATCAAAAACGATGCAATTATTACCGTTATAGCATTTGCGGAAAACCTGGTCATATACAGTTCACCCTTAGTAATTGGTCTTGCTAGGATAAACTCCAACGCGCCAGTATCTCTAGGCTTAGCGAACATCGCATAAGCTAAATAAATTACCACAAATGGGAAGTAAAATAAGAACAACCCCATGGCAGAAAAATAACTGGCTACAATATTTGTATACAGTATTGATGATTGTGAATAAGGTATTGGTGATTGTGAATAAGGATTATTAGTCATGCTTGAGTTATACAATATTCTTACATAATTAGCTTCAGAGGGTACCTCTATTGTAGTATATACAGGAGTAAACGGCTTTAACGAGAAATTATACTCCTTCAAAACCTTAGCACCCGAAACACCACTGGAGTCAACAGTTTGTCCATTTGAATTATTTTGAAGGAAGCTTAAGCTAACATTTAGCCTCTCGTAAGTAAACATAACTAGGTGGTTATGATTCATAATGGTAATGAACATTGGAACATAATAAAGATAAGGATAAGGATATGGAACACCTAAATCGTAAAACGTTGATGTGTTGGTAAACAAAACTACGTGAGTAACCCAGCCTGTAGACCCGCCAAAAAGGCTAACATTCCTTACCATACCGTCATATTTCACAATTGCATATAAGCTATTTGAAGCAATTGCATATAAGTTATTTGAAGCATAGAACATATTTGAATACGGAATTGAGAGGTTAAATAAACCTTCACTTGAAGTAGTAGTATTCATTACTCCCCCACTATAATGAACACAAATAGTGGCACCACTAACTGGTTGTCCCATGTTATTAAACACTATACCGTAAACCTGTATTGTACCTAGAGACCTAATTATAGAAAACCCCGCGACGTTAAGATTTTCGTATGCTGAAGGATTAATACCATAACTATGGAATACAGCATTTGATATCCCAATACCACCCAATATGAACAGGAAGAGAAGTAATAGGACTGATAGCCTAAGAAATGACCTCTTGAAGTCGTATAATACGGACCTCATCACAACTCACCTCTTATGACTTTAAAGAAAACCTCCTCTAGATTTCCCCCTAACTTACTAATTTCAAGTACACCATAAGGTGTGAGTTTGGAAACTAAAACTGACATATTACCGTTAAAGTCGTGGATTAGTAAAGTGTTCCCAGAAAGTTCTGGTTTACCGAACGCTTGGGCTATTTGAACTACGTTTTCATTAACCTGATTAAGGACTACTTTAACGTCATTTGACTTTATTAAATTCCTTATCTCATTCATACTCATAACCTTCAGAATCTTACCCTGGTGAATGAAAACTACCTTATCTGCTATTGCCTCAACTTCAGTCAATATGTGTGAGGAGAAAAGTATTGCTTTCCCCTCCTTCTTCATCTTTAATGCTAACTCCCTAAAGAACTGAATTCCTTGAGGGTCTAGCCCGTTAAATACCTCATCAAATAAGAAGTTCTTGGGGTTTGAAATCAAAGAGACCGCTAAGGCAAACCTCTTCTTCATACCTTGAGAATAGGTCTTTAACATATCCCTTTCCCTCCCACTTAGCCCAACTTCCTCAAACAACTGCTTACCCAACTTCAGTGCCTCGTCTTTAGAAATCCCGTAATAACCGGCGAGGTAAACAAAATAATCTAAAGCCCTAGCGTCCATTTCAAAAATCGGTAACTCCGGAACCCAGCCCACGTTTTTGGAAGCCTCTTTTTTCTCCTTTACTATACTCTTCCCATCAATTAAAGCATCACCAGAATTAGGCTTAAGTACTCCTACAATCGTCCTAATAGTGGTAGTTTTCCCAGAACCATTCAATCCTACAAACCCTACTATTTCACCATCTTTTACCTCAAAACTGACATTATCTAGTGCTTTCCTACTACCGAAATATTTAGTTATTCCTTCTACTACTATCATTGTATTTCAGACGTAATTTTAAATTTAAAAAACTTTTCCAACTAAACTGTAAATAGAAAGATTTATAAACTTAACTTAAGTTAAGTTAAGTTGAGTAAAATGGAGATACCCCCAGACAAGATAAAAGATAAGGCAAAAGAGTTCTTAAATAAAGGGTTTAAGATGGAAATATTAAATGAAGTAGGAATAGGGAGTTATAAAATACGAGTTTCCAAAATAAATGAAAATAAAACAATCAGCATAATGGACGGAAATAGTGGATATTCGGCTACGATAGACAGCCAAGGAAAACTAGTAAGACTAATACTATATACTTTAGAAACTCCTTCGGAGGACGAAAGGATAGGGAAGTCACTAATAATAAACATAGACAAGAATAACGCTATCTACACAGAAGGTAAAGTCGTTCTTGATAAAGGAAAGATAGGGATTGAGGCTATTAAGTCTATTGAAATAATAAAAAATGAGGAGGTAAGTCTTGAAAAGGGATAAGGTTCTTGAAAATTTAATCTTACCAAAGTCTTTCACTGAATTAAAAGAGATCACAGGTTTAAGTGACGCTGGGTTATACAAGGCCCTAAAGAAATTCACAGAGGAAGGATTAGTCCAAAAAATGGAAGACGGGAGGTACGTAATTACTGAAGAGGGTTTACGAAGGTTAAGGAACGTTAAGGGAAAGTATTTTAGCGGTATGTGGGTCGAGTATTACGGTTTAGATGAGGATAAAGTTAACGAGGTGCTGAAAGTGTTAAGCAACGTTAATCGTGAGTTTTACATTAAAGTTCAAAGAAAACCTCTAAACTTAACTGAGGACTTACTGATGATAGTTTTAGCCTCAATAATAGAGGATGAAATATCAAGGAAGGAGGGAAACCCAAAGTGAATCATAACATTGAATAACTCATACCTATACCTTTTTCTAAATTTTTAAAACCACCGTCCTACTTATAGTTATGATACTTGCAACTTTAGGATCAAACAAACTGGTTACTACTTTAGACGCAATAATGACTGAACTGTTCACTGGCATAAAGCCAGATAAAATATTAATACTGAGGGAGGACAGTAATATAACTCAGCTTAACCTCTCGCCAGTACTTGAAACTCTAGGCCTGAAGAGCGAGGTGGAGATAAAGGTTTTAGGTGAGGGAATAAAGAGTTGGAGGGAGGGGTTAAAAGGGGTTAATATAGATGTTGCGGACATCACCCCCGGTAGGAAATATATGGCAATAGCGGTTCTAAATTATTCGAACGCTAGAGAAATAAGGTACGCCTATCTAAGGGAGGAAGACAAAGGATATCACATATTCGGTTACGTACCATTATCGGAAATAACAGTTTACGACATTAGGACTGGTGAATCAGTAAACTATGAGGCGTTAAAGACAGTAAAGGGGGAAAAGGAGGTGACCCTTCAAGTCGACTCCTTACAAGCCCTATTGAATCTTTATAGGCTTTTAGGAAAGGTGGAATTTGATTATAACGTTTCCCAAGACGTAGAAGAGATGTGCGAGTTTAGAGCGGGGATTAAGAGGTTCGCTGAGGAGGAAGAGATTAAGTCACTAGTCGACGATTACCTCTTCTTAGCAGATACTAACGTTTACATGGAGTTAGGGGATAGGATTAGAGGGTTAACGTGGAGTAAGGAAAAAGGTGCTAGATTATTACCTTCTAAAGCAGTTTATAATGAACTTTTAGGGCATACGATTTCCACCCAGAAAGGTGTTGAGGATTTAAAATTTCACATAGCCATGGGTAGTTTCAGAAGAATACATAAACAACCGCCGGTCTCTGAAATAAGAAAAAGCGGAGACGTTGGAATTATAGAGGAAGCTAAAGCGCTAAAAAGAGAGTTAATGGAAGCATTGGCAATAATTACAGCGGACGAGAAACTCTCTATCGCAGCTCAATCTCAAGGAGTTAAGAGCATATTCTTGCATAAGATACGTAATGGGAAGGGCTATGAGGGTGAGTTCTTATACTGTTTATCAACATATAACAAAGTCAGCATATTGGTTGACGGAAAAGAATATTCTTTCCTCCCTAAGCACGAGTTTGTCGTAGATAAAATGGTAAAGGTTATTAACATCAATAAGGACTACAATTACGCGTATCTCCTCAACAAACTAGAGGGCATTTTACATCAAAAGAGTTTTAACTAGGTAATACCGCGATAATTGGAAAAGGAAGTGTAAGGAATAAGTAAGCACGGTGAATAATTTCCAGCATGTAAAGCACTGAAAAAATCAAAGGCTTTATGAGACCGCTTGTATAACTTGTAAACAGAGTCTGTTGGCCTCGCCTTTGTATAAAAACTGATGCAAAAGCTAATAATTAGTTTTAGCCTACTAAAATAGAACTGGTAAACGAAAATGCTTGGTTATATGTTAAATTCATAACTTCCAATATACTTAAAATGTTAAGGTATTAGTTTTTCACTTTTAATAGTATAGCCTATTACAATAGTTAATAGTATAGCTATTAGCAGTATTGCTATACCTGCATATAACATAAGATTTTGAATTCCTATGGCAGAATTAATTATACTCCCTAAGTATATATACGAAAGAAGTATAGTAATGCCTATGTATGTTCCTAATGGAGCCCTGGAAGACCCAGCTGTCTTCTGCAGATATGAAAGATATAAAGAAGGCGGTATAATCACCCAAGAAATTCCTATAGAGTTAATTAAAATTAATATCATATAATATAAATTGCTAACAAGTAACCCCAAAATTACTGAAACTATCACTGTAATGGGAATTGAAATTAAAAGAAATGCAAGAACATATTCATAATATATTTTTCTAGGTTTTATTCCTTCTGCAATAAAGAATTCTAGGAGACCGTTTTGTCTATCGTCTATGAATAAAGATACTGTAAGAGAAGAGAACATTATTCCGAAGATAGAAGGACTCATTAATAGCGATATCAATATAAATGGAAGTATAATTTTTATTGTAACTATTTCATAAATATCGATAATAAGAAGAATAATTGAGGCTATCAAAAAATATATTGTTGTACTATAACTTCTTTTTATCATTCTTTTTAGGAATAGGAACGAAATCATTTCTTCACCTCAAAAGATCTTCTAGGGGATTTCTCATTTCTCTAATTTCAAATATTTTGATATTCCTTCTCATTAGCTCTTGGATTATAGAATTAACTTCTGCGGGATCTTTAAGATTTATTACAAAATAGTCTCCTTGATATTCACCCTTAAGAATTTTAGACAAATCTTCTGATGCTCTAATCCCTATTGTATATTCTCTTAATTTTATTTCGTTTATAGGTTTGAATAATGAAATTCTTCCTTTGTCTATAACTATAACATAATTTCCTATTTCTCTAGCTTCATACAGATTGTGGGAAGTATATATTATAATCTTGCTCTTGGATAAAGATACTAACAATTTTCTTATTTCTGAAGCTAAGATAGGGTCTAGATTTTCTGTAGGTTCATCTAAAAGATATATATCATAATCTTTAAGAAATAGCTTAGCTAATGACAATTTCTTCTTCTGACCCTGGGATAAACTCGATATTCTCTTATCCAATATATCTTCCAAATGGAATCTACCTATAACGTTATTCGGATCTCCTCCAATTATTTTAGAGAAAAATTCTAACGATTCCTTTACTGACATTTCTTGAGGCAAAGCAAAAGAATGAGAAAGATACCCTATTTTGCCTTCCTTCTTTATCTTACCTTTAAAAGGTGGAAGAATACCAGCTATCACCCTCAAAGTAGTCGTCTTACCTGCTCCGTTCCTACCAAGAAGTATATAGATTCCATTCTCCTTTATTTCAAAAGATACGTCGTGTAAAACCTCAGTTTTCCCATATCCAGCACTAACCTCATACAAACCCAACATATTACCACCTTCTTCTTCTAGGAAAGAAAACTAAGGAAAAAACTGAGACAAAAAATCCTATAAAAAATAATGCAAGCTTTCCTAGAATAAAACTTAATATGATTAAAAATATTCCAATACCTAATAAGGAAAAACCTATTACTAAATTAGGTTTAATTTTTACAATATATACTAACAATATTATAAAAACTAAGAGAACTAATGGAAAAATAACATAAAAATCTGATGTAATTGACATTTATAACACCTATCCTAACATAGAATCTCACACGCTGAAGCTGCAGCTGCTTCCGCTGCACATTTTTCTCCACAAGTAAATGAGTCGGTTAAAACTCTACATGGATCTCCAGTGCATTGCAAGTTTATGCATGCATCAAATACTTCAAGGCCTAATTCTGGCAAACTCAACTCACCTCCTCTATTTTTAAGAATGATAGTCCTTCATTTTTATTTTTTCTGCGAATGAGGGGTAGTTATAAGCAGAGCGCCGGTAGATTATAACGTTAGGGCTGATTTGAGGGAAGGAATAATCTTCATGATTGCACGTACTTTTATTGAAAGAAGTTAGTAATTGATAATTTAGCAAAACCGCTAAAATAAATGTGGATATAAAAGAATTAGCTTGTAAATTCACGATAGAAAACATTTTCCTTGGAGTGAGGGCGTTATAATTCAAGGAGGACTTTAGCTAATTCTTCATGGCCCTTCTTACAACTCAGCACATGCTTCTTTAGTTGCTCGTAACTGCCTCCCTTAATGGGAGAATTACATACTGGACACTTATTTATATTGACCTTACTTAGGTGGATCCTTAGAGCATGAGATGACTTGAATACCTCCCCATGGTGTATTGGACATGAACGCATAGCTTTGGGCTAAGAAGTAAAGGGCCCGCACCATCGATCTATCTATTGTTAAAGACTTTAATAAAGATTACTCTCCGTAATACTTCGTAGACTCTATCGGTAACACTAATTAGCCTAACACTTTTCGTTAGCGGTTTAATTTTAATTGAACAATACTCAGATATTAAACAAATGACTAAACGAAAGGGCCTTGAGCTAATTGTCATTAGGATTAATGAAGAGTTTGAGGGAAAAGGGTATGTAGCTTTAGATCTAATAACCATGTCAAAATTAGGTTTAGTACAAGGTGAAGCGATTGAGATCAAGGGCAGTAGGACAACAGTTGCTAATGTAAGAAGTTTAACCCAAGCAGAGTCGGAGTTCTTAATAAAACACGGCGTAGATGTTACGAGAATTATAGTCATGAATGAAATACAGATGAAGAACGCCGGCGTAAAGGACGGAGAAACAGTAATTGTCAAGCCTATACAACCGCTTAAGGCTGAAGTGGTTTACCTACTACCGGTAGACTTCCAGGGTAATCCAATAAATATAAGCGTTGATGAAAATGCTTTCTCACTCTATGTTAGAAAAGTATTAAAAGGAATTGCGATTAGTACTAACGACTTACTGAGGTTCGATTTCCCTACACAAAACGGCAAAATGGCGTTTTATTTCATCGTTAATAGGAAGAGTCCCGCTGGGGTAGTTTATATTGACTTAGACACCGAAATAAAGCTTTCGAGTAGAAGGTCGACCAGGAAAATACCGGAACTTGAAAACTGGGATCCCAAAGTATGGATAGGGAAAAGGATGGGTAGCTACACCATAACTGACTATATTGGTGAGGGAGGAAATGGTTATGTAATGAAAGCCGAGTATAAGGGACAAGAGTTCGTGATAAAGATTTTAAAGATGAACCAAGGGAGGAGTGTTAACGGGGTAACTTTGGACCTTCACTCATACTTTACTGATTTAGCAAAAGAGGCGTCTAACCTCATCTTACTGTCAAACCATCCCTCAATAGTCAAAATGTTTGGAATTTACATTGATCAAAACGTATTAGAAGAGATACTTAACGGTAATTCGAGAAAATACTTCTCAGACCCACCGAGAATAGTAATGGAGTTCATGAAGGGAGGAAGCATTTATGATCTGCTGAAGGACGATAAGTTTTATTATTCCTCGTACTGGACTAGGTGGGTTTATAGGGTAATTAGAGACGTCTCTTTAGCGTTAAAACATATTCACTCTAATGGTTATGTGCATTCCGATATAAAACCGCAAAACATTTTCCTAACTTCTAAGCCCCAAAGAGTTGAGGACTTACAAGGGATAGGGGTAAAACTAGGCGATCTGGGTAGTGCAGTGAGAGTGGGAGGGCGAATAAACCAGTTAACAATAGAATACGCACCCCCAGAGGCTTTTGTAACAACTGCAAAACCCATTTTTGACATCTTTTCCTTAGGAATTACTATGTATGTTTTGCTAAATAGGAGCATTGACAGACCAGATTATGACGAGATGAATAGGGCTTTCGATTGCTACGTTAATGGTGATATGAAATGCGTAAATGAAATGGTGGAAAAGGCTAAAATAAAGCTAGCTAACTGGAATTTAAGAGTTCCTAAAGAGGTTGAGCCCTTAATAGGGCTTATGCTTTCTCCAAACTATAACCAAAGACCTACAGCGGAAGAAGTTTATAAATATCTTTCCTCTTTCACATAAATAGTGTCTTCTTGCCCTTAAAGGACGAGGGTTCCCTCCCAAGGGCTTATTTTAATTCAAAACTAGTATAGTAGCTTAAGTGACCGTTTGTCCCTACACTTTCATTTCATTCATGATCGAGTGTAGGGACTTAGCCCATGGGTCATGGGACTCCAACGGCACGGTGCTCACATCTCCGTAATCACTCCCACCCTTTTGACCACATCGGTGTGAGAGATCATCATATATCAACAAAAATTCGTTATAAACAGACAAAAAATTTCTATTAACACGAAAAAGGATTCAGCCCCATGAAAAGGGAACTTTTATCGTGCTATAACCACTTAGGATGGCAAATGTTCTTACTACAGTCCCATTATGCTGTGCCTAATCCTTTTTCATGTTAACAGATTATATTCAGTTGTGTCAGGATTCATTGGTAAACGACCTTACGCTGACGTGAGCTTGTGCCCAAAGATTTGAGCTTCACGCCATTGGACTCCGTAACCCATACACATAATAAGATTAACGTGTGGTTGAGGGCTAAGCCCCCTACGCCTAATCATGAAAGTCTGAAGACGAACGGGATTGTTCCTAACACAACTGGAATTACCCCATCAAATGGGAATTCCGTTCTTGATAGTTAACCTTCACGCTTACTTAATCCTCACTTTTCACGTTTGGACACACATTTAATCTACTCTCTATTTCAAGGCATATCAATTGTTTAAATAACTTTTTCATATTATTTTGAACTACATTTGAAAAGAAGCGATGATAAATATAATATGTGAGGCTTTTGGTCAATTCACCCCTCCTACCTGGACACTAAGGGTTTACTTGGCGTCTGGAGGGAAGGGTTATTAGCACAAAAAGTGCTAATGGGCTTAACCAGGGGGTATAGAAACCACCCACAACTTATAAGGTTTAAGGCTACAAAAGACCCAGTAACTTACTTGGGTAATTATTTGTACTTCATATATCTGGAGGGTGAAAGAAGGGGATATAATTTTAAGCTAGAGAAGATCGTTAGATATGATCTTTCACTGCCTAAACTACCTGTGAAGAGGGGGCAATTGGAATATGAATTTCAACACTTATTAAAGAAGTTGAGGTGGAGAGATCCAGATAGGTATGGGTTACTAAAGAACGAGAAAAATATACAACCCCACCCGATATTTTTCGTCATAGAGGGCGGAATAGAGAGCTGGGAAGTAATTGTTAAATGAGCTAATATTATAAACCTCACTAGCCACTATATTCTGTTTTCCCGTTTTTCTCTATTTTAAGCCTGTATATTAGGTATGAGATACCCCATGTTATTCCGAAAGTACTGATTATTAAAACTCCAATATTCCCCCACCACACATCACCGTTAATTTCCGCTATCAAATCCCAGAAATAGCCGGTCAAACCAAACTCGGACTGTATTAATCCTAAAAGTTCTAGTCCACCAACTAAATAAGCGACAAATACTGAAATTATCGTCATAGTCAGGTTATACCACAATTTTTTAAGCGGTGATGTGAAAGCCCATCTGTAAGCTGAATTCATGAAGAACCCGTCCGTTGTATCGATTAACGTCATGCCGGTTGTAAATAAAAATGGAAATATCATAAGGGAATAAATCGGAATATTACTAAATACGCCCGCTGAAGCAGCAGAAATCGCTAGTAACGCTGTTTCAGAGGCCGTATCAAAACCTAAGCCGAAAAGAAAACCTATTGGATACAAATAGTACTGACTATTCACAATCCTTAATAACCCTTTAAAATATCTGGCCATAAAACCTCTTTTTAACAATAATTGTTCTATGTTATTACCTTTCTTCCACCCTTCGTTATAGAGCTCAATAAACACGAGCAAGTTCATAGAACCGATTAGGAACAGAAAGCCACCACTAATTAAAGTACCCGCTACAGAACCTACATTCTCGAGTTCCGGCAAGCTCTTTATAGTATATCTAGTAGCTACCATTAGAATTATTGATAATAAAATTACTACTGTGGAGTGACCTAAAGAGAAAAATAAACCGGCAAATGTCGAATCTTTACCTTCTTGTATCAGTTTTCTTGTAGAGTTATCGATAGCTGCGAGGTGATCGGCATCCACGGCATGCCTTAGTCCAAAAAAGTATGCTAAAACACCTAACGTGAAGAAACTTAACCCATTTACTTTAACTTGAACGTTTAAGGAAAGCGTCGCAAGCGAGTAAAAAAGTAATGAGGTTATGATTATTTCTACTACGTAAAAAGCCAAATGCTTTCTTATTATTTTCAGAGAGTACATGATATATGGTTAACTTATCCAAATATTTAAGCTTTTGGATAGCTTATCCATATATTACTTAAATCTGGCCTTTAAGTGCTCAAACTCGCTCTTCATAATCGCCTCCCTTATTATGGCCTTTACTTCAAGAACAATGTTCTCGTCATAAGGGATATTAGCAGAAAAGTTGCAAGTAGATTTTATTGCTTTATCCCTCATTTCACCTAATTCTCTACTAATCTCTTTAAGACGCCGACTCAACTCCTCCCCTACCGATTCCAACAAATAATAGGAATTCCTTACCTTCTTCCTAAACCCATGAAATTCCTCCTTCCTTATCCCTTCATAGATTGAGTATACCCTCTCGTAAACCGCTAATCTACTACCGTAAAGTTTTGGTAAATAACAGTTGGATAAAAGCCTTATTTTGTCTAAGACGTATCTGACCTCTTTTTCACGGTCTATTGGATAACAACCTATAACGTCGAAATCCCTTATAATTCCTAATTTCTTTAGGACTCTTTTAGCTAAATAAAGACATTCACGATCATAATAAAGCTTAGATAGTGAGGAGGAAACCACGTAATATTTCCTTAAGTTAACCCTCATGTCGTGAATCTCTTCTTCAGACCTTCCAGCGTTCGCTATTGCCTCCTTTAAATTCTTGTTAGCGTAATCTTCCGGCCTCATTTAATAACACCGTTTACGTAGCTGATTATATCTTTATGAACTTCTTCAAAGCTTTTGTTAGTCTTAATCACCCTTAATCCATACCCTTCAGCAATTCTTAACAAATGCTTCTGAAAGCTTTTAACATGAAGAGCGAAAGATGTGTACAAGTCCCTATTGATACATAAGTCCACTGAAGAGGCTAATGGGTCTATTTTACCATTTTTTGAAATAACCCTCCTCACTATAGTTCTGGTAGGGGCTATTAGAGCAATAGCTAAATCGGGCTTTATAGCAAAAGACAAGACCTTCGTAACCCACTCCTCCTCTAAACCCCTAGATAAGGCCCACGCCATCAGAGTGTAAATATACCCATCAGCTAGGACTATAAATCCGGAATTCAAAGCTTCCTTCACTTTGTATTCTATCTGGTCTGCCAGATCAGTTGCATAAGCTAAGAAAAGCGTTATCCTTTGAAACACTATATCCCTTTTAACTTGGCTAATCACATTTCCTAACAGCTCACTTGACTGCAAGCCAATAGTCGTAACACCATAACCTTCCTCTTCTAAGTATCTCTTTAAAGCTTGTAAGTGAGTGCTCCTACCGGAACCCTCAACACCTTCTATTGAAATTATAACACCCTTGTCCACCTTCTCACCCCTTTTTCCATAGAATTTCCCCAACCTTCTCTCTAATTGTCATCTGGATTTCCTTAGGAGGCTTCTTACCATCTATCACGATAAACCTCTCGTCATCGGAAATCTTATCATAAACACTTAAAACCATACTCTGATACTTCAAAAATCCATCTTCCGGTTTTAAATCCGGGAAAATGTCTGATCCCGCTTCATTGGGCTTTATCTTATGCCTATTTTCCTTTAACCTCCTCAGAGCCTCTTGAGCTTCAACCCTAATGTAAAAAGTTATATCTGGCTTTATTGCAAATGAGTATAAGTCTTTAACCCATTCTAGGCTTAAACCCCTCACGGTGTCCCTAGCATATGCCGTATAAATATACCTATCACATATCACCACATACCCAGCCTTATACATAGGGAGAATATACTTCTCGTACCTATCCGCAAAATCGGTAGCGTGAATCAAGCTATAAGTTAGTGGAGTTAGTAAGTTCTTCTTTTTTGCCTCCTTGATAGTCTCATGAAGCCATTCAGAGGAATTCCACTCTGTTAGATAAACTGGAACTCCTTTAGCTTCCAACCAGTCCTTTAACAAACGCGCTTGACTTGACTTACCAGAACCGTCTATTCCTTCAAAGGCTATCAAATGACCCTTCATTTCCTAACCCCTAATTCATAACTTTCAGAAATATCCTTAATTATTCTAGATTTTGAAATAAAAATATCCTTATCTATCATCTTCTTCACCTTATTATAATACTTCTTTTTATACTTCTTTGCGGAGGCACATAAGGTTGAAATTAAATTAATCTCATCAGCTGTAAAGCCGGGTAACGTTAAACCTCTTAGAATTTTATAACATGAGGAGTAAGGATCTAAGAACCCGGCCCCCTTGATTACTTGAATTAAATACGAGGAAACACTCACGTAAAAGTCCTTGGTCTCCGAAAGCACCTCTTCAAACATTTTTATGGGTGGATCAACATTGAAAAAGTAAGCAAACCCCTCCAACCAGAACTTCCTCAATTTATCTAACTCCTCTATTTCCTTATCCATAACACCACCTTCCCTTAAACCGAAAGATGAAACAATAATTTCGTCCTTACCCAAAATCTCCATTAACTCCCTTATGACTATCACGGCAGAATGAATTGTCAGAGCCCTATCCTTACTTATCCCAGGTAATTCAGCCCTCTTCTCGTAGCTCATAGAAGGCAAAAGTTTCGCGTATTTATCTATCCTACTAAAAGGAACTTTGTAACCATGTATTTGGTTTAGACTAGCTCCCTCCAATTTTAAGTCCATCTTAGCTATGGCCCTTAAATTTCCCCCACTACCAACTAAAACTCCTTTCTCAGCGGGTAAAGAGGATAAAAGAATCCTAGACTCTTTCCTTATCTCTTCCGGAGGCTTGTCATAGAGCCTTAAACCTCCTAAAGGGAATTGGTAAACTTCCTTAATTCTTCTGTCACGGAAGTAAACTACTTCTAAAGACCCTCCTCCTAAATCAAACATTATTCCATCAGTTACCGGTAAAGAGTTTATTACCGCTAAAGCCGAAATCCTCCCTTCCTCCTCACCAGAAAGTACTTCTATTTCCCTACCTATAACACTTGAAAGTTTTTTAGCTACTTCACCGCCGTTACTTGAAAACCTAAACGCACTGGTCCCAAAAACACGGTAGTCGTTTATCCCCTTTTCGTCCAAGAACTTCTTAAATTTCGAAAGGGTTAAAGTTGCCCTCTTAACGTTTTCCTCTGGAATTCCCTTGCCTTCAGATACTCCTAACCCGAGCCTTACGTAATCTTTTAAAGAGGCTGTAAGCCTAAAACTACGATTTGGAAAAATTGTGTAAACTGAGAGCCTGAAGGAGTTAAAGCCCGCATCAATTATTGCCTTATAATTCATATCCTCTTCAACAATTTTTGTGTTAGCAATAATGTAAGTTTTCCTTTGCCTTCTGCAGTATTAAGTTCTAAAACAGCAACGCCACCTTTTTTCATCTCCACTTCACCACCAGTAACATATTTAATAAAGGAGGATAAATGCGGTTCATGCCCTACAAGCATGACTGTTAGGGTAGAGTTTTGTGAGTCTAACTCCTTAAGCTTGTTAACAAGTGCTGAAGGTTCTTGGTCTGGTTCTAATTCCTTTATGGTTTCTATTTTTAAATCCTCATCTAACTCCTCTAAGACTACCTCAGCTGATTGGTAAGCCCTAGTGTATGGGCTCGAGAAGACTTTATCAATTTTATAATTCATGGAATCAATGAACTTAGCAACTCTCCTCATCTGTTTTATTCCCTTCTTCACTAATTTCCTATCCTTATCTTCAACTCCTTCAATCTTGGGTTCTGCATCACCATGTCTTACGATTATAAGTTCTAACATAGAAAGAATATTAGCTAAGGGGATAATAAGCATTTAGACAATAGCATATATAGATCACTATAAAATACATAGGTAGAGATTAAAAAAGTAATAAAAAGAAAAAGAACGTTTATAAGAAAAAAGACTCATATCTCTCCTTTCGCTTACATGCCCCATCGTTTTAACTGATAAACTACCTCCAACAACTTAAAGAGTTACATTCTTAGTAACCAAGTGCCAGAATTAAATCTCAGTCCTTGAATTAAGAACTGCTTGTACAAACATTGTTGTTATACACCCACTTAATATCCTAGAATAACGCTAAACTTAATCGGCTTTCAGAGTACTAAAGTTTAACCTTCTTAAAAGAATCGGTTTTTCAACTATAACGACAAAATCGAGCTATTGCTTGACAAGAACTGTTACCATCTCCCCATTTAAACTGTTAATATCACCCTCCTTAGAAACTAGATCTCCATTTCTAAAACTCAGCGTAACTTTATTAGAACCGTCACTAATTATTACAACAGTTGGCTTATCAACGCTCATTATCATAGCGTCTTCTAAAACTTTATCCAGTTCTGTTTTTGCAACCTTCTTTGCCATTAGTGTTTTTAACATGTAAACTGGGACTTCACCGCTCGAACTACTCCTTACTTCGACAACCTTCTTACCCATTCCCTCCATATCCTTCTTAAATATCTCAACACCCTTTTTGTAAAATGAATCCGCTTGTCTCTTTGCTAAGGACTGGAAGGGCCCGTCATAAGTAAAAGTTAGGATTACTTTAGTAAAGTCTTTTTGAGGAATTATTAGGAAACGTAAATCAGATTTTATTTTTATAAGTCCTTCAGTTTTAGTAACAACATAACTTACTTCGTTCATCGTGATTATCCTACTCACGTGAAGTTTTACGTCAAAGAGCCAACTAACGTGTAACTCCCAGCCATTCTCTAATTCTTTTAATTCCTTGAAGTGTGGAACGTATTTAAGAAGGTTATGAGGATCTGACAAGTACTCCTTCACAGCGTCCGCACTTGCGTTAACCCTAAACTCATAAGTTAGTTGCATTCTATTTATTTAGTAAGAAAAGTAGCTTAAAAAATCATTATAGAAAAATTAGTGACCAAAGAGTTAAACTGCGTTAATATGATAGAATACCCCTCGAGATTATTAACTTCATTATATTCATAGCTCCTTCAGCACCCACTAAATAACTCATTATCCCCCTAAAACTTGCCTCTACTAAGGCATCTTTAGAATAGCCATAGGCACCCATCCACATCATTACACTTTTAATGATCTCAAACGCTGTCTGAGGGGCTGTAAGTTTGGCCATAGCCACATAAATATGAGCGTCTTTAAGACCTTTGTCTAATGCCCATGCTGCCTTATATGTCAAAAGCCTTGCCATTTCAAGCTTAGTATACAGCTCAGCCGCCTCGAAAGCTATGGACTGAAAATCTTTTAATTTTTGCCCAAAAACCTCTCTATTCCTAATATATTCAAGCCCTTGTTCTAATATTGCTTTACCGGCGCCGAGACAAATACCGGCAACTAACACTCTGGCGTGATTAAAACCGTCCATAGCGTGGTAAAACCCATTATTCTCTTCTCCTACTAAGTTTTTTAGCGGTACTTCAACCTCATTATAGTCCACTAAAGACGTGGATATCCCCATCCTTCCCATGTTTTCTAATTTCCTAACGTTAACACCAGGTGAGTTGGCAGGGACATAAATAATAGAAATGCCCTTATGTCTTTCCTCGGGTCTTGTCTTTGCTAAAACTAAGTGTCCCCCTCCCCATTCCTTGGCTTCCACAGCACCACTTATATAAGCCTTCTGACCCTTTATCACATAACTAGACTCCCTTTTTATCGCAATAGTCCTTATTGAGGCTACGTCACTCCCACCGGTAGGTTCGGTAGAAGCTACTCCAAGAAAGTTCTCCCCTTTAATCACTTTAGGTAAGACTTCTAATCTTAAATCGTTATTACCGTATTTATCAAGAACGTATCCCCACCCTTGTTCCAAAACGAAAATAACCCCGGTTGCTAATGAGAAGTCGGCCCAACCCAGTTCTTCAGCTATTAAAACTGCTGTGGAAAAAGGCAAAGAGAGACCTCCTACATCTTTGGAGAACACAGTGCCCCATATACCCATTTTTCCGGCCTCAAGCATGAAATCCCTCGGCACACCTTTTTCGTCTATTTGTCTCACCAGAGGTCTTAATTTCTTCTCTAAAAATTCGTGAATTTCCTCTTTTATCGCCTTCTCTTCCTCAGATAATTCGAAGTCCATAATATAATTTTGAAATCAAAAGTTTTATTATTTGCCTATAAAAATTAACTTCTTTAAATATTTCGCTTGAAAACTAGGGAATTAAGAGTAAAACCCTTTAGGAATTTCAACAAGTGGAGTTGATAGTAGAAAGCCATAATTTCCCGACATATGTCACTATCTAAGAGCTTACAGTTAGAACGGCTAATGTCACCTCTTTAATCACGCCACTGCTACAAAGGCCAAACTACATTAATAATGCACTAACCTTATAATTTAATCTCTTAATTATTTCTATGGATGAAAATAGAACAAATTAACAAAATCTTAGCAATAAGCGGACTTTTGCCAATAGTCCTACTTTATGTTACTAATTCCTTTACTCCATTTTATCTAATTTTTGCCTTTGGGATAATCTTTCTTACACTTTTTAGCAGATATGATTACGCAGGATTAGGAATTATAATTGGGGGAATAGCATCAATAATTTATGCCAATTATCCTATGATTAAAGTTGACTTACTTATCCCCCCGATAATAGCACTCATATTCTCTTTGGCTAAATCAAAGTTCTGGCCTTCTCCCATTTTAGGAATAGTTTTCTCACTTTTCACATCACTTTATTTCGGACTGCCAGAGGAGTATTTAGCAACGATTCTAATAGGTTTAGTACTTTCACTATTTACTAAACCTAAAGATCCTAGCATCATATTCACAGTAGCTATACCTTATTTCACGTTTCAAACAATCTACTTAATCATTTACTCGTTTAGTACCAGTACCACGATTAACGTATTAAATACTTTCTTTAGCTTATCTAAGTTTGCGTTTTTATCGTATGCTACAGTCATCATAGCATTTATATTATACTTAAAGGAGAGGGATTACATAATAGAAGGCTATCTAAACTTCCTTATCGGAATTATAAGTATAGGAGTAAGTGGAATAATAGCTTACTTATATTCCTCACCCTTATCGGTAATGTATTCGTTAAGTGGTTCAGCTATTCTTTCCTTTACACCCTCATTAAATGATTTAAAGACCACGTTAATTACCGCATTTAAAACTAAGGACTTAAGATTAGCTAAGAGAATAGCCGAAATTTATAAAGGAGATTTAACAGAAATCTTTTGCCAATTTGCTAACGAGAAGTTGTGTGAAGCAGTAGTACTCTTACCAGAATTCAGACCCTTCTCAATAGATTACAGTAAATGTGATTATACAAAAGTGGCAGAGTGTTTCTTAGACCTCAAAAAAGTCCCTTCAAGGGATATAGTAAGATACTTATTAATCGTCAAGGACAAAGACGTGAATTTAGCTGAAAAGGTAGGAAAACTGGCTGTCGAAGTCTCACCCTCACCTAAATTATTGGCTTTAATGGATGAGATAGAAGTCCTTAAGTTAGACTACCTAAAGTACAATTGGGATCCACAAGTGTGGTTAAACAAGACAATCCACGATTATAAGATAACTTCATACCTAGGTAAAGGAGGTTCGGCATACGTAATGATGGGTGAGAAAGATGATAAGAAATACGCTATTAAAATACCTATCCTAATGCCACCTTCGAGTTATAGTTACACTTATTACGACTTTATTAACGAGTATATGCAACTTAGGGAATTGTCGCAAAAGAGTGGTAATATAGTGAAATTCATCGACGCTCAAATAGACCCAGTGAGTTTGAAAAAGATATTATCTGGGGATGTAGGTGAATACTTGAAAAATCCACCAATACTAGTTATGGAATACTTAGAGGGTGGGAGTGCGAAAACGTTATCACAAGATGATAATGTATTCTATTCAGATGAGTGGCAAGACATAGTCAAGTTGATAGGATTACAAATCGCTAAGGCACTGAAAGAGATACATGATGCCGGCTTCGTACACCTAGATATTAAACCATCAAATATTTTGTTCTCTAAACCCCCTGGTAGAACTGGAAAGGAAGTCTTAGAAAACTTAAAGAATGGAGAAACGGTGGTGAAAATTAGCGATTTAGGAAGTGCTAGGAAGATCGGGGAAAAATTTGCACAATTTACACCAGAGTTTTGTCCAGTAGACCAAATAGAAGCATTAATAAAAGGTGAGGGGGCAAGACCCAGTATGGACATTTACTCTTTAGGTGCTACTATGTATACTCTTTTAACTAGACAGTCCTTTAACTCTAAGGAGTTAATCACATTGTTTAACGATGCGATAACTATATACGAACAGAAGGGTGACTATTCTGCGATAATTGAAAAAGCTAAGGAGGAGTATAGGAAATATTATGAGAATTTAAAGATAGAAGATGTTAAAGAGGAATTAGTTAATTTGATAAAGGATATGGTAAACCCAGATCCAGAAAAGAGGCCTAAGATTGATGAGGTTTTAGAAAGGCTGAGTAAAATGACTTAATAAGAGTTGAGGTTATGCCAAACTAAAAAAGAGAAGGGTTTGTGGTTCAACATCATTTAACTTAACATTTTTTCTAGCCTTTCAAACAACTTAAGTAAATTCTCAACCCTAAACTTAAACTCTTGCTCTCCTTGAGGTCTAGGATGATATTCACCGTGAAGTCTTTCGGCGTTAATGAACATCTTCACTAATTCAGTCTCATTAGTCTTGTATGCCAAATAATCAATTAATGAAAAATAATCCTGGTAATTATCTATGTAAAAACCTAGCCTTTCGGCTAATGCTTGCATCAAATAGGCTAACCCCCTCCAGTAAAGTTCTCCGGCATAAACTAAGTCCCCACTCTTCTCGTACCTTTTACCTAGCTCCAAATACTCATTACTCAGTTTCTTCAAGAACTCTTCCCTTTCTTTATGTTCTAAAGTGTTTATCAAAAACCTTGTTATTAAATCTTGAACTGAAACGTTTAACTTTTTGCTTAATCCCTCCAAATACTCATAAACAGTAGAAGGTAACTCAATGCTTTTGAAGCTCATTTCTTCTCTACCAATTGATTTTTAGAAGTGGAAATTATCCTTTCCAATGCGTGTTCGGTACCGCTCATAAAGTGATCCTTAATCCAATTACTTCTTAAATTGAAGGGGAATGTGAGTTTAACGTTCCACTGTGAGCATATTGTACTTTCACCTACTGTTATAGTATTCAATCCTTTTATCGGGCCGGATAAGTATATCATCTTCAAAGTCCTCTTTTCCTCATCTATTTCAATCCTTATTTTTCCCTTTGAGGGAAAAGCGAATTTTACTTCCCCTTCATAAACACCATTAGATTTTTCTACTACATTTAATTGCCTAGTTCCCTTCCAGAACTCTGGGATAAGGCTTACGTCCTTAACTAGTTCCCAGATCCGGTCTCTTCTACCGTTAAAATCTTTACAGATTGTAAACTCTATCACATGCTCATATTGTCCTATAAAGTATTTATTTATTATAGTCAGCCCGGGGCTCTCAAGTTAATCATTGTTCATTTAGGGTAGCATCATCATCCCTTTAACTTCTCTAAAGGTAAACCAGTAGTAATTAATCCATATATTAATATTATTATGGCTGATATAATACTTACTGACCCTACTAGCATTGTAGCATAATTCACCCCAAAGTAACCAGCTGAAAACGCGTAAACTATAGGTCCTAAAGCTCCTCCTAAGTGCCCAATACCATCAGCTATACCGTAACCTAAAGTCCTTATTTTAGTAGATAAATTCTCAGCAGTGTAGGAATACATAGTAGGGAACTTAAACCCTTGTAAGAACATTATTGCAAAACCTACTGGGAGAAAAGCAACGGAGGGGACAAAAGGCCATACAATCATTAGTATTGCAGTTAATAAATTAGGCATTGAGGATGAATATTTCCTCTCAATACTGTCATTAAGTAGAGACGCCACTACCACCCCGATTGGGTCACCGTAGAGAATATAGGTAAAGGCCACCGAGTTGTTTGAAAAACCGTGAGAACTTAGGAACTCAAATATCGGAGTTGCAAAGAGCGAATAACCAGTAAAGTAGCTCATAAACCAAATTATAATGAACAATACTACGGTGTTATCCCATTTAAACCTCTCCCCTTTCTTCTCAATCCACATTTTAGATTCCGATAATCTAGTTCTATAAACCGCTGAAATTGATGCGAGTAGGAGACTGGGGATAAACAACAACCTCCAGAACTTCTCTCCTAAAATAACTGCAATAGGGCCTACAACTAGCGACATTAAGAACCCGCTCATTGTGGTAAAACCTATTGCCCTACCCCTTGAAGTGTATGGAGACATTTCCGCAACATAGGCAGGAAGGACGGCTATCTCTCCTTCAATTCCTATTCCTATAATGAACTCAGCAAGCACTAATTGTAAATAATTAATTGAAAGAAGGCCTAGAAGTGACCCTAGTGATATTAAAAGCATGGAAAGTATCAATCCCTTTTTCCTACCAAACTTCATTGCAATATAACCGTTAAATAACCCTCCAACGAAATAACCTATCATTTCAGCAGATAATATTAAGGTCGAGGAGACCTCACCTAAGTTTACTGAAGCGTAATTCTCTATATATGGAACGTTGAATATGTCCCAAAAAGTAAGTGATGTTCCTATCGAGAGTAAGGCTAACTGTTTTTTGCTTAGCATAAAAATTCAAATGTTTAAATCCTTTTAACTTTTCTTGTCTTGCTTATACAGTTTAAAAGAGGTAAGCAAGCCTATTCCCAACGCTACGGGAATTGAAAAGTAAAGTGGGGATAAGGCTATATCGATTAGATAAATCACTATCAGAACCACTATAGACCCCATCAATCCCTTCAAGACCCATGAAGGATTCCTATCCCATAATTTAGCTATAACAAAACCAGCAATAGCTCCGGCGATCAGAAGTGATATTACGTTTAAGTATAGGAGAATAGCGGGGACAAAGAGGGGAACTTGATCCTCCGCTAATTTCGCTTCAGTTACATTACCCGTGCTATTAAGTATTGACTGATAATATTCTTTTTCTAGAGAGGGTAATTGAGGATAATAAACAAAGGCATAAATTAACCCTGTCGCTATTAACGAAATTATAAGCGAATAAATTATACCCCATTTTATACCAGTAGTAACTTTCACAATTAAAACTCGACCTACTCGATAATAAACTTTGTACAAAATGTTTACAAATTCTGAATATAATTCTGTAGCTTAAAGTACATCTCAACCTCCTTTCGACGTGCTAATAGGACTTAAGCATGAAAGTCCCACGAGGGACTAAGGATTTTAATGTTCTCAATCGCTATTCCTCTGAAGCTCTAACGATCTCTAATGCCTCGGCATAGAAAAATCCTAGTATAATCCAGCCTAAGAATAAATAAACTATGTATTTTTCGAATGAGGGTAATGAGTAAAAGAATACTCCGAGGCTCACTAATGTTGCTAGGACTCCCACCGCTATTTCATGTACATGTTTCTTCGCCCTTTTCGAGGCTACTCTGATCAGTGACAAGTTAGCGGAAGTATGAATGAACAAATTGTATAAACCGGCTAAAGCCCCGAGTATCGTAAAAGCGTTCAGTAAACCCATGAAATAGGTCATAGTAGTAAGTGCTGAGATGAATATTATAGCTATAAAAATTTCAGCATAAAGCGGTTTCCCCTTGACCTCTTTTTTAAATAACCTCGGGAAAACTCCGTCCTCCGCCATTGCACTAAAAGTCCTTGAATCAGCTAATATGTAAGTCATACCCCCTAAAGTGCCGTCATTTAATGCGAGGAATGACATCACCAAAAGCCCTATAATCCCAAATCTAGTTAGGAGGTAGTCAACAAGGTTCCCGGCAAACCCAAGTGCACCTAAACTGTAAAAGAAAAACGTCGCTATAGCACCACCGAATAATAGCACAGCAATAGCAGCTCTACCTATATCGGTGCTCTTAGCCTCTTTACCCAGTGGTGCTATTGAACCGTAGCCCGTAGGAATGCCTAAACCAAAAACTACTGCACTCAATAACGTTGTAGTTATTGAGTTTGGAACGGGATTATAAAACTTCCACCCTGAATTATATAAGAAGATAATAGAAAGGAATAAGATAGCAAAGATTTCTACGAGTGACATAATCATTGCATACCTCGCGGAAACACTAATACCCGATATGACTAAAACAGATGCCAGCAAAGATATTATTAAGGCTAAACTCCATTGCGTTAAAAATGAAGGTAATGTTGAAAAGATTGTTGTTAAGGTAGTGTACATGACATAAGCACCGCCAGTCAATAGAGTACCCCCATAAGAAAGTGCGTAAATTAAGTAAATCCACCCTGTGTTTAAACCCAACCTTGGTGTTAGTGAATAAAGTGCGTAAACATAATACCCTCCGCCTCTCTTATACCTTAATGAGAGAAAATAGATCACCAAACCATTAAGTAGGACTACAAACGTAGCCACTATCATGGCGAAGGCAGCTGCAGTCCCTACGATACTTATCATTACCGTGCCGAAGGTAAGTAAGGAGATAAAAGGGGCTTGCCCGCCAAAGGAAAGAAAGAATAAATCAAGAGTTTTCAACCTAGAACTTTGTTCGTGTTTTTTTATGCTAATGTTCTCTGAAGTTTTCTTTACCACAGATTAAATTAAGTATTACTCTATATAAGATTTACTCAGAAAGGAGTTATTCCCTAAAATAAAAAAGAAGTGAAGAGAGACACACTTATTCTAAGATAAAGATTTTTCCAAAAAGTTCAAATATCGTTATACATGGTGGTAAATAATTATCTTTGAGAGAACATTCTTACCCACGTTCAGATACTAAATTTTTAACGACAGTTTAGAAATTCATAAACACGTAGTATAGCGAGTAACACACCAAAAATTAAATATAGAAAAGAGAGGCAATGCTTAAATTTTCTTGCCAATCTCATACTTTTCTTTATGCTTTACTATCTCCTTATGGAGACCGTGAATAATTAAACCTATTAAGAGAGTTATAAAACCTATCTCTAGAGAAACAAATCCAAGGGAGAGAATGAAGACCCCGGATAAAACGAATGAGAGAACTTGAAGATATGGAAATAACGGGGCTCTAAATTTCCCCCTTATACCTCTATGCCTAGCTATCATTACTTCCACTCCAGAGCGATTCTTAAAGGATAAAGGATGAACACAATTTTTCTCGTGTCACTATGAAGTCAATGAGTAATGTGAGGTGAAGGAAGGAATACAATGAAGCTCCTTGTGTCAAGGCTGAGAGCTCAGCTCCCTAACCTAGACACGGGGAGAGAAATAAGGAGTATAAAGACGGGAGGTTTAACATGAAAACTTCAACAAAAGTCCAGACCTTTACTCAAAGTACTCTCCTCTACTTTCCTATTGCACATGATACCACATTATTAATATTCTCCATAGAGCGTAAAACTTTGTTGAGATAGGAGGTGAATATGGTTCCACTTTATTAGCAGTCATGCTATTAGACCTCTATAACAGATATATCCTTTATGAGGTTGACAAGAAGTTTAAAGCAGTTCACGACACCCTCAACAAAATAGACGGGGTCGAGTACCGCCTTTACTCACCACCAGGAGACGAGCTATCGGCGTATGACGGCTTTCTGTGGATGGACTGTGAAGGGTGTGAGTACGAGTTCAATATACCTTTGTTGTTAAACCATTATAAGCAGTCAGTCATAGCGTTTCACGTGTTCAATGAAGAACAAGCCAAAAAGTTGTATAAACTACAAGATGAGCTAAGTGAGTGTACCTTAGTTTATATAACACCTAACGCAAAAGACAGTGTGGTGATAGTGTCGTCATTAGGGTATAAATTTATTAAACGTTGATTCTATATGTAAAGAATTAACAATAAATTCGAATATTATATAAAGTCTAAAAATTATAGAAATATAAATAAGCAAGTGACGACACTATCTCCACACTCGCTCTAATGAGCGGTGACCATAAATGACAGACGTGAAACTAGAAGATATATTAAATAAGATAAAAGATACTAAGCTAAGAGAACTATTGTACACATATAGGATTATAACAAGTCCTGGTATACTATTGGAAATTCTTGATCACCCTAACGTAAAATTTGTAACAGACGCATTAAGTGCTATTATACCTCAATTTGACTTTGGAGACCGTATACATTTGGGAGCTATTGTACTCCACGGCAAGTTATTCAGAATTGAGCTAAGAACGTATGATGATGGCGATATCTTGATCTACATGTATAAGCATGATAGCATAATTCTTTATTATGAGAAAGGTCAAAAACCATGAAAATATTTAAGCCAACTATTTATTTTTATATTATGAGTGAATCTGGAGGAGTAACGGTATTCTCTAAGACTGGAACCCTATTAAAAAGTATAGGAGGAGTTGTAGCCGATTTTTCAACAATAGCCTCAATAGCGATATCTGTAGGAGTTTCAACGAATCAAGCCTACTGTTTAACAACTGGTTTATCTAGCCGTATGAAAAAAGCGTTTTCAATAGATGCATCAGAAAGAGCACAAGCGTTTTCAATATATCCAGCATTATCTGCAGTAGACCAGCTTACACGAAACCCAATTACCAATTTAGAAGACCTAATAAGACATGGCATAGTAGTTGAGACTACTGACCCTGAGACAAACCGACCTATATACTTCTATATTGGTGGTGTGTCAAGTGCATGGATTACCAACGGACGAATACAAAGATTATTTGTAGCACAAGGTGGTATAGGTTTTCATTTACAAACACCGATATTCAACGACCAAATAAATTATGCTGTAAACAAGTCAAAATACCCAATAATAGTAACACCGCTAAAAATAACAGAAAAATATGAGAATTTCACTAATCCACCAAATGCAACATGTTCATCAAGTGCATTATCACAAGCGTTAAATTACATGCAATCAAGTTCATTATGGTGGGCTACCTTTATACCTAACTATGTAGGTTCTATAATCTTTCAGCTTTCAAAATATCCAAACTTTTATGGATATAGTAAGAGTTCTTATAGATGGTACCTTACGGGTACAATAAGAGAACTTATCAAAGCGATATCGGGTGAACCACCTTTATTCTATGCTGGTTTGTCCATGTTACCGCAATTAGACCAATTCGGCTTAGGTACTATACAAATAGCTAACTATAACGTTTATGATTTCACAAACAGTTACCCATATAGTGTCGGTAGCTCATATTTAACCTACCCATTCCCGTTATTAAACGGTGCACCAGCTTATACGGATATGTTATGTAAAGGTGGTGATAACTGTAGCGGATTAAGTATAGCGGGATTTGTTGTAGCACCTGGTGGATTCTCATGGTATAATGTAGGGACAACATTACTACAAGCACAATTAATACCAGCACCGAATGACTTTAGTTTTAACGGTATAATACAATACGCCAACCAATTAGGTCAGTACACATGGGTAGACCAATTATTACAAAAAGTCAGGAAGGCGTTTAAAGTTATATCTATTCTGGTCAGCAATTTCGGGTGGTTAGAACAAGAAGCTGAGAAAGCGGTTTATGCCTTAGAGTGGTTTGGCAGTGAGTTCGAAAAATCGGCTGAGGAAATTGCACAAGACATTGTTAATGAGTTTAGTAAACCAGAACACAGCGAAAGTGAGCATACTGATGAGGCTGGTATGGAAGTCCATAAAGCCTACATGTGTGTCAGATTCGGGCTTTGTGAGTAAACCTTAATCATCACAAACACACAAGCCCAATTATTTCTCATATTCTCCATGTTGAGCTAACTCGTATATCAGCCTACTTTTACCCTCATCACATAGCTCATCGTCTAAGTATACAGCGTAATAATAGTCAAACGTCTCATCAAATGCCTCAATGATTAGGCTCTTCTTGGGCACATCACAGACTACGATTATTTTATGTTCACAGCTCATCGCGTCACATTTCATCCGTCCTCACCCTCACAAACAATCCAGTCTAAAGGTAGTTTATCGGGCAATGCTTAAATTTTCTTGCCAATCTCATACTTTTCTTTATGCTTTACTATCTCCTTATGGAGACCGTGAATAATTAAACCTATTAAGAGAGTTATAAAACCTATCTCTAGAGAAACAAATCCAAGGGAGAGAATGAAGACCCCGGATAAAACGAATGAGAGAACTTGAAGGTATGGAAATAACGGGGCTCTAAATTTCCCCCTTATACCTCTATGCCTAGCTATCATTACTTCCACTCCAGATAACATATAAGAAAAAACAATACCAAAGTTAGAAACAAGCGATATTATTTCCACATTGCCCAGCCCTAGAGAAGATGCCATTATAACTGCTATAATTATGAGAACAGACTTCCTACCACCGAAAGGTAAAGGTATCATTTTATCCTCTACCATCTGCATAAAAGTTCTCTCGGTAGCGATTATAGTAGATAAAGTTACAGTAACAGTAGCTAAAATAGCCGTTAAGTTAACAAAAGAGTAAACGATAATTGGTTCCCTTAATCTACTCATGACTAATTGGAGAGGCGCGGCCGAAGTCCCAAAGTCTTTGTAATTTACTGCATCAACCATAGAAAAAGTAACGAGCATATAGAGGAGTGCACTGATAAGCAAAGAAAGCACAATAGCCTTAGGGATTACCCTTTCCCCATTTTCAGTTGAAGGTGTTAAAGTTGCAATAGTATTAAAACCGGAATATGCGAAAAACGCTATACCAGAAGCTGTCAATAACCCAGAGACACCGTATGGCATGAATGGCTCAAAGTTTGAAAGCCTTATCCCGCTAATCAAAAGGGTAATAACTGAGAAGAGAAATAGCCCAGATATATTCAAAACCACAAAGATTGACTCTATTTCTGATGCAAGTTTTAGGCCAAAGTAGTTAACTACTGACAAAATGACTATGAGGAGAATTGCTATTAAAAAGACGAGATATGAAGAGGTTATCCCAAGAGAGTAAAGCAAATAACTGGAAAACCCTAAAGCTGTAGCACCACCACTAATTGCGTAACCTATAACTCTAAACCAACCTACTAAAAAGCCTATAGTTTCACCCAAAGTTAGATAAGCAAAACTATAAACTCCACCCTCCACATTAGGAAAATCTGAGGCCAGTTCAGCGTTATTTAAACCGACTGTTGAAGCATAAAGTGCAGTTATTAAGAAGGCAAGTAAGACCGAGGGACCCGAGGCTGAAATCCCAGCCCCTACCATTACGAATATGCCAGCCCCTATAATATTCCCAAGCCCAATTGCTAGAGCTTGAAACAAGTTTAACTTCTTCATTAGAGAAATTGACGTAACTTGAATCTTAAAACTATCCTACCATTTAACACGACCCTTATCTATATAAACTATATAGTAATATTAAGATTATATTTAATTATATATTACTATATTCAATATTTTTCACTATATAGCAAAATTTTAATATCACGATAAATTACATTTTCACGCAATGAGTAAGGGATTACCAAACACGCCTTTCAAACCAATAGACCAACTAAAGTTGAGTTTTGCTCATATTAGGATTTGGTATACTGCTGGTATGGGCTTTTTTACTGACGCCTATGATCTCGTGAATATTGGTTATATTTTAGCAATTTTTCAAGACTCACCAAAATATGCCGGCATCTCCTTGTCAGGATTTTCTAATTACCTAACTGGCCCAAACTCAGCTTTTTGGACTGGTTTACTAGCCTCAATCGCCATATGGTCTGCAGTCATTGGCCAATTATTATTTGGCTTTTTAGGTGATTATTGGGGTAGGAAGAAGATTTACGGTATTGAAGCAACACTATTAACCTTAGGAGCATTATTTAGCGCACTATCACCAAATCTACCATTATTAATACTCTTCAGATTCATAATGGGTTTAGGAATAGGTGGTGATTACCCAATATCTGCAACAATAATGAGTGAGTACGCAAACCTTAATGATAGGGGTAAGTTAATAGCATTAGTATTCTCAAACCAAGCATTAGGATCATTGGCGGCAGCAGCAGTAGGTGTAATATCAGCAGCAACACTACCACCAGATTTAGCATGGAGGGTAATTGCCGGGGTAGGAGCAATACCGGCAGCAACAGTAATATACTTAAGAAGAAAAATACCAGAAACACCGAGATACTCACTACTAGTAAAAGGAGACATAAATGAAGCAAAAAAAGCAGCAAAAATACTAGGAGGAGACGTACACGCTGAAAAAACAGTAAGTTCTAGGAAAAGAAACCTCATAGAGTTCTTAACTACCTTCGGCCCACTATTAATAGGAACAGCGGGATCTTGGTTCATAATAGACGTCGCATTCTACGGGACAGGAATATACTCATCACCAGTCATAGCCCCAATATTCGGAAGCCCCTTCCCATCACATGCCACCACATTATCACTCCCAGAATTCCAATCAGACTTAGCAAAAGCACTATTCCTAGGTGCAGTACCATACCTAGTAGGCGCCCCTGGATACTTTACTACCGTAGCATTAGTAGATAAGTTGGGTAGGAAGTTGATACAAATTCAAGGGTTTATAGTGCTTGCAGTAATTTATACCATCATATCCTCAATTATGATTGTTAATGGGACTAAGATAACTGGGTTCCTAATACCTTCTAGCTTAGCATTCCTCCTCTACTCCCTATCATTCTTCTTCATAGACTTCGGGCCAAACACTACTACATTCGTAATCCCAGCAGAAGTTTATCCAACTAGGTTTAGGACTACAGGGCATGGGATATCAGCAGCAGGCGGAAAACTAGGGGCAGCAATATCAACATACCTATTCCCAAGCCTACTAAAAGCAATAGGAATAAAAGAAATCCTAATACTACTAGCAATAGTAAGCGCAATAGGAGCCTTACTAACATTCTTCTTCATACCAGAACCCAAAGGTAAAAGCTTAGAAGAGGCCTCTAGAGAAGAAATAATAACAGCTCAATAAAAATCAAATTTTCCTTTTTATCTTCTCTATTCTTATTATTTCTTCAAGATTTTTCAGAGATTTTTTAATCCTCCGCTCTAAAATTAGCGAACTAATAGGTTCAAAAGGAAACTCTATCTCAAGGTTTATATTTAACGTCTTGTTTTCATATGCTATCTGCAAACTTCCCCACCTATTCCTCGTAAGGTCTGGTGAATATGCAATATAACTCACTTTTCTCTCTGACGCAAATCTTCTAGTGTAAAATACAATTTCAAAGGGAAGATAGAACAACCCTTTCATAGGTATTCCGACTCTGTACTCTCCGTTTCCCTCTTTGACTTCCGCACCTAATAGGTTACCGAATGTGAAAACAGGGTCTTTGAACAGTTCTATTACCTCAATACCGTGGCTTGTCTTAAGGGTATCTGAGTACTTCATCACCAAAAAATTGAAAAGAATAATTTAAATTTTTACTATAAAAACTATATATTCAATTTAGTTCTCTGTGTCATTATTCCGTCAATAAAAGTTTATACACCAAAAATTTTTTCTACTGGTTTTAGAACTCCTCTCTTTTCCATATCAATAGTGAAATAAGCTATCCACCCCCCTAATAACCAACCACTTAAAATATCTAAGGGCCAGTGAACTCCAACGTAAACCCTTGAGTAACTCACTATTAATGCCTCGATAAACATAGGAATCCATAACCATTTCGGGGAAGTCTGTAATAAAACGAGCGCTCCGTCGCCTACTATTAAAGCGTGCCCAGATGGATAACTGTAATCGTGAGGCTCAGGTACTAGTAAATTGGCATGAATATAGTAAAAAGGCCTAGGTTGGGCAATTAATAGTTTACTTGCTTCTCCCAATATAATTGCTACAATAAACGAGGCCGCAAGTGTTATTGCTATTCTCCTAGTCTTCTTAAAAATCAAAAGTACAGCTGTTAACGGTATCCAAACGTACTCCCTACCATACTTTGAGAAAAATACCATAATTGGATTGAGTGAAGTAATTTGATGATAGTTTATGAGTTGAAAAACGTAAACGTTTGCCTGAATGTTTTGCTCACCGACAAGTTTTACAATTAATGAAAGTATTAGGAAGAGTGCTAGTAGTGACCAGTACCATTTCATAGGTATATGAAGACTATATTTTCCTATAAGTTTGTTCATAGTATATATATTATTATATAATGTCTATACGTCATCCTTATTTAACCAATTTCTTATCCATCATTATGAGACCTTTTATCACCATAACCTCGTTTTCCCTAATTCTAATTGAACACGGAGACCCGTTTTCCTTAATCCTCATTTTACCAGTGTTACTAGCTTACGTCAAGGTAAGAGTGCCAGCATTTGTGAGTTCATCAGTACTGTTACTTAGCTTACTATATCACGAGAATTGTATTACTCTGCTCGGTCTGGAACTCTCTTTGCTTAGTAGAGGGGTGTAAATTATGTCAAATGTGTTAGCAGCTATTATTTTAGGTATAGTACAGGGTATAGCGGAATGGTTACCTATTAGCAGTAAGACCCAAGAACTATTAGCATCTCATTATCTACTGAACTTAGACGTGGCCATAGCTTATACTTTTGGACTTTTCATGGAGATGGGTTCAATAGGGACTGCTCTAGTTTACTTTAGAAGGGAGGTCTTAAGGGTATTTAAGGACTTCTTCCTATTAAAATTCCTTATAATTGTCACTGTGTTTACTGGTATAGTAGGAGTACCGCTTTACTTGATTTCTGATAAACTTTTACAAAACGCTTACAACCCGTCAATACCGATGATAATTCTGGGAGTAGTTCTGATTTTAGACGGCATATATATTAAATTCTCTAGAAGTAAACAGAGGGAATTCAAAGAATTAACAGTAAAGGATATGATAATCGTTGGAATAGCTCAAGGACTCGCAGCGTTACCAGGTGTAAGTAGGTCTGGTATGACCGTTTCTACAATGCTATTATTAGGAGTTAAACCGGAGGACGCTTTTAAGTACTCCTATCTAGCTTACATTCCAGCTGCAATAGGTGCTGTAGGGACTACTATACTTTTAACAAAGTCAAATGTTAAGTATGCAGTAAATGATATAGGTGTAGTGGGTATTGTAATCTCTATTTTGATCGCTTTTTTAACCGGGTTGATCGTGATACATTATTTACTAAAATTTGCTAAGAGCAACAAGGTTTACGTAGTAAACTTCTCGCTTGGAGCTATAGCAATAACTGTAAGCGCCCTAGGGTTAATACTAGCTTAGCGAGTTATAAGGGCCTTTAATAAGGTTTTCATGATTTAACCCTCGTTTTTATATTCCTTATTTTCATTCCCTAGGTTGAAGCATATGAACTCCCAGCCACGTCATGGGAAGCTTGATTAACCCTCTCGGGTTAACTGAGGGTTCTCTTTTATGTGCAACTATAGGATTCATGAGAGTCTTAAAAATGCTAAATAACATTAGATGACATAAACTTCGCGACTTATCGGGAAAAGTTAACAATAGCTTAGGTTAATTAAATCTCACTTCATACTCAATGTTCTCACTTTTCAATCTTATTTTATCACCACTTTTAATGTTAATAGGCCCAACAAAAACCCCAGAAGACACAAACCCTGTTATACTCACTACCCTCCTTAATAACCATTTCACCACATTATCAGAACTTCCGAAAACATAAGAGGGTCTGCCTTCTCTTACCTTATTCCCGTTTAGGTAAAGTTCTACAGTCCTATTGAATCCCATCTCAACTGGTACTCCTACATACAGCCTTGAAGCTGCGCAATCGTCTGCTAAGATTTGCGCCGCAGTTAAATTCCATGTGCTAAATCTAGTACCCGGGACCTCAACCCCTAAATATATATTTTTAACACAAGACGGAAATTCTGATAATGTACAGTTCTCCAACTCATAAATCAGTTCGACTTCCGCCATACTGTTTTTAAACCATAAGTCAACTTCATTGCCTTCTTTTATGATCATTCTTTTGCTTAGTATTCCGATTAAGGGTTCAGTAATTTGGTACTTTTTTAAGGCCTCTTGGGTTGTGAAAGATATCTTATAACCGCCGAAACCCTCAGATTGAGTTATCATTGAAGAGAATATTTGAAACACCTTTTTAGCGGAATAAAAATCTATCTGAAACGGCTCTATTTCTTTTCTATTAACATATGCATTATATAATTCTATTGCTAATTTTTCTTCTAACATTACAGTATATTTTATTATCTAAATATTTAAAACTTTAACGTTAAGTCTTAGAAAGATAGAAATACTCCGCTTTTTCCCTAAAATATGCATAACTAGGGTAACAATAATATTTGGAAAATCATGATATTAAAAATAAAAACTATAACTGTTAGATTAGTTTCGTAAGGACTATAAAAACGGAATTTATACGACTAGTTAATTGGCGGAATATGATTGTCATTTTTGGGTATAATATAAGAAAATCAATGAAGTAACTAAGAGTTATTTAATCTATTATACTGGAAATTACATATAAAAATTCTTCTTCAGTTCCTCCATTTAATCGGCCATTTCGCAAAGCGATAAACACGGAGGTCGGCATGGCGTACTCATGGTGGCAAGCATCAATTCGTAAAACGATAAACACTTTACTAATAGTTACTAAATATAAAAGGGGCCATGATGGTGGAACCGCCTAAGCCCATAATTAAAAGGCCAAATTACTCTTTCGAACTACAGAGTGAAAGAAAAGCTGTTAGAGAAGGTAGAGGTTTCAGTTTAGGTGAATTACAAAAAGCTGGAATTTCAATTCAAGAGGCAAGAAGGTTAAAGATTAGGATAGATAAGAGGAGGAAGAGCGTACATGAGGAAAACGTTCAGGCATTGAAAGAGTATATTGATAAGGTTAGAGCTGAAAGTAAGAAGAGTGAGGAGGAAAAGAAATAGGTAGATTGACGAAAACAAATAAATTGTCCTTCACGTTCTTTTTTATATGGTTAAATTAATATCCACATTAGGTACTTCTCCAGGTGGAGTTTTTGAGTCTTATCTAAATTTAATTAACGGAAAATATGAAGCAGAAAACCCAATAAAGGTAGAAATAGATACTGTATACATTATTAGGACTAAAGATCCAGAAGTGGAATTTGCATGGAAATTAGTTAAAGCTGTTTTCGCCTGTTGCGGTGGTAGGAATGTTACTGTTGCTGACATTCCATTACCGATTACTGACATCTTTTCACGAGATGATTACTTAACGTTTCTGCGTAATGTCAAGGATAAGATTAGCAAAGAGGACTACGTTGACATAACTGGGGGGAGGAAAGCCATGAGCGTAGCTGCGGCAATAGCCGCACGGTATAGAGGTGCAAACATTTTAACTACTATAATTCCTCAGAACGAGTATAATAGAATCCAACAGTTAATTAAAGGGTTTAAGGAGAAAAAAGAGGTTATTGAGAAGTCAGCTAACGGTGAATGTAGCAAAGAGGTCTGTGAGCTTATAAGTAAAGAAGCTAGGACTATTTTATTATTATGATGATTGATTATTAGTAAGCTTTTTGTGAATAGAGTGAGGTAGAGGTAATTTTTTATTTTTAACCTAAACTTTGATTATATGGAATTTAATGTAAATTTATATGGAGATGTAGAAAATCCCTTAGTTGAAATCCCCGGGAAGAGGGGAAGGGCAAATGAACTTTACTCTGAAAGTCCCCTCTATGCTTTCCTCATCTCAATCCCCCACTGTATAGCTACCATGTTCCAAAGCATTGCAAAAGAGGAGGGGATAAAGGTAAAAACATGTAAAGTTAGGGCTAAGTACGATTTAGACGAAAAGGCTATGATCTTAGGCAAATATATAATAAGGAAGATAACAATAGAGGTTTACGGGGATTGTGACAAAGATGAACTTGATGAACTAGTGGAAAAAGTAAAACAAAACTGCCCGATTTACTTGAGTTTTAATGATAAAATAGTTGTAGTACCTCGCTATAATTTCTGAATTATAGTTTCTATTTCAGAGTATGGTGGCTCCTTTGTGGGGTCGTCTGATACCCACTTATATCTCACTACTCCTTCCCTATCTATCACGAAGACGGCCCTCTTAGCTAACAAATACCCTGGCAATGCTGGGAATTCCCAGAACACATTGTATTTCTTTATAACCTCCCTATTATAATCACTTAAAATTGTAAAGTTGAGTTTATAATGCTCTTTGAAAGCCTTATTACTGAAAGGCGGATCTACACTTATTCCCAATACTAGAGCATTAAAATTATTAAATTTCTCCATTGAGTCCCTAAAAGAACACATCTCTTTAGTACATACGGCAGTAAACGCCGCGGGATAAAACGCTAACACTACTACCTTACCCTTAAAGTCCGAGAGTTTTACTTTCTTTAAATCGGTATCTGGTAACTCGAAATCCGGTGCCTTTTCTCCTACCTCAACCATACATTAATATTGAAAAAAGAGAATATAAAGTAATTTTAGAATACTATTTAAAGTATTAAAATAAGCATTTCTTAATTCTCCGTTTATCCCTACATTTTCATGATTTATTGCAGGGACTTAAACGCAACATGAGGGCTCCAACGGCTGAGGTTCAGTTCTCGTATACTTTCTCACTCTTTTGTCTGCATCAGTGTGAGAATATCCTTTACATCTGATATAAACGACGAAATAGATCTCTATTACTGCTGAAAAAGTATTCAGCCCTTAACGTTAACCAGTAAAATCTATATAGTCTATATTTGGCTATATATTTTCTTTATAGTAAAATTGCTTATATAGATAGGTTATATTCATTATTTTAAGCGGAAAGGTTTAAAATTGAGGAAATGCAGTAATTCTTTATGCAACATGAGGACTACCCCATTATATTTATCACAACAGATAACAGAAAATTCACCTATGACGGCAAGAGAGTTAAAGAGTTAAAGAAAGAGATTACGGGTGGTGTTATTAAACTAGCTAGACCAATGTTAGTATATGACGTGGAAGAATTAGATTTAGCTGATATAATAGAGAATTATGGCAACCTACTTCTAGGAGAAATACTAGTGAGGAAATTCATTTCTGAAATAGATTTTAAGAATTTCATACTTTATGTTGACCACCTAAATAAAGAAATAAGTGTTTACGTAGAGGGAGGAAAAACATTCATCTTACCTTATTCAACATTACCCTTCCTTAGATACTTACTCGCCAAACTACACTCTGGGATACTACTGGAAAGTGTAAGCGGGGAAGAATTGGAATTACTTTCCCCCTAACTTCTTCAACAAATCCTCAACCTTCTTAGTGTATTTAAGCATAGTGACCCTTATATCGTTCATACTCATTTTATCTGTCTTCTCCCTTAAATTCTTGAACCTCTTTAATAGCTCGTCAACCTCTTTTTCAACGTCTTTAACATCTTTACCCTCTTTTTTTGCCTTTGCTAACGCTGAGTTAAGAGAGTTATGAGCAACATGAATAACCTTATTTAGGTCCTTCTCAATCTCTTCCTTTGATTTGTGACTTTTCTTTTTAATCTCATCAAAAATTTTTGAAACCTCCTCCATCAAGATGAGAAATTGGATTGAAGGTTAAAAAATTAAAGAAAAATAGTTTTTGACTTAAGATCTGGCCACTTCGCCTAACTCTTTGAATATCAGATTAAAGTCTGCCTCATCTAACTTAACAAAAACTCCGTACTGGCCCATTACACATACTGCATAATCACCAGCCGCTACTGCCCAGCCGTGGAATGGAGTCCATTTCATACCCGATATCTTACTGAACGCTTCAGCTTGAACCGTTCCCATCAGCGTATTAGCTGCTACCATTTTTGCTACCATTTCAGCCATTTCCCTTGACAGCGGTCCTTTATAGTCTACTAATTTACCGTCTGGCGTATAATGACCGGCTGCAATTACTCCCTTTATTTTCATTAACCTTTCGAGCTTTTCTTGAACGCTCATACTTTATCCATTTTTTATTATACTAATCATATATATAAGAATTTTGCAAAACAATGTTTAATTTATAAAATTTTAAGAGTTAATAGTTTTAGAAACTATCATAATCATAATGATAAATGTTTAACACAGTTTAACATGTCTATATAAAATTAAAAAAGAAATGTTTATATATAAATTTTGTTTATTAAAAATAAAAAAGAAATAGTTATAATGTAAAGTATTCTATTGAGAGATTTTAAAAATACAGATTCCCAGTACTTTTACTTTAATTAACGCTAATGGGATTATAAAGATAAACTTTATTATAAAAGTAAGAGAGTTTATCTTATGACCACTAAAGTACTTATTAAAAATATGGATGAACAGCTCTACAGATTGCTAAAGGCCAGGGCAGCGATCTTAGGAATTAGTGTTTCCGAAGCGATTCAGCAAGCAATATCCATATGGTTAGATATTACCGATTCACTTTCAGATAATAATAGGGTAGTACTAAATACTCACCCAGATGCAATTAAGGCTTATAATGATGGTAAATACGTACTTGCATGTGACGGCAAGTATGTCGGCTCTTTTGATACTGAAGAAGAGGCTATCAGAGAGGCTAAGAAATACGGGAAATGCGTTATTGACTATAAGGGCTATCCCAGAAGTTTTTTAGGAGAGTGGGGATGGTCGTCGATTGCTTTAGAATAGAAGAAAGACCTATATTACAAGTAGAGGTTATTGACCCAGTAAAAAATAATTCGGTAAACGTTTCGCCCTTAATCGATACGGGATTTTCTGGTTACCTATTATTACCAAACTCACTTTACAACAAAGTGAACTCACTTGAGTTAAAGGAGCCGAGGAATTACCTCACTTTGAACGGAATTATAAAGACCAGAGTGGCTAGGGCTAAGATAAGAATCGGAAAGATAGAGGTTAACAGTTATATTGAAAGTCCAGTTTTAGGAAGGGATATAGCTCTCTTAGGTAGAGAAATACTAAAGGAGCTTAGGATAGAATTTAAGAAAGGTAAGGAGATTTGCATAGAAGATCCTTGAGAAATAGTTATATTCATTTCCATTTATTTTATTGAATTTAAGTCCAATCTGACGTTCTTAGTATAACTATAAACCCTGCTGTGATGAAAAAGACGTAAACTAAAAATGCGCTATATAAAAAAGGACAAGTATAGTACTTCTATAACGAAAAAAACTAGAGGTTAAACCTTAACGAAACCCCTTGTTTGAATCACTGAACGCTTATACTTGGAAAACATTTAAGAGCGTTATCGTTCCATGAGTTTATTCTCCCCTCCTCCAGTACAATTTACCTTTATACCTAATCTCAATTACTCTATGTAAAGGAATTACCGTGTCGTCATCCAAATAAATGTAGGTATTGTCCACTCTCAAAATCCTCCTAAAACTTATCTCATCGCTCCCTTTTTCCCTATCCCTTATAATTATGGAAAACCCATCCTTGTCCTTCTCGTACCACAAAACTCTGTTTATAGCATCCTTTATCCTAATAACAACCACCTAGTAAAAAGTCACTATGTCGAATTTAATCCCTAGCTTTCTTGCGTAATCCCACGCCATTTCAATCTCCTCCCTAGTAGGATAACGCGAAATATCGGAATAGACTGGATTAAAAGAAGGTGAAAAAGGATTTGCAAAACTGTCTGGGTGGTATTGATCCATAATGTTAACCCAATATTCACCCATATTTTTACTTATCCACTCCAAAACCGGGAATGTATCATCTTCAACGTGATTTGGCATAACTAAATGCCTAATTACAGCCTCCTCACCCCACTTCTTCAATTTTAGTAAATTACCGGTTACAGTCTCGAAATACCAAGGAGTCCTACTCAGCCTTAACGCACATTTATTATTTCCAAACTTGAAATCTGGTAACCAAATATCGATTATAAATCTTAAGAGCTTCATAGCCTTTTCACTCATGAAGAAATTACTATTCCAAAGTATGGGAACGTTTATTTCATTACCATAGTATACGTCCTTTCTCCTCTTAAATACTGGGTCTGCTTTTGGAAGAAACATTATATAATCAATTACCGTATCGTCGTAAGCTAAGTCCCTTATGGCCTTAACAATTGTGTGTAAATGCACTGTTGGCTCTCCACCAACCAGGTTTATATTGTGCACGCCTTCTAGCCTTAACAATTTCATCACGCCAGCTAACCTCCCATCATCTATTTCAACGCCATTATCCTTATCCCTAGATATATCACCGTTTTGGCAAAACGCGCACCTCATGTTGCATGAGGTAAAGAATATTGTACCAGAGCCCTCGGTACCCCTAAATATAAGCTCTTCGCCCCTGTGATGAAAATAAGACGCAACTCTTGAGGAAATATTGAGCTTACAAGCACCCGTTCTTTTACTTCTATCAATCCTACAGTTCCACCTACAGAAACTGCATTTCCTAACCCACTCGTCTACGGTTCTTGAAAGTAAATCAAGTAATGACGGCTTCTTAACCTCTAACTTCCTAATATCCTCTTTTCCTCCCCTCACGTCCTTCCAAAGGGATAAGAATTCAGATAAATAGTTGTCATAATAAGTGAAGAAGTCCTTGTTGAAGTCAGCCTCAATCCTCTTTAATATTAAATATTTAGCCGGCATCCTATTTTCCATTACGGAAAAGTACCACTGAAAGTCATCGTATAAAACCTTTTTTAAATCCTCAAATTTCACAATATAAAATTCTCACGAGAGGCTTTTACTCTTTACCGTCCCGGAAAGTAAGGAGAAGGCCATTGCGATCAATATAAAGGCTGAGGAGAATAGAAATGCGAAATGTAAACCTTGCGTAAACACTATCATACTTTTAGGATCTAGTGTGTTAGTCCCTAAGAATATCTCGAATGCTACATCTCTGGGTATGCTTAAAGATGCTACGGTAATGCTTATTGTATAACTAAGTACTGTCCCTATACTGCTAAAAGTCCTAGCTAAACCAGAGACAGCCCCGTAATACTCTTTAGGTGCACTGAACATTATGGCTGTGTTATTCGAAGGCCAGAAAAGTGAAGAGCCTATACCGGTAATTATTGAGACTAAGGCTATAAAATAAGGTGAGGTTTGAGGGGTTAAGGAGAAGTAATAGATCATTAAAGAAACGAAAGTAGCAAATAAGCCTAAAGACGCTAAAAGCCCCGGTGAAGTTATGTCAGCCCTTTTACCAACAAAGGGTGATAGTACACTAGCAACTACATAGCCTGGCGTTAAAGTTAGGGATGAGTAAAGGGGTGAAAGACCCTTAACACCTTGTAAAAACATTATTAAAAGGAAAGTTAGTGAAAGACCTCCTATCCCTTGGAAAAAGAGAGAGTAGAGGGAGAAACTTAAGCCCTTAATTCTCAAAAGGTTAAGATTGATCACCGGTTTCCTAAACTTTTTCTCGTTGTATAAGAATACCGGCAAAAACGCTAACCCGATTAAAAGTGTTAATAGATCGTATACATTAATACCAACTCCGGCCATCGTAACTAAACTGTAAGTTACAAAGAATAGTAAAAGGGCTAAAAACACACTACCCAATACATCTAACTCCCCACCCGTGGGCTTTACCCCCTTTATCTCCCTCACTCCTACTATGACCGCAAAAATGCCTATAGGTACGTTAATATAAAAGATATATTGCCAACCGAAGAACGTAGTCAGTACCCCTCCTAAAACAATTCCTAATAAAGCACCAATGTTCCATCCCAGTGCCGTTAAACCGTAAGCCTTACCCCTTTGATTCGGTGGGAATAAATCAGCTATTAAAGCACTTCCATTGGAAGCTATTAAACTGCCTCCCATAGCTTGTAGGACTCTGAAAGACACTAGTAGCCAAATGTTATTTGAAAGACCGCAGAGGGCTGAGGAAATTGTAAATAAAAGGAAACCCAAATTGTAAACCTTCGACCTACCGAATATATCGCCAATCCTACCAGCTTGTGTTGAAATAACTGCTAAGACTAGCAAGTAAGCCAAAAGCACCCATAATGCTGAGTATAAATCCGTTTTTAAGGATACAACAATCGTTGGTAATGCTAGAAGTACTATAGTAGTATCAACGGCAGCCATTAAAGTACCTAAGACTATAACTGTTAAGACAAGGTTAATGTTCATAAATAGTTCATAAACGAACTAATATAAAAAATCAATTATACGGACAAGCTGGATCCTCGGCCAGAGGATCGTTATATATTGCATAAGCCCTAGCCCTACTACCGCCACAAATATTAACATAATTACATCTCCCGCACTTCCCTTCCAATTTCCCCATCCTAATAGCCTTTAAAAGTTCGGAATTACGATAAATGTCGATAATACTCTTTTCTCTAACATTTCCTAAAGATATGGGGAGGAAACCGCTCGGGTATACATCGCCGTTATAAGCAATGAAAATCACACCGGAACCATCTCTTGTTGGTATAATGCTTTTATCAACGTCTTTCTTTGGTTCTCCTAACAACTCCCTTAACTTGAGAATTAAAGGATTAATTACGGGTTTATATTCAAGTTTAGCCCTCCTGAAAAACGGTGCCTCAACAGTTCTTACTACCATATCATATCTTGTAGCCTCTACTAAGAAGTCAATTACCTCTTTATACTTCTCAGCTGGGATATCGAGTTCTAGAGTCCCTCTACCAACTGGAATTAGGAAGAACACCTCCCAAACCTTAACCCCCAAATCCTTAAGTAATTTTACTATTAATGGCAATTCTGGGTAACTACCCTTCCACACTAAAGTGTTTACTTGAACGTTAATCCCTTCTTCAAGACCGTATTTTATACCATCAATTGCATATTTGAAACTCGTTAAACCCCTTAACCAGTCATGCGTTTCCGGCTTAGCACCGTCCAGGCTTACGGACATATAAGTTACTCCAGCCTCTTTTAACTTCCTTATAGTATCCCTTGTTAGCTTATAAGAAGGTGCGGGGGCTATAGATACGACTAGTCCTAAACTCCTTGCATAATTAATCAATTCAAAAATGTCTTTACGTGAAAGAGGATCACCGCCAGTAAATACAATAACGACTTTTCCGAACTTTGCAATCTCCTCAAGTAACCTTTTTCCTTCTTCAGTTGTTAATTCACCCGGTAAAGGTTCGTTTATGGCATTAGCCCTACAGTGTTTACATACAAGGGGGCAAGCTTTAGTTACTTCCCAAAAGACTAAATGCGGAGCTCTCTCAAAGGACATAACGGGTCATCCCCATAAATACTCCCAGACCAATAATAAGCCCTAGCCCTATCCCCTCCTTTACAAGCCCATTTATACTCACAAGTCCCGCAATTCTCCCCTTTCAAGTATTTGTCAGTATTTACGAAAACGTCTGGAATTGAGGAAAGAATTCCCTTTAGAGGTTTCTCCCTAACATTTCCTAACTTAACGAAGTCAATGAATTGGCAAGGATAAACGTCACCGTTAGGATATATTGATACCATTTTCCTCCCACAACCGCCCGTAGTTTCAACAAACTTTAATAATTCCTCATCACCAAGCAGTTTTGCTATATATACACCGTCAAAGTTTCCTAAAGTTGTCTCAAATTCTACTTTCCCTTTTAATTCCTTAGCGTATTTGATAAGCGTATTCATGAACTTAACATATTGTGATGGAGTATACATTAACCCTTTAAGTTCCTTTCCCCTACCGCTAGCTGACAAATGATAGAAAGTAATCCTCGATACACCTAATGAGACTGCAAATTTTATGTATTCCTCCACTTGATCAATATTATCCTTAGTTAAGGTAAACCTAAGACCTACGTTAAGACCGGCATTTAACGCGTTCTTTATACCTTTGATTGCTAGGTCAAAGGCCCCTTTAACCCCTCTGAACTTATCGTGGAATTCTGGGTTATAACTGTCTAAACTTATTCCAACATAAACAAACCCAATTTCCTTTAATTTCTGTGCAACTTTCTCAGAAATTAAGGTTCCGTTAGTTGAGAGGGCTAACTTTATTCCCTTTGAAGAGGCGTAAGAGGCTAGTTCGAAGAAGTCCTTCCTCATTAAAGGTTCTCCGCCACTCATGATAAGTAAGGGTATCTTGATTTCAGCCATTTCATCTATTAAGCGAATTGCTTCCTCGTGAGTTAAACCATCTGGGGCATTAGGGCTAGCGTTAATGTAACAGTGGATACAGTTCAAGTTACACTTATAAGTCATGTTCCAGGTTATTACGGGTCTGAAAACTTGACTAAAATTACTGGGTTTACTCTTACCGTAATCACCTTTAATCCTAAAGGAAACTGTCCCTTCTCCAGATACCATAACACTTATCGGTATCACGGTATCATCTTCTCTTCATAACTTTTTAAAATAATTATGTAAAAATTAATGATAACTAGATTAACAGAGTTAGTTAGATCAGTTCCGGTTAACTCTAGTCCTCATTTCCCCCCTCTTAGCCACGATAAGGAGAATTCATTTACGTTTTTCATAACCTTAATTATTTATTGAAACTCTTAGAGAGGTTTTTACAAGCTTTTATTATGTAAAATCATCAGGATCTTAAGAGAGGGAAAAGTTGTTAATATTCCACAGCCAAACACTGATAACAAAAATTGACTTACATTGATTATAGTTAACTTTTTTTTAAAAGTTCTTAAATCTCATATGCCTAGGGTCTTTAAAGATATTCTCTTAAATAGATTTTACCTCTCTCGTAATATTAGGGCTATAATTATTATAACACTTTTCTTTTTGCTGTTACCAACAGAGTATTTAATCGGCAATTTAGGAATTCAGCATATAAATGCTTTAGCCAGTTCAGCTTCTACTAATTCACCTTCATATACTGAGCCCATAAATTACAGTCTATCACTTCTACATATTACTGTTTCGAAAGAGTATATATCCTCGTTAAATACTAGTAATTATAGTGGTTATGTAATGTCTAAGGCTAATGGTTGGGTCGTTATGAATAATACTAATTATACTTTCACTTACTTTGGAAAAGCTTGTTATAATAATTACACATTTGATACTATCCAACTGGAGAATGTTAGTCTTGATGGGGATATAATGATTAGGATTGTATACAACATAACCCTAATCAATATTCCTAAATCAGATGGTATGGATAGTGTTGCAAAAATTACACGTACTTACATGATTATTAGGGGAATTGAGCCAGAGTCAGAGACTATAACCACACAATTCTACTGGTTCAATTATACTAAAAGTGAAGTAGGTAGTGGGGATTACAACATTTCATTTAACGGTTATGTTGAGGGAATTAAAACTAAGGGTTATTTCATAGAAGATCCTAGCAGTAATAGCATAATAATAACTAGTGGTTCGATAAATGTCATTGGTAATGATGAGATGGTTAATGCAACTATTATTAGTGATAATAAAATGGAAATATACACTAATAATTCAGACCCACCAGTAGTGGCAAACTTTACACTACTCACCGTTTACTTAAATTGCCCATGGGGGATAGTGACAGGAGATGTGGCTATGGCTACAGTACAAGACAGTATACCTATTATAGTTACATATATACTAGACGGAATTCTTAGTTGGTTAGCAGGCTCTCTGGGACTCCCTGGATCTATACTATTTGGTTATATTCAATATTATGCTATGGATTATGCTTATTTCATCCTGAATTATTCTATTAATGGCTATACGACTATTTACCTTATTTCTTTAACTTCACTAGTTAAAGTAGGGGTAATTATAGCCGGTATTTGCGTATGGTCTGGATATATACCCAGTGGTAATTATTGGGAGACTGGGGCATATTATAATGGTGTTTATTACCCATTCACGAACAATTATCTCCAAACAATAGGAATACCTAATTATAACTATGGTGTTTATGAATTTGAACAACCTCACGTCAGCATAATCCCACCACAACCATTCTCACCACCATGGTACGGGTTGTGGTTCCCATGGACATAGACAGTATGACATTTAAAGACATATTTTTAAGGGGAATTACTTTTTTTATAGAAGCCATTACTATACAAGTGATATTGCCACCGATTTTTAGTTCTAGTATATTTAACTTTATTTTTAACGTTTCAATACTAACAATTACCTCAACAATTACTCAGATTATCCTCACAGAATTATTTATAATCAGATATAGGTTGTTTATAAGATCTGTATCTTTAGGATCAGCGATTCTATTAACAGTTGTAATATCTGGAGAGGACTTTTTAATACCACATAATAGTTCGTTTATTGTCAAATTATTATTAATAATAATTTGTTATCTTGAAATGATTATTTCAATACTCATGTATTTTCTTGCAGAACAATTTATAGTAAACAAATACAAACCACCGATAATAACTAAACGTTATGATAAGCTTTCACTAATAATAACACCCTTAATTATTGTATCATTTAACATATTGAGTAATTATTCTATGCTATCTTCACACCCACTACCATAGCGGGTGATCAAAATGGACACATACTATAGGAAAATATATAACAAATATTAATGGTTAATAGTAGGCTTGGATATTACGGCCTTCTTTATTCTCACTACATTTTTCCATTATGTAAATGATATTATCAAATTAGTAGTTATCGAAGTACTAAATGCTGTATATATAACATCAATGTACTACTTAATAATTAAATATAATGTGTTTTATTTCTTTTCTTCGATTGAAAATTTTATGTTTATAAATATATGGTTTATTACGTTACTTTAAATTCCAAAGCTTTTAGCCAGCTTAGGTTATTCACTTATATTAGTCTTTATTTTTGCCTTAATATACTTTGTAGTGAAGTACAAACCAAAACTTTATGACTTCAACATACACAGTAAAAAATGGGTTATTGGGCAAACTGTGGTTATTCTTATTATCATACTCCTTATTTTAGGAACTCTTCATATCATATAACGACCAAGAGCGGGTTTATGGGCTGTATGGATTATTCGTCCTTTTTACTTAACCTTAATTTACATTATATTAGGGCAAAAATCTAGGCTATAGTTATTTTTAATTTTAAGTTGATACTATTAAGTAAATAAGAAAAATAAATGAATAAAAGGTTAAAAGTTTCACGAGATATCAATGATCACAACTAAGCATTAATGAGAAATTACGGTCTTAGGTAATTAGAAGTACTGCAATAGTTTCACTAATATAGGTAACTTCTTCACCGCTATTTTAACAGCCTATAGATCATTTTCCTTGTTTACTCCCTTCTGTTAATTCCTTTAACAATTCAGCAATCTTTTGCGAAATCTCCTTAATCTCATATTTATGGAAATACGTATTTATTACTCTACTAGTCTCTTCTACGACGGTTATTAAATCCGCAAATACGTCCTCCTTCCTACTATATTTGCTAAAGTCTGGTTCAAAACCGTTATACTGGTATTCATGAAGGTCTAATCCAATTCTCACAAGATTTACTATATCGATTCCTATTTTCTTTAACATTTGTGCTAAAGCCAACATACTGTGAGTGGGAACTACGTGTGCTTTTTTCTTAATCCATTCCTTCTCTTTATCGTCTTTGGCCAAATTAAGAAGTTTCTCCTCGTTAGCTATTATTATCGCACTCATTAATGCTTTTACTGAACTGAAAGCCTTTCCAGCAGAGTTCCCAGTATACCCTCCTTTCCACAAAGTAAGGGATAGAAGAAGATCAGACAAGCTTTCAATTATTCTGGCTTCAACATAATCCTCTCCAACCTTATAAAGGTCTTTTTCCATAATTGTTCATTTTTAGCCAATCTTAACTTAAGTAGTTTGTATTGATGATCTCGCAGCTGATGACGGCTCACTAGGGTGGGGTGATAAAAAGTTGAATGGGAGGGTATTGGCGTCCCGCGGCGGAATTAAAGGAGAAGTTACGCCACGGGTAAACACTGATCCCTTATGTATATTAAGCTTACAATGCAATGACTCTGGATCAAAAACTGGGGATTCTTTTCAAGTTAATATGAATATACCTCACACCGATAAATGATTCACGTGTAGTTAGAGTCCAAGATTAAGGGCTAAGTCCCTATATTAGATTTGAGAGTGTAGTGTTCAAAATCTGTGAAGTCAATTCTTATATCCCCTCTTTCGAAACCTTATCCCATGTTATTAAAATCGCTATTAGCAAAAGAACTTAAGGAAAGGGGCATTTATTCACTTTTCATTGGTCACGAAAAGCCGTCTTTACAAACTCTAGCCGTAAAAATGCTCATAAAGGGTTACGGGATAGTTAAAGGAGAAAGGGAAGGGAACGTTGTAGCGGAAGAGGAAGGGATAAAGCTTTTAAAAGGTTTAGGAACTGAAAAGACTGGTTTTATATTTAGAAAAGGTGGTGAGAACGTTATTAAAAACCCACCAACAAGCCCTAAAATCGTCATAGACATGGGTTTATTCAACGAGTTAAATGAAGAGGAAAAGAAGAAGACTTTAGTACAACTCCAAATGACTTTGAACACAATAAGGAAGTTCTGGTGGGACGGGAATTTGGTAATCGTTGATGACTTTAAATTAGGAAAAGCTGTAAACGTTAAAAATCCACAATTTGAGGGAAAAGGAATAGTCCTAGATCCGTACGGTGAAATAGTTGCTGATGAGGGGATAATCAGAGCTTCTGAGATATTTATCATAGGCGGAATAGTTGATAAAGGGAGAAGGCTGAAGATGGCAACTAAAAGACTTGCTGAAATTAGGGGTTATAACTTCCCCAGAGTTAAAATCACTTTAAGAGGTAGTACAGTTGGAGTTCCAGATGAGATTAATAAGATAGCTGAAATTATAATACGGGTAAAGGAGGGTGAGGGGTTAGAAGAGGCTATAATAAAAACTCAATCTAAGGCTGACAAGGTTGCTAGGATCTTGTACGACGTCCACCGTTTTGGGGAAAGTGTGTTAGAGGAAGAGCTTAAGTGGCTTAACGCTGATAAAAAGGTGGAAAATCTTGTTAAGGCCAGACTAGGAAACACTCGTTCGTAAAACCTAAACTTGTTCTCATGAATTCCCTTTCAAATACTTATTAAACCACTCCAACTTTATCCTTAACCTATCAATCATGTTTTTGGGATTCCCTTTTCTAGCATGCTCGTGCCCATCCCCTTGATACCTAACAAGCATTGAATCAACGCCGTTCATCTTAACTGCTGTGTAGAACTGTTCTGCTTGCTCTATTGGGCAACGATAATCCTCCTCACCGTGAATTAGCATTATTGGCGTTTTAACGTTTTTGACATAGAATATGGGTGACACCCTCATTAACTTGAGTTGCGACTCTTGATCCCAAGGGTCTTTAATTCCAGCCTCTATTACATTAAACCAAAAGCCTATATCACTAGTCCCACACATGCTAACAAGGTTTGAGATACTCCTTTCGCTTATAGCTGCTGAAAACATATCAGTCTTTGTGATAATCCAATTAGTCATGTAACCACCATAAGAACCACCAGTGACCCCCAACTTACCCTTAAGACCAAAGGTCATGATTACATATTTAGTAAAATTCAATATATCTTCCATATCCTTTCCTCCCCAATCTCCAACACAAGCTTTAGCAAAGTCTTCCCCATAACCTTGACTCCCTCTAGGATTACAATAGATCACATTAAAACCGTTTTTAGCAAAGAATTGGAACTCGATGAAATAACCATAACCATATGCCGCATGAGGGCCACCATGAATAAAGAGAATTGTTGGGTTTTCATTACTAGTAATTATCGCCCAACCCTCTATTCCGTTAGTGTTAACCTTTATAGGACTTAAACCCTCAACGTTGGGATTGGGGTCATAAGCCTCACCTTCATAATACATGATAACCGGCTTTGTAGGCGTAGAATATACGTAAGCTAGTTTGCCATCTCTGTAATCAAAAGTTCTGATTACTATTTCACCCTGTGTTATCTTACTCACCTTACCATCTGAAATTTCATAAAGGTTAACTTCTCCACCTTCTTGACCCTCAGTAATTATAACATCCTTCTCATAAACTACTTTATCCTTAACACCGTCAAACAGATCGGTTAAAACGTGGTTTCCGCAGTTCTTACCGCACTCATAAACCTTTCCTTCTTCGGGTAAAATTATCTGTGATGTAGCCCAAGGTGCTCTTCCTTTCCTATGACCTAAGTAAGCTATCTTCCCCCCTTCGTTCATAGCTACTGTACTCACAATACCTTCTCCCTGCGTGATCCTTTTCAGCTCACCAGTTTCTACATCGACCTCATAGATGTCTGAAAGACCTATATCATCATTTTCCTTGGTAGACGCGATAACTACTCTATTCCCGTTGGTTGCAACATCAAATACGTCAAAATCTCCACTTACTAATTTTCTTAGTTTACCGTCAAATAAGAAAAGAGATAGTCTAGTTCTGAATAACCCCCTCCCGTCAAAACGATATTTTATCTTAGTAGCGTAAAACGGGGCTTTACTATCCTTTGTCTCTTCCTCACCCACGATTAATATACCCTTTCTGTGAAAGGCGTATTTAACGATATTTCCCATAGAAACCAGTTCTTCTGTACTTCCATATTCTGCTTGTCTAACAAGTATTGCCTTCTTTTTCTTCTTTTTAACGTAATAAAGGTAGCCTTCATGGAAAGATGGTAAGATCTCGTAACCCTCGTTAGTAATTTTCTTCTTATTTAAGAAAATATAGTTCTTATATTTGAAATTCTCTATCGAAGTCTCAACATGGATTAACCCTTTATCAGTTATCCTTACTTCTGGAATTACTTTTAAACTATAAGCTTCTTCTGGGGTCATATTTTTATCATCTTAAGACCGTATAAAAAATATGGTGCTAAAACATAAGTCCGAAGTTCTTAAGATATCTTTTTCAGCCTTTTTCGCTGACTTAGGATATCAGGCCGCGGTTGGAGTCTTCCCCATTCTTCTGATAGTGTATTTCCACGTTCCCGTTTTCATATATGGGATAGCTGAAGCACTAAATTATGGTGGGGGTAGCTTTATGTCAATGATAGGGGGTTATGTAGCTGATAAAATTGGGAGTAAAGTTACTGCAGTAGTTGGTAACGCGTTAATAATAATCCTCTCCTTCACCGGACTTGCAAGTGATTATATAGAAGCTATTTTACTTTTCATGACCGGGTGGTGGTTTAGGAATTTCAGAACCCCAGCTAGGAGAGCTATGTTGGCACAAGTAACTACAGAAGAGGAGAGAAGTGAAGCTTATGGAATACTCCACGCTCTTGACATTGCCGGTGCCATGCTTGCAGTAACTTATTTGACCTTAGCCCTTTACTTCGGAGTGAGCATATCTTATGTCTTACTCTTCACAATAATCCCCTTATCAATCTCCACATTCCTTCTAGCAATTGCTAAGTCTGGAAGGAAAGGAATACCTAAGAGGCCGTCTAAAACTGCATTATATTTAGTAGTTTCAACTATGTTCTTCGGCTTCAGTTTCTATAGTTTCGGCTTTCCTATAATCACCGCCTATCACTTCACCGGAAAAACTTATTTAGCAACTATAACCTATGCAGTCTTCTTAGGTTTCTCCTCCCTCTTCGGCTATATTTTTGGGAAAATAAAATTAAAAGACATAGAGGGCTTAGCCTTTTTAGGGTATCTATTAGCATCATTAGCGAGCTTAGGATTTGCGTTTTTATCAGACTTTGGGATAGGTGCTTTATACGGGTTATCCGCACTTATGGGAATTGCAGTGGCCTCTACCGAAACCTTTGAACCTACTATCATGTCAAGATTAACAAAGGGTAGTGAAGGAAGCGGAATGGGAGCTTTATCATTTGGCAGAAGCATAGGAGTGTTCATAGGTAATGTCTCGATGGGCTTTCTTTATCAGTACAGCTATTCTTACGCTTTTCTCTTCGCATCACTAATGTCTTTCATAGCATTTATAATTGTTCTAATGAAAGTTAGGGAATAAAGGAGTGGAGTTTCATAGGTTTCACGATTCAACCATCGTCTGTCCAACTCCCCAAGCCCAGGTTGGGGAGCCGGCCATGAAATGGGGAGTTCCATTAGGTAACATTTCTCAACATCGCATCGCTCATAGACTTCATAGTGACACACTCTAAGTATTAAAAATCATGAACTTTAGTGGTGGGAAGAAAGATAAGAATGTTGAATAGCATCAAAGACTGTAACGTTTCTACGTAACTACTCGTTATTTTTAATCACTTCTAAATATCGTTTTGATTAAGTAATGTTTATATAGTATTACTGAAGTAGTTTTTATTGATGATCTCCTAACTGATGACGGGCTCTGCTCACGAGGTTTGGGGAGTGAAAAACTGGATGGGAGGGTAGTGGTGTTTCCCTCGACTAGCCCCAATGAGTTAAGGGTGACTGTGTATGAGCCCTTAAGAGGGGTGCCCGTGGTGGAATTAAAAGTAATTAAAAGTAAGGAAAAGTTACGCCACGGGTAAACACTTAAACTTACTGTTTTTCGGAAACTATTATTGACAGCATATTCCTTTTCATAATTGTAGAAATCTTTCGCTTGTTTACAATGAACTTTTATTGATGAATTCCCTTGCTGATGCAGATAGATTCCTAGAACCCACATACTAAGCACTAAATCCCTTACTCGATCTTGAAAATGCAGGGGCAAACTGAAATTAAAGGTAGTAACAATTCAAATTTGCCTTAGCGGTTTCATTTGAGGGATTTTAACATTCTCTATAGGTCATAAAACCAATATTCAATATATCTTATTTCCTTAGACTAGTTTAAGTAACGGGGAGAGGATATAAAAAGATTTTAAGACTTTAGTGATTTCTTGAACTCTTCTACCGCTTTCTTAATTTCTTCCATGGATGCCTCGTCCTCTAATGTTGAGATATCACCGGCTGATTGACCCATCATGACAGCTTTAATTACCCTCCTCATTACCTTACCAGACCTAGTCTTTGGCAATTTATCAACGAAGTGGACTTCTGGCGTAACAATTGCACCCATGAATTTCCTTACGTGATTCTGAATGTCTTTAGCAAGCTCTGGTGAGGGTGAATAGCCAGCCTTAAGCACGACAAATAAGTGTACAGTCTCTCCCTTTACTGGATCCGGTAAACCTATTGCAGCTGCTTCAGCTACTGCAGGATGAGCGGTTACAATAGACTCTACTTCTCCAGCCCCTATCCTATGAGCAGCAACTTTAATTGTCTCGTCAGCCCTACCCATTACCCATACATATCCGTCCTCATCAACCATAGCATAATCCCCTGGGTAATAGATGCCAGGGAACTTGCTGAAGTAAGTCTTCTTTAATCTCTCATTTCCGGGATCGTTCCACATACCTATCATCATCATCGGTGGGTACGGAGGCAACATAACTAGATATCCCCTTTCTCTCGGCTTAGTTTGCTTTCCTTCATCGTTTAACACTTCAACTTTATTGCCGGGCAATGGGAATCCTACAGCTGGGCCAGATTTCATTGGTAAATAGATTATTCCGGGCATATAACCAATATTAGGCCCTCCAGTCTCTGTCTGCCACCACTGGTGACTCATGAATACTTTCCCACCTCCTACAATCTCTAAACCCCACTTCCAAGGAGCATAATTTAACGGCTCACCGTTAGTTACGATTATCCTCAGTGAAGAGAGGTCGTGTTGTTTGACATAATCTTCTCCGTACTTCATGAAAGATCTTATAGCGGTTGCTGAGGTGCCAAATGTTGTAGCCCTATATCTCTCTATTATTTCTGCCCACTTATCTGGGTAGGGATAGTCCGGGGCGTCTTCATAAATTACCACAGTCCTTCCCATGACTAGCGGTGAGTAAGTAATGTATGAGTGACCTACAATCCAACCTATATCAGATGTGTTAAATAATACGTCATTTTCTTGACTTAACCCGTAACTCCATAACAACATTGATGAAGTTCCTACTAAATACCCTCCAGTACTATGTATAATACCCTTCGGTTTCCCAGTAGTACCAGAGGTGTAAAGTATGAATAATGGTTCAGTAGCCTCAACTGGTACAGGTTCTATTGGAGAGTATTTCCCTACTTCATCAAAATAAACGTCCCTCTTCTCATTAAACGGTATTTCTGTGCCGGTCCTCTTCCAAACTAAGACTTTTTCTACCGGGTTTTTATCACCTAAAATGTTCAATGCCTCATCAACGGTCTTCTTTAGCTCTACTAATTTCCCCCTCCTATAATATGCGTCAGCAGTTACTACAACTTTTGCCCCAGCGTCTTGTATTCTGTCAGCTAATGCTTGCGCACCGAACCCCGCAAAAACTACACTATGTATTGCGCCTAACCTAGCAACGGCTAGTTTCGCTATAACCCCTTCTGGTGTTAAGGGCATGTAAATCGTTACCCTATCTCCTTTCTTTACTCCTAATTCTTTTAGTGCCCTAGCCCACTTGTTCACTTCATAATACAAGTCTTGGTAAGTGACTACTTTCTTCTCTCCCCTACCGCTCTCCCAAATTATCGCAGCCTTGAATTTCCTACTACTATTCAAATGCCTATCTACGGCGTTATAACTAGCGTTTAACTTCCCCCCAACAAACCATTTAGTTAATAAACCTTCTTCTTGTACGAAAGCTTGTTTCCAGGGTTCAAACCAGTCTATTAGCTCCTCAGCTATTTCACTCCAGAACTTGTCTGGCTCTTCTACACTTTTCTTGTATAAATACTTATAATAACGTATATTATAATCCGCCTTCTCCTCTAAATTCTTTTCATTTAACTGTTCAATCTGTTCAGTGATTTTGTCAGCCATATCTATCAGTATAAATTTTTTAAACCCACATAAAAAGCTTTTACTTTACAAACAAAGTATGCAAGACATGAATAAAACCGAACTTTTAGCATTAAGCTGGTTCTTATGGGGAGTATCGTATTACCTTTACTACCCGCTAATCTCGATTTATGCTATACAATTCATAACCACAAACGAATTACCAACTCTTTATATCTCCTACTCTGTTTTAGGGATGTTAATGCCACTCATCGGATATAAAATTTCTAAGAGGATAGGGATTGTGAAGAGCATAATTTTAGGGATGGCTTTAGGTGGGATGGGATTAATCTTAATGGGTTTGGCAGTTAATATGGAGACTTTATTCATCAGTTACTCGTTATCCTCAACTGTGTTCATCTCATTACCCAACTATTACTCTTACATGAGCAATTTAGGTAAAGGTGTTATATCCAAAGTGTGGGCTTTTTCTATTTTACCTTCATTGTTCTCTCCTTTCGTGGGCGGGGAAGTGGCTACTATCTTTTCCCTACGTTACGTATTCATAATAGCTGGCCTATTTAATATCCTAGCGTCACTACCGATAACCCGTTTAGAAGATATTAAAGTAATGGACGATAATGGTTCTCTAATAAGTAGGAAGGTGTTGATCCCTTATGTGGTAATAATACCTATTTCCCTTTCATTTCCTTATGTATTCTTAGAAGTTAAAGACGTTTATAATTTAGACTATACAGAGATAGGACTTTTAGCTACCATAGCTGAAATCTTAGGAGCTGTACTCACGTTGCTCTCATCCTATAAGAAAGGGTTTCTCCCTTTATTCCTTTTCTTGTTCTCACTTACATATTTACTTTACTTAAACCCATTATTCGCAATCTTCTTCGGTAATTGGGAAGCTATAATCCCTACTTCTTTAGAGGATAGTAATGCTAAAAGTACTAGAGATTTCGCGGTAATAAATTCCTTACAGCAATCCGCATGGCTAGTGGGTTATCTAATCTCACTTTCTCTTTCCTCACCTAAACTATCCCTCCTCTCCTCATCTATCATATCCCTATTTTTAGCACTTTCACTTAAATACTTCAGGAGAGTTTAACTTATTGTGGATATATTAGAATTAGCGATTCTAACAGTACTTTCAGAAGAGCAAGAACTTAGTTTAAGGGAGATAGGCCGATACTTAGGAGTAAACAGTAAAAAACTAGCTAAAAGGATTGTTAACCTAGAGAAGAAGGGGTATATAGTTAGAAAGGCGTATATAGGTAATGGTGATGTAATTTTCGGGATAACCGAGGAGGGGTATGAGGAGTTGTATAAGAACTATCTTGTCTTAAGGGATCTAATAAAAGAAATGGAGTTCAGCTTATGTAATAAGTTCGACTGTTAGAACCAATTGAGCAAATCAAATAACATTTCTAGAAACTTTCCCTTATTAATTTCATATACCACTTCAACATTAGGTTCTTTCTTCCATATTGAGAGATAATCTATTACTGTCATTCCTCTAGTTAAACAATCACAGTTCTCCACGTCAACATAATGTTTTTCACTCTTCTTAATAACGTCTTTATTTAATGCAACAGCAGTAGTTATTAAATCTGGATGAGGCGTACCGCCTATTTTCTCGTTCTTCATGGAATATTCTCTGTAATGACTGTAAATCTCTACATAAAACTTACTCATTTGAGTCCCCATCCTCTTTATCTTTTCCCAAGTGTCATCATCTACTGGATAATTAACAATAACATCCCAAGGGACCATTGTGATATTAAACCCTGAATTAAATACTATTTTAGCTGCATCTGGATCTACCCAAATGTTATATTCCGCGACTGGAGTAATATTACCTCTACCCCAAACAGTACCTCCCATAACCCACACTTTCTTGATCTTATCTACAATACTCTTGTCTTTTAGATAAGCTAGAGCTAGGTTAGTTAATGGTGAAATAGCTAAGAACTCTAATTTACCAGCATATCTGTCTGCCAACTCAACAATAGCATCTACAGCCTTCTTATTCTCAGCCCTTAGTTTCTGTGGTTTTACAATCTTATCTCCTATTCCCCCTTTACCATGGACTTCCTCAACACTCCTAAAGTTTTTAACTAGGGGTCTATCACTACCAGGATAAACTTTAATGTCTTCCCTTTTTATAAACTCTAAAGCCCATAGTGCATTATTAATTTCTTGCTCGTAAGAAATATTGCCCTCAACAATAGTAACTCCTTCCACGCTCACTCCATTCCTAATTAACATGAAAAGTGACATTATATCGTCTTCTGCTGTATCACAATCAATTACGAAATGCCTCTTCATACAAAGATATTTTTACCGTCTAATAACCTTTTAAGCTTTATAAACACTTCCTTAGGCTCATTCCTCGAATAATATTTAATCCCAGCAGTTCTCAGCTGTTCTTTGTTAGCGTTATATAACATAAAGACGTTAGATTTATAAATCCAATACGCATACGCCGGTTTACTTACCTCAACCACTTTTTTAAACTCTGAAAAATTATCCCCGTTGACGATTACTTCATCCCTTTCATTATTTACCTCGACTATTGGTACTCCCTCGTCTATTGAGAACCCCTTAAGGTTCACATCCTCTGAAAAAGAGGCATGAATATTAAATGATTTACCGTCATAATCTACAAGCAATACTATAGGCTTATTCTCTATCACTTTTAATACGTCATCTTCTATAACGTTTAGCTTTTCATATGTCATAATCCTTTGGGGTTTAGGGAATAGTCTTAATTCAGCCTCACTTATTGCACCTAAAAGTCCCATTGAACCGGCAAAAATTTTCCACCTAATCCCCCCATATGGCGTTAGCATTTTTAAGGACTCTGTAAAATCACTAGGTCTACCATACTTTGTTGTTAGAGGTGAAGGGGAGTTAGTGGCGAGTAGCCCGCCAACTGTGCCATCATATAGAGTGGGTAATAATAATCCCATATCACTTGCCTCTTTTCTAATCTTTTCAACCTCAGCCCCAGCCTCAGCGACTACTTTATCTCCCTTTATTTCAAATCTATTCATCCTCTTAGTATACACGTGAAAGTCAGCCCTCTCCTTCTTTACGTGCTTTCCGTCACCTAAAACCTGAATTTTATTACCCTCTTCATAGGCATTTCTAATGATTTTATACAATTCTTCTTCTGTCTTAGGGTAAACGTCCATACTAATTTTTTACTTGTCTTTATAAAGTTTAAATAGATATTGGCTTAAGCTCGTAAATTTCAATGTAACATAACTTCTCGCAAGCGTTTTTAATCTCTTCCATTGATAGAAGTATATCATCTACTATTTCTACAACGTATTCCCCTTTGTTAATTATCAATACATAATAAGAATTTCTCTCACCCTCCTTGAGTAAAATATCGAATAATTTGAGCAAACCTAAATAATTTGTATAAAGCTTGATTTTTAACTTTCGCTCAACTCTTACATTACTCTCAAACTCGGCCTTTATAACGAAATTTATTAAGTTGTTCCTTACCTTACTCTTTAATAAAGGCCCAATCAAGCCCCAATCGTGAATATCCATTTTTAGCCTGCTAGAGTACTCATCCAACTGAATAATCTTAATATCGAGTTTTATACCCCCTAACTTATTGCTTATGACTATAACAGCATTTTCATCCTCGACCTTCTTCTTCAGAACTCCTTGCATCCTTATACCAAATATAGTAAAACTAACCTTATCAACATCCACTTCAAAGCCCAAATTCTCAAGAAACTCGCCTTTAACAATCGGTATAAGTACCTCTTCTGGTCTACGTAATAACGTAATCTCCACAAATAATCTCTCTCTTTTATTAATAAAAATATTATTTACCCTAAAGCATTAGTTTGTAACATGCCTAAAGTAGCTGTTATAATGGGTAGTAAAAGCGATTGGGAATATATGAAAGAAGCTGTTGAATTATTAAAAAGCTTTGGAGTAGAAGTTGAAGCAAGAGTAGTTTCAGCCCATAGAACACCGGAATTTATGATGGAATACGCGAAGACGGCAAGCGAAAGGGGGATAGAAGTAATAATAGCTGGTGCTGGAGGAGCGGCACATTTACCCGGAATGACAGCATCTTTAACTCATTTACCGGTTATTGGAGTACCGATACCCTCCAAAAATTTAAACGGACTTGATTCACTCCTCTCAATAGTCCAAATGCCTTACGGGGTACCAGTAGCTACTGTAGCAATAGGTGGGGCAAAAAATGCCGCACTTCTGGCATTAAGGATTTTAGGAATTAAATATCCCGAAATAAGTGAAAAAGTAAAGAAGTTTATGGAGGAGATGAAGAATGAAGTCCTTAATACAAAACTCGATTAAAATAGGAATTCTGGGAGGAGGCCAATTAGGCTGGATGATGATATTAGAAGGAAGAAAGTACCCCTTTACATTTTACGTATTAGACGATCTAAATACCCCTGCTTGTAGAATAGCAGACAAATGTTTCACTCCATCACAATACAAGGAGTTTGTAGATAGTTCAGATATAGTAACTTTCGAATTCGAACACGTCAGCGAGGAAGCGTTAAGTTACGCTGAAGAAAGCGGGAAACTACTCCCGAAATTAAATTCGGTTGAACTTAAGAGAGAGAGATGGAAGGAAAAAGTATATTATAAGGACCACGGCTTACCGACTCCAAGGTTTCTCGTAGCAAATGACGGTGAAGAGGCATTAAAGATACTAAAGGATGAGTTTAACAACGTAGGAGTCATAAAGCAGAGTAGGGGTGGATATGATGGAAAAGGACAATACTTCATTAAGGGTGATGTGGAGAAGTACTCGTTTATTAAGAACATGAAGTGTAAGTTCGTCGTAGAAGAGTACGTTGACTTCGATTATGAAGCCTCAATTATTGCAGTAAGGGATAAAAACGGTAACTTTAAGGCTTACCCACCTACTTTCAATTACAACGAGAAAGGAATATTAGTTTATAATTATGGCCCTTTAAATGACCCAAGGTTTGCGGAAATAGCTAATAAGTTAATGGATTCCCTAGAGTATGTAGGTACTATGGGGATTGAGTTCTTTGTAAGGGACGGTGAAATATTAATAAATGAATTTGCCCCCAGGGTTCATAATACTGGCCATTACACTTTAGATGCAGCATTTGTTTCACAATTTGAACAACACTTAAGGGCTATAACCGGTATAGAACTAGGGACTACGCAACTTCTCTCATACGGAGGGATGGTAAACATTTTGGGTACAGATCAAGTGCCTTTTGAAGTACTTAAATACGGTAAAGTTTACTGGTATGGAAAAGGAGAAGTAAGGAAGAGGAGGAAGATGGGCCACGTAAACGTTGTAGGAGAAAACTTAGAAGAGGTTAAGCAAAAAGTTGATATTATAATGAGACTATTATATCCACAAGGCCTGGATTTATGAGAATTAAATTTAAGATTTGGATTGAGACTGATAACGGGACTCCCATATTGGGCAAAGGTGGAGTCAAATTACTGAGAAGTGTAAGCGAAACGGGCTCTATTTCTGAGGCTTCTAAGAAGATGGGAGTATCTTATAAATTCGCATGGGAGTATTTAAAAAAGATAAATGATTTATTAGGAGGAATTGAGATGAAGAAAGGCGGGAAGGGAGCTGGAGGAACGATGTTATCGGATAAAGTCCTAAAGGTTTTAGAAATATATGAGGAGGCAGAAAGAGAAATACAAAGCATGTTAGAAAAATATGAAAAGAAATTGAATGAAATTTTAGAAAATAATCAATAATACAGATATAAGTGTATGACGAGAATAATTTCTTTTTACGTGAACAAACCATCTCCTTCTTCCTCTTCATATTTAGACACTAATTTATGTTGTTAAGAATATTTAGTTAATCTTTAAATAAATGAATAATTTGATATATAAATATATATAGATAAATGTAGGTTTATCAAAACATTTAAATGTTTAAAAACAAATAATCTATATGTGAGAACATGGAGGGATTGGAGAAACAATTACGTATTATTAGATTTACTGGAGGTATATTGTATCTCGTAAACATTTTCTTCTCAGCATCAATTTACACGGCACTTGAGGGATTAGGTTTAGCTAAAAATTTGGTCTATTCAGTCTTATTTGCAGTACCATTATTTTCAGCAATACTTAATGGTGTTATTTTAGGCCTTATAGCCGCACAATTGAAGGACGCTGTCCTATATGGTTTAATAAAATCTGGTATAGCAATTGTGGTATATTCCTTATATCTAGCCTTCTTCACCCTACCGCTTTACATTGTTTATTTAGCTTTAATAATAATTGGCCTATGTGTTATACAGATCGGAGTATTATACTTCTACAGAAAATTACAGAAAGAAATATTCGGGTAATGAAAATGTTAATAAAGGTGAAATACAACCCGATAAAGGTCTTCCCCTCAGAGATAAGAGGAAAATATGCTTTTCTAAGAGACGTTGTTGTAATTATAAGAACCCAAAATAAAGTACTATATGTTGACTGTGCCCATGATCACTTAGCTAACTATAAGCCACCTCCATTTCTCTCTAATTACATTTTCGAGTACGAGATTATAGAAGGAGGAGAACATTGTGAATGCATAGCTAAAACGTTAGCTGAACAACTAAAGCCCTTGTTCCCCAATCCTAAGCTATGTAAAAATGAAGAGGTGACAGTGGTGATTGAACGATGATAGTTTTCAAGGACGTCCAGTGGGTTTCTAACGATACTTTCAAAATATTATTTCATGGTATAGAACTGGTCTACAAGATAGAAATACAAAGCGGGATAATAACAAAAGCCATTGTTAGATGCCTAAACTATAATAGCATATGTAAAATAGAAATTGATACTAGAAAAAATCGTATAATACATTTTGAATGTATTGGATTTGAAAGAGATTCAATAAAGAAAGAATTACAGTCAAAACTCGCTATACAATTAGAGGAGAAGAAGAAAACCCCTTTTTAATCAGATTTCTACCGTTGAGCTCCTTTGAGCCGATACGATTTCTAAGCCATAATTATATCTGATAATGTACTTCAATTCCCTACTTATTTGCTCTATACTGGTTTCCCCCCTTAGTCCCTTAATGATTATATCGTGAAACTCCTCCGGAACATAGTCTAGCCTGGGTTCTACATTATAAAAGTCTTTCAAAACCTCTTGCCTCTTTAAAGGGTTTGAAACCGCATCCTCTATTTCTCTTTCTAACCACTCTGGAAATGGGAAGTTATTTGTGAGACTAGCATAGAGTGACACGGTAAATGAATATATGTCAAAATTATATTCAGCCTTATGTCCAAAGCGTTGCATTGGATGGGCGTAATAAGGAGTATAATGAATTACTGGGAGACCTAACTTAACAGCAGAACCTAAATCTGATAATTTAGGAACTACTTCACCGTTTAATAGAGCCTCGATAGCGTGGTCTCCAAATTTAGGCAGTCTTTCAGTGAACAATATATTTGAAGGTTTTATATCACAATGCACGTAACCGTTTTTATGAATATGTATTAAAGCATCAGCTATTTGCGAGAATATTATAGCGACTATCTGTGGCCATCTTGACGAGTGCCTTAGAGTGGAGTATTCTGCATCAACTAATATCTCCCTAAGATCTCCACCAGCCATATATTCCATAACTATTGCTGGTGGGGAGGAAAAGTAATCAGTGAAGTTCTCGTCTACAAAACTCGCTAAAATTCTCACAAGGTTATTAGAGCCTTTAGATATTTCTTGCATTTTCGCAACTTCATAAAGTAATTCGTCGTACCTAAACTCCTTCTTTATCACCTTCATTGCGAATTTCCTCATGCCCTTCTCTACTAGTAAAACGTAACCCATTCCTCCAGTGCCTATAACTTTCTCTACCTTATAACCATACAATACATAACCTATCCAACTGTTGGGGTCAAATTGGTCTAAGGGCGAGTATATTTTGTAAGGTTTAATCTTACTACAAGCCTCTACTATCCCCTCTTTGCAAGCGAACATGAATTCTCTTTCCGCATTAGATGGCGCGTTTAGTGCTTCATAAGCTAAACCTTTAATGTACGCGGTAGAAGCGTTCCTTCTGATCTTCTCTACCTCATTTATTAGATCTAGAGCTTCCTTAGCTTGACCGTTACGAACATAAGCATAGGCTAAGGCTAATAAGTTACTGAAATCCCTCCTCCTTTTCACAGCCTCTTCAAAGTACTTTACCGCTTCCCTATAGTTTTTCTTGTAAAAGAAATACCAGCCGAGTTTTAAAGCCGGTGCATCGTAAGTTGGAAGTACGTTGAGTGCTTGGTATAATAGCTTAAGGTTGTTAGTCTGCTCAAACTCATCTATTAATGAGTTCGCCTTCTCCCTCAATCTCTGTTCCAACTCCCTATACTTACTTTCAGAGAAGAATGAGTAAATTTTTAAGGCCTCAAGTTCTTCTCCGACTTTCTCAAAACATTCAGCTACAGCCAAAGACTCCTCTGGGAACTTTTTGTCAAGGCTTTTATAAAGGGAAATTGCTTCCTCGCATTTACCTAAATGAGAAAGGGATATAATACCTCTCCTAACAACTTCGTCATTATCAGAGTACTCCTTTAGCATATACTTAACTAAATCATAACTCAAGTCCATTAACTCCACTAACCTCTTTAAATCACCTTTCTGTACCGGAATTCCTTGGACTAGAAGATATGGTAAGTTAGGTATTACATTACCTTTGATCTCGCCAAAATGTAAAACGACAAATTTTCCGCTATCAAAGATATAACCATTTAACTCTTTAATCTGCCCCACTAACACTGCTTCAATTATCCCGTCTAGTTTAGAAGAATCGAGTACTGGAGTAGACGTTAGTTTAACCTTACCGTTATCGTATTTAATAACATAGCCAATAACATTCCCCTTCACTCTTATCTTTTCATCAGTCTTTTTCAAAGACTCGCCCAGATAAAGGTAAGTCTCATTATCTTTAGTGAATATTATGAACATGTTTTAACTCTTCATACGGAAGCGTATTTAATCAGCCTACAAATAATACCATATAAATGCTAAAGCTCAATATTATTAAACAACTTTTTATACAAACACGCCTCATATGAGAAGAAAAGCTTATATATTAAGTTTTATACATTTCACTAATAAAAAGTCCGAAAGAGAGTGAATAAATATGGCAGAGGCAGAATACAGAGTATTCTTCGAGGGGGCGTTTTACAAAATCGTAGGAGACGAAGAGGCTGAAGTCTTGCTATACGAAGGAAAGCCAGTTGCAGCGGCTTGCCTTGAGCACGGCCCACATGCGGAAATATATGGTTGCCCCCACGTAGAGAAACTATTAAAAAAGATTTTTTCTTGACTAACCTTTCGAGCCAATAACTGATATTTCTATTAGAACGTCCTTTGGTAACCTTGAAACTTCCGCAGTAACTCTCGCTGGAGGGTTTTCTTTAAAATATTCCGCGTAAATCTCATTAAATTCATTAAACGTAGATAGGTCCTTAAGGAAGACAAACACCATAACTACATCCCTAAGTGAAAAACCTCCAGCTTCTAAAATATTTTTTATATTATCTAGCACTTGCCTTGTCTGTTCTCTAATCCCACCCTTAACCACCTCACCTGTTTTTGGGTCAATTGGTATTTGCCCAGATACGTAAATTGTATTTCCTACTTTTATTGCCTGAGAATAAGGACCTACTGGCTTTGGGGCATTTTGGGTGAAAATTATTTCGTTCATATTAATAAAGAGAACTCTTAGATTTTACGTTTTATCCTCTCGAGCCTTATGTCTTCATTTATATTCTTCTCTAACTTACTAAGGTTTGAATTAATCGCCAGCTTCCCCATATTTCCATATAACTCATTATCGTGCTGAAGAGTTATTTTAACAGAATTATCATTAAACTTTTGCAATAGAACGATCCCAGATCCCCTACTCGTTTCATAAACGATTCTAACTCCTTCTGCACCAACGAAAACTCTGCCTTTGCCCTCATAAGGAATAAAGGCTACTTTACCCTTGAAATAAAACTCATCCCCATTAACCTTAATTTCACTAATTGATGGGAATAGACGAGGGATTAAAAACGTGGGGTCTGACATAATTTGTAGTACCACATCTATCTCATGATTAACTTTTATTATCTTTTCAATTTTCACATTATAAATTTCGTCTTAGGTGAATTAATATTTAACTGGACTTTAAGTGAAGTTGATAATGTAAAGCTATTATCAAATCCCTTTCAGTTATTATTCCAGCTGGTGTATTATCTGAATTGAGGATAAGGAGAGACCCTACTTTCTTTAACAACATTGTTGCGGCTGCTTCGTTAACTGATTTCTCAGGATCTATAGTAAGTATCTCTTTAGTAGCTTCTTCTTTTACCTTTTTAGAGAAGAACAAATCTGGATCCCCTTTCATCACAGCTTTAACAAAAAGTTTTAGCGCATCAGCAGCGGTAATTATGCCGGTAACCTTATTCTCATCATTAACAACTGGTAACCTTCTGAATCCCCTCCTTATCATTAGCTTTACAGCATCAAATACTGGTACTTCCTCATAAATTGTTGAAACTTTTTTAGTCATAAACTTCTTTACCGAAAATAACGGTTCCAGTTCCTGGAACATTAAAAGCATTTCTCTCTCAGTTACAATTCCGGTAACTTTCTTTTCGGAATTTAACACTGGCAACGCACCAAAATTTCTAGCGACCATTAACGTTAAAGCTTCCATAACATCATCATCTTCAAACGCATATACCGGCCTCGGTGTCATAATTTTTGAAACTTCCTTATCAATTAAGGAGTAAATATCACCTCTTCCGCACCCGTTTTCACACCTTTCAACTATAAATGTGAGCATATCCCTAGTTGATATAATTCCTTCAATCGAACTATTTACGATTATCACTCTCCCAATCCCTCTAGTATTTATCTTCTTTATAACTTCAACGAGCTTATCCTTTACATGAACTGTAGGGGGGTCTTGAATCATAATAGTTTTAATTATCATACCATCAATTCGTTTTAGAAACTAATAAATTTAAATAGATCATCATTTGTAAAAACGGGGAAATTTTCTATATACTAGTAATTAAATTTACACTTCTATATACTTCTGCAACACTCCACGCTTGTGCTATACACCCCCCTGGTAAGTAGGGGGGCAAGTCCTCAAATAATTCTGGTATAAAGCCGTTATTCCTTTTCGCATATTCCAGTAAAGGTTTTATTACATCTAAGAGCATTTTAGCTTTTATAATATCGTTTTCAACTTTAAGCTTAGCATCTATATAAGCCCCTATTAACCAAGGCCATATAGGGCCATTGTGATAGGCCTCGTCCCTACTGGCCCTATCACCCCTATAAAGTGGTTTATATTTAGGATCTCTCCTAGACAGTGTACTTAACCCGAAAGGCCTGAGAAGTTCGTTTTCTATCGTAGTTAACATTACGGTTCCCACATCTTTATCAATTACGCTAAAAGGTAAAGAGAAAGCGAATATTTGGTTTGGTCTTATTGAAGTATCCGGTATTAAATAAGTATCGAGATAGTCATATAACCCCCAACTGGTCACGAATTTTTCATTAAAGGCACCTTTAACTCTTTTGGCTAGTTCAGAGTAAAAAGTATTGTTATCCCCAACAATTTTAGAAAATTGATCCATTATCATTAATGCATTATACCATAGAGCATTAACCTCCACAGCTGCACCTTCTCTAGGAGTTACAACCCTCCCGTCATAACTCGCATCCATCCACGTCCTTGGAGCACCTTTATGGAAGAGTAAAAAATCTCTAGTGTAAACAATACCATTACCTTTATAGTACCAATCAATGATGTCTTGTAGAGAGGAATAAATTTTCCTAATGAATTCTACATCCCCAGAATACAAGTACAGCTTGTAAATTGAGTTAATAGCCCAAAGGCTAACGTCAACTCCAATGTAAATTGGTTCCCCTTGGGGGGTAATATGATTAGGTAACATCCCTTTCTCGCTGTACTGGAGGTAACGTAAGATTATCTCTTCAGCCTGCTTATATAAGCCGTTTAATAACATTAACCCTTCCATTGATATGAATGTATCTCTTCCCCATTCGCTAAACCAGTGATAACCAGCTATTATGCTCCAGCCGTTCTTCCCTTTCACAATGAAACTTAATGAAGCGTTTGCCAAAAGACGTAAGATATCCGAAGGAGCTTCAACGGGTTTAGCCATACTCTCCTTATCATAGAAGATGTCAATACTTAATTCGTTTTTATTGCTCATAATACAAAACGGATTGTACAAATCCTCTCTATGGTTGTTCCCCCTCTCATAATCTAATAAATAAAAGAAATTATAATACCAATATCCCGTATGCTCTAGTTCATAGTCTCCTTCAATTAGGAAATTAAGGATTGGAACTCCTTCTTTGAAAATCTTTATTCTACTACCCATCTGTTGAAAATCAAAGAAATACTTTGTAGTGGTAGTTAGATGATGACTCCTATAAGTTATTAGAGGACACACCTTTATCTTACCATTGCTTGATTTATATCTTACAGTTATTGCATTCTCTAACTCGTGGGCAATAATTTCCTTTTCAACAATATCACCTTCAATTTCATAAACCCACTTTACATAGTTTTTACCCCATTTGAACTCTTTAATGTATTTGTAACCTTCTGGGTAATAAACGTTCCAGTCATAATGATTTGTTGAGAGGGGGAATTCACCTATATCTTTCACGAGAAAGTCCTCGAATTTAGAAAGGATTAAATACCTCTTATAAGGCTGATTTAAAGGAACTACTAGATATCCGTGGTAAGTCCTCGAATTAATCCCACAAATAGTTGAAGATGCATATCCACCAGTCCTAAAGGGGAGTAACCACTCATGGCGTTCACACTCTTCAACGGAAAACATATATTTTCATTTTCCTAAATAGGATTTTAACTTATCTATAGTAATGATAAATTCAGCATGTGACCAAACAAGTGGCATTACTGAAGAGCTCTCAAAAGTGTCTGGGTAAACTTGCTCTGGTAATAAACCAGTAGGTAATGCCCTATCCATAACCCATTTGAGATATTTTAAAGCCTTATCGTAATTCCCGGTATCAGCATAATATTCAGCAACCCATAGGGTAGTAATAATCCACGGGTTAGGATATTGCCTAGCCCTCCTATAATAATCATTCTCATAACGTATTATACCACCATTTACAAGTAAGGCGTTTTCTATGGCGTTTACAGTTGAGACCATTATTTGGTCTTTAGGGTTGACCATCCCGAAGAAATAGGGAGAATACATACTGGCGTCAACAGTTAGGTCTTGCCTACCGTATTCATCAATTCTCCTAATAAAACGGCCATTATAAACCATCTTCTTCAATGCTTGCTCTTTCATATAATTTGCCACTGAAATCATATCGCTTGCCAAAACCTCATCTCCCATATCTGCTACTAGTTTAGATGCTTGAGTTAGCGCACCGTAAACAGTTGAAACAGTGTAAATGTGAATACCGTATCTTTCCTCCCACAAATCGAAACTCGGTTTTGGTAGCCCATCTTCAATATATCTTATCATAAACCTTATGGCCGGTTTAACGAAGTCTTTATATATCGTGACCAGTTCATCGATATCTTTATACAAGTTATAATGCATTGATATTGCCCAAACTTGTAGTGCGGTTTCATCTTCTTGGATTGGATATATTCTTCTACCGTTTAAAAACCAGGGGTGCCACGAGCTAGCTAGAGTCATATCTGGGTTATATTTGTGATATAGGAACCCTTCTTCACTTACAAGTCGCGAGATAAATGTGTAGTGTCTTATAGCTAAATCACCATAACCGGCTATGTCTAAAGCATAAGAGGCTATAGCACTATCCCTAGGCCAACAATAAGTATACGAATCTCCGTAAACCCCCACAAAACTATAATCAGAAGAAGCAATTATAGACCCGTTCTGATCCATGTGATTTTTTATTACAAAGAGGCTTACGTTTAATAGGTTAGATAGCTGAAGACTTTCAACATTATTATTTTTAATAGCAATCCTTTTCCTATTAATCCAATTACGCCAAAACATATAGTTTGTAGTAAATTCGCTCTCGATCTCAGTACTTGAGATTTTCTTTAACAGTCTCCTTACTCCTTGTAAAGTTCTGTCAAGTACAATTGCTAAATACGCTTTATCACTTGAAAGGGGGTTAATTTCGAGGTCTAACCCTAATGCAAATTGAACATCACCGTTATCTATTGCCTTGCCAGCTAATTTACCGTCTTTAATGTCTTCAAACACCTCTCCCTTTCCTACCGTATAGTCAGAAAGATCCCTCATTATCCCAAAAAGTTTAACACCAACATACCTTTTCGATTTATAGTGAACTATTGCTGAAGTTTCTGGGTCGTAAAATGCCGTATCGCCATAAGGGCTGGCGTATAAGTCCAGGTCGAAAAATAAAAGCAATTTGGCTTTAATTTTTTCATCAGTTTTATTATAAAACTTCATTATCTTGTAGTATATTGGCTCATATAAGTCAGTGAAATCATAGCTGATAACACTTATTTTATCATTTATAACCGATTTGATCTCTCCAATGTTAGTACCGTTTAAGTAGTTTATCTCACTCTTCCACTCAACATCCTCATAGATTTTGTCTTGGAAAAAATAGTACCTTACTGGCTTGCTATTAGTATGATTTTCCATCCCAACATAAGGGTAATAAATATCAACTATCCTACCGTAATTATCGAGATTTACTAATAGCTTACTGTTACCTACGTTAAGCACTCTCATGTGAGCACTGTATCGTATAATTTACTGTGAGCATTAATAACTTTATGAGGATATATCTTGGAGTTAATTATCTCAGTACCCTCACCTATAATTACGTCATCGGCTATAACGCTATTAATTATCTTAGTTGGCTTATCCTTTGAAGACCTGATCTCCACGTGCCTTGCAATTATTGAGTTCTCAATTATTGCATAATCACCTATGTAAACTCTATCCATAACCGAGCTTTTAACGATCTTAACGCCTTCACCAATTATAGTGAAATTATCAATACTAGACTCCTCAATGTAAGTTCCTTTACCTACTTGACAATGTCTTCCTATTAATATGTCACCCTCTAACTTTAACTCCCCCTTCTTATACATTCTCTTTATGATCAACCTCCTTTTCCTAGAGTCTGGGCTGGTTCCTTGAACGAAAATCCTCCTATTAGGGTCTATTCTTATCCCATGCATATCTCTTTCGTCTAAAGTCTTTAGTAGCGTCAGCATTGCATCTAAATATCTGTGTGGAGTTCCTACATCAAACCACAAATCATTAGTTACATAACCATAAACCGGATAACCCTTCTTGATTAGGTAGGGAATTATATCTTTACCGAAGTCCATTTTACCCATTTTATACATTTCCTTTACTTCATCACTCTTGAACACATCCCTAATCCTCGGATCGATTATGTAAATCCCGGTGTTCGCTAAATTAGTCGGTGCTTCCTCCTTCTTTGGCTTTTCCACAAACCTCAGAATCCTATTATCTTTATCTAGTTCTGCAACGCCGAATTCCTCAACGTTATCAACGGGCTTTAACACTATTGTCATAAAGGAGCCTTTCTGCTCATGGTATTCTAACACCTTTCTTATATCTAATTTAAATAAATTATCGCCTTGAACTACGATAAACGTGTTGTCGATATCGTAATATTCGAGATTGATCCTAACTGAGTCAGCATTGCCTATACTATCAATTCTGGGTTGGTACTTGAAGTGCACTCTGGGTTTTATGTGATACCTAGCAGAAAAACCAATCCCTTCCTTATATAAGTCGTATAAAGATCTGTAATTCACATATCCCCTAACCCCAAAGATTATTTCCTTTATACCTTGTTTAGCAAGTTCCAGCAATGTATATTCAATTAATGGCCTATTTAGTAACCTCACTGTTGCTTTGGAAGTCTCTATAGTTAATGGTCTTAACCTCGTTGCCTCACCGCCTATGGGGATTATTACCTTTACGTCCTCGATATTTGCTACCATCAATAACATTTTATATTCAAAGTAAATAAAAAATAGTATTATGAAGCATATCATCATTGGATTCGAAGTTCACCAACCTTTTAGAATACGAAAAGAATACTTTTGGAACCCATATTTTAGAGGATCTTCACTAGAAAAATATTTTGATAATACTATAAATAAAGACATCTTTGAGAGAGTAAAAAATAAATGCTATTTACCAGCGACTAAAATAATCCTCGAGGAAATAGAGAGGGGAGAACATGAAGGATATGATGTAAAATTTTTCTTTTCAGTTTCCGGAACTTTCATGGAACAAGCTGAAAGATGGGGAAGAGATGTAATAGAATTATTTCAGCAATTAGCTTACACAAAGAAGGTAGAATTTCTAGCACAAACTTACTACCATTCAGTCACTAGCTTATGGGAAGATTTAAGCGAGTGGAGAGATCAAGTTAAGGATCATATAAATTTAGTAAAAGAGTACTTCAACCAAACCCCTATAACTTTTGAGAACACAGAGCTACTCACAAATAGAAGGATTATAGAAGAAGCGGAAAAAATGGGATTTAAGGCAGTTATTACTGAAGGGAAAGAGAGTCTTTTAAAAGGTAAGAGCCCCAACCACGTTTATAAAGTCAAAGGTTCGACAGTTTCCCTATTTCTAAGAAATTATAGATTAAGTGATGATATCGCTTTCCGTTTCTCAAATGTTAAATGGGATCAATATCCTCTAACGGCAGAAAAGTTTGCTGATTGGATAAGTTGGAGTGAAGGAGACGTTGGAGTAATCTTCGTAGATTATGAGACCTTCGGAGAACATCATTGGCCCGAAAGCGGAATACTTGATTTCTTGAGATGGTTACCCAAGGAATTACATAAAAGAGATATTATCTTCACCTTACCCAGAGAATATTACAATAATGTATATGATGAAATAGATATTGAAGGTACGGTATCTTGGGCTGATATTAATAAAGACGAGAGTAGTTGGTTAGGCAATATAATGCAATGGGCTTATGACGAAATGGTCAGAAGAACGGAGATGCTTGCAAAAGAGTTAGGAGGGGACTATTTAAAGGCGTGGAAATACTTTACCACGAGTGATCACTATTACTACATGTTTTTAGGAAGTGGAGGCCCAGCGGAAGTCCACTCATATTTTAGTTCATTCAATTCCCCAATAGATGCGTTCATAAACGAATTTTATGCAATAACCCTTTTCGAGGAGGAGATGAGACAGAAGTTAGGCATTAATAATGAACCTTTTATATTCCAAAAAGGAGGCAAGAGGGGTAAAGAGGTATGGACCCTAAAGCAGTTCCAAGAAGCACTTAAATCCAATCCCAGCTATAGAGAATTTGAAAAGTATCTAAAGGAGTGGATAAGATGAAAAGGTTTGAAGGACTTTGGTTCCCAGAAAATATTGATAAAGTTTGGATGATCTCTGTTGAACTACAAAACGTTGCAAGCTTAGGCGGTCTTGGACCAGTAGTTTATAATTTAAGTAAGACTCTGGCGGAACAGGGGGTTAAAGTAACAGTACTAATGCCAAGCCATGGTAGGCATTTAAACGATTATTATAGGAGCTACCTCTCACTGAGAGAATTACCATTGATAGCAGAGGGGAATAGGAGGGGAATGGACGGTGGCTATTACCACTATAAGTTGGGGTTTGAGGAAGGAAAATTGGACGGGTTTACTGTAATTCTCGTTAAAGGTCTTGACTATGATACTGGAAGGCTCATAGATAGTTGGAATATATATGAAAATATCATGGAAAAATCTGCCTTATTAGCTAGAGGAATTACAAAGTACGCTGAGTTCTCAATACCTTCAAATGTTCCAAGCATAATACATATACATGACTGGCATTCAGTACTTGCTGGAGTAAGTGCGAAACAAACTTTTGAGACTAGGAAAGTTGTAGTGCCACTTATCTTCACAATACACTTACTAAATAAGGTTGGTGCTCCTTGGCATTACGCATCAGAAGATTGGGCAGGATTATTGAACTGCCCTCATTACATTTGGAGGGTTATTAAGCACGAACTACTTACCACGAGACAAATCTGGGATGATTTGTCTCAAGGAATGATAGAGAAGTTTGGGGCATATGAAGCTGATGTAGTCACCTCTGTGAGTAAGAGTTATTTAACTTATGATATTTACAATTTCATCGGGAATTGGATAGAAAATAAAAGCTGTGTAGTATATAACGGAACTGACTGGAATGTGAATGAAGTAATTGAGATTGCAAAGAAGAAGTACAATATAACTGATAGGGTAGAAGTGAGAAAAAGATTGTTATCAGATCTCGAGTATTTGAGAGCCATTCCAGAGGACTACATAACGGGAAATATGTTATGGAATAATAGGTTTAGGATTGGTATAAAAGATGACTGGAGTTATTCAAAATTAGATGACGGCCCGCTAGTACTATTTACCGGAAGAGTTGTATACCAGAAGGGCATAGACTTACTCCTCAGAGCTTTTAGAGAGGTCTTAAATAGGATCCCTAACGCTAAATTAATCGTTCTTGGCCTACCTTCTGGCGATTATGGGTTATTACAAGACATGATAAATAAGGCATCAGAAATGGGCGGGAACGTCAGGATGATTATATCAGCATCGGTGCCTAAAGATATTTACAAATTATTTTACTACGCCTCATCAGTCTTTGTAGTACCATCAAGATGGGAACCCTTTGGACTAGTTTCGATAGAGGCCATGGCCGTAGGAGTGCCGGTAGTAGCGTATGCTGTGGGAGGGTTAAGGGAAAGTATAGTAGACTTAAGGGAGGATATGAAGAACGGTACGGGTTTCTTAGTCCAACCCGAAAATATTTGGGAGTTAAGTAGAGCTATAACGTCAGCCTTATATCTCTCTTTAGCTTCTGAAACCAAAAACTCCGAGTATCTGAAATTTGTTGATCTAATAAGGACTGATGATGTAAACTTATGGTCAAAAATTAGAGAAAATGCAATCAGAAGGGTTGAGGAGAATTTCAGATGGGGTGCAGTAGTAAAACAGTTAATGAATTGTTACGCAAAGGCTCAGACAATGGCCAAGTATAGGTTGTTAGCGTGCTTCTAATACTAATTTAAATATTCATTAAACTATGTTAACATATGGAGAAAGAGGTTCCACCGGGACAAAGATACGTTAAGAAATTTATTTACTATGCAGCATTAGGAGTACCTAAAGTGGATATAAACAGTTATAAGCTCATAATCCTAGGGGAAGTAGAAAAAAGGATTGAATTAACTTATGATCAGCTCCTTAATATAATAAATGCAAAATACATAAAAGATTTCCATTGCGTTACTGGTTGGAGTGTGGCAAACGTTGAGTGGGAAGGTGTAAAAATTAAGACTTTAGCAGAAATGGCAAAAGTTAAAAACACTGCTAAATGGGTTATGTTTTACTCACTAGATGGATATACCTCAATAGTCCCAATTGAAGACGCTTTAACTGATGATGCAATAATAGCGTTAAAAATGAACGGCAAACCCCTGGATATCAAATCAGGCTTTCCAGCAAGACCTTTCATACCCCACTTATATGCGTGGAAGAGCGCTAAATGGCTTACTGCAATAGAGTTCAGAAAAGATTATGCTGATGGTTTCTGGGAAGAAAGAGGATACCACGAAAGAGGAAACATATGGGAGGAAGAGAGATTTAAAGGAGAAAACTATTCACATGAGGGAATGAAAAGAAATCCAATACTTTAATTAAGTATACCCTCCATATCCTCCTTCTCCCACACCTTGCTGTTTCTGCTTTACTGGTGCAGCTGCCAAATAATCATCAATCTTTAATATAGCTGATACGGCCTCTGTTGCACTCTTCAATACTCCCTCCTTAACTGCTAAAGGATCAACTATTTCGCTTTTAGTTACGTCCTCTATAACCTTTCCATTTATAACATCAATTCCAGCAAATTTCATCCCCTTAGAATGGAGGTTCCTTAACTGAACTAACGTTTCTATCTCATCCATCCCTGCAGTATTTGCCAATGTTGTTGCAACTTCCTCCAATGCGTCAGCAAACGCTTCTATGGCTAATTGTTCTTTCCCACCGACTTTTTTCGCTTCTTCTCTAAGTCTCATAGCAACTTCAATCTCAAAACTACCACCTCCCCCCACAATGTAAGGATAGTTTATCACGTTTTTAATAGCGTTAATAGAGTCTTGAAAACTCCTTTCCAATTCATCCATTACTATATCGTTAGAACCCCTAATTAGAACAGTTACGGCCTTACTTGAATCAGACTGGATAACTATTACTTTAGAATTTCCTACCTTTCTCTCTTCCACCAGCTTAGCATAACCTAAATCATCAGCTGTAGCATCTTTAATTGAAGAAATTATTTTGGCATTAACAGATTTTGCCAGCTTTTCGATATCACCCCTACTTACGTTTTTTACTCCCATCATCCCTTTCTTAGATAAGAAGTATAATGCAATATCATCCATACCTTTCTGCGAAATCACAACTTTGGCACCTAATTTCTCTAGAGAGTCAACCAGTGATTTAACATATCTGGTCTGCTCTTCAAGGGCCTCTTTTATCTGTTCTGGAGAAGTAAAGCTCATCTTAGCTGAAATCTCGGGCTTTTCAATTTCTAACCCGAAGTCGACTATTGCAATTTTTGCATCTTCTAATCTTCTCGGCATATTTTCATGGGCAATTTCTTTATCAAGGACGAAACCCATTATGAGTTCTGTATCATCTACTGATTCACCCCTTTTCTTAACGAATTTTATATTTGATGTATCTATAAAATATTCAGTCCCACGTTTCTCTAGCACTGAGTGTACAGCATCTATTGAAATATTTATTATTTTTTCTATTGTAGATGGACTTTCTGCGAAAAACTTGCTAGAAAGCGAAGTATACGATATTTCCTTTAACATCTTTTTGTCCTCTGGAGGAATTTTCATAGCTATTTGTTTTCCGATCTCTAATGCACTATTTAACGCCTTTTTATAACCCTCTATTATTGTCACGGGATGTATCTTTTGATCAAGAAGTTTCTCAGCTTGCTCAGCCAAAAATCCACTTAACACCACCGCAGAAGTTGTGCCGTCACCGTATTGTACATCTTGTGCCTTAGCAGCTTCTACTACTAATTTAGCAGCTGGGTGCTGTATGTCCATATCCTTTACTATCGTAACACCATCATTAGTAATCACTATATCTGATTCGCCGCTTATCAACATTTTATCCATTCCTCTGGGCCCTAGGCTAGTTTTCAGCATCTCAGCTAAAGTCCTTATTGCTAGTATGTTAGACTTTATTACATCTAATCCAGTCTCTCTTTGCGTCCCTTCCTTATACAAGTTGTACATGAGTTTAAATTAAGTTACTAATTGTATTTAAACACAGATGAAGAAATTCTGCGGGACTGATAAATGATGACCGAACCTGGGCCTGATTAATCAAACTCCTCTTGAATCTTCTTCTTGCCTTCCAACAACTTTAACGGAAAAGGAGGCTTATCAACTTCCTCAATACTTATTCCCATTCTCTTAAGTTCCTGAACTGCTTTAACTAAATCGTCCTCATGAGTAGCGTATTTTATTCTCTCCTTTATCTGAATCAGAGGGCCATTATCAGCCTTAAACCTTTCAGCACTTATTGTAGCCCATGAATTACCATTTTTATATATAAATACAACATCCTGGAAATAACCAGGAATTACATGGGATACTCCAGCAAAATAATACTCACCGTACTTGTAAACTTTAACCAAACTCGCACCCTAATTATTTTCCTCTCATCTCCTTTTAACACCTTCTATAATCCAATATCTCTTATACTCCCTAGCCGATACAACGTTAAACTTAATTGATAAAAGTTTTATGGCATCAGCTGGATCACATTTGCCAAACGGGAACACGAGCACTCCCTTTCCACCTTTTTTAGTGACTCTCCATGCTTCTTTAATTATATCGTGATCTAGAATCTCACGAATTATTACAGTCTCAAATACTTCATCCCTGAAAGGAAAGGGAAGCAAAGCGTCAATATAGTCACCGTTAAATTCTAAAGGGTGAGTTATTTCTAAAGTCTTTCCATTCTTAATCTTAATTATGCTATCTTTTAATATTTCCGCTTTTTCATTAAATAAACTACTATCAAAAATAAGGATTTCAGAGAGGCGAGAAAGAAACCTAAGCTCACCGTTTAGAAGTTTAGGGGAAAAAATCACATCATATGTGGAATTACTTATCGCCGAAAGCCTTTCATAAATTAATTCTTGGACTTCTTTTTTATTGCCTTGCTCGATCTCTATCTTTTCTACTTCTTTTAAATTCCTAGCAGTTTCAGGCAGCAATCTAGCTATTTTCATCTAGTAATATTTCCTCTTTCACAACTTTTAAGGATTTACATCATGAAGCACTTTCGATATATCTGTAATAGCAAACATTCCTATTATGTTTCCTTGCTTATCTTTTACCGGCAAATGCCTTATTTTGTGTCTAGTCATTATTTCTATTGCTGTAAATGCATCCGTATCCTCGTCAACAGTTATTAAATTCCCTAAAGTAGCCGCAAGTCTTACTTCATCAGTAGGACTTAAACCCATTGAAAACGCTTTTACTGCATCCCTATCGGTAAATATCCCTTTAGGGACTCCGTTTTCTGTCACTATTACTGATCCTACTCCTCTTTCAATCATTAACTTGCATGCTTCTTGGATAGATGTATTTGCCTCAATTTGGAAGATGGGACTCGACATGTAGTTTTTTACAGCTTTCATATGAGAATGTTATTCTCTCTCCCAATAAGCTTTTAGTTTAACATTCTTTGGTTCTCCATTTTCCAAAATATCTTCGATAACTTGTCTATAAAAGTCTTCGGTCTGTACACCCCTTATTAACCAGGTATCGTTAACTAATATTGCCGGTACACCCCTTATTCCCATTGCCTTAGCCTCTTCCTCATCCTCGATCACTGCGAGCTTAGTTTTTTTCGACTTTAGGTCCTCCTTAAACTTATTTACATCAAGACCTATCTCTTCAGCAATTGAAACTAAAACTTCCTCTTTCGTTATATCCTCGCCCTCAAGGAAGAACTTGTCTTGAGCCCTATCAAAGAATTCCCAATGTCCCTCATCTCCCTTTTGGAACTCCGCTGCTTTACATGCAATGAGGGGAGGAATAGACCAAACATAGCCAATCTTACCTTTCTTTATCACCTTCTCCGGATCGTAATCCGGGAAATACCTCTTTATTATCTGGAACTCGTTAAGAAAGACTTGTCTAGCATCCTCTACCGTAGGTGCTATTGCTTGAAGGTCTTCTAATGAAGGAATTATTGAAAACGCTTTATGCTTTACAACAACTTCATTACCAAATTCCTTTACTACCTTCCTTAACCTCTTAGAAGTGACATAGCAGAACGGGCATATTACATCATGAAAGAATGTTAGTTTTATCATCAGTAAAAATATGAAAATACTATTTTAAACTCATCTCTCCCATACCCTTACCTCCTACTCATAGTGTAGTTTTAGAGACTTAGGCATCAAAACGCTACTTTAACGATACGCTTAGCCCTTCTACCACACAAGTCTAAGAGGTCTATTTACTCATACAAAATTGAGCGTGGGTAGATATTTAATAAAGAATCCAGCCCTTGTTTGTTATTGTCTCCTCATGGTCTTTGTAACTTCAGATAGGTCCTGCTTAGGATTACCAGTAAGTTTTCTTGTCTCTTCAATTAGATCCTCCCTTTTAGTCTGCTCTGCTGCGACTAAAAGTTCTTGAGCAATTTGCGTAGCTTCCTTATTGCTCCCAGTAGTTAAGGCGTTGCTGTATTGTTTAAGGAGACTGAAATACCTAACTTCAGCTACTACTGATTGGTTAATGTTTTGCTGTACAACATAATCTGGAGCCCTTTGCAAGTAAATTGACTCGTTTATAGGGACTATCGAACCCCTTGCCGGGTCATAATAACTTCCAGACACTGTTAACACTACTGGCTGATTCCCCGGCGGTATTGTACCCATAGCATATATCGTTATAGCCTTATCTATAATAGGAATATTTACGGGCATCTCATAATTAATTACCTCAAAACCTGGTGAAACGTTTAGGATTAAATTATAACCAGCCACATCAGTTACTTTTTGTTGTACGAACAGAGAAGGAAGTTGAGAAGGATCAATTATATGATAATAAATCCCAGCACCCTTGTCTGCCAGCCTTTTCATTATGGCCTCATTATAATCGTTACCTATTCCAACAGATATTATTTGAACATTTGGAGGTACTTGTATAGGTTCGTAATCGCTCACGTTCCTTTTATCAGTCGGTTTGCCATCGGAAAGGATAATAAGTTTTACTGGATTTGGATAGTTTTTCACAATCTCTAATATCTTGGTTATAGCCTTATGAAAGTTTGTAGTGTATCCTTTCTTGACCTCTTGTAGATATATTGGTGACCCAGAGGGCCCTTCATATATTTTTTCTAAATCATTTGAGAATAAATAAATTGAAATGAAATTTCCAGGTGGTACCTCAGAGGCTAACCTATTAGCTGAGGCTATGGCTGTTTGGAGCTTGTTCTCCTTTCTCATTGAGGGACTATTATCAATAAGTATCACATAATGAATACCGTTAAATTTCGTAAATGTTTCTGGGACTACTCTTATTATTAAACTAACTTGCGTGGTCTTATCAATAAAAGCGTAATTTGTCGAACTTTTAATCTTTAATGATATCGTCATACTTGTTTATAATATTACGTGGGTAAAACTATAAATACTTTTATACAAAATATCTCATATATGCCATGGAAATGTCCAGTATGTGGTTATGAAAATGAAGATGATGCACTATTCTGTATTAAATGCGGTGCCCAGAAACCATCTCAAACAGTAATTTCACCTCAACAGACCCAACTTGCACCAGCCCCACAACAATCAACGCTACAAGCTCCAACATCATCAGCCCCACCTCAACCCACTCCTCAACCAACGCTCCCAGCAACACAACCCACCCAGCCCCCATCACCTCAAGTCCCAGCAACACCAGAGCCACAACCCACTCCTCAAACACCTTCAACTTCTCAGCCCTCGTTAACACAACAAGCTACTGTTGCACAAGCTGTAGTTCAGCAACCAGTAGCAGTAACTGCTAAATACTATATATTATTCATTCAAACACCGTATAGTGGTTTAATTAACCAAAAAGTTCCACTTAATTTCGACATATTCCCTTCAATATCCATAGGCAGAAGCCCAGAAAATATAATTATAGTACCAGATCCGGAAGTTTCTAGGAGACATGCGGTAATTTCTCTTGAAAATGGAGAGTTGTATATTGAGGACTTAAACAGCACAAATGGAACTTATATTTACGATGGAAAGCTATTCCAACCAATTAAAGGTAAACAGAAGATTGATGCTAATTCTATAATAAAATTAGGGAATCAGACTATAATAAAGGTAGTTAAAGAATAAGACAAGGTGTTTTTTATGACCATTTCAATGAGAGTTGAAGCCAGCCATAAGTATTCATTTAATTCTCCCGTTAGAGCGGTATTCAGAATAATTTTAGTCCCAGAAAAAGTAGCGTTAGCTACTGGATTCCATTATATAATTTTGCTTGACACTTCTGGCTCTATGTACGGAATGAAAATAGAAACTGCCAAACAAGGTGCAATACAACTATTAAACAGAATCCCCCCAGGGAACAAGATAACGTTCATTACGTTTTCTAGCAAAGTTAACAAACTCAGTGAGTTTGCAGACGCTCCATCATTAGTAAGCCAGATAGAGGCTGTAAATGCTGGTGGGCAGACTGTGCTATATACAGCCTTATCTGAAGCTATAAAGATCGCAAAGAGATATGAAATGCCGGGTTACATAATCCTACTAACTGACGGACAACCAACAGACATCACAGACATAATACCTTATGAAAACTTACAATTCCCTCCAGGGTTTAAAGTGATAGCCTTTGGTATAGGTGATGATTATAATGAGCAGTTATTAAAAGTTATAGCTGATAAGACAGGTGGAGTCCTCAATCATATCCAAGACCCTAATGAAGTAGCTAATGCTTTACCGCAAGCAGCCGTCACTGAAATTGGAGGTAAAAACGTTGTTGTTGACATAGCTTCAGAGTCCAACGTAACTTTACTCAACTACCCTGGACCACCCGTAAAATTAGGTGCAATAGAAGGGGTGATAAGGATTTACGGCAGTTTAACTATTCCGCCAAACTACACTGGGAATATAATGACTGTCAAAGTGAGTTATGAAGACCCGGCAACTGGTAGACCGGAGTCATTATTAAGTGCGATACAAGTTAGTCCAGCAAGGGACTCTCAAATGTTCTTAAGCGGTGTTAATAATGATCTACTAAGCGAGTACCAGTATTATGAGTTAATGAACAAACTAGCAACTCAAATTAGTAGTAATAACTTAACCGAGGCAACAAGAACACTACAACAAATGACAACTTTAGCTCAACAGACTAGAAAAATAGAGCTCATGGAGACTACTAGACGATTACAGCAAAGCTTGGAAACTACTAGAAGGGTTGGAAACATAGAACAAACAAAGAGACTTTCAAAAGAAGTAGCCAGTGAAGTAACAAAGAAACTAAGATCTTAATTTTAGGCCCTTTCCCATTTCAATAAGATTTTTATATAGGGTTTAGAAAGAATATATTGGTCAAAAATGACCGTAGAAGATATTGTAAAGGTATCTAGGAATTTCCAAGTTACAATACCCGTAAGGATAAGACAAAGAATAAACATTAAAGAGGGAGATCTCGTAAGAGTAGTTTATGATGAAAAAGAGGATGTAGTGAAGATAATCCCAATAAGTAAAGACGAACTTATTTGATCAAGAAAGAAGTTTCTTAACCTCCTCTACAGTTTTTAAAGCTTTTTCATACAGTTTTTCACCTAATACGTTCTTAACTCTTTCTAATTCTTCTAAGTCAACAACCTCTATTCTGTCACCCTTTTTTACTACGTCTACTTCTAGGTCGATATACCTTATTTTATCCCTTAATATCTCAGGTGGCGTAGAAATGTTTACATAAACACCCTTCAGATTACCATATTTACTATAGTACTTGTGAATTTGATACCAATTCCTAGAATCAAACTCGACTATATCATAATCACCCTCATCTATGGGAATATCTAAGGAATCGTATTTCCCCCCTCCACCTTCAAAAGTCCTTTTTAATCTAATTAAATAATAGTCTGGCTTGGTTTCTTTGTAAATTACATATCCACCCCTTAGTAAAATCTTCCTACCGTCAGGTTTAACGTGTTCAATTTTCAGAAAGTTATTAGCTAACTTATCTATTAAAGGAGTAGGATCAGGATTTTCCTTTGCCTCCTCAATGTCTACCTCGTTATGAGTATAACTATATTTTAACATATGGTGGAACTTCATAGTCTTAACTACCATGCTCCTTATACCGTCAAGGAATAATTTGTCTTCCAAAGATAACAATACTCTTATGAAATCCTCTCCTTGATTTCTAAAATCATCAGATTCGTATCTCATTATAAGACTCTCTAACTCTTCCTTCAATTGACTAACAGTAGCTAAAGGCGCATTACTCCTCCACTTTACATTATACCCCTTTTTGTTATAAGGAATACTGATGGAAAGCAATTTTATCCTATCCTCGTCCCTTATATGTTCTGAAAAGAAAGTCTTACCCTCCCCCCTCCAAACCATTGCATCCTTACTCACAGCCCTTTTAGCAGTTAATATTATCTTACCTTCAACTGGAGGTTTAATAACTAGCCCTTCATCTAAACAAGGCTCTACAACATACCCCATAAACTTACACTCCTCTGGTCTAATAACAGAATAAAGCTTAACCGGAGACTTCCAAACCGGTGAGTATCGGAAAACAGTCCTCATAAAGCTATAAATGTCAGCACCTATACTGACTATTTCCCCTTTATCCTCACCATCTTTAACAGTGACATCTGCGGGCTCAACAACTGGTGTCATTCCGAACCTTTCAGCTATTTGAGGAGTCTGTTGTACAACTTTAAACCCGTCTTTGATAAAGAGATAAGTTAGAGCTGTAGCGTAGATCCCTCTAATCCTTATATTCATGGAGTAATTTATTGAAAACATACTTTAAAATCCCACCATTCTTAACATATTCTAGTTCTATGCTAGTATCGACTCTTGCTAAACCTTCTATACTAATCTTTTCATCACCCCTTTCAAATTCAATCTTTACTCTGGATTTCGGCTTCAAATCTCCTAAATAAATATTAACCACTTCATCACCCCTTATTCCTAAAGACCTCCAATCCGGAATCTCTATAGGTATAACTCCCATAGCTACTAAATTACTTCTATGAATCCTCTCAAAACTTTCAGCTAAAACAGCCCTAACCCCTAATAAAGCAGTAACTTTTGCAGCCCAGTCCCTTGAACTCCCAGAGCCATATTGTTTTCCAGCAACCACGACTAACGGAACTCCCTCTTTTTTATAGAGTTCTGCAGCCTCATAAACAGTCATTATCTTGCCATCTGGGAAGTGCTTAGTATAACCACCTTGAACGTCAACTAAAAAGTTCTTTAATTTAGGGTTAGAGAAACCTCCTCTTAACATAACTTCGTGGTTACCTCTTCTAGCCCCGAAGGTATTTAACTCCTTTACTCCTAACTCCCTCAAATATCTTCCCGCAATTGAGTCTGTGGAAATGGGTCCGGCTGGTGATATATGGTCTGTAGTTATTTTGTCACCTAAAAGTAATAGGATTCTAGCGTTTAAGATATCACCGAATTTATAATCCATACTGAACCAAGGAGGCATCCTTATATATGTTGAACTCTCATCCCAGTAGTAAACTTCAGATTGTGTCACTTCAATCCTCTTCCAATTCTCATCCCCCTCAAATATGCTATCCTTCTTTTTAACGTAAAGAGATGGGTTATATGCTAAGTTCATATACTCGGCTATTTCCTTCATACTAGGCCAAATATCCTTAAGGTAAACCGGAAATCCGTTAGGATCATAACCTATCGGCTCATTAAAGAAATCAATATCAACTCTCCCAGCTAACGCAAAGGCTACAACAAGAATTGGTGAAGCCAAGAAAACGCCCTTAAGATATGGGTTAATTCTCCCTTCAAAATTCCTGTTTCCACTAATTACACCGTAAACGTCTAAGTTGTACTCCTTAATTTCTTCCTCAACCTCTTTAGGTAGAGGTCCCGCATTACCTATACAAGTAGTACACCCGAAACCTACTATATGAAAACCTAAAGCTTCTAGGTAAGGAAGCAAACCGGACTCCTTAAGATATTCAACAACTATCGGAGAGCCCGGTGCTAAACTGGTCTTAACGTATGGTTTAACCTTTAAGCCGTGCTCCACAGCCTTTTTAGCTAATATCCCAGCACCTATCATTACAGTAGGGTTTGATGTATTGGTACAACTTGTAATTGCAGCGAGTACTACGTCGTAATTTGAAATATTTCTCCCCTTCCTCCTTTCCCCGGCAAACAGTTTCTTTAAATCCTTTAAGGGAACCAACTCGTCTGGGTTTTTGGGTCCAGCAACAGAAGGCTCAATACCACTTAAATCTACCGTGACAACTTCACTGTATTTGGGAGTACTCGATTCATCGTATAAAAGTCCTTGAGTTTGTGCGTATTTTAACACTAATTTGTACTCCCTACCAGTACTTGATAGGTAATTAATAGTCTGAAAGTCTATTGGAAAATACCCGACAGTAGCACCATACTCTGGTGCCATATTTGCTATTGTAGCCCTATCTGGTACAGAGAGGCGGCTTAATGAGGGGCCAAAGAACTCAACAAATTTACCTACAACTCCCTTCTTCCTTAACTTCTCAGTTATATATAAAACTACATCAGTAGGTGTCACCCCTTCCTTTACATCACCAACCAGTTTAATCCCAATAACTTCCGGGACTGACATTGTATAAGGTTCCCCTAACATTACAGCTTCTGCTTCTAAACCACCAACTCCCCATGATAAGACGCTTAAACCGTTTGCCATAGTAGTATGAGAGTCCGTACCAATGACTATTTCCGGATATGCAGTTTGTCTCCCTTTAAATTCCTTAACCTCAACTACCTTGCTTAAAAATTCTAAGTTGACTTGATGAATTATTCCATTCCCCGGAGGGACTATTCTTAAATTCCTAAAGGCCTTTTGAGCCCATTTTAAAAACTTATATCTCTCAAAGTTTCTTTCAAACTCCTTTTTCATATTTAATTGAAGGGAATATGAGGTGCCATAATAATCAACTTGTATCGAGTGGTCTATTATTAAATCCGACTGAATAACTGGGTTAACTATTAATGGGTCTTTACCTAGTCTCTGTATTTCAGTTCTCATCGCAGCCAGATCGACAAGTAATGGGACTCCAGTGTAATCTTGCATTATAACCCTGGTTGGTAAAAATGAAAACTCCTTCCCAGTCTTCAGTGAGGCTATGGCATCTAAATCTTCTAATGTTATCTTTTTATTATCCAAATTTCTGAGAGTATTTTCAACTAGGATCCTTACTGAATAAGGTAATGAATATATATCGAAACCTAGCTCTTCCAATTGTTTCAAGGGAAAATAATAAATATTGCCCTCCAACGTATCGATTTTAGGTTCCATAAGATATCTCCCCAATTATCCCTTATTAAAATGACTTTAATAATAATAGGAACTGTTCAAAACTGCTCACTACTTCCAAAATCTAGTTAAAAAGACGTTTGCAGAGCAATTTATAGTACCATTTTGTTCACTTCTCGTTCTAAAGTTGTTGCAAATTTTGAAAGTTCTAAAATTAAATAGAATATATTTAAGTAACAGCGAAGTAAACTTAATTGTATCAGTGTTGTGATCAAGTATTAACCTATATAAAATTAAGCTGGCTTAGGAAAAATTGCGTATTATGTAGTTTAGTGGTAACGCTCTTTAAGAGAAAAACTTAAATAGACTTTTAATGAGAGAAAAATTATGGAAAAAGGGATAAGTCAGTCAGTAGTTGCAATGATTTTACTTATAGCATCGGTAACTATAGCATTAGTAGTTGCGAGCTTTACGTTCAGTTTAGCCGGGGAAATTAACCAGCCTACAGTAACTCCTATAGGAACCACAACCATGACTTATAATAATGATTATTATATAGTAAATGTTACGCTCAAAACTACACAAAACGTGAAAATAATTAAAAGTTGTTTTAATGGTCTGAACTTAACTAATAACACATTAATTCAACTTTCCTCTGGAATAAACCATATAACGTTATATTTCTACTCAAAACAAAAATTGCCCAACGGGGTTTATACCTTAACACTTACTACTAATTACGGTGAGACGATAAAAGTTGCGGTGAACTATTATTAATCCTCTTGCTTGCCGAAACTTTTTACCCAACTTATTACGTTGTCTATACATTGTTGAGAGTAAGATAGAGTTACGTTACCTCCGCTTTTCTTCACAATCGTAAAATACCTCCCCATACCAGCATGTGAAATCATTTCGCCCTCAAAAACATCACAAGATGTTTTATCGTTTACTTTAACATTACCGCTTACCCAATCCAAAACTCTACTATTACCTATTTTAATCAACTCACTCAACAAATATTCTCCATCATCAATGAGAGTAGATAATTTCTTTATAATTTCAATTTCCCTTTTAATTAAAGACCGTGCGGGCTCATTGTAGAGGTACAATGATTCCTCGATCTTAGTTATGGGCACTTCGTCTAATGCTAAATCTTTATGAGATTTAACGAAGTGATAACCCATGAAATAATAAGGTGCTTTAGTAGAAGCCCTAAAAGTTCCCTTTAGTGCAAACACTTTTTCATTCCTAGTAATTGTTATTCCTTCTAGAATTTTTTTCTGAAATTCTTCTGGGCTGATTAACTCTTCAACGTTTTTAATAATATAACTTAACGCTAGGGGAAATCCTAACTTTAAGGCAATACCTATACCATGAAGTTCCGATTTACCTACAGTACTAAATCCTTTAGCTAACTTTAGTTCACCATTACTCAGATAATTATAAATCTCTATATCTTTCATAATTTCCCTAGATAAAGTTAAAAGTCTTTCTGTGTAATCTGTGGAGAAGGCTATTAGAAGCGGTTGAGAGTTTAAATTATAAGCGTATTCTTTTACAGCAAGCTCAACCCCTTTTAATGAATAATACTGTAAATAAGACGAGGTTTCACTTAAATCTAACATAATTAAATCGGGTTTTTGCTCCTCTAACATCTTATAAGTGTAGTAGTAAATAAGGAAGGAATAATTACCAACTCCACCGTCGTGAATATGGGTTAGCCCGTTAATGTTGAAAACTCCGTTTGCTGGAAGTAAATAAGCCTCCAATGGGATTGAATACTGTAGAGCCTTCTCCTTCAAAAGGTTTTCAAGCTCAGAATAAGTTGAGGGTAACGAATTTAAAGATGAGGAAAGAAATGAGGGTAAAAAAGATAGAAAAGTGACCTTATCAGCTTTATCCATTAAATAATTAAACTCAGCAATTGATGCTTTTGGTGATCTAATTATTATATCAGTCTCATCTCCCTTTTCATCCAATACTTTATACTCTTTTTCGCTAGTAGAAAAATTAGTCCACACTGATATCAAAAGTATGTTCATTAACTTAATCTATCAATCCATTGTTTTAAGGTTTTGCGAGTAAACTGAAGACATATTATCAATAAAGCACGGTTAGTACTCAATCGTGAATATATCATTCCTAACCATAATGCTTTCATAGCTCCTCTGAAAACCTCCAGATATACTAAAGTTTTATTCTGAATCTTTCCTCAACCCTTCATTTAATTCAGGCTGTAAGACTTAATGTTATAGGACGTTTTTCCCTTCATCAAACTTTTTATTTTTGAAATATTATTATTATTTATGGTTCCAAAAGAGCAGGAAGATTACAATAGAGATTTGGAAAGAGCGGAAGAGTATGATCAAACTACTGCTAGGGCTTCTGTATTAGGGAAAAATAAGATTGAGTTAAGCACCGGGTTAATTATAGCCGCAAGATATGCGGATAAGCTAAGGAGAGTTGCACTAGTAGCTTTTAGCAAAATAGCTCCTAAAGATGTGATTATCCGTGATGTTTCAGAATTAAACAAGCAATTATACGATAAAATAGTAAATGAAATGAAACTCGACAAATTAGACGTAATAAGAATTATGGTAGATGCCGAGTATGATGAAAATGAGAACAAGTTAAAGTTTGAGAACTTAAGGATAATTAGGTATTACACAGAAGACGAATGTAATAAGAAATTTGAAGAGATACAACAACAGCTCTTACAGTTACAGAAGCAATTAGAGGATTATAAGAATAAGATTAAACAAGTCGAGAGTTTATTAAGTAGTATAACATCGTAATTTTTTATCCCCCTTTTCCCTTTTTTACTCACATGTCAGTTGAGTCTAATTTAAAAATAAAGATGACTTTGGCTTTATTACTCACTATATTATCTGAAGGGGTAGTAGCATATATTATAGCCTCATTCCTCCATCTGCCGTTCATTATAATCTTTATATTTCTGGGAATATTCTGGCTTATACAATGGTTAATATCACCATATCTAGTGGCTCGAAATGCTGTGGAAATAACTCCCAATGATCCGTATTACGGTTGGATATACGAAATAGTAAGGGAAACAGCAATGAAAACAAAGACTGTAACTCCGAAAGTTTTCTTAGTAGATCAACCTTTCCCTAACGCCTTTGCATACGGCAACTATGTAACGGGTAAGAGGGTAGCAATAACTAGGCCTTTACTTGACATATTAACCCCAGAGGAACTACGAGCAGTAATAGGACATGAAATAGGACATATAAAACATAATGACGTTGAAATCGGGATGGCAATTGGATTGATACCAACTGTTTTAGGATTTATAAGTAACCTTTTAATTAACTTAGGTTGGATTACCTTAATCTTTGCAGTTGACGAGAGCGACATAATTTTCGGGATCATAATGTTAGCCATAGGTGGTGCATTGTTTATAGTGACTTTTCTTTTGCAGATTTTCGTCTTATGGTTCAACAGACTTAGAGAGAGTTATGCTGATTTAAACTCCGTAAAACTCTTTGGAAAAGACGCATGGAACCTAGCAACTGCGTTGGCTAAAATTGAAATTTACATGCAAAACATTAGGTTAGATCCATTTACTGGAATAATTGTTACTGCTGCACCAGTTAAAGTTAAACAGACAAATCCAGACTTGTTAGTAGATGAATGGTTACATAAAAAAGTCTCACCTTTAAGTGACATACTTTCCACTCATCCAGACCCAGCTAAGAGAGTACAAATGATATATAAAGCGATCTTTACCCCTTCCAGAGCCCTATAACAAAACCAATAATGAAAAGCAGAGAGTTATAGGGTAAATAGGTGAGAATTTGTGATACGTATTCTTCTATTTGGGGTGTATAGCTTGTAACAGTTTCAATTCCAGAAATCACTGTATGCGGACTTATTACTCCAATTGCTATCAAAATTATAGTAATTGCCAATATCGTTAGTCCGATTTTTATAATATTTTTCACTAAATAACCAACTAAAAGACCTAATAGTACAGATACTAATGCATAAGCTATCTCACTTGTTGGTATCATATTTTTGATTAACTCTTCCCATAATAAATTTTTAACCAGTTTTATACATCAAACTACATCGTTTTAACGATTTAATTTCTATTTAAGAAAAGTTAAATCTCTTGTATCAAAAATGGAAATTAAATACCATTAACTTCTGAATCAGAACTGAAAATCTCTTTCAATCGTATAAGTTAAGATAAATGTTTCTCTAAACCCTGCTTTATCTCAACTGCTAATTTTTCTAAGTCTTTCTCTAGTTTTTCATAAAGTTTGCTCCTATCAACCCAATAAACGTAACTCGGCCTTCCTTTCCTCTTTTCACCCTCTTCCTCTTTCTCCCTCATTATAAGTCCTTTATCTAATAAATTGTTCAGAGACTTACTTACAGAGGCTTTAGTGACACCTAATTTCTGAGCTAATTCGTCAACATCAACCTTCCTATTTTCCATTAACAAATAGTGGAGAACCTCGACATCACTTTTAGAGAGGCCATACATAAATGCTATGAACTCGTGAATTTCTACTGACCTACCATCTGGGAAAACGACCTTCTCCTCCTCTTTTGCCATATAATAAAATAATTAAAAAAGATATTAAAAACCTCATGGTTAAAAAACTGGTAATGAGACATTAAGGTTTTCTAAGACCCAGCTACTGTCGATATAATGAGGCGCTTTACCCGTGGCAATATCGTGGAATAAATTAACAGCGTAGACTGATAATACTGAAGGCTCATCAATTAAATCAACAGCTAGTCCAGATAGTACGTACACATTATCTTCTTGAACTGCTGGAACGTTAGAGTAATACTGTTTTATTAAGTTCATGGTATAAGTATAGTTATACATTTCTTGAACAATCAGAACTGAGGCATTACTTACTAACAAGTTAGAGGGGGATAGTAAAGGATAATTTGCTAAATTACCGAAGACGTTTATCCCGCCAGCAGTTACTATGATGTCATTTATGAAGACATTCCCGCCAGCAGTATAGAAATCACCATTGGGACATATCCAATCCAGGTATGCAATACGAACTTCTCCAACATACTCATGTAGATGGCTCTGCATCCATTCTATTAGTTCTTCTCCCTCGCTCGTTAAGTTAAAATAACTAGCTATTTGCATAATATTATCTTCTATTTGAGTTATGTCATAGGCGTAATCTGAATTAGTAATTAATAGATTCAACCCTAAGGACTGCATTTTGGGTATGTATGAGGCATATAATCCCCACTCTAAAACAACTACTGTAGGTTCTAACTTCACAATCTCTTCAATGTCTATCTCTGGATATGTTTGAATAATTGTAATGTTACTGGGGAGATAAGAAGTCATATTTAAATCCTTTAAGAGTTGATAGGAGTAAGGATCTAGACCTACAATATCTTTTCCTAACCCTAGAGATATTAAAACTTGAGTATCTGAAGGAGCTAAGCTCACTATCCTAATTTGCTTAGCTGTTGCACTAGTAGTTCCAGTATTGGTAGAAGTTGTACCAGCAGTGTGATAATAAGAATAAATCACACCACCAACTATTGCAACACTCAAGATTATAAGTATGGCGAGAGTTAACCCTTTCATCAAATATGGACAGCTTATCCATGTATTTAAAGCTTTCTTATTCCCACCTTAATATGAAAAGCTTTTATATATGGACAAGCTATCCTAGCTTAATGAATTTAATAAAAATCTTGATTATAGCAGTACTCCCAGTATCCTTCCTCTTAGCTATTATTTACGGAGAAGTACAAATTCCATTCACCGAATTATTACACCCGAACCATGTGTTCTCAATTATTCTTTATAGGATAAGGTTACCTACCGTTGTTACTGCAGCATTAGTTGGCATAATTTTGTCAGTAAGTGGTCTAATAATGCAAAACTTACTTAGAAACCCCTTGGTGGATCCATATATAAGTGGTACTTCTTCTGGTGGTGCTTTTGGTGCAGTTCTAACATATTATTTGTTAGCATTTAATTTACCCCTCTCTTCACTTATTTACATTCAACCAATTATAGCATTTGTCTTCGCATTAATTTCAACGATAATTACAGTAGTCATAGGTAAGAGGGATGGAGTTTACGGGCTAGTAATAGGTGGTGTTGTAATCTCTTATGTATTTTCGTCAATTACGACAATACTTGTTACAATATTAGAGGAAAAGTACCCACAAATACCCCCATTAATTTTTTGGCTATTAGGAGAAGTAAGCGTAGTCGGTTGGAGACCAGTAATAGTCCTTTCACTGTTAACGGCTTTTCTTTTATTTTTGTCCTTAAAGATGGCTAGATTAATAGACTTAGTTTCGATAAGTGATGAGATAAGTTATACGCACAAAATAGACCCGCATAAATTCAGAATTTTATGGTTAATAATTATAAGCGTAGTAGTATCTTATACGGTTTCCGTTGTGGGAATTATAGGGTTTATAGGCATATTAATTCCTCATCTTGTTAGGAAGGGCATAGGTGGAAATCTTAATTCGCTAATACTTTACTCCTCACTTTTAGGAGCCACAGTAATGCTCATTAGTAATATAATTTCTCATGGAGTTCTAGGTACAATTTTACCAATAACACCGATTACCGCACTCATGACTTCTCCGGTCTTGATATCCATCTTGGTGAAACTGAATGCTAGTGAAAGGATTGAGGGTTAAACTAGGAAACAGACTGATCCTAGATAACATCTCCCTTGAGGTAAAGCCGGGAATCACCACAATATTAGGCCCCAACGGAAGTGGTAAAACTACTCTCCTTAGAGCCTTAATAAGTATGGTCAAACCGTTGGAAGGCGAGGTTGTGAATGACGAAAATTTATCTTATGTCCCATCAGAGTTCTACTCCCCCTCAATGAGGGTTATTGATGTCCTATTAGCCGGGAGAAAGAGGGGTGATTACATAAAATATGCTAAGCTAGTTGGGGTTGCTGAACTATTGGGTCACAATTTTTCTGAACTGAGTTCTGGGCAAAAGAAGTTAGTACTTATAACTAAAGCGTTAGCAGAAGGTGATCTAGTAATAATGGATGAGCCCCTTTCCAATTTAGATATTAAAAATAGGAAGAAAATTATAGATATAATCACTACTTTAAAAACCGAGAAAACTTTTCTAATAACCTCTCACGAACTGGAGTTTATAAATTACACTGATTATGTTATAGTAATTAAACAGGGTAAAATCTTATTTTATGGCAATAAGGAAGAGTTAAGTGAGAGAATACTATCAGAAGCTTACGATACTAATATTAGGAAAGTAATAATTGATAACAAGTTTTATTTCGTTACAGATTAACACAGTTAATTATCATCACGAACTGATTTATTTGAAAAACTCTTTAGTTAAGCTCGGTAAATTATTCATGATAAATATGAAAATTACCACGCCTTGTGAGGAAGCTTACAGAGTTGAAGTGCCAGTTCTTAGAATAGCTATAGCGAAAAAATTGATAGAAAGGGGTATGCCGGTAGTAAAGGCCGCTAAAGCAGTAGGGATATCAGCGACAACTTATGAAAAACAAATAAAAGAGAAATGGGAAGAGGTAAGAAAGGTATTAGAAGACGAAGAAGTTGGAGATATGATAGAATCTTTAGTAGGTAGAATACTATCTAACCAATTGATAGAACCTACTTCTTTCTGCCTATTGTGCTCTAGGGCTAGAAGACTCTTCGACTTAACTCCATGCCCTAACTTTTGAGTATAAAGGATAGTGAAACTAAAATAACCCCGATGGCAACAAGGATCAGAAAGAGTATAAACGACACAAAATATAAGAGTATTATTGGGTCTTCATTTATCTCAACAAATCCTATAAGGACTGGAGAAGTGTAATTATTAATTAAAAATATAGAAGAATTATAGAAAGTTCTTATATATAAATAGTACGTATCGTTCTGATAAGTATAATTTATAATTTCAGAATTTATTGGTTTTAATAGTATTGGCTTAGAGATATTATCCTTATATTCAAATAATAATGTTGAATATCGTAGAGGTATATACACTGATTCCCCAGCTTTCAACAAGACCACGCTCTTAGTATACACATCATTACTCATCGAGACATGAATATAAAAGAAGATAATGGATAAGATTATAAAAATTAACCCTGGGACAAGAAACCTCTTATTCATTACTTACCTTCACCCTACTCTTCTGATACTCTTTTACAGTCCTCATAATAACCTTTATTATTTCACTCCTCGGTGGTTCCTCGTACTGCCCTTTACAATACGCGTCAATAACTATAACATAAGTATTTAACGTAGTATCTAGTACTTTAATTTGAGGATCTTTTACAATAAAGCTTAATTTCTTTATGTTCTCCTCTATTAAAGGAATAATCTCATCCGGATCGATGTCTTTAGGAACCTCGTACTTAGTCCTTACTAATCGATACTCCTCATTATGTACGAACACAGCAGCTTGTATCATAATGCTATTGGGAATTTTCATAACCACGTTTTCATCAGTCAAAATAGTAGTATACATCAAACTGATATCAGTTATTATGCCAGTATATCCCGGTATCAGAAAATCGTTAGACCAAAACTTAGGAGGATAAACTGGAGCTAAAAGGCCGTATTGCCACGTTGTTATAGTAACCCTATCGCCTATATTAAAAGGCTTGCTAAGAATTAAGAAGAGCCCAGCAAAAACGTTTGACAGTGAGGTTTGGATAGCCAAACCTAAAACAAGGCCTAAAACTGTGCCACCAAATAACGCGCTACTTATTCCAACGTGAAGTGTCGTAAGTGCAATTATTCCTATTATTGTATAACCTAGAATTTGAACCACTAGGCTTATACTTTCCGAAGTTGTTTTACCTATATAATCGCCTACTTTACTCTTTAGGCTTTTAGCTATTAAATTAACTGAAATTATTCCAACTAAAACTATTATAACTGTGTCTACAACATTTATTATATCGATTGGTAATTTTAGAATATCAGAGATTATGTATGCAGTACCTACAGCTAAACCAATTGCTATTACGAGAATTAAAAAGAACCTTATTAACTGGAATTGCATAACATTATTTTTATCTAATGTTTTAAAAACTCACCACTCTATCTTAAATAATCTCTCCGCAGAGATCTTTATGAAATTGTTAATTATTAAATTAAATATCAACGAAAGTAAAAAGATTTCAGCAACAGCAATAAACGGTGCACTTACCAAGCCTGGGATTCCTATGATAGAAATTATGAAAGCTATAACTATATCTAAAATCATTGAAGTAAGCATGATATTGCTTGGCTTGCTCTGCCAGAAATTCCTTTTCTCTCTCACATTTAACAAATTAAATATATTCGAATAAAGTAAATAGAGGAACATTAATGTCTTAATCACTTCTATCGGATAGTTCATGAAAAGATACAACACAAAAAAGGACTCCACAACCATTACTAACCCGAGAATAGTAGAAACCTTAACTAAATTTGTTATATCCCAACTTGCAGGTTTCTTAGGCCAAGGCACATTATCAGTAGACATCGTAAGGGTTACAAAATCAAACATGAAAAGTAATAGTACCATCCCGAAAGTTGAGATAACGAACTTATTTAGTATCAGAAAGGCTAAAGTTATGAAAATAACGTTCTGAAAAGTCCTAATTATTCTGCTAAGAACCCATATATTTACCCTCTCATATATCCTTCTACCAATCTTTACCATATCAACTATGTTCCTTAACCCTGGAGAAGTAAGAACCACTGCTGCTGCCGCTTTAGCAACATCTGTGGCATTACTTACAGCGATCCCAACATCGGCTTGCCTTAATGCCGGGGAATCGTTTACACCATCACCCGTCATTCCCACTACCTTTCCCTTACTTTGGAGAATTTTAACTACCTCGTACTTATCCTCTGGATACACTTCTGCTAAACCATTAACCTTATCTACTATTTCTGGGTTCTCTTTAAATTCAGAAACTTTAACTACATTTTCTCCTATCCCTACCTCCTTTGCTATTTCTCTAGCAATAGGTTGAGCATCGCCAGTAAGCATTATTACCTTAATCCCTAAGTCATGAAGCTCTTTAACAAGCTCTGCAGAATCCGGCCTAGGAGGATCCCTAAGTGATACTAAACCCACTAGTTCCCACTGTTTACCCTCTTCCTTCTTAGCCACAGCTAGAACTCTACAGCCTATCTTAGCCTCTTGCTCAGCCTTTTTATAAATTTCTTCTATGTATTGAAGCCCACAAAGCTTAGATACCGCATCAATTGAACCCTTGGAAACCCTTAACGACTTATCACCCCTAGAAACAAAGCTTTCAGTCCTACGTGTAGATGGATCAAACGGGCGGAACTCTAAAACCTTCCACTCCTTTAAATTAATTCCCATTTCTGATGCCTTAGAGAGAAAAGCTAAGTCTATAGGGTCTTGATCTTCCTCCCTTGAGGCTAAAGCTCCATAAGTTATAACTTCCTTCTCATCCCCTTTTATTGGAATGATCCTATGAACAGTTAACTTGTTCAAAGTTATTGTACCGGTCTTATCGGTTGCTAATATATTCATTGTAGAAGCGCCCTCGATGGAGTCTAGTCTAGTTACTAAAACACCTACTTTAGAAAGTTCTTCACTACCTAAAGCTAAACTTATAGTAAACATTGCGGGTAATGCTATCGGTATTGCACCAATTATTAACACTAAAGCTAAGGGGAGGAAATAAAGTAAGTTTTCACCCCTAATTAGAATAACGATACCGGCGATCGCTAAAAGCACGAGAACTATAGTCATCATCCAAAAGACTATTCTAGAAACTACTTTCTCTATCCTTAATCTTGGCTTTGCTATTTTAACCAATTCAACCGTTTTCCCGAAGTAGGTATTCTTACCCGTTAGTATAACTATTCCAGTAGCTTCTCCCCTCTTCACGATACTTCCAGAGTAAACAACGCCATTCCTTCGCTTTGTTACTGTAAGGCTTTCCCCAGTTAATGCTGATTGGTCTACTTCGATTTCACCGTCAATTAGTTTTATATCAGCTGGAACGAAATCCCCTAATCTTATCCTAATTATATCACCAGGTACTAGAAGCTTAGCAGAGACTAATTTCCACTCTCCATCCCTTAAAACTCTAGATTTAACCTCTAGTTTACTCTTCAAAAGTTCCAATGCTTTATTAGCCCTTTGTTCTTCTGAGAAACTAAGAAAAGCATTGAATACTATTAATGCTACTATTATGTAAAAGTCCAAATATTTACCTAAAATATAGGACAAAATTGCAGCAGATTCCAAAACCCATGCTGTGGCATTCCAGAACTTCTTACCTAATTCCTTCAACGGGTTCCTCTTCTCCTCTTCAACCATATTATAGCCATATATTCTTAGTCGTTCACTTACCTCTTTTTCATTAAGCCCTTTGGTAATGTCAGTGTTTAATATCTTCTCTATCTCTTCAATGGAAGCATTAACTAATTTCTCTTTTTCAATGCTCATAATCCTTTTTATTTACTAAAGTAAAATTAAAATTATCTAACGTGATTAAAGTTTAACATAAAGGTTATAAATCAGTACAAGAAAAGAATGAATAAGATGAGCGTTAATAGATCAAGACAAGGAAGTTTAATAAAGTATATAAAGCTTGGAGAAATATACCGTAATGGAGTTGCAAAGCTCTATCTTTACGTCTTAGATAATGTTTTACTAAAAGGAGCTTATATTGAGGGAAAACCTTATTCAACACAAACAATTGCCCCTATGGGACTAAGAAAGGGATATAATGAGGTAACAGTTTACTTCACGGGATTATTAAATGACTTACAATATAATCAAAAGTATTTAATAGTATTAACGACTACAGACAATGATGAAATAGGTATACCAGCTATTGTTGTTGGTTAGAATCCATATCAAAAATAATTTTGTTTATTGCAATATTGACTTGCCTAAGAATCTCAATATGTTTTAGAAGGAAAATCTCTCCTAACTCGTTTAGTTTATAGCTTTTAGTCTCACATTGTTTCTCGATTATACCATATTTTATCATCCTTCTTAATGCAGTATAAACTACACTTCTTGGTATTTGTTTTTCATAAAGCTTTTCTAAGTCTCTTTGGATCTCCTTACCGTTAGCCACTTTCCCAGGTTTTTTGTAAATGACATAAGCAATAAATACTGGCAATAATCCTCGCAAGATTATCATTTTTTCCCCTTTCATTACGGTATAATATTCTAAAATCCTATTATAACTCTTTAATCTTCATTATACGAAAAGGAATAAAATTCTGAAATTCGATATATAAATCGATATCTATGAGAGGGGGAAGGAGAAGACTTAAACACTTGATCTTAACCCTTCTTTCGTCAAAGGGACCTATGACTGGGGCCCAATTAATTAGAGAGATTGAACACATGACACAAGGGTTCTGGAGACCCTCGCCCGGAGCAGTATATCCAGCCTTAGATAAGCTATTAGAAGAGGGTTTGGTGAGTATAGCGAAAGTGGAGGGAACACAAAAATATTATCAAATTACTAGCTTAGGGAGGGAGTTTTTAAGTCCTAAGCACCAATTAGACGTTATAGTAGAAGAAACATTAGCGAATTTAAGATTTATTTTAGAGAATTTAAACTTGCTCGACAATGAAGAGAAAGAAAGGCTAGTAAAGGAGTTAGAGGAGGTAGTTAAAAACCTTAATAGAAGTTGAAGGAATCTCCAAGACCTTAAAGGTAAAAAATGACAATAAGGGCATTAGATAGGGTAGGCTTTACCATAAATAATGGTATAAGGGCACTTGTAGGTCGTAACGGTACTGGAGAAAACTACCTTAATAAAAATACTTTACAACACTAATTTTGCCAGATGAGGAAGATGCATACTTAAACGGATATCTATTTTGTAGGAACGTCATTGTGATAAAAGCATAGGGGTGAAAGATTATACTGCATCACTTTATAATAGGGTTAGCCTTTCAAGGCTCTATTTCATCAGTAATAACTACTATAAGGGAGATTGAGAAACGAATAGTTGTATGCAACTATTGTATATTATCTAACGGAGGCATTCTTTTGTTCCTTATGTATTCTATTCTCTGGGGTTTTGTAATAAATACTATGAAAGCGTTAATAATCTTATTAATAGGCTTTTCTTTAGGGGTTAAGTGCTCCATAAATTGGGCTAGTACGACAATATTAGTATTGTTACTATTGCTCTCTACCATAGGACTAGCAATGACCTCAGCGGGGTTTATAGTCAAGCAAGGAAATCCTATATCTGTTTCGCACCTTTACTACTTTAACCACTGGAGTAGTTTTTCCCCAGTTATAGTATTGCTTGGCCCAGCTAAAATGACAAGTTACGCATTACCTCTCACATGGACACCGAATGGCCTCAGGCTAGCAATGTTGCAAAATTACGAATTCTGCAACTCCTTAATTACTTCTGGGAATTTTCATAGTAATATTACCCCTACTGGAGTGTGCTATTTTATTCGTATTTGACTCGAAAAAAAGAAACATTAAGTGAATATTGAAACTGAAATATAAGATACCATTAACACTCTTATAAAAGGATATGTGAAAATGTGTTAAAATGTGTGAATTTTCATATTTTTTAATATATGGTGTTTTTTAATTTTAGAAACTTAATAAAGTATAGAGTGATAAGGATGAGCGAAAAGATAAAATTCCCAGATGGTAGAGAGATAAACATTCATGAAGTGTTGTCCTTCCTATATAATTTAGGAGATAGTGAAATTTTAGTGCTACATAAACTTTTAACATCTAATACTAAATCGACTGCTGAGGAGTTAGCTGAGGAATTCAAAGTAAGTAAAGCGTCTATTAACAAAGCACTCAATAACCTGCTAAGTAAAGGGTTAATAGAAAGAGAGAAAGTATTAACCTCTGGCAAAAAAGGAAGACCTATTTATGTATACAGTGTAAACAAAGAAATCGCATACAAGAAGATATGCAACGATGTTGAAAAAGTAACGCAAAATATAAAGGATTTATTAAGGAAAAATATACTAGAAAACAAAGTATTAATAGTTACTAAGAGCTAATTTTTATATCTATTAGAATTAATCTGAACCTTTTTATAAATTTAAAAATCTTATTTTAAAATCTTTGTGTATTATCGCAGTAATTTTTAAATTAACTAAAATAACATAGAACATTAATCATTCAATAATAAGCCTTTATATAAGCAAATACTATATAAATGAAAGTGAATGTAAATATGAAAGCTGAAGAAAAAAGGGAGCTATGCCCAGTAATTGAGGCCATAAGGCGTGTAGGAAATGAAAATAAGTTAATCATTATTTATGAACTTTTCCAGGGAGGAAAGGGATTTAACGAGCTACAAAGGGAAACCGGTTTAAACTCAAAAACTCTATCCAAGACTCTTAAAGAACTTGAGTCAGAAGGGATTATTAGAAGAGCTATTATAAACGATAGGCCTTTCAGAGTTAAATATGAACTAACTGAGAAAGGGATGGAACTTAATAGAGTTTTTGATGAGATTAGAAGGTGGGCTACTAAATATTTAGATGGGCGATACTAAAATTACATTATCTCCTCTTATTATAATTGTACCTACCTTTCGTGTGCTACCATCACTCATTATTTCTTCTGAGTTCTCTAAAACTAAGTTCATGTGCATATCATAACTTTTTAAAGTTCCTCTTACTATCTTATCACCTTTTAATTTCACTAATACTGTTGAACCTAAAGACTCCGCTAGTACCTTATGTGCTGTTTCAGCCAATGTTACACCCACACTATAACTTGTGTAATTAGTTTATAACTTTAATCCTTCCAATAGTTATAGGAAAGTAATTAATTTCCTCAATTGACCTACTATTTCTTCCTCCTTACTTTTTAAATCTAGATATTTTTCTAAAAGAGTTAACGCATTTATTCCTTTCTCAGTAAGATAATAGTACGTAGATCTCCCCCTACTTTCACCCCTTATCAAACCTTGGGATATTAATAACTCTACATATTTCTTTAATTCTGCGAAATTAAGACCCGAAGCATACATTAACCTAGTACTGTTGACTCCGTCTTTACAAGCATTTAATATAGCATAAACTATCGTCTCTTTACTTCTCTTCTTTACCATACTTAAATTTTAGTATTCCAAAATATAAAGTAAACCAATACTATTTCTACTGAAGCTTTAATTTGAGATTATTTTCGGCTAACCGAAATACATATTTAAACAGTTTTTATAACATGGATCTAAGACTTATTGATAATAAGTTCGTCGAATTATTGCTAGAAGAGTATTTTGCAGACAATAACTCAGTAGTAAACGATTTTTTTATAGTCAAAATAGCGGATTTGCAAGACAAAAAAGTTTATAGATTTAGTGTTTGGCTTTTCAGACCTACTGATAATAAAATTGATAAATTTAACGGATACATATCTTTCTTTAAAAATAAGGTAAGTATTAGATTGCCATACGTGAAAGAAATAGTAATAGATAAGGAGATAATAACTAGAACTATACAGCTTTACATACAGTTATATCGCATTAAACAGAGTTCTTATGAGATAGAAAATCTTTGAGCCATTGAATAGTTGTCTCATCGTTGTTATCATTCAAGAAACTAATAAATTTCTTCATAAAATCGTCTTTGGTAGAAGAAGACATAGCGAAATCTTTTATTGCTTTAATAACAGACGCTTTATTTATCTTGTACTCAACACTCTTATCTGAAAACTTGATTATCACCCTATCATTATATAATATAATCCTAGCCTCTAGCCAACCACCTTCATTTAAAATATCATATTCAACACTGTAAATCCCTTCAGAAAGCATACTACCATCTTCGAAAACTTTGATTACTTGATTATCGTTTTTAAAACTTCCTTTGAGCAAAACTATACCTAAAGATCTTAAATATATTTTTAGAACGTTCATAATATCTTTCTCGCTGCATAAGGTTTTCTCATGAGAGATAAGATGCTTTATTTCATCCTCATACACAATTCTGCCATGTATTAAATTACTATTAAACAATATGTCAAGGATTTTTAATGCCTCTTTTTCACAATCCATATGCGATACTTTAAATTTCGCACAATAAAATTCTTACGTCGGGTTAGCAAAGTTAAAACAATACAAAAATTTTATCATTAAGCGAATCTCTTATAAAATAGTAAATTACTAAATTATTAAAGTTAATATTCTTTAGATCTTCCGATATATTATCTATAGTAAACTTATCTCCTATTATTACCAGCTTCCGAACTTCTTTAGGTATAATTAGTTTCAAAAATCTCACGTAGTCGGTGACAATCCCCTTTTGTATAACACGTATTTTAGATACTCCTAATTCCTTTACAAATTCTAGTTCGTCAGCAGTAAGATACTCTTCCAATGAAGTCATCTTACTAACTAATTACATTATAATATATAAACATTAATATTGTAAAACTATGGAATTAATAGCATAAATCATTACAAGATAAAAAATTAATAATGCAATAATAAATAAACCTAATAATGCAGGTAAGTAAAGCGTTGATTAAAAAGGACGTAGTAATTGATGATGTCTTTAAAATATTAAATTTGAAAGATTGTGAAAGAGAATTAAAATTATTAGAACTGAGCAAGAGTATTAAGAGTGGAGACCTTATAAGAATTTCAGACTATATCAATGTCTCCACAGAAACAATAATCAAAATCATTAAAGATCTTACTATAACTTACGGAGAAATTATGGTACCAGCTTCTATATCTTTAGCTCTGTTAATATATGGACTTAATTTTAACAAAAGAGATGAGTATATGAGAACAAATAAAGACTGGGAACTTGTAAAGAAAGGCATAGGTGCTATTTCATATGATAAATACTATGATTACGAAAATAGAACTTATGAAATTAATATCAAGACTTTAAAGAGGATTAATGATGATAATAATTATATGAGACTTTGTAAAAATGATTTTATCCACCTACAAATATGGGTATTAGCATACATTATAGGTAATTTAAAGGATAGAAAAATAGAGATAAGAGAGATAAGAGAAGGAAGTAATCTAGTAGGCATAAGGATTAAGGCAAAGCTTAAGGACGTTGAAGATATACTTATAGAAAGTGAGAAAAAATACAGAAATATAGTGAAACTTCTTGCGGGATGGTTTATTTACGATTAAGAAAAAATTGAATTAAGCGCTGGGATGCTGATTATTGATGAGGACCACCGGCTCTGATTGATGATGTACTTTAAAACCTTAATTTAGTTAAATATTCTTGATGAGAAAACCACAAAATGATAAATTATTTTCATTATCAATATTTTCTACTATCGTAATTTTAGTAGCATTCTTTGTGACCAGAAACTACTTGCTTCTTGCATCCCTTATAGGACCATTATCTTCAATAAAAACATCTTATAATAGGAAATATTCGTTATATTCCATGATTTTAAGTCTATTATCAGCAGCTGTATCATCTCCTACTTACTCTCTTCCCCTCTCTTTCTTAATTTCAGTTTATCTTTACTTCGATTTTTACATAGGCTTAATATTTTTCCTCTTAATCGAAGCAATAATGTTCGTAATAACTTTATTCTACTCTGTAATACCCCCGTACTCCGCACCACCAGTACTCTACGATTTATTAACTGCTACTCCGTTAGCGTTACTCACTATCGCCAACTACCGAGCTTATAAAGGAAAGGACTATAATGTGGTCACATTTAAAACCGTTGGAATCCCTAGAGGAACGCCTTGGTTTATTGAACTTGATAACAACGTGATAAATTCCGTGGACGACGAGCTGCGAGTGGTTTCCGAAGGCGGTACATGGATAACTTGTCCAGTAAAAGTTGGAAATGAGTATTACTTGCCTAAACATAATAAAGGAGTGTGTAGAAGCGGAGATGAAATAACAATATTTTTTGAAAGAGGGGATGAGAAGGATTTAAATAAGTTCGAGGAATGCCTTGTAACTTTTGTAGCGACTGGATTACCTAAAGGAGTCACGTTCTCAGTAGAAGTTAACGGAAAGAAGTATAATGGAAAAGAAATTATTAAAGTACCAGCAATAGATAACTCGTTTATTATTTGGAGGGCTTTTGACGTAAAAGTGAGCGATATAGTATTTCAGCCTAAAGTTAGCATGGGCACCACAATAAGGGGTAAAGTGGTAGGGATAGAATTTGAACCCAAAATAATATCCAAACAACTCGACCTCAAAAATTGGGATCCTAAGGTATGGGTTGACATGGATGTTTATGGCTATAAAGTTACTGATGTAATAGGAGAAGGAGGATATAGTTATGTTTTAAAAGCTGAGAAGGATGGAAAATATTACGCTATAAAAATACTTAAACCAGCGAGGTCTTTATCACAAACTGTCGCCATAAGAGAATTCGTGGATATTTTTAAAGAGTCAAATAACCTCATTAAACTAAGCGATAATCCTCACCTAGTAAGAATAAACGGAATATTTGCTGATGTAAATCAAATAGGTTCTATATTAAAAGGGGACACTGAAATTTACTTGAAATATCCGCCAGCAATAATAATGGACTTCATGCGAGGAGGGACTGCAAAAGAACTGATTCATTTTAGAGAGGAGAAAGAAGAATGGTACGAAATAGTGAAAATTATAATTAAACACGTTGCTTTAGCACTTAAACATATACACGATAACGGCTACGTACATTTAGACGTAAAACCACAGAACATATTCTTTGAAGAGCCGTTAGGGGACAACTTAACGGATATAAGGAATAAATTAATCCAAAACCCTAAAATAATAAAGTTAGGTGATTTGGGTTCAGCATCAAAAATAGGTGAGAAATTTTTCCAAATTTCCCCAGCATATGGAAGCCCTATGCAATTAGAGCACGCAATTTTAGGCTTAGGAGCTGAACCCTCTTTTGATATATTTTCTTTAGGAATTACCGGATACTATCTGCTCACTGGAAACGCCAGTCCGGTAGCTGACTATCTAGATAGAGCAATAGATTTTTACAATAATAACGACATAGCTACCGCATTGAAAATAGTTAATGAAGCAAAAACAGTTATTTCCAATTGGAACCCATCTATTCCACAAAACGTTCCTATGAATTTAAGAAACGTGATAATTAATTGTATTAAAGGTACTATAAAAGACGAAGAAATAACGAGGCTATTACAGTAAATCGACGAAACATAAATATCTATTTTACATTTAATTTATTTATAATTCTTAAAATGATGACGCAAATGAAAGAGAATTAGATAAAAAGAAATTTATATACTTAAAACCCTAAAAAGTACATGAACCGACAATAGGGCGAGAGTATGCAATTACTTACTATATTATTAATACTTTTCACACTCGCTAACAGTACTTTGTTATATATATATTCGAGAAAATTTCGGAAGTTAGCGGAATATATATTAAATGATGGAAAAAGGAAACTAATACTCGATTTTCTCGAAAATGGAATAGCGTTTTTAACGGATAGTACCCTATCGAATTTAGTGGAAGAACTCCTAGTTTTTGGTAACATAAACAGTGGGAAAATAGAGATAAAAGACATTACACAAGCAATAAAAGAGAAGGCTGATGTGATAAATAATGAAATAGGAAAATTGTATAAAATTTCAACACTCTTAATGAAGGTAGATAATTTAGGTAAAGAACTGCTAAATTACTCCAGATATCTTAAAGTAATATCTATAGCATTATTAACTTTAGTAATCTTTTTCCCCTTAATAAACACCTTATTCCAAAGCTTAGAATTAAAAATAATAGAATGTGGAACAGGAACAGATTTATTGGCTTTCGGTTACTTGATACTCCTAATTTGGATAGTAAACAGAAGAAGAATTATTAAACAGTTAAAAGAAGGGTTATAATTATATTATAATACTAGAATTAGAATATTTCTTCTCATATTCCTCTATTTTATTTATGATCTCTTCATCACTTAAGTTGGACTTAATTATATAACAGTTTCTTAAATTTTTAGTTAGCATGTATTTAAGCAAATTTAAGGAAGGATTAATAACTTGATGACACAGAAAGGAAGCCTTATCCCTATAAAATACTCCTCCAGTAGTAATGATGAGATGTAATATTGGTGAATAATACTCACAATCATAAATTTCAACGTCATGTATTATTTCAGAAAAATACATTGAAATCAGTACTAATTTTTCTTCTTTGCAATCTTTCACCTTTACATTATTAAATCTTATCACATTGTCCTGTGACGATTCTATAATAAGTTTGTTTGAATTAAAATAATTGTCTATTAATTTTATTATTTCTATTCTATCTCCGTTAAATTCTACTTCCTTAGTCTTCATAACTTTAATGATCTCTACTATCTCATATAAATTATTAGACAAAAAGTCCTGAGGCTTAAGGATCTTTAATCTCTTACCATTCCATAATACCTCAAAGTAATCTCCCGTGAGTTTTATTTCTACCTTATCCTCTAATTTGCTTAATTTCTCAAGCAAATCTTTAGAAGGGAGAATTGACGATTTTAAAATAACATTTTTGTTTTTGAAAATCAAGAATCCTTCAAATGATAAATCAAGATTAAATTTCTCAGCTAGTTCAATGCCCTTTCTGATGTTATCATCAATCACTTGTACGAATTTATAAAAAGGGTTAAAAAATTAAACAACAACTTCTTCCTTCTTATCTGGACTTACTGAATTTAATAAACTTCTCAGCCTCTCTTCCAAAAGCATAGAGTCTCCCCTAATGATCCTTACAGCCTCTAGCGTAGGTAGTTCCACAGTCTCCACGCCATTAATATTAAGCCTAACGTTAGTTACCAGGAACTTTAACGCTACTTTATATTCCTTTTTCTCATGCTCTATCTTATCTATATAGCTTAATAATTCTATCTCTTGATCCCTTTCAACTTCTTTACCATTAAACAATTTAACCAAGCCCGCATATGCCAAGCCGTCTTTAATAAAGAACAAACCTACAGTTAGTGTCTTACCCTTTACTTCTACCCTCTTACCCCTTGGGTGGACATAAGAAATATTGAACTCTTTAGCTAAGGAAATTAAAGATTCTCTCATCATTTTCTCCAATGACCTTGAATCTTCTGCGACATCTTTTAAAGTATATGACTCTTTAATTTTCTCCCTAATACAACCTATATTTTCTTTGCAAAAAGACTCTGCTTTATCTATTTCTGACCTTATGTATTGCAAAATTGAACTCACAGTATTAATTTCTTTGCCGTTCCATAAGGATAGAACTATCGGGTAAAGTATGTCCGATAAGTCCTTGCAATAAGCCTCTACAATTTCCTTAATATCGTCTGAAGTTAACGCGTTGTCCAAGCTAATCCTACTCTCATCTAACCTCCTCCTTATGGCCAAATCACTAACTTTACTATAGGCATCTGTGGGTATTGCCATTAATACTGGGATATTAAGACCGGAGTTTATCAGCCTATGTATCTTTTGAAGATGGTGATCCCTTACCTCATCTATTAATAAGACCGGACTAACAACTTCCTTCAAATCCCTCAAAAGCCTTAACATTCCATCGAAGTCCCTAGTATAATTACCGCAAAATATACGCAGCAAATTATCGTTCATTTTACCGCATAAAGAACTTAAGTGCTTCTCAAATGATACGCTAAATAGTTTCTTCCAGAACGAATATCCGTATTTTTTCTTATCCATTTTCCTTATTACTATTTCCTTGAGTGACATCAAATCTATCTTATTCCAGAATTCTTCCTCTATTTCTCCTTTACTGGCTAAATCGAGGTAAAATACGTACTTTTTATCTTCTAAAATCTGCTGAACCTTCCTTAGTATAGTGGTTTTACCCATACCCGGTTGTCCTATAATAGAGGCGACATCAGAATTCTCAACTATGCTAAGTGATTTATTTAAAAACTGTCTGTAAGTAGGGCCAACAAGTAAAACGTTATTTGAAGACCATGTTGTGACTGTAACTTTAGGAATATTACATATCAATTCCTCCCACCACCATTAACGTTCTTTTTTATAATCCCGTAGACTACACCTTTCCTTATTAACCCCTCCTCTCCACCAGCGATTAGAGTATAATTTTCCTCAATATATCTACTAAATTTTGAGTAAAACTCTTCTTTTCCTATTCCCATTTCTATTCTAATGGCTTGAAGGGAGGCATAGCCTAAATTATCCTTCACCTTATTATATATACGCTCAAATAACGCCGTATCAACCTTACCGTTTCCCTTAACTAGTTCCTTTAGCTCCTTCAACTCAGCCTTAATCTCATTTAACATATTAATTATAACGTCAAACTTGTCTACCTTTACTAATTCATATACTTTACCTCCACCTACCTCGTGCTTCCTTATTATACCCTCATTCTCTAGCTCCTTTAGTACCCTCTCTAACTCCTCTGGGTCGCCTTTAACCTTTCGTTTAATTTTAGAAAAGGCTATCGGCTTCCCGTCATAAAGCTCTTGAATAACAGATATAATCTCTTCCTTACTTAACATCAGAGAATATATATTACAAAAACATTAAAAAGGGGTAATTCACGTAATACCAACTTCCTCAGATTGCGAAATTAACTGCTGGACTTGACTTGCAGTAAACGGAATGGTTGACGTAGAATACAAAACTATGATGATAACGTAATTGCCTAAACTCGTGACCCCTATTATGCCATTACTACCCTGGAATATCTTAGCCTCATATCCATTAATTAAAGTAGTAACTGAAGCTAATGTGGAGAATTTCGAATTTGAAACGTAATAATCATAGAAATTGGTAGCATCTGAAGATGTGGGGAAAGTAATGTACGCTGCTATGAGATAATAAGAACCGGAATTAAACTCCTCGCCATAGACAGATATACTACCAGAAATACTGCTACTAATACCTACCATAGGAGCTAATGAAGAGGGGCTTGTAGTATTATAAATTATTCTCCACGAATTGCCTAAAATTGAATCAACTTGACTACTTGTTAAATAAGAGATTCCTTTAACTGGAGGTGGAACATATAACGGCGGGAGAAGAATTATAGCGAAGAAGTACGGAAGAATAACCGATAGTAATAGCAAAGCACCACCTATTATAGCAACTTCAGCAACAGTGACCCTAACAATCTTAGACTTTTTACTTCTCTTAGCGGGCTGTTGGAATTGTGAAGGAACTGGTTGTGCTAAAGGTGGTTGTTGGGGATAACTGGTAGATGAGATAGGAATTGCAGACGTGCTCTGAGTAGGGAATTGTTGAGGGGGTGGTGACTGCACAGGTGGACTTGAAGGTTGATTAGCACTTATAGGTGAGAGCTGTTGGGTAGGCTGAGATGGAAGTTTCACAGTAGGACTAGGAGTTGATGGTAAGCTTAAAGTAGTCTGTTGAGGATTAGTTATGCTCACGTTACTCAAGGTTAAGGGAAAACCGCACCTTTTACAAAATAGTGCTTCAGGCTTGTTGACAGTTCCGCATTTAGGGCAAACTTTACCTTGTAATTTAACCGTTTGCTGGGTTACAACTGGTTGGTTAACGTACTGATAAGCTAGAGGATAACCGCATCTTAAACAGAAGTTCGCATCATCAGCATTTGCATATCCGCACCTAGGACAATATTTTACCATAATTAAGACTCTCTGTGTTACTAAATAAAATTTATCAAAAAATAATTCACTAAAGCTTAAACGGAAACCTCTCTAACTTATATGCAGAATCCCAGAACATATATTCAAAGATTGAGGCTATCCTAAATTGCTTTATTGCACTCCTCCTCTCTTCCTCTCCTAAATTAAACCTATCAACTACCGAAATAACTTCCCTAACACCTTTTTCGTATTCCTCACCGCTGTAAGTCTCTATCCAACGTTGATATAATTTATTAGGAGAACCCTTCTTAATTAACTCCCTTCCAACCTCCATATAAATCCAATAGCAAGGGAGAACAACCGCTACACCTTCATAATAAGGCCTTAATAGGACTGTGGATAGGAGGTAGGAAACGTAGAGTAAGTTAGATGGTGAAATATCATATTCTTCTGGGTTAATTTTCCATTCTTTGAGAAAGGACTCATGAAGGGCTCTTTCAACGTTAATCACATGAATAACATGAGTTACGAAAAGTTGTAAATTTTCATCACTCTCACTTTTAGAAGCTAAAATCGCTAAAGTCCTACTGAAACCCTTCAAGTAATGATAGTCTTGAATAATATAATATTTGAACTTTTCCTCCTCTAAAGAACCGTCCACTAACCCCCTAATAAAAGGATGGGAAAGAATTGCAGAAAACACATCTGAAATACTATTCCACATCTCTTCAGATAACTTCACCCTGACGTGCATTCATCATCACCTCAGCAAAGACCAATTCGTTCATCAAAGATAATTTCCGAAACTCATTAAAATAATTTTAATGGGGTACAATAATCTCCTTTTTGCTCTCTTTAGCTCTCGTAACGAATTTATAATTCTTGGTAAATAACGAGCCTATTAAAGTTAATATCATCATACCCATACCGAATATTGATATGTAGTTAAACGCCGTAGAAGATGGTAAATAACCAAGGACTAAAAACTGATTCTGATACGTAAAGAGTATAGGAGTTTGATAAGACTGCATAATCGCAGTGGCAACTACTGGACCCGCAGAACCTCCTATAGTCCTTAATAACGTGTTCATCCCCATGCCAGTAGTTCTATATTCATCTGGTAATGACAGTGCCACCATATTGACTAAAGGCAAAATAACAGTTACTAACCCTAAGGAAGATATAAAACCGTCAATCACTACTTCTTCTGGGGTACTCCTATAAAAATAAAGAAGTAAATAAGCTATTGTAGTCAATATACTCCCGAGGACTAGTAGAGGTTTAGGCCCTATTCTCGGCATCAGCCTACCGAATATAGGGCCAAAAACTACCATCCCGAAAGCTACAGGGGACATTAAGAGCCCGGACTCAATAATTGTAAGCCCTAAACCGTAGGGTTTAGGCAATTGTGAGTAATAAACTAGGAATATAAAGACTGTAAACATTCCTATTCCGGAAATTAAACCTACAATATTAGCGACTGCAAAATTTCTTATTTTAAATAATTCGAGTTTAAGTAAAGGCTCACTAGCCCTTTTTTCAACTGTTATAAAAATACCGTAAAGTGCAAAAGAAGTGAACAATAGCCCTAGATTTACTGGGCTAAGCCAACCTAACGTGGGACCTTCAGTTATGTATACGAGAAGGAATACAGTCGCTAAACCTATTAATGATGCACCTAAATAGTCAACCTTTTCCTTTACTCTAACTCCAGTATGTGGTAAGTACTTTAGTGAGATTATAAAGAGAATTAGTGAAAGGATAGTCGCAGTATGGAACGCGTATGGCCAGCCTAAGTCTTGAACGACGTATGAACCTATTAATAACCCTAACGCTGGTCCAATTCCTATGGTTGCGCTTAATATTGCTTGCGCAAAAGCCACTTTCTCTTTAGGATAAAGGTCAGTTATAATTGCTATAGCTATCGGGAACATTGAAAAACCTACTCCTTGAATAGCCCTAGCCGTTATTAATACCCAAATGTTAGGAGAGAATCCAGCAATTGCAACAGCAACTATGTAAAACGCAATTGCTATTACATACATCCTCTTTTTTCCATAAGTATCTGCAAGCCTTCCCATTAGTGGTGAAGTAGCTGCAGCCACGATCATATATGCTGATGTGACCCAACCTGCAAGAGTTGCTGATATTGAAAAGTCCTCTTCTATTGTAGGTAAAGCTGGGACAACCATTGTTTCAACGTAATTGACTATTAGAAGCATTGAAGCAAGTACCAACAACGTCTTTGACTTAAGATCCATAGGATTAGTTTAAAAGTCTAGGATTTAAATATTTCGATATATCTATTTCAAGCTAATTGGAAGGAAACCATTCACGTCACCGTAATATGCGTTTATGGTAATGAAAACGGGCTCATTTAAGTATAATTGCGGAAATGGTGCATAAACGTAAACTATTTCATACTCACCAGGCTTTAATACTGTAGTATTTGATAACCATATTAAACCATTACCTGAGATAGTCGGAACGTCTTGCAGAATCCTAAAGTTAGGTTTTATAGCCGATGGCATTCCGTAATAAGCGATATAACTAACGTTAAGCAGAAAACCGTACACTTGATTATTCTTGGTAAACACCTTTATCAATTCCATGTGAATTGAGTTCGAGTATTGTAGAAATGAGAAGTGAAAGAACATTGCTAAAAATATCAGAAAAAGTATAGAAATACCTATAATGTTTAGAGTGGATTTCCTATTGTAACTAAATTTCTTCTCTTCATTAATTTCCACGTATGAGAAAAAGGGCCAGTAAACTAGATAATTCCATAGTACTCTACTCATAAGAAACATTGTAAAATATGCTATTGCGGGCCATTTGTTAGTAACCCTTAATATTATTCCCAATACAAAAACAGTAAGCGGGGCTATCGTGAAGAATAAAGGATATATGTAAAAGAGACCAGTAAAAGAAAAGGTCGTTATTCCATAACCTATAGGTATTATATTACCACTTATAGGTGTTGTTAAAGCGTGAAAATAGTAGTAAGGGGAAAGGAAAATGAAATATGAGTTTATGATAAGAAAAACTGTAATTGCGTAAACGAGAAAAACTTTAGACTTCTCTTTACCTAATATAAAGAGAATAAAAGGAAGTGCTAAGATAGGATCTTGTTTATAAGAAATTGAAAGACCGTAAAATACTCCTTTTAGCCTGACGTCCTTAACTAAAAAAGTAAGGAGGAGAAAGAAAACCCATACAATATCATCAACACCTCCCAACGGATAATATAAGTAATTAAAATTTAACAAATACGCAGAAATAAATAATAGACCTAAATACTCCGGCAAGACTAGCAACATTACTAAACCTGTCAAAAGATAGAATAGTAAAAGTATGTAATCTGGGGAAAAACTGAATATAACAGCCGGTAATTCAATAAGAAAGAACAGAGCTGGATAGTTAAGATTTGTTACAAACCCTCCAGTAGTATAAGGCGTACCATATATGTATTGGTCTGCCCTACTGAAAACCTCATAGACATTAGCGGTTAAATGAGGGTTATAGGGATTAAATCCGTGAAGAAATAGATATGCTGAATAATAACCAATCATAATTTCATCAGTACCGAAATAATGGTTAAGAGGTAAGTAGAAAAGTGGTAGAGTAAGTAACATAATTAACGCTGTATATTTCATTTTTTTAAAGAAATATCCAAACAAAATGAGAGGGTAGTAGAGAAGCATAAAGAGGTTATGCGTTAGAAGGAAGTAGATAAGAGGGGTAAGAGATAATTCCGTTATAATTACAATCTCAGTTAGGAACCTTCTTTCTATCATCAATTTCTTTTCATAATCTAAGTTAATAACGAGGAGGAGACCAGCTAATATTAACAATATAGTAGAGGAGACCAGTGCCAAATAGTTAAGGTAATTGTTAGAACCAATAATAAGAATAGATATAAATATTAATAGCTGAGAAAGATTAACAGCGATAGGATCCCTCGTGTATGTTTTCACATACTAATGTGGTTAATAAACTAAAAATAAAGTTATTCAAAATGATGAACACCCAACCTCCCGAAAGGTGAAGAAGGCTAGATTAACTGAAAAATTATATGAACTCCGCTTCGATACTTCCAGCTAAAATTTTCTATTCATCGTGATACTCACATGGCATCTTTTTTTAAGTTTATAGTAAAATTATTACTTTTAAGGTTTGACTAATTTGAGCTATTCCTTTTGACAAAAGCTCTCATAAAAAAGTTAAGGTCTGTATTACTTTCAATTCCACTATAAATCTTGAAAGTTAAAATTTCCACTGGAGCTTAGTGGCTTTTCTTACTCTACCTAGAGATAACATAATACTATGTAAAGTTAACTCCAACTTAACTTGTCACAATTAAGGGAGAACTGAAAAGACGTTCAGAGACTTAGGGAAAGACGGAAAAAGTGTGAAAAAATTAGGAAATTAAGGGATTTAGTGCTTCCACTGAAAGTTCAAAAAAGCTTAAAATAAGTAAGAATAAATCAGATTATTTTCAGTTTTTTAGTATAAATCAATAAAAATAATTAGCATAAAAAAATTCCAATTTTTATCTCATTATAAGGGGAGAAAAACCTAAGAGTTAAGGGGTATAGAGTCTAGTGTTTAACAATTTATAGATAAAAACTGTACCAAAAAAGAATCACAAGAAGAAATTATCCAAGATCTGTTAATATGGGTCAATTGAAAACATCAACTTTTCTTCAAAAGGCCTTTTTAACTCAATTGCTCCATTCTTAATTAAATCTTTATCTAAACTGACTAACTTAGCATTAATCCTCTTCGCAATAACCAGATAGACTGAATCGTAATAAGTCAAACCTCTTTTAACTGCTTCCTCTAAAACCTCTTCATCTAGCTCAACATTAATAATGTTCATCAAAGACAGTACCCTCTTTAGTGTTGCGAGAATAAGGTTAACATTTATCTTAATTCCCATATTCATACTATATTTCCTAGTTCGTAACAAGCTAATGTTATTCTATAATTCTCCTTAAGTAAGGAAAAAGAGACTTTACCAATTTTTTACAGCCTCAAATAATGCGCTTGCATCAAAAAGGTACTTTACCTCTTCCTTTTCATCTTTTCAAATCCTCTAATACGTCATTTGTGAAAATTTCTCTAACTCTTTTGAGGCTAATTCTAACTGCTCTTTAATTTCCTCTTCTAACGCTTTTCTCATAACCTCACTAACGTTTATATTATACTTTTAGCCTTTTCCAATACTTCTTTATCTTACCTTAGTTGATACAGTTACCCAGTCTTCCACGCTATTTACTACCATACTTAAAATAAAAATTTTGTAGTAATAAAATTACTCCATAAAAAGCCTACAATTTTTGTAAAAAATAACAATAAAATAAATATCCATATAAATTTAAAAAGTGATAGTGATATTTTTACAAACTCGTTTTTTCAGTGTAGGGCTATCTCTAAAACTACTTTTTATTGGGTAATACTCATGTTAAGTAATACAATAATACTTCGAAGTAATTCTTGTTTAAGTTATTCAATTTGTTTTTATTGTTTGAAATATTCGAGGTAACCCCAAATTATATAAATGTGGCATGAGAGGATATGTTATGGATTCCATAGACGAGGAGATTAAGAGAATTATAAAAACAAAAGGAAGGATAACAGCCTCTGACATGACCAGACTCGGAATAGTAAGCTTCAGTATGTCAGCAGACCAGACTGGATTACACATAGCTTATATAACGAATTCTGGTAAAAGAGGAAGACTATTCATTCCGGCCGAAGAAATAGAAGATTACGAAAGAACACTAAACAGCCTCTTTCCTTCTCCGCCTAGCATCTTAGATGAAATATTAGATGAAATGGGCTTTTCTGAGCAAAGAAGAATCAAGAGACCTAGTAAAGAAGATAAATTCGAAATCATACCGATGAAGGATAAGAACTCATACCTAATTATAGGTGATAGGATAAAAGAGGATAAAATAGAAGATATAAAAGTAAACATAGACTCTAATAATCTTATTATAACTACTGGAGGGCGTGATTATAAGATTAAATTACCAGAAGGCAACTATAGGATCGTAGATAAAAAATTAAATAATCACGTACTTACGATAAAGGTAGAAAGGGCATAAAAGAAGATAAATGATTTTACGTTCTATTTCACTTCAATTTTAGGTAATTCCCAGTTATATTTCATGGCTAAAATACGTAAAGTTAAAGTTACTAAGAAGGATATAGCGGTACTTATTATATCGGGATAACCCATGATCCTTAAAGTATAATATACTGTAGCCCCTATAAAGGCAGCAGTCGCGTAAAACTCTCTTATCAAAATTAAAGGAACCTCTGCAGATAAAACATCCCTAATAACACCACCACCTACAGCAGTTATAGTACCGATAGTTATAACCAATAAGAAATCATGAGAGAAGGAGAAAGCCAAAGAAGCACCAGAAGAAGCGAAAGCACTTAATCCTATTGCATCAGCATAAAGTAAAGGTTTTCTAGCATTAGTGAAGATCTTATAAAATGTAAATGTGATCAAACTCGAGATTATTGACGTTAAAACATAAGGATAATAAGTTAAATTAGTTGGAGGAGTTTTGCCTAACAATATATCAGCTATGATCCCTCCACCTAAGGAGGTGGAAATTCCAAGTATTATAACTCCTAATAAGTCCATACCCTTCTTAATAGCCTTCATTGACCCGCTAATCGCAAATGCTATAATCCCTATGTAATTCACAAATTCAAAGATTAGGTTCACGAAGTAAAGAGCATTTAAAAGGATTTTATTCGTTCCTCCTTCGTATAATAAGGAAAAACTTTATTACTAGGAATAATCTGTGCTGAAGTAAACGAGTTTAACCAGATATAACTTTCTTTAACACAGTTTTACGAAATCTATTATATCGTATATGATAAAAAAATTTAAATAAGTTAATAGGAGAGCTATACATATGGCAGTTCTAGCAAGTGAGTATGCTGAGCGTGAGATAGCAGAGTTCCTATTAAGGCTCAATATCTCAAATGAATGCAACCTAATATATACTGATGCTGTTTCAAATCTTCCAGTATTTTTAGAAAAAATTATAAAAATTAGTGGAAAGAGTGTTGGAGTCATAATACCCAAAACTAAGGAGAAGGAAATCTCGTCACTTATAAGGTATATAGACGATAAGTACAAAGTATTAACTTATATATTTATAAGTGAAAAATTACCAGAGAACACTCTCTTAGTTTGTAAAAGTACTAGTTAAAGTGTTAAAAATTAGCTGAGGAATAAAAAGAGAAAATAAAAATGTTTACCATCTCTTCTTAGGAGTCACTTTAGGCTTCATTTGTTGTTTACCCTTTTGAGTCATTATGAAATAGTCCCTTATCCTCGCTAATGCCTCCCTGTAATCCTTCACGTCTTTCAGCATTTCCGCCAGAGTATTATTTCCTATATACCTCAACCACTGGACTATATGCCCTTGTTCTAAATGCCAGTTAACACAAGCGGGATCTACAGCACCTATCCTCTTTATTTCGCTTTCTAACTCCTTTTCGTTATGTGCCACTCCTACTACCCTATCATATGACTTAAAGTAGAAAGGCTCCATGGCTTATCTCTTGAAGTAAAACTTTTAAAAGGGTTTACTCTAGCTAGAAATAAATAAGAAAGGGAAAACATTTTATCTCTATATACATTTTTTTAAATATATGGATGAGTTAGAGGAAGTAATAAAAGCATATAATGAGGGTAACCTGAATTATGCGCTTAAAAAACTAAAGGAGATAATTGACAAAAACCAGTCCTCAACAAAAGCCTATGACCTTTTAGGCAAAATATTAGAAGAATTGGGCAATGACGATGAGGCTTTAAAGTCTTTCGAAAAGGCTGGTAACAAACTCGAAATGGCAAGAATTTATATACAACACGGTTTATATAGAGATGCCTTAGAACTTCTAAAGGATTTAAACTCAGATGATGCTAGAGTACTAAGGGCTTTAGCTTATCTAAAGCTCGAAGAAATCGAAAAAGCTAAAGAGGAGATAACAAACTTAACTGCTAATTCCCCTATCCTACTAAAAGTAAAGGGAATAATTGACTATAAAACGGGGAACTACTTAGACGCTCTAAGGGAATTAACTTTAGCAATTAGGAGTTATCCATACGACGCTGAACTATATTATTATAGGGCTTTAACTAAAGAAGAACTTAATTTAGACGCTGAGGAAGACATAAATACTGCAATAAACTTAAACCCATATTACGCAGAGCTCTATTTCGAGAAGGGAATATTGCTTGAAAAGAAGGGCATGATTAAAGAAGCAATAAACTACTACTCTAAGGCTATAAATTATAAGCCTCAGTTTGTAAAGGCTTATTATAGGAGGGCTAAGGCTTATATGAAGCTAGGGAAAGAAGAAGAGGCCATGAAAGATATAGAAAAAGTTAAATCGCTTAACGCTGATAAGTCTTAATTATGAGATTTGCAACGTTATAACCCGGAATACCAGTTACTTGACCACCGGGATAAGTACCCGCACTGGCTAGATAGACATTATCATATTTTGTCTTATACCCAAGCCTTTTGTCAAATAAGAAATTGCTGGTCATAGGTAAATGGTTAAGGTTACCAAAAGGTAAATTATATATCTTCTCAGCGTTTCTTGAGTTTAACTCCTCTAAATATATAATGTTCTTTCGAAGTCCTTGGAAAATGTTTTCTAGTTCATCAATATCGGCCATACTTTCAATAACAATTCCGCCTCTACTATCGTCAAGAATCGAGGGAAAGATTACCTCACCGAACTCAGTATCAATAAGGGAATACTCAAACCCCTTTAACTGCTGAGGGAACTTAGGGTACTCTGATAAAATCGCATTATACTTCTTCCAACCCGCATAATCCAGTTCTAATTTAATTCCTAAATAGTCAGAAAACACTAGAGGACTAGTAGATATTACTACTACATCAGCGTCAATAATTTTACCATCAGAAGTGACAACACCGACTATCCTATCCCCCTTCTCGACCAGGTCTACGACTTTAATCCCAGTTCTGATCTCAGCACCGTAAGAAATTGCGTACTCAGCAATTCTCTCTGCTACAGTACCCATTCCGCCTCTAACTAGAGCCCAACTAGGTGAGAAATAGTATGCAATTACATAAGCTGGGGCCCTCTCCATACCGTGGTATATGAAGAAATAATGATAATCTTCGGATATGTACTCTGAAAGAAATTTCTTCGCAGAAGTAGTTATAAATACTTCCAAACCCTTCTTCTCAGCCTCTTCAAGCACTTCATCTTTTGATGGAGGCTTATCTACATATGTAAATTTCTCTTCCATTAGTTTCTTGAAGTTAAGTATTAGATCCTCGAATTCTGGGTATTTCGTCTCACCGACTTTTACCATTTCCTCCCTTCTCTTCTTTTCATCTCTCCAAAACGGGATTACTTTATTATTAACGAAGAACGTTTGAAACACATCACCCTTAACTAATGGAATTTTAAACTCTTCCACTAAGAACTCTGGCATTAAACCCAATACATATGAAGCCCTACTAATTCTAACCCCTTTAACCTCTATTGTATCCGTCATTCCGCCTATTTTCTCATTTGCCTCTAACACCGTAACATTGAACCCTTTCTTTGCTAAAATCGCGGAAGCTACGAGCCCGTTATGTCCGGCACCAACGATTACTACTTTCATTTTTATCACCTAGAATTAACCTTTCTTCCCCTCAAGATATACCAGGTTCCTAAAGCCTTAGCACCGAGTACTTGCTTTTTATCATAAAAATCTACTTCAACGACAACAGAAACTCTCCCTGCCCTAATAACCTTCCCAACACACGTAAAAGGACCGTCTTTCATAGGTTCTAAGAAGTTGATTTTTAGCTCTTGGGTAACTTGATCATCACCGTCATTAACAGTCATAACTGCTAAACCTCCAGTATAATCGATTGTAGCCATAATTGCACCACCATGTAAAACGTTACCCACTCTCAGCACATTAGGTGAATATTGCAAAGAAGTTACTGCTAATCCTTTATCTAACTTTATAACACGTAAACCTAAATACGAAAACAAATTCTCTTTACTTAATACCTCATTCACTTTATCAACATCAAAAGTTTTTACAATGTCCTTTTTACTATAACCTATGTTGATATCATCACTCATACAAGAGATTATTTTGAAAGCATTACAAAAAATTTCACCTAAATTTTGTTATTCATATACTTTATATACCGAACCATTCTACGTTGAAGGTAAGGTAGCTGATATAAAAATCACGGGAAAGATAAGAGGAGAGAGTACTGCATTAATAAGAGTCCTAGACAGAGAAGTTAAGATAAAAGTTGAAGGGAGGAAGATAAGAGTCTATTATAACGTTACTAAAGAGTTCGACCTGCTGGACTTTGATAAATTAATAGATGAGGTCTCATCTTGCCTACTTATTAACAAGGAAGGATTATGCAGAAGTACCAAGAAAAGGTTAGAGGTTAGAAGTGTTGAGGGAATTGAAGTACAACTTACAGACGAGATAAAGGAAAAATTAACTTTTATCTTAACTCCCTATTTCGGGAGGGAAATTGAGGTTAATAAAACCCCTTTTCCACTTCCTAAAGGGGTAAGAGTCATAAAAATAGTAGCTTATAGGGATTACTTGTATATCCAATTTCTTAATAACCAAGGGGCTTTCTGGTACGGTGAATTTGAAGACATGGCAAAGAAAAGTCCTCATTTATTAGATTTAATTAAATTGAAGAGAGAAATTATGTCTACTTTAAAGAGATGAGATGAGTTCTCTTTATCATCACTATTTCCAAATCCTTTAACATACTTAAACACGGTCAGTTTCTTAGCTATTTCTTTTTCACCTTCATTTAAGACAATTACACCGATAGGATTGCAAAGCTCTGTAAGAAAATCTATATGCCAATGCTTCTTTTCTTTATTTCTGATTAAATGCCTCGAAATTCTTTTAGCGCAATTAACTCCGCAAGAACCCACGTATGCATAAATACCTTTTTCTATATTAAATTTCTTACCCTTAGTGACAATAATTCCTTCTTCACAGTCAAGTAAAACAATATATCCCTTCATTTATGAAATGAATTTGTGAAAATAGTTATTGAACATTTAGAGCCTATTTTATCGGAATGGATTTACTACGAATATGAGAGCTCTTATAAAATTGCTGGTGATGATTTATTAATAACTGGGACAAAAATTCCAGGGCTCCCGAGTACCCCTAAGCGGTTTAACGAGGTTTTTGACCCTTCAGAGGTTATTATCTTAGATCCTCAAGCTGATAGAAAGTTGAGTAGAGAGGATTTAAATAAGGCTAAAGCAGTAGTAATAGGCGGTATCCTAGGTGATCACCCGCCAAAAGGTAGGACTAAATTACTTTTGTCCGATAAATTCCCAGAGGCTATGAAAAGGAATATAGGAAAATATCAGTTCCCCATAGACGGTGCGGTACTTTACACAAAGCTTCTTATGGAAAACAAAGAGATTAAATATGTTTTTGGCCTACAGATAAAATGCAATTATAGAGGTTTAGAAAACGTAATAGAATTACCTTATGCATATATATTAATTTGCGATAGACCATATATTTATGAGAAGTTACTTAATTATTTAACTAGAGGATTAAAAGATTGTAGAATATATTTTGATAAAGAAAAAATATTTATGGATATAGAAAATTCAGTAAAAACTTGATAAATTTTTATTAAGCGAAAAAGAGTAATTTAATAATGATGAGTGAAAAATTAAAGGCTAGTAAGGAAATAATAAGATGTTGCTATAAGATTTCTGATACAGATATCGATTGTTTATTCAAATTAATAGAAGTTAATAGACCCATAACCTCAGAAGAATTATCAGAAATGCTAAAGATGAGTAAGACAACAGTAGAAAATAGTCTAAAGAAACTGATAGACCTTGGACTAGTAGTAAGAGAGAAAGGCGATGAGAAGAAAATAGGGAGACCTAAATACTATTATGCGGTAATTGAGAACTATATGGATAAGATAAGGGAAGATTTGCAAGAATGTTCTAGGAAAATTCAAGGAGTTTTTCAATTTTAACTAGTTAAGCTTTTTAACTCTTGTTTTAATCTCTCTAATTTTTCTAAGTAATAAACTGTATAAAACAAGAATGAGAGGGAATCGACCTCAAAACCCAAACTTAAGCCTAAGAACAAAAATGATTGTAAAGGAATTAAAAATGAAAGAAATAGAAAAGTAAGAGAAATGACATTAAGGGAGATACTGTGTTTATGAAACACCTGGACTTTGGTAAAAAGTGAGGTAACAACGTCTAATGTGTTCAAAGAATCTAAAAACCCTATGACACTTCCTTTTAATTTACTTAATTTAGACTCCACAAAATCGGAGACAGAGTCAAATGAGGGTAATGTTCTTAGCCCTACCAGCAACTCTTCAATCAGTGTTTGCGACTCATCAGCAGAAACTATATCTATAAACTTCTTAAAAGCTAAAAGCGTAGTTAGTGATTTTACTACGTGTATTTCTTTTGAGACTTTAGTTATTTTTTTCTGTAATAAAATTAGTTGTAAAAGAGAATTAATACCAGCAGCTAGACTGCTGCTAACTAAAAGTGCAATGAATAAACTTACCATCATTATAATTCTTTAGATAAGTCATTAATAAGCTCTGCTAATCTAACTTCCAGTTCTCTGACTTGCTTTAATTTTTCTAATAACCTCAGCCCTTTAGGAGTTATTTTATAACCATATTCTGACTCTTCTAAATACCCTTTACTGATGAGGTAATCAGCATATTTTTTAAGTATTGCAAAGCTTAAATTAGCGTTCTTCATTAAAGCAGATTTTGCAGTATAACCATCATTAACAAGCTCCAGTATCTCCGTAATTATCTCTAATTCGTTTCTTTTACTCCTCATCTTGTATATAATTATTACTTCACCCTTTATAAAATTTATATAGACTAAGAAGACTGTGAACTATTTAGAACTACTTTCCTCTCCCTTTTCAATTAGCTGTTTTAATAACTCATAATCCTTAACACCCCTATATTTTTCTACTATTTTAAGAATATTTTCAACATCCTCTTTATTCAATTTAACATCAACGACCTTAGACAATTTGCTTAAAACCTCGCTGAGAGGTTGCATAGATTCTATGAATTCTGGGATAGTTAATTCTGGCATAGGTGAAGAGTAGAGGTTCATTAAGGATAAAGAGATGAGGATTAATCCTTTAGATACTATATTTTTCAACTCCTCCAACTGTTTATTCTTATCTTGAAGTTGAATAATCTCGTCCTTTTTGCTACTTAATTCCTTAACGTATTCTGCTATTTTATACTTTTGAATTTCTAGTGAAATCATAGCGTCCCTAACAGTTTTAGAAGCTATATACCTAACTTCCCCAGAGCCAGTATTTACACTTATTATATCCCCTTTAATGAAAAGATTCTCTATACTTTTCTGAATACTCTCTCTCGTTAAATACGGAGTTAATGAAGCTATAAGTGTTGTAAAATCTATACCGTTAGGGCCAGATTGTGCTATAGTAGTTAATACCAGCCTATCCCTTTTTTGAATGAACTCCATAATAGAGTAGAGGTGTTAAAAATAAAAAAAGTAGTTTCAGCCCCTGGAAAAGTATTATGGATTGGTAGTTACTCAGTAGTATTTGGAGGAATCTCACACGTAATTGCTATTAACAAGAGAGTTAAAGCTGAGTGTAGTGATTCAGAAGAAAACATATTTGAAACCTCTTACGGTACATTTAAGGGAAAAGGAAATGAGTTAATAGAAAGTGTTATTACTCAATTCGAAAAACTAGGAATTAAATTACCTAAACTTCATGTTAAACTATTTAACGATCCAGAGTTTTTAATAAACGGGAAGAAATCAGGTTTAGGAAGTTCATCAGCTGCAACGGTGGCATTAACAGCTTGTATTTATACACTCTTATATAATGAACTCGACCTAGATAAGATCCATGAGATAGCACAAAAAGCGAATTATACAAGGCAAAAAGGTATTGGAAGTGGTTTTGATATTGCTGCAGCAGTTTATGGCTCAATAATTTACAGAAGATTTAACGATATAAATAAAGTGGATGCTAAAATAGAGAAGTTTGAGATAGGGAAATTAGACATGGCTTTAGCGTTCATAGGGGAAAGCTTTAATACTGTTAATTCTGTCTCTAAATTTATAGAAAAAAGCTCCATACCACTTTTCAGCAAAATCATGAAATACATAGATGAAGAAAATGAATTTGCAATAAGACTACTGAAAAAAGGTAGAATTGAGGATGCAATTGAACATTTAAGACTTGCTAGGAATATGCTCAATAATTTAGCTGAGAAAATAGTTGGGGTAAAGATAGAGAATGAGATCACAAAGGCTTTAGAAAAAATAGCTGAAAAAGAAGGTGCGTTATTCACAATTTCACCAGGTGCGGGAGGGGAATCTGTTTTCGCGATAGGTTATAATTTAGAAAACGTGATAGAAGAGTGGAGTAAGATTAAAAATGTAAGTGTTATAAGGCTAAAGGAGGATGAGGGATTAAGGCTTGAAACTTGAAGCTGAAGCCATAGCACCTTCAAACATAGCAATTGTCAAGTATTGGGGTAAGAAGAACGAAGAACTTAATCTACCGTTAAATTCCTCCCTTTCAGTCTCGTTGAAGGGACTAGAAGTTAGGACTAAAGTGATTTTCTCAGAGGAGTTCTCAAGGGATGAAGTGTTTATAAATGGGGAGAAAGCAACGGAGGAAGAAGTCAGAGAATATAGTGGTAAAGTGTTAAATATTTTCAGAAATTTATACGGAAAAAAATTATATGCGAGGGTAGAGTCGTTCTCTAACTTTCCTAAATCAGTGGGTTTAGCTTCTTCCGCCGCTGGAATAGCGGCCCTAGTAGTAGCTTCAAATGAGGCACTGGGTTTAGGACTTAGTCAGAAAGAACTAAGTAAAATTGCGAGAATAGGATCTGGGAGTGCTTGCAGAAGTATTCCAGGTGGGTTTGTGATTTGGGAAAAAGGAGTTAGAGATGATGGGGAAGACTCGTTCTGTTATCAACTTTTCCCACCAGATTACTGGAGTGACTTAGTAGATGTAATCCCTATAATTTCCCATCAAAGAAAGAAAGTTTCTTCTAGAAAAGGAATGATAATTACAGCGAATACATCTTATCTTCTTGAATGTAGGCTTAAATTCATAGAGGATACTTTGCCTAAGGTAATAGAAGCAATAAGGAGAAAAGATGAAAAGGAGTTTTTCTATTGGACTATGAGACATAGTAATAATATGCATGCGGTTATACTAGATTCTTGGCCTTCATTCTTCTATTTAAATGATAAGTCATTTGAAATAATTGAATGGGTTCAAGAATTTAACAACGCTGCATACACATTTGATGCAGGGCCAAACCCACATATTTTCACTGTTAAAAAATACGTTAATGATGTGATAGAGTTCCTTAAAAAGATAGGAATTGAAAAATATTATATTGCAGAAATTGGAGATGGGGCTAGAGTTATCAAAAATTAAACCTTACAATTCTCCAATATTCTTTTATATTTTTCCACTTTTTCTTCCATGTCAACATGATATACAATTATAGCCTTTTTTAACTCTTTCACAGCGTTTATAAGGTTCGACACTCTAGATAGTTGAGTAAGTTTATTTCCATCATAAATATAAACGGCCTCCTTTTCTTCCCTATAAGGCGTATCGGAAAACTCGTAATAAATTATCTTACTATTCGTCTCTCTACTCAAGTTTAATAACTCTTCTCTATCTATTAAATGGAAACATTCTCCTACTATATCCCTTTTTATCCTCTTATATCCTTGCCTATAAATTATAGCATTTTTAAAATGTTGATCTATTCTATCGAGTAAGGAGAATATTTTGAACTCTGTTATTTCCAGTGGATTAGAAAGGTCTAATAAGCCAGTGGAAATAAGTTTTGAAATCGCATGAGAAAGTATTGAATTATACATTCCTACCACGCTATGAAAATAAACGTTTTCAAACATATACATTCTGGATAAGAGGAATTGTTCTACTATAGGAATAGCCTTGCTCAAAATAGCAATTTTTCCATCAACATAAACTAAAACCCTTTTTAACCTTTCAACGTCGTAAAAACCGTAACTTACTCCAGCATAATATGAATCCCTCAACAAATAATCGCCTCTGTCAGCATCTATAAAATTAGAAATTAACTGTAAACCCAGTCTCTCCTCCTCATTTTTAGGATCTTCATTAAGCACGTGAATTATGAATTTAACTGGATCGCCTTTTGCCACTTTATCAATGTAAGGGGCTAAGTATTCCTCTATTATTTTAATGCCTAACTTAACGTGAGTCTTATTACCCAAATACTCAACCTTTCCTCCATAAATCTCATCAAATACTTTTATTGCACTTTCAAAAGTGTGTGAAAAAGCTAAATGCCCTATATCGTGAAGCAAACCTGTAAGGCTTACTAGTAGTACATAATCATCATCAATAAAATCGACTTGCTTATTAAAATTTAGAAATTTCAGAAATTCTTTCACTAAGTGCATTACCCCTAAACTATGTTCAAACCTAGTGTGTCTCATTCCCGGGTAAACCATATATGCTAAGGCATTTTGAGTGATATATCTCAATCTCTGAAAATAAGGTGAGGAAACTATTGGCAATATCCTCTCGTCGATCTCTATATACCCATGAATAGGGTCTCTAACAATCTTCATTTACTGTATGTTTATTAACGCGTCTAATATAGCTTTAGCACCTTCTGCTACCTTTTTCTCTAAATCTTCCTTAGATATCCACACACCACCCTTCACTAGATTATCTGAAATTACCACAACCGCACCACCCTTCACTTTTCTCAACTTACTTAAGAGAAACAATGTAGCACACTCCATCTCAACAGCTATATTGCCCCTCTCAGACCACTTTTTGGCAAATTCCTCATCTTCCGCATAAAATGCATCGCTACTGAAAACGTTACCTACGTGAAATTTCAATCCATGTGATTTAAAGGTATTATAAAGGGTGAGGAGAACGTCAAAATCCGGTGTTGCCGAGATACTCACATTCTCCTTAAAGTATTGGTAAAATAAGCCTCCTTGATTATATGAAGCACCACTAACTATTACAAAATCTCCGAGATCTAACTCTGGTATTAACCCCCCGGCTGTTCCATACCTTATAAATATCCTCCCACCTAACATTATTAATTCTTCTAGGACTATAGCTATTGAAGGACCTCCGATGCCATGTGTCGCAATACTTACATCAACCCCCTTATACTTCCCCGTATATACCAGAAACGCTCTATTCTCGTTCACTAGAACTGGGTTCTCTAAAAATTTTGAGAGTAACTTCACCCTGCCCGGATCTCCAGCAATTAGTACTCTTTCTGCTACTTCCCCTTTTTTAGCTAGAATATGTACGGGGTTCATAAGTGGAAATTAGTAAAGGGTTTAAAAAGTCAGTTGAGCGTTTTCCAATCACAAATCATTACAGCTGGTGTTCATCATTACTTTTCAATCTTCCTTTTTTAAGTATAAAAATTTTTGAGTATTACAATTAAAAAGTGTTAGAAACATTTGGAATAAGGTTTAAAAACCTAAACTGAGATGCTAATCTTATGAAAGAGAGAATAGTAGAGGCTAAAAGATTAGTGGGAAAAAAGACCGTCAGAGGTAAAACATACGAATATGAGTACTATACATTGCCGTTGAACTTATATATACCGAAGTCAATGATAGAGAAACACGGGACAAAATATATATTACAAGTTGATGAAGATAGTGGAGTAATAACAATAAAACCCTCAGAAAGTAAGTGATTATTTGCCATAATCCTTCATTGCTCCTAAGAACACCTCTTTGAGTTGCTCAAAGGCGTAATCAGACGAACATTTTTTGAGAGTCTCTTTACCGAGGTAACCATACTTGTCTGGATCTCTCAAGATAATTTCTATTTTTTGTGCTAAATCCCTATAATCGCCACTCTTAAATGTGAAACCATTTCCACCATCAATTATCAGCTCGTGAACACCAGCACCATCACTAACAACTGCAGGCTTTTCATAAACCCATCCTTCACATACTACAAGACCGAACCCCTCAATCCTCGAGGGAAGAACAATAACGTCAGACGCCTCATAAATAGCATATAACTCATCATCACTAACGTGACCCGTAAAAATCACCTTATTTTGAACTTTTAACTCCTCGGCTAAGCTTTTTAACTTCTTAACCCACAAAGCAGCTTTACCGGTCCCCAAAGCACCACTCGTAAAACTACCGTTACCAACTAGAAGTAACTTAACATCGTCCCTCTTTAACTCCTTTAACGCTAATATTGCTAAATCTTGACTCTTCATAGGATCCATCCTTGCTACTACTGTAATTATCTTCTCGTCATCCTTTATACCATACTTACTTTTAATCCTACTAACTTCCTCCTTGCTTGCCCTTCTATATGAGCTCACGGAAATAAAGGGGTAAATTTGCTTAGCTTTAATCTTAGCCCCTATCCTCAGAAGACCTTCCAGATCCCTCTTAGTGCTAAACACCACGTAATCGAAACCTTCAAAAGCCCTAACTATGAAATCCCTAATTTTAGGCGAAAGGTTTTCGGGAACAAAGGGTATGTGATACCATAGAACTGCGGGGGCAGAAGGACCTATTATACCTCCTACAAGTAACTGTTGGAAATCGTTAATAAAATATACATCAGTATCCTTATAAAATTCTAAAAGTTTTTTCGCAGACAACCAATTATATTCCGTATAAGATATATAATCCTCTGGCTTAATTTCATATTTTGAAATACCATGAGATTCATTGTAAATACCCTCTTTAAATCTAGTATAACCTTGTAGTGTTACTGGGTCTAGGTCTACGAAATAAAAATACACTGATTCAGAAAACTTAACCTCAGGGGGATACCCAGGGCCTAGTGAAACCCACTTAACCCTATCAAACTTATTCAATATTCCCATCATCATCTTAGCGACTCCTCCAACGGAAATATAATAGTCACCACTATCTAAAACGGCAAGGTCTAAAGGCAACTGTAAATAGCTATATTTCTCTATTAAATCTCTGTAAGTTTGTCTAAATCTAATGGGGGGTGTTTGTGTATTTATACTTACCGCGAACATATTAACTACTCTCAAAACTATTTTAAAAAACAAACTACAACTAAAACGTATGGACTATGCATTCCTATCTAACGGCCTAACATCTGCGTTAGAATCATACGGAAGTATTGATTGGTTCCCAGTTCCTAGATTTGATAGCCCTTCGGTATTCACTAAAATTTTAGATGAAAATAAGGGTGGATACTTCTCAATAAGACCAGTTGACGAGCATGAAAACGAGCAAGAATATATAGGATACTCTCTAATACTTAAAACCACTTATAAGACAAAAAGAGGAAAAGCTAACGTAATAGATTTTTTACCCATATCATTACCAGCAATAATTAGACTTTATGACACGGAAATACCTCTAAAGGTTGAGATTCACCCAGTCTTTAATTACGGGCTAATAAACGCTGGGACAGAGGTGGTAACAGATAAAGGGGTAATATACAAAAACCCATTATCTAAAGAGGGGCTAGAGCTCCTAATTTACGGAAACTACGAGATCATAACACCTTATGAGATCTTGGTAAAAAGTGGGAAAGGATATTTGTATCTACTTTACTCGAGAGATTTAAGATATGGACTATTCAGCCAAAAGGGATTCGTGTATTCTAAACCGTACGAAGCTTTCTCAAAACTAATAAATTTTACGGAAAAAGAATTAGGAAGAGCTAAGAAAGTTTCTCTCTTTAAAGACTTATATTATAGGTCATTATCAGTAATTTTAGGACTATTCTACAAACCCTCTGGCGGAATAATCGCTTCACCTACGACATCTTTACCGGAAATAATTGGTGAGGGTAGAAACTGGGATTATAGATATGTGTGGATACGGGATTCATCATATGCAATAGAGGCTTTAACCAGAGCCGGTTTGCTTACTTATGCTAGAAGAGCACTAGATTTTTTAATGAATTTAATAGATTTATCATCAAAGAGTTTTGACCACCCATTCTATACAATTGATGGAAGTCCACCACCAGCGGAAGAGGAAATTAACTGGTTAAGCGGTTATAAAAATAGCAAACCAGTAAGAATAGGGAATGCTGCATATTTGCAAGTCCAAATGGATATAGAAGGAGCGTTTATGAATGCATTATATACATTCTATAAGGAGACAGAGGACGATGACTATATCGATAGAAACTTCTGGGCAGTTGAAACTATAGCCACGTGGGTCTCTTATGCGTGGAGAGATCCAAGCACAGATATCTGGGAGGAAAGAGGAGTTCTAAGGCATTACACACACACTAAAGTCCTATGCTGGGTTGCACTAGATAGAGCTTCAAAGTTAGCTAAAGAATTAGGTTATAAAAACCTTGCCGATGAATGGAAAGCCAGGGCTGATGAAATAAAAAACGATGTATTAAGTAAAGGAGTTAAAGAAGACCACTTCGTTAGGTATTACAATGGAGATGAAGTAGATGCCGCATTACTCACATTACCAATTTATGATTTTATACCAGCTGACAACCAAATTTTCTTAAACACGCTAAAGAGAGTGGAGGACGAGTTAAAAGTTTCTGAAGGGCTATATTTACGGTACAAAAGGGATTTCTTAGGAAATGCAGTTAACCCCTTTACGCTAGTAACAACATGGCTAGCAAGGATTTATATTAAGCTAAACCAGATTGATAAGGCGAAAATGTTACTCCAAAAACTATCCTCATGTAGCTCACCTTTAGGACTTATAGGAGAACACGTTGACCCTGTAACTTGTGAGGGAAGAGGAAACTTCCCTCATTTATTCCCGCATTCTGGCGTTGTCTTAGCAATTCTTGAAATGGAAGAGGTAAATAAGAATGAGTGAGACAGAAAATAGAGTGACACAACTCCTTAGAGAGGCAGTAGATGAGATAGAGAAATATAGATCTTGTGAGTCAGCGTACTTTCTGTTAAAATATACCTTAAGTGGAATTGACAAAATTATCAATGAAAAAGGACTGAAATACGATTTTACACTTGACAATTTGATATTATTAACGCTCTTGTTTATGGGTAAAAACACTAGGAAATACAAATTTTTCGTAGCAATGTTCCTTATCTATGACGAGTTATGCAAAAGATATAAATTGCAAGAACCCCTATTTATGTTCAGATGGACTAAAACATATTTTATATATAGTTATAGAGTTGAAGCACATCTAAAAATGCTGATTCAAAACTCTTATATACTTGCTAAGAGAGATGGACTAGGGTTAACTGGCGTAGGTGAAAAAGAAGCTTACAATTTGAAATTAATGTTAAAGAAGGAAGAAGTAGATAGGATTTCTGAAATTGCAAAAAAGATAGAAAGAATGAGGCTAAATGAACTAAAAATTTACATAAAAAAATCATTGTTTTTCAATCAGACTTATAACCAAACAGCCTATTAAGATAAGCTTGTTCCCAATTATCCTTCTGTATAGTATAATCCCTTTTCATCACCGGGTCTTTAGCAGCTGCAGGGGGTTGCTTAGTTAAGTCTAGCTGGAATTGTAAACTCATAGTCTCTAATTTACCCTCAAGATTACCTACATATGCCCAGCCTACGAATGCGTATTGAACTGGAACTTTTTCACCAATACCCTCCATCTCTAAAATCTTATTAGCTGCAAACTGAGAACTCTCGAAGGCGATCTCTTGGTTCTTAGGGAAAGGTAACTTTGCAGCGTCGCCTACAATTAATATGTCGTCATATTTAGGACTTCTTAAATCTTGGGGAGATCTAACATCAGCGAAAGGAGAGCCTAAACCGGCTTCCTCTACGAACTTAGGAGCTCTATTGGGTTCAAGCATCGCTAAAATTGTAAAGTTATACTTCTCACCAGACTTCGTAACAACGTAGTTCTCGCCAATTTCCACTATCTCTTGATTAGTGACTAGTTCAATACCAGCTTTTTCATAAATTTGCTTAACTACATCAGCAATAACTGGGGGTTGAGTTTTATCATTAGCATCAATATGAATAATCTTAAACTTATTTCTAACTCCTCTATAAGTTAGAATCGTATGAGCGAGTAGTGCAGTCTCAGTAGGTGCTGGTGCACACCTATATGGTGCCTTGGGAGCATAAATTATAACAGTTCCGCTTTCAGTTGTCCAAAGTCTGTTCTTCAATACGTTTACTCTACCAGGGTCGTATACTGTAGCGTTCTTCCACCAGTATTTTTCGTATCCATTTATTGAACTACCGTCAAAAACTATACCCGGTGATAGGACTAGGTAGTCGTATTCTATTTCTTTTTTAACGTTAAATGTAGTGTCTGAAACGTAAACTTTCCTATTCGCTGGGTCTATCTTGTAGACATTACCTACGATAACTTTAATGCCCATCTTACCTACTTCTTCATATCCTCTAATTATCCTACTGTATTTCTGTTCATTAGTTAACAATAATGGCCTACTGGGGCCAGCAAAATAAAAGGCTTCCTTATTTATAACTGTAATTTCAGCATCTCTCATCTTCTGTGCCAACGTTGTTGCTACTCCCATTCCTCCTATTCCGCCACCGATTATAACAATCCTTTTTTTCATCACTCACTTCTCTTTTACTTAGTTTAATGAATTTTATAATAATGAAATAAAGCCGCAAACTATATTAACTAAAAAGTAGAACAATTACGATTTAAAAATTTTTATGATGAAAAGAAAGCATCCAATCCAGACTTCTTTCTTTTAACCACTTTATTTACGAAATCGTCCCTAACCGGGAGATAAACTAGCTCATAAAATTTCCTCTGATTCAGCAAAACGTCCCTAGAAAATGAGGAAACGTAATCTATAGAAGCCTTCCACGCCTCTTCATAAGGGATAACCAGTTCTATCTTATTTTTAATCTCCTTATCATAATCCTCTGGGGTTTGAGGTTTATCACCAATAATAAAATAACCGCTTTCTTTATCCACATACACTTGTTCGCCCGCAACGTTCTTCAACTCCCTATCACTCTCCTTAACCTCCTTAGGAATCTCGAGTTTCCCAGTCCTAGCTTTATAACCCCTACCAAAATATTTAGCCCAAGCATAAAATATAGCCCTATTGATCCCAAACGACTTAGCTTTATCAATATCGCCATAAAGAACATAATATCGTGCAGCCTGAAGAATTCCCATAGCTTGAAAACGCCCTATCCTCCCCTCACTTTCTTTTTCTTCAGCTTTTATAGATAAATGAGAAGGTGACTTATACTCACTTAAAGCCTTAATTGCTAAATCCTCAGCTTCACCTTCCTCATATTTATCCCAAACCCTTTGGTGCTTATACCTTAAAGGATTAGCCCAATCCGGTGAAAAAGAAGTTAAGTCATTTGGAGTAAAGCATACAGCGACTAAATCGAGTCTTTTATGAAATGAGAGAGGTACAGTAAATACTCTCTTATCATCTATCAAATCGTCAATTTTAAGAACTCCACCAGACTGTTCAGATAACTTACTTATCTCATCCTTCACTCTTGAAAGAACGTATTTAACTATAGCGTGAGAAAGTATAACGACGTCCTCACTCTTAGGTAATGCATTTTCATTAATCCTAACGTGAATTCCCTCCCCACTCCAAAGTAAATAAACTGATTTACTAACTCCTTCCTTCTCTAAGAAAGATACGATTACTTCAGCAGCCTTAACAGCGTACTCCCATTTATCAATTACCGTATCTATGTCAAAGAAGGGAGTGTATGAGATAATTTTCATAGAAGTAAAGTCGGAATATTTAGCTGCAGTTGAATATATGCTTCTAGCTTGATAAAGCTTAACAAACTTTACCACATCTTCCTCTTTTTCAAACCTTAGGGGGGACTTGGATAAATCATACCTAACAAAAGCCTTAGGGTTTTGTAAGGCCACCCATCTCTGTTTACTAAACTCAAAAATTTCCCTCCTAACATCACTTCTACTATAAAATTCAAGAGGTAACACAAAAATTATTTTATTTAATTAACCCTTTAACCTTATCTTCAAACCATTTATCCTTATCAGACAACAAATTTATAACTACACCTTCCCTACCCATCCTCCCAGTTCTCCCAATCCTGTGTATATAAGTCTTAATATCTTTAGGAATATCGAAATTAATAACCTCATTAACAATAGGAATATCTAAACCCCTTGAAGCTACATCGGTAGTAATAAGAGCCTTATAAACCCCCTTTCTGAACAGATCTATATTCCTATTTCTAATACTCTGAGGCAAATCACCCCTTAACTCCACTGAGCCATCAATAACCTTAGCTAATCTTTCAACACTTTTCCTTGTGTTGACAAAGATTATTATACCTTCTGCCTTATCTAATTCCCTCTTCACGAAATTCACTTTATCCCTCCAACTTTTCACATAAATAAATTTCTGGGTAACGTTAGCTAAACCTAAACAAACCCTTACCACCTCAAAATCCTTAATAAATTTCTTAGCTAGCTCCTCAATTTCACTAGGTATAGTAGCTGAAAAAAGCCCAGTCAGTTCCCTATTCGTATTAGATAGTATAAGAGAAACGTCATCAATAAAACCCATGTCTAGCATTAAATCCGCTTCATCAATTATTACAATACGAAAAGTGTTAAGGTCAATTACACCGTTACTCCATAAATCTATTAATCTCCCTGGAGTCGCAACTACAACATCCGCTTCCTTTAATCCCTCTATCTGCCTTTTATATCCAACACCTCCATAAACCTCAACAACTTTAGTCCCCTTATATTTCCCAATTTTCCTTATATGACATGCTGTCTGTCTCGCTAGCTCCCTAGTAGGTGAAAGGACAAGTGAGGGCAAGCCTAACTCTACTATAGGAATTCCGAATGCGGCCGTCTTACCGCTCCCGGTCTTCGCTTGTACGACAACGTTCTTTCCCTCTAATAATAATGGGATCACTCTTTCTTGAACTATGGTTAGCTTACTAAAACCCATTTCTTTAAGAGCTCTATCTATCTCGGGTGAAAACATAATATGCTGACGTAATACAAATTAATAAATCTATTTAAAAAGCGGGCGCTATAATAGAGATTGTGAAAATTGCAATTATTGGCGGAGGACCGGCTGGGCTTTCATTAGCCTATTTCTTAAAGGGGACTAAAATAGAAGCTACAGTATACGAAAACCTAAATGACGTAGGATTAAAACCTTGCGCGTGGGGAGTATTAAGGGGCATAGAGGAGTACATTCAGATACCAAAAGAGGCAATAATTTCTGAAATTAAAGGTTTCAAAATCTATTTAGATAATAAACTAGTGTTTGACATAAAGGGAAGAGAGATATTGGGATATATAGTACATAAGCCCAGGTTTTTGAGGATTTTAGGGGAGAAAGTCGACTTGAGGTTAAACTCTAAAGTAGTTGAAAAAGACGGTAAGTTATTTGTAAACGGAGAGGAGGAGGAGGCTGATAGGGTTATTTATGCTACCGGGCATTACTCCTTTAAGGGCGAAGATTATGCCATACCAGCTATTCAATACATTACGGACTATAAAATAGATCCAGAAACAGTAGAGATGTACTTTTACTCCGATTTATTGGGTTATGCATGGATTTTCCCAGAAGAGGACGGTTCAAAAATAGGTATAGGTGGATATGCGTCTGTAGATTTATTGAAAGAGAGGCTAAAAGGCTTAGTTAAAGGGAAAATAAAATCTTTTCATGGCGCTAAAGTAGCGGATTATGGAGTAATAGAAGAGAGGTTAAACGGTAAATATATTGGTGAAGCACTAGGCACAGTTTACGCAGTTACGGGGGAAGGGATAAGACCTTCTATTATGTCATCAAAGATAATGGCAGAGAGCTTATTAAAAGAGAAGGACTTCACGAAGGAGTTTAAAAAGAGTAAACTTTATTGGACACTACAAGTCCACGCTAAAGTTATTAAAGACGCTAAGAAGAAGGGTAACGTTAAGGGGTTAGAAAAAGTATTAATGAAGACCCCACCAGAATTAGTATTAAAGTTTGCAATGGGTGATTTCTCAAAACTAGACTTATTAAAAATCTTCGGAAGGGCAATATTATGAAGAGCCTAGCGTTTCTAACCCTCACGATTTTAGAATGGATCTATTCTCTTTAATCTCAAATCTCACTTTTCTTGTTCACAACCTTTAGGAATAATAATTTTCTCCATGGGGGCTTGTCCACTGAAGGAAAGAGGAAAAGCTTCAAAAGCGTTTAACCGCTTGTTATTCACTACAGACCTCTGTTTACTCTTTACGTTGAATAATAAGAAACTGACTTATTACACATGAGATTGAGGTTTAAAGAAATAGTAATGTAGTCTTGGATTTTTACCAATTATCTGCTCTTACTCTTTACTATTTTCTCGTTATTCTTACTTATGATCTTCTATCACGAGTAAAGGCCGTTTATCTTTACTCTCCATGAGCCAAACGATTAGGCGAGTACTTACCCCTTCCTTTACTAAAAGGGTTCTTACGCATTTATTGGTGAGCACATGTTATAGTTTAATACCACTTCATTAGAGTCTGGCGTTTATACAGTCAATTTATACATAGATTGAGTAAAGAATATGAGTTAAGTTGTCCAGTAATACAGCATGAGAAGGTTAAAGGTTAATGTTAAAGGCAAAGTCTTAGTTTTTCCGATATTCATTTACCCTATTCAAAACCAGATACTCTTAAAAGAATTATATCCGCTGAGAATCCAGACCTTTTAGTGCTTTTAGGGGATATAGTCGTTGATCCTAGGTTTGACTATAGGTCTATTTTTACGGTTCCAACAGTTTTCGTGAAAGGTGACGAGGATGTAGTAGATGGGGATACTGATGTGCTTGAGTTAATTTACCCTAACTTTAACGTTGTTTTATTGCACGGTCATCAGTTCTTTAAAGAGAGTAGTCAGAGGTTCTTTGCCAGGCTTTTAAAGAGAGTTAATCCGTCTATTCCACCTTTTCTCTTCTGTTCGTTTTTTAGACTCTTATTTCCAACGCACTCCTTCTTAATCCTAGGCCATTCACATGCTTTAGTTAAATTCAATTCCATTAAGTGCGTTAATGCTGGTACTTTAACTAGTCTAAAAAACCTATATAATGATCACGGATATGTAGTAATAATACCGGATAAAAGGGTGGAAATTGTTAAGCTTAAGGACTGGGAAAGTGTTTAAATACTTTGGTTGAGAGAGTTAAAATTATGCCAGCATTAGGAATATTAATAGATATAGTACTTGAGGACATAAAAGAGGATTTGAAGAGGAAACTGGGAAAGGAGGTACCAAGTATTTCTGTTAAACTCGTTGACTATTTGCCTCCTCATATCTTAGCTTACGTTAGGGCTAACGATTATACTATTTACGTTAACTCCCAGCAGTACATGAGGGCTAGGGAACTGGGGTTTGAGTACGATTATTTATACGTTCTGTTACTCCACGAGATTTTACATATTTTAGGAATTGCTGATGAAAGGGAAGTAAGGAGGATAGACTTAGAAGTAATAGAGGAGAAGTTCGGAGAAGAGAGTTTCGCGTATAGGTTTGCGTTAGAGTTGCTCGATCCAAGGGATTTATATTTAAAGGACTCTCAAAGATTAAGCGGAAAGCCAAATACTTTCATGTGATGAAGATGGTAAATCTATAGTAAACTCTTTCCCCAGTCTCTTTCATACTAATAATGTGACCACTGTGAGTAAGATTGCTGATACATTATCTGGGGGGCTAAATTGTCGCTATAATTCATCCTAACATGCTAGCTATTTGATATGAGAAATTTTCACGGTAACCCTATACTTTCTGTCGAAAAAAGCGGATTATGATGCATAAAGTGGTGTGTGAAACTAAAAAAGGGCTTCCCCTATATTGACGTCGTGTGTAAATTCATAACCGCTTATAATCAGGAATATTAATCCGACTATTATCGTAAGTTTTCTACCTATTATATCACTTAATTTGTTTAGTTAAAAGTATATAAAGTAAAGTAAGAGATAAACTTTATATTTACACTGTGTCATTCTTAATTATGAGTACTAAAGACAAGATATTAGTATCGCAAATAAAAACTAAAATAGTCTTATTTCTTAAAAGTTCAGAAAAGGCCACATTCAAGGACATTAAAGATAATGTGAATATATCAACTGATAGAGGACTTACAGAGAGATAGCGTAATTACACGAATAAGAGGTAAGTATACATTAACCGAACTAGGAGTTAGAATCGCCTAAGAATTAGGACAAAAAAGAAGCTAAATATACTTTACGATACATTTATAACCCTTTACAAAAATACATAAAATAGTGCCGCGGTAGCTCAGCCTGGCTAGAGCGCTGCCCTGGTAAGGCAGAGGTCCCGGGTTCAAATCCCGGCCGCGGCTTATTTTACGTTCTACTCTTTTTATAGAATAGTACGTTAATGCAACAGCAAAGGTTAAATTTGCAATATAGTAGAAATACACTTTCAATTTATTTAATGGGACTAGGAATTCACGGCAAATGGAGAAACTTTTTATCAACTGATAGAGCTTGACTGTCTAGTTATCAAAAGTAACCCCGTAATCCCTATCATTTTCACTATATCACCTATTATGCTTATAATTCCTAAATTAACTAGATATAACGGTAATCCAGCTGTAAATACTACGGCACCCCAGAAGAAAAGTGAGGAGAATAAGTAACTAATCTTATTCGCCGTTAAATAGATTGAAATACCAGCTATAGGTTCTAGTGAATATCCGATTAGAATTATTTCTATACCTAGGAATTCTCCCATAGAAGATAATACAAGTCCTACAAGAGTTATTATTATTGCCATTACAGCAAAATAATCCATAAGCTTTGGCTTTTCTAACTTGGCATTACGATATGATATAAATGAAGGTATTGCTAAGAGCCAAACAATCCACATAATGGTGATGAAGGTTACCGAGAGAGCGTAATTTATCCCGTTAAATTCTAAAATTGTTAATCCAAATAAGATAATTAACGATGCTATTAAGCTTACAATATTTCCCCTCTTCAAGTAATCAGTGTTCATAATTTTTAGTTTTCGACAAATGTATAAAGTTCTTGTCATAAAAAGTATAAAAATCATTTTTAAGTGAGCCTAACCTGGCGGAAAAGTAGTTAACAAAAATAATCAACTAGAAGATTAAGACTATTTTAGCCTCATTGCTCTTCATTGCAAATTCAGAGACCCCGCTGACTTTAACTTTGTACGCTAACTTCTCTATCCCTTTAATCTTCATACCGAACTCGCACGCGGCTATCTCTAAATCGTCGCCTCCTAGTTCTATCAAATTGTCTACATAGTACTTTAGCGGTTTAGCGTTAGGTAGGACTATTTTCTCGTTCTCTTCAGTCAGAGCTTTCAACGCATCCATCGTAAAGAACATATATATACGATTCCCGCTAGAAGCATAACCTATAGCAGTAATAATCCCCATGTACATCTTTTCGTATTCGCCAGAAACCATCATTATTGCAACGTCAACCATTCTTCTCCTTCACCTCCACAACCTTTACTAAATTATACCAGAAGAGTGCTAAACCGACGTAGACTACAACGTAACAAATGTACTTGGTAGCCGTTAGGTAACCATCGAATTGCGTTTGTTGCACATAAACGGCAAAATTAGCAGTGTTCAGAGCTATCTGATTCGCATGAGATAACGTTATTTCGCTAAACCTATACCAACCTATCGCGAAAAGTGAAAGGATAAGAGGTGCTAGCAATCTTCTTAAATATCTACTCTCCAACATGTTCACAGCCTCTCTTGGACTTTAACTGCTAAATATACTCCCCCTAGCATACCAAATAAGAATATTATACCGTCGTAACCTAATTGTGCGAAATTAGTCCACATTAACCCCACATTACAACCTAAAGCCATCCTTACTCCTATACCTACCAACATACCCCCTATGAACCCTATTAGGAGTCTCTTCTTCTCCTTTGGAATTCTGATCTTGAAGTCTCCGCTTAAGAAAGAAGCTAAGAAAGCACCAACACATAACATTACGACCATTAAAGTACTTGGGTCTACTATAGGTAGTGAGTCATTAAACCACGGAGTGTTTGTAAACAAGTTTACTCCGAATAACATTAAGATGTATTCAAAGAACCTACCACCATCTGAAGAAGTGATTACTAAATAATTGAAAGTATAACCAGCACCGGCTACAAATACTAGTATCATATCAAGAGCTAATAGAACTGTAGATAGGTTTGTACCATAAGGCTTCTTCAAGAGTAATAAATCCTTTATTTCTTGCTTTAAGCTTGTTTTCTTGCTTTCGCTACTGATCGTTTGTTGCGATGGGTTCAGAGTCATAGTACCTGGAACTGTAGGAGTGAACATCCTCAAGTTAGCTAACCATTTCTTTTTAGTGTATTGCTGTAAGTATATCCCTAGAAACACCAGTGATAAGCCTAGAGCTAAAGTCGTTATATAAATTGCCATAGGAGATACTGAGTGAAATATAACATAAGGTAAGTACTCCACGTAACCTCCCATTGTAGTAGAGAATATACCTTTCTCCATAGTGTATTGCTGGAACGGCCAAATACCTACAGCAAATACATATGTACCAATCATCATCCCAAACAGTTCTATCCAGTTCTGTACGTAACCGCTTGCAGCCCTATATAACATTGATAAGTTACACCCACCAGCTAATGCAGCCCCAAATCCGAAGATAAAGGATCCCACCAGAATGTACCAGCCGGCGAAATAGTTAAAATAATATTGGTCTACAGCTGGAATTACACCGAATGCAACTAATAGACCACAACCTAAGGCTGATAATCCAAAAAGTATCAGAAGTGCACCAAACCTTTCAAAGCTTCTGGTGGTAAAAATGGAAGTCATAGCGTTTACAAAACAATAATTACCCCTTTGTGCTACCCAACCTAAAATAAATCCGCTTAACGCGAAAAGTGCATAAACCTCTGCCCAGCTCTCGTTATAGACCGGCTGTAAAATCATACTAGGGTTTGCCACTCTATTTCACCTTTAATATCCTTACCCTATACACCTCACCATCTTTAATCACTGTAAACGGGTATCCTAAGTTCTTCGCTAGCGAAGGTAAAGTCACATCTACTGCCGGTTGATGATCAGTTATAACTTCTAAGATTTGCCCGGGCTTCATTTTCTTGAGTTTCTTACTAGCTTCCATTTCTGGGACTGGACAGGATTCGCCCCTAACATCTAAAATCTGATCCGGGTTCCTAGACATTAATTCTCCACTCACTTTTATTCACCCTAATTATTTTTCCGAAAATAACGCATAAAAAAATAGTTCATTTATAAACCTTTAAATTACTTTATGTGAAATATAAGAAAAGTATGATAGAAAGATAAAATAAAGAGCCCACTAAAAACCACAGCTTCCAGTCATTTATCTTATTCCACTTCCTAGCTATTAAAGAGTCTATTGAAGGACCCTTCACGCCATTTATTACAATATACAAGTCCACTAACATCATGAGTAAATTTATCCCATACTCCTCAGTATCAGCCCAATACGCTGAAAGAAAGTATATAAAATTAGTGTAAAAGGCCACAGTATTTGCGAGTCTAGAGAAGGCTCCAGTAAGAGTGAGAATTGCAAAAGTAATTTCGCCTATCATTACAAGTTCCCCTACAAGCATCACGTGGGGCAAAACTACCGCCTCCAAGAATCCCCTCATAATAGGGCCTTGCATAAGGACTTGTATAGTTATACCCACATAGGAAGTAGAACCAGGGTTAAGGAACCCTGGGTTTAGTAACTTTTCAAAGACCCCAGCATATATCCAGATGCTAGCTATACCGAAGCGTAATAATATAGGCCATACTTTATCAAATATTGTGATCTTCTCTTCTTTTTCCTTCACCCTCTTTTTTATCTTGCTCATATTCTCACCCTGTTAGCTAAGGTTTGTGAGATCTTGTAGATTTCGTAAATTCCCACTCCTATTAAAAACACCCCAATTATAGTAGGGGAGGAAAGAAAGATCGCTTGCAATATTCCGCCAGTCCAGGCGCCCGCTATAAATGTACCGTACTTCCACATTACGCCTTTCGTTAGAGTAGGGTATGAAGATGACAAGAGAAAGAGCAATGAGTTTATAGCAGTAGGTGTTAAACAACAGATCCCAGCGATAGTGCCTATTGAAGGAACTGAGGCTGTTAAAAACCCGGCTATGTTATTACTTATCATCATTCTAAAACTTTTAGGTACTCTCCACTCAAATGCGTGTAAAGACACGTAAATTAACGACATTATATAATAACCTAAAACCAACGCAAGCGTTAAGATTACATCGTTTAAAACCCCTAAAGCGAGTAACCAATAATTTAATACAAAGTAACCGCCGATTACTTGAATTCCATATCCTTCATAAGATAACTGTGTTAGACATAAGAAATACGGACTTACATTAATATTAGGTACTAACAGAAGTCCAGAGACAATGAGGTAAGATATAAAGTAGGCAATAGAATAAGTTATTAGGATTATTCTCCCTACTTTATCTCTAAGAGTAGCCTTAATAACGTTCCTAATTCTCATAGGGCCATAAACTAAAATAAACCTCCCTCTGCGAAGATTATATGTTATAACTCCTATTATAGAACTTAAGACCAAATATAATACTACTAATAACAAGAAAGGATGTAAGAAACTGCTTTGTCCACTATCTGCTAAGGGTGAATACCATAATAAGTAAACCCTTAAACCAGTTATCACTATTGGTAAAAATACAGTAAAATTAAAAAAGGTAAAAACATAGAAAAATGGATTTATTCTCACCCTAATCACCTAACAATGTAATCCGGTTATTGGAGGTAACATAACATAGTCCACTAAATAGTTCGCAGTAGAAGTACTTATTGGTATAACTATCGCTGGTGCGGTTGTTAAGGGTACCTCATACGCTATTGATAACGTGTTTAAGTTTATTAGAACTACCATTCCGCCACTAGTGACAGAACCATGAATAACAACATAAGCATAACTCCCCCCTGGAGTTATTCCTATACTAGCTAATCCAGCTGGTGATATACTCGGTAAAGATATTGTACTCACTATGTTAAAGTTAGAGGTGGATATCACAATAATTTCGTTTGCATTAGCTGGGGCCTCTAAGTAATAGTTCCCACTAGGCGTAAATACCCCTCTCTGAGGAACTATTCCAGAGGGCATCGTCACCATGCCCATATATTGTAGATTAGGCAATGAATAGAATCCCACTGAATCGTTCCCAGCAAACTCCACTGCTAACATTGTACCTTGCATGTTTGGAGACACCATATAAGGCTGGGAACCTAGAGATGTAGTTAGAACTTTAATAACAGCACCGTTTGAAGCATTTATCAGATCTACACTATCATTAAATCTTAGTGGGACAATCAAATACTGTCCGTTTGGTGCCCATCTAACGTCACAAGGGTAGAACGTTTTACCGTTAACTGGTGAAAGAAATGTATCACTCCAAACTACTTGCAAGTTCTCTAGATCGATTACCTCAACTTTACCGGAAGGACCATCTGCTATAGCCGCATATTCCTCGTTTGGAGATAAAGCAACACCTATGAAGCCTACACTGTGACCAACCGTTATCGTATCAACTACCTTCATTGTCTTGGCGTTGACTATATATACTGTACCGTTATTAACTGGAACTAAGATATAAGTCTGGTTAAACATGTGTCCATTAGGTACCTCATCCCAATAGTACACTTGCGCTGGAGTGTTTAATGATATGTTAACAACGTGCTGAAAACCTAAAAACTGAGAGGATTGAGAGAACGGGTCTATGACTTGTACTAATCCCTTCTGTGTAAAGACCAGTAAATAGAAATTGTTGCTAACTGGCGAAGACCCAGAAGACGGTGAGACAATAGGTGATGACGTGGAGGCCGACGAAGAAGATGAAGGAGTTTTTAACATTATATATGCTGCACCTACGCCTATTAATACGATTAGTACAAAACCTACTATTAACCAGATCCTATACGACATCCCCTTCATCAAATGAGTTTAGGTAATTAAAAATATTAAGAATTATTGGTTTTTAAACCCTTTATACCCTATTATTGCAAAATATGTAAAAAACAAATTATAGTCAAATATTCCTCATTAATCTTTAACAAATTATTACTTTAAATTACTTTTAAACATTCAAGAAATAATTCGGTGATTTTTTCTGATAATGTATTGAACTGAAATCCTTTTATTGACTTCACCTTACTCACTAAACTCTCACGATTAACATTACCTTTATGTTCTTCGAACGCTTCACATAATGCTTCCAAAGTTATTATGAGAATTGGGCATTCTGATGCCTTATAAGATAATATTCCTTCTTTAGATAGGTATAAAGTAAATGAACGACTACCGTCTATACTGGCTTTGCAGATCTCCCTCCCCTTACTCCCTTGATAAAATCGTTTCAGTAAATAATCAGATGCGTATTTCCTCTCAATTACACAGCCACAATTATCCTTTCGTATCATCCCATTTTATCTTGCTATTAGAAGTAAAAATTATTTGTATTTATTAACACTTTTTTACTTATTAATTATTTTAATGATAAAGATAAAATAAATTTAGTTCTCCTTCAATAGGAAGTCTTTTTATTGCTTCTTCTCCGAATAAAACTTGGTTATCTAGGTCTAATCTAATTGCGAGAATTTTATCTTTATCAACTATCGCTGTAAGTAACCACCCCCTACCAATAGGGGCGGCAGTTATAAGGCCATAGGTTTCGTGCCTTAAGTCCTCTTTACGTATAATATCAGAAGTAATCTTCCTCATTATTTTATCGAAATATGAATAGAGGAAAGCTCGGAAAACTCCGTTCTTAATAAGCTGTGACAATAATTCCCCATTCTTTGACTCAACAGCCTCTAAGAATTCAGTCCTCGTAGGAGTAGAAGATAACTTATAAAAAACAAACGAGACGTAATCACCCATATCGAACACTTCATACCTACAGTTAAATAAACGTGAGACTTCTGGCAAAGTTATCTCTACTGCAGCCGGATTGTCTATTAAAACTTCAAGACTTTCGCCCGTCTTGAGTTCAATGAGTTTCTTTTTAGTTTCAATTTCCGGGACTGGACAAACTGTGCCCCTAAGGTCGAGAATATGGTCACCAATACTTTTCATAAATACTACTCTTTTCTTATCATTAGCCCTTACTAGAGGTATAACGTCCTTCAGTTTCTCTAGATTCTTTTCTATTCTAAGTTTTAAAGCCTCTTTAAGTAACGGGTTTTCAGACTTCACTTTTATTCTAACCACCTCATCTTTATCTATATTAATTTCTATGATGAATTTCCCACTCTTTTCTGTTATTATAACTTGATTGTTTTTGGTTGACACTAAGCACTTAAATGTTATAAATTTCGCCAATTGTAACTCAGCCTCATAACCCCAATACAACTTTTTAACATTCTTAAGCATATAAATTCTGGAAAATTTTTCAACATCCAATAGCTTGTGAGCTTGTTCAATCCGCAATTCCATAATTATAGTTTTAAATATTAGATTAATTAACTTTCATTACTCGATATATTAAAAATTTGGCGGTAAAAATGACTGAAGAAATAAATTTAATAGGGTTATGTTGCTCAGTGCCCCATCTCATAGTTTATAATAAGTTAAGAAAAATAAGTAAAAATGAAACAATAATAGTTTTAACTGATGACACGACTGTTTTATATAGGGACATTATTCCGTTAGCTGAAAAATTCAAATGTAAAATAGAACTCTCAAAGGTAGATGACGTTTATAGAGTGACCCTCACTAAACTTTAGCAACTGATTTCCTTAATAAGAAGAGAGTTTAGAAGAATTCCTCAGTATTGAGAGCTAAAACCTACCTCATAATGATTACTGAGAGAAGTACATAAACTGGCTTTTCGCTCTTCAAGTTTACTAATCCCTAAAGAAGTTAGTATGCAAAAATTGCTAACTAAGGTGTAATGGTAGGGAGTGTGATTAACTCTGATAAAAGATACGTTTAGTTCATTTTACAACAAAGAAATAACCAAACATATACTCAAGGTTTTACTTTTTTAGGATAAAATATATTACGTAAGTAACTACGCCGTAAAAGATATGTGCGAATATGTAAGTTAATGTAACTTTAATAGGCATAAGGATCACGTGGATTGGAAGACTAAAGAGGGCAAGTACTGCTGAACCGAAAAGAATACCTAAGACAATTGCAGACCAAAACGATAATGCCTCTATTTTAGTTATCTCTAATACCTTAATTCCTATTAAGCCTATAATAATAGCAGCTATTAAATGTAATATTATTCCTACTACAACAGAATGAATATGAACTATCTTATATGCTATATATGAGAAAACCGACAAGTTATTAATAAAAAAGAGAATCTCAAGTAATCCCCCTATAAGGGGTGAAATTACTTCTTCCTTTTTTAGCATTTATGAGAATTTAAAGAACAAATTAAATAAAAAACCGTCTCCCAAAGCTATTTAACCTAAAGGAAATAGATATAATCGATGAGAATTTCAGAACAATTCATAGGACAAGCCTTATTATTATCGCTTGAAATGATTAAAAATAATAACCCATCCCTTGCCTCCAAGGTCTGGGAAAACACAATAAAAGCTATAGTAGCCTTTGCACAAGAAAAGACCGGGAAGGATGTTTTAGCATTAGCTTTAGGAATGAGCTCAATCTCTGTCCAAAACTTCTCGTCTAGTAATTATTTAGGAATTGTAAAAGAAACTCTCAAAGTTGCCGAGAAAATAGGAATTAAAGAAGAAGAAATTAGAAACCTCTATGAGGAAGTAAAGAAACTTGTTGAGGAAAGAACACTTTCGCAGTAGAGAGAGGTATATATAAAGACTATTTTAGCTCATGAACGATGAAAAAATTAAATTAATAAATATAATTCTGGAGATAGTAGAGAATAACGTGCCGATAGATTGTGAAGAAGAGTTCTACAAGTTAAGAAGGAAATTAATGAGAGAAATAAGAGATCTGGGATTAGAAAAATTCATAGAAAAATATGCTAAAGAGGAAGAAGATGATGAAGTTATCTTGTTATCAGATTAAACCTTTAAATATCTCATGGATTTCACTGTTGGCCTCTTCATAATCCTTTATAGTATCTATTGAACGCCAATATGATGAATCAAAAGTCACACCTTTTAGCAAACCCTTCTCCGCAAGCTTAGGAAAAGTCTCTTTCTCAATATCACCCTTTGTAGGTAAGTACTCAAAAATCTCTGGTTTTGTGTAATAAACACCAGCGTTAATCCAGTACTCCTTAAGTAACGGTTTTTCAACAAACTGAATAACCTTACCCTCACTATCCAGCCTAACAATACCATAAGGGCTCCTTAGGGGCACTAAGGCTATCGAGGCAATCGCATTATCACATCTAAGCTTAGTAACGTCAATGTTTGTGAGAATATCACCGTTAAGTACAAAAAATTCCTCGTTTATAAACCCCTCGAGCCTTTTAATAGCCCCACCAGTACCCAGTGGTTCTTCTTCTGTTAAGATCGCTATGGAGACATTAAGCCTCTCTTGATTTTTAGAAACCCAATCAACCATAATATCCTTCTTATAACCGGCTAGTATATAGAATGCATTTATACCAAACTTCTTCAACCATAGGATCTGCCACTCAATAATAGGTTTTCCGGCAATCTCAATTAATGGCTTAGGTCTCTCATCAGTAAGTGGCCTTAACCTCTTACCGAAACCACCAGCTAGGATAACGGCTTTCACAAGTAAATTTCTAATAGTTAAATAATAAACTTTTTCGAAATATTATCCACTCTTATGCCTTCCAATTCTAAAAGTTTTTTCTTCAGATCAACTCCCCTTGAGAAACCGCCTAAGCCATTTTCAGCAATGACTCTATGACAAGGAATTATAAGTAAAACGGGATTCTTAGAAAGGGCAATACCAACTGCTCTGGGAGAAGTTTTTACGGCCTCAGCAATCTCCTTATAAGTCCTTGTTTGTCCCCATTTTATTTTCCTAACCTCATTAAAAACGCGCTTTCTAAAGGGATTGACATTTATATCTACTGGTTCATTGAACTCAACCCTTTCTCCAGAGAAGTATTTATCGAGTTTATAAAAGAAATCTGTAAAAGCTGAATTATCTACCAATTCCTTTTCAGCACAATCACAAAAATCAAGCATAGTAAAACCTTTTTCGTTTTTGGATACTGTAATTGTACCTAAGGGACTTTTATAAATACCATAAACTATCATTTAATCTTATTTATTGCAGTCTGGGTCAAATCTCTATTCTTGATTTCCTCTAGTAAAGCTTGTATAAACTTCTCTGGTTTTACCGATTTAACTTCCATGTTTCCTCTCGCTCTAACAGTAATTTCTCCTTTCTCTTTTTCCTTATTTCCAATAATTATAATATATGGCACACCTTCATCATATGCCCTCTTAATCCTCTTTGAAAGAGTCTCTTCCCCACTATCAATTTCAGCCCTTATTCTCTTCTCTCTTAAACTCTGTAATACTTGATTGGCATAATCTTCAACCTGCTCGGTGACTGGTAAAATTCTTACTTGAACCGGAGAAAGCCAAGTGGGTAATTTGCCTCTAAAGTGCTCAAGGAGTATAGCCATAAATCTGTCTATTGAACCATAAATTGCCCTATGAACCATCACTGGCCTTCTTTTACTCCCGTCCTTATCAACATACTCTAGTTTAAACCTCTCCGGTAGATTAAAGTCTACTTGGATGGTAGATAACTGCCACCATCTCCCCAACGAGTCCCTAATATCAAAATCTATTTTAGGCCCGTAAAACGCCCCTTCCTTCTCTTTAATATTATATTTTACACTCAATTCATTTAAAGCCGTAACTAGCGCTTCAGTAGCCTTGTTCCATTGTTCATCAGTCCCAATACTATCGTCTGGCCTCGTGCTCAGGTTAATCCTAACATCTTCGTCTTTAAACCCAAAAACTGATAAAACCTCTAAGGTCTTCTTTATTAACATCTTTATTTCATCTTTGAGTTGATCCTCTCTTAAGAATATATGACCGTCATCTTGCGTAAAGCCTCTAACTCTTAAAAGCCCGTAAAGCTCACCTTTCTTTTCCCATCTATATACGTGACCGAATTCGGAAAACCTTATGGGCAAATCTTTGTAACTTCTAGATTTACTTTTATAAATTAAAATATGTGCGGGGCAATTCATTGGCTTAATTCCCATTTCTTCCTCGTCCATCTTAAACAGTATCATTTTATCCCTATAGTGTTCATAATGCCCACTTATTTTCCATAAGATAGATCTAAAAACGTGAGAAGTATAAACCTCTCTATACCCCATACTTTCGTTAATCTCTTCCATGAAATGAATTAATTCCTTCCTAATTATCTGACCATTAGGGTGAAATAATACGACACCCGGTGCAGCTTCGTCGGGAAAACTAAATAGATCTAATTTTTCACCAAGGATCCTGTGATCATATTCAGAAACCTTTTCCAACCAACTTAAATAGTCCTTTAATTGCTCCTCTTTTTCAAACCCAACTCCCCTAATCCTTACATACTGTACTTCCGGAGTTGGATGATGAACAGAAATGTTGAGTATTTCAAAGTATTTAGGTTCTACATTAGCTATTTCTCCATCCACTTTTATTTTAGCACCATTATATTCCACATACCCATCTTTTACAACGAAGTTATAATTCTTATAAACAGCAAACTTTTTAGCTTCATCTAGTGTTAAGCTCGTTTGAGATTCTATGTCTACATAAAAATCTCTCTCACCTAGACCTACTTCTACTGGCTTATAGCCCGCAGATAAAAGATTTAATGCGTAAATAACTCCAGCCTTAAGCCATACATTTTTATACTCTTCCATGCTAGCCATTTTATCCAGTACAAAATAAAATAGTTTAATGAAAAATGATTTACTAATAATAGCCAGTGGTGGAGGGCATACGGGCTTTGGAGTAGCAATAGCCGAATATCTACCATTTAAACCAGATTTCATAATCCCAGAAGGCGATAAGTTCTCAGAAGAATTAGTAAAACCCATATCAAGGAGAATTTTTTATGTTAAGAAAGGAAAAGAGCCTAATGAAACAAACCTTTCGTTAATAAAGAACCTTCCTAAAATAGTAGCACAGTCCATTAGAGTACCAAAATATAAAGTAACTATTGCAACGGGCTCTAATCACTCTCTAATCCCAGCAGTTATAGAAAAAATAAAGGGGAGCAAGCTTTTTGCAATAGAAAGCCAGGATAGGTTCATTACTAAAGGAAAAAGTATAGAAATTCTCTCTCACATATCTAAAGCGGTCTTTTTACACTGGGAAGAGCAGAAAAAACTTTACAAGAACGGAATTGTAGTAGGGCCTATAGTTGGTAAACCTAAATATGAAAGCAAAGATGGAGATTATGTACTCGTAACCACTGGAAGTATGGGATTTAAAAGGCTTTTCGATACTCTAATCTCTCTTAATACAAAGAGGAAATTTATAATACAGACTGGAAGAATAGAACCCTCAATTTATAAACGAAAAAGACAAGACTGGGAGTTTATAAGCTTTACAACGGACATCGAGAGGCTAATCGCGAATTCCTCAGTAGTCGTAACACATCAAGGAAAAACAGCTATGGAAGCTGTAGTAATGTATCGTAAACCTACTATAATAGTTTATAATAATGAATGGATTTACGCCACTACAAAGGAAGATACGAAAATTTATGCAAGAGTTCTCGGTGCAACGTTTTTAGACGACCCCTCTACATGGGAGTCAAATGAGATAATATTAGATGCTATCGAAAAGGCTAAAAAACCAAACGTTTTTGAGCCTGGCACTAAAAAATTAGTTGATATATTATCAAATGAAATATGATGACACGGACGCTACCTGAAGAGGTGAAGAAGTCACTGCACACTGATACACTTATAAAAATATTAGAACAAAATAAAGAAACTCTAGCCAAAGCCGGTTGGATAATAACAGATCCTTATTCACCGGAATGGTGGGATGGAATAAAAAGCGTAGATTACCTAGTAATATCCTCTATTTTGGTTCAGATGACAAAATGGGAAACTGTCAAAAAAGTTTTGGAAAAACTCAGAGAAGTAGGTATAACTAAGGTTACAGATCTTGGTAAGGTTTCTGAAAAAGAACTCGAAGAGTTAATTAAACCGGTTAATTTTTATAAGACAAAAGCTAAAAGACTTAGAAAAATAGCCGAAACTACAGAGAAAATAGGAGGAATAGAGAAATTAGTTAGAGACGAGAAATTGCTTAAGCAAGTTGAAGGGATTGGAGAGGAAACAGCTGAGGCATTACTACTTTTCGCCGGAAACATTCCAGTTTTTCCAAGATCAAACTACTCACGAAAAGTACTCGGCTCTATTCTAAATTTTAATTTGACAAAAGAAGATGCGAAAAGGTTAATAGAGGAAAAAGTAGGAAAAGACTTATATAAACTAAAGATTATCCATGCAGGTTTAGTAACTGTAGGTAAACTTTTTTGCACTAATAATCCAAAATGTAAAAGTTGTCTATTTAAGGATATATGCAAATACTATCAAGTGAAAAAACATGAAATTGTACGAGTATGAAGGAAAAGAGCTGTTTAGACTCGTAGGAATCCCCGTGCCTAAGGGGGTGGTTATTGATAAACCTATAAGATGGGAAGGAAAAGCTGTAGTTAAGGCTCAGTTATTGGAAGGCGGTAGGGGTAAGAGAGGATTAGTAAAAGTTACTGAAGACGTAGAGAGCACCATCGCAGAGATGAGAAAATTAGGGGTACAAAAATTCCTCGTAGAAGAGTTCATTCCACATAAGAAAGAAGTTTACCTCTCAGCATTGATTGATAGAGAAACAGCAGAACCTATAATAGTAGCATCACCGGAGGGTGGAATAGATATCGAACAAAGCAAAAACGTTAAAATATTTCACATACCCATAGAGAGAGGAGTCAGAAGTTTTGACATAATTCAGATAGAAAAATATTTACAAGTACACGGTCTAGAAGGGATTATAAGGGGACTGTACAGGCTAGTTACGGAATATGAGGCAGAATTAGCAGAAATTAATCCATTAGCCATAACTGAAGATGGGAGATTGATAGCTTTAGATTCTAAAGTAATATTAGAGGATAATGCTCTATATCGACACAAAGATTTACTAGAAAAGTTAGGAAGGGAATATACTCCTCCTTCCTCATTCGTTGAATTGGAAGGAGATATAGGAATAATAGGAAACGGCGCTGGACTTACAATGGCTACAATGGATTTGGTCAAAATTATGGGAGGAAACCCAGCGGACTTTTACGATATAGGAGGAGGGGCGAACAGAGAGGAGGTCAAAAAGGCAATTCTGACACTTTCATCTACTCATAAAGTTAAGAAGATCGTAATGAATATCTACTGCGGTATTACCAGATGTGACGAAGTAGCTTTAGGAATAATCTCAGCGTTACAAGAAGTTAAAATACCGTTATTTGTAAGACTTGTAGGGACAAATGAAGAAGAAGGAAGGAAAATATTGAGGGAACATGGTGTACCGATTTACGACAACGCAATAGATTGTATAGGTGATGCAGTACGCTCATAAACAGAAATACCAGAGTCCTAGTACAAGGCATAACTGGAAGAGAAGGCTCATTCCACACAAAACTGATGAAAGAATACGGTACCAAAGTAGTTGCAGGTGTCTCGCCTGGTAAAGGAGGCACAGAAGTTTACGGAGTCCCAGTTTATGACACAGTAGCCGATGCGATTAAAGAACACGAAATAGATGCCAGCATAGTCTTTGTTCCAGCAAAGTACGCTCCAGACGCAATTTATGAAGCTATTGATAATAACATTCCATTAGTAGTAGTAATAACAGAACACATACCGGTTCTTGATATGCTGAAGATTGTAAGATATGCAAGACTTAAAGGGACAAGAATAATAGGGCCTAATTGCCCGGGCATAATAGTACCAGAAGAGGCTAATATCGGAATCTTCCCACCAAGAGCCTTCAGAAAGGGGAAAGTAGGAATAGTTTCACGTTCTGGGACGTTAACATATGAGATAGCTGAAATTATTAAGAAAGACTTAGGACAGTCGACAGTAATAGGAATAGGAGGAGACCCGATAGTAGGAACGTCCTTAGAAGAAGTCGTTAAAATGTTTGATGAAGACCCAGAAACAGAAGAAATAGTAATAATTGGGGAGATAGGAGGGACAATGGAGGAGAGAGTTGCAAAAATGAAAAGGGAAGGGTTAATAAAGAAGAAAATTGTAGCATACATAGCCGGTATGACAGCACCTAGAGAGAAAAGAATGGGACATGCTGGGGCAGTCGTTTATATGGGAATGGGAACTTTTGAGAGCAAAGTAAAAGCGTTTAAAGAGGCTGGTATTCCAGTGGCCACTACACCTTACGAGATTTTAAAATTTTTATAACAACTACTGAAACTATGACAATTGACAATATAGCACCTATTATTAGAAATAATGAGAAGGAAGTGTTTTCTTTTTCTATGACTTTATAGGAAATTATGGGATTATATAAGTTGTTTAAATAAATCGAAATATTCCCACCTATTGGAAAAAATAATACGAAATAATGTCCAATAGTGAGCCCCATGAAGGGATTTGATGCATTATAGTATATTGGTAAATAATAAGTTCTATAATAGTTGGTCGTAACGTTCATATAAAAGTAATAACGAGAAGAATTATAAATTATCTCCCCTAAAGGTTCTATGAAATTTGGAAAACCGCTTAACGGTAAGATAACTGTAGCATAACCATTTGCCATAATATTTATTACACCCACACTTTCACCCTTAACTAACGTAACGTTTGTCACTGAAATCTTAGCATTAGGGCTTACAATCCCAATATCATAACTCTCGTGAGGGAAGTTAAGAATTAGATAGTAAAGAGAATATTGGGAATCAAATGATGGTAAAGGAGAAAGCTTATTCAAGTTTATGCTTAAATTTGCTGTAGCCCCCTTAATTGAGAAAGGTAAGTAGTTTTCTCCGTAACCCTCAATTGGAAAACCATACTGAGCTGAAACAATTAAATATGTACTACCATTGTAAAACTTTATTGCAGGTATGCTTTTTCCGTCAAGAGTTACAGTAGTTGCTGAATAGTTAGTAAAATATAGAATATACTGTATACCCCCCTGGGGATTAAGATAGAAAATATCATAAATAGTAGGGGCCATAAAATAACTAGATGTTTTATAACTAGTGGCGTTTAGGGGTGCTTTAAGATACTTAAACGTGTAGTTTAAACTCATGGAAATATTAAACGCATCACCTAACCAGGTGGCGTTTATAGTATAATTATAGATATTAACTTGACCCGCACCAACAGCATAAGCGGAAATACTATAGGAGAAAACAGTACCCTGCAAAATAAATATGAAAAGGATAGCTTTATCAATCATCTTGAAAGAGTTCCCATAAACTCATTTTAAAAATTATTCATACGTACAATCTGAAAGCGAGCATGATTATACATCCTTATCAGCTAAATAATGGGAATTAGTTATCTGTAAATCAATCCAATGTATATGATTATAAATGCGGATAGCGTTATTTAATAGTATTATGAAAAGTAAAACATATTCGTTTGGTATTATCAGAATCAGGCAAAGAGGGAAGAAGTACTATGTTTACATTATAGAGAAGGACAAAGACAGTCAGAGAAGAGATCATTACGTTGGTCCTTTAGATAAGATAGTCAAAACTTACTTAGCATTGGGGGTTTTAGAGGATCCCCCAACACAGTGGACCGGCCGGGATTTGAACCCGGGACCTCTCGGTTGCAAGCCGAGCACTCTTCCAGGCTGAGCTACCGGCCCAACCTTAAATTTTACCCTTTACCATTTAAATTTTTCCCACTCATACCCTCCATGAATCTGGATTAAGCTTATATAACATTTGCTCGATAGTTAGTTGATGCAGTCTACTAAGGTAATTTTAAAATTTGATAAATTCAAACTTCTAGACGTAATTGTCGTCACCGGTTTAGTAATAATCTCTATATTGATAAGAATTGTCAATGCTACTGCATATCCACAAACAGTAAACGAGTTTGACCCGTGGTACTTATTCTATAACGCACTATTAATAGCTAAAGCCGGAGGAAACTGGTACGCAGTGCCACCAGATGTACATGGTTGGTTCCCATGGGGTTATTTCATTGAACTAGGAAATACTATAGGATTATCGTGGTTAGTAGCATTATTTTCTATGCCGTTCTATTCCACTTATGGGCCCAATATAGTTTATACTTTAGCAGTAGTTTCTGATATAGTACTTGACGGGTTAGGGGTAGTTGCGGCATTTCTTGCAGTAGATTCGTTAATAGAAAATAGAGTAGGAGCTTATGTTGCAGCAGCTGTAGTTGCGGTATCTCCCTCATTAACTTATAAGAACCTACTCGGTGGGTTGCCAAAAACTTCTTGGGGGGCAACTTTTGTACTTTTCGCAATCTATTTCTTAAGTATTGGAATAAAGAGGAGGAACCCATTATACGGGATACCGGCCGGTATAATGATATTTTTAGCAAATATCACATGGGGAGGTTACACATATATAGATCTTAGTCTTGCATTAGCCGCATTCCTAATAGTTCTACTTAACAAAAATGAGGAGATAGTCCCTAAGATCTTGACAGTATTAGCAATAACCTCAGCCTTTCTAACCTCACTTTCACCCAACAACATAGGTTTTATGTCGGGTGCAGCACATGGTTTATCGCTCTTCATAATTCCACTATTCTTATATCTAGAACTTTACTTAAGGCAAACCTTACCTAAAGAAATCCTCAGCTCTAAGAACATAATAATTAGTGCGGCAATAGTATTTATCTTAACACTAGGTATTTTAGGGTTAGCCGCACTTGGTAAAAGCCCAATACCCTCAAGATATTATGCTATAATCGACCCATTCTTCCAATACTCTGTGCCCATTGATAGGACTGTAGCAGAATACATTCCACAGCCTGTAACAGCAATGATACAGGATTTCGGAATATCGATTTTCCTCTCAATTATCGGTATGTTCTTTATACTAACGAGGAGACAAGACTTACCAGCTTTATGGTTGTTAGTTCTAGGAGTCGCAAGCATTTACGGGACTTCAGAACAACCTTACTTGTTTAATTATACAGCCTATATAGTTGCTGCTTTAGCTGGAGTTGGCATTGGAGAGATTGCCACACAGTTTATGGAGAAAAAGATAAGGGTTGTTCCAATAATAATGTTGGGAATCGTAGGAGCATCACTTTTAGCAGACGCTGGAATAGCAATAGAAATAAGTTATCAGCCCCCGGCAATACTAAATTCCGCGACTCAGTTCCTAGAATTAAATTACGCATGGGTTTCAGCATTAGATTGGATAAATCATAACACCCCACATAACGCCTTTATCTTGAGCTGGTGGGACTATGGGTATTGGATAGAAGTAGTTGGTAATAGGAGTGTAATTGACGAGAACAATACACTTAACGGTACACAAATAAAGCTAATGGCAGAAATGTTCCTAAATAACGAAACCTTTGCTGTAAACGTATTAGAGAACAATTTCCACTTATACCCATACGGCAGTCCTAACTACACAATCCCAGTTTATATAGTAGCATATGATGCAGTAACTCAGTACGTAACCTCTAACGGTGAAAGCGTGTGGTTCATAGGATATCCCACCAACTTCCCTGGAACTTTTATTGGATATACTACAAGTCTTGGAGATATTGCGAAGGCTATGGGGGCTATGACAACAATAGCTGGTTACCCATTAGATGAGTATACCAATTTCACGTTTATCAATGAAACAGCATTCTCTTTAGCACAAATTAACCCACAATTAGCACAAATAGTTGCCAGTTCATTACCTATGGCATGGACTTCCAAAGCATATAACTCATTAATCGTTAACATGTTTATTGAAGGACTCCAATCATTAAATCAAGGACCAGTACAAGCACCTTTCTCAGTAAGCTTACAGTCATTGTCTTCTTCAAGTGCTACTCTGATTAATCCTAGTGGATTCATACCTAGAGTTAACATGCTCTACTTCAAACCAGTTTATATAGCATTGTATCCAGTTGGTGCAACCCCAGCAGTAGGCGGAGAAGCCATAGTGTATATCATAGTATTAGTTTACCAATTCGTAATGCCTAACGTAATAATACCGCCCACAATTGTAGTAACTAACAGTTCAACTTAATTCCCTTTTTTAACTCTATCCTATACTTTACGTACTTATCAACCGGAGAAAAACGAGGAGGAACTGGTATAATTGTCTTTTCTCCACAAATAGGACATATATCTTTAAAAGTATAAGTATAATCTTTAGGGCATCTTCTTATCTTCCACTTCACTTCTTAACCACCGAAAACGAAATCCCCTCTTCCTCACTAGCCTTTTTGATGTTCTCTATTAAGGATTGAATTAACTGAGATAATGTCTTAGCATCTGTCCCTATTAAATCAATCCTATATCGCGGTGCGCCGATAGTATATATTTTAATCTCAACATCCGGGTTTTCCAACTTTTCAATAGCACTACCTAAAGCCTTCTTAATCTTCTCAATCCCATCCTTATCCATACTCCTCAAAGTAATTATCTCACTTACTTTAACTTTCTTCTCTTCTATGTGCTTACCTATCTCCTCCATTAACGGCTTTATCCACACCTCCGGAACTCCGGCGTCTCTCAATATTTTATCCCCTTCTTTAATTGCCCTAACTAGACTCTCGTAAGGATCGCCATAAGCGTCTTCCAACTTAAACGCTACTTCCTTCCACGCATCTAGTTCACTCTTATGTAGTTTCTGTGACACTATTTCTAATATTTTATCTACTTTCTGAGTTTTCTTCCACTGCAACATTTTCTTCCTCTTCTCATCTTCCGTTACTTTCTTAAGAGATACGTCAATAGTGCCCTTCCTTTTATCAATCCTTATTACTTTAACTACTATTTTCCTACCCTCTTTTACAACATCTCTGATATTCTTAACCCATCTGCTACTAATTTCACTCCACGGTAAAAACGCTTGAATATTTGCATATTCATCTAAAGTAACATAACTACCGTAATCAAAAACTTGCTTTACCGTTGCAATTAAAACTTCTCCTTCACTTGGAATAGGGTTCTTATTATAAATCATCCTAATACTCTAAGTATTTCTCCCTCTATTTTTGCTTTTCCACCCGTCGGTATAATCAATTGTGCACCGCAAGATAGACATCTCACCGGGAAAGTAGCATGAGAAAACACTGTTTGTTCATTTCCACAATTCTTACACTTAACCCTTAGAAACTTACTTTTAGGTTCCGGTATTAATACTTTAAACTTTGAAGTCATTTGACCACCTCAACGAGTTCGATCTTCTTCATCCTTATTCCTTCTTTCATAATAGTATATCCGCATTTCTGACATTTTAACATGAGAGTCTGTTTCTTTGTAGTCTTAGCAAACCTTTTCTGTTCAGGCTTTCTTTTACTCCCATAACCTATGTTCTTCCTATCATACCTTCTCTGGCCTTCTGCTAGAGTCCTCCTCTTCCCACCTTTATAGAGCGAGACTGAATGTTCGGTATGGGTCTTACATTTCGGACAATATGTTGTAATCACTTTAGGGACTTTCATACTACTTCTATTGGAGTAATATATCCACTGGTTATTAAAGCTAAAACCTCGTGAATAGGCAATAACACAATATCGCCGGGAGATAACAGAACACCCTTCCTCATAAAGGGGGAAACGACCTTACATAAAATTTTATCATTAAATATGTAGTATTTCCCAGAGAGAAAAGAGATATAAATAACCCTCATTGTGTTAAGAATTGATAAAAATTGTTTATCAAAACTATCATTTAACTTACTACCCTCTAAAACCTTTTCAATCCTTAACTCAAAAAGGGACTCTATTAGCTCTTCAAAACTCTTTATTTCAATATCGTGAATCTCGTCACTATATCTCCTCCTCAACTTTCTCAGACTATCAACTAACTTTAACAACTTATCTAACCTTATTTCAGTTAATTCGTCCTTATCTAACTCATTTTGTACGATACTTATGAGCTCATCTGACATAGGCCTTAATAACCCCTAACCCTTTTAATGTCAAATAAATTCCTATACTGGCTGGTAATTTAATTGCACTTTCCTTTTTTAACCTAATCTCTTCATTTAACGCTCGTAAAGTAGAAGTAACAAAGGAATAAAAGATAACCTCCCCACTGAAAGGGGATAAAGATTCGTCGAATTCAAAACCCCCTAAAACTTCCATTACTCTAAGGCCGGATTTCCCGTTTAGAGAACCAGGAATCCTCACAAGCCTTTTGGGGTCTATTGTTACTTGTTCATCTATTTTAACTCCTTCAAAATCTGGGGGAGAAATAAAATATTCAGCTATTTCCCTCCTATCTTCGGAATCTAACAAAGCACAATCACCATAGCACTCAACTCTTATATGAAACCCTCTATTACCAGAGAAGAAAATCCTAGCTTGTAAACCGAAATCTTCCTTTAGCTTATCACGAATCAAAAAGGCTTTTTCTAACATCAAAGAAACACATTCATTATCTAGTTCAGCGTACTCTATGCCTTGACAGTCTGAAAAAGTCTCTATACCATCACAGAACTTCCTAACCCTAAGTTTACAAATTTCGTCAGCGTCTAAATCAAAAAGCAAGTCAGACCCTAGCCATCCTTTTTCCTCCATTTCCTTTGCTGAAGGCAATTGATATCTTGCAGATGAATAATAAAGGTGAAGTGGAACATTTTGTAATATGTATTGCCTTAATTCCTCTTCATTAGCAAATGACAAATGCCTAACATAGGTTTCAGAGTTAAAGGGCTGAAATGCGAACTCCCTTAACTCCATATCCTTAGGGAGTTCGAGCTTTGCATATTGGTAATACTCTTTAAATAAATCGTAAATAATTTTATTCCGTTCTTGGGGCGATGTAGAAATCCGCATACCCCCCTTGAGGTAAATTATATCTTAGTTTTAATGGGATTTGAGAACCGAAAGCTAGTTCTAATGTATCTGAAGGCTTCCTCATTTTAGTAGTATTTGCAATATACTCAAGCCCGTAAGTGCTTTCAGCATCACTCCCTTCACTGTCAAGTAATGCACCGTTATCTTTTGATAACTCTACAGTTGAATCCCCCATATCACTTGACACTGTTATATATAACTTACCGCCCTCAGACTTTAGCTTTATAGAATCACCTCCTACTTCCTCGAACTCGTCTATTAAGTCAGTGAATGTAGCAGTTAACAATGAAGCTTTAAATGGAAACTCTAGACTTATATTAGGTGTTTCAGCCTCTGAAGGGGTTAGTACTGGTAGGGTGAAAGTCCTTTCGTATTCCCCATCTAGGGTTAAAGAAATTTTATCCTCAGAGATGTCAAGATATAATGAATCCTCCTTTTCAGCAGTTTTTAAAACTTCTACTAGATCCTCAAGACCCACTCCCACTTTTAACTCCTTATCTAGCTCGTATTGCTCAAAATATGCTGAAGGTATAAATATATCAACAAAGGTTACTCTTGAAGGATCAATTCCCTTAATTTTTAAACCGTCCTTATCAAAATTTAAGGTAACTTCATCCATAAACTCAGAAAGCGTCCTAAAGATATATGAAAAACCTTGAGCATCTATAACCTTGGCTTTCATATTAGATTAATCTATCTAAAAGCTTTTAAAGCCTAGGGTTAGGTTCTTCTGTCTCATAGTCTTCCCCACCAGCTAAAACCCTCTGAATTTCTGCATAAAGCTCATCAAAACCCTCATTATTTAATGCTGAAACCGTTACTGGGAAATTATCAATATTTTCAACCACCGTTTTTACTAATTCGAAAGAATACTCGTCAAGCTTACCTAATTCGTCAATTATCCTACCTTCTTCAACCCAGCCCTTCATATTCTCTAACTCTTTCTCAGTCAGCAAATCTACCTTATTTAAGACTAAGATTTGAGGTAAACCTATTCTAAACTTAACAGAACTCGAAAGGAGTAAAAGAGATATAAAACTTCTCGCGTCCTTGCTTAAAAATGAGTCCAATAAAAAGAGAGAAACCGCCTTATTATTCTCTATAATTAGCTTTGTGAGGATTTTCCCAGTTTCTCTATACGCAAAAAGTTCGATTTGCCCCGGTGTATCAACAATTACGTAATTAGCCTCTAACTCGCTTAACTCCTCCTTCAACTCCTTAGCCTTAGTTAAAAGTAAATCTATTGAAGCTATAAGTGAAGAATTAGGCCCTAAATTATACTTAGTCATCACCTCAAAGGCATCAACATAATCTCTAACGTCTATATCCGGTTTATAAGGCAAATTCTCTACCGCGGGATCTAAGTTTATTACTGCAGTGTCTAACTCATTATCGAGTAAGTAATCTTGAAGAGCTTTAGTTAAAGTCGTCTTCCCAGACCCAGCAGTTCCGATCATAAAGATGAAGTACATCTTACAACCACGCTTAGATATTAATCTTAAAAACGTTTGTTGGTTAAATATTTTAATGATTATTATTGGCGGTACCGCAACAAACGGGATAGATGAGTCACTAGCAAAAATACTCTCATTACCTCTGGTCAAAGTAGAGCACAAAATTTTTCCAGACGGAGAATCGTACGTAAGAATTCCACAACAATTAAGCAATAAAGAAGTTTTACTTGTACAATCGCTTTACCCCCCTCAAGACAAGCATGTAATTGAGCTTTTATTGATCTTAGAAACATTAAGCGATATGAAAGTTTCAAAAATCACAGTAACAATACCTTATTTAGCCTATGCAAGACAAAACAGAAGATTTAAGGAAGGTGAGGCTGTAAGTATAAAAACAATACTTAATTTAATAAAGAAAAGCGGTGCCAGCTCACTCATAGTAGTAGAACCCCACCATTATGAGGAATTGGAGTACTTTGACGGAGAAGTAAAAATAGCAGACCCAATACCAGAACTGGCTAGAGCAACTAAAAACATAGTTTCCTCACCTTTCGTTTTAGCCCCAGACAAGGGAGCATTAGAGAGGGCTAAAAGACTAGCTGAAGAATTAAACTGTGAATTTTCTTATATTGAAAAAGAGAGGGATCTAGATACTGGCGAAGTGAGGATTAAAAACTTACCAGACTTAAAGCTTGATGGAAAAGACGTAATCTTAGTAGACGATATAATAAGTACTGGGGGTACTATGGTACAAGCTTCCAAAATAGCTTATTCTAAAGGAGCAAAGAAAGTAATTGCCGTGGCAGTTCACGGGTTGCTCATAAACGATGCTTATGACAAACTCATCTCTGCGGGAATTAAGGATATAATAGTTACTAACACAATACCACAAAACAAAAACGTTATTGTAGTAGATGTTGCTGAATCCATAGCGAGAAGAATATGAACTACGCAATACTTAACTTAAATAACATTTTTTTATCATTAGATGAACTAAGGGCATTAATCCACGGGAATGAAAGGGAGTACCTCTACGGCGTAGCAATTTATGAAGGAGACCCTAAAATAGCCCAAAAGTCAGCTTTCATAAAGAAAAGCGGAGAAGTGCTCTCAATTTCTTCTGACGTAAAATATATAATAGAGAAAGTAAGGGGGATGTGCTTTTCGGTAGACTTAAATGTCTTAATGAGAGAATATAAGTCTTACGCTATCCCAATATACTCGGAAATTATAAAGAACGTGAAAACTTCGAGAAATTGTGAAAAACTTGACTTAATACTCACGGAAGGGAAAACAGTAATTGCCGGTATAAGGAAAGCCGAGAAGGACTCAAAAAGCCTAATTTCGCACTCTAAAAGACCATACACGCAGTCCGGAACATTAAACCCTGAACTCGGAAGAGTAATGGTAAATTTATCAGAAAGTAGAGAAATTTACGATCCATTTGTTGGAACTGGGACAATCTTAATAGAGGCTAAATGGTTAGGGTTAAAATGCGTGGGAAGTGACATAGACTTAAAAATGCTAAGCAAAGCTAAAGAGAACTTAAAATATTTCGGTTATGAATGTGATTTATTTCAATCAGATTCTAGAAAAATTCCCATTAAAAAGATCGAATCAATAGTAACAGACCCACCATACGGTAGGTCGTTTAGCCCTAAAGGCCTTAGTGAGCTTTATGAAGAGTTCTTTTACAACGCTTCTGAACACACTAATACATTAGTCTTCTCTACAGACTTTAAATTTGATTGGAGGGATAAACTAAAGGAAGCGGGGTTTAAGGATATTAAAATACACATGATATATGAGCATAAAAGTTTAAGCAGAGCCGTATATGTAGTTAGGAAAAATGTTTAAAATATATTTTATCGGCGTTGGGGGAGGAGTTCCTAATAAAAGAGGTTTACCCGCGTACCTAATTAGAAGAGAGGGCTTAGAGGTCTTATTGGACTGTGGGGAAGGAACACAATATAGAATGATGGAGTATAATTTGAGTTTTATGAAACTTAGAGTAATAGGAATATCTCACATGCATGGTGATCACGTCTTAGGCTTACCCGGAATGATAGAGACAATGGGGATGTACTCTAGGAAAGAGGAACTATTAATAATAGGCCCTAAAGAGTTAAAGGACTTCTTAGAAGACGCTTTCAAAAAAACCCACTTTTACCCAGATTTTAAAATAACCTTTACTGACCATTATGAAGACCAAGAAGTTACTATTACCACTTTCAGAACTTGCCATACTATCGAGTCTTACGGGTTTCTAGTAAAAGAAAGGGATAAATTGAAAATTGATGCGGAGAAGTTAAGAAAAGAAGGTGTTCACGATTGGCGTATTATAAGAAAGTTAAAGGAAGGGAAAAGAGTTGAAATAGGTGGTAAAGTACTAGTACCAGAGGACTACTTGTACATAAAAAAAGGGTTAACAATAGCTTATACCGGTGACACAGCAGCTTGTAATAGTGTTATTGAAAGCGTTAAAGGCGTTGATTTATTGCTCCACGACTCCACCTTTCTAAATGAACAGTCTGCAAGCGAATATGGGCATTCTAATAGTAAAGATGCAGCAGAAGTCGCGCTAAGGGCAAATGTAAAAAGGTTAGCTTTAATTCACATAAGCCCCAGGTACGACGATGTATCTCCATTGCTTTGGGAGGCTAAAAGAATTTTTAGTAAAACGTTCATACCAGAGCCTTTCTCGTATTTTATTCTTGAGGCATAGGATTTTCCCATAAAGGCACCCCTTTAGCAGTCCTAGGAGTAAGCCAATCAACTACTGCTTGAGGGTCTCTATATTCTATAGTAACTTTGATAGGGCCTAAAGGTGACTCTTTCTCGGAATCAACAAACGATATCCTCCCAACAGCTGCAGCTTGCTTATTTAACATAAAGAAGATGATACTACCGTTAATACCCTTTTGTAAATACTTCCTTGCAGAATCAAGTATTCTTTCATCCCTTAAAGCCTTATGAAACTTCATTAAAGATTTAAGGGTTCTAGCCTCTGCAATAATAATTATATTATCATCACTTTTCTCTTCCCTTAATGTTTCGAAATCAAAGAAATTACTAATAGCACTAATGACCTTATCCTTATTCTCGGAAGGTCTTACCTCAGCCTCAAATATTATTTTAGTCATATGAGTCTATTAATTAATTCTTCAGCCCTTCTCTTAAATTCCTCTATTGTCCCGTCATTAACAATAACGTAATCAGCCAGGGCAATAACAACACCAATACCCATCTCTAGCTCCTCAAAGTCCCTCTTATTCAGTCCTTCAAAAGTGAGAGTGTCATCGCTCCTCCCCCTCTTCAATAGCCTTTCATAACGTAATCTTGGAGGGGCATGGACGTTTATAATCACCACCTCCCCAACTTTTCTAAACTCCTCTATCTCCTCCCAATTTCTCACACCGTCAAAAACCACAACTTTCTCCTCTCCATTAATCTTTTCTAAACATAGTTTTGCAACAACTCCCCTTCCATAAGTTTGCCTCATCCTCTTAGCGAAATCCATTAGCCTCTCCCCTTCCCTCTTCTCCCTCTCATACCTCTCCCTTAGAACATCGCTCATGACAATTACTTTAACCCCCTTTTCTTTGAACAGCTCACTTAACACGCCTTTCCCAGAACCAGGCATACCGGTAATTGCAATTATCTTAATTAGTGACCACTAAACAAATCTTTTTGGGGCTTTAAAAGTGTTGAGATTATTTACAGCCGTTGAGATTCCACAATTCCCTAAAGTACTAGAAATGATGGAAGCAATAAAGAGAAGTGGAGCAGAAGTTAAACTAGTTGAACCATGGAATTTACACTTAACTCTTGTGTTCATTGGTGAAGTACAAGAAAATAAACTGGATTTAATCAAAGATGCAGTGAAAAGTGTAAGTTTCAACTCTTTTAAAGTCTCACTCTACGGTAGTGGAGCCTTCCCCAACTTAAACAAGCCGAGAGTAGTATGGATAGGGCTAAGCCAAGGAATGCAAGAACTAAGATTACTAAGGAGTTCATTGTATAAGGAATTAGTAGCTAGGGGAATAAGACCAGAAGATGAGAAAGAGTTCACCCCTCACTTAACGGTTGGGAGGGTTAAGGGGCCTAGGAATTTAGTTAACTTACTAAACATTGTAAACGAATATCAAAGTACGTCTTTTGGCGAGCTTTTGGTTGATAAAATTATATTATTTAAAAGCACGTTAACCTCAAAAGGGCCTATTTACGAACCACTATTTGAAGTGAAAGCAATTGATAGAGGAGGAAGTACTGAAATTAATAAAACCAAATGAAGAAGATAAGAAACGCTTAGAAGAAATAGTCCAACAAGTTTTAGATAGGCTTAAAGGGTTAGACGCGGAAGTTGAAGGTTCTTACAGAAAGGGAACATGGTTAAAGGGAGACACAGACTTAGACATATTCGTATTTTATCCTAAGGAAGTGGGAAAGGAATACCTTAAGGAAAAGGCTTTAAACGAATTACTCACAAGAGTCAGAGACTTAAATTATACAATAGCTTACGCAGAACACCCATATATCATAGTTAAAATTGAAGGAGTTGAAGTAGATATAGTCCCAGCACTGAGATTAAATAGCGGTGAAGAGGCTATAACGGCTGCAGATAGAACACCCTTTCATACTAGGTTTATAACTTCTAAATTAGACGAAAGAGGAAAGGATGAAGTGAGATTATTAAAAAGGTTTTTAAAAGGGATAGGAGTTTATGGTGCCGAAATAAAGGTCAAGGGTTTTTCAGGCTACGTTTCAGAACTGCTTATAGTATATTACGGTTCTTTCATAAACGTGCTTAAAGAAGCGAGCAAATGGAAGCATCCAGTAAGAGTTGAAATAGTAAAACAAAAAAAGGAGTTCAGTGAACCATTACAAATACCAGATCCAGTAGATCCCAAAAGGAACGCTTCATCTGCAGTATCATTAAAGAGCTTAGTCACATTCATTCTAGCCTCGAGATATTATCTGAGAAAACCATCTTTAGACTTCTTCTTTCCTAAGGATAAAAAATACGATAAAATAAAAGGGGACGTCCTAATTTTAAAGTTAAAATTCAAAAACACCGTCGTAGAAGATATCCTCTGGGGTCAAGTATGGAGAAATGTTGAGAAATTAAGAAACGTAATAACAAACGCCGGGTTTAGATTAATAGACATTAACGCATGGGGTAATGAGAGTGAGGTGTATATAGGAATACAAGTTGAAAGTAAGAATATTGGAAAATATTACTTAAATATTGGCCCGATGTATTACCAAATAGAGCATGTGGACAAATTTATACAATTTAATGAAAACGTTTGGGTCGGCGAAGACGGTAGATTATACTCAATTAAAGAAAGAAAAGAGAGCGAATTGGAAGAAATTGCAAGGAAAAATCTGAACTTCAAACATCCCTTTACTCTAGAGGTGAACTGGTTAACAAACGTTGGTGACGACCCTTGGATAAACAAATTCTTACTAAAAACCCCACCCTGGTTGAAGTGAAGAAGTTCATTTACCCCTTCTACTCAGAGGAAATTTATAAAGAGTTAATAGAACATGGAATAAGATATTTATATTCTTTTGGTGACATTAGAGTAGGAGAAGTTTACGTCATAGGTAAGGGAAAGACTGGAATAGTTGCGCTTCTCGATGAGAATAGAGTGATAAAAATTAGGAGAAGTGATTCACCAAAAGAGAGTCTAGAAATAGAGGCTAAAATACAAGACCTCGCTTACCCTATAGCCCCGAGAGTATATTCTTATGGAAAGAACTTCATAATCATGGATTACGTGAAAGGGAGGAGTCTGACTAAAAATGAGAATATAGATGTAATAAAGAAATTACTAATTAAGGCTAAAGGACTAGAAGATAAAAGGATAGAACATAAGGAATTAAGCCGGCCCTATAAAAACGTAATAGTGACGGAAAATGACGTATATATAATAGATTATGACTCAGCCTCAATAAAGGAGAAACCTAAAAACGTTTCCTCAATCCTATCATGGTTTAAAAGGAGTGACTTAGCTAAACTTTATTTGAAAGGAGTTCCCTTAGACGTTATTCTTCAATTACTGGAGAAATCCTCTTCCTAACTGTTATCCTTATGTCCTCAATTGTGGGTGTAGAGAGCTCATGTCCACATCTAGGACATTTACCACCAAAGATTGTCTTTATTTCAGATGGAGTTCTAACACCATAAAAATCTTGACCCACTCTTTCAAATTTATATAAAACAAATCCACAGTTTTTGCAAACGTATTTTACCGGAATCTTAACCACCAGAAAATCAATTTGTCAAGATAGGATATATTTAAAACAGCAAGTACTACTAGTTACGTATTATATGAGATTCCCAATAAGGAAGTTATAAGTCACTTTGAGAGAGTCAGCCGAAAGTATTTGGTATTATAAAAGCAATAATTTTTAAAATGTTCAAATGAAAAAGATGATGGGGCCGTAGTCTAGCTTGGACTAGGATGCCAGCCTGGGGATAAATCCCCAACCACCAGATCGCTGGTGGTCCCGGGTTCAAATCCCGGCGGCCCCATTGTGGGGGGTACCCCAACACCCCCAATACTATTTTCTTTTAATTTCAGATATGATTCGACTACGTCAGTTAAAGAACCGACGTAAGTCTCCTTTACGTCACCGTTTTCATACTCTAACTTGTAAACATAATACCGACCTTTCCTCTCACGTAAAATATAATCGCCAAATTTATAACGACTTTGCTTTTCGCCGTCGTCAACAGTTTTCGATAAGCCGTGAATTTTATGTCATTTGATATCATTTAACATTACTAATTCCTTAACGAAAGTTTATAATCTTTTTCCGTTAATGTTGACATGTAGAAGAGAACCCTACAATGAACCCGAGGAGCAATGTGAGGGGGAGGATGGGTTCGATGAGGCTCCCTATGTCCTTGAAGGGAGTGGTTTAACTACCGCTCTCGTAGACGGCATGGGGAGCCGGACAAGGGGAATGAGGACGAGAGGTTGAATACAAATTCATGAAACCTCAATGAAAGTCCGACCCCCATTTCACTTACCGTATTATGGTTGCCAATTCAGATTTATAAGCATTGGCAACTCGTCAAAAATTGCCGTGATTTGCATGGAGTTGAAAGAAGACGGCGAGGATCTCGAGATTAAAAACTGAACTTTGTGGTTAGATTATAGCGGAAAAATTCACAGCGTCTTGAGGAATTTTTGCTAACTAAAAACTCACGTCCACGGCGTCGAATTAAATAGTAAACGCGCGGCGGGGCGGGTATTTCTTGTTATATTATGAAATACACGTCGCCCTTAGTGACACTAACGCCGTCCGATTTTATTTTACTGTTTGTCATTAATCAAACCCACTCAACTATCTCATAATCGTATGTGGGGGCTCCCTAACACTCCCTTTCTTATCCCTTACATTTTTAAACACGATTAAACGATGTCAGCTAAAAGAACAACGTAAATTTCCTCATCTTACCACAATCGTGTTCCTAACCTAGTTTTCCGTTCGCATATAATATGCTCACTACATGAAGTTATAACGCGTCTTCTACTAAATATGCTAGCTAGTATTAATGTTAACTAAGATAAGAAAAGATATTACTCGTCCGAAGGTATGAAAGTTTTTCGATTTAAAGAAAGGAACTACTTATAACTTTTTAACTAGCACTGCAACAGCACTGAGTGAGATAATAAATAGAAGGATGACAACAATAGCCTCAGTTAAACTTATACCGCTCATATCAACAGATTCAGTTGCTGTAGTGATTGTAATGTCCTTTACAGTAGTATTTACAGAGTCAACAATCTCATGAATATTCACAACGTAAGTATATGGCGAAGAAAGTGCGAACGCATTACCAGCATAAACCTTAATTACGTTTAAACCGAGATTTGCGGGAAACTCATAGCTCAGTCCACTGACATTAGCAATTAATGTATTATTATCATAAATCAAATAAAAATTGGCGTATTTAACTTCACTCCAATTAAGCTTAATTATGTTACCTTCTACCGTTAAATTAACTAAAGGAGCTTGAGGCGATAAATAGTATGTATAATTCGTAGTAAACACAGTTACACCCGCTGGGTTAATAGCCTTTATTGTTATATTATATGCTCCAAAAGGCAGTTTAGCTAAATAAGAATTTCCAGTAAGAGTAACATTAATTACAATTTTCCCTTGCTGGTTAGTAATAGTTAAGACATAAGTAGCCTTTTCAGTAGAATTCCACATCATAAGCAAACCTTGTTGCTCATTCAAAAAGCTGACAGAAATATTAGCCTTAGTTATTGCAACAAATGATATAAAGGAAGGAGAACTGTTACCCAACTTGTTATATGCTATTACTTCTACCTTATACACTGTATTAGGAACTAAGTTAGTTAGTGTAAAATAAGTAGAATTACCTACGTTCTCTTCAATATCTAAACCATCCCCCCTAACAACGATATAATAACCCTCTATAGGGAAACCGCCATTAAAAGTGGGGTTCCAGGTTATAGTAGCATTTCTATTCCCTAAAATAACGTTGACAATAGGCGGGTTAGGGACGGTACCGGGAGTTAACGAGATTAAATCTGAAGGTGTACCATTACCAAGTGAATTGTAAGGAATAATTTGAACAAAGTACTCTACGCCGTCAGTTAAACCAGAAATAGTATAGGTAGTCCTATCCCCTACGTTTATAGCGTGTTTAATATTATTATCAGACCAATAAACTAAATAATAGCCAGTAGCGTTAGTATCAAACCAACTGAGGGTAATACTATTATTCCCCGCAACAGCATAAGTTATAACGGGTTTTGGAGGGGGTAATAATAGAGTAACAGACTGGAAAGTCGAGACAATTGCCTGAGATTCCGCGTAAAGACCACCGATTATATAAAGTGTATCGCCTACTTGAACATAACTACTATAGATTGTTGGAACAGACTCATTGAAAGACGATAAATACCATTCCCCGTCATAAAGATAATAAATAGCTCCCGGAATAAACCTACCATCACTATAATAATACCCACCTACACCGAAAAGGACGCCATTAAAACACCCTAAAGCTTCAGCATATACACCACTAGGCAGAGGTGGGAGATTAGCCCAACTATTATTTGCTGGTAAGTATTCATAAACGTAGGGAGTTGAGGAAGCATAACCAATATAACCCCCAACGACGAAAAGGACACTACCATTAAAATAATAACCAGAATAAGCTAAAGGCTGAGGGGACTTACCTATAATACTCCAACTGTTAGAGGATAAGGAATAAACCTGAATTAAATCCGATGGAGGACCTATGTTAAAACCAGTGTAATTAACTCCCCCTATGACATAAATCTTGTCATCATATGCGAAAGCTATTCCGCTATATACAGGCTGAGGCATGTTGTCATTGATTACAACCCAACTATTACCAACAAGCTCGAGTACCCCACCAAAAATCCCAGAGTTATTGAAACCACCAACTACGTATAAATTACCGTTTAAAACAACTGCCATACTACCCGCTAACTCAAAGGGCAAACTAGGCCCTCTGAGCCATTGTCCGTTAGAATATACGAAAACATTACTCGTAACAAACCCAGAAGAAGTTATTCCTCCTATGACATAAATCGAATTGTTATAATAAGCTACGGCACTTTGGAACAACGGTATAGGTAAATTTGGTAAATCCTTCGATACAAAACCAACATTAGAATTAACTACCGGAAAAATAATTGAAAGAAGTAAGAGGAGGAAAAGTAAATATCGTTTGACCATCTTTTACTCAATAATCCCCGTTATTAATAAATCCTTTTAAGGTGTTACGCCTTTTACTTACACATAATCCCTTTAAATAAAATAATCTACTGAGAAAAGTAACGAGAAATTATCCTATAAGTAAAACTCTGCACAATCATACCTAATTTAAGAAAATAAGGGTCTAACCTAAGCTTTGAAGGGACATAAATTTCCCTCTTACCAGTCCTTATAGCTTTAATAACAGCACCAGCGACCTTCTCTGGTTCAACAGCATAATTATCAAAAAATGACTTCGCATTTTTAAAAGAAGGATGAGAAGTAAAATTAGTCTTCACCGGCCCGGGGTAAACGCCAGAAACCTTAACATTATACTTCCTCATCTCAGCCCACAAAGCATTAGTAAAGTGAGCTAAAGCAGCCTTAGCTGCAGAATAAACAATCAGAGTGGGAGTCGCAATATAAGCTGCTTCAGAAATAATATTAACAATAGCCCCCTCCCTCCTCTTAACCATATGAGGTAAAACAGCCTTCGTGAAATAGAGCGGAGCAAGAAAGAGAGTCCTAACCATATACTCCTCCTCATCTATAGAAGTTTGAAGAAAAGAACCGTAAATACCGAAACCCGCATTATTAACTAAAACATCAATTCTCCCGAACTTTTCCAAAACTTCATTAACAATCCTAAAGTCGCTCTCTTTATCAGCTACATCAGCTTGATAAATTAAATCACCTACATCAGCCTTACTCCTAGAGATAGACACGACAAAATAACCCTCGTCCTTTAACCTAATTGCAATAGCCCTACCAATACCCTTAGAAGCACCAGTAACTATAGCAACTCTCTGCATAGTTCAGAATGGGATCACAAAAATAAAGCCTTTTACCCAAAAAACGCCTTCCTAAAATTCCTCTCAACCACTTTTAGTAACTCAGCCTCATCAACACCCTTCAGCTTCGAAAGGAAAGAGATTAAACCTATAATATCACTGGGTTGCAATAATTTCCCACGATAATTATAACCGCCATCACTTTCAGTTAATAAAACTTCTAATGAAGCCCTCTCTGCAATCCTCCTATGCTTATTCTGAAAAGTGACTGACGGGTTAATAGTTATAAAATACCCCGCACCCTCAATATCCTTCAGCAAATCCTCTGGCCCACTATACCAATGAAAAATAGCCCTCCTTACTCCCTCCCTTAAAAGAATATTCAGTGCGTCCTTCCATGCGTCTAAAGCGTGGACATTTATAAGCTTGTTTAACTCATAGGCCTTACGAGCGAAAAACGTAAAATACTCTTTCTGCTTCTCCTTATCAGCCTTAGCAAACTTGTAATCAAGTCCTACCTCACCTATAAAATCAGCTCTATTAATCAAAGATTCTACTCTCTTTAACTCCTCTAAATGAACATTCCAAGGGTGAATACCCACACCGGCGAGAACTTTATCGCTTCTAAGAGAAAGTGTCTCCTCTGAAGATTGATAATCCATGGAAACAGCTGCTATTATAAAACCGTCATAAGCCTTTTTCAGCAAAGAGAAATGACAATGAGCATCGTAGTACATTGAGAAAATAAATAAAAAAATCAGTTATAAACATAACTTAATTCCAATTCAACAGAAGAGAAATTAGAAAACTCAACCCTTAGCGAACCCACTAAATTGTAAAACCTCTTCTCAAACGAAGAAGTAAAAGTGCTAAATACAGTAGTAGAATTATAGACTATAGTTACTGCGAAAGGACTCTGAGCCTTAGCTATAATAGTCACGTTAGCTGGGTGAGTGAAATTAATAGGGTAAACAAAAACACCTCCATTGCTATAAGATATGTTAAGGGTAATGTTAACATCGTGAGAAACGCTTGAGGTTGTAGTAGAATACGTATGAGTATAAATTACTTGTTTAGACACACTAATCCCTTGCAAAACCTTAGTTGGCAAATCGTATTTAAAAGCCAAAAATACGAACGCTAAAATTATTAAAACAGCTAAGACTTTACCCAACATCAACAAAAAAATAGTTTAGAATGATTTATAAAGAGGAGAGCGTAATATTAATCACAACTTGCTCCTTACACCCTTCCATGTTATCAAAGTTATAAAGACCATAAATAAGGAACCGTAACCCATAATTAACCCCCACTCAGTAGTAGATAAAACCCCATAAACGTTAACTAACAAACCCATTACAGCACTACCAACACCTCCAACAATACTACCCAAATTATAGGTTAAGCCGGTAAGAGAACCCCTTATCTCCATGGGAACCGATTCAATAATTAACAGAGGTGCTAAAGGCCAGAAACCCGTTGAAACAGTATAAATCATTAAACCCAAGGTGACCAAACCACTACTATGAATAATAGCTAACATGAATGGAAGTCCTACCATCTCGCCTAAAACACCATAAATTATCAACTTTCTTTTCTCTATTTTATCAGAAACCTTACCGAACACCACAAACGAAATAGCTAAGGCTAAATTAGAGACCGTCATCAAAAATCCAACAAAAGCCTTAGAAACACCTAGAGCTACCAAGAAATCGGGGTAAACTGCGAAAATTGAATAGTAAGAGAAAAACATACCGGCAATAACTATAGTAGACCTAATGAGAACACCCAAATAGTCCTTAATCCTCACCTTAGCCCTACTATTAGAAAACTTAATAACGTCTGAGACCTTCGCAATAATATAAGGTAAAAGAACTAGGGGAATAGCTCCAGTTACCAAGAATAACCTCCAGTTATTATAAAGGAAAATATACGCAACCCCGGTCAAAGCATAACCGATCCCATAACCAGCTTGAACAACACCGTTAACCAGCCCCCTCATCGACGGGGGAGCATTCTCGTAAGCGATAACAGTCCCCGCAGTCCACTGAGCACCCATAAAAAGCCCTTGTAACGCCCTAAACAACAATAAGGAGAAAACGTTAGGGGATAAGGCTAACCCCAGTTGTGATAAAGAGTAACCGGCTGTACCAATATTTAGTACTAACTTTCTACCTCTAATATCAGCTATCCTACCGAAAATATAACCCCCAATGACTCTAAATACCAGACCGAAACTGAAAAGCAAAGTACCAATGAATGTAGTAACGCCTAAGCACTTGGCTAAGTCGGAATAAACATAAGTTATAATTAAGAGGTCATAAATATTACCAGCCCACGCAAAGACTGAAGCGATAGTAGCGTGAACCCATCTCTGCATGAAAAACAAATTTGAGTAATATATAATATTTGTAAAAATAAAAAATGACTAGTAATGTTTAAATTTAAAATGATAATACCTCAATACAAACAACTCGTAACGGTTAAGAATGATTAGTTTCCGATAAGCTATGCACAATTTAACTTGTCAGGAGGAACCCCTCTACTTTCTGTGAGCAAATTTTCCACTTAAAACTTAACAAGTTCAGCGTTCGCACTCCTCTTCACCAATCGTTTGAGCTGGGTTCATCATTAAAAATAGTGGGCCCGGTGGGACTTGAACCCACGACCTCCCGGTCTCTGCCGGGAGTTATCAGCCGGGCGCTCTACCAGGCTAAGCTACGGGCCCATATAATTTCTTTACTCAGCCATTTTTAAGACTTATCATCCTCATCTCACTTTGTACTCTTACTTTCACTTCACACATGATCTATGTAAGATCTTAGATAGTAAATCGTGAGATCCTAACAACACCTATCCCTTTACCAAAATCAGTATATCAAAGAAACAAAACTCTCTCAAAACAAAACACTATCTGACAGTGCGAGATATAGTATCAGAACTTGAATAATTTTACCAAGCTTAAGAATATTGCCGTCAATACAACTTGTGATAAACCGTAAAATTTACCTCATTTGATGTCATTCAACATTCTTATCCTTCTTCCCACGAAAGTTTATGATTTTTAATACTTAGAGGGTGCCATATAGTAACTCCATCAAAAGTGCCGGTTTATATTACTCATAAGATATAAAGTCTCGCCCCATCTAGTCAGAGATAACACTCTTCTTGAATTTAACTATTGTAACTACACATTCACACGACTAAAATAGAAGTCAAACAAAATAAATCATAAAACGAAGAGCTCTCGGCTAACACCAGCCAGCTTTCACATGGCCACCTAGGGATCTCACCTAGGAGCTGGGCCCGATTGGGAGTGGCGGGCTAAACCCCTCGGCTTACGCCTCGGGGCTTACACCCCCACCCCATCAACCCCCTCTTCTGGGGGAGGGCCCAGTGGCCGCCTCTTTTAGGGGAGGGGTTCCCGCTTAGATGCTTTCAGCGGTTACCCCTCAGGGCGCGGCTGCCCGGCACTGCCCTACCGGACAACCGGTAAACTGGAGGCCCCGGAACCCTGTTCCTCTCGTACTAGGGGTTCCTTTCCCGCAGGCGGCCCGCACCCCCTACCCTTAGAGTCCGACCTGTCTCGCGACGGTCTAAACCCAGCTCACGCTCCCCTTTAACGGGCGGGCAGCCCTACCCTTGGGGGCAGCTGCACCCCCAGGGTGGGAAGAGCCGACATCGATGTAGCAAACCGCGGGGTCGATGTGAGCTCTCGCCCGCGACGACCCTGTTATCCCCGGGGTAACTTTTCTGTCATGCCCGGCCCCCATGCGTGGGGGCACGAGCGTTCGCTAGGCCCCGCTTTCGCGTCGGGACCCCGTACTTTGAAGGGTCCCGTCAGGCCGGCTTTTGCCCTTGCACTCTACGGCGGCGTTCTGTACCGCCTGAGCCGACCTTTGGGCTCCCGTGTTATCTTTTCGCGGGAGTGCCGCCCCAGCCGAACCGCCCACCTGACGCTGTTCCCCCTTTCGGGGGTTAGTCCCCCGAGCACTCATGGGTGGTGTTTCACCTTCGGGTCCCCCGCCCCCGGAGGAGCGGGTTCGGCCCCTCCCACCTACTCTACGCATGAGCGCCCGAGGGACAACGCCAGGCTGCGGTGAAGCTCCACGGGGTCTTCTCTCGGTGTAGGGGGGTGCCGGACTGTGCACCGGCTCAGGGCGTTCACGGGGCCCCAGGCTGGGACAGTGGGGACCGCGTTGATCCATTCATGCGCGCCGGAACTTACCCGGCAAGGCATTTGGCTACCTTAAGAGGGTCAGAGTTACCCCCGGCCTTCAGCGGGGCTTCGCCCGGTTGGACCCGGGTTTCACCAACCGCCAGTGGCCAGGATTTAGCCCCCGTTCACACCCTTTCGGGCTAGCGGGGACCTATGTTTTTATTAAACAGTCAGGTCCCCCTGGTCACTGCGACCTACCACGGCGGGTTCACCACCGTGGTAGGCACCCCTTCTCCCGAAGTTACGGGGCTAATTTGCCGAGTTCCCTAGCCTGGGTTACCCCCCAGACGCCTTGGGCTTCTCACCCAGGGGCACCTGTGTCGGTTCTCGGTACGGTCTCCCCCGATCGTTCCCAGCCCCCTTTTCATGGGGACCGGGCATCGGGAGAACCCTCCTAACGGAGGGTCCATCACGCCTTCACCCCCTTCTCACCATTACGGTTCTCCGGGGGCTTAAGCGCTTGGATGGCCCGGTGAGACCACTCTCCCTAGCCCGATCCGTCAGGGGCTGGGCTTGCGTTGCCGCACCTACGGGGGAGGCAGGGGAATATTAACCCCTTTCCCTTTCGGCGGGTACCTATTGGGCCCCGCCTTAGGACCGGCTAACTCCCGGCTGACGACCATTGCCGGGAAACCCTGGCCCTTCCGGCGGGAGGGATTCTCACCCTCCCTCGCTGTTACTGCCGCCGGGATCTGCACCTGCGGTAGGTCCAGCGGACCTCACGGCCCGCCTTCTGACCTA
>JBBHKV010000019.1:180000-509587 GCA_037389275.1 Sulfolobaceae archaeon RB850M
TGAGACTACATAATACTCACCATTCTTGTATACTATTTCTAATGGGGAATTTTGGGAATAGTAATTTAATTTCTGTATTACTTGCTCTGTTTCCGTAGTAAATTTCTGTTGTATTGAAAGTAAAATTACTAATGAAAGTATTACTATTTGTATAAAAATTATTGCACCTAATATACTTGAAACTCCCTTCTTTTTTCTGCTCATGTATTTAAGTAATTATTAATAACCATTGAGTGCTTACCAAAAGTGAACTCCCCACTCCTCGTGAGGTATAATAGGCTATCTTTATTCCTTAACTAGACAGAGAATAAATTCTCTGTGAAGCGGAAATGGATGAAAAACTTAAAATTGTGAAGGAGAAAAAATTATTCTTGCGGGGGTGCCCGAGCTGGTCAAAGGGGGCGGACTCAAGACGTGAGGGGACATCCGCTGGCGAAGGCCTGCGTGGGTTCAAAGCCCACCCCCCGCATCACATCTTCTTAAGTACTAAAGATGTTAGAGTGGATCTCACACCCTTAACAGATCTTATGTTCTCAATTATCTGATTTAACTCGTTAGTGTCCTTAGCCTCCACCCTTACTAAGATATCATAATCACCAGAAATTTCCATAACCTCCTTAACTCCTTGAATTACGGAAATCCTCCTCGTGACAGAGGTAGTATAAACATTGGAATCACATTTTACAGAGATTAAAGCTTGAATATTTTCTGGTGGCCTGGGTTTCAAAACCCTACCGGTTACGCTTTCAGCTAACTCTAATAAATCAACGTCTCTGTAAAACCTTATGGTGGGATTTGCTTTTATCTTTGCCAAGACTTGGTCAAGCTCCGCGTCAGTTAACTTTACACCGAGTTTTTCAAACCTATCCTTTAAAGCGTGTTTCCCAGTGTACTTGTCTATTACATAATCCCTACTCCTACCGAAAGTTTCCGGTGGCATAAACTCATAAGTTGAGGGGTCATTTAATACTCCCGCCACATGAATTCCGGCTTTATGAACAAATGCGTAATCACCGGTTATAGGGTAATTAGGCGGCATTGGAATACCACTATATTTCTCTACTAAACTTGCGACCTCTTGTAATCTGTTGAGTTTAACTACTTCTATTCCGAAATGGTATTTTAGTGCAGCTGCTACAACTTGTAATGGGGCTATCCCGACTCTTTCTCCTAAACCGTTAACTGTAGTGTGGATTATTGTAGCACCTCCTTCAACTGCGGCTAAAACGTTAGCAACCGCCATTCCTAAATCGTTATGTGCGTGAATATCAAATTCCACATTGGGGAATCTTGAAGTTAAGTCCTTGAAAAGTTCCCTAGTCTTGAGGGGATAAAGTACTCCTACTGTGTCTGCAATGCTTATTCTATCCGCACCAGCGCCTGATGCTGTTTTAATTACTTCAAGTAAGTACTGATAGTCGGCCCTAGTAGCGTCTTCCGCAGTGAACCTAACTTTAACCCCGTGACTTTTAGCGTAACTTATTGTTTCAGCTATTATGTTTAATGCTTCTTCTCTCGTGACATGGTGTTTTGCTTTTAGGTGTATATCACTTATACCGTAAAATATTGCTATTCTATCTACTTCTAGTTCCGCAGCTATTTCTATATCCCTTTTTACAGCTCTACTGTGCCCTACTATTTCTGATGTTATTACTCCTTCTCTCTTCAGTTTCATTATTCTCTTTATCCCCTCGTAAATGTCTGCTGAAACTGCTGGATGACCAGCCTCTATCATAGTTACTCCTAAGTCTGATAATGCCTTTGCTATTTCTACCCTTTGGTCTATATTAAATACTACTCCAGGTGTTTGTTCTCCTTCTCTCAAAGTTGAGTCTAATATTCCGACTTTCATTTGATGAGAAGTTTACGTAATCAGTTTATAAGTAAGTTGGTAATTGATGGTTCTAAAAACGAACTATTTTAAGGAGTTTATTACGAGTTGAGATACGTTTTCCATACCGATTTTTCCGCTGTATTTTTGATAAATTTTTGATATTAACTCAAAAAACTCCTTATTCTGTTTGACTAAGTCTACGTGGTTTGCATAAACAAAAATAATTGAGGACGTTACGCTATTACTCCTTGAGTATTCTTCCTCAATTTCATTTATTATGTCCTCAACTAGTTTAACGTCTACTTTACCTTTATATTTTCTCAGTTGTTGGAATTCCTCTTCGTTTAAGATTGACATTTAATCACCGGGGGTTATTAAACTTCCGGGTATTTCATTACCTTTTATTGTATCGAGTATTTTATTCATTTTGTTAAAGTTCATTACAATGACTTTAATCCTAGACCTCTCAACGATTTTTACCGCAAGGGGGTCAAGGAGCTCATAAGTCCCAGCTTTAACTGATTGTGAGAGTGAGAGTATTTTTACTAGTTCTTTAGTGTCTAATTGGGGTATTAATTTCGCGTCAGTAAATTTTCTGGGGTCTTTGTCATATACCCCGTCCACGTTAGTTAATAAAATTAGGTAATCCGTGTTTATAGCCTCACTAACTAGTGCAGCTACTGTAGCTGTTGATTGCCCAGGCTGGAAACCGCCCGTTACTAATACTTTTCCGCTACCCCACTTTTCTATGAACTCCTCAAGGCTTTCTGGGACTTTTGAATACGCTAATTCTCCTAAAGCAAAAGTGACTAAATATGCGTTTAACCTAGATGCCCAAATTCCTAATAGGTCGAGGTGGGCTTCATTTATTCCTACTTGCCTGCCCAGATTTATGTACTTCCTAGCTGTCCCTCCCCCTCCAGTTACTATAGCAACCCTTATGCCGTTTTCTACTAATTGGGAGACTGTCTTTTTTATTAATAAAAGGTTTGAAGGGTCTTCATTATCAAAAAATTTTCCACTTATCTTTAAGGTTATTTTCATCTTATTTAAAAAACTCTTCAACTTTTTTAAGTTTACACTGGGTAATCGTCTGGTAATTTATGCCTAAAGTATTTTCCAGTCTCTGGATCTTTGAACAACCCTATTTTAACGCCTTTTCTTCCTTTAGGTGCTAAAACCCATGCCTTTTCTGGTGATAGCTCCATTTCTTTTCCACTTGGAGTCTTAACTTTAACCTTCTTATCCGCCATACCTTATCATCATAATAGTATTATAGACAACTTTAAAAACCTTTTTATGACTGATGTAATTGATAATACCATCAGTATCGCAAGATTACTTTAAAGGATTCCCTTAAACACTTGTCGTTGTACCACCGTCTATTAGTAATACTGAGCCAGTAATGTATGACGAAAAATCTGATATTAAATACGTGATAAGTGAACCTAACTCCTTTTCAATATCCCCTACCCTCTTTAAAGGCGATCTCAAGAGGACTTCCTTTTCCCATAACTCATCAAAGTTTACGTTGAGTTTTTCAGCTAATTTTGACAAACTCTTTTTAGCACCCTCGGTTTCAAAACTACCCATTAGAATAACGTTTGACGTTATATTATACTTACCATAATCCTTAGAGATTATCTTTGATAATTGAATAACTGAAGCTCTAGAGACATCGGCTAACACAAATATACTTTGTGGTTCTTTAACTGTCCACGAGGAGAGGAAAATAAGCCTACCCCATTTGTTTTTAACCATATAAGGTAAGACTAGTTTAGACAACTTTATCGCACTTAACAAGTAAAGTTTTACAGAGTATTCCCAATCCTCCATGGTAGTTTCTTCTAAAGTTGATGGTTCTGATGGGGGGTTCCCTGTGTTGAAAATTAACACGTCTATTCCTCCTAATTTCCCTATCGTGTATCTTACTAATTCGTCCAGGCTTTCTGACTTAGTGAGGTCTGAAGTTGTTCCAAAAACTTCTGGGTTAAATAGCCTTAACCTTGTTACAGCCTCTTTAACTCTTTTTTCATCCCTTGAAGTAATTACTAACTTACAGCCCTCTTTGGCTAAAGCCTTCGCTATACCAAATCCAATACCTTGAGTCGATGCTGTAATTAAGATCCTCTTACCGTTAATGTCGATTTTCATTACTATCACTCACGTACATAAGTGGTGTAAAGTAAACTGCTTTTCCCAGAGGTCGAAATTAGGTCAATCCCCAATATTTCAAGCCCATCTATTTTCTCTTTTAGTTCTTTAAAGTCTTTAACGGTTATGAATAAATCTAATACCCCTTTGAAGACCTCAACACATTCGAACTCTTTGAACTTCACGCAACCTTCTTGGTCAAAAATTGTGACCCTATAAGTCCTAGTGACTGGTTTTATAGTGTAAATTGTATCGAGCTCTTTACCCAATACTTTACCGTAAACCTTGAACTTATAACCTTCAACGTCTCTAACCCCCTCCCCTTCGACTATTAAAGGGTATTCCTCCAATATTCTCACTTCAGAAGGCTCAGTATAGGGTGCATGCAGCCCTAAACCTAAAGACTTCTCTAGTGATTTGCCTTCTCTCGCATACCATTCTGAGATCGGAATGCCCCTTAAAAGCCTATTGTAAAATACTAAATACTTATACGTCTTCTTATTCTCTATTACAGTTTGATATTCCCAATCATAAACTAGTTCTACTTCAGGGGTTTCGAAATCTGGCTTATAACCCTTTTCGACTAGTTTTTTACCCACTTCTCTTTTCAGTTCATTTTTAATACTCTCATAATACGTTAGTCCATTTTCTATGACGAATTGCTCTTCTAAATCTTTCAAATACTGTGGCAATGTAACTCCTAATATAAATGTTTTATATTTCTTTTCTTCCAGTATTTTCTCAGCTTTAGATAGGAAATCTTTTTCTAATTCTTCAAGTTTACAACCACATATATAGCAATCCCTTTTCTGAAATTGTTCATTAAAATACGTAGAGTATAGAGTAGATGCTAATCCCCCCATATTGAGTAAGACTTCCCTTATTTCCCCTAAATCTTGTATCTTATGCTCCTTTATTAAATAGTCCATTTGCATTAATAAGTAAAGTTTTATAGCCTTTCCTCTTTCCTCATTCGTATGCCCAAAACTGAGTCTTGCAAAACATCTCCCTAAGCACCTATCACATAGGGGGTATTTCTTTAAAAGCTGAAATGCCTTATTGGCTACCTCCGAAAAGTCTAGCAAGCCCTTTCTTCCTCCTAATCATCTTTACCATGTTGTTAGTAATTTGGTATTGTTTTAGTAACTCTTTTACTTCTTCCGGCGTTGTACCAGAACCTTTCGCTATCCTCCTTATTCTTGATTTATCAATAATTGATGGATTATCTAGTTCTTTATAAGTCATCGAGTTCATTATAACCATAAATTTCTTTATCTTCTCCTCCCCAAGCTTTAATTGTTCTTCGGGTATTTGGGGTAGGGTTCCAAAGCCCGGAATCATTTGGAGTATTTTGCTTAAAGGACCCATTTTCTTCATTGCATTGAGTTGTTTATAAATATCTCTTAAGGTAAGCTTAGCTTTTCCAGTAATTACATCTTCCATCTTCTTTTCTAATTCCTCATACTCCTCTAAACTTTTTATCTTTTCTATTATCGTCTCAATATCTCCCATGCCTAAGATCCTTGATACAAACCTTCTGGGGTTAAAGACTTCCAATTCATCAATCTTCTCCCCAGTCCCGATAAATTTAATAGTAGCACCAGTTGCTGCCACAGCAGATAAAGCACCTCCACCTTTAGCAGTACCGTCCATTTTAGTTATTATTATAGAACCTATTGGACTGGCTTGATGGAACCTAGAGGCTAGATCATAAGCCTTTTGCCCTATAGACGCGTCAATTACTAAAATTACCTCATCTGGGTTTACTGCGTTATAAACGTTTTTCATCTCCTCAAGTAGCTTTGTTTCCTCACCGTAACCGTGCCTACCAGCAGTGTCAATAATTACAATATCGTACTTCTCTCTTAAGAACTTCTCGACTCCATTTTTAGCTATTGATATTGCGTCTTTATTACCGGGTTCTCCATAAACCGGGACTCCTATCTGTTGCCCTATTTGTACTAGTTGTTCATATGCAGCTGGTCTATATACGTCATCCGCTACTAATCCTACTTTATACCCTTTCTTTTTATAAAATAATGCCAGTTTTCCAGCCGTTGTCGTCTTTCCACTTCCTTGAACACCTACTAACATTATCACATAAGGGAGCTTTTTGGGCATTACGTCTGGGTTTTTATCTACTCCAAAGAGTTTTGATAGTTCGTCATAAACCACTGATATGAACCATTCCCTTCTTTCAATTGCCGTAGGAGGTTTTTCGTTTGATAATCTTTCTTTAATTCTATCAGTTAATTGCTTTACTAGTTTCACATTAACATCTGATTTAATAAGGATTATTTGTAATTCTTTTATGAAATCATTAACTGCTTTATCATAATCTGAAGAACTAAAAAATTTTCTTACAGCATCTTTTAAATTATCTAACAATTTACTTTACCCTTACGATTTTTCTTCTACCCATAACACTCCAATATTCTATTTCCGCACCGGGTCTGATTTTGTCAGCTATTTCCGGTTCATTAGGCCTCTCCATATCGAAAGTCTCGTAAGTCTCTAAATCCATAATTGTTATTGAATCACCTTTATCAGCTAGTATTTGACCTACATGTTTCTCTATAATAGGAACTTCTACTTGCTGATCTACCGGTGCCATTAAAGTCCTTTTTTGCCCCGTGAAGAGACCTATAGCTACTACATTAGCCTTAGCACTACCGTGTTTTCCAGTCTTAGCTTTCGTTATCTCGACTACTCTACAAGGCTCTCCGTCAATTACCACGTAACTACCTACTTTTAGATCGCCCACGGTCGTATACTGAATGCTCATACGCTTCCCAATTATCCTAAATGTGTTAAAATTTTAAACTCTTTTGCTCTGAGCTTTGGCCCTTCATCACATTTTCAGCTAGTCTAACCTCTTCACAGCAAGATATTTTTATTACAGTGGATATATAAACGTATGCCGTGGAAAGTTAGATGTAGAAATTGTAATACCGAATGGGTTTTAAACATCAGCTTCGATATAAGTAAACAGCCAGCAATTTACCACTATTGTAAAGTTTGTAAAAGAAACACTTTTAATGAGATCTTAGGTTATTTTGAATAGATGAAGAGCCCAGAATGTTTGATCGATGAAATAACCTGTCTCGGCTGATATAAGAATACGTAAAGCCTTAGCCTCTTAGCTAATAAAATCTTGGTTTTTAATCTTCTCTGGAATATATTGAAATGCTAAGAACTTTAATCCTTTACTAGCCATGGCTTCTATTTCTAACTTCGATTTCTTTTCTAAGAAAATGTCTATTTCGTGTTGCCACCCCTTAGTCTTAAACCATTCATAGTTCTTTATTTCTAAAGCCCTCTTAACGTCGGCTTCCTTCGCTTTAATAATATAATTCCTCCTCTCTTGCTCTGACAGATATGCCTTCTTACTCTTATCCCCGAAAATATCTGTCATTGAAACTCCTAAGAATTTAGCATTTGGAGTAGCGAGTCTCTCACTCTCATATGACAGCGAGATTGAACCTATTCTGAAAACGCTATAAATGTACCACCCGTATGGGTCGGCATCAGTGAGGATGTAAACAGGTAATTTTAACTCTTCGTTAAGTCTTCTCACAAAACGCCTAGTAGCCCTATCGGGCTGACCTGCACTGGTTACGAGAATCGCTTTATATTGCTTCCAGAACCCAGCCCTATGTAGTTGTTGGAACACTGCATCCTTCTCTACAACCAGTACGAATTCTGCATTAACATCAACAAAATCTATTAAATCCGGTGTGGGTTCTATTGCATAGGCTCCGTGTCCCATCTTACTTAGATCTATTATGTCATTTCCACTCCTTATCCTCATGTCACCTACTACTTTACCCTTTTCTTTACTTAGTATTAGCATGTCTTCTCTTAAAAGGGAAGTAAAGACTTCGATATCCATTATCACACTATCAGACTCCTTCTGCTCATCCCATGTATTTTCCTCGTAAACTTTCCCTCTGGGGTCTCTGAGGATTATTGAGTGTTTACCCCGGTAGTAAAGGTCACGTATTGTTGGGTACTCATCATTTATTAATGCATCGTAAATTATACTAGCCATCAATACAGTTTGCATAAACCTCTTTGCCTCATTTAAGTCAAGGAAGTTCCTCTTCAGTTTGTCATTACCTAAAATTAGTAGTCCTCTCTTTTCATCATAAATTGTATTTGATAGAGTCCTCTTAGGGATTTCCATTACAGGTGGTTCACTATTTTTAATATCTTCAACGAGCTTGAGGAATGATTTCATTAAAATCCCTGCAGCTCTCTTTCTTGCCTCTTTGTCTACTTTAGATGTAAGCTCTGTCATTGCTCCTCAACTTTATAGTTTTTAATATCTTCCTCTAATGTTTTATCCTTAACCTCAAGCCTCTTAAAAGCCAAATTTAACAGTTTCTCTTTTAACTCACTTTGCACTGGTGGTAGTTTCGTCTTGTCACCACTTGTCAAAAATAATCCTAAACTTCTACTGACTTCTGGTATGTATTTTAAGTATGTAATTAGCCTCTTTTTAGCCTCTTCCTCTTTTTTCTTAAGGGATATATAAACTTTCAACTTCCTTGAAACATCCATTATTGCCAATTTTATTTCCTTTTCAATGTCTTCAACGTCCGCAATACTTTCCTTCCCCGCACTCTTATACGGTACTTTAGTACTACAAAGATGAACCATTACGACTAGGGGAGGTTGTTCCTCTTCTATCCCATACCTCTTCCAATCTATTTCTTCGCTTACGACCTTCCAAATGACATCTGACTTTTCATCATATATTAATGGGATTTTATTAGCATAACGTAAAACTATGGGATCTGGAGAAGGTGGGATCGCACCACCATAAGCAATCCCCGCCTCTACTATAAAAGGATGTCCTTGATATGCTTTAGGTTTTCTAGTTATCGCTGCAGCAAACTCTGGGTTAAAGATTTTTTTCAAACTCAATTCTATTAAGTCAGAACCTATTACTGATAACGCGTCTGCTGATGGCGGTCTAAAATCTTCAAATTTCTTCATTACTTCTACTAATTTAGATATTTCTTCATCAGTTAACTCGTTGGCTTTCTTTGAAGGAGGTATTTTCGATAACTCTAGCAATTTATCTGCTGTAACATCACCTATGCTCTGGAACTCATTAATTAAAAAGTCCTTTATACTCACTGGTTTATTGAGCCTATTTATTAAATATTTTACAAGCTCTATATCAACTCCATATGGATGCGGTTTTACTTCTTGGGGTGGCTTGGGTAATTTATCCGTTAATCTAGGATAATAAAGTACATTACCTTCTGGATCTCTAAAGAATATTTCTGAGTAAGGCGCTATTATATATGTTTTCTTCAAATACTCATAAACTCTTGATTTGGCCCTAGTCCAATCCGCGTATAAATATATACTAACTGAAGTACCATGCCATCCTTTCTCGTTTGCTATTGAATATCTTTCCAGGATTATTGGTTCGTTTTTTGATATATCGATTTTAAGTTTAAAGAAGTAAATTCTCTTAGAATTTACAGGTGATGTGAAAATCTCAACTGGCCTTTCTTGGTACATTTGACTATAGAGAACTGCAGCTTTTACACCGAGTCCGTACATACCTCTAGTTTGCCTTAAAACGTATTTGGAAGAATACAACACCTTACCAAAAGCGTTAGGAACTACTTGTGGAGGAATTCCTATTCCGTTATCTTCAACATTAACCTTGTATATTTGTTTTTGCTCGTCAATTAAATCAATTAGGATTCTAATAGAGGGGAGGATACTGTGGACATCCGTTGCATCTAAAGAGTTTTCAACTAATTCTCTTATAGTTTGATAAAGTGCCCTAGCCGGGTTTGTAAACCCGGCAAGTTCTGGATTCCTTTTGAAGAATTCAGCCGGAGAAATACTAGTATACTTCTCTTGATGAGCTGACATAATAACCATCAACTCTTTACTTTTATATCACATGCTTAATAAAGATGCGGTCAAAATAGGAAGTATTATTGTAGCATCACCGTAAATAACTACGCTCTTCCCGCTAGGTTTCACCTTGTTCCATGATATAGCTTCTCTAGGCTTAGCACCGCTTAAACTACCGTCGTATTCTTGAGCTGTCGTAACATATATCGTATAATCTAACCCATCTTTAAACTGGTTCCACCAAATTGTATGATGTTTACTAATCCCACCACCTATTATTAACGCCCCAGATTTTTTGCAAGAAAACACTAAGTCTTTGACTAGTTTCATATCTTCAAACAGATTAAGCTTAAGGCCAGTGAACTGTGACTGGATAAAGAGATTGGTACCAAAAGATCCATCTATTACTCCCGGAACTATAACTGGAACTTTTCTCTCATAAGCCGCTTTGAGTATTGAATGATTGTCTTCTATTCTTTTTCCGAATTCCCAAAGTAGTTCATATGCACTCCATTCCTTCTTTATTTTAGTGATCTCACCAATATACTTTCTAACAACATCCTCAATTACTTTACCGTAACTCTCAAAAGGAACTAAAATGTTACCGAGCCTATGTATCTCCATTTCTTTAAGCATTGAATCGTCATAATCAAATGAACCTTTATAGTACTTCCCACCGAAACTTCTCGCTATATCATGGTCTATTGTGCCACCAGTAGTGATTATAATGTTAAAATATCCTTTCCTTATTAAATCAGCGAAAAGACCCCTTAAACCAGTAGAGACTAGATTTGCAGTGAATGACAAGAACCTTAGATCGGCCTCTTTAACAAGTTCCTTTAATACCTCTATTCCCTTATACAATGCTTCAGCAGAAAAGCCATAAATCTTCCTATATACATTTTCGGCATCTTTGAGAGCTTTTAAATCATCTAATGTTATATCCTCTACTGGTTCTGTTAATAAATCCTCCCTTTTCAACCTTTTGTCACACCTATTGGTCTTAATCTAACTACTAATTTAGCTATTTTAACTTCATGTGCTACTTTAGCAACCCTATCTACATCCTTATATGCCCCAGGCGCCTCCTCAGCGACAACTCTCCTAGTTGTAGCCCTTAAGACAATACCTTTCTGTTCTAATGTCTGGTAAACATTATTTACCGGGTAGTTCCTCACAGCGGCCTCTCTGGACATCCAGCGCCCAGCACCATGAGGTGCAGTAAACCACGTTCTTCTACCCTCTGGAATTCCTACCATAACATAACTCGCAGTGCCCATACTTCCCGGGATTAGCACTACTTGACCTATATTCCTATGATCCGCTGGGATCTCTGGACTTCCAGGCGGGAAAGCCCTAGTTGCACCTTTCCTATGAACTAATACTTTCTTTCTTTTTCCTTCTATGTCATATTCCTCAATTTTCGCAATATTATGCGCAACATCATATATTATATTTAAATCTAACTTCTCTGGGTCAACATGGAATACTTTTCCAAAGCTTTCCCTAACCCAATGGGAGATCATTTGCCTATTTGTCCACGCAAAATTAGCTGCAGATGCCATTGCGTGTATATAGTCTTGCGCTTCTCTGGTGTTAAACGGTATTGCTGCCAATTCCCTATCTGGAACTGTTATGTTGTATTTTTTCATAGCCCTTTCCATTATCTGTAAATAATCGCTTGCGACTTGATGTCCTAAACCTCTAGACCCCGTATGAACCATAACGGTTACTTGTCCTTCATGAGTAATGCCTATAGCTTTAGCTACTTCTGGATCGTAAATTTTATCCACAATTTGAATTTCTAAGAAGTGATTACCGGCACCTAAAGTACCTAACTGAGAATGTCCCCTTTGTTTTGCTATGGGGCTAACTTTTGAAGGATCTGCTAAGTCCCAGCTTCCGTGTTGTTCTATGTGTTCCATATCCCTATCCCAACCATATCCATTTTCCACAGCCCATTTTACACCTTCAGAGAGAACGTTATCAAGTTGTTGATAAGTTAATTTAACTTTACCTTCACTACCTACTCCACTTGGGACGTTTCTATAAATCTCTTCAACAAGATCTTTTAACTTATCTTTTACATCCTTATAATCGAGATTAGTACGTAATAATCTAACACCACAATTAATATCATACCCAATTCCTCCCGGACTTACTACGCCTCCTTCATCTATTGCAGTAGCTGCTATCCCTCCTATTGGGAACCCGTAACCCTGATGACCATCTGGTAGTACATAAACAGATTCCTGTACACCGGGTAGACAAGCTACATTCATCGCTTGTTTTAATGTTAAATCCTGCTTCATCTTATCAATTAGAACATCGTCTGCAAAGACTGTAACGGGTACTTTCATGCATTCTTGAGAACCTTTTTCGATCCTCCATTCATAAGTGTTAACTCTTTTGAGTGGAATGTTTGGCATTTCTTTATGCAAATACTTTTTAACTCTAATAAAGCTGATTTCGCAAGAGATGAAGAGTATAGCGGACTCTGAGAATATGATGACGGCTGAGTTTCTGATTAAATTATTTTCTTTGCTTTCTCTCTTTTCTTCTCTAGTAACTCTTCATATTTTTTCTTTACTTGTTTAAATATATCGGAAATGCTGTCTTGATCTGCGGCATAAATTACTTCTTTTAGGAATTTATAGGCACAAGCTTTACTATGGAAATAGTAATCATTCCCTTTAATAATAAGCTTTACCCCTTGGCCTTCAGGAAATATTCTCCCGCAGACAATACATTCGTGCTTTTCTGTCATATTGGGATAGTAGAATTTAAATTTTTAAAAATAGCGGTGTATTGTGCATTAAAGTCATTCCGGTGATAATTAGTGGATAAATTACATTATCGTCTCCAGTCATTAATAAAAGAAAAAGGATGGGGTGATCTTACCTCAGTCCAAAAACAAACAATTCCCCCAATTCTTGAAGGAAAAAACGTACTAGTTGTAGCCCCAACCGGATATGGGAAGACTGAGGCCGCATTATTACCAATATTCCATAAGATGTTACACGAGAGAGTGGAGCCCGTAACTGTACTTTACATTACCCCATTAAAAGCCCTTATAAATGACTTAACTTTAAGGATAGAGTGGTGGGCAGGTAAGTTAGGGTTTATAGTTAATAGGAAACACGGCGAAGTTCCGCAAAAGGAGAAGAGCATGAGATTGAAGAGAGTACCGCATATACTTGTTACTACCCCAGAGGGATTGGAAATAGATTTAGATTGGGCAACTAAATTCCGAGAATATTATAAAAATATAAAGTGGGTAATAGTAGATGAAGTCCACGAATTAATTAATTCAAAAAGAGGTGCTCAATTATCGATACTCTTAGAAAGATTAAAAGACTTCTCTGATTATGACTTTCAAAGAATAGGACTTTCAGCCACTGTTGGGAATATTAGAAAAGTTGCAAAGTTAGTTTTTGGTTCTTCCACTAGACCTTTTGAAATAATAAAGGTTGACTCTGCGAAAGATTTTGAGTTAAAAATCAAGAAAATAAAGCTCGGTAAAGATGAAGACATCTGGAGGGCCACTGCTAAAAATATTATAGAATCGATTGAAAAACCTACATTACTATTCACTAATTCTAGATTTAGTACAGAAAGATTATACGAAGAATTAGAAAAAAGTAAAATAAAGGAAATTTACATTCATCACTCTTCAATTTCTAGGGAAGAAAAAGATAAAGTAGAAAAAAGTTTGAGAGAAGGAAATGCTAATTTAGTAATTTGTACTAGAACATTAGAACTGGGAATCCATGTGGGAGAAATAAAAAAAGTGATAATGTACAGACCACCTCCTACAGTAGCCTCATTTTTACAAAGACTAGGGAGGAGTGGGCATTCAATAAATAAGGTTTCGAAAGGAGAGATTTTATGTGTATACGATTTTGACGTATTGGAAAGCCTAGCACTCACCAGGCTTGCAAAGAAAGGGGTTGTTGAGTCACCGCAAATAGTCCCTTACCTAGATGTAGTAGCTAGAGAAATTATTGGTATAGCCTTACAATATGGTGAGATTAGCATTAATAAAGTATTTGAAATAATAACTTCGTCTGCCTATTACAGGAACTTGAGTAAAGAGCTCTTTCTCGAATTAATTAACTATATGGCAAAAAACGGGGTTATCAAAGTAGAAAATAATAGTATTAAAATCGGAAAGATGTTTTTCAAAATATGGAGATTTGATAGGGATAATAAAACTGGTTGGATGAGGGGATTTTCAGAATTTTTCTCCTTTATAAATACTGATGATACTTTTAGTGTAAAATACGAAAATAAGCCTATAGGAGAGATAGATGCTATCTATGTGTATAAGCACCTAAGAAGTAACGATAATATTAGAATAGGTGGCAAGCTTTGGCATATAACTAATGTTGATTTAAATAAACTAACGATAAATGTTATACCCTCAAATAGTGGTGAAGGAGAAATTCCCATTTGGAAAGGAGAAAACATATCAAAATCTTCGTTACTTCCTAAACAAATTGAAGAACTACTTAAAAACGGTTTAGATACTGAGGATACAGAAATCCTTGATGAGGAGGCTAAAAACGCTTTAAATGAAATTATCGATAACTACAAAATACACAATTTATCTCTGCCTAATACTAGAACAATTTATGTAGAAACGGTACCAGAAAACAATGAAATAGTGTATGCAACATTAGTAAGTGAGAAAATAGCTAATACAATGTCCCATTTACTTCTATATTTGGCTACTAAGAAATACAATTTAAATGTTTCTGCTAGAGCTTCAATATATGGTTTCTCGATTAGGGGTATAAATGAGGATTTACTAAAAGAGTTATTGACTTTAAGTGAGGATGAGTTAAAATCGTTAATTATCAGAGTTATAACAAGGTCTCCGTTATTTTTAGCTACTTTAAAAGAGATACAGTATAGCTTTGGTAAGATTAATAAAGTTTCAAGAAAAGAAGATAAGATATTAATTAGAGAAGCCTTAAAGCAAACTATTTCTAAATACTTTAGCATAAAGAAAACAATACAATATCTAAAGGCTATTAAGGAAGGGGAAATAGAAATAATTCATACAGAAGGACTCTCACCTTTAGGTAAAGCAATATTAGCTCATACGCCGATAAGACCATGGATATTCGATCTAAATCTAAGAATTTATAATGCATTGAAAGGAGGTGCATACACACTTGACGAGCTCTCTGAGATTCTGGGGATCTCTAAGAAGACTTTGGAGTTAAAACTTAAGAAATTAAGAAAACCAGAATCTAAATATAGGACGTGTACATTTATTGATGTAGATACACATGAATATAGATGGTTACTAGTTGAGGACTTTAAAGAAGTCGTAGATTCTGGTGATTATTACAACTCATTTAACCCAGTAAACTTAGATGAAACGTACGTGGTAGTAATGAGACCCTATCAAGCTGATGGTACTTTCGAGATGGTACTGAGAGTTAAGGATCTGATAGAGAATTTAGATGAATTCACTAGAAAAATACCATATAATGAAATTCTTGAACTTAAAATAAAAGATCCTAACGACTCTCTTGTAGCATCAATATCGCCTAAATATTTCTTTGTGAATAAATCAATAGTAGGGTTTTTAGTTTTAAACGCAATAAGTTACATACAGAACCTAAAGTACGGATGATGAATGCCCATGAGTAATGAATAGTGATTAAGGCCCGTGTTACTGATCTGCCAAGAGGGGCACAGATTTATTTTTTATACATCTATCATTTTTTACGATCATAAAATGGCTGTGAAGAAACCAAACGAAATTATAGTATCAAGGGCAAAAAACATAGAAGATTATGTATTAGATATTATCGTAATGTTTAACCAGGGGTTTGAAGAAGTAGAGGTTAAAGGAATAGGGCCAGAGATAAATAAAGCGGTAGACGTTTATAATCAATTAGTTGCTAGATTAGGAGAAGGCGTAAAATTAGAAAAGGTAGATATAGGAAGTGAAGTTAAAGACAAGAGAAGGATATCATATATCTTGCTTAAGCTCAAGAGAGTTTACTGACGCTATGGTAGTAATTCCATTGACCTCAGCCAATATCTCACTTAATATACTTTCACCATTAACTTCGCCTTTCGCAATTCTATCTATTCTTGAATATAATAAGCTAGTACGATCTTCACTAATAAAGCTTGAGAAATTACTACTGAGGATTTCATAAGCAGTCATGCCTCTTTTAGTGGCAATAAGGAAAGACCTCTTTTTGCTTTCCACCACATACCCGTGCTTAATTAGAGATGTAATGGTCTTTGCATAAGTACTCGGCCTTCCTATATTCTTCTCCTTCATGGATTTTATCACTTCAGCGTAATTTAATAGGGAAATCGTTGAACCTCTCCTCAACTTAACTTCTGCATTCACAGACCCAATTGGAACATTGTAAACTTTTATTGGGTATATAGTTGTGAATCCACCTATTGCTCTCACTGGCAACTCCACCTGCACTTTCTCACCATTAACGTTGATCTCGAACTGTTGAACTATAACTTTTGATGGCTTCATTTGACTGGCTATAAATCGCCTAAATACTAAATCATACACCTTAAAGTGAGCCCATGTAAATCTTATATTATATTTAAATGGATTATCCTCTAATTCCTTCTGTAAATCGTTCAAATCCAGTGGTATGGTAGGCCTTATAGCCTCATGTGTACCTTCATTCCCCCAGTTCTTTCCCTCAAATTCAGCACTACCTATTTTATTAAGGTACTCCCTAGCTATAGCTATTCCAAAATTTGAGATATGAGTACTATCGGTTCTATGATATGTTATTAACCCCGCCTCGAATAACTCTTGAGCAATTTTCATTGTTAGAGAGGAGTTGATTCCAAGTTTGTTATATGCATCAATTAGTAGAGAATCAGTAGTATATGGTGGATATGGATTTACTAATTCCTCTCTTTCGGCTAACATCTTTACGTTAACCCTTATGTTACGTAAATAGTTTTCTGCATCTCCCTTATTTTTAAAATATTTCTTTAAAGTATAATCTCCGATTCCCACTAAAACAATCCAACCTTGTTTATCTTTATACTCTTTAGTCCTTTCAACAATCCAACCCAATACTGGACCTTGAACCCTACCGGAACCGTTATTACCATCACCGATTCTATCCTTTAAGAACTTACTTAATTCAAAGCCTATCCAGCGGTCCTCTATTCTCCTAACTATTTGACTAATTACCTCATTAATGTTAATATTTCTCTTATTACGCAAAGCCTCTAGTATTGCGTTTTTAGTTATCTCATGATAGAAGATTCTATAGACACTCTTATTATACGGCTTAATTAATGAAAATAAGTCAAAAGCTATCTTTTCCCCTTCTTGATCCGGGTCAGTGGCTATGTATACCTCATCTACTTCAGAACTTACTAGCCTTATGGCGTTTATAATCTTCTCTGAAGAAAACAGCAGAGATGAACCGCAATAGGGGCATTTTTTCACTCTCTGGGTTATAGTCTTACCACAACTATAGCATTTATAAATTGGGGAATAGTTTACAGTAAACCCGTCCTCATGAATCTCCACACCATGGTAGCCAATCTCCTCTGTTGTTAAATCCGTTACATGGCCTTTAGAAGCTAAGATGTTAGCTATCAGAATTTCATCATTATTAATTATAACGCTTTCATAAACTGGAACACCGAAAACCTCACGCCTAATAGGTTTGCTGAACATTTTAGCTATAGTCTTAGCTTTAGTTGGCGACTCTACAATTATTAGTACAGTTTTTATAGTCTTCGTTTTTTCGCTGAAATTATCGTTTCTAGTTTCATTAATCTTCACCTTTACTTCTTCTATGTCGATTTCATTTAAATTAACGAATTTAAAGTCGCTATAGAGGTTCTTAAGTCTTTTTTGAAGTATATCAAATAGGTCTTTATCATCAACTAGCAGTATGCTTAATCCTAATGTTAAAGTGTTATTATACAGCCTACTAGCCCTACCAGACCCTTGAAGATAAGTAATTATATCTGGCATCAGTATATAGTAAGCCTTATTCTCTCTCCTAATTACTGAACTATCTAATAATAACTTATTTATCTTTCTTGAAGATAACGTATCAATAATTGACTCCTTTAGCTTTACAATTTTTTCCTGCAATTCTTTTAACTTTCCCTCTAATTTTTCAGACTTCTTAATTGATATTTTAATCATTTGTAACTCAGAAGGAGAAAGCAATAGTAGCTTTTTCTTTAAATCTTTTACATCAATTGATAACCCCTCAGCAACTTTCACTGTGGTTAATGGGTTATTTAATGCTTCCTCTAACGGTAGCTTATATTTAGGAATTCCATAAAATATCACGTACTTTATCCTTTTAGGCTCATCTATACCTCTCACAGCAACACCGTAATAGCTCGCAGAACCAACTAAGAAGTCCACTTCCCCAGCAGAGAGTTTATCGATAAATTTTCTCCCAGATATTGCCTTTTCTACCCTAATACCATTATTTTTAAGTAACTCATATATCTCATTTATTTTACTTCTTCCCAAGTCCTTTGATACTAGAATTAATCCCCCATCATCGTTTAATTTTGTAATTACCTCATACAAGTCCAAGCTATCGTAGAACGCATCTATTATGTTTCTATTATAAATCTGGATAGTTGAGGGTTCAAATCCAGTTAGTAACCTTAATGCTAACTGCTTAAGACCTTTAGGTCTTAACGTAGCGCTCGATACTATGAATTGGGAAGAGAAATGCCAATTACCAAATATAAATCCCTCAAGTTCGATTATCCTCTTCCTCACCTCTTCATCCTCTTTAACTTTTAACAATCTCCTCAATTTTACTAATTGAAGTGCAGAATCAAACACTTGATCTGGTATTTGAAGTATTTTAGCTATATTTTCTGTTGTCTTACCGCTTTTCAATATCATGTCAGCATCATCAACTATCACGAGCTTAGGCCTTAGGCTACTATATTCAGAGGTTCTCTTATTAATAGCATAAAAAGTGGTAACATTAATCTTATTTTCTTCTGGTTTATCACAACTTACCTCTTGATAGTGAGCTTTTAGTCTTTTACATATTTGATCTTTTAACGAATTAGTGGGTACTATGAACAATGAGGTTTGACCAAAAAATATTGAGTAAACGATCAGAGTAGTAGTCTTCCCTACACCGGTGGGGGCTGAGAGAGAGAAACTTTCCCCTCGCACAAGTTTTCTTAACCAATATTGTTGTATAGGCCAAGGTTTTTTACCTACGACTCTCTCGAATAGTTCTTCAACTTGCTTATTTAATAAGTTGTTGTAATAGGTCTCAGCATAGCCCTTTAATGAAGAGTTCTGAAGAAGTAGTTCATATATAGTTTTAACATCTAATTCACCCTCAACTCCAGGTAGGCAGTTCTCACAAGGTATACCCTTAGTCAAACGATCAGCAGTTATTGGACCATTACAATTAGGGCATCCAAATAAGTATCTTATCTTTAACATTCTAACATTTCAGTTTGGACTAGTATGATTTTAAAAGATGAAATACAGAGTGATACTCGGCTTAACACTATAAAAGGAGATAAATTCATGTTTTAGATAACTTTAATTACCTCTTTATACTATCAGTAAAGCGATACGGGTGATATACGTGAGCACCGCCGCAACTCCAAGCAACGTAGTATTAGTTGGTAAAAAACCTGTAATGAACTATGTATTAGCAGCCTTAACTCTACTAAACCAAGGAGTAAATGAAATAGTAATAAAAGCTAGAGGAAGAGCAATAAGTAAAGCTGTAGACACAGTAGAAATAGTAAGGAATAGGTTCTTACCAGACAAAATAGAAGTTAAAGAAATAAGAATTGGAAGCCAGGTAGTAACAAGCCAGGACGGTAAACAATCAAGAGTCTCAACAATAGAGATAGCGATAAGGAAAAAAGCATAAAGATATAAAAAGATATAATAATTTTTACGTGTCTTTTCTTAAAAGCTTAATTATAGCGAGTGAGATAATATAAATCGTGATAATATGACTTCAAACCAACAACAACCCGCATTTAGGATAGAATTTGAAGGAAAGGCAAAAATAGGTGAAATTTTAGGAAATTTCGTACCTATCCAGTTAAAACCAGAAGATTTCTCTAGCCCACTTTCACTACAGATGGCATTAAGTAGAATTTATGAAGAACTAATGAGAACATTAACGCAAGCTCCAACTAAGCATTACGTTGCAGAAGTTAGGTTTAACGATTCTATGAACAACCAAGTAGTTGTCGGAGTAGACTTCGGACAAACTATACCACCGTTAAGTAAAAAAGAGGTTAAAGCTAAAATAATCATCGAGTTTTACGACGAAGAATAGCTCTTCTTCTAAGATATTGAAAGGAAATTTCTCCTAAATATTCCTCAAAAGGTAATACTTTATAATTCATATCTCCGACTTTAATTAGGACTCCTACGTTTGTCAGATATCGTATTACGTTTAAAGAAACTTTTTTCGAAAAATATGGAGAAAGTATGTCTAATGCCTCACCTAAATTAAATTGCCTATCTTTGAATTTCTTATAAAGTAAATAGTATATCACAATTTCCCTTTTCTTAAACCATCTCATTTTTCAACAGCCTAGTTACTCATCATTTTCTCAGTCCTTACAAGTCCTATCATTCTTTAATTAGGTTATAATATAAATTAATAAATATGCCTTATGCTGATAGAGGAGACAAAATATGCAAACCGGGAGAATATAGTAATATAAAGAAGGGTGACATAATATTAATATATCCAGCTTTACTTAAAATTAAAGGATATTTAATAGAGTTTCCCCCACTTTCAATTATTTCAGACGAGTGCGAAAACATTATTGAAAGCCCTAATTGGATTGAAGGATATGTAGTTAAAGGTGACGAAAAAATAGTATTTTATGAAGGAGAGGAAGAAGTTTATGGAAGTATTGAAGTTAAAGAAAATATATTGACAGCTTATACTCTTAAATCCTTATTACCAGATAGTATAAGACTAAAAGTCTTAAGAGCCAAAGTAGTGGGTAATCCTATATTAAGTATTAAAGATTTGACATTAGTTTCATTACAAAGGGGTAGAGTAGTCTCAGTTTATACTAAAGACTTGACACATTACTTTAAACCTTTTGCATATTCTATTTTCTATTACATTACACCTTCATCGTCAGAGGAAGCTGGTTGAAAATTATCGAATAATAATTCTTTTCTCTTCATAGACTGGAACTCTTCTGGTGTACCCATGGTGATTATTTCATATAATTTAGCTACTTTACCATTACTGGGTCTTAAAAGCCTACCGAGCCTCTGAATGAATTGCCTTCTAGATCCAGTACCGGTTACAATAATTCCCACATTAGCATCTGGAATATCTAGGCCTTCATCACCTACAGTGGTTAGGACTAGAATACCACTCTTCATATTCTTAAATATATTAAGTATTTTTTCTCTCTCATGTTTGCTCATTTTTCCAGTAATTAGGAGAGCATTTAAAGCCCTAGCTAGTTCCTCAGCTTGTTCTACGTATTGTGTAAATATAAGTATTTTATTCCCATTCTCACTCTTTACTATTTCTCTCACTTTATCTATCTTTTGTTTAGCAAGATTAGTTATCTTTTTAAGTTCGTTATAGATTTTCATAGCTTCTACAGCCTCATTATCGCCCTTCTTAACTAGTTCTAGTAATTCGGAAACCTTTCTCCCCTTAGACAGCTTTTTGAACTGTGATAATAATGCGTTATATTTAGCTTTCTCGTCTTTAGTTAAACTAACCTTAACCGGAATAATTTGGTATGGTGCTAAAAACCCCTTTGAGATAAGCTCTTGGGGAGATTTATAGTAAATTAAACCGCCCATTAGTTTAAATAACTCTTCGTGTTTCCCGTCTTCCCTTACTGGAGTTGCGGATAAGCCAAGTCTTTTATTAGCTAAAGAAGATAAAGCTATTATCTTGAACTTATCAGCTGGTAAATGATGTGCTTCATCAATTATTAGAACCTCAAACTTATCACATAACACATCCATATGCCTATACGCAGTGTGATAAGTAGTAATAGTAATAGGCCTTATAGCCTTCTCTTCAGAATAGTATAAGCCTACATCACTTCTTTTAACGTTAGTAAATTTAAAGAAGGAATCTCTCCACTGTAACATCTGCTCTTTAGTAAACGTTACTATTAAAGCTGACTTTTTTACGTCTGACACAGCCGCAATACCTATAATAGTTTTTCCAGCACCTGTCGGTAAGGCGATAACTCCAGACCCCTTCTCAAGCCATACTTTTATAGCCTCCTTCTGATACTCTCTTAATTCACCTTTAAATTCTATTTGTAAATCCTTAATTTGTAAGTCAAGTTCCTTAACCCTTAACCCGTTTTGTAAAAACGTTCCCCTGAGAGCTGCATAATAATAAGGAAATGTTTTAAATACTTTTTCATTCTTATCATATTTTATAATTTTCTGTTCGTAAAATTCTTTTATTATGTCTAATAGATAAACGTAAGGCTTAATTATAAGCTCACCGTTCTTTAGTTGAAACTCTACATCGTATCTTGGTAAAGCTTTTTCTAATTCTTTTATATCATTTTCACTTAGCTTTACTCCTACCTCTTCCAGTATTGAAATGATATCGTCTAGCTTTACACCGTTCTTTTTAGCTCTTTCTATATCTATCAAAAATATAGACCCCTTAGATGGATCCCTAGTGATAAATCTCGAAAACGTCAGCAGTTTCTTAAAAGTTTCCTCATCCACCCAATGCTGTAAGTAAAAAGTCTTCGAGATCACCTTGAATCACTTCCACATAAATAACACTTAATTGTGTACCCATTTTAACTACGAAGTCATTAAAATTAGTTATTTCGTAAATAAAATAAGTATTACCATTATTACTCTCACTCTTCTGGTCAACCTCATTTTTATAAACACAACAAGCTTTCAGAAAAGGTTCTTGATAGTTAATTTGCGTATACAGAAAAACACCATAAATTTCATCCAAATATGGGTTAACATAGAATATTAAGCCATCACCGTTAGATAACGTAAGTCCTATAAAGCTTTTACCTAACTCTTCAGCCTCGCTTAACCCTAACAACAAGGACTCTTTTAAGCCCTTTAAGCTAAAGTTAAGGAATTCTTTTACATTCACTTAACTATTTTAATCGTAACAAGAAATAAAAGTTATGAATGCGCAGAACTTTCTTTTAATCCTTACCACAATAAATACCATGGAAGGCGCTAAAAGAATAGGGAAAACATTAGTTGATGAGAGGTTAGCCGCCTGTGTTAATATAATACCTTATATAAAGTCCTACTATTTTTGGGAGGGTAAAACAGTAGAAGATGACGAAATACTACTCATAATTAAAACCAGAGCAGAAGTAAAGGACAAAATTATACAGAGGATAAAAGAATTACATACGTATCAGATCCCAGAAATCATAGCATTTGATTTTAATGAAGGTTTGCCAGACTATTTGAAATGGATTACAGAGAGTGTGAGAACTGATGGAAGTTGATGAAAAACTCATCAAAAAATTAGAGAATTTAGCACTAGTAGAACTTACACCAGATGAAGAGAAAAGACTGATTATGGATGTTCAAAACATTTTAAAATTCTTTGATAAGATTAATGAACTCGATTTAGCGAATGTAGAGCCTATGTTCCACCCAATATCAGCTGGCAAGCTTAGAAAAGACGAACCAATGAAACCGTTATCCAGAGACGAGGCGCTAAATAATGTTAAGAGAAAAGAAAACGGTTATATCATAGGGCCAAGGACTTACGGTGATTAAATGATAGCCTCACTCGTTGAAGACTTAAAGAAAGGTAATATATCTCCAGAGGAATACGTTGAAAAAACATATGAGATTATAGAAAAGGTAGAAAAGAAGATTCATGCCTTTATAACGATTAGGCCCGAAGAGGAAGTACTTAAAGAAGTAAAGGAAAAAGTTAAACAGAGAGAAGGAAAATTAGCCGGCGTGTTGATAGCAGTTAAGGATAACATATCGACTAAAGGAATTAGAACTACTTGTGCCTCTAAAATGTTAGAGGAATATATCCCACCCTATGATGCCACTGTGATAGAAAAGTTAAAGCAAGAGGGCGCTGTCATATTAGGAAAGACTAACATGGACGAATTTGCAATGGGCTCAACGACCGAAACTAGCTACTTCGGACCAACGAGAAACCCTTGGGATTTAGAGAGAACACCAGGAGGGTCCTCTGGGGGAAGTGGTGCTGCACTAGCTAGTAATATAGTTCAATTAGCTTTAGGTAGCGATACCGGAGGCTCAATTAGGGCTCCAGCAGCTTTTAATGCGGTTTTCGGTCTTAAACCCTCCTACGGTACTGTAAGCAGATACGGTTTAGTAGCATATGCAAATAGTTTAGAACAAATAGGGCCTATGGCTAGAAATGCTTATGATTTAGAACTACTTTATACCATCATATCTGGAGATGATTGGAGAGATGCTACTACTATAAATTTTGAGAAAAAACCAATTGAATTAAGTGAGCTAAAAGGAATAAAAATTGGGTTACTGAAAAATATCCTAGATTATTCTCAGAAAGAAGTTCAAAGCATCTTTAACTCTTTGCTTAATAAATTAACTAGTGAAGGAGTGGAAATCAATGAGGTCGAGCTTAAATATGCTGAGTATGCTTTACCAGCATACTATATTATAGCAATGTCCGAAGCCAGCTCAAATTTAGCTAGATTCGACGGAGTCAGATATGGATATAGCAAATACTATGATGGTGCATGGAAAGAAACATTTGCAAAAAATAGAGGTGAAGGATTTGGAATTGAGGTGAAGAGAAGAATACTTTTAGGTAGCTTTATTTTAAGTGCAGGTTATTACGAACAATACTACGTGAAAGCATTAAAAGTAAGACGTTTAATAAAAGATGAGCTCGACTCCCTACTGAAAAAGTTTGATCTAATCGTATCACCCACAATGCCCGTTTTACCGCCTAAAATAGGTGAAGTAATCGATGACCCGTTAAGAATGTATGCAATGGATTTAAACACTGTCTTGGCAAACTTAGCTGGAATTCCAGCACTTTCCCAGCCTGCAGGATTTTATAATAATTTACCAGTAGGGTTACAATTAATGGGTAAATATTTATCGGATTATTACCTAATGGCTGTTTCAAAGCTCATACAGAAAATAACTAAACTTTATGATTTAACCGCACCTATAAGTTAGATTTTTAACTTTTTAAAACGATAGATAGGCGTATGGAAAGTAAGGTAAGAATTGACACTTTTAGTATAGTAATGAGAGAATTAGAGAAAGAGAAATACCACCTTGTAGGTAGTCATAGTGTTTACAAGAAGTGTCATTGGACTCATGAGGCTTTGACATCAAATAGATATTGCTATAAGGGGAAATTCTATGGAATAGAAAGTCATAGATGCGTTCAAATGTCACCATCAGCTGCATGGTGTTGGTTTAGATGTATCCATTGTTGGAGATTAGAACCAGAAGATATAGGTTTAGATTGGGATGAGACTAAAATACCTTACGAGGATGAACCAGAAATTATAGTTGAACAGTCAATTGAAGAGCACAAAAGGGCTGTATCTGGATATTTCGGAAGAGAAGGAGTTAGTAAGGAGAAGGTAGTTGAAGCAATGAACCCTAAACATGTTGCAATAAGCTTAACTGGAGAGCCTACACTTTACAGTAGGTTAGGGGAGTTAATTAAGGAATATCACAAAAGAGGACTAACAACTTTTCTGGTCACAAGTGGTGTAAGACCAGACATTTTGGCTAGCTTAGAAGAAGAGCCTACACAACTTTTCGTATCATTACAAGCCCCTAATGAGAAGAAACATAAGTTAATAAATAGGCCAATAGTTGCTAATTCGTGGAACTTAGTAATGGAAACACTTAAAATACTCCCAAGCTTTAGCTCTCCAACTGTAATTAGGATGACTATGATTAAAGGATTCAATATGAGTGAGGAGGATGCAAATGAGTTTGCAAAAATAATAGAAATTGCACAACCTACTTATATTGAAGTTAAGGCTTATATGCATGTAGGTCCTTCTACATACAGACTAACTAAAGACGCTATGCCTAGACATTCAGAAATTAGGGAATTTGCTAAATTGCTTTCGTCCCTCACTGGATATAAAATTTTATCCGAACATGTTCCGAGCAGGATAGTGCTATTAAGCAAATTAGATAGGCCAATCCAAATAGGAAATGCGTGGACTGAAAATTGGAATTGGATGACTAAAGATATAGAAGATGATATCCATGGAGAATATGAACAAGCTGAAAAAAGTTGTACGGAGGGTGAAAGTTGAAAAGAATTTAATATCTCGTGCGAAATAGCAAAAATTCTAGCATATACTGTGAATAAGCAGTTTACTCAATCAGAGTTAGCTAAGTTTCTGAACATTTCACAGCAAACAGTTTCTAGGAAACTTAAAGAGTTAGAAGATAACGGTCTTATCATAAGAATTATATCAAAAGATGGTGAAATAGTTAAACTTACTGAGGAAGGAGAGAAATTTTTATTATCGTGCATAGAGAACCTACGAGTCGCAGTGAGTAATAATAGGATTTTAAAAATCAAGGGAAAGGTTACTTCTGGTTTAGGTGAAGGAAGAATATTCTTATCATTACCTTACTATATGAATTCACTAAAAAAGTTCTTAGGTTTTGAACCTTACCCCGGTACGTTAAACGTTGTTATATATGATAGACTTTCCATGGAAAACAGGTTAATACTTGATGCAAATCGCGGTATAGTGATTCCAGAATATAAGGAATCTAATAGAGTTTTAGGCAGTGTTAAAGCTTTTCCTGCAACTGTAAATTCTCTTTCACCAGCAGCAGTCGTAATACCCGCAAGGACTACCCATCCAAAAAGTGTAGTTGAAATTATATCACCATATTATCTCAGGGAAAGGCTTAACCTAAAAGACGGAGATGAAGTCCAAATAGAAATTTACCTTTAACTTTCCTCTTTTTCGCAATACCTTTTCACGATCTCATTGATTATAGATGAGGTGCTTGAATGTTTCCATTTATTCACCCTTGAAGGGAATTTTATTATCCTAACGTCCTTAATGCCCCTCTTGCTTAGTTCTTCTAATAATGATTTCTCATCAACTTTCTGATCCGGCCCTAAGAAAATTATATCTGGTTTAACCCTTTCAACACTCTTCAAGAAGTCTTTCTCATCTCCTAGAAATGCATCGAAAACATACTTAATACTCTTAATAACCTCTAACCTTTGATTCTCATCATTTATAGGAGGTCTACCTTTTATTCTCTCAGAGTTTTTATCCCTAGCCACAGCAACATAAACCCTTCCATACCTAGAGGCTTCTCTCAAAAACTCAATATGGCCAGGGTGCAATATGTCGAACGTACCAGCAGTAAAAACCCTTTTAGATATCTGAGATTCTGGGTCTATCCCTTCCTCAATTAATATAGTATCTAGTAAACCTTCAGCGTAAGCAATATCTACTAAGGCTGTTGCCTCATCCCCTTTATTTAAATAATATTCAGCATCTTCTGTATATTGTGATACTAGCTGAAATATTTTCTCATGTTTGTTTATAATTTCTGGGGGAATTTTACTTAGCCTATCTTTCATGCCTTTAATATATTTCTCTACTCTTTCCTTGATTGCCTGAGACATTTTAATCCCTCTAGCTCCATAAAGTGCAAACTCTTTGACGGGAATACAATTATATGTGGTGGTTGGATGAATTTATAATTGAGTGCCTCCTCTACGGTTAAACTCACCACTTCCTCATCTTCACAACCTAATCTTTCTCCAACTACTACTAGAGAGTCCTTATTCACAATATTACCCTTCTCTAATTTCTCCATTTCAAGTAGTAACTCTATTGCTTCTCTAGCCGTCATCAGTTTCCCATCCCTTATATCCAAATAGAAAATTGTATGTAATCCTCTCTCTAGATTCTCTTTCAATACATTATATGGTGTAATGTCTATTTTTCCATTTATTGGATATGTAATCGTAACTGATTTGCCAAATTTATATGAAGATAATAAACTTTTTGAAATTATGTAACAATGAACAGAAACTCCGGGAATTACTTTGACCTCATGTCCCTTATTTTTAGCTTCTACTAAAAGGCTCACATGAGTAGTAGCTATTACTGGATCTCCTATACTTGCTATACTCACGATTTTACCGTTATTTAAATCATCTATAATTTTTTTCGTATTATTTTCTATGAAATTTCTGTCTACTGCTGTTACGTTAATTCCTTTTTCTCTAAGTTTTTCTTCTGAAATATCACAAGAAACTGAAGTATAAGAATCTAAATATACAATATCACTATTCTTCAATTCTTCTAGGGCTTTAGGGGTAAGATATTTTAGGGATAATCCTAACCCCACTAATTTTAACGTACCCATTTTTATAAAAGAATAAATTTAATGCTTTAAGGTTAAGTATTACTTGACTTGACGATGATTAGCATTATTGATGAGTTTTACATAGCTGAAGATTTACCAGTGGTTTACTTTAGACCCCTTAACCTCATAATATTTTCAGATGTCCATATAGGGTATGAGGAAGAAATGAGTTCTAAAGGGATATTTATTCCAAGGGTTCAAAAGAAAAGGTTATTGAAAATATATGAGAGAGCGATAGAAGTCTTTAAGACTAATAAAGTGCTGATAAACGGTGATTTAAAGCATTCATTTCATAAATTAACTAGACAAGAAAAGTCTGAGTTAACTGAAATATTTCAATCTTTTAAGGAAAATGGAACGGAAGTTATTGTAGTAAAAGGAAATCATGATAACTATATCTCATTGGTATCTGAAAAATTTGACAACATACAGCTAGTTGATGAGTTTAGATACGATAAATACGTGTTTACTCATGGACATAAAATGGTAAATGAAAGCGATAAAATTATAGTCATAGGCCATGAGCATCCAAGGCTTAGCATTAAGGATAGACTAGGCTTCGCGAGAAAACTTCAGTGCTTCTTAAAAGTCCCACTTAAAAATAGCTCACAAGTTCTCATCTTACCAGCAATAGGCACTTATCAGGCTGGTAACGACATCTCCTTAATTCACACTAATTATATGTCCCCTATAATCAAAGAACTAGGAGTATTGGAAAAAGCAAAACCTTTCGTAATTTTTGAGGGTCAAGGAATAATGGAATTCCCAGAATTAGGGCTTTTAAAGGATCTTTTACTGTAAGATAAGGTATTTATAAATGTATTTATAAATATGTTTGTAGGTGATCCTAATACCTACCGAAGTACCCTATAAAGCAGTAGTAAATATAGAAAACATTGTGGCAACAGTTACTTTAGAACAACAATTAGATTTATATGCCATGGAAAGAAGCGTTCCTAACGTTGAATATGATCCGGATCAATTTCCCGGACTAATTTTTAGATTGGAATCCCCTAAAGTCACATCCCTTATATTTAAATCTGGAAAAATGGTAGTTACTGGAGCTAAAAGTACCGAGGAGCTTATAAAGGCTGTCAAAAGAATAATAAAGACTCTCAAAAAATACGGAATGCAGTTAACTGGAAAACCCAAAATACAAATTCAGAATATAGTAGCATCTGCGAATTTACATGTAATAGTAAATCTAGACAAGGCTGCATTCTTATTAGAGAATAATATGTACGAACCGGAACAATTCCCCGGACTTATTTATAGGATGGACGACCCACGTGTAGTTCTGCTGGTATTCAGCAGTGGTAAAATGGTAATAACTGGAGCTAAGAGGGAAGAAGAAGTTCACAGAGCAGTAAAGAAAATTTTCGACAAATTAGTGGAATTAGATTGTGTAAGGCCGGTTGAAGAGGAAGAGATAGAGTTTTAAATGTATTTACGATTTTTACCTTAATGACTGCAAAACACGGTAAGTACATTTACGTAGAAATTGAAAAAGGAAAGATTGCGAAGATAAGATTTTTTAAAGGAATAGAAGAGAGTAAGGAAGAAGCATACTTGATAACTGGTAAGATTGTGAAGAAAATTCCTAGAAAGGCTAAGGTTAAGAAGCTTGATGACTTACCAGAACCAGTGAAAGAAAAACTGAGAGTTAAGTAATAAATCTATATTTTTCAAGCAAACTAAGGATAATGTAAACAGTAATTAAGATAAAAGTAGTTATCGATAAGGAGTAAATTGTCTGTAACTGTAATTCATATACATTAGTTTCAATATTTTTAGAGATGACCACAATAATATAATAAATAATCACAACAGAGAATATTTTATATATATCATGCCATACTCTAATATCCCTATTAACTATTTTATTTATCGCCTTACCGCCAATCAAAATTATGATTGAAAATACGAAATAGGGGGACATTGACAAAGCTATATCTACATATGTTACAGTAGCGTAATATCTAACATTTTCAAAAACTAGATAGCCGTTTATTATCCCAGCTATAAACGAAATTATTGCTATTATTGCTATTATAACCATAATAGTAGAGTTTTCCCACCATTTTTCTATCAGATCATCTATACCTAAACCCCTAATAACAAATGCTGAACCTATAACCATTAGAATAATGGGGCCTAAGTATGCTGTAAGGTTTAATAAAGAGAATAAGCCAAAAATAAGGAAAATCAAACCCGGAACTCCAAGAAAAATCCTTGAATAACGTGGTTCAGACAACGCCTTTTTTAAATATCTCGCTAGTAAAGCATAAGTTTCCTCAACACCTCTATATTGTTCTACTAAAACTCTTTCAATTCCTATAATTTTTAATTTAGATTGTATTATAGGAATTGCTTTTGCATCCTCTGGGCTATCATATACTATGACTGCTGATGTCGGTTTTACTTTCTCTACGACTTTATCTAATTTCTCGGAAAACGCAAGTTGGCTATCTAATGATCCCTTATCGCTTCCAGAGATAAACGCTATCTCAACATTTTCTTTCCCTTCTTCTTTTAATTTCTTATATATATTCCTCGCTACTATCATAGCGTTAAAGTCCGAGTCGGTAGGGATCATTTGTTCAGCTACTTCAATAGCCTTCTTTACTTCTTCCTCCCCTATCAATGGAGTTTGTAAGCCTATCCTGCCTAGATCATCATCTATGTCAATGTAAATTACTATTATCTTCTCCATCACTGTTATTTTCGTTATAATATAGTATTAAAAGTTCCTCAAATGACAACTTCTTGTTATTCTTAAGCTTCTCCTCAATCTTTTTCCTCTTTTCCTCCAATAATTCTTTAATGTTATTAGACCTTAATTGTTGCTCATAAATTTCTGTCACGCTTTTACTCTTAGCCGTTTCCCTAATCTTCTTTAATTGTTCTTTTAATTTACCTATTTCATTCCTCTTATTCTCTATTTCAGCCTTATTTTTATTCAATTTCTCTTCAATTTGGTTAATTTGAGTATTTAACGCCTCTATTTCCTTTTTTAATTTATCTCTCTCCTCTTTCAATTGTTGCAATAACTTTCTCTTTTCTGCTACTTGATTCCCTAACTCTAACATCTTTTGTCTTATTGTAGATAACTCTACTCTTTTAGCTAATAATTCTGCTTTATTTTCAGTATTCTTCTCTATTAATTGGACATATTTTTTAGCAATTTGTAATTTCCTTTCTAACTCAGCTATTTTAATGATTATCCTCTTTTCCTCATCTAGCGATAAACTTGATGTTTGAAGCCTCCACTCCAACTGTTCAATTTTTTTCATTATAGAATTAGGATCTAATCTCTCCTTAAGTTTAGAAACCTCCTTTAATTGCTCAAATTCCTTTCTTATTTCACTTATTACTTGAATTAAATTCTGCTTTTGACTCTTTAACTGCCTTATTTCTTCAACCTTAGCCTTTAGTTCCTCTCTCACCTGGTTAATTTGCTCTCTTATAGATTTTATCTTCTCAATCTTTTCCCTTCTCTTAGCTCTAGTTTTCTTTATCTCATCTATGAGCTCTTTCCTCTCTTCTTTTAACTTTCTTAACTCCTCATATACTGCTGAAAGTTTTTGTTGAATCTCAGCCTCTGAGGATTCAGTTTCTGACATTCAACTACAACTCTATTCAGATAGTTATATGTTTATTTGTAAACACTCTTGCTAATAAGCAATGAACCCCATAATTTCAATCCTAAGAATCCGTAATACCATTCCTAACTCAATAAGGTATTATTATAAATATTAACTAATATACAAAAGCCTATATACATGTTGTGAAAAGGCTAAAACTCATTGAAGTAGGGGAATTCTATAAAATTACACTGAAAAATAAATGGTTAATTAAAGCCAGAAAAGACATAGATTATGATAAAACAAATTATATAGGAAAAATACTTGTAGATGAGAATGGTAATAGAATAGGAAAAATACTGGATGTTATAGGGAATACAAACAATCCGTATATTTTGGTTTATCCATTAAAAGGCACAGAACCAAAGGGGAAAATTTTTGTAGAAATTATAGAAAAGAAGAGGAGGAGATGAATATGAGATGCCCAGTATGTAACAGAGAAGATTCTATAACTCATGACCCGCAAACCGGAAGACCAGTCTGCACAAACTGCGGTTATGTTTTTGACGAACTAATCATCGATCAAGGACCTGAATGGAGGGCTTACACGCAACAAGATAGACTAGAAAGAGAAAGAGTTGGCGGGCCTATAACCCCTAAAGTCCATGATTATGGAATAACGACCAGAATAGGAGGGGGCTATATAAGGGCTAAGGACAGGATGAAAACGCTTAAGCTCAGATTGATTCAAAACAAAATAAGAGTAAACGCAAAAGAGAGAAAACTTGTAACATATCTATCAACCCTTAATAGCGAAGCCTCAAGGCTAAACTTACCCGAACACGTTAAAGAGACTGCAGCATTATTAATAAGAAAGCTAATAGAGGAGGGAAAGGCTAGAAGAATAGACATGTATACCCTCATTGCCGCGGTCATTTATTACTCGTGTCAAGTAAACAGAGTTCCCAAGTCATTACAAGAAATAAGGATTTCATACAACTTACCGGCCTCAGAGTTATGGAGAGCATTGGAAAGAGTACAGGAGGTAGCAAAACAGGTTCGAGGCTTTAGACCGAACATTAAGCCAACAGAGTACATACCTAAAATAACAGAAAAATTAAACTTACCGGCTTATGTTTCATCAAAAGCATCTGAACTTGTTGATCTGATGCATAGACACGGTTTAACAAGCGGTAAAGGATATACCGCACTTGCGGCTGCCAGTGTGTATCTTATTAGTACTTTAATGGATGTAAAGAAGACGCAAAAAGATATTGCAAATACATTAAATATTACAGAAGTCACAATAAGAAACAGATATAAAGAGATCATAAGTAACTTTGACATAGAGGTTAGACTGTGATAAAAAAGTAAATAAGGAGGAAATGATATAATATTATATTAGCCAACACGGTGAAGATGATGGAATCAGACACGATTTCTTACGAAGACCTTATTTATCAAAAGATAAAGGAAGCTGGAGAAAGGGGAATTCCACAGAGGGAGCTTATTAAGGAATTAGGACTAGATAATAGAACCGCAAATCTTATAATTAAAAAATTAATAGATAAGAAAAAAATTAGGAAAAAATCTGTAAAAGAAAACGGTAAAAATATTATAAAATTATATGTTAACGAGGAAGAGATATCAATAAATATATGGGTAAATTTGGATTCTGTGACTGATATACCCTGTTTTACATGTAAAAATCTAAATAAATGTGGTAACGGAAGTATAATAAATCCATCAACTTGTACACTTCTCTCTAGGTATATTTTATCTAATATTAGTGCTAGTGGTTGAGACTTTTTTAATACACTCCTTCACTTCATCTAAGCTAAAGTTAGTTTTTATGCCTACCTCATCAAAATGGGTTAGATAAGCTTTTCCACCTAAACATTCTATCACCTTATCCCTTTTAGGAGTATTAACCTTTAGCCTAGATGATATAAAATCTAATTTATAAAAGGGCTCAGAAATCTCCGATTCCATATAAATTTTATCTAAAAGCTTATTTATGGAAACAAGGGATTGAAAATAATTAAACTCCTTAAGTTTATCCCTTATTTGTATCAAAAGCTCTTTATCATATATAGGGCCGTCATATGCTGGACCGTAAACTCTAAGCTTAGAACCACATCTAGGACATTTCCTCTCTTCTAAATAATCATTTTTATCTCTATAACCACAAGAAGGACATTCATAAAAGTATTTTAACTTAGAAAGTAAGTGATCTGCCTTTTTAGCACCTCTATTAATTTTAAAAAATACTCTATAATAATATTCATGATAATAGGCGAATATAGGAACTGGGGCTTTTTCAATTATAGAGGCTTCTCTAATAGCCTTAGAAATTAACCCCCTAATACCCAATTCTTTAGAAAAACTTAACTTTTCACAAATGATATCATATTTCCTTCTCGCAGAAGTTTTTGATGAACAAACTAATGCTGATAAATCTGTCGCAGTTATAGCAACATAACCTCCTTTAATTGATGAGTTAAATGCGCTCAATAAGAACTTAGAAGGTGAACCGAAAGGATCTATATCTATAAAGTCACCCTTAAGTTCATTTAATAATGAATTAGCATCCCTATTGAATACCTTTCCAGTGACCCCGTTTAGCTCCATATTCTTTTTTATCAACTCAACTGCAATAGGGTCTATATCGTTCATGATTAGTTCGTTTATCCCTCCAACCTCTACATAATATCTAATACCACGAACACCAGTAGCTGAGAGTGCATCTATTACAATTTTTGGTTTTATTACAGAGTTAATGAGTACACTAATATCCCTATTCATTACCATTTTAGGATTGTAAAACACCGGTGCCCAAGAAGGATCAAACCTACCTCCTTTAGAATATTCACTAGGATCAGGTATTAGAAGTCTAATTTTACCCTCTTTTGTCTCAATCAATCTCATCTATGATCTCATTTAACTGACCTAGTTCATAGACATTAAAATTCTCTTTCTCATAAATTTTATGATTACGTTGGTTTCTTGTAATAATATATAGTTTAGCATTTATTTTTGAAACCAATTTCTTAGCCTCATTAAATTTCTTCAAAGAAGTTGAAGGAAAATCAGCATCTATACAGAAAAATAATTTTTTATCACTCTTAATTGCTGCCAAGTCAACCGCTGTGAATTCAAATCTTACAACCTTAAACCCTTTATCGGCTAAGTTCTTTATTAATTTGCCATATTCATCATCTATTTTATTCACAGAATCTTGACTCTCTGAGGAACTAATTTTGAAATCATCTAGTATATTCCCGATAACCTCCTCTCCAAACAGCTCAACTAACCTTTCAGCAACCTCAAGTGAAACGTATGAGTCTTCTTTCTCGTAATCATAAATTGAAATTCTAGATACTCCTAACTTTTCAGCTAATGTTCCCAGACTCATCCCCTTTTCCTGTCTTTTTTGCTTAAGTACCTTAGAATTAATTTTCACAAATATACCGCCTCTAGTTCTCATAAGAAACAGTTTTTCTCCTTCTATCATTTTTTCTAATGTATATTTGTTCATAATTAACACATTATCTCTCTCACTTACTACTTCCTCCTCCACCTCATCGTTAACAACTATTGGTAACGCGTTGCTAATCTCAGCTAATTTCTTCAAATCATTTAAAATTTTGTTATGTTTTTTATCAGAAACTTTAAGAACTAAAGTCTTTCCTTCTATGTTTTTATCATTTTTTGCTATTATGTCAACTGACTTCTTTTTTTCTGGGTATTCTATTATAGAGTAACTAAATTCTCTTTTCTTTAGTATATTAGCCAGTTCGTCAATAGTAGTCATTTTCATCATCCTCTATCGGTGCACTCTCTATGGGACTTAATGTTATAAATATTAGTGATTTAAATTCTTTTATAAGCCTTTCAACATCTCCAGTGTATAAACAAACTGAAAATTCTTGTTTATTTAATAGAATATTTATTGCCTTTTTATCCCAATCTGATCCATTAATCAAGTATTCTCCTACGTTTAAAGTCTTAACTATAACAAATGGGATCCTAACCAAACCCCACATATAAATAGGGATTTTTGAAGACAACTTCTCTAATTCAGTTTTGTCAAAATAGTGTTTATATGACCCAGAAATTGTAACATAATTCTTGCCCTCTAATGCTTCCTTTATTGTAACGAATTCATCCGGATAGAAAGAGATTGAATTCCTTAACCCTAGCTCAAAAATCTTATCTATCATAATATCACTTGAACTTAGCTAAAACCATTGCATGATCTTTATCATAGGGGTCTAACTGAATAACTTCCTCAACCTCAAACCCAGAATCCTCTAATTTCTTCACCTCAATCTTGTAAATCTCTCTAGGGTCTTTAGTAACATCAATGCTTCTAGCCTTTATTGCAAGCATTAAATAACCTTTGCTCTTCAAAAAGAAATGAGCATTATATACGGCTATTTCAGTCTCATTTGGCTGAGCTATGTCTACATAAACCACATCAACATCCTCAACTAAAAGTCTATAGTACTGCGGAAATCTAGCATCAGCAATTATGGGAAATAGATTAGGCCTACGTTGAGCAACTAGTAAAAGCTCCCTAACGACTCTAGGAGAGAACTCAATACCATAAACCTTCCCCTGAAGCTCTACTATATCAGAGACGTGGCTGGGTGTAGTTCCAGAAGCCGCACCCAAATAAAGAACCTTAGAACCCTTTACAATAGGATTATGTTTTAAACCCTTGAGAATTGCACCAGCGAGTTTGCTCCTAAACGCGTTCCATTCCCTATATTCAACACCGTTATATTTAATTAACCTCTCCCCATAAACACTGTACCCTGGGGCCAAATTCTTAGTACATAACCTAGTAGTACCGTCAGCATAACTACATTCGTAAATATTATCAAAGTTTGTCTCTGATACTCTGACAACCTCTAACGACATAACTCTCACCTCTTTCTATTTCTCTTTTCTCTACCTCCACCCTTAATACTTTTTTGCTTAGGTTTTTGTTCTTGTTTCCTTGGAGGAGGTTGAGCATATTTAGTCTTTATCTCCTCAATCCTCTTCTTTAACTCCTCGTTTAATTTATCACCGATATACCTACCGCTAAACGCATCTACTCTGGCAGCTATAGCTAGCTTAGCAGCTAAAGCTCTAGCGATTTTACCCCTCTGCCATCTCGGTGAGTTATGAATATCTGGATATTGGAATATAACTCCATGCTTAGGCGGTTTACCTCCCTTCCTTAACGCCCTGAATAATGCCTTTTCAGCACCTAAAACTTGAATAGTGCTAGCTGGCATTTTAGCTAAGTCCTCTAAACTTCCCGCAAGACTTAATAGCCTAGCGCCCAAAGTAGGCCCTACTAACGCAGTCACATTAGGTGCAACCTCCTTCATAACGGATTCCACGTAATCGGTTAGCTGTCTACGTATATCGTAAAGCTCCAATATTGCATCGCTTAACATTTTTATGGACTTCAAATCATCTTCGCTTATATCTGCACCTATACTTCTCTTAGCGGCACTTATAACCCTCTGTACTTTATCCCTACTTAATCCTAAATCCAAAAGCCCTTCTTCAGTTATTTCATCCCTATAACCGAACTTCGATGCAATATCTGCATAAACTCTATGATCATCAACCAACTTGTCCAATTCAGGGAAATGTATGCTATACCATTCACGTAATCTTTCAGAGAATAGATTAATAGTTTTATCAATATCATCTATAGCTCTGATTGCTTGAATAACAAGTAAGTCTCTCTTGCTTGCTTCACTTCTTAATTTTCTTCTAGTATACTCAAAAGCTACATCATAAAGAAAGCTATAAACTTCTTGTTCAGAGTTAGCAAATTTCGTATCTAACGCTACTTTAACTAAATTTTCTCTGAAAATCTTGCTACCTAAATTATGAATAGAAAATGAAGCTTTTACTCCTAATTTCTGTACCTCTGGGACTTCAGCCTCATTTTCAACTATAACTTCCTCTGGTTTTAGCTTGTTTATTAATTCTATGGCACTCGGTAAAGGAACTCCTTTTTCGTTTTGTATAAGTGCATCAACTACTTTTCCTAAGTCCTTTGGATTTAAAACGTAGTCTATAAGCTTACCATTTTCATCATAAGCAAATGACCCTATCGCGTGCTCTACTAGGAATATTTTCATCAGCTCTCAGTCACACTATTTAACACTTAAGTTTAAATTTTTCCTCCCATAATAATTAAATATGCCATCCCACGGTTCATTAACAAAGGCTGGGAAAGTTAGGAACGCTACACCAAAAATGCCCAAAAAAGAGAAGCATAAAGAAGTGCCGAGAGTTAGGAATAGACTTGAATACGAAAGAAGAGTACTAAAAGCACCACAAGCTAAGGCAGTAGCCAGGTAATATTTTTAGTTGCTCCCTTCTTTAGTTTATATATGCCAGAAAGTTATTTCGGAAAAGCATTAGATTTTTTAAATAAGTTTAATGCTGACATAGGAGACTTAGTTGAGTTAAAAAAGAACGGTGTTACAATTAGAGGAGTTCTAATGCCAACCTATTCTAAAGACGACGATATTATAGTCATAAAACTTAATAATGGGTATAATATAGGGATTTCCATCAATTCAATTAGCGAATTTAGAGTATTAAGTAAGGGAGAAAGAAGAGAAGAGGAAAGTAAAAAAGAAGAGAAGAATGAAGAAAACGGACAGACTGAAGTAATGATAATAAGCACTGGTGGTACTATTGTAAGTAAAATAGAATACGAGACAGGTGCTGTAAGGCCAGCCTTGACTACTGAAGAAATAATAGAATTCATGCCAGAAATAAATGAAATAGCTAAAATTAGCGCACAAGTACTCTTTTCTATATTAAGTGAAAATATGAAACCAGAATACTGGATAAAAATAGCGGAAGAGGCAAAAAAAGCACTAGATAAAGGAAATAAAGGAGTAGTTATCGCACATGGAACAGACACAATGGCATATACAGCATCAGCACTAGCGTTCTCGTTCAAGAGTTTAACGGGGCCTATAGTGTTTGTAGGTTCGCAAAGAAGTAGTGATAGGCCTAGTAGTGACGCTCCAATAAACTTATTTACTGCAGTCCTTACTGCCAAAAATTCTCCATTTGCTGAAGTAGTTATCAACATGCACGGCGAAACTTCAGATACTTATACTTTAGTGCATAGGGGTGTAAAAGTTAGGAAAATGCACACCAGTAGAAGAGACGCTTTCCAAACAATAAATGACATACCGTTAGCCAAAGTTTACTTCAGAGAGAAGAAGATCGAAATGTTGAGAGAGGATTATCACGTGAGGGATAGAGAAAACAATTTAGACGCTAAATTCGATACAAGAGTCTTTTTACTTAAATATTATCCAGGCTTGTCACCAGACATTATAGATTATTTAATCTCAAAAGGAATAAGGGGGATAATAGTTGAAGGAACAGGACTTGGGCACACTTCTACGGAATTTTATGATGCCTTCAGAAAAGCTACGAAAGAGGGAATATTTGTAGGCATGACTTCACAATGCCTCTTCGGGAGAGTAAACATGAACGTTTATACCACGGGTAGACTTCTTCAAAAAGTCGGAGTAGTCCCACTTGAGGATATGTTACCAGAAACGGCTTTAGTAAAACTTATGTGGGTACTAGCGCACGAGACCGATTTAGATAAGATTAAAGAACTCATGCTAACTAATTTTGCTGGAGAGATAAATTATATTCACCTACCAGAATATTTCCCGAGGTGGCACCATGACAGAATTAGATTACAGTAAATTAGGATTAAAAGTAGGATTAGAGATACACCAACAATTAAACTCACATAATAAATTATTCTGCAACTGTAGTACTGAACTAACTGAGAATTATCATTATACTTTAGAGAGATACTTGCGTCCATCCTTTAGTGAACTAGGAGAAGTTGACGTAGCTGCGTTGTTCGAATGGCAAAAAGGTAAAAAGTACGTTTATCAAGTCTCTAATAACTCTTGTTTAGTAGAGTGCGATGAGGAACCTCCCCATCCGCTTAACGAAGAAGCTTTAGCAATAGCTTTGGCAATAGCAATGGCACTAAACAGCACTATTGTGGACGAAGTTTATGTAATGAGGAAAATTGTAATTGACGGTTCAAATACCACTGGGTTCCAGAGAACTGCAATAATAGGACTTGGCGGATATATTGATGTAGAGGGAGAAAGAATAGGAATACAAACAATTGCAATTGAGGAGGATGCCGCAAGGAAAGTAACTGAAAACCCATTAGAAACCGTTTACAGCCTTGACAGATTAGGAGTACCTTTAATTGAAATATCTACAGCACCAGATATTCATTCCCCAGAGCAAGCAGAAAAAGTAGCTTTTAAAATAGGACAACTAATGAGGCTTACTGGAAAAGTAAAAAGAGGTATTGGAACAATAAGACAAGATTTAAACGTTTCGATAAGTGGTGGAGTAAAGACTGAAATTAAAGGCGTTCAAAGATTAGAATTAATACCGGATATAATAAGAAATGAAGCCAGAAGACAGTATGAGTTACTAAGAATTAAAGAGGAATTAAAAAAGAGGGGATTAACAGAGGAAAAAATAATTAAGGAATTTATTCCAAAGGATTTAACTCACGTGTTTAAGGACACTAATAGTAAGTTAGTTAAAAAAGAGCTGGAGAAAGGCTCATTAGTATATGGCATGAAAGTTGCAGGATTTAGAGGAATATTCGGATGGCAACTAATGCCTAACAGAAGGTTTGGGACTGAAGTCGCAGATTACGTTAGAGTATTAGCGGGATTAGGAGGAATATTCCATTCTGATGAATTGCCAAATTATGGTATAACACAGGATGAGGTCAATGAGGTTAAAAAAGAGTTAAACGTAGGAGAAAATGATGCTTTCGTATTAATAGTATCTAGCAGAGAGAAATTAGAATTAGCGATAAATACGATAAAAGACAGAATTTTATACGCCTTTAAAGGAGTTCCTAAAGAGACTAGAGCTGCATTAGAAGACGGTAATACTAGATTTATGAGACCACAGCCTGGGTCTGCTAGAATGTACCCAGAAACTGATATACCACCAAGAAGAATAGACATTAAAATCATAGAATTAGCTAAGTCTTTTATGCCTGAAAGCCCAGAAGTAAAATTGAAAAAACTAATTGAACTCGGCTTAAACCAAGAACTCGCAAACGCAATACTTAACAGTCCCAGACTTGATTTATTTGAGGAACTTATAAAGAAATACTCGCCAAAAGTACAGCCAATAACCATAGCATCGTTGCTGGAAATCAACCTTAAATATGTTAAAAAGAAAATAGGAGATGTAACAATTATCACAGACGATGTTATAGAGAAAGTAGTAAAGGCTATTTATGATGATAAAATATCTAAGGACTCTATTCAAGACATATTATTAGAGACTGCCTCTTCTAAGAAAAACGTAGATGAAATAATAAATAAATACTCACGTATAAGTGACAGTGAATTAGAGAAGATAATAGATGAAGTCATAGCTGAAAACATAAAGGAAATCGAAGAAAAGAAAGAAAAAGCATTTAATATAATAATGGGTAAAGTCATGTCTAAGGTTAGAGGAAGAGCTGATGGTAAAAGAGTATCAGAATTAATACGGGAAAAGATGAAGAATTACCCCCGAACCTGAAACATGATGAAAAGGCATTTGGCGGATCAAAATGATGAGCTTGACCGCTTATGAAACTAGATGATTTGATAAAGGTAGCCGCTGATTTCCCATTTCCAAAAATAAAGAGAGTAGAAATAGAGGACGAAATTCTAAACTTAGAACAATCACCACAATTACTTTCCTTTATAAGTGAAGAAATAGAATGGAAAAGAAATGCGGAAATAATAGGGCCAGACGGTACCAAAATAAACACGATAGGAAAAGGAGAAAAAGCTTATATACGCACGCCTTTAGAAAAAACACAGTTAGGCTGGAATTTTAAAATAGACGTAAATTCTCTAAAGAGACTAATCGTAGACTTAATACCATGTAAAGAAGGGGAAAGTTACTTCAACCCGTCTCCATGGGATAGAATTGATTGGATAGAAAATAAAAGAGTTTATATGAGAAGTGGAGAACTAACAGAAAACCCAGAAAGTGAAGAGAAGAAGGAAAAATACAAAATTATTATCCTAAGAGGAAAAGATAAGCTTAATCTAGGCTTTTTAAACCCCACTTATTATTATCTTAACCCATTTTTCATAGGATCCTCAGAAAAGGTAAATGGCGTATCAAACCTTTTCTCGATAGAACTAACTAAAACTTACTCATTAATTAGCAAATCCCCATTTAAATTGGAAAACATAGAGGGAACATTGCACATTGAAGGCAATGACGAGATTATGGTAATAGAAAGTGATAACTGGAAAGAGGTAAAACCCTATCAAATAGCATGGAACTTGCAAAACCCCATAATTAAACTAGACTGCAAACCCACATTTAGATTACCCTTGTACTATATTTACCCAGCCGGCGTAATACCGTTCTTTCTCCGATATAATAATGGGGAATTAATAATGGGACTAGTAAACATTAACCCAGACCCAATAATTTTCACATTTAATATATCCGGTAGAATAATAAGCACGGAGATTTTAGACCCTCAGGGAAACTTAAAGGAGGAATTAAACACAGAGTTTGATAGAGTTAGAATTCCAATCAGAAGGTACGGAATACAGTTTGTAAGAATTAAAATAAAGAAAATGCTCGAATCATTTCTTAAAAGAAAAATCATAGGATAAACTTTCTACAAGACAAGGAGAGAGCTGATAACCGTTCTTAGATAAAGTTTTCTTACCTTCAGCACAGAGTATACAATAATAAGACGCTAACTGATTTCTTACATTACTGTTTAAAATATTATCAGTAAAAGAGTCTATCAAATCCATAAACCTCTTGTCCTTTCTGAGAATTTCTTTAACAGCTATTCCTCTCCTCTTCTTAATATAATTTTCTACAGCGGCTGGAGTTAAACCCATCAATTCGGCAGCCTTATAAATAGAGACCTTCTTTTCGTTAACCAATTTCTCAGCGACAATAGCCCTTATAGCTGGTAATATCTCCTTTACCGAATACTCACACGGTAAAGTTAATTGCAATCTTACTCACACAGAAATAACTTAATTTTAAAATATAAAAAGCCATTTTCATAACTCACATGTCTTACATCCGCCAGCATAAGTCTCTGAAACCTCAACAAACTTCTTCTCCATCCTGAATGAAGACGGCAGTACTTGCAACTTCTTCTCTTCCTTCATCTTTTTCTCAACCTCCTCCCTTTCCTTCTTTATCCCGAAGTAAATTACTTGTTGTGACTTACTCTTATCCCTATAAACGGTAACGCCTTTAATACCCAACTTCCACGCCAACATATAAACTCTCTCTACAGTTTCTGGCGGTTCCTCACTCCTCAAGTTGATAGTCTTTGAAGTACCAGAATCATTCCACTGTTGCCACGCTGCTTGATGAAGCAAGTGGAATTCTGGAGGAACTTCATGGGCAGTCCTAAACACCCTCCTCATAGTCTTGGGCATAAATGGATTATCACCAATCATACCAGTCTCAGCAACCTTCTTAACAACCTCCGGGTTATCTAACTCATATTTTCTTAAGTACTCGAGAAAGAGCGGGTCAATCTCAATAAATTTGCCAACAGCAACGTTCCTAACGAAGGCTAGTGCGAACAGAGGCTCTATTGATGATGAAGTACCAGCAATTATTGAAATTGTACCAGTTGGGGCAACTGAGACCACAGTGGAGTTCCTCAAACCATATTTAATCCTATCACCCTTCAACTCGGAGAAATCGAGCTTATCGACAACCTCAGCTAACTTCTTAACATAATCAGCTGGCTTCTCCTTAATATCAGAGATTGACAATAGTTCCTCAAAAGGCATTGCGCTATCCCAAATGTCCCTATACAGAGATGGGTTGTAAGCGGGGAATGAGCCCTTCTCCTTAGCTAACTCAATAGAGGTCTTGAAAGCGTGGTAGTAAATGAACTTAGCCAATTGATAAGAGAGATATACCGCATCAATACTATCGTAGGGAATTCCCAACTTAACTAGCATTCTAGCCAAGCCCATAACTCCTAAACCAACTTTTCTAGTCCTCTTAGTAGCTTCTTCAATTTGCTTTAACGGATAGCGGTTTGCATCAATTACGTTATCCAAGAGTCTTACAGCGTATCGTATAGTCTCAGCTAAGCCATCCCAATCAATTCCTTTCTTACCGTTCCTCTCGACTACAAACTTTTCTAAGTTTATCGAACCTAAATTACAGCTCTCCCATGGCAATAAAGGCTCTTCACCACAAGGGTTAGTAGCTTGAATTTTCCCTAGGTACCATACTGGGTGCCTCCTATTAATCGTGTCTATGAATAATAATCCTGGATCACCACTATCCCACGCACCTTTAACAATTTCGTCGAAAAGTTGCCTAGCGTTAACCCACCTAACTATTGCTCCCTCCTTTTGTGCAATTGTTAAAGCCTCATCAACTGTTATTATTACGCTTTCATCCAAATAAACTGATCCTCCTTTCTCCTCTAACTCGCCCAATATCACGTCTTGAACCCACTCCTCATCCATGTAACCCCTAGCCTTTACAATGTAATAATCCCATTCCTTGCCGGGTATTTTGGTCTTCCTTGGGTTGATTAACGGTACTGCATCACCCCTCTCAACGGCTTTCATGAAGTAGTCGTAAACGCCAACCGAGATGTTAAAGTTCTGTAATTGCACATCTTTAAGCTCACCAGTCTTTGATTTTATAAAGTCCTCAATGTCAGCATGCCATACATGCATTACTCCCATATTAGCACCCCTCCTCTTACCCCCTTGCTTCACAACGTCAGTTGATACGTCAAATATCCTCATAAATGATATTGGACCAGAGGCGACACCCGCAGTTGATGCTACAACGTCCCCTTTAGGTCTTAATTCTGAGAAGTCAAACCCAGTACCACCGCCTTGCTGATGGACTAATGCCATAGCCCTTAATGCGTCGTAAATTCCCTCACCGTTTGAGGTCACCATTGAGTCCCTAACTGGGATTACGAAGCAAGCTGAAAGAATACCCAGTCTTGTACCGCTGTTCATTAGTGTTGGTGTGTTTGGTAAGAACTTTAACTCACTCATTATCTCATAAAACTTCTCCTCAAGCTTCTTTACTTCCTCATCTGATTTGCCGTATTGCTTTTCAACAGAAGCTAAGAACCTAGCAACCCTTCTGAACATCATTTGTGGCGTTTCAATGTAACGTAAAGTATCTGGGTTTTTGAGTAAATACCTAGCCTCAAGCACTTTTAATGCGTTGTATGTTAAAAGTAAGTCTTTGCTGTCAAATTCCTTCCACTTCCCTTTACCATAAACGTGATTATAAATCCTTGCTAACACGTAGCGTTTTGCCACTTCCATTAACTCTGGGTTTTCTAACGAGTGCTCAATCAGGTTCCTTTCAACAATGTCAGCAATTGTTCTTGTGTCTATTGCATTGTCTTTAGCGTTTTGCGAAATGTCCGTAAGTATTGAATCCATTACTTCCTCTGATAATGGAGGTAGTTTAGAGAAAATCTTCTCTGATTTAAACTCCTCAACTGAACTATTCCTTTTAATAACCTTAAGTTTTGATAGAGCAATAATGCTAATCTCAGCTTTTTGCATTGCTACCATTATATATTTCTCGTAAAATAATATAAGGATACTAATCAATGCTTTGCGTATTACCGGGCATAATTACTCACAAGGTACAACTTCTAAATCTTTGCCGTAATAACCCCTTCTTTAACTCATTAAAATTCGCTATTTTAATATCTCAGAGTCCTAGACGAAGTTAGGATAGAACAAATATGAAAAGTACATAATCATTAGCGTAAAGGAGGTTATTGTGTAATAATAAAAAAGTACTAAATACCTCATACCTCTTGACTCTCTATTTTTAGTTTAAAACCGAAATTTAGATAGTACTTTGTCTATTAGTCTTATTTGAATCAACTTTCGTTTCCTTTAATCTTACACAAAATGGAGGGAAATAGAGATCTAGGGAAACAAAGAGTATTAGTGATAATATCACTGAGAAATAGTAGGAGATTAGGGGTATCCCTTACAGCGGACCCGCCGGGATTTGAACCCGGGCCCTTCGGCTCCGCAGGCCGACGCTCTATCCTGGCTGAGCTACGGGTCCAATAATTACATTCTCTGTAGGGGTTTTATACCTATCGACATAAGACCATTATACAATACCCTCTCTACACCCTTAACCAGGAACAACCTTGTCATTCTCTTGCCCTTATCTTGCTCTTGTAAGACCCTCTCGTAATTATACCATCTATTAAAAGTGTCTGCAACCCTCCTTAAGAAGTCTATCAAATCTTCCGGTCTGAGTTCATCAACTGCTTTAGTGAAGACTTCTGGGAATTTGGCTATTAATATTAATAATCTTCTTTTATCGCCCGTTAAATCAGAATAATCAACACTCTTCATGTCTAAGCCTTCTTGGTTCTTGGTAAGAATGTTATAAGCCCTAGCATAAGTATACTGTAAATAAGGCCCGCTGTTCTGTTCAAAGTTAACTATGGTATTTATGTTAAACGTTACGGGCTTGTTTGCAGAAACTGCCAGTATAGCATATCTTACTGCAGCGTTTACTATTTCTTTAACGTTTTCGAGTACACCTCCTTTTTCCTCGATCTTCTTAATAGCTACTTCTTTGACTTTTTCTAAAATTTCGTCAAGTGAGATGAACTTACCTAATCTACCGCTCATCCTCATACCCTGGAGGTTTACCATACCATATGAATAATGAATTAAGTTTAAGGCATACTTTTTATAGCCTAGGAGATAGAGTGCAGCCCTTAATTGCATTTGCGGAACTGATTGTTGCTCCGCTATAACGTTGATAACTTTATCAGCATTGAAGGCTTCAAATTTCTTAATGGAATACGCTATATCACGGGTAGTATAAAGTGATGTACCGTCAGACCTAACTAGCACTAATGGTGGTACTTCTAGTCCTTCTGGGATTTTAAGTTCGTATTTCACTTCTTTAAGCAAATCAAACTTTAACGCCCTAGTGCCTTTATATTCTATTGAGATTTGTAACGCTTGCTGTAATATTTTCTGTACTGAGGAATCCCATAATAAATCACTTTCATAGTCATATGCGTCAAAGGAAATATCTAGTAATAATAAACTCTCTTCAAAACCCCTTATGTTATACCCTACTATCTTTCTAATTACTTTCTTTATTTCTTCATCCTCACCACTTTCGTATGCTCTAATAATTTTTTGTATTTCACTTTCTACGTCTGGCAATGAGTTGATTGCATCAGCAAGTTTATCAAATAACTCTGGATTTTTCTCCTTATGTTGCGCGGCTAAAGCTACTAATTCGTCTAATTTACTTATTTTTTCTCTGTATTTATTATCATCTTTTTCTTCTTTTAACTCTTCTTTTAATTGTCTTATTTCTATTAAGATGTTAGTTAAGGAGTAAATGAAACCGAACCAGTGATCAACTTTCATATCCTTAGGGGGTTCGGGTTTGCCTAGAAGAATATAACCTAAAGCTAATATTGCCACTTGCCTCCCAGCATCATTTATATAAAACCTTCTGTTAACCTCGTGTCCTCTTGCTTTCAATAGCCTAGAAATGGTATCCCCTAATATCGCATTTCTTAAATGACCTATATGTAGTGGGTGGATCGGATTGGCACTAGTATGTTCTACCACGATCCTTTCTGGTTTTTGTACTTTCTCTATTCCATAGTTCTCAGAAAGTGAGGAGAAAATGTAATTAAATAATTCCCTCTCATTAAGAAATGCGTTAACGTAAATTCCGTTCTTTTCTATTTTTTTAATAAATTTCCCAGATGGAAAATCGGAAACGGAGAGTAACTCTTTATTTTTTGTTACTGAAGGTAAAGGAAGTGCTAGATCTCCAACTTCTTCCCTTGGAGGGTATTCTATGTTATTTAAGACTGTTTCCTCATCCAACGAGAGTCTTTTAGCAACTATTTCGCTAAATTCTTTTTTAGCATCAACGATGGGATTCACACTTTTGCATAAGCCACTGTGTTTATATCTTTTTCGTCTTAAGACTATTAGCATGAAGAGAGCTGAAATATTAATAGTCGAGGATAAAGATGGAAAAGTTAAAATTGATGATAAGAAACTGAATGAGATCTTAAATAGACTGGAGAAAGTTGACAGAATCGTAGTAAATAAAATAACCCTCCCGTTAGCTCTAGATGAAGATTCAAACAACTTGACCGGGATTCATGTAATAGTGAGGGAGGTTGCAGAAACGTAATATTTGCCCTCATTATAAAAACGGTTACTGTATGTCGCCTATACTCGATTCCCCGTCAGATTCTGTAACTAGTAGCAATAGATGTTTCGGTAATTATAAATCTTGCAGATATTATATGGATGATGGGGAGAGTAACAGAAAGGAAGGGTTAGAGATGTTTACGGAAGATGAAAAGGTTGAACAAGAGATTTCGTTTTACAATAAAATAAACGTCTTAGAAAAACCTTTAGACAGTGAATGTAAGTATTTCCAAGTTATAAGGACTGAAAAGGGAATAGTTGCGATGTGTAAAATAATGGGAAGGATATTAACTGAATCACAAGCAAAACTTTGTTCAACTCAATGGAAAAATTGTCCTATACGCCTACCCTAACCGAGTATATCTACCGTCGTCCAGCATTGTAACGAGATTTTTCTCAGCCAATTCAGCTAAAGCTTTCCTTATCTTATCCTCACTCGCTATACCGGATAATTCGGAATGTAATTCTTTGAGGTTCATTGGCTTCTCTTTTAATAAATCCAGTAATATCTCCTTTAATTCCTCCTCATTAGGTGCGGTCATTACAATAACTTCCTTGTCAGAATATAGAACTTTTAATTTTTTCTCCACTTCACTGAATTTCTCTTCATCGCCCTCTTTGTTTGAAACCCTTTTCCTTTTCTTGCTAGACGACATATATAAACCCCACTATCTAAGTTTATATCCCTAAAAGCATACTTATAAGCATTTATGAAATGAGGAAACAAAATAAAAATTGTAACTTTTATATGACAAGACTAGTAAATATAATAGGCGAATAGTTTGGGAGAACCTGATTTCCTACGACACATAGTTACCCGTGTCCTCACTCCATTAACACTTGATATGAAAAGATTAGATGAGGCTCAAAAACTTTTAGCTAAAGCTGAATCTAAATACAATTTTTCATCTTACGGGGGAAACCCAGAAAAGTTAGCAGACTATCTGTTAAGTCCAGATTTTGTAAACTTAGTTTTCATTATTGGGGTTGACCTTTCAAAAAAGCTCCTTTACACTATTAGGGATAGTTATTCAAGTCCTAAAATAAAGGAAGCTGTAAATAAAATGCTTGAAGAACTTGACGGATATTCCTCTGGAGAAGAAACAAATCAAGTTATGATGTATAAATAAAAAAGTTATTATCCTAAAGATGGAGAGGACGAGCCTCCTTCCTCGCCTGTTTCGCCCTTACCCTTCTCTCCCTCTTTCTTCTCACTCTTTAATGGTGAAGCGGCAATTAAATCATCGATCTTCAGTATTGCAGTTGCAGCCTCTACAGCGCTCTTTAGTACTTGGGACTTAACCCTTACCGGTTCAATTACGTTAATAGTCATCATATCGTCAGCAATCTTCCCATCTAGGACATTAATACCAGCATTTACTAAACCTTTAGAGTGCTTAGCCCTTAAATCCATCAAAGTCTGAATTGGTTCCATTCCAGCAGTCTCGGCTAAGATCATTGGAATTTCCTCTAATGCCTCTGCAAACTTCTCAATTGCTAATTGCTCTTTCCCGCCTACACTTCTAGCATATTCTCTCAACCTTAATGCTAACTCAGTCTCTATTGCACCTCCACCTGCGACAATCATTGGTTTCATTAAAACGTTTCTTAAAGAGTGTAATGCATCATTTAAGCTCCTTTCAGCTTCATCAAGTGCCATATCGTTTGATCCTCTTAATAATATGTTTACAGCCTTGGGATTCTTAGCTCCTTCAATAAATACCATCTTATCATTTCCAACTCTTCTCTCTTCAACTAATTCAGCATAACCTAGATCCTCTGGAGTAGCGTCTTTAATGCTACTTATAATCCTAGCACCTAAAGCCTTCTCTAACTTCTCAATGTCACTCCTCTTAACTCTCCTCACTGCAAGTATACCCTTCTTTGCCAAGAAGTGTTGGGCAATATCATCAATACCTTTCTGGCATATTACAACGTTAGCGCCAATTGATGCTAACTTATCAACCATTTCCTTAAGGTACCTTGCCTCTTCATCAAGGAATGCTTTGATTTGATCTGGGCTAGTTATGCTAATTTTTGCTGAAATCTCAGGCTTTTCAACCTCTAATGCTGCATCGAGTACAGCAATTTTAGCCTTTTCTACTCTTCTAGGCATTCCAGGGTGAACTACTTCCTTGTCTAATACTAAACCGTGGACTAATATACTGTCCTCAATACTTCCTCCTTTCTTCTTGTCAATCTTAATTAGGTCTGTGGACACATTATAAGTACCGTCTGGCTGTTTCTCAGCAACTATTGATACTGCGTCAAGTACTAAATTAATTATTTTATCCATTTCCTCACCTCCAGCAACGAATTTGCTGGACATCGTAGTGTATACTATTTTCCTTAATTGGTCTCTTGTCTGCTGGGAGTTCAGGTCAGAGACGTCGATCTTTAACGCCAATTGATCTAAAATCTCAAGTGATTTGTTTAAGGCCTTCTTATAACCCTCAATTATGATTGTTGGATGAATGTTTTGTTCAAGTAAATCGTCAGCTTTATCAAGCAATAATCCGGCCAAAACTACAGCAGAAGTAGTACCGTCACCTACCTCTGCATCTTGTGCCTTTGCTGCCTCAACGAGAAGTTTTGCAGCAGGGTGCTGTATTTCCATTTCTTTTACAATTGTAGCACCGTCATTAGTTATTGTTACATCTCCAAAGCTGTCAATTAACATCTTATCTAATCCTCTAGGACCTAAACTGCTCTTTAGCATTTCAGCCAAAGTTACTGCAGCAAGAATGTTATTCCTTAAGGCATCTCTTCCAGTAGTTCTACTTGTACCCTCTTTTAAGAGTAAAACCGGTGTACCAGCCATATTAGATCCCGCTTCTGGTTTGCATTAGGAGCGGTTATATATAAATTTTTCTCTCAGCATTAGCTTTCTAATTAATTTTTTAGCAGAAAGTGAGAAACGTTAGTAAGTGGCACTTTGTCAAAGATGTAATAAAAGAGAGCCATTAGTAACTATAGGCGGAAGAAGGCTCTGTGAAGTGTGCGCAAGGGATGAAATTGTTAAAAGGATCAGGAGAGAAATACATAATACAAAACTCTTTAACTATTCAGATGAAGTAGCAGTACTAACTAAGGAACCTCTGGACGGAATAAGTAAAGTGTTAGCTTACATTATAAATAGGGCTTGTTATAGATGTAAACTTAAGGTTGACGTTATAGAACTTCCAGCTGACGAGAATTGTAAAAACATAAACGATTATATTTGGAGCTATATAATAGAAGGTAAAAAATTACAAAAATACAAGGTCAAAGTACTCCCATTCTTTTCAGACTTCTTTTTATCTTATATGATATATTCTATTAGTACTAAAGACTTCTCTTATTTAAGTATAATAAACCTTGTAAAAAAGATAGACGATTCGTATTTCTTTCTACCCTTATTCTCGGTACCTTTAGAGGAATTAAAGGGGTTCGTTGAGATAAAGGAACTAAAGTTCCAGGATGAGCTTTTTAACACCATATTTAACTGGGTTAGAAGTGAGTTAAGTGAAAACCAAGAGCTGTTCCACGCCTATTTATCGTCTTTAAAACTATTTGGTTACAAAGAGTGTAAATCGTGTTCTGCATTTATCATTGACGGGGAGGAGTATTGTGCTCGTTGTAAAAAGTTTTTAGCTTCTCCTTCTCCTCCTTATTTAATATAATCTCAAATACCAATGTGTCTTTGAACTCCTTTTGGCTGGGGGGTGAAACTCCGTCCCAACTGAAATAAAAGTACCCGCTTTTCAGGATCTCCTCAAAGCCTTTTTTATCAATTGAGTAGTACTCTTCCAATAACTCTACCACCTTAATTTGCTCCTTCAATTGTTTCATACTCATTACATACTTGCACACGTAACATGATAAATCTGGCATTATTGAATTAAACTCACATCTAGGACATTTAACCGGGGAGTTAATCCCATAAATGTTCCAGTTAACCTTGAGAATATCAATAAGATCCTTCCTACCTCTTTTGTTACAAACCTCATATAAACGCGGTGCCAGGTCTTTAATTGCGGATTTTGTATTATAAACTACGAACTCAAGTTGTTCATCAGTCATTTTCTCTAGCTCTTTCAACCTGACTAACTTCATCGCCAAAAACTCCATAAGCGAATCCCTATTTGCGTTTAACCTACCGATTATGGTTTTAGCTTTAGGTTTTGTCTTTACTTCACCTACTGCGGCAGCAAAAGGTTCTTTAATTAGTTCCTTGTACTCATCTCTACTTAAGTTTAAATAAGCTAGTCCTAACGCGTTTATAACTTCATCTAAGTATTCGTCTAATAGTTCATTAGGGTCTACATACTTAGTCTTAGAAGAGGAAGTCCTTTTCTTTTTAGTTTGATTGCTCTGTTGTGTATTTTCCTCTTCCTTTTTCTTCCTCCTGGGCACTTTAACCCCTAAAATTAGCTTTTCAGGGTAACATTAATTTTTAAACGACGTGTGATAAATCAAGATAGTCCATAGGAAGCATTTTCCCCTTAGACACGATCTCATTATATTTTTTCTCCAAGTCCTCTATGAAAATTGGACAATTCTCAAACCTACCCTCCCTCGTACATTTAGTACCACCTAAGGTAAGGAAGCATATTTGAGATTTCTTATCATAGTGCGGACATAACTTATGATATGTTTTAGCGCTCTTTATCATCTTTTCTATCCATTGTTTTTTATGATCCTTCTTCTCGGCCTCCTTTTCAGCCTTTGCTAAAGCTTTATTCATCTCTTCCTCTGAAATCCTTGAAGATCTTGTATCTGACATTTATCCTCCCCACTACATCTAAATCTTCATACAAAACTCTAATATAAATTACTACTACTACTAAGAGTAAAGAATAAACGTAAGAACTATTAGCAGTTTGTATAATTCTTAGTTTTTTTGAAGGGAACATAATGTCAAAAGGAAAGCAATAGTAGTAGAAGATAATATTTAACAGTGAGAAAGCTTACTCTTGAAGCTTTGTGAGAATCCGATCCTTAATCCCAATTTGGGGTCATGATATAAGTAAATAATTCTTTTAGTCTGTAAGCTCCTCAATACTTTAAATAACCAACCTATATCAGCGTTATATTCTTCTTGTAGTTGATCTACGTATATATATGTAGTACCCCACTGTTTATATTTCTGTAGTAATAACTCTAGTATATCCCTTTCCTCATCCGAAAGTTTAGATAGAAGTTCTGATAAACAGTCCTCTAATGAGCTCTTTTGTTGTTTATTTTCAACTTTATTGGTTTGTCCGCCAATAAACGACAAAAATTCTTTTTCTTCATTGTTTTCTTTTTTCCTTTCCTTGTTGTTTATTGTCTGTTTAACCTTTTCGTTGAAAATTTCTCTCGCTATTCCCAAATATTCGTAAAAACGTTTATCGTTCTTGCTCTCTATTATTTCCTTAGCTAAATCTTCTCCTGCAGAAGACAAATGCCATCTTCCTCCTTCTTGATAAACTAAACCCTTTTTGCGCCAATAGCTCAGGTAACTACTTACGTATTTAGTTTGTAAACCTAAATTGGAGGCGATTTCTGAGGTTCTCAGAGGTCTTGCTAATAGGAGTACGAGAATTGCCTCCATTAGCCTCGATCTAGGCCCGCTCTTTATTTGTAGAAATTCCTCAAGTTCTTTGTCCTCTCCTTGCATCAGTTACTATTAGGCAAACTAATTATTAATATAGACTTATGGAGCAACGTTAGTAATCCCAAATCCTTTCTTAATCGGTAATATTACAGCTCTTTATCGCAATGTATTCTTTATACCCAACGATTACTTTATACACACCATAAAGTATCTTATCCACCTGAGGGTCCCCAGTATCTATTCTCAAACAGTCTATCGTTTCAATTTTCTCCTTGGTCGAAATTACGATTATTCTGTCTTTTCCAATCCTTTTCAAGATTTCTGGGCCTATTTCTTGATTTCCTCTACCTATAAGGAACCCTTGTTTGCCTATGGGTGTTAGTATTATGTTTAACTCCCCGGTTAAATTCATTAAATCGTAATAATTTACGCACGACTTGATAAGGGACTTTCCCACCATTACATCTGTACATAAAAAATTAGGCTCATACCCTAACTTTTTCAAGATATATTTAGTTGTTGACCCTGGCCCTATTATGTAGATTTCATTAGGTTTTAACACTTCATTTAATATGTATTCTGCTATATCTTCTAATTCTATGGGATCATTAGGTATTTCGGACTTGCTGGGTGTCAAATAATTAGAATATGATATCGTTCTAGCAAAACCATACAATTTAACAGCATATTGTCCTTTCCTATACGCTTCTTCATCTATATCTAGTATTTCAGCATAAATCATATTAGCCTCTTTTTTAATAAATTTATCTAGAAGTAGTCCCGCTAATTCTGGTGTAGTTGCAAATATTCCGCTGTGCATTTTCACCCCTGTGGGTATTCCTAATAAGGGTATTGAGTCTTTAGTCAAACCATATATGTCTCTTGCAGTACCATCACCTCCAGCGAATACGATTATTTCGCATTCAGATCTCATAAACTCCTTAACCACATTTATTGTGTCTTCTTTCACTGTGGGATTATGTATTTTTATGTTAACGACTGAGTAAGAGAATGATTTATTATAAAAGTACTTCTCTCCCATTACCCCTGGGCCTACTAAATATTCGACCTTTGGTGCTTTCTGAAGAAACCTATCTATTCTAAGGGGTGTTTCTGGATTATACGTACTCAAGTCATCACTACCTTTATGTCCTATTCTCCCCCCACTACCTGCTACAGGGTTTACTATAAAACAAACAACCATTATTTTTCTAATATTAGTGTAAGTATTTTATAAGCCAAATATCTTCCTTTTGGTTCGAAGAAGATTATCAAGTCGCCATCTTTTGTCAGTCTTTCAGTCCTTTCTTTCAATTCGTTTTTTAATTTCTTCACTTCTTCACTTTCATTAAATGATTTTGGAGGTAATTCTAATGTATTATTTTCTACTACTGCTATTAGTACTTTTTCTGCACCGGCTTTTATTATGAGGTCTCTCATCTGGAGTATTCCTATCTTATCAAGTATTGGCTTGCCGTTGCTTATAATTAAAGCACTGGTTTCCCAATTTATTGTATCTATCTTTATTTCATCAATAATCTTTATTAGTGAATACAAGGTTTCAATGATTTTTTTACCATTTTCAGTTAATAAAATCCCAGCAATTTTATCTATATTTATCAGTTGAAGTTCCTTTAGTCTTCTTATTAAAGTTCTTGTAGTAGCTTCTGACAAATTTAGTCTTTTCATTAGCAAATGTCTGCCTATTGGTTGTTCTTTATTAATAATGTCCAATGCTAGTAATACGTGAGCCTCATCAAAGTTAGGCTTATTCCCCTTTTTTGGGGTTACGGCTTTGTTGATGATTGTTATAACTTCCACATTTATAACTTTTCAATGGTAGATAAAAATTATGTTAAAGGGTAAAAGCCTCCTATGTTTGTTAGATTTTTCTAGACAAGAAATCGAAAAGATGATGGATATATCATTTCAAATGAAAAATTACGTGTATTCAAATTCTCTACCTAAAACATTAGAAGGTAAGAAGGTCGCGTTAATCTTTGAAAAACCGAGTACCAGAACTAGAGTGAGTACGGATTTAGCTATTAGGATGTTGGGCGGTATTTCCGTAGTGCTATCTAAGGGTGAGCTTCAACTCAGTAGGGGTGAGCCAGTAGAGGACACTGCAAGGGTTTTAGGTAGGTATGTGGACGGTATAGGTGCAAGGGTTTTAGATCATAGAAACTTAATTCTGTTAAGGGACTACTCTGGTAAACCAGTAATTAATTTACTTAGCGATTTATCCCACCCTTTACAAGCACTTACTGATTACATGACCATCAAGGAAAGGTTCGGGGATTATGTTACCGTAAGTTTTGTGGGTGATGGAAGTGATAATGTGTTAATCAGTTTAATGGCTTTTGCGTCAAAGTTCGGCCTGGAATTAAGGGTGGCTAGCCCTAAGGAGTTCAGGCCTCGTAATGATATATGGAAGTTAATTGAGGAGGAGGCTGAGGACAGTGGTGCTGTTATAGAGTTTTACGATGATCCTTATGAGGCTGTACGTGGCAGTAAGGTTGTTTATACTGACGTATGGGTTAGTATGGGACAAGAGAGTACTGCTAAGGAGAAGAGAGAGAAACTGAAAGATTATAGGGTTACTGCAGATCTAATGAGGTATGCAAGTAAGGACGCTATATTTATGCATTGTTTACCTGCAGTAAGGGGAGAGGAAGTTGATGCTGAAGTAATTGACGGTAAGCAGAGTGCTGTATGGGATCAGGCTGAAAATAGATTATATACTGCAATGTCTGTTTTCTCTTTACTTCTTTAGGAAGAAGTCAATCTTAGTTTGTGTTAGCAGTTTTTTGATGCTTCTAATTTCGTTTAATTTAACTCTGTCACTCTTTAATCTACTGTTTACGAAGTTGATAGCTTTTTGGAGATCATCGAATTCGGCTATTTTGTATGCTTTTTTAACGGTTTCCCTTATGTGCCAATTTCCTACTGGTGCGTAATATTCTGAAGTTATTTCCCTTATTATTATAATTCCAGCCTGTCTTCTCATTTCGTTTAATTTCTCTATTGCTGCTAATCTAGCAGCCATATATCCTCCATCTAAGAATTCATACTCTCCCCAATAGTCTTCAGAGAGGTCTGTGATTACTAACTCATTAGACCATAAGGAGAACGGGTACCAAATTTCTATCCATATACTTGAATATCTTGACGGATAGAATACTATGTGAAAATAGTTTCCTAGATAGGAATTGTAATAGACTGTAGTTGTACTTATAGTATCAAACTCTTTTATTTTTGACAGTAGATAGTTTCCTACTATTTGGTCTACTGCAGTTATACTCCATCTCGTGGGTACTATTCTTCTGTTCTTTTTTCTTCCTAAAAGACCAAGAGAGAATGTGGTAATAATTCTGTAATAATTTTCTCCGCTGGAATAAAGATCTAAGACCCCTTCTTCGGCTTTAACATCGTCAAATATCAAGCTCTCTATTTTTTTAGGTATCTTGGGGTTTTCGTCGACTTTTATATCTTTAGCCTTAATTGAAGGTCCTCTTGGTATTAGTATTCCGTCAAACTTCAGTCTAGGTAAAATTTGTTTGACTTCGCTCTGAGCTTCTGAGAGCACGGGCTTTTCAGAAATTCCAGCAAGTGCTATTTCTTTTTCATATAGTTTTTCTGGCTCATTTATATTAACGTCGTGTAAAATGGTTGAGACTAATGAACTCCTTAGAGAGAGTATGTCACTTAAGCTTTTCTTACCCCACCATCCTTCTGGATTCTCGTATTCTCTTGCTTCTTCTCCTTTTATCCCTGGAGGTATATTGTATATTAAGCTCACTTTAGGATAGTTCTTTTCACCAATTACTATACTAGGGGGTGTAGAACCTTCAATTTTTTCGGAGCCTTGAATCTTACTTGCTACATGAACGATACTTCTAAATCTATCTAAAATCGGGCAACTAGGTAAACCACATAAATATTTATATCCTTTGCATTTAACGCAAAGTTCTGCCGGTATTTTTCGCAATTCCTAGCTTCCTCATTATACTCCATTCTAAAATCTTAATTTTAGCCTTTGCTGTTAATCCCAATCCAACAGCTTCAATTTCCTTTTTTCTAATTTTTTCTAAGATTTCGTCTATGTTAAACTCATTTAAAGGGATTAAATTATAGGCGGAACCTAATGCTTCCTTAACATGAGAATCGCTATTTGCTAAACCCGGGAGTTTAAGCTGTTGTGAGGTCAGTAAAGCCTTTTTGTTAGCATTTGGTGGTGCTTTTGAGTTAAATACTTCTATTGCATCAAATTTATATTCAAAAACTTTGTTACCTATTCCTTTTCTGAAAATGTCAAACGGGTGAGAAGGGAAAATAATACAGTTATTTTCTCGCGAATAATCTACTAATTGAGATAAATTTCTAGGTGGTGAAGGAGGGAAGTTACACAATATGACTACATGACCGAACTCTGTAGTGACTTCTTGCCCTGGTATAATGGGAATCTGCCTATAGTTTTTTAGCCCTTTTGAGGTGTCATGATCCGTGATTGCTATTCCGTTAAGTCCTATCTTTAATGCGTAGTTGACCATTTCCTCTGGGGAATATCTACCATCACTATAAAACGTGTGAACGTGAAAATCTAATTTTATCATATATAACCTAGTTCTTTCATTACTTCCACGGTTAATATTGTTATTCCAGCAGCTCCTCTAACTAAGTTATCTCCCAAGACTATTAGCCTTAGTACGTTTCCTTCATGCCTTATTCTACCTACTGTTACTGCCATTCCGTTTTCTGCTCCAACGTCTAACAATGGCTGAGGTCTGTCCTCTTCATCTTTTATTATTATGGGTGTTTTTGGTGCTGTAGGTAAATTCTTTATTTGTGGTAATGATCTGAAGTTTCTTAAAGTTTTCTTTACTTCATCAACGTCAATTTTCTCGTTTGTTATGAAGTTTATTACTCCCATATGCCCTACTCTGGTTGGTACTCTTATTGAAGTTACGGAAGAATCTAATGGAGCTGGTATTATTTGATGATCCAGTAATTTTCCGTTCAATTTCGTGAGTTCTTTAGCTATTTTATCTTCTTCACCCTTTATATAGGGTATGATATTCCCTTCTATCGCCATAAAGGGTAAACCATTATATCCTGCTCCACTCACTGCTTGTAAGGTGGTTATTACTATTTTTGATTTTACAGCTATATCTAGTAAAGGTTTTATCGGCATTGACATAATTGCAGCTGTACAATTCGGGTTTTTAACTAGTAGTCCTTTCCATCCCTTTTTCTGCTGTTGGGTTTTTAATAATTCTAAGTGCTCCCAGTTAACTTCTGGGTTTATTAACGGCACATCTGGGTCCATTCTAAAAGGGCTTGCATTTGATACTACAATTTTACCTTGTTTAACTAGTTCTAATTCTATTCCCTCTGCAAGTTCATTAGGTAATGCGGAAAGCACTACATCTACGTCTTTATGATCTTCATAATTAGTTGATACTATAGGTAAATCTCTAACGTTTTCTGGGATATCTACTGGTTCTATCCATTTTACCGCATCTTTATATTTTCTCCCTATTTTCCCTGGGGATGCACTAACTTTTACTAGTTCTAGGTATGGGTGGGATGATAAGATTCTTACCATCTTTTGTCCTACCATTCCGGTAGAGCCTAGTAATGAGACTTTTATTTTGTCGACCATTCTAAAACCACCTCATGGAGTTCTTTTGCTAAGTCATCTGTTTGTCTTTTATCTACTATAAATGTCATACTTACACCTTTTAATCCTCTAGAAATGAAGATTGGATCAAAGGATGAGGCTCTGTTCATCACTTTTGTAGATATTTCTTTATTTCTCAGCCCACATCCTACTATGCTTACCGCCCCGACGTCTTTCGTTTCTATATTGGTTATAAGGTCTAATTGGTTTAATCTGTTAATCAGTCTTTGGGAATCCGAGCTGTTTATTACTAATTGTATAACTGTTTCTGATATGGGTTGTGATAAAGCTACTAAATTAACGTTTGCTTGTTTTGCTTCATCTGTTATTTTTGCCGCGGAACCTATTTTTCCAACTATTCTTGTGCTCTCTATTGTAATTAATTGCAAATCATCTTTTGCTACAATACCTTTAAGTAAATCGTTAGGAGTACAGAAACCTTCAATTACCGTGTTTCCTTCTTCATATAGGCCTTCAATTATTACTTTCATATTAGAATTAAATAGTGGATCAAAAGTCCTTGGGTGTAGTCTCTTAGCACCTAATTGTGATAGTTCAATTGCTTCTTCCAATGATAAACGCGGTATTGTTACTGTATTACTTATCTTTTTAGGATCAGCTGTCATTATCCCTGGAACTTCTGTGATCAGCCTAACTTCTCTTGCATTAAGTAATTTTCCTATGACTGTTGCTGTATAATCACTCCCCCCTCTTCCTATTGTAGTGTATTTGTTTTGTTTGGTTAAGCCGATAAAACCGGGTACTACGATTACTTGTTTGTTAATTTCTTCTAGAATTGAAATAAGGTGTTTTGATGAGTCTTCAAATAATATGTTCGCTTCTCCGTAGTTTTCGTCAGTGATTAGTGGTGGTACTAATACTTTATCTGAATCCATTTTGTTATTCGATAAGTAAGCTGATAAAACGATTACGGCTAACCTTTCGCCAAATGAGAGGAAATAATCTTTAACCCTGGGAGTTACTTCATCAAGAACTCTTATAGACCACGCAATTTTATACAATTCGTCAGCTAATTTCGATAAGTCTTTGAACGCTTTTTCGAACTCCCTTCCATCAACTAATTTTGATAAAATTCTTATGTGCTTATCATAAATATCACTTACTATATCTACTGCCTTATCGGGTTGTTGTAGTGCTTCAAGCAATTGATTTGTTACGTTTTTGATAGCTGAAGTCACTACTATATGCCTAGAATAATCTTTTTCTTCCGTATATTTCGATATCTTTTTCAGAATTAGTTCATAATCTTTCTCATCTTTTTGTATTGATCCTCCTATTTTTAAAATTCTAATTAAGGAGCTGGAGAACATTATAAATCACTTAAAATAATTTTGTCTATGTATTCGGGGTTAACTAATATTCTTTTAGCTTCAGCCTTAACCATTGCATCTGGGTCTTTAAGAGCGTGACCCGTAAGTATCATAACTGTTTTTTCGTTCTTATCAAGTTTGTTTTCGCTTAATAGTTTCAAATATCCGGCATATGCGGCTGCCGAGGCTGGTTCTGTTTTTGCTCCTTCATTTCTAGCTAGCTGTCTTTGAGCGTTAAGGATTTCATTATCAGAAACACTTATTGCTGTACCTTTAGAATCTTTTATTGCCTTCATCGCTTTTTGCCAATTTACTGGTTTACCGATCCTAATTGCAGTGGCCACGGTCTCTGGGTTATTTACAAACTCTGGGGTATCTGAGCCTTTTTCTATTGCCTTAGCTATTGGTGCAGCTCCCTCAGCCTGGACTCCAATCATTCTAGGGATTTTATCTATTACTCCTATCTCTTGTAATTCTTTAAACCCTTTCCATATTGCATAAATGTTTCCAGCATTACCTACTGGAACTATTATGTTATCTGGTACTCCTATTTCCTCGGCTATTTCAAAGGCTATAGTTTTTTGTCCTTCAAGTCTCCAGGGGTTAAAAGAGTTTAATGGGTATACTATTTTCAATTCTTTGTAAAGTCTCATGACACTAGACATCGCTACGTCAAAGCTCCCATCTACTTCAAGTATCGTGGTTCCATAAAGGATTGATTGTGCTAATTTACCTAATGCTACTTTACCCTTAGGGAGAACTATATAACTTTTTAATCCAGCTCTACTTGCATAGGCGGCTGCCGAGGCGGCAGTATTTCCCGTTGAAGCAGCAACTACTACTTTGTAGTTTAAGGTCACTGCTGAGCTTATTGCGACTGTCATTCCTCTGTCTTTAAAGCTTCCAGTGGGGTTTGCTCCCTCAAATTTAAAGTAAGCGTTTTCATTATGATTTGATCTTATTAATGGCGTATTTCCTTCATTTAAAGTGATTATTTTTTTGTATTCACCAGCTATTAATTCTCTATATCTCCATACTCCTTTTCCCCTTAAGTTTTTAAATGAAAAATCTTTTGGCGGGTGTACAATTATCTCTAATAATCCTCCACATTTAGGGCATGTTATTAAATCTTGTTGTAGTGGGAATTCTGAGTTACAGCTTAAGCATTTCAAATAGCCTTGCATGTTTCCAACTATAACTCACCACTAGCGTTTAGCTCTTTATTATACTAAATTATAAGCTTTTTCTCAAACATAAATATCATGGCATTTAGGGATCTAAGAGATTATATTAAATTCTTAAAAGAAAAGAATAAAATAATAGAAATCAATGACGAGCTATCACCTGATTTAGAAATAGCTTATTTGACTAGAAAAGCTACATATGCTCATTTACCCGCCCTCCTATTTAATAATGTAAAGGGTTACCCGGGTTGGAGGGTTATTACAAACATTTTTAATTCAATTAACGTGTTTTATGAACTTTTTAATACTCAAAAACTAGAAACAGTTAGTGAAAATTTTATGCGAGATTTTCTAGGAGAGATTCCGGTAACCCTTTTACAAAAAGCTAAAAGTTTGATAGAATTTTCTAAAATGGGTAAAATTTTACCTAAAAGTAAAAAGGCCGATTTTCATGAGGAGAAACTAAGTTTACTCAGTTTTCCAGCGTTAAAGACGTGGCCTAAAGATGCAGGTAAGTTTTTCACTTTTTCTATAACTATAACCAAAGATCCAGAAACTAATGTCCATAATTTAAGTGTCTATAGAATTCAAATATTAAATGAAAAGGAAGGAATAATGCATTGGCAGGCATTGAAAAGGGGTAACATGTCCGCTTATAAATATAAGAAAAGAGGAATCACGAGAGTTCCAGTAGCAATAGTGAATGGTGTAGACCCAATAGTAGCTTTTGTTGCTGCATCTCCAGTCCCCCCAGGACTCGATAAGTATTTGTTCGCTGGTATTCTAAGAGGTGAAGGTGTGGACGTTTATGAGTTAGATAATGGGATTTTAGTACCTTCTCACGCGGAGTCGGTCATTGAAGGTTATGTTGATTTGGAGGACTTAAGGCTTGAAGGGCCTTTTGGGGATCATTTAGGTTATTATACTCCACCAGATTATTACCCAGCGTTTAAACTTGAGAAGGTATACATTAGAGATAATCCGATATTTCATGCTACTTCTGTGGGTAAGCCACCCCTAGAGGATGCATGGATAGGTAAGGCTGTAGAGAGAATATTTCTACCTTTTTTGAGGATGATAGTACCAGAATTAGTGGATATGAACTTACCAGAATATGGGTTATTCACCGGAATAGGAATATTTTCTATAAGGAAGATGTATCCTGGTCATGCTAAGAAAGTCATGATGTCCTTATGGGGAACTGGACAGTTAAGCCTTTTGAAAATGATTATAATAGTTGATGAGGACGTAAATGTTCACGATATTAATCAAGTAATGTATGCAATCTCAACAACTGTTGATCCTAAGAGAGATATATTGATAATTGAGAACACAATTACTGACTCTTTGGATCATACAGTCCCTAATCCTCCTTTAGGTAGTAAAATTGGCATTGATGCTACTAGAAAATTTAAAGAGGAATGTGGAAGGGAATGGCCAGAAGAGGTTAAGGATGATGTTGAGGTTGAAAGGAGGTTAGGTAGCTTATGGGAAAGGATTAGAGCTCAATATCATCCCTGAGGGTCATCCCGAAAGCATCTCTGTAAATTAAGCTCACTTTCTTTACAGTGTCTAATTGAGCTTTTATTTCTATTTTATCTCCATTTTTCATTTCTTTTTCTACTGTAATTTCTTCTGATATCGTTTTTGGAATTCTTTCTTGCTCAACTGTAAGTGTAGTTACTTCATACTCTATCCTAACTAACCTAAGTAATACTTTTTTAACACTATTACACGTGATTACGATCTTATCCCCCTCTCTTAATACCGTAAAATTACTCATGGGTTATAATGTTAAGAGTGGTATTATTAAGACTGTCCTATTTAAAACAAGTCAGGTTAAAGGACTAATTTGAGTAAGATGGCTGGAGTAAACGATTTCATGAGGAATTGGAACGGAAAGCAAGAGCCAACTCTAGCCGAAAAGCTGAAAAGTGTTTTCAAGCCTCAACAGCCATTAAGGTATAGGTTAGTCATGGCAAATTATAGGCTAAAGACTACTATAAATAAACTTGATGTTTATATCTCAAAATTACAGGAAAGAGATAGGACTTTGTTTGAGAAAGTAGTTGAAGCCCAGATGAGTAAAGACAATTTAAGGGCCTCAATGTATGCTAATGAGATTGCAGAAATTAGGAAGATTACTAAGCAACTGCTTACAACTCAAATAGCTTTAGAGCAAGTACAATTAAGGCTTGAAACTGTTACAGAATTGGGAGACGTTTATACTTCTTTAATTCCAGTAGTAGGTGTTATTAGAGAGTTAAGAAGTGCAATGCAAGGTATTATGCCAGAATTATCTGTTGAGTTAGCAGAATTAGAGGAAGGTTTGCAAGAAGTTGTCATAGAGGCTGGTGACTTCACTGGGTCTGGCGTAGAGTTTACTACTACATCGCCAGAAGCTAAGAAGATATTAGAAGAGGCGGCTGCAGTTGCAGAGGAGAGAATGAAAGAGAAGTTCCCATCCTTGCCTGCTTTCGTTACTTCGGTTACGCAAAAAACTAATGAGAATCAGAAATAATAAATTATCAGATAGATTTTTTGAATGGTAGAAAACATTTTTTAATGTATAAACAGAAAATAATATGGGGACTATGACTTCTGTTATTGAAGGGGATCTCGTTTCTGACCTTAAAAACGTAAAAAAAGAGATGGTTTCTATAGCTGGTGGTAAAGGGGCTAATTTAGGCGAATTGATCTCCTTGGGGGTAAGGGTACCACCGGGTTTTGTGATTACATCATATGCGTATAAATATTTTATTGAATATAATAAACTATACGACAAAATTAAGGAAATTCTTGAAAGTGAGAATTTAGATTCAGAAGAAGGTGCGGAAAGAGCGAGTGAGAAGATAAAATCTCTTATTCTCTCTTCACCTATACCTCCAGATTTGCAACAAGCTATTTTATCGTATTACGATTCTCTAGTTAAACTTGTAGGTAAAGAAGTTCTTGTCGCAGTTAGATCTTCTGCTACTGCAGAAGACATAGAAGAGGCTAGCTTTGCTGGTCAACAAGATACTTATCTAAACGTGTCCAGAGAAGAGTTATTGAGTGCGGTCAAGAAAGTATGGGCAAGCTTATATAATACTAGGGCTATTGTTTATAGGAAATCTAAAGGTATTGATCAATTGTCTGTTTCCATGGCGGTAGTTGTTCAAAAAATGGTTAATTCTAGGTCTGCTGGAGTTATGTTTACTCTTCATCCCGCTAATGGTGATAAGAATTATATTGTTATAGAATCCAATTGGGGATTAGGAGAGACTGTTGTAGGAGGTAAAGTAACCCCAGATGAAATAGTCATTGAAAAGTCCACTTTAAAGATTGTTGAGAAAAGGGTTTCTCACAAGGTTATTAAGATAGTTTATAATCAACAAACTAAATCTAATGAGGTAATTGAATTAAGAGGGCAAGAGGCCGATACTATATCAATAAGTGATGAGGAGGCTGTTGAATTAGCTAAAATGGCGTTAAAAATCGAGGAGCACTATAAAAGGCCTATGGATATTGAATGGGCTATTGATGCTGATTTGAAGTTCCCCGATAATATATTTATTGTTCAGGCGAGGCCAGAAACTTACTGGAGTTCTAAGAAACAAGTCCAAGAAAAAGTTCAAGCTGTAGAAGTCGGTAAAGTTTTGGCAAGAGGTTTACCTGCAAGTCCCGGTATAGCCTTTGGTAAGGCTAGGATAATATTAGACGTTAAACAAGCTAAAGACTTCCAGAAAGGTGATATACTAGTTACTAAAATGACAGACCCAGATTGGGTTCCGATTATGAAAATAGCCTCTGCTATAGTTACGGATGAAGGTGGGATGACAAGTCACGCCGCTATTGTATCTAGAGAATTAGGAATTCCCGCAGTTGTTGGTACTGGGAATGCCACTAAGGTAATTAAAGATGGTCAGGAGATAACTGTAGACGCTATGAGGGGTATAGTTTATGAGGGGAGAGTAGGTTTTGAGGAGGAAAAAGAGCAACAAGTCACCCAACCAACTACTGGGGTTTCAGGTTTATCGAGGGATGTAATATTAAGTCTCTATCCAGTTACTGCCACTAAGATTTATATGAATTTAGGTCAACCAGACGTTATACATAAGTACCTAGACTTACCATTTGACGGTATAGGTTTAATGAGAATAGAGTTTATAGTTAGTGAGTGGATAAAGTACCATCCGTTATACTTAATTAAAATTGGTAAACCGGAATTATTTGTAGATAAGTTAGCTGAAGGTATTGCGATGGTCGCTTCAGCAATTTACCCAAGGCCTGTCGTAGTGCGTTTCTCTGATTTTAAATCTAATGAGTATAAGAGGCTTCAAGGTGGTGAAGAATTTGAGCCAGAAGAGAGAAACCCGATGATTGGTTGGAGAGGAGTATCAAGGTACATTAGCCCGCAATACGAGCCAGCATTTAGGTTAGAAGTTAGGGCTATAAGGAAGGTAAGGGAGGAGATGGGCTTAAAGAATGTATGGGTAATGTTCCCGTTCGTTAGGACTACATGGGAATTAGAAAAAGCAATTAGAATTATGGAAGACGAGGGGCTAAGGAGGTCTTCTGAATTTAAAGTCTGGATTATGGCTGAAGTACCTTCAGTTGTGATGCTAGCTGATAAATTCGCGCAAATAATTGATGGATTTAGTATTGGTAGTAACGATTTAGCTCAGTTAATGCTAGGTGTTGATAGGGACTCAGACCTATTAGCTAGGATGGGTTATTATGATGAGAGGGATCCAGCTGTATTAGAGGGGATTAAGAAGTTAATTAGAGTAGCCCATAAGTATGGTAGGACAGTTTCGATATGCGGACAAGCACCAAGCGTTTACCCAGAAATTGTGGAGTTTCTGGTGAGACAAGGTATTGATAGTATAAGTGTAAATCCAGATGCTGTAATTAATGTGAGGAGGCAAGTGGCTTCTGTGGAACAAAAAATAATTCTAGAGAAATTAAATGATAAAAAGAAATTAAGGAAGTGAAGAGTTACAAATAATACAATATCTTCTTGCACCATCAAAATACGCTGTGCATTTTTCGCATATTATTCTTCCGCATTTTTCACATTTTCCAATTGATAAGTTTTCGTGACATATTTCGCATAAGCTCATTTCACATACTTTACATATTTCCTTTTCCTTTACGAAATCTTCTTCGCATACTTTCCTTCCGCATAATTTACAAGTGTATTTTGCCTGGTTCTCTTCACAAATTTGACACTTCATTAAGGAACTTCTTAAACCAGTTGTAAGCTTCTTCATCATCTTTAGCTTGTACTGGCGGATGCTTGAAGTAGAATGCTGATAGTTCAACTAGTGGTCCCCCTATTCCTTTATCTAAAGCTAGTTTTACTCCCCTAATCACATCAACTAAAACTGCAGCACAGTTAGATTTATCGTCAACTTCTAATGAAGCCTCTATTTTTATTGGCATTCCGGCAAATCCACTACCTTTTACGTAAATATAAGCTACTTTAGTGTTCCCTAAGAATGGTATGAAGTCTGAAGGACCTATTCTTATTTTTCCTTCTTTTTCTAAATAGTCTTCATCATCCAATGTACTTGTTACTGCTTTAGTCTTACTTATTCTTTTTGAGTGTAATCTTTCCTCAGTCTTCATGTTTAAGAAATCTGTATTTCCACCTACATTTAACTGATAAGTTTCTTCCACTTTTACTCCCCTAAGTCTGAATAACGATGTTAATGTTCTATGAAGGATTGTAGCACCTATTTGCCCTTTTATATCGTCTCCGGCCAATGGTAAATTCTTCTCTTTGAACAACCTTGGGAATTCCCCTGTGGGATCACTGGCTATAAACACTGGGATTGCATTTATAAATGCTGTACCAGCTTCTAGTGCCGCTCTGGCGTAAGCTCTGCTTGCTACTTCACTTCCTACTGGTAATAAGTTAATGAGAATTTCTGCTCTACTTTCTTTCAATTCCTGGACGATATTTTCTATTTTGCCATCAAATGTGGGGTTAAATACATTTATCATATGCTGTGCTACTCCGTCAAATACTGGGCCAGCAACTACTTTTACGTCTTTTTTTGGTACATTAACTATTCTTGGAGTTATGTTTGGTTTCTCGAAAATAGCCTCACTTATATCTTTTCCTATTTTGTTTTTAGAAACGTCAAACGCAGCAACAATTTCTATGTCAGTTATTTTATAACTCCCTATTACTGGTGTTATTAATCCCTCGAAGTAATTCTCACCTTTTTGTCTATAATATTCTATTCCTTGTATTAGCATTGAAGCACAGTTACCTAACCCCGCGATTGCAACTCTAATCATAATTTTTAAACATGATAACATGATTAAATATATTGTGATGATAAGGAGAATTCAGAGCGGTGAAGAAGTGGAGCGACTCTGAGGTGTCTTAAATGTTAAAACGCATGTACGTAAGGGTTTATGGAATCGTTCAAGGTGTAGGTTTTAGGAGATTTGTACAAATTCATGCTATTAGATTAGGTGTTAAAGGTTATGCTAAGAACTTACCAGATGGTTCGGTAGAAGTTATAGCGGAGGGTCATGAGGAGTCTTTAAATAAACTGTTAAATAAAATAAGAGAGGGACCTCCTCTCTCTAGGGTTGAAAAAGTTGAAGTCAGATTTGAGGAATATAAAGGTGAATTTAGTTCGTTTGAAACATACTAAAAGCTTAATAAAGGGATAATAATTAAAGTTAGTAGGTGTTTTTGTTGCACCAATGGTAGGGAATGTAGATCTAATTCCAAAGTACTGGTATAATATAGTGCCAGATTTACCTAAACCGTTACCACCTCCAAGAGACCCTCCAAATGCAGAATTCTCTAGAATAGAATTATTAAAGAAGATCTTGCCTAAAGAAGTTTTAAGACAACAATTTACTATAGAGAGGTTTATAAAAATTCCAGAGGAGGTAAGGGATAGGTATGCTAATATAGGAAGACCAACCCCCTTATTAAGAGCAAAGAGGCTTGAGGAGTACCTTGGTACCCCAGCTAAGATTTATTTCAAATACGAGGGTGCTACACCTACGGGCTCTCACAAGATAAATACTGCCATTCCTCAAGCTTATTTTGCTGCCGAAGAAGGTATTTCACACGTTGTTACCGAAACAGGGGCTGGGCAATGGGGTACTGCTGTAGCTTTAGCAGCTTCCATGTACGATTTACAATCCACAATCTTTATGGTTAAGGTAAGTTATGAGCAAAAGCCTATGAGAAGGACGATTATGGAATTATATGGTGCTAACGTTTATGCAAGCCCCACAGATTTGACAGAATATGGTAGAAAGATTCTCAAAGAGAACCCTAATCATCCAGGGTCTTTAGGGGTTGCAATGAGCGAGGCAATCGAATATGCTTTAGATCACGGATATAGATATCTTGTTGGTAGCGTTCTTGAAGTTGTTCTACTTCATCAATCTGTTATAGGAATGGAGACTCTAGTACAATTAGAGGAACTTGGTGAGGAACCGGATATTATAATAGGGTGTGTTGGTGGAGGAAGCAATTTTGGAGGGTTTGCTTATCCCTTTATAGGAGCCAAAAAGGGAAAGAAGTTTATAGCTGTAGGAGCCTCAGAAATTCCTAAATTTAGTAAGGGGAGATACGAATATGATTATCCAGATTCTGCTGGCTTATTACCGTTAGTTAAGATGATAACCTTAGGGAAGGATTATGTACCTCCACCGATATATGCCGGAGGTCTTAGATATCATGGTGTTGCCCCTACTTTAAGCCTGCTAATTAGAGAGAAGGTGATTGAGTGGAGGGAGTATACGGAGGAGGAGATTTTTGAGGCAGCTAAACTGTTCATGAAAACTCAAGGCATAGTACCAGCTCCAGAGTCATCACATGCTTTAAGGGCTGTAATTGAGGAGGCCTTAAAGGCTAAGAAGGAGAACGAGAAGAGAGTAATAGTAGTTAATCTAAGTGGTCACGGTCTATTAGATTTAGGTAATTATGAGTCTATTAGAAGGAGGATTGAAGGGAGATGAAGAGGTGGTTAGTTACTTATATGACTTTAGGTTATCCGAATTTGGATGGTTTTTATAGTTTTATAAAGGGTAGCATAGAGTTAGGTACGGATATATTAGAAATAGGGGTTCCTCCTAAATATGCAAAATATGACGGTCCAGTGATACGTAAAAGTTATAAGGAGGTTGAAGGTAAGATAAAAGATTATTATGAAGTGTTAGCTAAGGTAAGGGAAATAGCAGATAATGTACCAATAGTGATTTTAACGTATTTGGAAGACTATTTAAGTAGTTTAGATGAGTTTTTACAAAGGCTTAAAGAGATAGGAATAGACGGTATATTGTTCCCAGACCTTCTAATTGATTTTGTTGATGAGTATGAGAGTTATGTAAGTAAGATAAAAAGCCAAGGATTAAAGGCAGTGTTATTTACTGCTCCTTCTGTTCCAGATACTTTGATTCAACAAGCCTCTTTGATTTCTGATTTATTTTTATATTATGGTGTAAGACCAACTACCGGTGTCATAATTCCAGTAAGTGTTGACTCTCTTATAATAAGAGTTAGGAATTTGGTTCAAAATAAGTTAGTTGTGGGATTTGGACTTAATGATTTTAACGATATGAGAAAGGCATTGAGCGCTGGTGCTGATGGTGTTGCGATAGGAACTGCATTTATTGAAGAGATAGAGAGAAACGGGATTAATTCAGCTTTAGAACTTGTTAAAAAGATCAGGGGTATACTAGATGAATATAGTTGATAGTTTGCGAAAAATAGTGTACAATAAAAAAGATTTAGAAAGCGGAGAAGCTGAGCTAATAGCTAATGCGATTATGAAAAACGAAATACCAGAAATTCAAACCGCTGGATTATTAGTAGCCCTTTCGATGAAAGGAGAGTCACCAGAAGAGATAGTTGGTTTTGCAAGGGCCATGAGAGCTAACGCTCTAAGGATCGATTTTCCAGACAGTCTTGATACTGCGGGGACTGGAGGAGACGGGTTAAATACTATTAACGTGAGTACTGCGAGTGCATTGATACTAAGCCAGCTATTTCCAGTTGCAAAGCATGGGAATAGGGCTGTAAGTAGTAAATCTGGCAGTGCTGACGTTTTAGAAGCTTTGGGATATAATATTTCCGTTAGTCAAGAAAAGGCCATTGAGCTAATTAAATCGACCAATTTTGTTTTCCTTTTTGCACAGCTATATCATCCAGCTATGAAGAATGTAGCTAATGTAAGGAGGACACTCGGAATAAGGACTATCTTTAATATTTTAGGTCCGTTAACTAATCCAGCTGGGACTAAGTACCAGATGATAGGAGTGTTCTCTAAGGATTTCCTCCAAAAACTAGCAGAGGCATCTATCAAGTTGGGCTATGAGAGAGTTTTCTTGTATCACGGGGAACCCGGTATTGACGAGGTTAGTCCATCGGGGTATACTTATATTTATGAAGTTTATTCAAATAAAACTGAGAGCTATAAAGTTCATTACAGTGAGTTCGGGTTAAAGGAACCTACAAGTTTGGACAAATTAGTTGTAAGTACTGCTGAAGATTCTGCAATAAGGATTTTACGAGGGATTTTAGGTTTAGAAAAATCAGTTAGGGATTTCATAGCAATAAATGTGAGCGTTGGTTTAAAATTATTAGGTAAAGTCAAAGACTATAAAGACGGTTACGAATATGCAATACAGCTTATTTCCTCTTCATTACCTCATATAAGGAGAATAATTGAAAGTAATGGTGATGTAAAGAAGTTCGATATGTTGGTGGGGAGAGCTGGTAAAGGTTAAATTTTGCGGAATTTCTCACATCGAGGATGCTATTAGCGCTGAAAAGACGGGAGCAGATATGATAGGGGTTGTTGTTGATTATTCTAGTCCTCGCTATGTTAAGTACGAGTTTATAAAGATCGTTAAACGTTTTGTGAGTTTGCCAGTAGTTATGGTTAAAGTTAATGGTAGTATAGATGAAATTGTAAAAGAAGGGCAAAACGCAGATCTTATACAAATTCATAGGGTGTTAAGTAAAGAAGAGTTAGGGTTATTGCATTCTTATAGTAAGAGGTTCATTCTTTATGTGCCGGCATCCAATGAATATAAAGGGTATTTCAAATCTGCAATTAGTTCTGGTTTCGACGTTTTAGTCGATGTTCCTAAAAAGGGTGAGAAACTTAATTTGAGTTTAGTTAAAGAATGGGTTAGGGAATATTCAGATGTAGGTATAGGTGGAGGAATTACTCCGGATAATGCGATAGAGTATGCCTCTTTAAATCCTAAATGGATTGATATTTCTAGTGGAATAGAGAAATATAAAGGCAAAAAAGATTTAGAAAAAATGAGAAAAATAGTCGAGGTTATTAAAGGATGGAGGTTTATCCAATAACTGCATTTGCACAGCCTAATGAGGTTTTTAAGTGTATTAAAGAAGGGGAAGATATAGCAGTTTTACTTGAAAGTGGTAGCGGTCCTCAACACAAGGCTAGGTATAGTATCATAGCATGGGGGAAGCATGGTTATATAAAGCTTGTAAAAAATGAAAGTCAAGGAGACATAAATAGGAGTTTTTATGATCCTATTGAAGTTTTATCAGATTTTATTAAATCGGCACCAGCGCTTCCAATACCCGGGAAATTTAAAGGTGGTATTATAGGTTATATGAGTTATGATGCTGTGAGGTATTGGGAAAGTATTAAAGATCTTAAACCAGAGCCTGAAGAGTGGCCAAATGCTGAGTTTTTAATTCCAAAAAATGTTATTGTATATGATCACGTTGAGGGTAAGGTTTACGTTGAGGGTGATTTCTCTTCAAAACAAAGTTGTAAAGATTTAGGTAACATAAAGTTCGATTTTTATGAGGAATCTTTAAACAAAACGGAATTTGAAAAAGCTGTTTCAGACATCTTGGATTACATAAAAAGAGGCTATGCTTTTCAGGTAGTTATTTCTAGGTTTTATAAATATATATTCACTGGTGATTTAATGTCGTTCTATAATTCATTAAGGAAAATAAATCCTTCACCTTATATGTTTTATATGAAGTTTTATGATAGAGAAATTATAGGGTCTAGCCCGGAGACTTTATTCAGTGTGCAAGATGGTATTGCAGAGACCTATCCTATTGCTGGTTCAAGGCCTAGGGGAAATACCCCAGAGGAGGACTTAGAATTAGAAAGGGAAATGTTAAGCTCTGAAAAAGAGAGAGCAGAACATTTGATGCTAGTTGATTTGGCTAGAAATGATTTAGGAAAAGTGTGTTATATGGGGTCTGTTAAAGTACCAGAACTTATGTATGTAGAGAAGTATAGTCATGTACAACACATTGTAAGTAAAGTTGTTGGAACTTTACGTAAGAATTTTACCTCTTTTGACGTTCTTAAAGCCACTTTCCCTGCTGGTACTGTTAGCGGTGCCCCGAAACCAATGGCTATGAATATTATTGAGTTGTTAGAGCCTTATAAGAGGGGACCATATGCTGGGGGAGTAGGGTTCTTCTCAGTTAATGGTGATGCTGAGTTCGCGATAACTATTAGAAGTGCGTTTGTAAACAAAGACGTTTTTAGAATTCAGGCTGGGGCTGGAATAGTTTATGACTCGGTACCAGAAATGGAATATATGGAGACTGAACATAAGATGAGGGCGCTAAAAGTGGCTATGGGGGTGGTGTGAAGTGGACTTAACTTTAATAATTGACAATTATGATAGTTTCGTATACAATATCGCACAAATAGTAGGAGAGTTAGGGTCTTATCCTATTGTAATTAGAAATGACGAAATAACAGTTAAGGGGGTCGAGAGGATTAATCCAGATAGGATTATAATTTCTCCCGGTCCAGGATCGCCAGATAAAAAGGAGGACATTGGTATAGTTATCGATGTGATAAGGCAGTTAGGCAAGAGGATTCCGATACTAGGAATTTGTTTAGGACATCAAGCAATAGGGTATGCTTTTGGAGCTAAGATCAGAAGAGCTAAGAAAGTTTTTCATGGTAAAATAAGTAGAATTAGGCACAATTCTACTACTATTTTATATGATGGTATTCCTCAGGAGTTTGAGGCAACACGTTATCATAGTCTTGTTATTGATGAGGTTAAAGAGCCATTAGTTATCAATGCATACTCGTTAGAAGATAACGAGATTATGGGTGTTCATCACATTGAGTATAGGATTTTCGGTGTTCAATTTCACCCAGAAAGTGTTGGTACCCCTCTAGGGAAAAAAATACTTTATAACTTTCTTAACAAAGTCTAACTTACATGCCAAGGTTTTTAAAGGAATGGTTGGCAGAGGTAGTTAAATTATCTCTTACAAGACCACAAGTTAATAAAGCTAGAGATAGGCCTATTCATTCCCTTTCTAAGTCTATTTTAAATACTAAAAATAAGGGAAAGAATGCAATAATTGCAGAGTTTAAAAGGGCTTCTCCTTCTGGTCTAAATATTGATAGAAACATAGTTGAATACGTGAAATTCATGCAAGATAATGGTGCTGTAGGAATAAGCGTTTTAACGGAGGAGAAATACTTTAAAGGTAGCTATAATGATCTAGAAATTGTAGCTAAAACGGTCTCTATTCCCATACTTATGAAAGACTTCATAGTTTCTGAAAAGCAAATAGTTTCTGCATATAGTTTGGGAGCTGATGCTATACTTCTAATTGTTAGGATATTAACTGAGAGGGAATTAGTAAGTCTATATAAGTATGCTAAAAGTTTTGGTTTAGACGTTATAGTTGAGGTTACTAATGAAGAAGAACTAAATATCGCGTTAAGGAATAATGTAGATATTATTGGTGTAAATTCAAGAGACTTAAGTTCCTTGGAAATAAGTATAGAAAAGACTATGAAATTATTAAGTAAGATTCCGCAACATAAGATTAAGATTGCTGAAAGTGGGATCAAAAGTAGGGAAGATATAGATAAGTTGAAAAGTGCTGGTGCTGATGCGTTCTTAATTGGGACTACTTTAATGCTAGATCCGAATAAAATAAAAGAGTTCGTTTAAAGTTATAACTAATGTCTATAGATAACTTTTCAGTTGCATCTTTAAGTATTTCGGGAGAGTCTACTTTAGTTTATCAAGATATAGCTCGTAGAGTTCAAAAGGAGAAGGGAATAAGGGTTATTAATTTCGGCATAGGCCAACCGGACTTACCAACTTTTAAGAAGATTAGGGAAGAGGCTAAAAGAGCATTGGACGAGGGTTTTACTGGATATACATCGGCTTATGGAATTGATGAGCTTAGGAGTAAAATTGCTGAGCATATAAATAGCAAGTATAATGCTGGTGTTAAAAAAGATGAAGTAATAGTTACTCCTGGAGCCAAGACTGCACTTTATTTAGCGTTCTTATTATATGTTAATCCTGGCGATGAAGTAATATTATTTGATCCTTCTTTCTATTCTTACTCAGAAGTAGTCAAAATGTTAGGAGGGAAGCCAGTTTATGTTAGGATGAAATGGGATGAAGAGAAGGGGTTTTCCCTTAATGTAGATGAATTAGAGGAGAAGATAAATAGTAAGACTAAACTAGTCGTACTTAATAATCCCCATAATCCTACCGGGATGGTTTTTGATCCCAAAGAGATTGAGAGAATAATGGAAATAGCTAAAGAGAGAAAATTAGTACTAATTTCAGATGAAATATATGATTACTTCATATATAACGGTAAAATGAAGAGTGTATTAGAGGATCCAGATTGGAGGAGCTATGTGATATATATTAATGGTTTTAGTAAAACGTTTTCTATGACGGGCTGGAGGTTAGGATATGTTATAGCTAAAGAGAATGTAATAAAGAAGATGGCGTCTTTAGCTGCCGATATTTATACTTGCCCAACTAGTTTTGCTCAAAAAGGTGCTTTAGCTGCGTTTGACTCTTTTGATGACGTTAAAGAAATGATTAAATTGTTTGAAAGAAGGAGAGATGTAATGTACTCTGAGCTTAAGAAAATAAAGTGGATCAAAGTATTTAGGAGTCAAGGTGCTTTCTATATGTTTCCATATGTAGGGGATATACTTAAAAAGACTGGTATGAGTGTTAAAGACTTCGTGATAAAATTAATAGAAGAAAAGGGCGTCACTACGATACCCGGTGAGGTATTTCCGCTAGATGTTGGTAAGGACTTTATTAGACTTAGCTTTGCAGTTAACGAGAACGATATAATAGAAGGGGTTAAAAGGATGGGTGAGTACATTAATATGCTGATGACACCCTGATAGCGCGACCGGTGAGCTTAACTCCCATGGGCTGATATCAGCTCAGCTTTGATCTCTTCAGATTTCACATATTCTATCTGCTCAATTTTTAGTGTCTTTTTCAGATCATCTTCAACTAATTTTATTGTATTGATATAATCCTCTGGACCGTATAACTTTACGCTTATTGGAGTCACGATTGATAATTTATTCTGTATCTTTAATGTTCTAATAATTGATGTTGTTTTCTTTATATAATTTCCTAATTTATCTATTTCTTGATTCTCTTGTATATCACTTACATCTGGTAATTTCTCTAATTGTATACTGATTTTATCACCGTATAGTCTACTATACATCTCTTCAGTTATATGTGGCGCTAGTGGGTGAATTAGTATCAGTAAGTCTTTTAATATTTTACTAAGAGTGTAAAGTGCCGATTGGTCTTCGCTGAATAATCTATGTTTTATTAGCTCCAGGTACTCATCGGCTATTGTCTCCCAGAAGTATGAGTATAATGATTCTACTACCGTGTAGAAATCATAATTTTCATAAGCCTCTATTACCTTCTTTACAAACCTTTTATGCTCAAGTAGTATCCACTGATCTATTTGATGTAATTTTTCTGGTTTTTCAAACTTCTTTTTCCCGATGAATGGATAAGAAAGCCTTCCAGCGTTCCAGAGTTTTTGGAGTAAGAGTTTTTTAGCTTTAACGGTTTCCCACTTAAATGGGAAATCATCACCTATTCTCGCATCTAATAGTGTTAGTCTTATCGCATCTGCGCCGAATTCGTTAATTCTATCTAATGGATTTACAACATTTCCTTTGCTTTTACTCATCCTAGTACCGTCTGGACCCAGTACTTGACCGTTAATTAGCACTTGCTTAAATGGTACATCACCAGCAAGCATAAGTGTTCTGAAAAATGTGTAAAACAACCATGTCCTTATTATATCAGTGCCTTGAAGTCTTAATGATGTCGGAAAAGTTTTTGTAAACCTATTTTTATCAGTATAAAACCCTGTTAAGTAAAGAACTGTTACACTTGAGTCTATCCATACATCAGCTACATCAGTAACAGGTTTTAACGGTAATCCACACTTAGGGCATTTTTCATATGGTGGTTGAGCTTTTGTAGGGTCTACTGGGAGTTGATCTTCTTTGGCCGGAATTAAGTGGCCATTATCACAATACCAGAACGGTAAAGGAGTGCCGTACACTCTTTGCCTACTAATATTCCAATCCCATTCTAAGCTTTTTATCCAGTCCTCTAAGTAATGTGTCATTCTACTTGGGGTGAATTTCATTTTCTTATATTCTTCTAGTAGTTTATTCTTGAATGGTAGAACTTTTATATAGATTTGTTTCTTTACAAGAAATTCTATTGGTGACAGACAATCACTCCTTTCTGTGTGAGATAATACATTATGTTTAATTTTCTCTATTTTAACAAGGTAGCCTTTTTCCTTTAATATTTCTATCATTTTATTCCTAGCGTCTTCAATTTTTAATCCATCTATTATTCCAGTATTCTTTATCCTACCTTTTTCATCAACTATTTCAGTTACTGGCAAGTTATAGCTTAACTGCCATTTAATGTCCTGAGGGTCACCGTAGGTACTTATCATAACTGCTCCAGTTCCAAAACCCTTTTCTACTGCACTGTCCGCAATTATTTTTACTTCCTTATTAAAAACGGGAACTATTACCGTTTTTCCAATCAAGCCTTTATACCTCTCATCTTCTGGGTGTACGGCAACAGCTTGAGTAGCAGCCAGTAATTCCGGTCTAGTCGTTGCTATTATAATAGCCCCGCTCCCGTCTTTTAACGGGAATTTTATATGGACTAGTACTCCTTCCTTCTCCAGATATCCTACTTCACTTTGTGCTAATGCGGTTTCGCATTTAGGACACCAATAAACTGGTCCTTCTCTGAATTCTATCAATCCAGCATTATGCATATCTAGTAAACTTTTCTGTATAATTTTTCTGTAATCTTCTTTATATGTTCTATACTCAAATCTTTCCCATTCCGGTCTATATCCTAATCTAATCATTGCTGATCTCATTCTACTTATCATATCTTCAGTCCATTCGATGCATTTTTTAAGGAACAATTCTCTATTTTCTTTTGGTATTTTTAGTCTATATTGTACTTTTAATTCTGTTGGTAATCCTTGTGTGTCCCAGCCTTGTGGTAAGAGAACGTTGTATCCAGCTAATCTCTTATATCTAGCTATTGTATCCGCTATAGTAACCCAATACGCATGACCCATGTGAAGCTCTCCGCTGGTAAATGGTGGAGGTGTATCAATTACAAATACTGGTGACTGTGTGTCCTCGTCTCTAAACTTATATACCTTCTCCCAATACTCTTTTGATAACCAGATCTGTTGCCATTTTAACTCTATAGATTGTGGATCATAGTGCTTAGGCCATTCCTCAAGCTTCTTACTAATCTCATCTTGCGATATCATTAGTTCACCTATTACACTAGTTTATTAAGGCTTACTTATAAGCTATTTAAGATGAAAATAGGAATTATCGGAGGAGGGGTCGCAGGATCACTTCTAGGGTACTTATTAAAGACTAAGACTAATTATGAGGTTAAAATAATTGATATTAACCCTAAATATGTTAAGCCTTGTGGTGACATAGTTCCTAATGTTTTTAATCCCCCTTACTCTTGGGATATCAAGTTTAATATTAAACGTTTCGCCTTTTACATAGATGGAGAAAGAGTTTACGATATAGAGTATAGACACACAAAATGGGTTGTTATAGATAAGTGGAAGTGGATAAACAGTATGCGCGAAGGTATTCCATATTCTCGGACGATAGACGAGAAATTCGATTTAATAATTGACTCAAAGGGGCCGTATGATATGGATAGGGAAGTAGTTTATACTACGAGGGCTATGGTGAAAACTGAAAATTTTTCTGATGAGGCAATTTTGGAATTTAATACAAAGTACACTGGTTTTTATTGGATTTTCCCAGCTGAAGAAGGGTTTCTAAATATAGGAGCTGGTTTCATAGAATATAAAAATTCAAAAGAACTTGTATTAAAATATATCAGAGAGAAAATAACGGAATATAAGATAGAAGATATAAGGGGGGCTCCTATTTCGATCTCACCAGTGAAGGTAAAAAATAATAGAATAGGTGAAGCTAGGGGGTTAGTATTTCCATTAAGCGGCGAGGGGATCAGGCCTTCCGCTATTTCCGCTATATATGCATATGAAAGTATAGTTAAATATGGGCAAATAGAAGATTATTTAGGCGAAGCTATAAAGAAGATTGAATATGCTATTAACTTACAACATAAGTTATTAAACCTGTACAGAAATGCCGGGATGGGATTAAGAAAAGCACTGTTGAAATTTTTATTTAAGAATGAAATTTTAATTGACGCTTACTTAGAAGATAAATTAACTCCAGAAGGGATAATGGAAGCGGCGAGGTTTATTAAAAATGGAGGTATCGTTAGAAAACAGTAATAGTAAGACTGGAAAGCACGCTATACGTAGTTTAATTTTCACAATTGAAGGTAATAACATTAAAGAGTTTAAAGAATATAAGATACTGAAAAAAGAAAAAGGTACCTATAATAAGGGGGAGAAGCTTGTTATATCAATCCCAGACAAAGGGACTTTTGTTCATTTAATATTTGTTAAAAATATTTATAATAAAGTGAAAGGGAAGGTTTATGTTTATAAAGACGGTAAAGTGGTGCTTGAATTAAATTATAGAAAATTAAAGCTTAAAGCTGTTAGAGGTGATACTAGTTATGCCGAGTACGTTAAAAGCGTATTCGAAATGTTGAAAATCCCGTTAAAAAGAGTTAATTTAAAAATAGGGGGTTAGGAAATGTTTGAAGTAGAATATGCTATTTTGCCTTCAGAGCCTTCATTAGCCTTTAAAGTTCAATATTTAATAGAAATCGTAGAAAAAGAATTAGGCGAAGTCTGTAAGGTTGTAAAAGTAGGAGCGTCTTTAATTTGTGCTCCTAATGAAAACGTTCTAGTTCTAGTTTATACAAGATTCAATGAGAGTAGGCAATTATCAGCTTACTTAAAACTTCAATCTTATAATGCTATTCAAATAGTAGAAATTATAAATAAATTGTCCTCTGCTTTACGTAGAAATGGTTATGTTATTACTTTAGCCACTTCTTCTAGTACTTTAGTATAGAATTGTTGAATATCGTCTATCCGCTCCTTTAGTTCTATAATAATATTGCATAAATAAACATGAAGTTTTGTCTTACAAGCAACTCCTTTAACTATCTTATAATTGTCTTTTTCTATGTTAAAATCTATATATGCTAGCTTATCACGGTAAAAGGATAATTTTTGTAAGAATTCTTTATTAGTTATTTCTAAGTCAGTGTCTGCGTAAAAAATATTGTTTATAATTACAATGTTTTTACCATTAATTCTGGTTTTCATCATAATACACTTACTAGTTCTGAACCACAATATGGGCATTTATATTTTAGTCCTCTTGCATCAGCTTCACAGAAATATGCATTATATTTCTTTTCGCATTTTGGGCATTTATAAACTAAGTCTGTTCCTATTTTCAATTTTCTGTTACATATTCTGCAATAAACTGTAAACCACCCACTATGCCCGTAAGCGTTAGACCCTCTTATTTTGATGCTCATGCGTTATATTACTTTTAATGCTATATTTATAATTAACGAAAAGGATTGAATTATACCTCTCAGTATGAAGTAAATTATTATTAGTAGTAAGTCTTATATATTGTAGGAATTTACTTTGAAGGCTCTGATAGATTATTTTAACGTAGAAAAAGTTGAGTTAATAAAAGGGGTAATAGGTTATAAAGTAAATCTAGTTAAAGAAGAAAATATGGATATAAACGGAGAAGAGATAGAGAATATTAATTCGGAAGGGCTTGTAACTTTAGTGAGAGTAAATGGCAGTGAAGCGATTAACGGTGTTAATGCTCTTCTAGTTTTACCAACTCCTTTAAAGTTGTTGAGAGTGGGTATTCCTAAAGATTTACAAAATAATGAAAATGTTCAAGTCGAATATTTGACCTTCTTTGATAAGGATTATAGATTAGTAGGGGTCGATGTGACTTCAGATTTCGATAAACAGTTTGTTATACTAGAGTTTGAAGGTGGATATACTAGAGTTATAAGTATTGGTTTAATTAATGATAAGCCAAAATTACAAAAGGCTAGGAAGAAGAAGAGTAAAAAGAGGAAGAGGAGTGTTAAGAAGTCTAGTGGTAGACAAAAAGTTAAGAGCAAGAGTTCTGGAAAGAGCTGAAGAATTTTTGTTAAATAATAAAGCCGGAGAAGATATTTGGTTTAGGGAACTTGTATTATGCATTCTTACTGCTAACTCATCTTTTATATCTGCGTATAAAGCGCTAAATTGCGTTTTTGAATACAATTTTTTCTCATTAGACCAGTACAAGTTATCAAAAATTTTAAAGGAATGTGGATATAGATTCTATAATTTGAAATCAAAATATTTAATGGAAGCTAAAAGTTTGTATGGGAGTCTTAAAAAAATTATTAAGCCTTTAGCTGATAGGGATCAATGGGAAGCAAGAGAGTTTTTGGTTAATAAAGTAAATGGAATCGGGTATAAAGAAGCCAGCCATTTTTTACGGAATGTAGGCTATTTTGATCTAGCTATAATCGACAGGCATGTTCTACGCTTTATTACTGATATAGTTGGTGATATAAAATTACGTAAAAGAAGGGATTATTTTTTAGTTGAAGGTTTATTAAGGAGCATTGCAGATGGCTTAAATATTCAAGTAGGATTGCTAGATCTGTTTATATTTTTTAAGCAAACTAAAACTCTCGTAAAATAAAATAAAAAAATATAAAAGCTAGAAAGTAAGGTATAATGCGAGATTAAAATGAAAGATAGGTTAAACGTCGTAAATATGGTATTAAGGAATTTGGGAATGATTACTCTTTTAATAACTATTTCTCTCGTTTATTCTTCATCATCAAGCTCATCATGTTAAATTTCTAATTTATGAAAATTTCCTATAAGGTGAGAGTATGCAAGGCGTGAAAGCATTAATTACAGACCCAATCAATGAAATCTTAATAAAAAGTCTTAAGGAAAAGGGAGTAATAGTAGATTATAGGCCCGAAATTACTAGGGAGGAACTTCTTAATATAATAAACGACTATGATATTTTAGTAGTTAGAAGTAGGACTAAAGTTGATAAGGAGGTAATAGAGAGGGGAAAGAAACTAAAGATAATCGCTAGGGCTGGAATAGGCTTAGACAACGTTGATACTGATGAGGCTGATAAAAGAGGTATAAAAGTTGTTTATGCTCCGGGGGCTTCTACGGATTCTGCGGTGGAACTAACAATAGGATTAATGGTAGCTGCAGCTAGAAGAATGCATACTGCTATGAATCTTGCAAAATCTGGAATCTTTAAGAAGATAGAAGGAATAGAATTAGCTGGGAAAACTTTAGGTATAATAGGGTTTGGGAGAATCGGTACTAAAGTCGGGATTATAGGTAGTGCTATGGGAATGAGGGTTTTAGCTTATGATATAATTGACATTAGAGAGAGGGCAGAAAAATTAGGAGTGAAACCGGTAACTTTAGACGAGTTGGTGGAGCAATCTGATATAATTAGCCTTCACGTTACCGTTGGCAAAAACGCTAAACCCATTTTAGATGAACCACAATTTAAGAGGATGAAAGACGGTGTAATAATTGTAAACACTAGTAGGGCAGTGGTAGTAAATGGTAAAGCTTTACTAGAATATATTAGAAATGGTAAAGTATTAGCTTATGCTACTGACGTATTTTGGAATGAACCTCCAAAGGAGGAATGGGAGCTAGAGTTGCTAAAGCATGAAAGGGTAATAGTTACTCCTCATATCGGTGCACAAACCAAGGAGGCACAACAAAGAGTCGCTGAGATGACAACTCAGAACTTATTACAAGCTATGAAAGAGTTGGGGATGATTTAAAGTGTTATTAATTCCGGGCCCAGTTGAGGTTCCTAAAAGTGTAAAGGAGGCAGCTACTCTAGTAATAAATCATAGAAGCGAAAAATTTAGAGAGATAGTTGCGAATTTAGAAGAGTTAATGAGAGAGCACTTTAGTGCCGAAAGGGTAGCGTTACTAACTGGTTCTGGGACTTTGGCTGTAGAGTCGATGGTTTTTTCTCTCGTAAAAAGGGAAGAAAAAGTATTAACTTTTCCTTATGGAGAATTTGGGAAAAGGTTGCTAGACTCTTTGAAGAGAAGAGGGGCTAAAGTGGTTTCCTATGAGAAACCAATAGGACAATCATTTGAAACAGATGAAATTAAGAAAGCTATTGAAGAGAATAAGGACGCTACAACTGTCGCAATAGTTCATAATGAGACTAGCGCGGGAATTGCATTTAGAAATTTAGAAGAAATTTCGAGAATAGTTAAAGGAAAAGGACTGAAACTCATTGTGGATTCCGTTTCTGGTTTCGCGGCATATAAATTGCTGGTTAATGAATGGAAAATTGATGCCGTAGCTACTGGTAGTCAAAAAGCTTTAGCTTCTTTGCCGGGTGTGGGGTTTGTAGGGCTTTCTAAAGAGGGTATAGATGAGTTGGTTGTAAACGATTTGCCTTCTTATTTAGATATTTCTTTGCATTTAAGATTTCAAGATAAACACGAAACTCCTTTTACTCCGGCAGTGGGTATATTTAATGCCTCATTAAGAGCGGCGGAATTACTAAAAATGGAAGGTATAGAGAATAGGTGGAAAAGGCATGAGGCGTGTGCTAGGTTTCTTAGGGCTGTACTTTCCAAGCTTAGTTTCTCATTATTTGGTAATGAAAGTAATTTCTCTAATACCGTTATAGCGACTGTTCCGCCTATTCCAGGTTTTAGAAACAAATTGAAAGAATTTGGTATTGAGGTTGCTGGTGGAATGGGCGAACTAAAGGACAAAATAATACGTATAGGCATCTTGGGAGTTGTTGATGATAGGGCTATAAGTAAGTTAGTTAACGCTATTTCTAAGATTTTGGATGCAAGTATTCCTTATTCTCCTCCTAATGAGTGCAAATTACCAGATTTTTTAAGGAATGAGGTTGAGTGGAGTTAGATTTTTTAATTTCTTTATGAAAGGGTGAGATAATGCCTTTAGATAAAGTTAACGTAATTTTTGAGGAGGCGTGGAAAAATAGGCTAACTAAATATGAGATGGCAAGAATTATAAGTGCTAGGGCTTTACAGTTATCCATGGGTGCTGTTCCTCTGATTGACACGTCTAATTTACCTTCTGATGACGTGATAAGTGTTGCTGAAGAAGAATTGAAAAGAGGTGTTTTGCCAATTACTGTTAGAAGAGTTTATCCTAATGGTAAAGTAGAGTTAATAAGTATTAGGAAAATAGGACAATGAGTTGTAATCCTTATAATTTTTTACTGATAATAGCAGAAAAATCTAAAGCTGCTAAGAAAATAGCTGAGGCGCTTTCTCCTAAGCCCAGATTATGTAGGGCATACTCCGTAAATTTTTGGGTTTTTACTTATCAGTCTAAGAATATTGTGGTTGCTCCAGCAGCTGGACATTTGTTTAACCTTTATGGTGATTCCTCCTTTCCGGTCTTTAAGGCAGATTGGAGACCTTTATGGGAGATAGACAAATCCGCTCGATATACCAAAAAATACTATGATTTACTGAAGTTCTTATCTTCTAGAGCTATAGAATATATCAATGCTTGTGATTATGACATAGAAGGGTCAGTAATTGGATACATGATAATTAAGTTTTTTGGAGATTTAAAGAAAGCTAAAAGAATGAAGTTTTCTGCGTTAACCAAAGAGGATATTCAGAAGGCCTTTCATTCTTTACAACCTTTAGATTATAACATGATAAATGCTGGGATAGCAAGACATAAAGTAGATTGGCTTTGGGGTATAAACGTTAGTAGGGCGTTAATGAGGGCTCTAAAAGATGTTACTAATAAAAGGGTTATCTTAAGTGCTGGCAGGGTTCAGAGCCCTACTCTTATTTATGTAGTTAATAATTACATAGCTAGACAACAGTTTGTTCCTCTACCATATTATGTAACATACGTTACATTTACTATTAAAGGAAGGAAGTTTAAAGTCAAATTGGATAAGCAGTTCGATAGTAAGCAGAAAGCGTTAGAGTTTGCAAAACTGTTAAAGGGCGAAAAAATTAAGGTTAAGGAAATTAGGGAAGAAGATAATATAGTTCCAAGGCCACCTCCATTTAACCTAGGTGATCTACAAGCAGAAGCCGGTAGGCTATTAGGGTTTTCACCGTATATTACAGAAAGAATTGCTGAACAACTATACTTAGATGGATTGATCAGCTATCCTAGGACTAACAGCCAGAAAATTCCACCAACAGTAGATATAAGAAATATAGTGAACGGCTTAAACGGGGTTTTTCCTAAACTTATAACCCTGTTGAATAATCTCACTAAGGGTAAATATGTCGTTAGACAAGGAGAAAAGGAAGATCCTGCCCACCCAGCTATTTATCCTACCGGAGAGAAGCCTGATAGATTAAGTAAGAGGGAGTTTTCGTTATATGAGCTTATTACAAGGCGCTTTTTGGCAAGCATTTCTGAAGACGCTAAGGTGAGGAGTCAAAGGATAATTTTCTCTTTGAGTAAAGAAAGTTTTCAGATTAATTTGCAACATATTATATTTAAAGGCTGGCTACTGCTTTATCCTTATAAGGGAATAAGGGACGAAGAATTATTGAATGTTAAAGAAGGAGATGAATTTGAGGTTGAACAAGTTTCAGTCCTAATGAAACTGTCCTCTCCACCGATAAGTAACTTAACTAAAATAGACATTCTTAAATGGATGGAGTCATCAGGTTTAGGAACTGAGGCTACAAGGGGTAGGATAATTGAGACTTTATTTGATAGAAAGTATTTGATATTAAAAAATAAAAGGTATGTTGAACCGACAAATTTAGGTATTATTATTTCGAAAATTTTAAATGACTATTTCTCAGACTTAACGAGCGTTAAGATGACTTCTGAAATGGAAAGTAGGCTCAACAGTATAATATCTGGTAAAACTACAGTTGAGGAAGTTGTTAATGAGACCATAAGCGTTTTGCGGAAATACTTGGATAAATATAATGAGGTTAAAGACCTTGTAGGTAGGAAATTAGGGAATGTATTAGGACTTTTAAAATACGAGAAATGTAAAATATGCGAGTTAGAAGCTTATCAAGACGGTTTATGTAAATATCATTATGACGCTAACAAGAAATTGGATGATGCGCTTAAAATATGGAGAGAGAGAAGTGGGTTGAAGGAAGAGGAGGTAATTAAAAAGTTATTAATATCAAAATCAACTGGGAAGTTTATTAAGGATGTATTGAAATATAAGAGTAAGATGATGTGAGTCATGCCAACTTGAACGGTGATGCGAACCCTGGGGTAGCTGAGTTATAAAGCTTTAAACTTCTCATGCCAGACCTCATATGCTTTTACCATCTCTTGGTTCACGCTTGGTTTTCTAACCTTTAGCACTTCTTCAAAATCGTTCATGTTTACTGGTCTCGGTTGTGGTAAGTTCTTCTCAAACATTTCTTTCACAACCCTTATATGGGCTGCTTGCACAATATCCTTTATATCGCTAGCTGTGTAACCTTCGGTCTTTTTGGCTAATTCCTCTAAATTAACGTCTGAGTCAAGGGTTATTTTAGAAGTATAGTACTTTAATAATGCAAGTCTCTGTTGGAAATCGGGTAATCTTACATATATCCTTTTCTGGAACCTTCTCAGGAACGGTTCATCAAGTCTCCATGGCTTGTTTGTTGCCCCTATAACATAAACTAGGAATTTTTCAGCTTTATCTTGTAACCCATCCATCTCTTTCAAGAACTGGTTTCTAACTCTAACTTCTCCCCCATTTTCAGAGTTGTAAACGCCTAGTAATGCATCTATTTCATCAATAAATATTATTATTGGTTTGTTTTCTTTTTTAGAAATTTCTCTAGCAGAGCTAAAAATTTTTGCTACATTCTTTTCCGCCTCACCTAACCATTTTGACATTATGGATGCTGCATCTACCTGAATAAAATATGAGTCTATTTCATTTGCAACTGCCGCGGCGATCATTGTTTTACCACAGCCAGGGGGTCCGTATAGCAGAATTCCTCTAGGCCACCCTAATGGAAATAAGTCTGGTCTCTTGGTAGGGTATACTATTGCTTCTTTTAATGCTTCTTTTACATCATCTAATCCTACTATATCGTTAAATGAGACTTTTGGTTTCTCTTTTACTATTAAATCGTCAATTGAAACTGTTGTTTTGTTGTTAGTAGGATTTTCAGCTGTTGCCGGTACCACTTCTTTTAGAACTTCTATTCTCTTTTTATATTCATTTATCATTTGTTCATATATTCTTGCTGACGGTGAATCTGGATATAAAGCTAATAATTGTGATAGTACTTCTATTGCCTTTTTATAGTTATTAATTGCCTCTTCCACGTTACCTTCCTTGTCAGCTTTAACAGCGTTTACAGCATACTTCCTTGCCATTTCTTCAAGCATAGTTTGAGCAGACATATCTTCACCCTTCTATGACAATAGCACCTTTCTGTTGCAATTTTCTAAGTAAATCGAATATATCTTCTTTGTCTACTCCATATGTTTTGCATGCGTGTTCTATATCTAGTATGCCTCCCTTGCTCTTAATATAAGTTAGCAAATCCTCTTCTGTCAGAGTTCTTCTCTTTACGTTATTTTCAACCCTTTGCGTTGATTTAATTTTAGGTATTTCATTTGGTGGATGTGGTAATTCTGGTAATAGTTCTCTTACTTTAATTTCTGCCATCTTTTGTGCTTCGTCTAATATTTGTTTAGCCTGCTCATCTACAACTGCTGGTACTACAGTCTTTTCACTTATTGCACCGGTTTCGATGGCTATACTATTTACACTACTCGTGATTGAGTCTAGCGCTATTGCGACTTCTGGTGCTATTCCTTTTATTTGATCTTTAAGTTCATTTAATATTTTCATTACTGGGAACAGTACCAAAGAGACTCCTTGTAATTCTTGGACGGTATCTAGTTTTAACCTTACTTTTTCTATGGCTAAATAGGCTGTGTATATAATTTTTATCATCTTTCTTATATCAGAGATTTCTTGAGCATAAATTGTAGCTCTCGCCATATCGCCCTCTATTTGTGCTCTGATGACTTTTTCGAATAACTCTTTATCCCTATCCTTAAGTCTATGTATTGCTTCTTCTAACCTGTTCTGTTGGTCTTTTAATTTTAATGAGATCTCTGTTAGCAGTTTCCCTAATTGTGCCTTTCGTTTTTTATCGTTATTAAAAAGCGAAGATATCTTGTTAAACATCCTATTTCACTAAGTTGTTCATAAAGTATTTATTACCCTTACTGGTATTGGTAATGGTACTTCTGATTTATTACTCTCTGTAGGCTTGGGTTGTTCTGTTTGCGTGGATAATGAGGGAGAAGGTTTAAGTTCAATAGTTTCTTTATCCAGGCCGTCTAATTTGTCAAGTGTTTTCTTTATATCGTCTCTTTCTAAAGTATAACTTTCTCTTGACTGTCTTAAAATTTCAATGGAGTTCTTATATGCAATTTCCGGTAATTCACCAGAAATATAACTCATTTTTAATGCTATTGTAGCCTTATCAATTAGTGCCAGCTGGTCTTCTATTCTATTTAATCTATCCTTAAGCTTGCCTTTTAGTTTTGCATGCTCTTCCCTAATCTTTAATAGCTCTGAGTCAAGTTTTCTTTTCATATCATCATACATGCTTTTGGGAATTTCTTGCTTAGAGTAAAGCTCCTCTAAGGCTTTCTGCCTTCTTCTTATTTTTTCTATGTAACCTAAGACTCTTAAAGCTTCAGTTTTCCATTCTGGTAATAGAACTAAAGTATCTCCGTCAAGCTTTAGGTTATCAGGTGAGTAAGTTGTTATCTCGTCTCCTCTAGCTATTTCAACGCCAGTTATTGTACCGTCAATTTCAGTATAAACATGTAATAATACACCCGCATCCCTTCCATATATGTCCTTTATTTTTTGACCTATGAATTTCGTTAATACTTCAACTGAAACCACCATGGTAATACTCCTCAAAATTATGAGCTGTGCTAATAGTATTTAAAAGGGTTTAGGCTCTTCAGCAGGTAGAGGCTCAGCACCGATAAGCGCTTTTAACCCTCATCATCTGTCAGATGATATTATGCTAGTTAATTTAAAAAGTGAACTCGTTTTAATTTATTATTTACAATGAGCTTACGAACTTTGGAAAACATCACTAGTCAGTTACTTGGCTCAATTCATATTAATCCTAATCCTTTAGCGTCGGCTTTAATAATCATAGGCATAGCCATTCTGATGATGATAATCATAGGCGGTATAATTTATGGAGCTATTCAAGCTTTTAAGGCCGTTCCTAATATGCCATTTAGTAGATTTATACTACTAATGTTAATAATTTCAGTGTTCCTAATAATTTTAGGGATATTAATACCTTAAAAAACGAGTTTTTTACCATAATATTCAAGCGAGTAATCATTTTCTATCTCAATAAGTCTATTATATTTACTCGTTCTTTCCCCTCTAGCCGGTGCACCGGTTTTTATAAAGTCACTTTGCACTCCTACGGCTAAATCTGCAACAAAAGAGTCTTCAGTTTCACCACTCCTATGGCTAACGATTATTTTTATACTATTCTTCTTAGCATATTCTATGTATTCGAAAGTCTCACTTAAAGTGCCTATCTGATTAGGCTTAACTATTGTCCCATTGGTAGCCCTAATTTCGATGCCTTTCTTTAAGTAATCAATATTAGTAGTATATAAATCATCTCCAGTAACTATAACCTTTTTAAGCTTACTCTGGAGTATAGAGAATCTCTCGAAATCGTTTTCATTAAACGGATCTTCTATATACACTATTGGATATTCATTAGCTAAGGTTACATAATAGTCTATCATCTCATCTGGACTTTTTCTTTCACCATCTATTTCATAATGATTGTTAATAAAGAAATCGCTTGCCGCTGCATCAATTCCCATGTATATCTTATCCTCATATCCGCTATTTTTAATCGCAGTATAAACTAAGTCTAAGGCATCTTTAGTCTTTTCTAATGGTGGCGAAACTCCACCTTCATCTCCTAATGCTGTATAAATTTTTCCGTATCTTTCAGTTATTAGATCTTTTAACTTCTTATAGACAATAGCAGCGGCTGTTAAAGCCTCAGAAAATGTATCGAAATCCTTCGGAATTATTATAAATTCTTGTATTTTTAATTTATTACCAGCATGTAATCCACCATTTAAAATGTTTAAAAGGGGTACTGGAATATATTTAACTTTAGGCCCACCTATATATTGGAAGTACTCTAAGCCTAAAACTTTTGAAGCTGTTTTCAATATTGCAATCGAGGTGGCTATGGTTGTATTACCGCCTATACGACTCTTATTTGGTGTTCCGTCCATTTTAATTAAAGTTTGATCAATTACGAGTTGTCTCCTCACATCAAAATCCCTTAAGGAATCGTTTATAACTGTGTTTACTAACTCTACGGCTCTGCTAACTCCTCCGTCTTGATCTCTTAACTCTAGAGCTTCTCTAGTCCCCTTTGACGCTCCAGCAGGTGCATCCCCGTAATCTGATATTCCCGAATAAGTTTCCACTTTAACTCTAATTGTCTTATTACCTCTCGAATCTAGTATTTGATACCCCTTTATTCTTTTAATTCTGAATGCATCAGTCATTTAAACCCCAAGAAATGTAGGTATATCAATGTTAATATGTGTTTGTGTGCTTTCACTCGTAGTTTATGGCATCTTAACACCGATTTATGGTTCAATATTTAGGGGGAAATTAAGTAATGAAAAGGGTTTTTATGCTGCATGGCTAACAGCACCCTTTTTAGTAGCATATTTTTATTCTTACCCTCAATATGAGCTTCTTTTACCACTCCTTATTATATTTAATATAATAGGATATTATCTAGTTGTTACAAATAGATTTAATTATCTAACTTTGTTATTTTTTATTACGGCCATATTAGGACAATTAATTTATAGTTTATTTTATTCATAATATTGATATGCCAAAGAAAAAGCAAGCTGAACCGGACGTATGTCCAGTTTGCGGTACTAAAGTTGATAAACCAACGAGGACATGGCAGTTAGTGTCTCCATTACCAGACGCTTATGGAAGAATAACTATAACTATAATGGGTTCATTTGAGTGTCCTAAGTGCCATCATAAGTGGAAGGCAGTAGTTTCAAAGATCAAAGCCGGAGGTAGTTCTGTTGAGATTGAAGGTAAGAAAGGTGTTAAGAAAATTGGAGAGGAGAAAGAGGGTCAAGAAGAGGAAAATAGGGGTGAAATAATAGAATTAGATTTAAGTGATCTTGATGAAGAAGAGTGACATTATTTTATTAGTTTTAATTATAATAATATATCTGGCAGTATTCTCTGGTATAATACAAACTGCGAGCGTTGAGGGTGTTTCTATGTATCCGCTATTCCAAAACGGTTTCCTAACTTTTTATTCTTCTCCTACAAACATCCAAATAGGCAATATAATAATTTATAAATCACTTTATGGCACATTTGTTATTCATAGGGTTATAAATATTAATTATGTTGATGGAGTTCCCCATTATATTACACAAGGAGTAGACAATATAACAAACCCATATCCAGATAATAGAATCGGTTTAGAACCCCCTTACGGTGTGTCACAATACGATGTTACAGGAAAGGTTGACGAGTTCGGAGGTTTTATTATCTCGATACCTTATTTAGGATATATCTCAATACTTTTCTCACTTTAAGATACTTATTTTTCCTTCCTCTCTTAACCTCTTGACTCTATAAGTAGGGGTTATTGTTGAAGGATGATTAGCATAAACTTGGTCTATCCTTCCAACAGCAGTATTCTTAGGAGAAGTGGTTATTGAATTAGGGTTTTTGTACGCTGTATTAATTATATCTTTCAATACAGTAGTAAATGCGTCCAAAACTTCTTTCGGCTCAGTTTCTGTGGGCTCTATCATTAATGCCTCTTCAACATTTGGTGGGAAGTATATTGTGGGTGCGTAAAACCCTCTATCTAACAATGCTTTAGCAATATCGTTTGCAGTAACTCCAGTATCTTTATACAGAGGCTTTGCAGAGAAAACTACTTCATGTTTTCTTGGTCTATGAGGAGCTATTAACTCTAGTCCTTTGGTGTCTCTCAGTTTCGCAATTATATAATTTGTTGCTAATGTACTTAACTTTCCTATCATACTAATCCCCTCGGAACCTAGTCCTAAAATATATGCGTAAGCCCTTACAACGTTACCTATATTGCCATAAAATGTTGCTATTTTACCTATTGTATATTTGGGTATATAATCGAAAGAATATTTGCCATTCTTTTTCTGTACTATAGGATAAGGTAAATAGTCTGCTAGCTCTCCTTTAGCGCATATTGCTCCAGCACCCGGTCCTCCCCCTCCATGCGGAACTCCAAAAGTTTTATGCAAGTTTAGATGAACTATGTCAAAGCCCATATCTCCCGGTCTAACAATTCCCAGAATTCCGTTTAGATTAGCTCCATCATAATATAATTTAGCGTCTACGGAATGCAGATTTTTTGCGATTTCGAGTATATTTTCCTCAAATAATCCGAGGGTGTTAGGATTAGTTAGCATGAAACCAGCAGTCTTTTCATTAACTATTTCCTTTAGTATATCAATATCAACCAGGCCTTCGTTATTAGACTTGACATAAATAACTTTATAGCCGGCCATTGCTGCACTAGCCGGATTTGTTCCATGTGCAGTGTCGGCCACAAGCATTTCGTCCCTGTTTTTCCTACCCTTATTTTCATGATATCTTTTAATCATTAGTACACCGGCTAATTCTCCAGCTGCACCCGCTGGCACCTGAAGGCTACATAAATCCATTCCGGTTATCTCAGCTAACATATTTTGCATCTCATAAATTATCTCCAAGATCCCCTGGACAGTTTCATTATCTTGTAAAGGATGAAGATTGTTAGTTATATCATTGACTTTCTCTTCGATTTTTGGATTATATTTCATCGTACATGATCCTAATGGCATAAATCCGCTGTCTACGCCAAAGTTCATCTGAGATAATCTTATAAAATGTCTTACTACCTCTAACTCTGAAAGCGAAGGAATTTCTGGTTTATTAATTCTCTTTAATTTCTCTGAAATAGAAAGTTTAATAGTGTTTCTTAACTCTTCCTCTTCCGGTATTAGAATTCCAATCCTGTTACTTCCCTTATACTCGTTTATTAACGGTTCATCCCATTTAGCTTGTCTCCACATTATTTATCACCTCTCTAACGTTTTCAACCAAATCATCTATCATACTCTTTGTATGGACTTCAGTAACACAAAAGAGTGCCGAATAGTCATCTAATTTTAACCCGCCATGAATACCATTTTTAATAAGTTTCGAATACACTTTCTCGTATTTTACTGGGAATTTAACTACAAATTCTTCAAAGAAATCTGCATTGAAAACTCCTTTAACTCCTATTTCCTCAAATCTCTTTTTTGCATAATGGCTTCTAATATAAATTTCTTCAGCTAGTTTTTCTAATCCTTTACTCCCTAAGAGTGATATGTAAACCGCATTAGCTATAGCCATTAAAGCCTCGTTAGTTGTTATGTTTGATGTAGCCTTTTCCCTTCTTGCAAACTGTTCTCTAGTTTGGAGTATTAACGTAAATGCCCTATTTCCTTCTGAGTCCTTACTCATACCAACTATTCTGCCGGGCATTTGTCTTATGAGTTGTGCGTCCCATCTTACTGCGAAGATCCCCATTAATGGTCCGCCGTAATTCATTGGTAAGCCTAATTCTTGTCCGTCCCCTACCGCTATATCAAATCCATACTCTCCAGGGGGTTTGATAAGTGCAAGCACTAATGGTGAAACCCCCATTATTGAAACAGCGTTAACTTTCTTTGCAAAATCCACTATACACTCAATCTCGTCCTCCAAAATTCCAAAATAGTTAGGTTGTTGTACGTAAACGGCAGTTATATCATTAGAGGAGAAGGAGTGTAATTTTTCACAATCTATCTTGCCAGTTTCTTTATTGTAGGGAATTTCCTTTATTTCAATTCCTTTTCCATAAGTCCACGTTTTCAGAACTTCCTTGTGTAATGGGTTCATATTAGAAGGTATAAGTACTACTTTTTTCTTATTTATCCTATTAGCCATTAGTACTGCCTCAGCTAATGCACTCCCCCAATCATACATTGAGGCATTTACTACTTCCATTTCGAGGAGTTCAGCTATAAGACTTTGGTATTCGAACAGTGCTTGTAATAATCCTTGAGAGATCTCGGGTTGATAGGGAGTATAAGAAGTATAGAATTCAGATCTCGAGATTATAAATTTTACCACTTCTGGTACATAATGCGGGCAAATCCCTCCACCTAAGAAAGGAGGGTATTTTAATTCTATATTCTTTTTCTTTAATTCAAAAAGTTTATTTGCAATTTTGTACTCGGAGAGAGGTTTTTTGTAAGGTAGATTTAATTCTCTGTGAAGTAGTATCTCTTTTGGTACATCAGAGAATAATTCATAAATATCATTAACGCCTATGACCTTTAGCATTTCCTCGATATATGATAGATTAGGGAGCCAAGGATGGTTTTCCATGATATAAATACCAAATTGCAAATAATTACTCAGATTAATAATGTTTAGTACGCCTCTTTTGGACATTGAACTAAAATTAAATGCAGATATAGGGGAATTCGCAAATTGGCAGATGCCGTTAAAGTACACTAATTACCAAGAAGAACATATGGCAGTAAGGACGTCTGCAGCATTTTTTGACCTTTCTCATATGGGTAGACTTCTTTTAAAGGGTAAGAAAGAAGAGCTAGAAAAACTAGTCGCTAAGGAAGTCTCGAATAAAAATATCGGAGAAATGATAGGGCCCACTGCATTCTTAAATGATAAAGGAGGGTTTGAGGATGATGTTATGGTTTATAAAGTATCTGAGGATTCCTTTTTGATTGTTACTAATGCGATAAACAGAGAAAAGATAATTAATTGGATCAAGAAGAACTCCTCATTAGACGTGGAAGATTTAACGTTTAAATATGCAATGATCGCAATTCAAGGTAGAAATGTATGGAATTTCATAGAAAAAACTGATTTAAAACCTCTCCAATTTTCATTAAATGTCAAATATATGGGAGAGAATGTGTTTTTGCTGAGTAGATCTGGTTGGACTGGTGAAGACGGTGTTGAAATTTGGGGGGAACCAGAAATTCTGTCTAGGATAATTCAGAAAATAGTTAGTTTAGGAGTAAAACCAGCAGGGTTGATAGCTAGAGACAGCCTGAGGCAAGAAATGGGGTTTGTACTTTATGGTGAAGACATTGACTCAAATATAACGCCCATAGAAGCCAGATATTGGGTGTTTTCATTAAATAAGGATTTCATAGGAAGGGAGAAAATTATCGAACAATTACAAGAGGGCGTATCTAGAATTAGGGTTGGTTTTAAAGTTAAAAAAGGGGAGAGAACTATACCTAGGAAAGATCAGAAGGTTAGAATATTACAGAAAGAAATAGGATATATTACTAGTAGTATTTATAGCCCATACTTAAATAGGGTAATAGCAATGGGCTACATTTCTCCTTCACATGCATATTTTGGTTATAATATAAGTATTGATGTTAGAGGAAAGTTGATAGAAGCAAAAATTTCTGACTTTCCGTTTATTTAGGTGGTAAAATGAGTGAGAGAATAGTTGTGGGAGGGAAATATGTGGTATTAAAAGGACTTTATTATACCGAGACAGATGAGTGGGTTAAAGTTGATAGAGATATCGCCACTGTGGGAATAACTGATTATGCTCAGAAGAAACTTAGAGATATAGTAGGTATTGATTTACCTAATGTTGGAAGAGAAGTAAATATGGGTGAACAAGTGGCTGTAGTAGAATCAGTTAAAGCTGCAGCAGATATATATTCACCACTTTCCGGTATAATTACAGAAGTAAATGAGGAATTAACTACATCACCAGAATTGCTAAATAGGGATCCTTATGATAAGGGCTGGATATTTAAGCTCAAGATAAAGAATTTAAAGGAAGTAGAAAAATTGTTAAACCCCGAGCAGTATATTGAATTAATTAAGAAGCGTGAGGGATTGTAAATGGAAACGGTAGAAATAATTGAGGATTATATTCCAACCTTATCTAAACCGACATATATGATTGTAGGTATTCCAGATGCGGGACTAGTAGGTGTTATCGCAACTGAGTATTTAATTGATAAGTTAGGGCTTAAGGACTTTGCGTCGCTCTATGCTCCTAAACTCTTACCTCCTATTTCTCATGTGAAAGATGGTATAGCTAAATCACCCATAAGGTTTTACCATAATTCAAATATTATAGTAGCACACTCATGGATTGCAATACCTTCTAGTGCAATAGATCCGATTGATAAAGAAATAGTACATTTTGCTAAAAAATATGGTGTTAGTACGATAATTTCAATCACTGGAATCCCAATAGAGGATAGGCTTAATACAGAAAATTTAAACGCTTACTGGATAAGCAATAATCCCGAAATTTCGCAAGAGTTAGATAAGATAGGATTAATGAAGAAATTTGGTGATGGATATATTGCTGGCCCTTATGCCCCACTTTTACTCTATAGTAGAAAAGAGGGAATAGACAATTTTGTAATAGTAGTTGAGTCGTTTTTAGATCTTCCAGATCCAGAAGCTGCTGCTATTGCATTAACAATACTATCTAGGTACATAGGTTTTTCAGTCTCTGTAGACGATTTATTAAAGGAAGCTGAGGAAATAAGAGAGAAGATTAAGGGATTAATGGAACAAACTAAGGTCGAATTACCTAAATATGCCTCTGGCAAACCAATGACTTATGCGTGAGGCCAAAATGCCAGTTTTTAAAGACTTAGATGATCTAATTAGAAACTTAATAAAAAAGGAAGAAGAAGCAATGAGGAAGTTCGAGGAGGAGGTTGAAAAGGAGTTCAAGGAAATGGAAGAGATGATGGGAATTAGGAGTCCATTATATTCGGCTGAGGAGACAGAAGATCAGTATAGATTTATAATTGACCTACCTAAGGCTGATATGCAAACTCTAAAAGCTAGTGCAGTAGAGAATTCGCTTAGAGTTGAGTGTAAAACTAAATCTGGGAAAACATATTATTTAAAGGTAAAGTTACCAGAAGACGTAGATCCCTCAAGTATGGAGGTAGAGAAGAGGAAGTGGTATATAATTATATCATTTAAAAAGAGAAAGTCTTTTTCATAAGGCTTTATACTCATATATTTTCTTAGAAATGTTTTTATAAACGCTGTTTAAGTTAATTATTAGTGATATTCTTTTGTCTGAAGAGACTAACAAGTTATCAAAAGATGTTGAAACTAGGAAAGTCCAACGCTTAGGTTCATCTTCATTATTCATTACATTACCTAAGAAGTGGATAAACAAGTGGGGAATAAAACCTGGAGATAAAATAATTATGGAAATATCTGATGATGGAACACTTAGGTTAATAGCTGAAAAAGTTAAAATCAATTTTAATAGAAGAAATATAAAGATAGACATAGATAATTATAAGCAACCTATTGTGACTGCTATTCCATGCCTATATATGTTAGGTTATGATGAAGTATTTTTCGTCTCTAAAAGAAATGTTGATCCTAAAGAATTTGAAGAAACAATTAATTATTCTAAGCAATTAGTGGGAATTGAAGTAGCAGAAACTACTGATAATAGTATAAAGCTTGACTGTCTACTTGATACTGAGAAAATAGGTTCAGAATCGCTTTTACGTAGAATCCTTAATATTACATCAAGAAAAGTAGATGAAATAATAGCTTATCTCAAAGGTCAAAACATAAATGAGGTTCAGGCTAATCTAGATGATTTAAAAAGAATTCAATTAATGTTACTTAGAAGAAGCATAGGAGGTAAATATGTATCTGAGCGGGACAATTTGAGGAATTTTATAATAGTCATAAGCTCTACAATTATTTTGAGGATATATACTATAATGAATAAGATTAGTACGTTTATAAGGAACTCTAATTTATCACAAGAACAAGCTAAAATTATGATAGAAATGTTTCAAAGGATTAATGATTTGCTTGATGAGATAATAATGACAATATTATTCCCAAGCATAAAGAGGATAAGTAATGGATATACAATAATTTCTCAGTTAAAACAATACTACTCTCAGCTAAATTTATCCGATTTACTTCTCAAAAATTATGTGGAGGATTTAATATTAAACCTAGAAGAAGCATTAAATAATTCTGTTTGTTCGATATTTTTAGAGGAGCTACCCTGGATAGAGAGAAATTTTAACTCTGGTGCATAATAGATTGGGTGTAAAAATATGAGTGAGCTAAAGATTGAAGATTTGCATGTAGAAGTCGAAGGTAAAGAGATTTTGAAAGGAGTGTCTTTAGAAATAAAATCTGGAGAGATAAGCGTATTAATGGGGCCTAACGGTAGTGGTAAAACATCACTTTCCCTAGCACTCATGGGACATCCTAAGTATAAGATAACTAAAGGTAGAATAATACTAGATGGTGAAGACATCACTAATCTAGAAACATTTGAGAAAGTGAGGAAAGGATTATTCCTAGCATTTCAGAACCCAATTGAAATAAGTGGTGTGAAATTATCAACGTTATTAGTTGCTGAATATAATAGAATTTATGGTTCTTCAGCTCAACCGATGCAAGTAATAAGTTACGTAAAGGAGCTGAGTAAGAAGGTAGGTGTTGCAGACTCATTGCTGAATAGGGGTATCTTTGAAGGGTTTAGCGGTGGAGAAAAGAAGAGGACTGAGATACTACAAATGTTGTTAATGAAACCTAAATTCGCCATACTAGACGAACCAGATTCTGGTGTTGATGTTGACGGTTTGAGGGCGATAGCGAATGCAATACTTTCGCTAAGAGATGAAAATAAGACCGGATTCTTAATAATAACACATTACAGAAGAATTCTTGATCACGTTAATGCTGATAAGGTTTACGTACTTTACAAGGGGAAGATTGTGGCAAGCGGTGGTATAGAATTAGCGAAGCTAATAGACGAAAAAGGTTATGAAGGAATTTTAAAATAATTTAATTTTCTCTAAAATGACTTTTTATACTAAATTTATTTCATTTAATTCGTTGATCATAGGTAAGTTTATATTTTATCTTTAACAGAGTTAATGTTGGGTAATCTAATTGCAAGAAGAGAAAATATCCGTTGATATAAACGAGATAATAAATGCTGCCATTGAGGCTAAGAACAATAACCTCACACAGCAAGAGTTTCATAAGAGGGTAGTTGAGTCTGGGTTAAGCAAAGACGTTATCGTGGAGATTTCAAGGATAAAGAAAGAACCCGAGTGGATGTTACGTTTAAGGTTAAAGAGTCTCGAATTATTTGAGAAACTTCCTACTCCTAATTGGTTACCAGACTTCCTATCAGAGTTAGATGTTTCAAAAATGGAAATTTACATAAAGCCAGACGTAGAGAGAACTTCTGATTGGTCTCAAATCCCACCAGAGATTAGGAAGTATTATGAACAGTTAGGTATTCCTCAAGCAGAACAACAATACTTAGGCGGTTTGGTAGCTACCTTTGAGTCAGAGCCTATATATTCAAACGTGAAACAAGAACTTCAGAAAAAAGGAGTCATAATGATGCCACCAGAAGAAGCAGTGCAGAAATACCCTGATGTAATGAAGGAGTATTTCACAAAAATTTTCCCAGTTTCTGATCACAAGTTCGCGGCATTACACGGAGCTTTATGGAGCGGTGGGGTATTTGTTTACGTTCCTAAAGGAGTAAAAATATCGATACCAGTAGAAGGTTTCTTTATTATAGGTAGTGAAATGGAAGGACAATTTGAACATACACTGTTAATAGCTGATGAGGGGTCTTATATTCATTTTATTGAGGGCTGTAGTGCACCACAGTTTAAGAAATTCTCGTTCCACGATGGTATGGTAGAACTCTACGCCAAGAAAAACGCTTATATTAAATTCACTACTGTTCAGAACTGGAGTAAAAACGTAATAAACTTTAACAATAAGAGGGCTTGGGCTGACGAAAATGCGACAGTTGAATGGGTTGAAGGTTCCTTAGGTTCTAAGTACAGTTTCGTATATCCTTCAACAATATTAAGGGGTAGAAATGCTTCATCGACAAGCTTAGTAGTAACCTTAGCAAGCGGTGAAGGGGAGTGGAAGGATAGTGGGTCTAAGATGATTCATGCCGCTCCTTATACAAGGAGTAAGGTTATAAACAAGAATATAGGGTTCAACGGTGGCGTAAATATATACAGAGGGTTAATTAAGGTAAATAAAGGTGCTGTGGGTTCCAAAGCATTTGTTAAGTGCGATTCGTTAATGCTAGATGAGAAAACTAAGGCTTACACATTCCCACACAATCAAGTGTTTGAGGAAGACGCAGATGTAGCTCACGAAGCCCACACGTTTAGGATGAATGAAGACCAGCTATTCTATCTAATGAACAGAGGTATCGATGAAAAAGAGGCTGTATCAATGCTAGTACTTGGTTTCATAGACGAAATAATGAAAGAGTTGCCATTTGAGTACGCTACAATGTTAAATAAGGTTATTAAGTTGGAATTAGATAAGCTAGGTGCAGTGGCATAAATGGGAGTTGTAAATTTTTCTTCTGCTCAACAATATATTTCCAAATTTGAAAATAAGATGGAAAGGGAAAAGCTTTTATCAACATATCTTTCTTTACCTTATCAAGTAATTCATGATTCACCAACACTAAAACATTATACTGATTGGAATAAATTTGATAACTTAAGTCTCGAAGTTAAAGACTCAGATGAAACTAAAGTGAGTAGACAGATAGAAGATTATAAGACTATCGTAGTGGACAACGGGTTGATAAAAGACAGTAATGTAACTGTTTCTGACTCTCCCTATAACGAGTTAATAAAGCCGGAAGAACACAAACTTGTAGCATTAACCTTAGCATTATCAAGGAAAATACGGATTACCTCCCGTGAGTTTAAGAAGGTTTTAGTATATCATACGTCCTCCCTAGAGAAGACAATATCACCCTTAAATTTAGAGGTAGAGATAAAAGAGGGTGATGAATTAGATCTTATTTATTTTTCTGAGTCTAAACTAACTTCCATGACTTCTTCAGTTATCTCACTTAAAGTGAGCAAGGATTCAATACTTAATTTATATGTAATTTCTTTATCTCCTTATGTATTTCTTCACATGAAGGCTGAAGTAGAGGGTACGGTTAATAACCTAGTATTCTCTTCTAAATCCATAGCTTCTCATATAAATTATAATATAGAATTGAAAGGTAATAGCAGTTCTACATTTACAGCCAAGGCAATAGGAATTGATGACGACAATATTGATATTAGAATAAACGTTAACCATATAGGTAGTAATAGCAGGAGTGAAGGTGTGTTAAAAGCGATATCGGCCGATAATGCACTGACCGTTATAAGAGGGGATGCTACAATATTTGAAAATGCGTACGATTCATCAACTTCAATCTTAGGAAGAGCGTTTATAATAGGTAAAGAAGCTAAGGCAGTAGTTGCGCCTATGTTAGAGGTTAAAACTGGTAGAGTTAAATTAGCTAAGCACTCAGCTTCAGTATCGAAAGTTCCGGAGGATTTAATATTCTATTTAGAGTCAAGAGGTTTCAGTAGGAAAGAGGCTGAGTCTATGATAATTAAGGGCTTCATATCTGATGAGAACGACCCTCAATTTCTATCAAAAATAATAGATGAAATACTTACGGAGAGTAAGGTAATACTTTCGGTTTAGTCTCTCTAATTCCACTTATACCTCGAACAGGAAATATATGAGGTGTTCAAAGAGTAATACCGAGGTACCATGAGAGTGATCACATTTAAATTGGAGGAGGACTTATTACAAGAGCTTGATTTATATGCTGTGAATTCAAGGGTAACTAGAAGTGAAGTAATTAGGGAAGCTCTAATAAAGTATCTAAGGGAAAAGAAAGCCGCCGCGGGGACTTGAACCCCGGACCACCGGCTTTCCAGTTACCTTACAAGGCCGGCGCTCTACCGAACTGAGCTACGGCGGCACTACTAAAGTTTATAACGAGTGAGGTTATAAAGTTTATATCAAATCTTTTTCGCTTCACGGCATACTTATCTAACACGCCTTGTAATTACATCGGTCTAGCATTCGTATTTATTGAGCCCATAATATTTCTCCCATACTCTAAATCCGATCTTTTATAAACGCATATTGCCGGTAAGTCATCTTCCCTCACATATAAGGAAGCTATTTTGTCTTCTTTAACGATTATGATAAGTTAGTTTTGATACTACTGATGTAACAAATCCCCTATCTCTAAATTCCTCCCTTGTAAACACTCCCTTATTATATTTACATCAGTTTCTATATGCTATAGAGACTAGCAAATTGTTTATGAAAAGTCCATATGCTGTATCTGTGAACGTCATTTTTAGCAATAATTCCTTTAAACAGTTACTCCTATCTTCTTTTGTGAAAGAGCTTTCACTTAACGATTACTTAAAAATCTGGAATGAAAGTATAAAAGAACCAGAAAGATTTTGGGATAAAATAGCTAAAGAACTTGAATGGTTTAAGCCGTACGAGAAGGTACTTGATTATAAATCCCCAGATAATTACAGATGGTTTGTTGGAGGAAAAATAAATATTGCCTACAATGCTTTAATAAGGTGGGTTAAGAGGGATAAAGGTGATAAGACCGCAATAATTTGGCTAAATGAAAACGGAGATGAAAAGAAGTATACTTATCAAGATTTGTATACGCTTTCTTCAAAAATTTCCAGTTTTATAAGACGTTTTACCTCTCCAGGGGATAGAGTGCTAATTTATATGCCAATGGTAGTTGAGGCGGGTGCCGTGATGTTAGGTTCTGCAATGGCTGGAACAATACATACTGTTGTATTTTCCGGCTTTGGAGTAAAGGCTTTGGCTGATAGGATAAAAAGCTCACAGCCCTCTATAATTTTTACCGCCGATGTAACGTATAGGAGAGGTAAGGAAATAGAGTTAAAGAGCGTTGTTGATAATGCGTTAAAGGAGGCTAACGTTAATGTAAAGAAGGTTGTGGTTTTAAATAGAGAAAGTAGAGCCAAGATGCTGGAGGGAAGGGATGAGGACTTTAGTGTAATTGAGAAATGTAAAGAGAGTGATGAAGTTTATCAGACACAGTCAGATCAGCCATTATTCATCTTATATACTTCTGGGACTACTGGAAAGCCTAAGGGTATTGTTCACGCTATGGGTTCTTATACTGTATGGGACTATGCTCACGTTAAATGGCTTTACGACTTTTCTAATGGCGAAAAATTATTGACTACTGCAGATTTAGGCTGGATTAATGGTCACTCATACAGTCTATATGGGGTTTTGTTAAATTACGGTACAGTAATCTGGTATGAGGGAGTTTTAGATTACCCTTCCCCGGATGTCATATGGGAAATAATTGAGAAGTATAAAGTAGAATATGTGTGGACTGCACCAACGCTTATAAAAATGTTGATGAAGTATGGTGAGGACTATCCTAAGAAACACGATACTTCAAGCCTTAAAGTCTTTGTAACCGCGGGTGAAAGCTTAGGAATTGAGGCATTAAATTGGTTAAGAAAGAATGTTAGAGCTGAGAGAATGTTTGAAGTGTGGGGACAAACCGAGAACTCCGGATACATAGCATCACCCGGTGGGTCATATTACGGCTTTTTAAAGATTAAAGATGGTAGTGTCGGTCTTCCATTACCCTCAATAGAAATTAAGATACTCGATGATGAAGGTAAGGAAGTTCCTAGAGGTAAAGCTGGTAATATAGTAATTACTTCCCCATCACCTGCGTTTATGATAGGATTATGGAATGATGATAGGTATAAGAACTATTACTCAAGGTTTGGGTATTATGAAACAGGGGATTATGGTTATATTGACGAAGAAGGGTACTTATATATATTGGGAAGAGTTGATGATGTTATTAAGGTAGCCGGCCATAGGATAGGCGTTGCTGAGGTTGAAAATGCAGCATATATACCAGAAGTTGCTGAAGTTGCAGCAATAGGAGTACCAGACCCTATAAGGGGCGAAGTTATAACAATATTTGCAGTCCCCAAAGAAGGGTATAATGATTTAGAGGAGCTCAAAAAGAAAATAATAGAATCAATTAGGCATAATTTCGGGGGAATAGCAGTTGTTAAAGATGTGATCTTTGTCAACAAATTACCTCACACTAGGACTGGCAAGGTGATGAGAAGAGTGTTGAGGGCATTAGCTACTGGAAAGGACGTTGGTGATGTGTCTACTCTAGAGGATGAGAGTTCAGTAGAAGAAGCTAAAAAAGCGTTAGCAGAAATTAAAAGAGTGGGATAATGAGTAAATTAATCACTCTCGAAGAAGCTGTTAACTTAGTTAAAGATGGGAGTTCAATTACGATAAGCGGTATGTCATTTCATAGAAATCCTATGGCATTCATTTATGCCTTAATAAAAGCTGGAAAAAGAGATCTATTTTTCATTGATAGAGAACCGGGATTCGGGTTAGAAATTTTACTGAAATACGGTGTCGTAAAGAAAGTTAGGGCGGCAATGGCAACGTTAGAGTGGTTCGGGATTCCACCTTATTTTAGGAAAATGATAGAGAACAAGGATGTCGAATTTATTGAAGATACTTGTGGGGCATTTATTGCGGGAATTAGGGCTGGTGCTTTTGGAATTCCTTTCATGCCGGTAAAGGGGATAATAGGCTCAGATCTAGTAAAAATTCATGAAAGGATAGGGGACTGGAAGGTTTGTAAGGATCCATTTTCTGGGGAAGAAATTATATACGTTAAAGCCATAACACCGGACGTTGCAATAATTCACGTTCATAAAGCTGATGAGGAGGGGAATGCAGAAATTCTTGGACCTTTATATGAAGACGAGTATAAGGCTAAGGCTGCTAAAATAACGATAATAACAACCGAGGAAATAGTTGATAGGAGTTACTTTTATGGTAGAAGACCAACAATTAACGGTGAGTTCGTTTCGGCAGTAGTCCATGCACCAAGGGGTGCTGAGCCAACCAGTATGTTCGGGCTATACGACGTGGATTGGGAGAGGATTATTGAGGAATTACAGCCTATATAATCAAAGAACTCCTTAAATTGTAAGGATCCAGCTTATTTATGAATTCAACTTCTTCTTTTGTTATACTTATTTGTTCAATGTCATTAGAGGGGACTACCTTGAAACCAGTATTTGCTATGATATCATTAATTGCTATACCCTCATAGACTGACTTAATTTCCCAAACTTTTCCCCTCCTATCATAATATAATACTCCCAGATTAGTGACTAAGATTACCTCATTGTTTGAATACTTCGCGGTCCCAGTTACGAAATCCACTCTCTCCACTAATGACCTCTTTGAGTGCTTAAGGTTCCACAATATTCCCTTTTTAGCTAACGGTAGAATAAAGGCTGTAGCAGCACCTCCGGTTAACCTCACTTTTGGATTATAATAATCGCCGATAACTGAGAGGTTAACGTTAGTCTCATTATCTACTTGCACCGGGCCCAAGAACATTACATCAAGCTTCCCCTTCTGTGCTAGGTCGAAAGCATCTGCAGTAATTAATACCGGAGTTTCAGTAACCATGAAAGGATTCCCCGTGGATGGACTAATAGTGACGCTTTTAGGGTTATCAGCTTCGGCAACTCCAATTATTCTTATTTTTTTACCGTAAAAGTCCCTAGCTAATAATGCTCCTAAAAGTGCTGGGATTGAATTAAGGCCTATATATACTAACTCGTTATCTTTTAGCTGTAATGCAATCGCCTTAATTGCGAGGTCTACTTGGTGCATGAGTGAAATTTAAAATTGGTAGGTAAAAGGCTTTATTTCGGAAAAGCTGGGATAAGGAGATGGTTAGAAATAGTGTCTAATTCTTTCTTGCACGTAAAATAAATAGTTGAACCGTCTCTCCAGAGAGATTTCAGTTCAGCACGTTATAACACCCGATATTACCTTCAATCTTGAGTATTGTTTTATCATCTTCCATTAAGCTATGATGACAAAGTATTGGAAACAATTTTTAAGTTAGTTTTAACTTCTGATTTTTCCCACAATTCATTTTTAAATCCGCTTGCTCATGTTTATACATAGAATTAAACTTCATATCCCAGCGAGTAATTTTTCCTTAAACCCTTTTTGCTTAATAAGAATAGGTCCCTAAGCATCAAAATATAAACTTTATAAACGCACTAATCATAAAAAATTATAGTGCCGCCGTAGCTCAGCCTGGTTAGAGCGCCGGACTCATACGGTATCGGGGACATCCGGTTGTCCGGGGTTCAAATCCCCGCGGCGGCACTTACGTACTTTTAACGTATTTTCTGATATAGTTAAGTGAGAGAAATCCTAGAATTTAACGTCTCTCGATTTTTTATTTAACGCATATGTAGGATAACACATTTGACGCAAAAATTTACTAAAATTTAACGTCTAACGAGTTTTTGAGAACGTTTTATTTAACGCTTTATCTGATTATATCATCAGATAAAAAATGAACTTTGATGTTTCGAATTTAGACAATGGGACTAGGCTGAAAATACTAGATTATGTATTGAGGGAAAAGAAGGTTAGTTATGAGGATTTAGGGGTTTCCAGGGTTATGGTGTATAATTGCCGTAGTCAACAGTTTCGATAAACCGTGAAGTTTATATACTTTGTATGTGAGTTTAATTACAATGCTTAAACCTAAGGAAGTGTGCCAAAAACTAGGAATATCATACCGCACACTACAGAGCTATGTTAAGAAGGGTTACATAAAACCAGTAATACTACAAAGCGGGAAATGGAGGTTTAAAGAAGAGGATGTCGAAAGACTCATGGGAATTGTTAGGAAGAGGAAAGTAGTATTATACGCTAGGGTATCACCAAACAAACAGAAAGACGACTTAATAAACCAAGTAAAATACCTAGAGGAAAACGTTAAGGAATACGACCAAGTGATAACTGACGTCGGATCTTCATTGAACATGAAGAGAAAAGGATTCCTCAAGTTGTTGAGGATGATACTAAACAACGAAGTGTCAAAAATAGTTATAGCCTACCCGGACAGACTAGTAAGGTTTGGCTTCGAGATAATTGAAGAAGTATGCAAAGCGCACAACTGCGAGATAGTCGTTCTAAACAAGGAGGACAAAACACCAGAGCAGGAACTAATCGAAGATTTGACCTCTATACTGGTATCATTTAGCGAGAAATTGCAAGGAATGAGGAGTCACAAATACGAAAAGGTGAAGAAGTGTGTCGAAGAACTTAAGGCTTAAATCATTCCAACCGGAGGAGGAATACGTCTACCTAACTTACTCCATGAAGAACGATAAGAAGGAGGAGACGAAAATACTACTGGAGAATTACAGAGCCCTATTACAGAAGGCTTTAGACTGGTTATGGGAGAGGACTAAGATAGAGAGGAAGGAAGTAAAGAAAGGTAAGAAAGTCCTAACGAAGATCAAAATAACCCTGCCTAAGAAAAAGGAGGTTTACAAGACGTTGAGAAACGAGCTTGAAAAGATTAACAAGTTGGCTTCCCACTACGTTGACAAAGCAATAAGCGACGCTTACTCAATATTAAAGGGGTGGAAGAGGAGGGCTGAAAAAGGACAAGCGTCACTGAGGAAACCTAGATTGAAGAAGGTTTACGTTAGGGTTAAGTCTACTCTTAGGAAAGTTGAGGGCGAAGAAGTTAGGATTACAGTAAGACCTTACGAATACGTCACCTTCTCATGGTCTCGCACTTGGTTCTCTAGAAGGGTTGAAGGGCTTGAGTTGGGTGAGCCCATAATTAAGGAGGACAAAGTATACCTACCATTCCGTTATAAATTACCTTGGTTTACTCCCATAGATTTCCTAGCAATTGATAGTAATCTTTACACATTAGACGCTTACGATGGGGAGAAGTTCATCACTTTTTCAATTAAGGAGTTGTATAGTTTGAAGTACGGTATGGAGTTGAAGAGGAGTAAAATACAGTCTTTTGCTTCTAAACACGGTAGGAAGGGGAAGGAGTTGATGGAGAAGTATTCCCACCGTGAGAGGAATCGCGTGCTGGATTACGTTCACAAGTTCGTGAATAAGTTGCTGGAAATGTATCCTGTGACGACTTTTGCTGTTGAAAAGTTGAATAAGCAGTCAATGTTCCAAGACGCTGATGATAAGCTGTCTAAGAGGGTTTCGAAGACTGTGTGGAGGACTATACACCGTGTGCTAAAGTACAAGGCTCCCTTATACGGTTCCTTTGTTAAGGAGGTGAGCCCGCACCTCACTTCCAAGTCCTGCCCCAGATGTGGATGGGTTTCCCGAAAGGTCGGCAGGACTTTTCACTGCGAGAGGTGCGGGTTCACTCTGGATAGGCAATTGAACGCATCTCTCAATATTTACCTCAAGATGTGCGGGTTTCCCCACCTCTTTCTTACTCCCACTGGGAGTAGGTGGGTTGGGGTTATCCCGCTAAAGGGGCGTAGGGGTATGAACGGGGCGTTGCCCCGTGACTCCGGTGAAGCCCAAGGGCTGAGGATTGGATACAAATTCATGAAAATTCAATGAAGCCCAAACCCCTTCTGCTCATAAATAATTCTGGTTATACAAAATATACATAGCTTAATGACTGCACTATGCTCACACTGACTCAATAAGTAATTCAAGATATATTAAACACTACATTATTTACTATTTCCTTTCTACTATAACCTTGTATACAAACAAAGACGGCAAGAGTGAAGATAACCCTGCTATTATAAAAATTCCATAAAACAAATCCAGTTTTACGATAAATGCAAGTAAGATTGATGCTAACGCTGAGAAGATAGTATCCATCAAGTGATAAAATGAAGAAATTTTTGTGCTAAAATTTAACAATTTGACTACTGTTTCTTCAACTACTGGTGCCCTTAAGGATGAGGATATGTTGGCTAAGAGTATTAGGGATAAGAAGAGAAATATCGATTCTCGGTAAAACATAGAAAGTGATAAGAAAAGAATTAATTCTGCTATACACAATATTATGAAAACTTTCTCACTTATTTTATGGGCTATATAAAAGAAAATAATTAGAGGAACTTGAATTATCATGAGGTATAAACTTATTTCCTGCGGGGTATATGTATAAAATACTGTAAGCAGAATTAAAGGTATATAACTTGTGATTGTAACTCTTCTTAAACTTGCAAAGAAGCCAAAGAATAAAACTAACTTCCCGTCGTTTTTTAACCAAGAGTAGAGTTCCGATAAACTCTCTTTATTCTCTTCATATCTAAGCATTGATGATAATACTAGGTTTGTAAACAATAGAGGAATAAATAATATGAGGAGAATTTTTATCCCTATTATTCTACTTAAGTAGAATATTCCTAATCCTGCTAAGCTGAGGGTGTGAGTTAAGGTCATCATTATTGAATAATCCTTTCTCGTAAATCCTTTTTGAAGTATTATAACTGAGGAATTTATAGAGTTGGAGATACCCATAAAAATTGCAGAGAGGGTGAAAGTAAGGAAGGATCTTTGGATAATTAAGATTATTAGTATAAGAAGTTCTAATGCCGCTGAGACCAAGAGATTCCTCTTTATCGAGAAAGACACCAGAATAATGTATGTGATAAACTGAGATATTGATATAGTACTTAATATTAACCCTATTTGAAAGTCATTTAAGCCTGATATTTTCATTAAAGCTAGGAACGCAAAACTCATGAAACCTATGAAAAATGAGATAATTGACTTATATGCTAAGTAATAATTCTTCATTTAGATTCATCCGTTATATTTTTTCAAAATGTTGACTAAGTTATCCACGAAGTCTTTAGGATACTCTCCAGTATACTGCAAGAATGGCTTAAAATACCTCTCTACGAACTCTTCCTGGCTTAGTTCTCTTGATAACTTATCTATCTCAGCAAGGGGCAAATTAAAGTAGTAGATGGTGGGATCTTTAACTTTTGCCTCTTCAAAAGCTCTTCTTCTAGATCTACACGGCATACATATGCCGCAATGCATTTTTCCAGATACAATGCAACTATGAGTTTTTGTAAAATCTACGCCTAATTCATTACCCAACTTAATAACTTCACTTTTTACCATTGTGTGAAAAGGTGCCATAACCTTAAAACCCATAAGAGATTCAATACCTTTTAAGATACTCATTTTATTACTCCACTCATCCTTAAGCCAGCCCACAAACATGGTATTTAGATTCGGATAAGCTGAAAAAGATGCTAGGATTTCTATCACAAACTGATACTTAATTATATATTGTATAGAATCTACTGGAGGGAGATCGAAAGACTTAACATAAGAGGAAAAATCAATAATCTTTAGAGGGATATCGAGCTTTTTAGATAATTCTTTGACTAACTCTAATTCTCTTATCTGGGGAGGATAGCCGTAATATATGAAAGTTCCATGCAACACATATTTATCTTTAAGATAATACGCTAACACTGTGGAATCTATTCCTCCAGTAAGTTGAATAATAGCTTCCTCAACCATGATTATTTCCCGTAAGGGTCTTTTGCCGGCATATAATATGCGATATGTGACATTGAATCTATTCTTTTATTATTCTTTATCTGATTGAAATTAGTATCTTTGTATTTAAATATCATAACCTCATCAAATGGTAATTTTCTGCCACTATATATTTTATATTCTCTAATGGCGGCCTCGTAATACATTCTACCCATGGAGTCTACTTGTATCTGATTATAAACTCCAGATATTATATTGTCATTTTTCTGTGTCAGATATACTGCATAACCCGGCGAAGTATTCAACCGGAATTTTTCATCAATAAACCCAACTAATTTAACTTTACCAACTCGTACCCCGTTAATAGTCTTAACTATACCTTTCTGATATCCTTGGAATATTATCTCACTCTCGTCGTTTAGGGTTAAATATGTAACATCTGCTTCTAATGGAAAACCTTCTAATGTTCCCGCGACAGAACTTATGTTAACCGCACCTTGATAAGCTCTTGAATAAGCAGAATAATTCCAGCAAAATATGGAGCCACCACTAGGACCTTGCACTTCATATTTAGGTATTGATTCCCACTCGAAATAGAGAGACGAGATATTAGTCTTTGTATCGTATGAACCAATGCCAAGTCCTCTATAAGTTTCATCATTTAAATTAACTTCAATAATAAAAATGGTATCTATCTTGGAACTATCATAAAAGTTATAATACGATTTTAGAAAATCTTTGAATTGTTTATCTTCTAATTCACTATTTTCAATTTTTATCTCAATATTAGGAACAATGAACTTTATTTTGGGTATTAAGTTTTTCCCTATTATGTATTCAACTTTAGAACTGATTTCCATCTTTACCTGATAGATTATTTCATATATGTTTAATAAAGATACTGTATTTAGAATATAGAGGAATATGTAGAAAATGTATATTATATTAAGTTTTTTCCGATCTTACTCTATATAATATATTTTTGCCGAAGTTACGACAGTCTGGAGATAGGGTCGTAATTAACCTACAAATTCTGGAATTAACATTCTCTCCCACAAGACTAGGACTATGTAGTACATCGTGGTACTAATGCTCCTATTTACTGTCTTAGTAGTCCTCTTAAAACGTACGAGCCTATCCCTCAATGAAGAGTGCAGCGATTCGTTAGGATTAACGGGTGAGATAACCGGTTGTCTGGGGTTCAAATCCCCGCGGCGGCACCTTAACTACATTTGCTGATAATTTCGGACAGTTTTCTCGATAAGAATAACTACCAAAAGAGTAAGGATTTGGTAACAATAATTAAAACAATCTGTACGTTTAAGCCTTTATCTTTCCCCGAAACGATACTTATACGTCTCAATCTTACTCTTTAAATTATCAACCAATAATTTAGTCTCAAAGCTTACATTCTTCCCCTCCATAGCCTCCTCAGCCCTTGCCAGATACTCCTTAGCCCTCAAGTAGAGGTCTTTATTATCATAAGCTACAGCATTCTGTAAATACATCATACCTAGCATGGCCAACTCTGCCACATAATTTTCTGACTTCTTATCTGAAAACTCTAACGCTTTCTCATACCTCTTAATCACTTTTTCATCAATAGGTTGTCCGCTCTCCGGAGAAATTATATACTTAGTTCTAGCTTCTTTTTTCCTTATTCCAGGTGGTCTTATCCCGCGCCTCATAAGATATCTGTTAAGGTAAGTGGATAATGTCGCACCTAATGTCGAAAATATTAGAGCGCTTAAGAAAGCGGATAATATGAAGCTATGCGAAAAATTATAGATAATATCATAGGCTAAAATAGATACTATAATTGATGGTAATCCATCAACTAATAGGTGGAGCAAGAGATATTTTAAAGTTGATATCTCTTTTGTAGGACCAAAAATGATCTTTCTTCTCTCAACCATAATGAATACCACCCTTAAAATATCGACAATATAAATATATTTTACACTAAAAATGTTTTACTAAGTGTTTGCCTGGAAAAAGACTACAATACCTAAGATAAGAAGTGACGCTAAGTTCAGAAGGACTGTAGTCTCGACGTAAGGAGTCAAGAACGTTCTGAAATATGAGGCAATAATTAACCCTATAGTATTACTTACGACCCCTTGAACGCTTCTTATTCCAGAGGCTACTATTCTATCCTTATTCCTAACTGAAGACATTGTATAAGCGGTGTTTGAAGTAGTAGCAATTCCAGAGGAGGCACCCAGTAAAAATTCTCCCAGAATGACGTTGAGGAAAAGAGACAAGGAGGATAAGGCCATTGAGGCAAAACCGAAAGACGCAACCCTTAACTTATACTTATCGTGAAGCTTACCAGCGTAAAATGAGACAAATGTAAAGGAAAGAGGGTAAAGGAGAACTAACGAGCCAATGATTAGGGCAGGTAAATGTAAGGAGTATAAATAAAATACAAAGAAAGCGGCTATCATATTCCTTGTAATTGAGTGTAAAAAGCCCGAAAGACTAGTTAAATAAAATACTTTACCTAACTTTATTTTCCACAAAGTCATAACTAGACCTACTAAGGATAGTAATAAGAACAGTGGGTAATATAGTCCTAAGATTATACCGTCAAATATTAGCGAAGTATAAATTATATTAATCCCTAATCCCGACTTTGCATGTACCTCGTTAAGGGATAGTATTAAGAACAGTGAGATAAAGGAAAGAACCGATGTTATCGCGAATAAGTATTTCCAATTAATTTCAGCAATTATTCCTCCAAGGGGTAAGCCAAAAACGTAACCCAGGCTAACTATAGTGTGATTTAACCCTATCATTTTCCCTCTCTCCTCATCTGAGCCTATAAGACTGGCGTAAGACAAAGACGTTAGAAGAACCATTGAAGCCCCAACACCTTGAAAAATCCTAAGAATGAGTATAAGTAAAAAAGAGTTAGAAAAAATTATGAGAAAGGACGATAAAGCCATTATCATTGTCCCTAATATTAAGACCATTTTTACTCCAACTTTTTCTGCTAAAAGTGAAAATGGAATGGAAAGTAAGACCTCAGTCACTATATAAATTGACAATAGAGTTGAGGCTTTTACATATGATATTGAAAAATCTTTAGCTATTAATGGAATGGCCATTAATATCATTGTAGCTTCAAGTGAAGAGATAAACGAAGGTAACGAAGAGAAAAGGACAGATCTAGATAATTCATTCATCCTTATACTTCACCTCCAGGTTTTTACACAACTTGTTCTAAAACCGATAATATATTGTAATATACTCTTTCTTCTTTTACCAATCCCTTTTCCTTGTCGATAATTAATATATTTACACTCATTATTTCGAATTTCTAATCGTATCTCTTGCCATTAAAAGTTGATTTCCCCCTCCATTCGCCGAACCCTATGTTGTCATTCCATGTCACATTAATTAATTTAGATTTATAACCAAGGATTTTTAAAACTTTTAGATTTTTAAGTGTTCTTTCCTCTTAATTATTCTAGAGTGTTCACACGAGTGTATATTAACTAGATCGTCTGGGTAAAAATTTAACAAATATTCTATATCATATGAGTTCCAGGATTTTATGAAATCTTTTTCAAATTTTTGATCATTGAGCAGGTAGTGTCGTTGTTAAGCTATTTATATTTGTATAACGAGTATTACTTATTGGTAGGAAGCTTGTATTTAGGCAAGACGTTTCTTGTCCCTCTTGTGGTAGTCATCATGTTGTTAAGTGTGGTAGGCCTTTGGGTAGGCAGAGGTATTTGTGTAGGGATTGTGGTAAGTACTTCTTGGGTGATGCTACTTACCATTCTAGGAAGTTGAGGGAGGAGGCTTTGAAAATGATAATGGTATGAGGGCTACTTCTAGGGTGCTTAACGTACCTCTTGGTACTGTTTTCACAGCGTTATGGTAGGAAAAAGTATGAGAAGTTGGTTGAGTTGTGGGGTAGGGTTAAGGAGCTGGTCAAGGGTAAGGTTGTTGATGAGATGTGGACTTACTTGTACTAGGGCTTTTTACAAGTGGGTTTTCACTTGTTACGTGTACACGAAGCCGGGAGTTTACCTCATTTTGGGGATAGGGATGAGAGAACTTTCCTTGAGGTCAAAAAGTATTTACCCGACGAGGGGTGAGCGATGATTATAACTTGTACTTCTGGTTGAAAGACAACACGGTTGTCTCGCCGGTTAACCCGAACGAGTCATTCCTCATTAAGGGATAGGCTAATTAGATTCAAGAGAGCAAAGAAGGCAGTAAATAGGAGCATTCGCACCATGATGTACTCCATAGCCCTAGTCTTATGGGAGAGAAGGTTAATCCCAGAATTTGTAGCTTAACGACGACACTATCCAGATAAAACACAGTTATTCCAAGTATTATTAAATAAATTGAGTATTTTACTTCTATTAAATCATTACAGATAAGAATATAATTCCTGTTATTATTTTAAAAATTAATAATAATGGAAAGTTACTAGTTAGTAATGTAAAACTTTTAGCTATCAAGTCAAAATTTATCTCATGAGAATATTAGTTGTCGACGATGTTGGTAACGTTTTGGGAGTATTTAGCAGTGAAGATGAGGCTTATAATTTCGCAAAAGAAAAAATGAAAGAAGGCAAAAAAATTCACCTAAAGGTTCAACGTGAAAGGCTTCTTGCCCTGGATAAGAAAGGTAAAGAAATAGAAGAATTCAAAAACGTAGAGGAGGCTTATGAGTTTTTAAAAGATAAAGTAAAAGAAGGAGAGAAAGTGAGGATAGTAATTGGAAATAAAGATTTTTACGTTACTGATGATACTGGTAACGTTTTGGGAGTATTTAGCAGTGAAGATGAGGCTTATAATTTCGCAAAAGAAAAAATGAAAGAAGGCAAAAAAATTAGAATAATAGCTCCTGCAGAATTATACACTAAATGAGAGTTAAGCTTACAGTAGAGAACATTGAAGAATTGTTTTTAATAGATACGGGCTTTAGTGGTGATTTAATAGTAAAGTCTGATGTTTTCGATGAAATAAGTGCAAAACCTTCGGACGGAGGAGAAATTTGTGTTGCTAAAGACCTTTGTTTTTCAGCCTTACAAAAAGTTGTTAGCGTGAATATCTTAAGCAAGCAAATATTGTGTAGGGCTTTATGGGTTCCAGAAATTGAAGAAAATATAATAGGCGAAGGGATACTAATAAAAGCAGGCCTTTTGCTTGATTATAAAAATTTCGCAATTTCTGATCCTTAAATATAAGTTACTAAGTTCAATAACCTAAAGATCCGTGGTTGCCACATTATTTGCATTCATCATAATACAAGGTGCGTGCAATATAGAAAGTGATATTGAGAAGTCTTAATATTATTAGAAATCAAAAGTAGTCAGAATAATTGTCTAGTATCAAGCTAATGTAGAAAGCTTATAAAGTTAAATGTAATTTATTTGACGAAATTGTTAAATCTATCAATTCTTAGGGTTTTAATTATATCTTATTATTCCCGTTATTACCTATCATATGAAGATATTAATAAAAAGTGAATAACACATTAAATATCCCTCATAAAAAGATAATCATTATTTAGTTATTACTTTAATATTCCTAGTCTTCATGAACAGCATTGATACATGAATTGCGGGACTTTTATTTTCTCTTACATACAAAGAGGCTACCTTACTTCTTTTAGTAAGGTCTTCAGTTAGCATTGACACATCTGAAGTAGCTAAGCCCATATTCCTAAATTCCTCCTTTTAGTTAAGACTCCTCTTAATACAGCAACGTTCCCTAACTCAACCCATGTATATGCTGCTGAAACTAGCTGGTTATCTAGAAACAATCCATATGCAGTAGTTTGTTTTCACTTAGTAATTGGAGTATTATATTACCCAGACCTTGACCGTAAAGGAAAATCTCCTCCTTATCTTCAATACATAGTCTTCTTACGTTTTCTTTTCTGAACACGTTAGGTTTATTACAAGTCATTAATATTTCTGGATAAATTTTCATATTAGGAAAGTTTAGTAGCCGTGATCATTTTGGTTCTATGAATAGAACAAATTTACTCTTCTCGTTCTTTAATATCGAAAGTAATTCCCTCACAGTGCACTCCTTATCTGCATGAAGAATTATTCTTGGTGGATAAAATTTTCTGTATATCATTAAATAACCTTCCCTAGTCGTCTTAAATTCAGTATATTCCTTATCAAACCTTAAGTCGTAAATCTCAAATGCGAATCTAACATGATCCGTAAGGAATAACTTCTCTAATTGACTTAGCATGACGAATAGTAGTTATTAGGAAATTTATAAATTAGCTTCTACTATAATCAATAAATTACCGTCTTTGAAGAAGCTATCAATGCTTGGAATAATTCTCGGAAAACTCCTCAGGTACTCCCTACTGTGACTGGATTTTCAAATTCTTCTTTTAGTTCTATGAAACAAAATTTTAACATATTACTGGTGTGTATATGGAATTTCGAGTAATTTAATATCATAACATCAAAACGATTGATTTTAGCTCGTCAAAATATTCATCTAACTCCTTTCATATGCTAAAGAAAACTTATTATTATCTGGCACTACACGCACAATTTTTTATATTTAAGGCATTCTATCCTTATCTCAATTAGTAATGAATAGCATTCTATGTTAATAAGTAGGAATTTAATAATTGGTTAAATTAAGTAATATTAGTAATAAACTTTGCTAAGATTAAGTATATTTTAGACTAGGCATATTTAAAAAATTTTCATACTTATTGAGAGTTAAAAAAAAGCTGTTTATTACATAATTTATTATGGCGATTAAGATGGGAGAAGAAGAAAAAGTATTAGAAAGAACAAAAATGGTACTCGAAGAAATAGCTAAATTAGATCTTAAACCCTTATTTGAATTAGATAGAGAACTTGCAGCATCTCCTCAACTTAGAGCAGAGTTTATAAAAGACCCTTTTAGTGTGGCAGAAAGATATGGCTTTAAAATGCCTCAGAATTTAAAGGATGAAGGTTTTCATATGCACTGGATTGACTCTAATAATAATTATTATCCGGCCGAGGGTAGTGCAATTGAGCAACTTCAGAAGAGTGGTACAAAACCTTGGACAAGAGTAGAGGTAAGAATTGGTGCAGCACCGGGTTGCGTTGCATTTTGTGGTGTTTGCAAAGATTAATGGTTTAAAACTACTAGGTGATAATATAAATAATGGAAATCCAACTTAAGTCAAGCAAACCTTCTGAAGATATATTAAGAATTGTAAAAGAAGCTATAGATAAGCTTAATAAAGCTAGTTCTAGCCCTTCGTTAAGGGTGGTATCATTCTATATACCTTTTTTATCAAGCTATGATTTAAATAAAGCTCAATTCTTCATATTAGATAGGAAAAACATAGAGAATATAAACACCGAGCTAGAAGTACCTGAGCCATTATATAATGTATTATCAGCGTATTATATCCCTTTTGAAACTGTAAATATAGTCAAAATAATTTCCATAAGGATTAGCAAAAATTTGACGGAAAAGATAGGTAAAAAACCATTTATGGGCATATTTGTGGCTTGTAAAGTAACGGGCATAAATTTAAAAGGAGAAAGAATAACATCGACCGGAATAATTTTTGACCCTGGTTGGTCAATTCCGATAAATTTAAACAACGTTCTTGGACATGAAGTATTAGTTACAGTTGGAATGCACTATTACATGGTATTTTATCATAAGATTACTCAGTCTTTAGCTATAATCTCATTCTAATTATTAATCTAAGAACTCTATAATTTTTCTTGAATATTTAAAATAAATAAGCTTTTTATCTAGCCAGTATTAAATACTTTAATACCTATATCCTCTAATACCTTGTTACATTTCTATAAACTAACGCTGCATTTCTCTTTTTATTTTCGAAACTTTACCATCCTATTAATGAGAGCACCATTCTCGCTTTAGATAACGAAGGCAATGCTACAAGTATTTGATCTTGGATAACTTGATGTCTAAAACGTCGAAATTAAGACAACTAATTTAACATCCCTTCGTTGGAGTATTATTTTTATTATTATACACTAAAAGTTAGTATAATTTCATATGTACCAATTTAGTGCAAGGTTAGACCCTTAAAATTATCCAGAGCCACTTTACCAATTTTCCTTCTTTTATTGTATAAATTGTGAACTTCTTACCATCCTATTTTATCTATTATCTGATATTTTTATTTTTTAAAATTTGATAAAATTAAATTTTTACTATACTGAAGCTTTTAGATTAAAACCAATTATTATAGCTTCTGTATTCTGAATTATCATTTAATAACGTCACTTTTCCTTTTATCGTGAGCAAAACTATGTTTCGTGCTTTAATTTAGATGTTTAACACATCTATTTAATATCCAGTATCGTAAAATAATAGAGCGTAGTATAGCAGATAAAGTTATAGTTCTACATTTATATTTAATTTGAGAGCATGTCTGAGAACATTAAGCTCGTAATATCCATTATTTATTAAAACTTTTTAGAGTAAACGAGAATTAAAAATAAAAGCTGATTACACGTAATATATATAGAGGTGATAAACGATAGAGTTTGAAGATCTTACACAGAAATTTGATATTATAGATGATATCGTAAAAAAGAGAAAGCAATATATAGATAGATTAAATAAAGGTAATAAGGTAGAATTTGAAATTATAGATCATATACAGATAGGAAACTACTCTTTCGCATTTGTGAAAGCTAAGGACGGGAAAGTAGGATACGAGGTCATAATTAAGGAAAAGGATAAGGAGTATCATTTCATTGTCGCAGAAGAAAATAGGGGTCACGTTGTAGTATTAAATATTTTGGAGAATATTGAAAGAGAAGGAGATAAGAAAGTATTTACTGCTGAATCTTATTTATTAAGAGAAAATAAGGTAACTAAAGTAGTATCAGGCAGATATGAAATAAAAGGAAACGCACTTTCAAACGTTTTGACTAGTTATGAACCAGAAAAAATAGAGATAAAAAAGGTGAAATAAGATGTGCGTAAAGAATGATCCACCAGATCCAGCTGCTTCTTATGTTTGTTTTTATGAGTGTTTCGTATACGACTGTGCTGGTGACAATGACATAGAAGTTTTAGATTGAGTTACATGTACTGATTACTGTATAGGTTTAGCTATTGCATGTAACGTTCAGTAGGATTTACTGATGAATAAGAATTAATATTTTTTATTATATTGTACATTTTTTAAAAGGTGATGCTAAATAGAATCAGTCTTTAGTTATAGAAGGAAAAACTAGCTATTATCTCTAGTCAAAAATTCAGAAACTTTATCGAGATAGTATAAATCTTCTTATCTATTTCGCCATTAGCTATTTGTACTATCTATTCCTAAATTTAAGAGTTCTTCTTAAGTATAGCCTATAAATTCCTAATCTTCTAGTAAATTGAAAAACACAATAAAATTTGTATCATATTCTTACTGATAAATATTATTGTTACATTTCTAGAAACTTTAGATGTTCCCAATCATCCTCCTCTCATGATAACATAAAGACTATTTTAATTCATGAAAAAGATTAGGGAGGTGCCGCCGTGAGGATTTGAACCCCGGACAACCGAGTGTCTAAAACGTTAAATTAATAGGTTTGATTTAATACCTTTATGTTAAAGGGTTAATTTTCATTCTAATACTATAATTTAGATTAATTATTAGATGAAAAAATCTACATAGTATGAGACGTTAAACCCTTAAATACCTCAATTATTTTGTCAGTTCTCCTCATCTCCGTATAAATTCTGTGAACTTCTTACCACAATAACTTATCTATAAACTGAATATTATTTCCTGTTTGATTTTAGAAAATGTTGCTAAAAAAGATTTTTATCGCATTCAAGCTTTTACATTAAATAATCGTATAGTATACTAACTTTTTCCAGCTAATATTGCTATTATCGTCTCATAACACTTATTTCCCTAAGTGAAAGCACATTTTAATCTTTTAAATACTAAAAGGACAAGCGCGTCTCTAGTTCAAAAATTTGAAACAATAGAGTGCAGCAGATAAAGTTATAGTTCTACATTTATATTTAATTTGAGAGCATGTCTGAGAACATTAAGCTCGTAAGAAAGTATTTGGCGATAGATGAGAATAGAAACATAGTGGCTGAGGGTAATTCGTGGGAGGAAGTCGGGGAGATAATGGAAAAGAAGGGGTATAAAAGGAGTCAGCATGATATTTTAACGGTAGTGAAACAAGAAAAGAGTTAGTATGGGTAAAAAGAAACAGAGATCCCTTTTATTAACGCCGAAGGTTACTCAGTTCCTTCAATAAAAGTAAGGATGGAGTGTCCTAAGGCTGGGGAAGATGTTTTGATATACGCATTACGGATAGCGGTAGTAGATTTTCTTTAATAAATAGGAGAACGCAAAACGAGTGTTTTGATAACCTAGAAGATCATTACTTTGATACCATTATATTAACCAATCTAAATTTACATACAAAAAGGTACGAATTAGAATTTCATTTCGTAGAGCTAAATGAAAATTTTGAAATACCAGTTGGAATAGCCGATTTCGGCGTTCATGAAGGAGTTTTTCCAAGCCTTATTTTAGGTAGGGAAGATTTCTTTTCAAGAACGATGATATGCTTTGACAGGGACATAAGATTAATTATTAAGGCTGATAGTCTTTAACTTAACTATATATAAGAATACTGAAAATTTTCTAAATGTACAGAGAGGTTTTTACCCCATCTTCTTACGTGAAAATTTTTCGCCCCTCGATTATCCTTAAGTAATTTATTGGAACGGCTACGGTATTTGAACTAGTTTTATCCTCTTTAACTCCAGTGTAGTAATAATCCCGAGATGTTTAAGTAAATACTTCTGTTAAAATATTCAGAATTTATAAAATTTAAGTTTTTTATTATTGTATTATATTTCATCAATAAAACTAATAATATCTCCGAATTCTTTTCTGATTTCGTCCAAGACTTGAACTATTTCCTTCTCTCTTTTAAAGAGAGCCTTATCTTTTAAATAGTCTGCAGTAGCTATTACATAACAGTCTGGTAAAGCTATCCCGTATTTTTTCTTTATTTCTCCTGCTTTTATTACTATTTCGTGGTTAATCTCCGTGACTTTCAGTTTAGCTGATAGCCACTCTACAAATTCCTTTGCGTAATTGTTGGCATTACTTAACCCAGCTGTTATGTAAACCCTATAACTTACGTATAATACTTCACTCAAAGTGATTGGTGTGACATAAAGTGGTGTGTAGCTCTCAATTAGCTTCTTAACCTTTTCATGGTATGTACCAGCCTCATTAATGTACTCTATTAGAACTCCCGTATCAACTATCATTAAATATTTCCTCCTCTTTCCTCCTTTCAGCCTCACCTTCTTCCTTAAGGATCTCTTCCACCATTTTGGGATCAACCCTTACAATTTTAGGTTTTAAGGGACGCAAAACTAACTCCCCACCTTTCATCTCACCTAACAGTATATCGTTTTCTTTTATCCCGAGTTTTTCCCTAACATCTTTTGGTAAGATAATTACACCTTTCTTCCTTAACTTTATTTGATAAACCATATAATATAAGTTAAACTAATGTCTAAAGAGTTTAACCATTAACCGAGAGGAGTATAGCACTACGAATAGTTTAAAGAATTATGAGGATTGTTGCTGAAGTAGATTCTGAAGAAGATATTCATAGGAGTACGTCTAACAATTTCAATTAGATATAGTTGCTATGGTGTATTCGCAAAACAGTGTAGCTTATGATAATAAAGGATTAGAAAAGCATATTCTCTCCAAGGTTTAGAAAGTCAATCGAGGTTTAAAGTAAGCTTTTTACTAGTATCTTCAACAATTCCTTTTGTGCTCTGAGTAAATTTTTATACAGCAGTTATGGGACTTTCCCTTAAATATCGCTCTGTAATCAAGCCAAAATCTAATAACTGCTATTTTTATAATTGTCTCTGATATTATCTACAACTCTCTGATTTATTTGCTTAATTATTAGTTTATTCTTGTTACAATATACTATTACTACATCGGTAGACTCTCCTACCGTTTGTCCCTACACTTTCATTTCACTCATTTTATGTTCATTCATGATCGAGTGTAGGGACTTAGCCCTCAACCACAGGTGGGTCATGGGACTCCAACTGCACGGGGCTTACATCTCTGCAATCCCCCTCACCCTTTTGGGCATAGCCCACATCGGCGTGAGAGATCATCATTTATCAACAAAAGTTTGTTACAAACGGACAAAAAGATTTCTATCAACGTGAAAAAGGATTCAGCCCGTGAGACTCCTCAGCTTGAAATTTAGCAAATAGACCTAAAGTCAGTGCCTTCTTCATATCGTTAGTCGGGGAATATCCCAAATGTATTAATGCCCACATAGCAGACTGTAACGCTTCTACGTAATTACTCGTTATTTTTAATCACTTCTAATTATCGTTTTGACAAGTCCTGTTTATATAGGTGTTTCCCTCGACTAGCCCCAAGGACTTAAGGGTGAATGTGTATGATCCCTTAAGAGGGGTGCCCGTGGTGGGATTAAAAGTAATTAAAACTAAGGAAAAGTTACACCACGGGTAAACACAAGCCTCCGCTACCTATTACACCAAATCCTTGTGAAGCAACATCTTCCGAGCTGTTAACATTATATACGACTACCTTGTTTTTAATCGTATGTTAATGCTACATTTGCTAATAATTTCGGACAGTTTTCTCGATAAGTCAACTGCTAAAAGAGTAAGGATTTGATATGATAATTTACGCAATTAATTATCTATGTTTAAGCCTTTATCTTTCTCCGAAACGATACTTATACGTCTCAATCTTACTTCTCAAATTGTCAACCAATAATTTAGTCTCAAAGCTTACACTCTTCACCTCCATAGCCTCCTCAGCCCTTGCCAGATACTCCTTAGCCCTCAGGTAGAGGTCTTTATTATCATAAGCTACAGCATTCTGTAAATACATTATGCCGAGCATGGCCAACCGCTTAATATATTCCTCACCCTTAGCAAACTTGAGATTAACCTCAAAGCTCCTTATGTATTTTTCATCTTAAGGAGAAAGTACGTTAAAGTAATAATAACTGCAGACGTAAGGACTAAGAAGCTGCTGACGGTTGATGTAAAGATCGGCGAAGTATCCGAGCCAAAGGTTGCTGCAAAGCACATAGAGCTGTTAAAAGAGAACGGGATTAAGCTGAAGAAGTTCTACGGTGATGGTGCATATGACACGAACGAAATATTCAATGTAATTGGCGATGCAGAGTCAGCTATAAAGATAAGGAAGAACGCTACAACTTATCGTTGTAGGGGTAGCAGGAGGAGAAGACAGAATGTAAGTTAGGGAGTACATGAGGCTAGGTTATAAGAAATGGGCAAAGAGGGTTAAGTATGGCCTTAGGTGGGCTATCGAGGGAATATTCTCATCTATAAAGAGAAAGTTCGGAGAAGACCTTAGGGCGAGAAGCGTAATTGGTTTGCTAGCGGAAGCTATGCAAAAAGTTTGGGCATACGACGCAATGGTTAATTATGCTAAGAACGCAATGCTACTAGCATGATCAATTAAAGCCTATTGGTTAAGATAAAAAAGAATTATTCAACACAGCAAAAAGAAAGGAAAACTTTAAAAGTCTAAATTGTGAATATAAATACTGAGATAATGTCAAAAGAGAGTTATAAAGAATTAGTTGAGAAATCAAACGTTAAAGTGGTAAAACAAGTACAGCTCAAGGATGGATATTACGTAATTGAGGATAGACAAATTTCAACGTCTCATAGCGTACTTCATAAGATAAAAAGTTCGTTAGATGACACGAAGGTAATAACAACTGTTACTCAACGTGATGATGGAATGCTGAGGATTACCCTTTACATGTATAAGGTAATTGGAGATAAGGACGAACAAGGGTTTTACACAATTAAGAGTCATGGAGTTTATATAAATATTAAGGGAGATGACGTGGAAGTATTTGAAGGGGGACCAGCAGAAGTGAAATCACCTTTAGTTGAGTCTAACCCAGGTGAAGAAATAGCGACATTATTGAAGGTTATAAGTAAAGGCACTAAAGAGAACGAAATATTCGCCAAGTTCCTAAATGTAAACGGAAGTAAAGGATTGTCAGATCTTGCAAAGAAGACTAACTTCCGTAAGGTGATGTAATAATGCCAGGCTTAGATGAGTGGGCGTCAGATGTATGTCTTGCTGGAGGTTGTTATGGTGCTTGTACTATATGTTGGAGTTTACCTCCTGGTATGGATGTAGTATGTTATTATTGTTGTCTGGATCTCTGTGCAGAAAGTGTAGGCTGTGGTGTGATCGACTGGGCTTTCTCGCTAATTGATCCCTAGTTAAAACTAATTATAAAACGGACTAAAGTAGATTAGCTTTTTTATATTGTCTGATATATCTATATTATCTTTGAATATTATTTATATCTAGCTCGTTTATTTAACTATGCCCTTCTGGTAGTCAACCAGATGTCCAAAACGTTAAATTGATTTAACACCTTTATGTTAAAGAGTTAATTTTCATTCTAACACTATAACATAATTTAGATTAAGTGTTAGATGAAAGAATTTATGTAATATGAGACGTTAGACCCTTAAATACCTCAGATAATTTGTCAATTCTCCTCTCTTTTAACGTATAAATTCTGAACTTCTTACAATATATTTTATTCATAATAAGGATATTATTCTCTATTATTTTTCGAAAATATTGCTAAAATAGATTTTGTCAATTTAAGCTTTTAGATCAAATAACCAAATATTGTACTAACTTTTACAGCTAATATTGTTATTACTGTCTCCTAACACTTATTTTTCTCCTTATGAAAATGTATTTTAAGTTTTAAATACTAGTCAGCTAGGCACATCTCTAGTTCAAAAATTTGAAACAATAGAGCGTAGTATATCAGACAAACAAAGTTATAGTCCCGCAAGTTCATATTTAATTTGAGAGTATGACTACTACTATCAAGGTTGTGAAGAAGTACTATGCGATAGATTATGATAGGAGGATTGTAGCTGAAGCCGATTCCGAAGAGGAAATTGATAGGATCATGGAGAAGAAGGATTACAAGAAAGGGACTTATGACATTTTAGTTTCCATCAAGTATGTAGAGAGTTGATAATGTCTCGCGAAATAGAGATACCTTTTGTTAAGGTTAACGATACACATTTACCTTATACTTAAGGTAGAAATGGAGTGCCCAAAACTAGGTAGAGAGTATTTAATTTACGCCCTTCCAGATAGCGGAAGTAGGTTTTCTATCATTAGAAATGATACGTTCTTAAGGTGCTTTGATGGATCCTCGTTAAAAAGCCGTTTAGTCGATAAGGTTATGATTTCTAATATACTCACCCCAAAAGAAAGGTATAGCATAAAATTTCGCTTCGTAAAACTTAATGAGACATTACAGATACTAGTAGCACCTTTAGACTTCGTAAACTTAGGTGAGGGTATATATCCCAGCCTAATTTTAGGTAAAGATGATTTCTTTTCAAGAACAATAATATGCTTTGACAGGAACATAAGATTAATTATTAAGGCTGATAGTCTTTAACTTAGTAATTTTCTTTGGATGGATATATAAACGTTTATAAATTGTTACGCTATGAAGAAGAGAAGAGTGATAAGCAAATTTTTAGGCAAGGAGTAACGTATGAAAATGCTTCATCTAGGATAATCCAATAGAGTCAAGTAGTAGTTAGTATAATATTCTGCTCGTCTCTACTAGCATAACTCGTTAAAGCGCACTAAATTATTCTATATCCCACAGTAGAAATAAAGTGAATTTATAGTGAACATATTAAATCTTCTAGGTACTTTTTAAATTGTTCTTTCCCCTTAATTACTCTAGGATGCTCACCTGGGTGTATATAAACTAACTCGTCTGTGTAAAAACTTAACAAATATTCTATGTCGTGTGAATTCCATGCTTCTATGAAATCTTTTTCAAATTTTTGATAATTAAACATATTTCTTTATCATTTTAAGCTTATATAACACAAGTTAAAAATCCTGCTGGTAATAATCCTAGAGAACCAAGTGTGAGACCATGAGAAGGTGATGTATTCGAAAGGTCTTACTGTAATCCTAACTTCTTCGCCCTCAACTTTCCTAAGAGTAGACTTTACCCTAACGTAAACCTTCTTCAATCTAGGTTTCCTCAATGACGCTTGTCCTTTTTCAGCCCTCCTCTTCCACCCCTTTAATATTGAGTAAGCATCATTTATTGCTTTGTCCACGTAATGTGAAGCTAGATTGTTAATCTTTTCAAGCTCGTTTCTCAACTTCTTGTACACTTCCTTTTTCTTAGGCAGGGTTATTTTGATCTTAGTGGCTTTCTTACCTTTCACTTCTTTTTTCTCTATCTTAGTCCTCTCCCATAACCAGTCTAAAGCCTTCTGCAATAGGACTCTGTAATTCTCCAGTAATATCTTGCTCTCCTCCTTCTTATCGTTCTTCAGAGAGTACGTTAGGTAGACGTATTCCTCTTGTGGTTGAAAGCCATTAAGCCTTAAGTTCTTCGACACATTTCTTCACCTTCTCATGACTCCTCATTCCTTGCAATTTCTCGCTAAAGGAGACTAGTATTGAGATTAAGTCTTCTATTAGTTCTTGTTCTGGGGTTTTGTCCTCCTTGCTTAGCACTACGAGCTCGCAGTTGTGTGCTTTGCATACTTCTTCAATTATCTCGAAACCGAATCTAACTAGTCTGTCCGGGTAGGCTATGACAACTTTCGATACTTCGTTGTTTAGTATCATCCTTAATAATTTGATGAATCCTTTTCTCTTCATGTTTAATGAAGATCCTATGTCTGTTATTACTTGGTCGTATTCTTTAACGTTCTCCTCTAGGTATTTAACTTGGTTTATTAAATCGTCTTTTTGTGTGTTTGATGATACCCTAGCATATAATACTACTTTCCTCTTTCTTACTATTCCCATTAACTTCTCTACGTCTTCTTCTCTGAACCTCCATTTTCCACTCTGTAATATTACTGGTTGAATGTAACCCTTCTTAACATAGCTCTGTAGTGTGCGGTATGATATTCCTAGTTTTTGGCATACTTCCTTAGGTTTCAGCATTATAATTAAACTCACATACAAATTATATAAACTTCACGGTTTATCGGAAACTGCTGACTACGGCGTAACGACTACCCTCTCTGGTACTTCCTCTTCTATCCCTATTTCTTCTCTTAAAGCGTTCTTTCTAAGCTCTTTATCTCTAAATATTTCACCGTAAACCATGAACGAAATGTTGGCTTTAAGTATTTAATAGTTTTTGCAGGATAATAAACTGCTGATGTTTATTCGTAAAGCATCAGGTGATGATATTAACGAGATGAGTTTAGCATGGGCTGACTCGATAAACTCGTCTAATCTTGATCGGATTAGAACTACATTTACAGTTTTCCTAAAACTAGGAGAGTGTTTAGTGGTTGAGGAAGGGGGTGAAGTTATTGGAACGGGGTGCTATATTTCATATTCACATTTATCATGGATAGGGAATGTGGGTATTAAGAAGAGTTTTCAGCGTAAAGGTTATGGCAGAAAGTTAATGGTAGATTTACTCGGCTTGATAAGAACTGAGTCTATAAGACTAGATGCAACTGAAGCTGGTTACGGTCTTTATAAAAGACTGGGGTTTAGTGATGGATATAAAACTATCGCGTTTGATATCTCAGATGTTAAAGGGGTTAATGATGATCGTGTGAAAATTACTAATAGGTTGGAAGATTGGATGTTAGAATTAGATAAGGAGGCATTTGGAGATGATAGGTCTAAGTTGTTATTGAATATAAATGGTAAGGTAATTTATACTCAAGGTGGTTATGGCGTAATTTATAGCAACATATTAGGCCCTTTAATAGCTGAAAATGATGAAGTAGCTGAGAGGTTAATTAGGAGTGGTGTTAGACTGGGCGTAAGCGGGGTTATAACGACTGAAGATAAGGAGTACTATATAAGGAAGCTAGGAGGTAAAAAGGTAGGGGAATGCGTGAGGATGACAAAAGGTAAGGAAGTTAAAGAGAATAGGAGGTTAATATACGGAATATTTAGATACGCTTTTGGATAACTAAATAATTGAAGCTTTTTGCTAAGACGAGTTTATGGCTTTTTTATTCTTTATGGTTCAAGAGCGTCTTTTGTTTTCGAGCGAGATTTGAGTTTATCGTTGGGGGAATCCTTTTTCACGTTGATAGGAATCTTTTTATATCCGTTTATAACGAATTTTTGTTAATAAATGATGATCTCTCACGCCGATGTGGGCTATGCCCAAAAGGGTGGGGAGTGATTGCAGAGATGTGAGCCCCGTGCCGTTGGGCTCAAAGGAGTCCCATGACCCACCGCAAGTAGGTGGTTGAGGGCTAAGTCCCTACACTCGATCATGATTGATCATAAAATGATTGAAATGAAAGTGTAGGGACAAACGGGAACCTAAGTTCCGCAAGATAACTTAGCGAATTAACGTTAGAGTTTAGTGGGTGAGCTAACTTTATATTTATTAACAGATTTTCGTTCCTGTAACTCGTTATAGCTAAAGAAGTAGTGCTCACTTCTCGTTAGACGAGTAACGATTATTTATGCGTTAATTGATTACTCATTTTCTTGAGTTTATTTCTTTAACAATACCATTTTCCGAACTGTACTACTCTTTTATTAAAACTCTTGGTAACTGGTCAATTTCAATTTCATTTTCAAACTCCTCCCCAGTTATGTAATCTACGAATTTACCTTGAATATTAACAGTTATTTTTGGTAACGTCGAGAGTGTTTTTACTATCACGAGTATTTTGTCACCCCTCCAGAAACCGCATAAGCCCTTTTGTAATTTTTCTCCCTTATAACTGAGTTCGTTTATCTCGTATTTCCTCCTCAAATTCAAGAGCTTATAAGTATAATGGATCTTTATCCTACCATCGTTCATGTCCTCTAACATTTTATTATCGAACTTTTTGCTCCTTTCAAATAACTCAATCAGTCTCTTAAAATCTACTTGACTTCTATTGTCTGGGTCGGTTAATAAATACCTCCAACTTTCAGTACCCTGATAGAAATCTGGTATGCCCGGTGAGAGTATTTTGAGTACTAGGAGTGATAAGGATTTCAACATTCCTAATCTTCTAATCCTTAATTCAAATTCCCTGAAACTCTCTTTAAATTGTTTATTTGAGAACGCCTCTTCTATTAGCTTCAGCATTTTATCCTCATATTCCTTATTCACGTTAAGCCACGAAGTGTGAACTTTAGCTTCCCTTAAGCTTTTTATCATGTGTTGTTTTATTCTATCTTTATAGCTTTCCGAAAAGCCGTCTAAGAAATAACTGCCTAATAAAACCTGATAAAACCTGTACTCATCGTTTTTATCGATGTTGGGGTTCAGAATTTCATGCCACTCTTTGACTCTCCTCTCCCATTCTTCCGGAATTTCTGATATAACACTTATTTTCATCCTAAAGTCCTCACTGTACTTTGTATCATGGGTGCTTGTAGCATTCAATGAAAGAGTCCCTACTCTCTTTTCGTTAAATTCGTGGAACTTTTCACATTCAATAGTAAAATAATGTAAGTCACTCCCTACTTCATTAAGTGATATAAGCCTATTATATCTGAAAAGGAATGTGTCTTCATACGACTTAGCATAGATTGCTGGCATAATTTGTTGGAGCTTATAGTATGCGTTTGTTCTTTTTATCTCTTTCAACTTACCGGTTTTATCACATTCTTCTATTACTTCCCCATAGGTTCTGTATTTATTGAGGCAAATAAGGTATTTTTTTAATTCATCAAATGTTAAGTTTAATAGCTTCGCAAAACGTGTTATCTCAAATTTAAAAAGTTCGTCTATGATTTTTTCCTTACTCTCTCTTATCTCCTCATCTACATTCTTTTCTTCTCCTATGAAGTTGTAGTAAACCCTAGTTACTTTTTCCTCATTAAAATGGAAAAGTAAATTGGAGTAGTTTAGGAAATCATAGCCAGTGGTTCCGTCGGGTCCCTCAAAGAGTTTCTCTTTGAACCCGAGGATTTTTTCTACGAGTATAATCTTTCCTTTGCTTTTCTCTTTCAATTTTTTGACGTAATTTATGGGGTCGTAGAGCCCGTCTACATGGTCAACCCTAAAACCGTCCAGGTCGAATTCAAGAATTTTTGAATGTACCTCTTCAAACACTTCTTCAATTTCCTCGTTTACGCCTATTAATTCATTTACATCAAAGAATCTTCTATAGGAAGGTGGATTATTCCAAAAAGTTAAAATATAGTGCTGGGAGTTTAGTGTCTCTTCAAGACTTTCTTTAACCCCATTCAAAGGTAGTTTCCAATCCCTATATACAACATAATATTCTTCTCCAATTTTTTCTATTTTTATTAATCCTTTTTCAATTACTTTTATCAGTTCATCTTCAAGAATAGGTAATCTTATTTTTTCCTCCTCTGGGTAGAAGTCAAAGAACTTATAATACTTACTGTTTTTGCCCTTTTTTAGAACGTCCATTAATCTCCAGTTCTTTTCATGAACTGCCATGTGGTTTGGTACTATGTCTTGTATTATTCCTAGACCCCTCGATTTAGCCTCTCTGAGTAGCCTCTTATATTCTTCCTCTCCTCCCAATTCCTCGTTAATTTTACTATAGTCTACTACGTCGTACCCATGTGTACTGTTAGGTCTCGCTTGAAATACTGGTGAGAGATATAAATGGGAGATTCCTAACTCCTTTAAATAGTCCAGTATTTCTATTACATTCTCAAATGTGAAATTTTTGTTTAATTGTATTCTATAAGTTGAGTACAGCTTCAATACTCAACCCTTCTGTAAACTAGTGCTGTCCTTCCTTCTATTTCAATTTCTTTCTCTCCTTCTATAACTTTCTTATCTTTAGGTTCATCTAAATATGGGTGAAGTACAAGCTCCCACTTGCCCCTAGGGAATTTGAACTTCATATTTCCTGCTCCTCCGTTAAGTATTATTAAGAACGTGTCGTCAGCAATCCTTTCCCCATACTTGTTTATTTCGTCTATGGCACTTCCCTCTAAAATATATGCTATGAAGTTTGTAGGCGATTTCCATGTATTATCGTCAACTTCCGTTCCATCTGATTTTAGCCATGTTACATCTTTTAGAGGTAGTCCGTGGAGTTTTTTACCCTGGAAATACTTCGCTCTTCTGAAGATTGGATGGGCTCTGTAAAAGTAAATTATTAATCTAACGAATTCTAGGAACTTCTGCTTTCTTTCATCTAAGTCCCAATGATACCAGCTTATTTCATTATCCTGACAAAAGGCGTTATTATTACCCTTTTGTGTCCTACTTAACTCATCTCCTCCTAATATCATGGGCACTCCGAGGCTTATGAATAATGTAATCATAAAGTTCCTCTTCTGTTTTTCCCTACAGTAAATCACATTTGGATCTTGGGTTTCCCCCTCGACTCCACAGTTCCAGCTATAGTTTTCGTTCATACCATCGGTGTTATTTAGCCCATTAGCTTCATTATGTTTTTGGTTATAACTTACCAAGTCTTCTAAAGTGAAACCGTCATGAGAAGTAATGTAATTTATACTTGCGAACGGAGTTTTATTATTCCCAGCGTAAAGGTCTGGTGAACCTAGTAATCTATTTGCTAATTCCTCATAAGGTATTGCCTCTCCTCTCCAGAACCTCCTTATCGTATCCCTATATTTCCCATTCCACTCAGCCCATAGATATGGAAAGTTACCCACTTGATAACCTCCAGGCCCCACATCCCAAGGCTCTGCTATTAGTTTGACTTGTGAGAGCACGGGATCTTGCTGTATTGCTACGAAAAATGTTGATAACATATTTACACTATATAATTGTCTGGCCAGTGCTGAAGCTAGGTCAAATCTAAAACCGTCAACATGCATCTCTAAAACCCAATACCTTAAACTATCTAAAACCATTTGTAGAACTCTGGGATGAGAGAGGTTCAGTGTGTTTCCCGTCCCGGTGAAGTCTAGGTAATATCGCGGGTTCTTAGGGTCTAACATGTAATAAGCCCTATTGTCTATTCCTTTGAAGCTTAATGTCGGGCCTAGGTGGTTCCCTTCTGCTGTGTGGTTATATACTACGTCTATTATAACCTCAATTCCGGCGTTGTGCAGTTTATTTACCATTTCTTTAAATTCTTTTACTTGTTGTCCTAAGCAACCGCTGCTAGAGTATCTGCATTCTGGCGAGAAGTAGTTTATGGGGTTATAGCCCCAATAGTTCCTTAACCCCTTTTCTACTAGGAATCTATCGTCTACGAACTGCTGTATCGGCATTAACTCTACTGTAGTAATTCCCAAGTCTTTTAAGTAATCAATCATCGTATCTGATGCGAGCCCGGCATAGGTTCCTCTAACGTTTTCTGGTAAGTCGTTTCTTAATTTGGTAAACCCCTTTACATGTAGTTCGTAAATTACTGTTTCACTTAAGGGAATCTTTTTCTTCATAAAGAAATGTTCATCATCCCATTCAAAGTGAGTATCAATTACTACGCTCTTTGGCATAAACTTATCATCTGGTCTTTCGTCGAATGATAAGTCCTGGTTAGGATCCCCTATTTTATATCCGAATACTGAATCATCCCAGGTAAGTAGTCCGTTTATCGCTTTGGCATAAGGATCTATTAATACTTTATTAGGGTTAAACCTTAGCCCCTCTTCCGGCTTATAAGGGCCATAGACTCTATAAGCATATAATTGCCCGGGTCTTAAGCCTGGCACAAATACGTGCCATAGGTCTCCAGTTCTCTGCTTTACTTCTATTACCTCTTTCGGATAATCTTGTTTAGTAGGCGAATAAAGAAGTAATTCAACTTTTGTAGCGTTTTCAGAGAACAAAACGAAGTTAACTCCGTCTTCTTCCTCGATCCACGTTGCTCCTAATGGGTATGGCTCCCCTGGTCTTAATGGCCTATCCTTTAACATAGTTCATAAACCCCCACTCCCTTTTTAGTTTTAATGTTTTCCCCTTTTCTTATAAGGTTAGGAAAATTTATTCCAAGTATTAATTTACCGTTAAAATCTATGTTTATGAAGTCATCTGAAAACGATGTTACTAATGAGATTTTATCATATTGAATAATTATTGATGAATTGAAAATTTTTGTTATAGGAATTTTTCCACTAACGTTATACTCTTTCCTTATTTTTATGAGTTTTTTATAGTAATCAAAAACTTCTACATCTATTTGCCACGAGAGTTTTGATAAATTATATGCATCATCTGACTGCGGATCTATTGTTTGTCCGTTCTCCTTTAACCTTCCCTCTCTTACTCCTTTTATTAAGTTTTCATCTGAGAAATCAGAAAAGAAAAGGAAAGGTTTTCTCTCAAAGTATTCCTCGCCCATAAATATCATAGGGATGTATGGGGAGAGTAAATATAGTGTAGCTGAGATTAGGTAAGTAGTTTTATCAACGAGTTGTGAAAGCCTTTCACCGTTTCCTCTATTACCCACCTGGTCGTGGTTCTGAATATAAACTACGAACTTAGATCTAGATATATTTCCTACTTTAGCACCGTGTGTTTTTCCCCTAAACTTAGAGTACTTTCCGTCGTAAACGAAAATGTCTTTAAATGCTTTTTCTATATCGCTTAAAGAACCGTAATCAATATAGTATCCGGATTTTTCCTTGGTTACGTATGCATGTATTGAATGATGGAAATCGTCTACCCATTGTGCATCTATTTTATACCCGCAATCCTCCCTTACTATTTTAGGATCATTCAAATCACTTTCAGCTATTACAAATTTTCTTAAGGAGTGTGCGAGTTCGCTTATTTCTTCAAGTATGTGTTTTGGTGACATGTCAAATATTGCGTGAACAGCATCTAATCTAAGTCCATCAATTTTAAATACTTCAAACCAATACCTAACGTTTCCTAGAATAAATTTTCTTACCTCATCACTCCCATAGTCATCAAAGTTGAACGTTAGGCCCCAAGGGGTTTTATATTTCTGCAAGAAATAAGGGCCCAGTTTTGCTAGATAATTCCCTTCAGGGCCTATGTGATTATAGACTACGTCTAGGATTACTGCGATTTCTCTTTTATGTGCTTCATCTACAAGTTTTGCTAGCCCTTTAGCACCTCCATATGTGCTTTGTACAGCATATAAGAATACACCATCGTAACCCCAATCTTTTCTCCCCGGGAATTGTGATATTGGCATTAATTCTATTGCATTAACCCCTAATTCTTTTAAATAATCTAATTTTTCAATAACCCCATAAAAGTTGCCTTTTTGTGTGAATGTACCGACGTGTAGCTCATAAATTATCAAGTCTTTTAAGTTTACTTTTCCTAGTTCACTTATTTCGAAATTAAGGTTAATTATTTGGGAGGGGCCATGAACTCCTAAAGGTTGTGATTTTGATGTAGGGTCTGGTATTTCCTCTTTTCCGTTTAGCAATAAGGTATATAATTCTCCTTCTTTTACGTTTTTAATCTCAGTGTAAAAATAACCCCTTTCATCCTTTTCTGCTTTAAAAATCCCCTTATTATGTATCTTAATTTCAAGTTCATTAATATAGGGGGCCCAAATTTTAAAGGACACAGTATTTTTTTCTGGTATTAGTTCTGTTCCATATACCATTATATTTTCATATTTTCTGCTATGTAATAAATATTATTGCCATTATAAATGTAAATCGTAAGCAGATAAATAGTACTATAACTAACCGCACCGGTCTGTGTTGTAGGGGGGTCTAAGGTTACTATCGCTGACAAGGGTGAGCTAATTTGTTGTGGACTTAAGGTTACTGAATATGCTTTTGTACCATTAACGTTGATGACTATTTGTGTGTTAGTTGGGTTAAGTTTTATGTTATTTAAATATAAAGTCACATTTAAACTTTCATAAAATGAGTTATTTTTGAAATAATAAGCCGCGCTATAAGCTAATATCTCATAGGGATATTTTCCTATTCCTTTCAAGCTTATGTTAGTAAATACTGATAATGGTTGCGGGGGGTAGATTTTGAAGAAGTTTGATAATGTTCCTATTTGAAGTACTAAGCTTTCATTACTCGAAGTTATAGTCTTATGCCAGCCGTAATTTCCAGTACCTCCTACTCCTAAGAAAATTATAGACGAGACTAGTGGTATCCATAATATCACCATTTTCTTACTGTGTGAGAAAGGCCCTACTGAGATAGTAGTGCTGTTAACGTAAGTGGCTTCCTTATGAAATAGTGAAGGTGTTGTTTGGTTTATAGCCCCTGCCTCTAAGTAAACTGTCGCACTCATTGGCAATGGGCCGTTATTAGCTACAATGCAAAAAATGTACTGTGCATAAGGACTATTTATGCTCTCCTTTACACCCACGAGTTCTACGTATACATTAAAGCTTGAGTTCTCTATGTAAAACACTATTCCAATTATAACCAGCATTAATATGGCTATGCCAAATAAATATATCCTTTTCATCGTAATTAATACCTTCAGCTTGTATATGAGTTTATTTCAAAGTATTATGACCACAGTTTACTTTATAATCCCCTATTACGGATTAAACAAACTGGAGGGCACTAGAAAAAGAAATGAACGAGCAAATCCTCCTCCACCAAACTATTTCTGAAGATAGAATAATAGGAAAACATGTATTTGGAAACCTATACGATATTGATGAGAGAATTCTTGTGGACAAGGAATACCTAGAGAAGCTAGTATTAGATGCTGTAAAGATAGCTAATATGAAATTAGTAGAGATAAAGTCATGGAGTTTCGGAGGTAAAAAAGGAGGAGTCTCTGTTATAGCACTAGTAGAGGAAAGCCATATAGCGCTTCATACATGGAACGAGTATAAATATGCTACCTTAGATGTGTATACTTGCGGAGAGAACAGCAATCCTCAATCTGCATTTGAGTATATAGTATCGCAACTTAAACCGAAGCGGTATCAGATGTTTTATGCTGATAGAAGTTCGTAAACCTTATTGTAATGATAGATTTAAAGTTAACCTTTTTTACTTTAATTTATCAATCGACAACTGTCTATGAATTCATAGACAGTTGTCGAAAACCTTTTAAATTTACTTTAGGAAAAGAAGAGGCTGATGAAGAGTGGTATTATAGGATGGGGAGCGTATATCCCCAAGTACAGAATTAATGTTAATGAAATAGCTGATTTATGGGGAATTGAGAGAGGTGTTGTAAAAAGCTTAGGCTTATCTGAAAAGGCTGTTCCGGCTGTAGATGAGGATTCGACCACTATGGCATGGGAGGCCTCCAAAAACGCTTTAGAAAGGGCAAGAATTGATCCTTCTCAAATTAACCTAGTACTATTTGGTTCTGAATCTAAGGTTTACGCAGTTAAACCTACGGCAACAATTCTTATTGATTCTTTAGGAATTTCAAATTATACACTAAGTGCAGACCTAGAATTCGCCTGTAGAGCTGCTTCAGCGGGAATGAGATTAGCTAGTGGTATGATTGAGGCTGGTAAAATAAGATATGCTTTAATAGTTGGAAGTGATACTGCCCAATCTAACCCCGGTGACATTTTAGAATTAAGCTCAGCTTCTGCGGCTGTAGCGTATGTTTTAGGTCCCGAGAACGAGTCTTCTGCAATGATTGAAGCTTCTTCCTCGTATACTACAGATACTCCAGACTTCTGGAGAAGGGATGGAATGCCTTATCCTTTACATGGTGAAGCGTTTACCGGTGAACCAGCTTATTTTGCACATATAATATCTGCAGTTGAAGCACTAATGAAGGAACATGGGTATAGAATTTCTGATTTTGACTATTTCGTGTTTCATCAGCCGAATGGAAAGTTCCCTATACAAGTAGCTAGAAAGTTAAATGTTCCGTTAGAGAAAGTAAAAGCCGGGTTAATCTCTCCTTATATCGGTAATCCTTACAATGCCTCAGCTTTACTAGGTTTAGCTAAAGTTTTAGATATAGCAAAACCTGGAGAGAGGATTTTGGTAGCGCCTTTTGGAAGTGGTGCTGGTAGTGACGCATTTAGTATTTTAGTTACTGATAGAATTACTGAAAGGCAGAAATTAGCCCCAACAGTAGAATATTATATTAATAACAAGAAAGTTATTCCGTATTCGTTATATGCTAAAACCACTAATAAGTATAAGGTGTATGAGTAATGGTTTCTATAATAGGTTCCAGTTTTATTAAAGTTGATAGGTATTACGAATTATCAGAGAAGGATATGGTCATAGAAGCTTTTAAGCAATTAATTATAAAGCTGAAAGAACTACCACCTATAGATACTATAATTGTTTCAAGCGGTTACATAGATATTATATCTAAGAGTTTACTCTCCGCATTGAAGTTAAGTGAAGGATTAGGGTTTAGGAACTGTAACGTTATGAGAATTGAAAATGGAGATAATGGTGCAGCGTCTTTACTTACAGCTTATTCATTAGTTAAGTCTCAGATCTCAAAGGCAGTTATGATCATAGGAGTTGATAAATTCGCCGATTATCCGTCAAAATACATTAATGATGTGATAGCGTATAATTTAGATAATGAGACTGAATACCAATACGGGCTAACTCCCCATGTTTATGCCGCATTAATGGCTAAGAGATATCTTAAAACGCGTAGGCTAGACTATGATTATTTAGCTGAGTGGCCACTACTAATGCACGAGTATGCTTCAGAAAATCCATACGCATATCTCAAATTTAAAGTCGATAGAAAGACTATAATGGAGTCTCAAGTAGTCGCTGAACCTTTAAGATTATTTGATATTGCTGCTAGGGCTGATGGTGCTTCTATTGTTTTAGTGACCAGTGATGATATTGTTAATAAGTACTCAGATGCTCCAGTAAAGATAGAGAAAATAGTTAGTAGTTCCCATAAGGTTGATATAATATCACCGTCTTTGCCAGCTGTGAAGGAAGCTTTCAATAAATTAAATATGAAACTTAACGGTAATACATTATACGATGTTCACGATTCTTATAGCATATTAGCAGCCTTAGAAATAGAAGCGTTAAAGCTGGCTAACGATAGTAAACCGTTTGAGAATATAAGAGCTTTCGAGATTAATTTGAGCGGGGGATTAAAAGCCCGTGGATACCCTGGTGGTGCTACTGCTATCTACCAATTAGCAGAAGCATATATGCAATTAACGAATACATTTCCGGGTAGAAAGAGTAGTGCTGAAAACAGTCTTATTCTTTCAGCAGACGATCTTGGGAATTCAGTATATATAACTGTGTTAAGAAGGTGATTAGTATGAAAATAAGTCCTTCACAAAACTGGAGGCTAAAAGACTCATTATATAGATTAGCATTAACCAAGTGCAAAAGATGTGGAAATGTCAGTTATCCATATCAACCAATCTGTAATAATTGTGGCTCGTTGGATGTAGAGAAAATTTATAGCAAAGGATATGGGACTCTAATAGAATATACAATATCATACCAGGTTAGGGAAGGTTTCGAAAAACAACAGCCGTTAGTTGTCGGTTTGATCAAACTTGATGAGGGTGCAATAATAGTAGCACCAATAGCTGATGCTGATGGAGATATAAAAGAGGGCGCAAGAGTTAAAGCAGTATTAAGGAAAATACGGAGTGATTCGAGTAATGGTTTAATACAGTACGGTATTAAATTTAAAGTGATTAATAATGACTCAAATGGTTGATAAAATTAATGAAGTTGTCGAAAAAGCGTTAAAGGGAGAGATCCAACTTCATGAAATAGATGAGTTTTTAGAAGCTAATGCTGCTATGGTTGCAAGGAGGATAGTTATAGAAAAAATAACTGGTGCAAAGCTACCTTCTATAGGTTCTACGATTATTGATTATGCGGAGGTAAAAAATAGGAATGCAGAAAATGTTATCGGTGCTGCACAAGTACCTTTAGGCGTTATTGGTCCGTTAAAAGTTAATGGTGATTACGCTAAAGGGGATTTTTATGTTCCTTTAGCCACGACTGAAGGTGCTTTGATAGCGAGTGTGAATAGAGGTGCTAAAGCTGCATCTTTAAGTGGTGGTGTTAAGGTTAAAATCCTTTTTGATGGAATGACCAGAGCGCCCGTTTTTAAACTTAAGTCAATTGATGATGTAGTAGACTTTCTTAATTGGGTTAATAAGAACTTTGACAAGATAAAAGAAGTTGCTGAAAGCACAACTAGTCACGGAAAGTTGAATAAAATAGAACCTTTCGTACTTGGTAATACTGTTTGGTTAAGGTTTGTTTATGAAACTGGTGATGCGATGGGTATGAATATGGCTACTATAGCTACTGAAAAAGTTTGTGAATATATCGAGAAGGAGTTTGGAAAAGCAGACTGTTTGGCTGTAAGCGGAAACGTATGTAGTGATAAGAAGCAGTCCATTGTTAATTCATTACACGGAAGAGGTAAAACTGTAGTGGCTGAGGCATTAATTAAGGATGAGATAATTAAGAAAGTTTTGAAATCTGACAAAGAGTTAATTCATGAAGTGAATTTAAGGAAGAACTGGTTAGGTGGAGCGAGGGCTGGTACATTTTTCCAGTTTAATGCTCACTTTGCTAACATAATTGCTGCAATATTCCTAGCAACGGGGCAAGATATGGCCCAAGTCGTTGAAAGCAGTATGGGATATACGTGGACTGAGGTAAGAGAAGAAGGATTATATATATCAATTACCTTAACATCGCTAGAAGTGGGTACTGTTGGTGGTGGTACGAGGCTGCCAACACAAAGGGAAGCCCTTTCTATAATGGGTGTTGCTGGAAGCGGAAACCCACCTGGGTCTAATGCTAAAAAGTTTGCTGAAATTATAGCTGCTACTGTATTAAGTGGTGAGTTGAATCTATTAGCGGCATTAGCAAATAAGGAATTGGGCAAAGCACATTTAAAGTTAGGCAGGGCCGCTAAAGTTTAAAATTTTTGTCTATGAGATAATCTGGATGAGCCAAATACCCGCTGAACTCGAAAAGGTAATTGAGATCACGAGAGAACAAAATAGGTGGAGACGGCAGGAAGTAATTAATTTAATAGCTTCTGAAAACGTTATGAGCCCTCTTGCTGAAGCCGTTTATATGAGCGACTTTATGTCAAGGTATGCTGAAGGTAAACCGTATAAAAGGTATTATCAGGGTACTAAATATGTTGACGAGATTGAGACTTTAGCTATGCAAATTCTTGGTGAAATAACACCAGCTAAACACGTAGATCTAAGAGCTACTAGTGGTACTATTGCAAATGCTGCAGTTTTTAGGGTTTTAGCTAACCCTGGTGATAAGGCTTTAATAGCACCGGTCCAGGCAGGAGCCCACGTTAGTCATACGAAATTTGGCACTTTAGGAGCTTTGGGGATAGAGCATATAGAGTTACCTTACGATGAGGAGAACATGAATGTTGATGTCGATAAGGCTATTAAAATGATTGAGGAGATCAAGCCAAAGTTCGTAGTGTTAGGCGGAAGTTTATACTTATTTCCCCATCCAACTAAAGAATTAGCTCCTCACGTTCACGCTGTAGGTGCTAAACTCGTATACGATTCCGCTCACGTTTATGGTTTAATCGTTGGAAAAGTTTGGACAAATCCGCTTGATGAGGGAGCAGATATAATGACCACTTCTACTCATAAAACATTTCCTGGACCACAAGGAGGTGCAGTACTTTCAAATAATGATGAATTATTTAAGAAGGTTAGTGACACAATATTTCCATGGTTCGTGAGTAACCATCATTTACACAGACTACCTGCAACTGCGGTCACAGCATTAGAAATGAAATATTTCGGTAAGGAATACGCTTCACAAATAGTTAAAAACGCAAAAGCTTTTGCGGAGGCTTTAGCTGCCGAGGGGTTTAAAGTAATTGGCGAACATTTAGGTTATACTAAAAGTCATCAAGTAGTAATAGATGTTAGGAATTTAGGTGGAGGTGCTAAGATTGCTAAGCTATTTGAAGATGCTAATATAATAACTAATAAGAACTTATTACCGTATGATCCCCCAAGTGCTGTTAAAGACCCTAGTGGTATTAGGCTAGGGGTTCAAGAAATGACAAGGTTCGGGATGAAGGAGTCTGAATTCCAAGAGGTCGCTAAGTTCATGAAGGAGGTCGCAATAGATAAGAAAGACCCTAATGAGGTTAAAAAGAAAGTAATTGAGTTCAGAAAGAACTTCTTAGAGGTCAAGTATACATTTAACGTAGACTTGTCAAAATACTCTAACGGTAAAGTGATCCCATTAATTATCTAACTAAAATAACTGTTGTTATTGCATTCAATGCAATTGCAGTAGCTACTGATCCAATGTTTAAGTCACTATTTATTGATAAACCTCTGGCTCCCATAATCACTGCGTCGTAAGTTGATTCGTTTATATGTTTTAAAAGCTCATTGCTTGCACTGCTTTCTTTGCTAGAATATTTTAAGATTTTAAGTTCATAAGACACTTTTCCGTTAGTTCTTTTTTCTATTTTCTCTCTTACCTCACTTTCATTACAGTTCTCGCATGCGTGAAGTATAGTAATTTGTGAACCATATCTCATGGCAAAATCTATTGCCAGATCTAAAGCCCTAAGGCTATTTTCTGAACCATCAACTAATACCGCAACTTTCCTTAACCAAAAGCTTATAGTATATGTCGGTTCAGTCAAATTAAATACCCCTTCATAATACCTAGTGTGTCATTAGTTATTTTAATGGATTCTTCTTTATTCGCTAAATTCATTGCAGCCCTAATTGCGTCTATATTCTCTGGTACCACTATAGATTCTTGATGAACCCCGTACATTAAGTACAATTCATTACCGTTTACGAATACTGAGTCTTCAAATACTACTACCTCTGGGATATCGTATCTATAACGACCTAAATCTCTTGCTACTTCAACTATTTCTGCAGTAGAGCCTACGCCGGATTTCCCATTAACGAGCACTATCCTGGGAGTGTCTGATAATACTTTAATAACATCCTCCCTTGTAACCTTATCTTTAAGTGTGATCATCATGGTATGTAAATGCATTAAGGTTGTCGGTGCTATAACTGCCATAGTTATAATATCAATCCCTTTTAGTACTGTTAATACGTCTTTTGCGTGATGACTTGGAACTGTTGCTGGGTCTGGAACTATTGCATTTATTGGACCCTTTTTAACTTCTTTAGGATCAGACGCTCTTCTAACTATTGTTGTTCTTACTTTCTCTATTTTATTAATGTAGTTATTAATTGTACAAAGTATTCTAAGAATTCCGGTAGTATTACAAGATACAACTCTAATATAGTTCTTGTTTTTAGCCTCATCATAGTTACATAATGCGGAAAATGAAATTTCTGCCACATCAGCTTTTTCTCCTCCTTGGAATAACGCTTTTTTACCAAACTGTTGGTACAAGAGCTTATATGTCGCACCTACTCCATTTGGTGTCGCATCAACAATTATGTCAGCCTCTTTAACCATATCTTCTACCGTACCAGCAACTGGTATTCCGTTTTTTTCAAATTTAGGTATATTCTCTTTTACAGTGAATATCCTATACCCTTTTTTGACTGCAGTAAGTGCCTCGTAATTAGGGCTTGTTTTTGCAACTCCTATAAGTTCCATATCCGGTTGTAACTTTACGGCATCTGCTACTCTTTTACCAATAGTCCCATAACCGTTTACCGCTACTTTAACTTTTGCCATTTCTTGACACCCATGAAATATGTAAAGCTTCTAACGCTGGTAACTTATCACCAGCCAAAAATAAAAGTAATGCACCACCACCAGTAGATATGTGAACTTTACTCTCATTAATTTCCATGTTCTTATCGACCATACTGATCATGTGCCCCCCTCCTATAATCACATACCCTGGACTCTCAAAAGCGGCCTTTAAAAGTGATTTTGTCCCGTTTCTAAACCTTTCATCCTCTATTACGCCCATGGGGCCTCTTAGCGTTATAACTTTAGCGTCCTTGATAAATGAGGAGTAAATATCTACTGTCGTCTTCCCAATATCTTTAATAACGTTATTAACATTATTAGATGGTTCTTCTGCTATTTCACCATTAGGTTTTTCAGTTATAAAGTCTACAGGGATCTCAATCGGTGCACCGCTTAATAATATCTTTCTAGCCCTAGGTACAAGGCTTAAAAGCCCTTTACTCTCTAAAACTTGTATATTAGCTTTCCCAAGATTTATTCCTTTAGCTACTGCGAATAGTTCAGCCACTAATCCTCCGGTCAGAATTCTATCTGCAACCCTATTCTTTGCCAAATGTTCTATTATTTTTAAAGTATCACTTACTTTTCCACCACCAAGTACAAAAATTTTTGGGGAATCTTCTGGGTTAAAGATCTTTGCTAATGCTGATACTTCTTTTTCCATTATTTTCCCTGCTGCGGAAGGTAAAACTAATGGAAAGCCTACAAGGCTGGGTTGACTTCTATGAGCCGCCGCGAATGCATCATTAACATACGCATCAAAAAGCGGTGCTAGTTTTCTAACTAAGAAAGTTTTAGCTTGTTGTTGAGGAGGTGCCTCTATTAATTCCTCAGATACAAGTCTTACATTTTCCAATAGTATAACTTCACCTTTCTTCATGTTTTTAATCCTTTCAATAGCGTAAGGCCCGATTACATCTTCGATGAACTCTACTTGTGCTCCAACATATTTAGATAAGATTTCTGCATGTTGTGAAAGAGAAATGAAATCTTCGTCTCCAGGTCTTCCTTGATGTGACAATACTACTATTGAATTGCCTCTATCCAATAGTTCTTTAAGTGTTATAGAGTGAGCTTTTATTCTTGAATCATCTAATAATTTGCTTGTTTTTCGATCAACAGGTGAGTTTATATCAATTCTTAATAGAATTTTCTTGCTATTTACGTCTATATCATCTAATGTAGGGATTACAAGATCAGATACTTTTATCATGAAACTCATGAAATAATACTAAAAGGGATTTATTATATTTAACAGACTATATTAGATGCGATAATATTACTCCATAAAAATGGTATTAAATATTTACTCCGGAATTTAGTTATTGAAATCGAAACTTCAATTGTGTTATTGGAAGTTCGAATAGTAATATTTGGAGGTTCTAATGAGAAATAAGAGAGTGTTAATTTTAGGTCATTCAAGTTTGCATTATAATTGCCTTTACATACGAATACACTTTCTAAATTGTTATTACTTAAAGTCAAAGTGGTAGAATGGCAATTCATATTTAAATTTCTTTCAACAATTTTAGAGAATAGTTCCTTTAAGGTATAAGGGATTTCATCAACATAAATTCCTTTAGGCGGAAAAAGCAATTTTACTGAATCCTCTTCATCTTCCACCTTTTTAACTAGTAAGTTGGTCATGAAGAATAAGAATGTTGTATTGCAAATTCTAAGCCTACTTAATCTAGTTTCTCCTAATTTAAAATATTCTTCCGCATAGTCTTTGAATACTTTATAAAATTCTGGATCTATTATTTGTTCTCTGAAATATACCATGGCTTTTACACTTAATAATCCTTTAATTTGTTCATCCTCCATAAGTGATATTAAACCCAGGTTTCCGTCCTTTATCTTTAACTTTTTTAATGTTTTATCTACTACTCTTTTAACTGTTACAGCATACTTGTTTTTTCTTATAATCAGCCACTCACCATAATCATCATTTACATTTATCTCGTTGTTGTCATCTCTCCTCTTAAAAAACTTAATAATCACATTATCAAACCTCTTAAATATTTTCTCAAAGTTGTATTTAAATATTCAATACAAAGCACTTAAATGAGAATCTTAATAGTTTTTAAACTTACTTTCCTCTCCCCACCGTGTATGACTCTTTAAGAAGGCGGAAATTTGATTACATTATAGTTACTATCTTTTGCAATAAGTTCTAATAAGTTAAATACTTTGAAGGCTTTTGACAGAATTACAAAATCGTTTGAAGCTATAACTTCTCGAGACAAGATTAGTTCTGCATCTGGTCTCTTTTCTGTTCTAACAGTTAACCCTCTTTCTCTTAATTGTTTAGATAGTTCCCCACTAAAACTAATTTGAGAATCTAGGATTATTTCAAATTTCGTAAGATTTAATTTTGTAATTATATACTCTGAAAGAATTAGTAGTGCATCAAAAATTTCCGGGTTCTCCTTCCTTTTTCCAAGCCCTAAATCTCTGAAAAAACCGTCATCACACAGAAACACTTCATCGTTATACATTAGTGAGAGAAATGTTACGCCTAAATTGTATCCATCTAAAACTATTTTATCTGGGTTATTTACACTTTTTGACTTTATATTTAAAACTTCTGAATCAGTATGAATACACCGATAGAGTAAAAGCCTTTCTTTAGATGTTAAGTTATATCGAGCTGTAACTAAATCCAATGCCGGTTTTCTGTTATATCCACGATTAATTAAATATTTGTAGTCCTCATATGCCGCTATTAACTGTTGACGAAACTGTATCAATTATTTTTTCCTCCGTTGTAGATATGCTTATGCTTCCGTATGTATTCCTACCCCCTCCCTTACCTCCTAATTTTCTCAATGCTTCAATAATCTTATCTACTTTTAAGTCCTTTGAAGATGCGATCTCAACATTTTTAATCTCCGCTCCCCTAATGCTTACAACAATTTGCTTCTCAACAGATGTGATTTTTCTCATGATTTCTTTTATTAGTTCGTCGTCATCTATTCCAGTAATTATATGAAGTTTAATGTCATTTATAGTCATTACTCTTTCAAATTTTTCTAGGTTTAAAAGCATTAATTTCCTATACGATGAGAGTAACAGATCTTTTTTATTGACCTCGTCTATATATCTCCTTACCCTGGCTTCTAATTGTGACGGGGAAGTTTGAAATAGTTGTGATATCGTGTTAATCTTTTCTTCTTCAATTCTAGCGTATTGTGATACCACATCACCGGCCACGTACTCTAATCTTATTACGCCGTCTTGTAACCTCTCAACGTTAATTATCTTAAAAGCACCTATTTCACTAGTGTTAGAGAGATGAGTACCACCGCAACCCTCAATATCCCAGTCCTTTACCTCAATTAGCCGTACCTCGGCTGTTTCTGGTACTCCACCCGCATATATCGATACACCAAATTTCATTTCTGCTTCAGTCCTATTCATTATTATTGGTTTTACTGGTCTACGATCATTTACTACGTAATTTACCAGATCCTCTATTTTTCTTATCTCCTCCTCACTTAACATCTTATAATGCGTTATATCAAGCCTACCCTTTTCTGGTGTTTTTTCAGCGCCAGCTTGCCAGACATGATCTCCTAATACTTTTCTTGTTGCAGACAATAGAACATGAGTTACTGTATGGTGTTTCATAATCCTATATCTTCTTTGCCAATCTATTTCACCGTAGACTTTGTCTCCAACCTTGATCGTAGGTTCTTTATCTAAAATGTGGACTACAAAATCAAAAGCTTTTTGCGTATCTACTACTTTATAAACGTTCCCATTAGAGTCTTTTATTATTCCAGTATCTCCTATCTGTCCTCCTCCTTCTGGATAGAAGGTAGTCTGATCTAATATTAAGTAGTTTTTATAAACCATTACTACTTTTCCTTCAAACGACCTCATGTACTGGTCTTTATAGTATAATTTTAAGGTTGGTTCTTGTTTTCCTACTAATTCCTCTTTTATTCTATCCAATAGGTCTTTTGGTAATTTCTCCTTTTTCTCTCCTTTTATTGGGGCAGACTGATGCCTCTTTGCGACTAAGGCGTAGAAGTTTTGAGGAACTTCAATTTCAATACTTTTTTTCTTTAATTCTTCTGCTAGAAGATCTGGTGGTATTCCGTTAGAATCATAAAGGGTTATAAGGTCTTCCAATGTTATCTGTTTCTTTTTAATTAACGTAGACGTTACATTAGTTATCTTAGAAATATTCTCATTAAACTTTTCTTGCTCTAGGTTAACTACATCTAGAATATAATCCCTATTTTTGAGTAGCTGTGGAAAGTCCTCTTTCCAATAATCTATTTGTTCTTTGAGTAATTCATAAAGTTTTACATCACTTCCTAGTATTTTTAGCACTCTCAAAGCCCTCCTTATTAATAGTCTACCTAAATATCCCTCACCAGAGTTTGACGGTACTAAGCCATCTGCAAGCATTAACGCTATTGTCTTTGTATGGTCTAATACTTGAAATACTCTAGCTGCTCTAGTTAGTTCTTCATCAACGTAATTTACTTTTAAGCCTAATTTATTCGCTACTAATTGCCTATGTAACTTTATTGTCTCTGGCTTATCTGGGTCTATTCTGCCAGCAAAGACTGCTGCTGTCTTTAGGAGTTCGTCATCTACTGGATTTACGTTAAGTTTTTTAAAGAATTTATATACCAAATCACCATAGATTGCATGAAATGCAGTAGGAGTTTTCTGGGTAAACCAAGCTATTCTTTCTACTCCGTAACCGGTGTCTACTATTTTTAATTTAAGGGGGATATATTCACCATTTTTTACTTCGTATTGCATAAATACTAATGTTGCGAGCTCAAGTCCTCCTACTGTAACTTCGAATGATGGGCCAGCATTTCCACCTCCCTCCCACCATGATTCCTTAAAGTTTAATTGTTCTTCTGGTATTCCTATCTCTTCTGTGAAAAACTCTTTAGCTAATTGTACAGTTTCATCTTTCCAATAAACTTGTTTATCTGGGTAGTTAAAAGCATGATGCGCTGCCATTTCAAAGGAGGTCAGATGTCTACCAAAGGTAACTCCTACATTATCGACGTCTTCCAATCTTATACAAGGTTGTGAAATAACTAGTGGATTCGCAGGCGGTGGTACAAGTCCGCTAGTTACGAATGGCTGAAAATCAACAATACTAGCAATAGTCAAGTATAAGTCTTCTCTCCATCTGGCTATTACCGGTTTAGGAGGAATTATAGTATGTCCTTTTCTCTCAAAGAATTTCAAGAACTTCTGTCTTGCCTCTTTTACTGTAAGGGGTGGAGATTTAATTTCAAGGTCAAAGAAATAGTAATCAGTACATGGGATATCAGCACAATACTCTCTATTTTTGTCTTTAGTCCAGAAGGGTGTACTACAAGATTTGCAAATCTTCCTATTATAATTATTATTTAAAAAGAAATTTAATCTGTATTCGTTCTCATTCACTTTAACCATAAGAAAAGAGAATTAAGCGTTGTTAAAAAAGTTTTTATCCGAATAGTGATGCTAATCCTCCGCCTATTTCTTCTTCGCTTGGGCCTTTCTTCTCTTCCTCTTCCTTCTTCTCCTCTTTCTTCTCAGCTTGTGCTTGTGCCTGAGCCTGTGCTGGTGCTGTTGCTACTGCAACTGGTGTTGCTGCTGCATTCTTTAATACTTCGTCTATATTAACTTCCTTTAATGCTGCAACAACTGCCTTTAATCTTACTTCGTCAACAGTTATGCCAGCAGCTGATAGAACATTCTTTAGATTTTCCTCATTGATTTCTTTTTTAGCTGAATGTAAGAGTAAACTTGCGTAGATGTATTCCATTTTTTATCACATCCACTAATTAATAGGTGGTATATAAATTCATCCGCCGAATAGTGATGCTAATCCTCCGCCTATTTCTTCTTCGCTTGGGCCTTTCTTCTCTTCCTCTTCCTTCTTCTCCTCTTTCTTCTCAGCTTGTGCTTGTGCCTGAGCCTGGGTTTGAGATGGTACTTGGATTCCTAAGTCTACTTTACTGCTTATTGCTGCGGCCAACGAATAGGCCTTCGCTAATGCTCTCGAAATTACAGCTTGTGCGGTTTCTGGTGTAATGTAACCTATTTCTGCAGCTAATGTAATCGCGTTTCTTGCGGCTTTTTCTGTTGTTACCTTTAGCACTTCTGGTACTGGATATGCTATTTCTACTGCCAATGCAAACGCATTACCATAAGCTGATTGTATTTGAGATTTATACTCATCAAGGTTCAGTGCTAGTTGATCCCCTGGTATAAATACTCCTCCTTCATAGGCAACTTTAATTCTTAATTTTATGTAGACTGGCATTATCCCTAGTTTTTGCAATATTGGTATCGCATCTTGTGGTATTGGATCACCGGGTTTTGCTATTACAGTATCTTGTACAACGTGGACTTTACCATCTTGAACTTTGGTTTTTACTTTTAGTTTTCCGAAAGTGCTTAAAATAGGCCCGGCTGGCATTCCAGTATCTCCAGCTGGTATTACTACTTCTTCATCCGCCTTATCTCCGGGCATTGCATATCTCTTTAATTTAAACTTTGACAAGAACAATTGTAATTCGAATGGGTTCATGTTAGTAAAGATGAAAGCGTTTGGGCCGCTCAAATACTGTTCAAATTTGGATGTATCATAGCCAGCATTTTTTAAGGCTATATTAAAAAGCGTATTTTTAGTTACCTTAATTTCGGCTTTTCCTCTTAGTTTCTTCCTTATTTCATGTAATTTATCTGCTGGGAACCCTTCAATACTTGCTATAATTATAGTGTGATACTCCTTTAATTTCTGAGTAAGTTCTTGAACTTCTTCAATTTTCCATTGTGCAATCTTTTTTTGTTGTGTAATTAGTGTTGCCATGGGTTATCACTTTAAGTTTACTTTTACAACTTTACCCATAGTAGTTTTTACATATATCGCTCTTAGATAGGCGTCAATTCTAACTTTATTCTCGATAGCATTAAGTACTGCTAATGCATTTTCAGTTAGATCTTCAGCGCTCATGTCTTCTGTTCCTATAAAGGTTTGGATTTGTGGTTGATCTTTCGTTTTGACTATTGTTGATCTCTTATATCTATTTATATAATCTGTTATATCTGCTGCAGTAGGTAGTGGTACTGGGAATTTCCCTCTAGGTCCTAATGCTGGTCCTAAAATTCTTCCCGCTAATGCCATTGATTCCTGAGCTATTAAGAACCAGTCGTTTTGTCTAGCTAGCTTTTTAACAGACCTCTTTTGTCCTTGCAACTTTTGTAACTCCTCTTTAGTCAAAATCACATTAGGTTGAGCTTTTTTAGCATATTCTAATTGTTCAAATGTAGGAACAACTAATACTTTTTTAGGCTTAGTTGGAGCTTTAGGCAATGCTACAATTTCTCTTAATTTGATCTCACCTTTTTTCATATCTACTCCTTTTAATGTTATAATCATTTCAATACTTTGTGTGAAATTTCTCTTTGGATTATTCTCGTTACTTAATGCTGTTTTTATTGCATCTAGTAACTGTTCCTTACTTGCCAGCATTATCCTTCTACCTCACTCCATTTTTGTTCATATTTGGTTAATAAATCATCATACTTTCCAGTATCAACCTCTTTTACAACGTCCTTAGGATCCTTACCCTCTACTGTAATTCCTATTGATCTTGCGGTACCTAGAATACTTTTAACTGCTGCTTTTAACGTTTTGGCGGTAAGTTGTGGTTTTTTCTTTATTGCAACATCTATTATTTGCTCCATCTTTAGGTTTCCGATCTTTTTATGTTGTGGGTCTCCAGAAGGTTCTTGTGCACCGACGGCTTTTAGTAATAATGAGGTAGTCGTTGGTACTCCTACTTTAATTTCATAATGTTTCGTCGTCGTGTCTATTTCCATTGTTACTGGTACGGACATTCCCTTAAATTGAGATGTAAGGTCATTTATTTTTTTGACTACTTCGCTTACATTTAGTCCTAATTGTGAGAGCGTTGGCGCTAATGGAGGACCGGGCTTTACGTTTCCTCCTTCTACTACAATTTTTACAGTTTTAGTTGGCATAATTTTCACCTTTTAGCCGGCTTGACTTGATCAATTGGTACTGTAACCTGAAGTGGAAATGATGATTCTAAAATATTTAAAACTACTTCATTTTTAGCATTATCTATCCTCGTCACTTGTGCTTGCATTCCTCTAAACGGTCCGCTTATAACTTCTACTAAGTCACCAACTTTAATTGACGGTGTAATTACCGTCTTTGATACGAACTTCATTATGTCTTCTTTCGGAACTAATCCGTGAGCAACTCCTCTAACATGTCTAATTCCAGAGGTAACAAGTTTAACCACATGGGGACCAGTAGCTTCTAATATTACATATCCTTTCATATTAGGTGGCACAATTATCGAGAAAATCTCCATTATATTGTTTGCCTTAACTCTTTCTTCAATCAGTAGAGCTACATTCAATTCTTGTCCTCCAGTGACTCTAACTGCGTAATAATTTCTAAATTTTACTTGTTCATTAGACATAAAATCACCACTGTTAATGTATTAGTAAAGTGGAAATTAGTTGTATTATATATGCTAATATTCCTATCACTCCTATAATGAGGAACGTAAGTTTTATACTGTAATTCAACATATCTTTATCCGGTTTTTTAGCAACACTGATGATTCTTCTCCAGTCCTCTCTTAACTTCTTAATGGAATCAGATAAACTCATATGTTGTAAGTGTGCTAATTATAATTTTAACTTTAACGTTAAAGGTTAGATTAACTAAAGAGTCTTTGAACAAACCAATTGGCGTTAAATGGGATTAAACTTCCATAATCTTGTCCAACACCTAAGTATATAACCGGTTTTTTCAATTCATATGCTAAAGATAACGATATGCCGCCCTTTGCATCTGCGTCTACTTTAGTTAAAATTACTGCGTCATATCCCACTTTTTCGTCAAAGTATTTAGCTTGTTCTAATGCATCATTCCCCGCTAATGAGTCTAGTATAAGAATTCGGAAATCCGGTTTAGAAATTCTCACTATCCTTTTCAATTCTTCTACTAGGTCTGTATCTACATGCATTCTGCCAGCGGTATCAATTAATACTACATCAATACCCCTACTTTTAGCGGCATTAATTGCGTCAAACGCTACTGATGCTGGGTCTCCTCCATATTTTCCTCTAATTAATGGGACTTCGAGTTTAGATGCGTGATACGCTAATTGTTCTTGTGCTGCTGCTCTAAATGTATCAGATGCTGATATAATTACTGATAGGCCATTATTTTTTAGTAAGTAAGCAACTTTCGCAATCGTGGTAGTTTTACCTACTCCGTTAACTCCGAAAAAGACTATTACAAATGGTTTTTTATTGCTTTGCCTTATTTTTTCTATCAAGTCTACGGGTTGATTTTTTGTTAGTATTTCTTCTATCGATTTTTTTAATGAATCGGTAACTAATTTCTCTAAATCTTCTCTTCTATTAACCTTCTTTCCAACTAGTGAGTTTTTCAAATCATCAAGGATTTTTTCTGTTACATCATATGAGACATCAGCCTCAAGTAATTGTTCTCTCAGTTCTTCGATTAGATCTCGTATATCATCCTCTTTTATAGTTCTGAATTTTATAAAGTCAAATAAGGAAAACCGTTTCTCCTTTTTTTCCTCCTTAACTTCTGCGATAGTTTTTTCTTCAACTACTGATTGCTGTACGTTAACGGTTTCATCTTTCTTTTGTTGGATAGGTATTTGTTCTTCTTTCTTCTCTTCTATGGGCGGTTTTTGTATTTCTTGCGTTTGCAATTTTTGATCAATGGTCTGTTGTGCTTCCTCTTTTTTCTCCTCTTCTTTACCAGAAATTTTATTTAAAAAATTTGAGAATGCTTTTTTTAATTTATCGAAACAAAATTATTCACCTTTTTGGAATTGGGATAACACACTTACTATCTGATTATAAGCATCAATGGACTTGCTTAACTCAGCTTGTATACTATTGTATACACCATTTAGTTCTTGTTCTCTTTCATCTAAGATTTTTTGGGCATACGAGGGTTCTACTTCAGCATAATACTCTAATCCTATATGAATAAGTACTTTTTGTTTATCTATGTTTCCTACTTTAAAAACAATATTTCCTCTTCTATCACCAAATAATAAGAATTCTCCTCCTTCCTTCTGCAGTTCTTGCAATGCTTGCTTTGATGCTCTTATTGATTCAATGGCTTCTGATATATCAGTTAATCTCTTTTGTAACGCGTCTATGTATTGCTTTAATGCTGTGGCTTGTTCATATAAATATTCAATATATTCTAGGACTTGTTGCTGTTGCTCTTTACTCATTTTTATCCCATTATTATCTTTTCAAGCTTTACTAAATCTCTTATTGTCTTATCCGGTATTTCGTCTGGATTTATTTCCTTTATCTCCTCAATTTTAATATTATATCTTTTTATCTTATTTTTACTGCCAAGGTAAGAATATATATATTCTATTGCTTGTTTCTCATTTAAAGCCCTTACATATTTTGTGAATTTTTGCCTTGTAGGGAATTTCGAGGCGTTAAATATTGCTGTCCCTTTTATCATGTAAACTTTAATTTCACTCATCTCAATCACTAAATGCTCTTTGGATTCTTAAAATCTCTGGTCCTGTTGTTGAGGATCCTACTAGAACTCCGTTAGAATTTGCAACTAAGCCACTTCTTATAAAAGCACTACCAAAATTAACAGTACCGGTATCTAGTTTAACCTTAAAAAATTCTGATAATTCATTTAATTCCTCCTCTGTTACATCAACGTGTACTAACCCTGCTTTATTAGTTATTACCGCTACTGATCCTACTGTTAATATGTTCGCTATTGTCCCTCTTTTTACTTTCTCAAATCCTAGTGATTTCTTTATTCTTTCTAGTTCTATATCAGTTAATTCGGGGTAAACCAATGCTGCATTTGTGTTACACAAGATGATATTCCCTAATGCTGTAGGTTTTATATTAACTACTTCCACTCTAACGTCCTTCGCTGCTTCTTTTATTATTTTGAGTTCATCGTCTAATATCGTCTTTGGAACTAGAATTGTATCATTATTTCCGCTAACTAGAACTCCTACTAAAATACTTCTAGCTACAGTGGTTTGAATTATTTCGGTCTTTAACACTTCTTGTATTTTTTCTATAACTTCTTTATCATCAATTTTAGGCATTATCGTGTATTTATCATTAGTAAAAATAAAAACGCCTATATTATCTGTTCCAAAAATAGATAACTTGTCTACAATCATTCATTGCTTAATTGCTAATCTAACTAAATATGTTTTTTCCCCTACTTTTTTAACAGCTATTCTTACCTTTCTCACTATTTTATCTTTCCCATTCGTGCTTATAGCCCTAGCCAATAGAGGGTCTATTATTACTTTTTCAGCATCGAAGTGCCTATGTACTATATACCTTATTAACTTTATAGCCATCTTAGCTCTAACAGTCCTTCTTCCCATAAAGACTCTTCTGAAATTAACTACCATTTCAAAGTTTTCTTTCTCTTTCTTAGTAGACTTCTTTCTTTCTTTCTCTACCTCTTTTGTTTGTGTTTTTCTCTCTTCCTTCTTCTCCTCTTTCTTAGTCTCCTCTTGCTTTTCTGTTAATTGTTTTTGTTCCTCTTCCTTTTTTACCTCTTGTTGTACTTGCTCACTCATCTATTCACACCTTCAAGTCGTTTCTTCTCCAGTTTCTTTTAAGGGGGTTATATCTTATTTTCCCATTAGTCTTTATAACTACCCAGGCTGGAATTTGTGAATTACTTTTTAATGCTTTTGCAAGTCTTAGCTTTTTACCTAATGGTTTGTTTCTGCTCATTTCCATCCTCTCTCTTTAATTGTTATTTTATAATCTCTCTTTGTTTGATTAGTTAACTGTGCTAGGATTTCTTTTAACTCGTCGTCTGTTATAGGGGTTTGAATCCTTCCAGCTTGCGCCAATGCTATAAGCTGGTTTTCTATAGCTTCTGCAACTTCTGGTTTAACGAGTTTTACATTATTCAGCCTTTGCCTAGCTTCTGGGGTCAAGATAACCCTTAGTATTGCCTCTTTTTTAGCTTCTATTTCAGCTCTTTTTTGTTGTTCTTCAAGTGCTTTTCTTTGCTGTTCAAGTGCTTTTCTTCTTAATAATTCTTGTAATTCTTCATCATATTCATCACTCATGTAAATCACCTTATTCTAAGTATTTTTTCAATTCTGGTCTTTTCTCAGCCAACTCTTTAAATATTTCGTATGAAAGTTTATCTAAAAGTGACCTACCTTTGGGTGTGAGTACCCTACCCTTTTTAGTCTTCTGGACTAGGCCAGCTTTTTCTAATTGCTGTAAAATTAGTCTATTTGCGTGGCCCGGTGCCTTTACAGTTTTTGGTGGTCTTGCCCCTCTTCTCTTAAGCCCACTATATATTCTCCTAGTTGTTCCTACACCCAAAGGCTGTAAAATATACAGATGTCTCAATAGTGAAGCAGCTCTTATATACCACCAGATTTCTGGATTATCTGGAACTCTTTCTTTATAACTTGCTGTTTTTGCATAAAAAGACCATTCTGCTGGTTGCACTTCCTTTATGTTCTCTTTTATATATTCTGCTAGCCTAGAGATAAAGAGGTCAGCTGGAACCATTTGTACTGTTATCATAAGCTTCAGCTACTATTACATTTATTAAAGGTTTAAAAGTTATTCTTACCTTTTAACTTATGACGATCTTTAATGAAGTTTTACATCGCTGATGAGAGGGAGTTATTAGAAGGTAAAATAACCGATATTTATTTTGATAGGGCAATAAGGACTTTAGAGCATTTAGGAATTAAAGAAGTAAAGGTTAGAATGGAAATACACTCTTATGGGTTACCAGAGGGATATAAATGGGCCGTTTTTGCCGGACTTGAGGAGGTTTTAAGACTTTTTGAAGGTAAAAACGTTACAGTTTATGCTATGCCGGAAGGCACATTATTTAAAGAAATTGAACCAGTAATGATTATTGAGGGTAATTATTTGGATTTTGGTGTTTATGAAACTGCATTTCTAGGAATATTAAGACATTATTCAAGTATAGCGACTAAAGCTGCTAGAATAAAGAGCTTAGCAATGGATAAAACTGTGTTATTTTTCGGTTTAAGGGCTCTACACCCAGCTATAGCCCCTATGGCTGATAGGGCCGCATATATTGGAGGTTGTGATGGGGTTTCTGGCGCTTTTAATGAAGAAACTATTGGAATTAAGCCTACTGGTACAATGCCACACGCCCTAATGTTAGCTGTGGGTGATAACGTTAAAGCTTGGAAAGCTTTTGATGAAGCTATGCCACCTGATGTTCCAAGAATAATTTTGGCAGATACTTTCGAAGATGAGAGAACCGAGGCTCTCAAGGCAGCAGAGTTATTAAAGGATAAGCTTTATGGTGTTAGGTTAGATACTCCATCAAGTAGAAGAGGAAACTTTAGGAAAATTATACAAGAAGTTAGGTGGACTTTAAATATTCACGGTTATAAAAACGTTAAAATATTTGTAAGCGGGGGAATTGATGAAGAGGATGTAATTAATTTGAGAGACGTTGTGGACGGGTTTGGTGTTGGTACATCTATAGCATTTCCTCCGAGTGTTGATTTTAGTGCTGATATAGTGGAGAAATTTGTTGACGGTATGTGGGTTCCCTTTACTAAGAGAGGCAAATGGCCCGGTGCAAAGCAAGTCTTTCGCTGTGGAAATTCTCCAGATGACGATGTAATTACTTTGCTTGGTGAGAAGCCTCCGAAGGACAATTGTAAACCACTTCTTGAAAAATATATTGAAAATGGAAGAATAATAAAAGAGTTGCCATCAGCGAAAGAGATTAGAGATTATGTTCTCTCTCAGTTAAAATATGTTAAGGTTGAAAGTTAATCCACAATTACTTCTTTAATATTTTCTAAGCTTCTATTGAATGCAATTTCAACTATTGGTTCCATTCTCCTTATAGCATTATAGAGCCTTAAATTGACTGTCCTTATTGCTATTAATATTCTATAATTCTTAACGTTAGATAAACTAGTTTCTATATTGGTTGCCTCTGTTAATAATACTCTTCTTAAAGTCCTTAATTCCTCTATCGTTTCATTTATAAGTTTAATGTCCTCTTTTGAAAGTACTTTTATAGCATGGTCTATTATAACTGTTGATTGTTCTATTATATCATTCAGATTACTCCAATAATTCTTAATCTCATCTAATTCTTGAGGAGTTAGTGTAAGTAAGTCTGATGCAGCTTCACTAATTTCGTCTGCTGATTCCTCTATTGCCTTTATAAGTATTCTATTCCCTATTAGCTGTATCCTTTTGACTCCTATCATATACGCTAAACTTCTATTTGATTGGGAGAGAATTAATTGTCTTAATGCCAGATAATAAAGTCTATCAACTTCCTTTTCTAACTCTATTGTTTCCTGTAAGAAAGTCCTACTACCTTCTTTTATTCCCAAACTTAAGTAATGAAGCATTTGTTTGAGGTTATTTATAAGCCTGTTAAGTAAACTAGTCATTGTATATTTTGTTGGGTCTAAAAACGATTGTATTTGAATATAGTCAATGTTCTGAACCGTTATTTCGTAACCAATTAGACTCCTTACAGCTTCCTTTATTTTTCTCAGTATATCTTCGCTAAACATCTTGTCTTTGCTTTCTATCTCTATCTTATCAAAACCGAGAATATACAACCCGTAAATTATTCTAGTCGCTATCTCTGGCATTATATTATTTCCAATAACTACTTTCATTTCTTTTAAAGAGTTTTGTAATTTCATGTTAGGTGGATATACCTTTAAGCTTCCGTCCTCATCAACTTCTAAGTAAACACTTTCCCCAGGTGATAATCCTACTTCTTTTACCCATTCCGCTGGTAATGAAACCATGAGGGTTGATTTTCCAAACTTTTGAACTCTTCTAACCTCCATTTTTACTCACTAGCCTAGAGTTATATATGTTTCTAAGTTTATAAAAGTAGTTTAAATGTGTTTCAGATTGTTTTAATTTCGGGTATTTTGCCATACTCTTTTAAAAAAATTTCTCCGGAGCCGTCAGAAGGGATAACTCTTACACCATATGGCCTCCTCTTTATAAATTGTATTGCCATAGTACTTTTTAGTAAACTTTTATAGATTTCAAGGTCTCTACGAACTGCTACCATATCAACCCCTGCAACACATACTGACGTAAGCAAGAGTAATTGTGAGAGAGTTAAACTCCCTTCACTCACTCTTTGCATAAGTGTGTTGTCCTCAGCTACTGGTAACATTAATTCTGAGAAACCTATGGGGGTAATCTTGGTAGTCCAACTTGCGTTAAAAATTTCTCTGTTAATCTCGTGGACTGTAGAGACGTTTAATAATGAAAAAATTTTTCCGCCTCTTTCTTCAACTATATTTCCTACGCTTTCTTCTTTCCAAGGGGATAATGATATATCTACACCTAGGTACCTTAATTTAAGCTTCTTACTTATTTCCTTTGCGTATTGATTCGCTTTATCAAAGGCTATTTCAGTTTTACCTTCTTTAAACTCGCTAGTGTAAAGTAATGATAGTGCGATTGAATCAACTAATGTGTTCGCACTTCCAACTGGGAAGTAAGGAGTAACAAGAAAGTCATCATTTATTAATATTGCAAACCTGGTAGAAATATCTGCGTCTAAGGAATATATAAAGTTAGATAATTTCTCGATATGTGAAGCATCTTTAAGTAGAACTGAAGCGTAAAATTTAGTATCTGTTAAGAGGACGTCTTTCACTTTATTTAATTCGCCCTTAGAATTTAAATGGAGGACTGAATAGATGATATCATTATATGATGGAATATAACTAATTATCTTTTCATAATCAATTTCTGGTGGAAATGCTATCCTTTTAGTCCAAATTATTTCGTCGTTTACTTTATGAAGTAAATCGGCGTAAAAAGATATTTTATCTTTACTGGGGTCTGTTATGAATATCGTAAGTGCTCTTATTTTCATATTCTGTCCATATCACTTTAACAAATATTTTAATTTAAGTACTATAATTAATCGTGATGTCAAAACTAGTTATTTTAGTTTCTAATAATAGCTTAGATTCTCTATATCATGCTTTAACGTTATCTCTTTCCGCTAAAGCTTTAAGTTGGGATGTAAAAGTCTTTGTAACTTCACAAGCCGTAGCATTATTTTTAAAGAATTCGAAAAGAAAGTTTTCGCTTCCATTTTTTGCAAGATTGTTCTTAAAATTTCAAATTAAGAGATTGAAAATTAATGATGCGGAAGAGATGTTAAAGGAAGCTTTAGCTGAAGGGGTTGAGTTTTATGTTGATGAGGTTGGGTTAAAGGTTATTGGTGCTTCGAAAGATGATCTAATAGATGGTGTAAAGTTATCTGGCAGTATTACTTTTCTTACTGAAGCTAAAGAGTCTGATGTGGTGGTGTCTTTATGAAAGTAATCGAATCCGATGACGTATGCCCGGTGATTTTAGTAAAAGTGTTAAGGGCTTTTAGAGATGCTAAAGACGGGGAGGAAATTATAGTTAAGACTAAGTGGGAGGCTGCAGTTCAGGAGTTGAGGAAATGGTGTAACGAGACTAGAAATGAATACTTAGGATGGAGTAGAGAGGGGGAGAAATTTGTAATAAAAATGAAAGTTGTAAAGAATAAATAGGACACATTGGGTGGGTAATGCTTAAATGATTTTAATCAACAAAAGTAATTGGCGGTCAATATTGTGTCATCAAAGAACCTTCATGTTTTTGAAAACACAATAGATTTAATGGAAGGAATGTGGCCCACTCCATTACTAAAATTAAATCTTAAAGGAGATGTATGGGCAAAATTAGAATTTTATAACCCCTTAAGTCGCAGTATAAAGGATAGGACAGCACTGTTCTTATTTAAAGAAGCACTAAGACGTAAAGCGGAACATATTGTAGAGGCAACATCTGGTAATACGGGTATAGCATTAGCATCTCTTTCGGCTATCTTCGGGATTAAATTTACAGCGTTTATACCGTCTACTGCTCCCACAGTGTTTTCAACAATGATGAAACTATTAGGGGCTGAAGTAGTTTCTGCTGGCTCTTCTACTAATGATCTAATTCCCTTAGTTAAAAAACTCGCTATGTTTTCTGGATATACTAACTTAGATCAATTTCATAATGAACTTAACATTTTAGCACATTATGAGACTACCGCTAAAGAAATTGATGTACAATGTAAGGAGAGTGGTATAAAGCTGAAAAGAATAATTGCGTCAGTAGGTACTGCTGGACATTTAGTTGGCATTTCTAAATATTTTAAAGAAAGGTATGGTAATTCTATACAAATAATCGGAGTTCAACCTGCTGAGGGTAGTAGAATCCCCGGTATAAAAAGAGTAAGTAATGATAATACATTCTTAAAGGAGACACAAATAGATATGCTTGTGGACGTAGATTTAAAAGAAGCGGTAGAAGGGGTAAAAGAGGTTGGAAGATCTAATGGTATTTTAATAGGTTTAAGCGCTGGAGCTACTGTAGCAGCATATAAGAAATTACCAGAGGTAGATGGAGCTACTGTACTTATATTTCCAGATGACGCTTTTAAATACGTTGATGAATTACAAGAGTATGTATAAATAGTTTTTTAAGGTAATATTATACAATTTAACAATCGTGACCGAGGTCATCATAATTTTTAATAAAAATGGTGAAATATTAGATTTTTCTCCTAGAAATATAGATATTGAAAAAATCGCAAAAAATCTAAAGGAGGAAGAAATTTATGATGACGGTGAAATGATAAGAGTTAGAGCTATAATATAATGAATGAAACTTAAAATGTGAAATTAGAAGACTTTTTCAAGCACATTTACATTCAGACAAAAATAGTTAGGGTTGATGATAGACAGATTGTAATGAAATGTTATAATTCCTCATCTTCATTTAAATGGTACTTTATTTCCCCCCTCTTTAGAAATTATCCTTATACTTCAGACCCAAAAGAGAGAATGGATAGAGAGTTAGATTTCTTTACATACCGTTGGAGTAAAATTAATGTTCCTAAAGTTATTGATTTCGATTATGATAACTTATGTTTATATAGAGAATTTATAGAAGGTAATGAAATTATTGATGAGGATCAATTTGAAAAACTTGGGGAAAGTATAAGGTATATTCATGATAATAATTATGTGTTAGGAGATACTAAATTAGAGAATTTTATAGTTAAGGAAGGGAAAATTAGTGTGATTGATGCGGAGCAAGCTATACGTTCCAATAATAACTCTTATATGGCATGGGACCTTTTAGTACTGTTTTTTTCTCTTTCATATAACTATTTAAATGATCCTAAGAAATTTTCTACAACTATAGAAAGAATACTTTATGGGTATAATCCATCGAAAGAAATTACAAAAGAACTTATGAGTATAAAAGCCGTAAATTTACTTAGTCTAATACCATTTTTTCACTATAATAATTTCAGAAAAGTAATTGAGAAATTTTTATAATAACATCTCCTTTTTCCTCTTTTTTTATACTAATTATCTCATCATTAATTCTTGTTCCACATGCAGGACATCTGTAAAAATATCTCACTATCTTTTCTCCATCACTGTTATTTTCTGCCTCAATTATAAAATCCATCCTTATGTTGCACTTTGGGCACAGTAGCTCCTTCATTCTAAACCATGTTTATTAGTTATGTTTTCAAATAAAAGTGTAATGAGAGACAGATTTGGCAGACCTCTTGAGGATTTAAGGGTTACGCTTACTCATGCTTGTAACTTTTCTTGTTTTTTCTGTCATATGGAGGGAGAGGGAAAATCAGAAGATCTCTTAACAGCTGAAGAGATAGCCTTAGTTGCGAAGGTAGGTAGAGAGTTTGGTATAAAAAGCGTGAAATTAACTGGCGGTGAGCCTACATTAAGAAGAGATCTAATAGAGGTTATTAAAAAATTGAAAGAAGTTGGAATTGAAGAAGTGTCCATGACTACTAATGGTGTGTTATTAGGTAAGCTGGCAAAGAAACTAAAAGACGCTGGATTGGATAGAGTTAATGTAAGTTTGCATTCTTCTAACAGTTCACTATTTAAGGAGATTACTTCAGTCGACGCTTTCGATAAAGTTATAGAAGGTATAAGGGAGGCTATTAAGGTAGGATTAAGGCCAATCAAATTAAATTTCGTAGTAACAAAAAAGAACTACAATGAAGCTATTAAATTCTTAGATCTAGCAAGATCATTACAAGTTGATGAGGTACATTTAATTGAACTTCACCCCGTGGGATTAGGCAAAGAAGCATTTAACACGCATATAAGCCTGGATCCTATTGAAGAATATCTTAAATCTCATGGGGAGAAGTTAGGTTTTAGGAGTAAGCATAATAGACCTAGATATCTATATGAAGGGTTAGTAGTAGAGATTGTTAAACCTTATGCCAATCCCTTATTCTGCGCTGGTTGTAATAGGATCAGGCTCACTGTTGATGGCAAATTAAAGACTTGCTTATATAGAGAAGATAAAATAGTTGATATAAAAGACATTTTAAGGGGTGATTACACAATCTCAGAAAAGGAGGACATGCTAAGGGATGCTTATAAAATAGCTGTAATGATTAGGGAACCCAATTTTAAATTTAAGGTGAGTTTGAATGAGATTATATAAATTAGAGAAGATATTAGAGGAGAAAAACGTTAGATGTTCACTGATTCTTAATACTGCTACCATATATTATCTCACTGGATATGATTATATAACTACTGATTTTGGTAATAGTGTCGCATTAGTATATTGTAATGGTGAAGCAACGATTATTACACCCCTATTAGAGAAAAATAGGATAGAAAGTCTAATCAATACTTCGGATCTAGGAGTTCTTGTTTATTCTACCTATGCAGACAGTGAAGGAGTATTTAAAGGTGGGTTAGGAAGTGCTATAATTGAGAAGATTAAACAGAGTAATAAAATAGCAATAGATTTACAAAATATTACTTTACAGCTTTATAACTCTTTAAAAGATAAGGTTGAACTCGTTGATATTTCTAAGGAATTAAATTTAATGAGAGCCATAAAAGAACCAGAAGAAATAGAGGCAATAAAGAGATCTGGAGAAATCACTGCTTCAGCGATGAAAATTGCTAATGAAAAAATTCAAGAAAGTAAAATTTCTGAGAAACAATTAGCTGGGCTAATTGATCTTACAATGAGGAATGAGGGTGCCGAGGATTACGCATTTTCGAGTATCGTAGCTTTTGGAGAAAATAGTGCTTTTCCTCATCATGTTCCGACAGATCGGATTATCAATGATGGAGAAAATGCGGTAATTGATATAGGGGCTAGATATAATAAATACTGTTTTGATAGTACTAGGACTTTTATCAAAGGCTATGTTTCAAGCGAGTTCAAGAAATTATATGAGATTGTATTGGAAGCTCAACTATCTGCAATAGATGTCGCAAGGGATGGTGTAAAGGCATCTGAAGTTGATCTAGTTGCCAGGAAGGTTATAGAAAAGCACGGATATGGTAAGTATTTCATTCATTCTACGGGTCATGGAGTAGGATTAGAGGTTCACGAGTATCCACCGATAAGTCCTAATTCTAATGTTGAGTTAAAAGAAAATATGGTTATCACTGTAGAGCCTGGTATATACATTAAGGGAAAATATGGGATTAGGATTGAGGATACGATAGTAATTACTAGGGGTAAACCAATAGTATTTGAAACCGTTTATAAATACCTATAGAGTTATTTCTAATCAAATTTTTTAACTGACAAGTAATGAATGTGTAATTGTCATGGAAGAGGCAATAAGTAATGAAAGACTAGTAGAAGAGATAGCAAAAAGGATAAGGGAAATTCTTGAACTTTTAGGTGAAGATCCAGATAGGGAGGGCTTAAGAGAGACTCCAGTGAGGGTTGCAAGAGCTCTACTTGAAATGACGTCTGGACTAAGGGAGCCGCAACCCCAAGTAAAAGTTTTCTCTCTTTCTGATAATGGTAGAAGTGCAGATGAAGATGAAATCGTGTTGGTAAAAAATATATCGTTCTCCTCCCTATGCGAGCACCATTTACTTCCTATAATAGGTAAGATTCATGTGGCTTATGTTGTGGGGCCTAATAAGAAGGTTGCGGGCTTTAGCAAGATAATCAGACTCGTTAACTATTATTCTGCAAGACTACAAATTCAGGAGAGATTAGTAGAGCAAGTGGCAGATGCTATAATGAATAGTGAAATTCAGCCTAAAGGGGTAATGGTAATAGGAGATGCAATACATATGTGTGCATATGTTAGGGGCGTTAAGGATAGAGAGGCAAGTCTAATGTCTGTAGCCACTAGAGGTGTGTTTAAGAATAGCCCATCGTTAAGGAATTATGTCTTTAGATTACTCGAAACATCTAATAAAAAATCAACTTTATTATAACCTTTTTCGAAATTTAAATTAGATTGAGTGAAGGTAAAAGTAAAATTCTTGAGCTTTTAAGAAAATATGGTGAACTTAACCAGATAGATATTGTTAAATTTAGTGGATTATCTAAAAGTCGAGTTTCTGAGTTATTATCTGAATTAGAGAGAGAAGGGCTAATTGAGAGGAGAAAGGCTTTAGGAAGGAACCTTGTTGTCAAACTCTCTAGCAAATTCGTTAAAATCGGTATAATTAAAGCTGCTGAGTATCCGTTTATTATGCCATTTGTGAAAAACCTACGAGATAAGGGATATATAGTTAATATAATAATTTACGATAATGGATTAGAGTTAACCAAAGACCTCGCTATGGGAAAGCTGGATATTGGTTTATCCCCGGTAGTTACACAGCTATTCTTTCAGAGAGTATTTAATACCTTTGAAATAGTGGCTGGTGGTGCTAAGGGTGGTGGTGCATTAATTGGAAGTCCAGATTGTAAAAGTATAGGATCTACTGTAATGTCGAGTATGGAAGCATGGACTTTGTCTTACTATCCAGACGCTGAATTGGTAGAGTTTAACGGTCCAGAGGAGATGTTAAATTCAATAAAGTCGGGTAAAGTTAAGACGATAGCAATTTGGGAACCCTATGTTACATATCTTTCAAATAATGGATTCAAAGTTATCCATAGATTTGAACCATTGCATTGTTGTACATTAGCAATTAATAAAAGGCTAAATATCGATGAGATTAAAAGAATTTATGAGATATCATTTACGAACTTTCTTGAGGAAAAAGACCGTTGGGTTCAGGCGTACTCTAATTTAGTTGGTGTCGATTACCCTATACTCTCTGAGGCAATAAAACATTATATATTTGATTCTTATCTTGATCTTAATGAAATAAAGAAAAGCATTAGAAAAAATAAAATATATATTTAGGCATCTAAATAGTAATATATCTCCATAGGATGTGGATATTGTTGTAATGTTTTGGCTTCTTCTCTCTTCAAATCTATATAAGTACTTAGTAAGGATGAGTTGAATACTGGTTTTAAGAACTCATTATCACTTTCTAGTTCATCAAGTGCCTCATCTAATGATCTAGGTAATTCTCTGATCTTTAGCTGTTTCTTCTTTTCTTCAGACATGTGATAAATGTTTTCATCAACTGGATCTCCAGGGTCAATCTTTTTCTTTATACCGTCAATTGCTGCCATTAAAATTGCCGAAAAGGCTAAATACGGATTACTCGAGGGATCTGGTGGTCTATATTCAAGTCTTTTAGCCTTCTCCATACCCTTATAGTAAGCTGGAATTCTTATTGCTGCACTTCTATTAGACTTACTCCAAACTAAGTATACTGGTGCTTCAAAGCCCGGAACTAATCTCCTATAACTATTAGTTGTTGGGGAAACTATTGCTGATAATGCTCTACCGTGCTCTAATAGTCCTCCAACGATATATCTTCCTATTTGGCTTAATTCTGCATATTCGTCATTTGGATCATACATTAGATTCTTTTTACCATCCTTTGTCCATAGGCTAAAGTGTGTGTGCATCCCAGTACCGTTATCTCCATACATTGGCTTTGGCATGAAGGTTGCTATCATTCCGTGCTTAGCAGCAACGTTCTTAACTACGTATTTTAACGTTTGTACTTTATCAGCAGTATCGGTAAGTGTGGAGAATCTAAAATCTATCTCCCCTTGTCCAGCAGTGGCCACTTCGTGATGCGTTGCCTCTATTGTGAAGCCGAAGTAATCAACTAGGGTGTTAATTGCTTCTATTCTGATATCCATTACTTGGTCTACTGGTGGTGCTGGGTAATATCCCTCTTTATACCTAATTACAAATCCACCATTCTTAGACCATGGCGCTTCTCTTGCATATATTTTATATCCAGTTCCACTTTGAGGTAATGCTATATCCATTTCTATTTTATCAAATATAAAGAATTCTAATTCTGGACCGAAATAGCTAATATATCCCTCGTTTTGTTGGAATTGCTCTGCGGTTTCGGCTATATATCTTGGGTCTCTTTCAAATCTTCCCCTTCCTCCTCCCCAATACACTTGAGTTATAACTCTAGCAACTCCCGGGGTCCACGGAATCAAAGCCATTGTATTTGCTACAGGCGTTAATACCATATCGCTTTCATAAATCGTTGTAAATCCTTTAATACTACTACCGTCTAACTTACCAAAACCTGTTTTAAATGACTCCTCTGTGAATTCGTTAGCTGGAATTGTTATATGCTGTAATCTACCCGGTACATCTGTGAACTGTAGGTCTACCCATCTTACGTTATTCTTTTTTAGAAACTCTAATGCTTCTGTTGGCGTTTTTGGAAGTTCTGGCATGTTTGCCATTTTGTTAAATCTGTTTATAAGCATAACTGGATTAATTATGAAAACTGTTTAAATGTTTATATATAATTCTAAATGATAAATTGCGTAAGTGTTAAAAATTATTCGAACCTTTTTAGTTCACCGTTTTCCATTTTATAGGAAATATCAGCGAAATTTGAATCTGAGAGATCTTGTGATACAAAAATTAATTTTAAATTCAATTTCTTTATTAATTCCGTATAATTTGTAATAAAATCTTTCTTGTTATGTATGTTTGAAAAAGCCTCGTCAACAAGGATTAGTTTAGGATAAGATAACAGGGCTGTTACTAGAGCTACTCTTTCTCTTTGACCTAGACTTAGTTCTTTAACCTTCTTCTCTTTATCTATCCCATCTAGAAGCCATTCTATCTCACTAAATATTTTTTCAGATGTTTTTTTCTTACTAGTTATTAAAAGATGTTTTCTAACTTTCAAATTGGGTAAGTAGCTGTTAGGAGTTACTAGTGCGATACTCCTTTTCCATGGAGGGTATTTTGTAATATCCACATCGTCTAACCTTATGAATCCTTCATCTGGATCTATGAAACCAGAAATTATTCTGAGAAAGGTAGTTTTTCCACTACCGTTTTTTCCAAAAATTCCTATTACATTATTCTTATCATCAAATAAATATGAGTTAAGATAAAAATTTCCAACTCTTTTTTTAACATTTACCTCAAGTTTCAACATACTTCTTCACGTATTCTTCAAGCATTTCCTCCTCCACTGCTCCCACTATTTGATCTACTAACTTTCCATTCACAAAGATTAACGTTGTAGGAATATTCATAACGTTGTATTTATCAGCTGTCTTAGGATTCTCATCAACATTAAGCCTTCCAAATACTGCTTTATCTTTATATTTTTCTGCAATTTTCTTATAGATTGGCTCATAAATATGACAAGGAGCGCACCAGGGTGCCCAACAATCTATGAAAACAATACGGTTTTTGCCTAGTATCTCATCTATATTTGAATCGGTAATGGTTATTGTCACATCCTCTTTTTTAACTATCTTTTCAGCTTTTTCCTCAAGTCTCTTTGCAATCTCTCTTATTAGAGTATCAAGTTCACTCAATTTTATCCACTATATCAATTCTCTTTAACCTCTTATAAAATGCTACTCTATTATTAACGTACTCTAGTAATTCCTTTTCGATACCATCCCTTCTCTCTTTAACAACAACTTTAGCCACAGGTTGTTGACCAGCATTTCCAGCATCTTCACCAACGACATACGCGTCAATAACTAATGGGTGAGTTTTCAGTATTTCCTCTAGATCTCTAGGAAATATAGGGTATCCTTTATATTTTATCATCCTCTTCTTTACTCCCTTAAAATATAGTAAACCGTTCTCGTCAGTGGTGACTAAATCGCCAGTCTTTAACCAGCCGTCTTGGAAAGCCTTTCTGGTTTCATTAACATCTTTATAGCCTAACATTAACCAAGGGGCCTTAACCCACAATTCGCCAACTTCACCTGGTTTCGCTTCTTTACCGTCGTCTTTAACAATTTGTATTTCCACTTCTGGTAAAGGCTTTCCTATACTGATTACATTAGCATATTCTAATGGCTGAAAGGTTAATACTAATCCTTCTGTAAAACCGTATTGTTGAACTATTTGCTTTCCGAATTTCTGTTTAAAGGCATTTACAGTTGTTGGGAACAGTGGAGCAGCTGTGCTTACACATAATTCCAGACTTGAGAGGTTTGCTGATTCTAAATTGTTGAGTGAGTCATAGACCATTGGGACTGTAGAAAGATAGTTCACTGAATATTTTTCTATTACGTTAGACAATTCTTTCGCATCAAATTTTCTCATAATATACATACTTCCTCCAGCCTCTAATGTAACTCCTAATACGCTATTTCCCAATACATGAGCTAAAGGTACCGTTAATACACTTGTTATATTTTTGAGCCTAGTAGCTTTATAAAGTGAGGCAGAGTTGAGTTCTACCCTTTCAGCGCTATGTAATACTTGTAAAGTTCTTCCAACAATTCCAGCATAATAATAGATTAAACCCACTTCATTATCAGCATACTCATAGGGCTTAACGAAAACTTCTTTAGTCTCTAGTTTAGTCACGACTCTGTAGTTTTTTAATACCTCTTTTTCCCTTTGTAAAATCTCTTCGTCGGTAACAACAATATCAGGTTGGCTGTCTTCTAATAAGTATTTTAAATCCTCTGAACTGGTTAATGGGTCTACAGCAACTACCTTAGCTCCAGCCCAATAGGAGGCTAGATAAGTTAATACTGACTCAGCTGAATTGAACATTAGGTGGAATACGGTATCTCCGGGGGATAAAGAAGAAGCCCGTTTAGAAATTTCTTGGGCTGCTTGCTCATAGGTTAGTTGTTTTTCTCCCAAGATGAATGGTTTCTGTGGGTTTTCCTTATACCATTTATAAACAAGTTGGGCTAAACTCATATTATTTCACACTAAACTAGTTAAGGAATGCTAAAAATTATTGGTTTATCTAGGATTCATATATCGCTTTTAGACTTAGAGGGCAAATACGGTAGGTTTGACGGTGGTGTAGGGGTAGCGTTAAAATATCCAAGGATAGTTGTTAGAATTGGTGATTGTAAAAAACCCGATTTTGAATTACCATTCCCAATTCCAGGGTATTGCATTGAAGAGGATTACGAGGAGCACGTAGGCTTGGGTCACACAACGCAGTTTAAGCTGTCATTAGCTAAGTTATCTTCTGAATTTAATATGAAAAACCTAGACGTTGTAGAGCTAGCCAAGTCTGTAAAAAGAGGTGGAACCTCTGGCATTGGAGTTTACGCATTTAAATATGGTGGTTTCATTGTTGATGGAGGTCACTCTAAGAAAGTTAAGAGAGAACCTCTTCCGTCTGATTTTTCCGTAGCACCTCCACCCCCTCTTATAGCTCGTTACAATTTTCCATGGTATATTTACGTGAATATACCGACTAAAGGTAGAAGGGTTTTTGGAAAAGAAGAGCTTGAAGCGTTCAAAAGAGAAGTTAAAGGTACTGATGAGCTAATTAGAATAGTATTTATGAAATTATTACCCTCGGTGGTTGAAAGAGATTTAGAAGAAGCGTTGGAAGCCATAGGCTTAATTCAGAATTTAGGGTTTAAGAGGATTGAAGTTGAAATGCAGAGTGAAGAAGTTAAGGAACTGATGAAGAGGTTATCTTTAAAAGGGTTCTATTCTGGTATATCGTCTTTTGGTCCCGCGGTCTATACTTTTGTAAATTCTAGATCTGAAGGAGAGGAACTAGTATCAACTTTTGGGGGGTTTATAACAGAGCCAAATAATGAAGGGGCTAAGGCAATATGGTCGAAAGATTAGTTTATGACGAATTTGTATTAGAGGATTTGAGGAGAGTTTATGGGAGTAGATTAAATGAGTTTTTAGAATCACTTCTAAAACCTAACGGCAGACTTTATGTTAGAGTGAATACAATAAAGAGTAGTGTAGATGAGGTTCTAAATGAGTTAGAGGTTTTCAAAAGAGATGAGGATTTTGAGGAAGCACTATATGTTGAAGTTAAAGGGCCAAATAAGGTAACCGGACATGAGACTAAAGTTATAGTCGATAAGAAGACTGCGGAGAGTGTTATGAGTGGTGCTAATGTTTACAAACCAGGGGTTAAAAGAATTGTTGGGAATGGGAAGGAAGTTAGCGTTTATAGTGAAAATGGTATTCTGATCGCGGAAGGCGAGCTAGTTAATGAAAACAATTTAGTCGTAAGGGTTACGAATTCTTTATACTATACACCACCACTAGCAGATAAACGTGGTTTGAAGGACGGTCATTTTATTATTCAAGGAAAGGCATCTATGTATGTTGCCCATTTACTCGATCCTCAACCGGGAGAGTTAATTATAGATATGACTGCATACCCAGGTGGTAAATTAACCCATATTTATCAACTTCAACCTAAAGCAAGGATTATTGGTTTCGATCATACTGAAAAGAAAGTTGAGGAATTAAAGGAAAGAGTTAAAAAGCTAGGTATGCAAATTGAAGTTTATAAAGCAGACTCACGTTATCTATATGAAGATTATCACATAATGAATGTGGATAAGGTAATTATTGATCCACCTTGTTCTGCAATAGGTTTAAGACCTAAAGTTTACGATAGGAAGACCAAGAAAGACATTATTAATTTCCATGAGTATCAGAAACAATTCATTAATTCCGCATATAAGATTTTAAAGAAAGGAGGAGTTTTAATATATTCTACGTGTACCGTTACTACATGGGAAAACGAAATGGTTGTTTCAGATTCACGTTTTGAAGTTGAGGAAACAATAAGGTTTCACCCAATAGTTCATGACTTAACTGGGTTTTTTATAGCTAAGCTTAAGAAAAAATAATTGAGCTTGTATGCCGATAGAAGGGTATTTAGGTAAAGCCCCTAAAATTTCTAAGAAAGCATACATACATCCTACCGCATACGTAATTGGTGATGTCGAGATCGGTGATTTGACAAGTGTTTGGCACTACGTCGTAATTCGAGGGGATAATGACTCAATTAAAATAGGAAATGAAAGCAACATTCAAGAGAATTCAACAATTCATACTGACCCGGGCTATAAAGTGGTAATAGGTGATAGTGTGACAATTGGGCATAATGCCGTAATTCACGGTGCTATGATTTCTTCCAATGTGATTATAGGTATGGGTGCTATAATTTTGAACGGTGCTAGAATTGGCGAGTATTCTATAATAGGTGCTGGTGCTGTAGTAACTCAAAATACTGAAATCCCGCCTTACAGTATTGCTGTTGGTGTTCCAGCTAAGGTTATAAGAAAAGTTAGTGAGGAAGAGATAAGGTTAATTAAAGAGAATGCTGAAGAATATTTAAGGCATACTAGGAGGTTTTTAGGTTTATGAATAGGGATCTAAAGGCAATTAGATGGTTTTTAAAAACCCAAATATTAAAAGACCCATTTAATCCAGCCTATGCTACATTTAAAGTAATTTCTAGATGTAATCTTCGCTGTACTTTTTGTTCACCGCAGTACTATTCTGGAGAACTAGGCGAAGGCTCTACGGAGACTATAAAGAAAATAATTGATAATCTGAGGGATTCCTCAATAGTCGTTCTTTCATTTGAAGGCGGTGAACCAACTCTAAGGAATGATATATTAGAATTATTAGAGTATGCACATGATGGTTCATTCTATGTAATGCTAACAACTAACGGATATAGGTTAAATGATGAGAATTTCTTAACAAAGTTAGCAGATAGGATTGATTTTCTTCATTATTCCATAGACGAATATCATTGGAACGTTAAAGCATTAGACAGCTTATGCAAGTTTAGGCAATACGGGTTAAAGGTTAATGTCCAAACAGTAGTCACGAGATATAATATTCATAAGCTCGAAGAGAAAGTAAGGAAAGTTCATGAATGTCATTATAAGATTGTAATCTTACCCGCAATAGATTATCCGTCCTCTAAAGTTAAACTAGCACCAGACCCTTATGAGTTATATAAAGTTCTATCAGAATTAAAAAGAAAATACGGATCTACTATAAATAATTCATGGGGGTTTATAAAGGCTTTGGTAGGACAGAGTAAGTCAAAGAGGTTGGTTAGCTATAGTATAACCGTTTATCCAAATGGTGATCTACCATATCCAGATGATATTAATGGTAAAATTGTGGGAAATTTGGCAGAAGAAAAGCTAGACGAGATTTTGAAGAAGCCTATCGTTAAGGAGCTTCAAAAAGATATGTTAAATAACCAGGCGAAATTCGAGTATTTACACTTACAAACGGCTAGTTTTAACAGCATAAAAGACCTTGCAAGTTATGTTGCTGAAATGGTAAAATGGAGATTCTTTGGTAGAGCTTAGCCAAAGGTTTTCCTATAAATATTTTCTAGATCTGTAGTTAGCAAATGTGTGTAAATTTGGGTTGTTCTTATATCTTTATGACCCAGTAGCTTTTGAACTGCTGGTAAAGGTACTCCCTTTTTTATTGCAACTGTGGCAAATGTATGCCTTAACAAGTGAGGCCTAAGATCAATTCCTATCTTTTTTCCAATTCTTTTCAGCCTTTTATATAAGGCATTATAGGTTAAATTGAATAGCTTATCATCACTTTTTAGTCCCTTACTTTTTATATATTTTATTAGCAAAGATTTAGTGCCCTCTGTAAAAAACACCGTTCTAGTTTCTTGGTTTTTTGTGTTTCTTACTGTTATACTTCCCCTTTCAAAATCTATGTCGGAAACTTTTATCGATAATAACTCTTTAGCACGCAATCCTGTGTCAAAAAGTAGTTTAAGTATTAGTTTATCACTTGTTCTTTTAGTAATTTCGAGTAATTTGTTGAAAGTCTCTTCGTCTAATGCAAAGATTTCGTTTCTTCTTATTCTTGGTGTTACGGGTTTAATATCTTTCCCTAACCATTTAAGAAACCTTAATACTGCTATTATATACAGCTTAGCAGTAACCATTTTTCTTCTCTTCATTTCATTAATTTCTATCCTTTTTTTGTCCCTAGTACCTCTTCTCATAACATTAATTATCCAGTTATTTACGTCTGATGCTGTTACAGTTCTAGGATCTTTCTTTATATAATTCAAGAAATCCTTTACTGCTATTGAGTAAACCTTAATTGTGTTCTCACTGGCTCCAGCTATTAATAATGAATTTATAAAGTCATTATAGGGGTCTACGACGGTATCCGCTTGTCCCAGTTGTAGTTTCACGATAATAATATTGTTTGTGGAGTTTGCTTATTAAGTAGATAGAATATTACCGGAAAAGAAATAGAAAAACTTTACGCCTATTAATTATAATCTTAAATATACACACTATACAAAACTACTTAAACCCCTTTACTCTAATTTATTTATGAGTATCCAGGGACCTAAAGAAAAAGGAATGATGACCCCCTGACCCCCCGGGTCCCTGGATACTCATAAATGGTATAGTATTCCCATCTTACCCTTTCTCAATATATAATAATTTTCGATAAATCTTTTCATGAATTGTCTTATCTTTGAAACTTTTACAATTTCTATTTTTCCACCCCATAACTTATCACTTCTAATATGTATTGCGCTATCTCCAGTATCAATTATGTTAATAAAAATAGGTTTGAAACATTTTCTTTCTATTCCTTTTACCATTTTTCCTACATAAATTCCAGTTCGCATCGCAAGTTCTCCTAATTTTGGAAACCCAGAAATTAAATCTCCTATTATGAATGAGTTTTGAAACATTAATTTTTCATTGACTTTGAAAAACTGAAAAGGCTCTGAGGGTTTGCAGAAAGGGAGTATATCTTCTGCCTTCTCAGTGTTTTTTATCCCCTTTTTTTCCATTTCTTCTCTTATAACATGCTCTACGTTAGAACCCAAATATCTTAAATAATTTCCGCCATATTTTACTTTTTTCCCCATTTTTCTAAAATAGAATGATAGTTGAATAACCAGATAGTCGTCTAACTCATTTTCGCTCCCTAAAGAAATTTCCTCTTTCGAAAACAATTTATTAATGAAGTTTATCTGCTCATTCCTATCACAGCCTGCTGCAATGATTAAATTATCTGCAATATATTCTCCTTTTTCTCCCTTAACCCATTTCCCTTTAAGGTCGTAATCTTTTATCTTATCCACACTCACAAAACTTAATTCAGTAAGGTATCTAGTTTTTTTATCAAATAAACTTCTAATATAAGCTGTATAGAATAGAAAACTATTAGAGAGTGATACTATTTTTACATCTCTCTTTATTTCGTAGTACGCATTAAGCCCAGAGTAACCAGAGCCTATTATGATTGTTTTCATATTAGATAATTAAATAAGTGTTTAAAATTATGATTTTTTATGTGAAGTTAAAATTAGCTTACTCACGAGACGAAGAGTTAAAACCCCTCATTCCTCTAATTAATAACGAGATCGATAATCGCGGGTTTGAGTTTGATTTGATCAAGGTAAAAGAGGATGATATCAAGTTTGTTGTTAATGATGTAGACTTATTTTTTTCTCCCCTTCCATTATTCTCGTTTTTAAAACTAAGAGTAATTACAAACGCAAGTTTTGTAGTAGAGAGTTTGTGGTTAAGGCTAAAAGGAAATAATTCGTTATCAGCTTTTAGACTTCTAGTACCGGGTAGTAATTCTACCGAATATTATTTAATTAAGATGTTGTATCCTTCTCATCAACAGAGAAATATAGTTCCAGTTACTAAAGGTGAATATGACGGGGAGGTAAGTTATGAAGGAGGAGATATAGACATCTATCAAATGTGGAAGGAGGGATGCGGTGATTTGCCAATTGTTATCAAAGTTTTGTCCACTATTAAGCTAAAAGAGGAGGAAATAGATAGGCTAAAAATTGTGCTAAGGGAGAGTGCTTCTAAAGCAATAAAGGAGTTCGGTATTTCACAATACTCAAAAGAATTAGGTTTAAAGGGTAGAAAGTCTTTAGAATGTTTCTTTTCCCTTTGTAAAAAGAAAGGTATTTGCATTAATGTATCTTATGAGTTATTCTGATTTTTCTAGTGTTTTTCATCATCTTAATTAATATTAAAGGCGTTACTATTCCCTCTATAGGATATATGAATTTGATTCCGTAGAAAATTATCGATATAATAAGCATCACGGTTAATGTTAGTAGTATGTACTTCATATGAGATTATGGTTATAAATGAATTAAACGTATCCAGTTATAATCCCTCATATTACCTTTATGCAAACTCGTTTGGTATTTTCAACTAACACCCTCTTAAATTATTTTGTACGTTTTAGCAGAAATGATTCCAGTTATAGACTACGCTAGTAAAATTACAATCCCCAACGTCTCTGAGGTATGGTTAGAAGCTACAGCTAATTCCGTTAAACTATTCTCAAATGCTATAAAAACGCCAGATATAACAATTTATCCTAATATTTCTCTTCTTAATGACCAGTGGATATATGTTAATCATAATAAAGTTTTAGAACTTTCTGATGGTAAAGAAAGGGTTCTTTTAGAGCTAGATAAATCCGTATTAGGGGTAGTATATATTGATGGTGAATTAGTTCAAGTTAAGAAGGGGCTATTTGGGATTCTCTTCCAAAATGAAAAGTATCTAAGTTTTGAAAGGAAATACAACTTTTCAGTCCTCCTTAATAGTAAGGAAATTAAAATTATTACTCCTTATAATAAGATCATAGAATTAGAAAAACCTAAATACTATAGAATTTATAGAAATTTCATGGATTTAGTATACGATAATGAGGTTAAAGTTATATACGCTGACGGTAACGTTAAGAAATTTTCTAAAGAGGGTTTTTATATCGGGACTTCCAGTTTAGGGAATTTATTTCAGACGCCAAGTGGTAGGATAATATCTGATTCTTCCCAGTATGACGTCTTGGGCATATGCAGTTCTGAGGCAGAATTTCTGGGAGAGAGTTTTGGTGGTATACTTATTCTTTGTGAAAATAGAGCTAAAATATTTTATAAAGGTGGCTGGTCTTACATAGGTCTTGTTTCAAATCCTTTTGCTACTGTTGCTAATGGCGAATTTATTATAATAACCGATTCGATTTCACATATATTCCATTACACTTTAAAGAAGTTGTTTGACCTTAAGAATACTAGGTCGTTGTCAATACTAGGAAGGAATTTAGTTATCTTGACAAACTCGGGAAAAGTTTATTATGTTTCTGTTGGGGATGAAAGTGAGTACTATAAAATAAAGAAATTTGAAGGATATAGTATAATTTATTTAAGTGAAAAAATCTCTGGTGAGATTGTCTTAGGCAGGAAGTTAGTGGAGGTAAAAAGATGGTTTGACAACGGGAAATTAGCTATCAAAATTGAGCCGTTTAATTTATCTGATAGTTATAAGGACAAAATCGTAGTAACTAACGAAATATTTGACTATAATTTTGACGTAGAGGTTTCTGGGGGCAATATTAATTTAGAACTAAGTAGTGGGGTAGTGAAAGTGTTAAGAAATGGAATGTATAAAGGGGATAAAAATAGTAATGCGGTTCTAGAGTTACATTTGAACTATAGGTTTCCGACGGAGTTAGAAAAGAAGGTGAAGGTAAGGGTAGGGAATAAGGAGTTAGAACAAGAAGTTGGCAAGGAGGGATCCCTTTCCTTAAAACTTCCTTATTATAAGAACAATAACAATGAAGAAGAGAATGTTATAGTAGAATTAATTAGAGGAGCTAAAATAGAATTAAAAAAGGAATTTATTGTTAGGGTTCTGGAAGTTAAGATAGATAAGAATAATTATAGAGAGATTCAGGGAATTGAAGATTATAAGGAGTATAAAATGAAAGTTTATAGCAATGGAGAATTTGAGAGCTATGAATTATTCGAAAAGCCCTCATTTTATGACAATCTTATCATGAGTAAAGTAGGTGAGACTGTAAATGTTGACGGTATTAAAATCAATGTTAAAGAAGGGTTAAATAGTGTGATTGTTAAGAAAGAAAATGAAAAGCGTACGTACTATATTTACGGCGTTTCAGAACCTCTCAGAGGTGTAAAAGTCTATTTAAAAGGTGATGAATTGGTAATTCATTTAGATAAGGCATATCCACAATTTCCTCTTACTATAGTTTATGGTACTAACTATATTACTACATTAAGTGACACTGTAATCTTCAAAGCCGATCCAGCATATTCTTTCATTCACGTTCTAGCTAAGATTGGTGAATTAAGATGGGAGTATAATTATAAAATTGACCTATTGCTACCAGTTATACATAACGCTAGTATGATTGGATCAAAAGTAAAGGAGTTGTTTGAAAGTTTCGGGGTGCTCTGAGGTCTTAAAAATATTGTTCTTACTTTGATGAGCGAAAGACTATTAGAGGAGTATTCTGTAGGGCCAGTTAAAGTTAAGATAAAAAAGTCAGATTTTTGCTATTATGAAGTTGAAGAGCCACAATTATCTAAATTAGAGGAGAGTGCTAAAAACAAGATTCTCTCGGAACTTTATTATAATAAGATAGAAAACCTTGAGGAAGAAGTTGTGAAAAGATTAGCTGAGGCGGGATTTAAAGATGAATCAATAGAAAAAATTCTTTATCATATAAAGAAGATAGTCCTATATGGAGATATAACTCCACTTCTTCTAGACCCTAATATTGAAGAGATTGAATGTAAGGGTTATGGAATTCCAATCACTATAATCCATAGGAATTACCCAGAATGTATCAGATTATATACTAATATACAGTTCTCTTCAGACGAAGAAGTGATTAAAGTAATAGAAAAACTAGCTAGTAGAGCAAATAAAAGTGTAAATGTAGCAAAACCTTTCCTAGAATTCTCGTTGCCAGAAGGGCATAGGGTCGCTGCAACTGTTTCTAAGGAAATATCCTTACCTGGTTCGACCTTTGATGTAAGGAAGTTCCCCGTAAGGCCATTTAGTATTATCGAAATTATAAAACAAGGTAGTATTAACGAGGCGATAGCATCTTATTTGTGGCTTCTACTTGATTACAAACCTTTTATTATAATTCTGGGTCCTACTGGATCTGGAAAGACTACGTTGCTAACTGCGCTCCTCAACTTAGTTAACCCTAATTTCAAGATCCTCACTATAGAGGACACGCCAGAAATTAATTTAAAATCTCCTAATTGGATTCGATTTATATCTAGGTCTACACTATACGGTAATATAGATATTACACTAATGGATTTGGCTAAATTAGCGCTTAGGTATAGGCCAGATTATTTAGTAGTAGGAGAGGTTAGGGGGAAGGAGATTGAAGCTTTAATTCATGCTGCTGCCTCTGGTCACGGGTCTCTTACTACTTTTCATGGTTCTAAGCCTATTGATGCTGTAACTAGGATAACAGATTTGTTATCGGGTGATCTGGCTAAACTGTTTTTGCAAACTATATGGGCTTTCGTTATAGTGGGTAATAGGAAGGAGGGAGAGAGAAGTATAAAGAGCGTTCTTTCTATTTATGAAATTGTCCCTAAGGGGTCTAAAATTAGGTTTAAGAAGGTGATAGAGTGGTCTTATTCTAAAAAGGCGTTTAATCCTAATAGTATTGAAGAATTAGTTAAAAAATCATATTTATTAAAGAAAATTAAAGAGAATTACTCTATTGATGTAAGTAAGGAAATTGCAAGAAGATTAGAATTTTTGAAGAAATTAAAAGAGAATGAAATACTAAGTTTTGAAGAAATTTACAAGAAAATTAATGAGTTTTACACGGGTGAGAGAAATGAAATTGTTAGTATGTAAAATATTGGAGAAGCAAATCAAAAAATACATAGAGGTTACTGGAGATGATTATAATGAAATATGTAATAAATATAGGAAGTTAATGACTTATTCACCACTAGGTTTTATCCCTTTCATAATACTTTCACTGTTCTTTAAACAATTTATATTATCTGCTATAGGTTATTTTCTACTGGTATATTTCTATCCATTTTTATATACATGGTCTAGAAGTAAAGAATATAAGAAGTTAGTTAATACTGAAGCTCCAATTATATCATTAATAGCATATATAAATTCTCTAGTAGATAAAAGTATAATTTATACGTTAGAGGAGTTGTCAAAAATTAAAGAATTAAAAACGCCAAAGATCGAATTAGAACAGATTAAAAAATCAATAAGTGTTCTTAATATGTCATCGTATAAAGCTATAGAGAAAAGGGCAACGGTTCACCATGATGATCTATTAGGTGTCATCTATTCAAAGTATGTACTATCATCAGAAATAGGGTTATCTATAAGGGAAAGACTAAAGGAAGCTATGTCAGAAATATTCCAGAGATTTAAGGATCAATATAAGGGTTATGTTGATAAAGCAGTTGAGATCGCTGAAATGGAGTTTGCAATATTTCTAATGGTTCCCATAATATTAATAGGTTTTCAGTTTACATTTAAAACCAATATATTTGAGCTGGTTTTGCCATTACTTTTTACTCCAGCCTTTGTTTTTCTAATTACTACTATCCAGCCTGATAATGATTACTCCATTTCTTTTGATTGGAGGGTATTCCTTCCTTTAATCGTGATTCCTATTGCTATCTTTGCTAATATTTTGCTTGCATTTAAACTAGTAATAATAAGTATAATAGTTTCTTTTGTAGTTTACTGGATTTATCGTCAGATAAGGTTAGCCAATGAGTTAATATCGATACTTCCAACTCTGTTAAAGGAGATATCTGATTATATGAGATTAGGTTATAATATTAAGTTTTCTTTTAAGAAAGTTGATGTTAATGCTTCCAGTAGAGTACAGCGTATCCTCGAGGAGATTAGTAAGGAGTTTACAGTTAAAAATGAGGTTACTGAGGTCAAGACCCCATCTAAGCTTTTTAACATAATAATTCAAATACTTTCATTATTTGAGAAGTCTGGAATATCTTATGAGGCTATGGATGAGCTTTCATCGTTAGTAAACGATTTATTAGGCGTGAGGCTCTCTCTCATTAGGCAATTGAGGTTGTTCGACTTAATGGTTATATTAACTCCAATTATGCTATGGTTAACCTTTTCAATGATGGGGAATATATCTGGTTCTAATAATGTAACGTTATTCAGCGTTGTAGTGTTTTCTTACTCACTAGCTTCGTCAGTGATATTCTCTAAACTTTCGAGGTTTACAATATTTTATTTGCCTACAATACTTTCTGGTATAGTTATGGCCTTAATACTTTCGTTCCTCCCTCACGTTATTTTTATCTGAGTTTATTTTCGGGGGTAAAAAGGTGAGCAAGAGCAGAAAAGGAATATCCTCAATCTTAGGTACTGTAATAATTATAGCAATAACTATAGCATTAGGAGCGTTATTGTATGCATACAGTCAAGGGATGTTTGGAAACTTAACTCAAAATGTTAACGTTAATGCCCAAGCGCAAATAATTGTTAACCCATCCAGTGGTAATGCATATTTACAGTTAACTCTTACTAATAACGGAAATACGAATGTTGAAATAAGTAGTGTTACTGTCAACGGTAATGTTGTCCAAAATGCATCTGGAATATCTTTACAGCCTGGCCAGACATATCAGAACGTTTTTACACTAAGTGGTAACTTCACTGCTGGTAAATACTATACTGTTATTATTTTGGGTAAGACGTCTACTGGAAAATCTTTCAGTATAGCATTAAACGTTTTGGCATCTGAGACTGCGTGAGAAGCATGAAAGGGGTTTCGTCAATTTTTTCTTCCCTTATAGTGACTGCAGTAACTCTTTTTTTGGCAGTTCCTCTCTTCCTTTATTTTAATTCGCTCTATCATATTAATACTAATTATCTTTCTTCCTCATTTAATAACCTTCAGAATGCTATTAACACACAAATCTCTGTGATAAAATTAGGGAATTGGAGTAATGAAACATATATTTATAATTACGGTAACGTTAACTTAACCATTCAAGAGGTGATAATAGGGCATAAAGTCTTCAAAGTGAATTTTAATATTAGTCCTAATGAAATTGTGGAGTTAAGTCAACTTATAGGTGACTATGATCTAGGGGAGAACACTACAATCATTATGCAAATTAATGGTAACTATTATTATTATTCTTAAAAGGTAGTTATTTTTTCTTATTTTTGTGTGCAGTATCAAGGAGATATATGACAAGCTTAAGGGAGAATATTTGATAAAAGAGGAGGAATATATAGCGTATTTAGTCTGTAACAAAGAGAAAGATTTGTTTAAAACTTTAGTTGCAACTATTTTATCACAAAACTCTACTGATAAAGCAGCAATAATTGCATATCAAAACTTAGATAAGAGTATAGGAGTTTACCCAGATATTCTAGCAAGGACAGAAATAGATAAAATTAAGGAGCGCATAAGGGTGACTGGTTTAGCTAATTCTAAGGCAAGATATATAAAAAATGTTGCAAACGCCTTTCTAAGTCTAGATAAGGAAATCTTTAATGACTGCGAAAGAGCTAGAGAATTCCTATTAAGTATTGATGGGGTGGGTGAAAAGACAGCAGATGTAGTTTTACTAACTTGTTTAAGATGTAGGGTTTTCCCTATAGATACTCATATAAGGAGGGTCATGAGTAGGATTGGAATTTTCGGAGAAAAACCTAGTTATAAAAAGATTTCAGAGGGTGTTAAACTGGAGTTAAACCCAGAAGAATTGCTTCATTTTCATCACTTATTAATCGCACATGGTAGAAGAGTTTGTAAAGCTAAGAAACCTTTATGTGAGAGATGTGTCCTAAAATATTGTTGTGAATATTACAATCGATTGGGTAAATCCTAAGGAATTAATTCCTCATGAGGACGTTATAATGGATTTAGTTCAGTACAACATTCACAAAATTAGAAATGAGAAGCGAATTTCACCCATAATAGTTGATAAAAGTAGGCTTATAATACTTGATGGACATCATAGGTATCACGCCTTTTTAAAGCTTGGGATAAAGGATATGCCAGCAATTTTAGTTGACTATAATTCTGAGTTAATATCTATTGAGAGCTGGTACGTTAATATCTTTCCTATACCGGAAATATCTTTGACAAGTGAGAAAGATGGTAATTACTGTATTAGGTTTATTAACAAGAATATCTTATGTTCAGATTCTATGTATAAACTTTACTGGACGGAGTATAGGTTAGAACAAAAATTAACTAGCCTTGGTTTTACCGTGAGCAAAAGCAAGGATATAGGCCTATATTCTTTACCTCCTATTCCTAAAAGTGTAGTAATAAGTATTTCCGAGAGAGGTTTAGTATTTCCACCAAAATCTACTAGACACGTGTATAAATTTTATATACCTAGAGAAGAAGTATCTCTAAAATGATAACATTAGTGTTACAGGTTTTGCTTTTTGTATACCCATCGTTCTTTATATTATATCAGATATTTCTATATGAATTATCGAAAACGAACAAGAGTAAAAGCGTTAATACATACAATAGTTTACCCACACTTTCAATTATAGTCCCAACTAAGGGAGAGAGTATAGATGTGATACAAGGGCTCATAAATAATCTTAACGATTTAGAATGGGAGAAGAGCAGGATGGAAGTAATAATAGTCTCTGACGATGACGAGGGGTACTTCAAGAGGTTAAAATCTGAGCTAAAAGTTCCTAAAGGATTAAATGTTAAACTGTATAGGAGGAGAGAGGATGAAAGGTTAGGTTATAAAAGTGGTGCGTTATTGTATGGTTTTAAAAAGTCAAATGGACAGCTTATACTGACTATTGATGTAGATTCGAGATTAGATAGAGATGCATTAGTAAAAGCTTACAACAAATTAATTTCCTCTAAATGTAGCGCGATAACTTTTGAGTGGAATGGTTATAGTGAAAATAAATATTCTACTTTAGCCAAGGGATTAATAGCGTCTACACTATTCGCTAGTAAGGCGTTATTTTCGGGTAAGGAAAGTGTAGGTTTAAGTGTATTTCCGGTAGGAAGTGGGACTCTATTTAAAAGGGAAGTACTCGAAAAACTAGGGGGCTGGGATTATAGGATGATTCAGGATGACCTCGAGATAGGTAGTAGAATGGCCTACATAGGGGAGGAGGTTTGCGCATCAAATGTTCCAATTTATATTGAAGTACCAGATAATTTTTACTCATTCTTTGTTCAGCAAACTAGGTGGGCATTGGGTACTGGTGAAGTATTAAGAAATAGGCTGAAATACATTTTGAAGGGAAAGGTGTCAGTCTTTAAAAAACTTGACATGTTGATTCATTTATTTCAGTATACTCCTATAATAACTGTATTTATGTCTGCAATCATAGTAAATATACTATCTCTGTTTATAGGGGGAGATATTTTGAGATCTTTTCTATTCTTATTTTGGCTTGTGGTATTAGGAACTTACGGATTTTTGTTATACAAATTAGCTATAAAGCTAGGGTTTTCACCATTGCAGAGCTTGTTCGGGATAGGCAGACTCACAGCTTTTACGGTAGCAATATCTCCATTTATTACAATCAATTTCTTCAAAGGTCTTCTAAAAAGTAAAAAAACTTATATTGTAACACCCAAAGGAAAGAACAAAGTTAGTTTTAATAAGAAATATAGATATACAATAGTGATTATCATGTTTTTCGGAGTATTTTTCCTAATAGGCGGTATTATAAATATTTTGCACTCATACTACGTAACGGGCTTATGGCTACTTTACTACTCGTCAGCATTCATTTATACTACATTAACTTTTAACAGAGAATTATAAACAATTTCTTTTAAATTAGACAAAAGATAAATTACGTGAATGGAAGTCATATATTCTGACGAGGAGATATTTAAACTACTAACCCCTCAAGTCTCAAGCTGGTTTAAAAATAAGTATAAGACTTTTACTCCTCCTCAACGCGGTGCAATACCATTAATAAAGAATAATAAAAATGTGTTAGTTTCAAGCCCTACTGGGAGCGGAAAAACATTAGCCGCATTTTTAGGGATTATAGATACATTAATACGGCTGGGTTATGAAGGAAATCTAAAGGATGAAATATACGCAATTTACATCTCGCCATTAAGAGCTCTGAACAATGACATGAAGAGGAATTTAATAGAACCTTTAAATGAACTTAAAGAATTGTATAACGATTTACCGAATATAAGGGTTTCGGTAAGGACCAGTGATACTACATCTTATGAGAAGCAAAAGATGCTTAAGCAACCACCTCACATCCTAATAACGACTCCAGAATCATTCGGCATCTCGTTGGTTTCTCAGAAATTCAGAGAGAAATTGAGTAATGTAAAGTGGGTTATTATTGATGAGATCCATGAATTGGCAAATAGTAAAAGGGGTGCGTATTTATCGGCTATGTTAGAATTGTTCCAACAATTCATAGCCAAGAATGAAGTAACTAGGATCGGATTAAGTGCTACTGTAGCACCACTTGAAGAAGTAGCTAGATTTCTTGTGGGTGAAGGAAGGGAGTATTACATTGTCGATGCAAGATTCGTTAAACCCGTTGATATAAGGGTTATCTCACCAGTTAAAGATCTTGTTCATGCCAGTGAGGACGAAATTTCAAAAGGTATTTACAAATATCTCGTTGAAGAAATAAAGAAACATAAGACAACTCTTGTATTTACAAATACTCGTAGTGCAGCAGAAAGAGTGTCTTATAAGCTTAGAAAGATCTTTGAAACAGAGAACATTTTCGATTCAGAGTTAGTAGCTGCTCATCATAGCAGTTTAAGTAGGGATATAAGATTAGAAGTTGAGGAGAAACTTAAGAGGGGTGAGCTAAAAGTAGTTGTCTCATCTACGAGCCTTGAATTAGGGATAGATATAGGTTATATTGACTTAGTTGTTTTACTGAGTAGTCCTAAGAGTGTGAGTAGATTACTTCAGAGAATTGGAAGGGCTGGGCATCATATTAGGAACATAAGTAAAGGTAGAATAGTAGTAGTAGATAGAGATGACCTAGTTGAATGTACAGTACTGGCTAAACTGGCTAGGGAGAGAAAAATAGATAGTATTCACATACCTAAAAATCCCTTAGACGTTTTAGCTCAAATTATAGTTGCCGCTTCACTAATTTCCCCAGTTAAAATTGAGGAGTTATATGATATAGTTAGAAGGTCATATAATTACAAAGACTTAACATATGAGGAGTTCTATAATGTTATAAAATATTTGAATGGCGATTTCGAATTAGAGTCTAAAAACGTTTATGCAAAGGTTAGAGTAAGAGATGGAGTTTTATATCCCAAGTTTGGGGCTAGGATGATATTTTTCTTAAATAGTGGAACAATACCGGATGAGGCAAATATTCCAGTTAAAACTGAGAGCGGAAAATATGTAGGCAATCTTGAGGAGGAATTCGCAGAGATATTATCCCCCGGAGACATATTTGTTCTTGCGGGTAAGACATATGAGTTTATAAGAAGTGAGGGAAACGTTATAATAGTAAAGGATGCTGAAGGTCAAAGACCTACTGTACCTAGTTGGTTTTCAGAGATGCTACCATTAGCTTATGATTCCGCACTTGAAGTTGGTAAGTTCAGGGGTAAAGTGGCTGAGATGATTAAGAATAGGATTCCTTTAGAGGAAGCAGTTGAGACTATATCTAAAGAATATGAAATATCTAAGCATGCAGCTTTTTCAATCTATACTTATGTTTATGAGCAATACCAATTTACTGGTGGAATAGTCCCTACTGACAAATCAATACTTATTGAAATATATGATGATGAGGAGGGTAGAAGGAACTTTATTTTCCATGCGTTATACGGTAGAAGGACTTTAGACGCTTTCTCTAGGGCTGTAGCTTACGTGGTGAGCGAGGATCTGAGAAGTGATGTGAGAATTGCTGTAACGGATAACGGCTTTATGATAACTATACCAGAAAAAGTGGATTATGATATCAGTAAAGTTTTCGATAAATTAGAACCAGATAGAATGTATGATATACTAAGTAAAGTAATTTTAAGGACTGAAATGCTCAAAAGGAGGTTTAGGCACTGTGCTGAGAGGTCATTTATGTTGCTTAGAAGGTATAAAGGTAGGGAAACTAGTATCGATAGGAGGCAGTTAAATTCTGAGGTGCTTCTGGGAGTTGTTAAAGAAATGGAAGGTTTTCCAGTGCTAAAAGAGGCAATAAGAGAAATTCTAGAGGATTATATGGATATTCATAGGGCTATAGAAGTTCTCTCTAAGATTAAGAGTGGAGAGATTGAGATAAAGGTTATAGGCCCTTATGAGGTTCCTAGCCCGTTTGCCCACAATATAATTGTTAAAGAACATTCGGATGTCGTATTAGCTGAGGATAAAAGGGAGTTACTTAAGAACTTGCATGAGAAAGTCGTTGAGTTCCTTAGGAATAAGGGAATTAACGTCGAGCTCAAGTATACTGGTTCCCTTGAATAAATAAGCTTTTATACAATTGTTAGAAACTATTAACCAAGGTATCCTCCACGCATACATTCCTAAAACGTCTTCATTACTTGGAGTACATTCACTTTTGTGCGTATGTACTATCGCCTTTATTTTGTCTATATACTTATGTAGCTCTTCAGCAGATACTTTAAAGCTATTTTTATCATCACTTGTGTTAGTCAAACTAACAATCTTATCATCTGTTGTTATTATGAAAACACGTTCCTTCAAGTCGTTATTAATTCCTCCAATCCAGCAATGGTTTTAAGGATATCAGTCCTGGTTACTATTCCTATTACCTTTTGGTTTCTCTCTAATACTAAAAGCCTTCCAACGTTATATATTAACATTTTTCTTATGGCCGTCAATATATCATCATCGTCATTAATTGTTATTACGTTTGTTTTCATATAATCGCTAACTTTTGCTTCGAAATTACCCTCAAAGAAAGCTTTGATTATATCTGCAGTAGTCAGTATTCCAAGTGTTCTCCCGTCATCGCTTAGTACTGGTGCTCCTCTTATACCTTCTTTGTAGAGTATCTGGGATGCATCCCTTAATGTCATGTCAGGTTTTAGAGCTATTAATTTTCTAGATATTATACTCCTCACTTGTACTTTAGGAATACTTATCATTCTAGTAACATCTATTACAAGTTCTTTCCTATCCTCATCTATGTGTATAATTACGCCTTCAATTACTAAACGACTATACGGTATAGGCCCAACTTTTACGGTATCTCCAACTTTTAATTTTTTCAGATCCCCATTAGCTCTTAGGAGCACTTTATTTCCAGAGGGGTTTGTTATATCAAGAATCTCTATATTACTTACCCTAATGTCGGTTTCTAAGCCGTCTTTATATAAAATGAGTTGATCTAAAATTGGGGTTACAATTGGGTTCTTAACAGTTTCATAGGCTTTCAGAGTGGGCACATAGCCGCCGTTAGGCCCTGGTTTTGATTCAATTAGGCCCAACACTTTTAAGCTTAAAATTATATTCCTCACAGTCCCCTCATCTTTTCCTATAACATCAGCTACCTCCTTACTTTTGATCATCCTCTTGTTTTTATTGTAAAGGTCAATAAGTGCTAGAAGTATTTCCCTCTGAGTAGATGATAGATTTTGCATCAATAATTATAATCTTCTTTTTACTTAAAAATTATTTTATCATCCCATAATCTTCTTCAAAAGTTTAGGGTTTACTCCAAACACTTTTTCCGCTATTAAAGCAATATATTCGGGTTTAGGAAGGGGATATTTTATACCAATACTTATTGATAATGCTTTCTTCATAGCCTCAATGCTCATCTTATCCCTAATACTCTTCTCCGCAATGCCCTCAGCTATTTTATACGCAGTGTAAAATCTCGCAAAACTGATAGCGGTATGTTTCACCTCATCAACGTTTGTAGCGTCCATATCCCTAAGTGCTTTGTATAGTTGTTCCTCAGGTTTAAACGAGAATATTCCTTCTATGAAGATAAGCCTAAGTGCTTTAGCTAAATTTTCCTTATTGCGTTGAAGGAATTCAAAGGCCTCTAAAGGTTTACCTTCTAATAAAAGTGATGCGGATTTATCTAAAATAACTTCTTGGGATAGGATGTTTTCGAAGATTGTCGGGTACTGTTCATATAGTCCTAATCCATCTTTGCCAACTACATATAGACTTATAAGCTCCTTTTCATATAGATTTTCAGCCCTAAAACCTCTAATAGGTTTTATATGTTTATCCTTGTAAGCTTGTTCAATCATTTTGATTACTTCTTCCCTATTTATATCTTTTTGCTCATCTATTATTTTCCCCCATAATTCTGTCAGTACCTTAATCCTCTCTTTGTATATCTCCTTTACCATGAAATTTAATTTGCAAAATCCCTTAAAAAGGTAACAAAACCAGACATTAATCATGAGTATAAATAATGAAGAAACACTAAAACCGAGTATAGTATTAGTATCAACTTCAGAATTAGAAGAAGAAGTAAAAAAAGTAGAAGAAAAATTAAAATCACTAGAGGATTCTCACAATAAAGAATTCGAGAAAATTAAGGCAGAAATCGATACACTTCATACTCTGACTAGTTGGCTAAATATTGCGAAGTCACAAGGCTTATGGAAATCGAGGACTTGTAAGCATGTGATTAATGACGCGTGTGTAGCATGGAGTATTGCGGAGCCGGAAAAAGTAGGAATACCTAGTGATGCAGTAGTCGTTACTGAGAACGGTAGCAAGAAAGTTGTTGTAACTAAATTCTTCGAGATATGTATAACTTGCCCGCTCTATGAGCCTAAAAAGATGTGAGCTGAATAACTTTTTTAACCCTTTCTAATTCTTCAACCTCTACATTTAGTTCATTAATGAACTCCTCTAAACTTAACATTATATCATTTAGGATAACGTTTATGATTTCCCTTTTCTCGTCTTCACTGGCTATTTCTAGTGCCTTCTCTATAGTTTCATCGCTTGGATGAGTTATTCCGTTCAAAAACTTAGTAATTGCAGCCGGTGATAAACCTAATTCTTCGGCTAATTCTTTCCTGCTTCTGTTTTCTAAAAGAATCTCTATTATTTTCCTTCTTGCTTCTTTACTTAAATTGTGTATAATTCTCACAAGTTTAACTTTGTTCAAAACTTAATAAGGTAAATAATATATCACTATCAGATGCAAGCAATCGTATTTGATTTAGGTATTACGAAAAAAGACGTTGTTGAAAAGCCTATAAATAAGGACTTTGTAATGGTATCACCCCTTAAGGTTCTATTGTCTGGGATTGAAAATGCAATATTTTCTGGAATATTATGGGTAGAACCAAATAAAATACTGGGTAGTAGTGGTATAGTAAAAATAAGAGATATTGGCCTAGAAGTAGATAAAGGATTAGAAAACAGAGATGCAGTAGTTCTTCCCTATTCCAAGAAATATGGTGGAATAGGAACAGAAGTAGACGGAATTATGGCAGAAAAACCCGTTTTACCTTACGACTCAATAGTAATTTTACCAGAGGACTATGAGTTAAAATATATACTTTACGGCTATGCAAGCATTGCATTACAGTTAAGGAAAGTAATCAAGGGCCTTAACTTACTAATATTAGGAGGAGGTTTGACATCATATATTTCGGCCTTAGCAGCTGTAGGGTATGCGAATAAAACTTACATTTACAATGATGAAGGGTATAAATTAAGGCTTTATGGTGTCGAGGAAGTCAAAAATTCAGATAATATAAAGTTTGATGCTGTATTTATAACAACTATGAGAAGTTGGGCTAGAATAATAATACAAAATTTGGCAAGAGAGGGAGATTTATTAATTCTTCCAAGGTTTTTAAATTCTTGGCCCGCATTAATTCCTAGCAGATTAAACGTTAAATTTATAGAACCCAGCAAATTTGATGGTGTTTTCGAATTCATAGATGAACAAATATCAGAGAAGATATTCAAGGAGTTAGTTGCTGAATCAGATACCTTAGAGGCATCATTACCTACTCCGAAACCCGGAGTAATCCTAGATGCTAAAAAAATATTTACATAAAACTCTTTATGGTTTCTCCTAAAATCTTTATCCCTCTTTCTAACTCTTCTTTGGACGGATAACTAAAATTAAGCCTCATAGTATTTCTTCCGCTATAATCATAATAGAAACTACTACCGGGAACATATGCTACACCTCTTTTAGTGGCTTCTTCCAACATCTTTACAGTATCGATTTTCTCTGGCAACCATGAGAACACAAACATTCCTCCTACGGGCTTAGTCCATCTTGCCTCGCGTGGGAAGTAGGTTTCAATAGCATTTAACATTACGTCCCTTTTTTCTTTATACAATTTTCTAATTTTAGGTATTTGTCTATCAATAACACCTCTCCTAATCGCCTCCGTAGCTATTATTTGAGTAAAACTCGGTGTATGTAAATCGACGTTTTGCTTATATAATTCCATCTCGTGGATAAATTCTTGATCTGCTACGACCCAACCTAATCTAAATCCAGGGGCTAGGATCTTACTGAAAGTTCCAGTATATATAACTCTACCACTTTTATCTAATGCTTTTAATGGTGCTGGGCTTTCCCCTTCAAATACTAGGAAGCCGTAAGCGTCATCCTCAACGATTAAAAAGTCGTATTTTTCAGCTATTTCCATTAACCTTTTCCTATCGTCTAAACTCATAGTTGTACCCGCTGGGTTTTGAGCCGTGGGTATTACGTACATCAATTTCGGTTTTTTACCATCGTTTATAGATTTCTTAACTTTATCCTCTAACTCATCTAAGTTAGGTCCTTTTTCGTTGACCGTAACTCCAATAAAATTCGGCTTTCTTGTTCTTAAAACGTTCAAAGCCGCTAAATAAGTTGGCATCTCAACTATTACAGTGTCGCCTGGATCAACAAGCAGATTAAATATCATGAAAAGTGCCTCCTGGCTACCTACGGTTACGAATATATTGTTCTCATTTATTCCGCTAATACCCCTCTTTGCTGATAAATTGACAAGCTCCTTTCTGAACTCCACTAACCCAGAGGTAGTTGAATACTGTAAAGCTCTTTCAGGTTTTTCCTTTAGTATATCCTGGGTAATTTTCTCTATTTCTTCAACTGGGAAAGTGGAGGGGTCTGGAAGTCCTCCTGCCAGGCTTATGACGTTTTTTCCTTCAGTTAATTTTAATAAATCTCTTATTTCTGAACTTCTCAAATATTGTACATCTTTCGAGAGGAATCTCTCAAACATCTTTTCACAACCAAATATAACCCCAAACCCTTTTATCTATTTTTGTGGAAACCTGGTATGCTGAAATAATAACAATAGGTAATGAAGTCCTAAGTGGTAGAACTGTAAATACTAATGCATCACATATAGCCAGAAGACTGGTTTCATTGGGCTTTACGATTAGGAGAATAACTGTAGTTATGGACGAGCTAGAAGAGATAAAGAGTGCATTCGTGGAGGCTATAAATAGGAGGCCTAAAGTAATAGTATCTTCTGGAGGTTTAGGACCAACTTATGATGATAAGACTAGTGAAGGTCTTGCCTTAGCTTTAGGTTTAGAATTAGAGATAAACGAGAAAGCATTAAGAATGATCAAAGAAAAATATGAGAAATTAAAACTAGAACTTACTGAAGAAAGGCTAAAGATGGCTAAAATGCCAAAAGGTGCAATAGCGGTAGAAAATAATGCTGGTGTGGCGCCGGGGATTTACATTTACTTTGACGGGATTGATATTCTTGCGACCCCTGGAGTTCCGAGAGAAATGGAAGACGTATTAGAGAATTTTATTCTAAAATACATAAAGAATAAGCCAGATTTAAAATACTATGAAGAATCATTTGAAATTGAGGGCGTTATGGAATCCGTAATGGCACCTTATGTCAAACAATTAGTTAAGAAATATGATTTATATATAAAAACGCATCCTAAAGGTAAGGAACTTGAGAACCCATTATTAGAAATACAAGTTGCCGGAAGTAGTAAGAATGAGAATGAAATTAAAGAAAAAGTTAAGGAGTGCATTAATGAGCTAAAAGAAATAGGAATAAAACTAGGAGGAAAATTAAAGGAAGGATAATATTTTTTGTAGAAGTATATCCGGGCATTCAAAATTTAAGAAATGCCCATATCCGTCAAGTATTTCCTTTGACGGTTTCTTTAGTTTTTCTAGGAATGTTTGTAAGTTCTGAGAAAGTTTGTCTTCACTTCCGTAGATTAAGAGCGTACTTTCATCGATACTCTCAAGCTTTTCCGAGTAATCTTTACTTTTTAAAAGTCCCTCAACACTGTACTTGTAACCTAAAGGATTATTCTCCATGTAAACGCTTAGAAAATCATTCCATGCCCTTTCATTCTTATAAAGTGATGGGGGTAAGTCACCTATTTCCCTTCTGTATTCGGCTAAGGCCCTCATTCCAAGATTTGTCGCTATTTCTACGTACTTCATATAAGGTTCTGGACTAGGTGCTTTATACAAAGCACCTATCAATATCATTTTAGATACCGGATTATTTAATACGTATTCCAATGCTATCAGTGTTCCCAAGGAATGTCCGATTATAATTGGGTCTTTAACGTTTTCTATCTCAAGGAGTAATTTTAAGTCCTCATAATGATCTTCAATCATGTAAGTTGAAGGTGGTATTGATGATCTACCATGGCCTCTTAAATCGTAGACTATAACTTTAAACCTTGTGGATAGTGAAGGGTGTATATATTTCCAACTATTTATAGAACCCGCTAAGTGGTGAATTAACACCACAACATCTTTGTTCTCACTCCCGTAAACGTTATAATATATATTGATACCATTACTTAGTGGTATCCTCATCTCAAACCCTCGAGATATAACTCACTCATAACAATAGGATATTCAATTCCTATTTGCTCTAATATTTCTGGGTTAACTTCTCCTATGACCCCTATTATTTTGCCATCTGAAATAATTTCTGCTGTTCTGCCCTTTATAAACCATTCATTTTCAGCCCTCCTATAAACTGGACGTAAACCAAGGTTAAGAAGTATTTGATGGATTCTTGATTGTAAGTCCTCAAAACTCACTTTACTATCCATTATAGCGTAACAAGCTCTTAACTCATTCATATAACCAGTATCGCCATTTTCATTTTTAACAACGACTTCACCTACTTCAAATACAAGTAACGGTAACCTGGAATGTTGATTATTCTTTAAAAACAATAAAGTTGTTGGGATCAGCGAATTCCTTACAGAGTTATAATCAATCGTAACTGGATTGATAATCTTTACGAAGTCTCCCTTCAATATTTTATCACTAGCCAATACGAATGTGAAAATCTCAGTAAATCCAGCACCTATGCTTAAATCCCTGACTAATCTACTTAACCTACTCTTATCCTCCAATTTACCAAAGCTATGTATTTTAAACGTTGATGGAGTCAAATTTTTATAACCAATAGTCATAGCAATTTCCTCTGTCAGATCTATTTCACTAATTATATCTATTCTATAAGGAGGAATGACAACTTTTATTTTACCATTAGAAGCTTCAGCGTCAAACCTAGCCATCTTTAAATAATTCAAAACCTCCTCATCTGTCATCTTTACTCCTATAATCTTAGAGATGTAATCTACGGAAGTCTCTATTGTGCAATGCCTAAGCATAGGTGTTGAATTTATACCTTGTATGCCAATAATTTTCACGCTCTCAATTTCACCTCCCATTTCAGCTAAATTAGTAGTTATAATATCTAAAGTAGAAAGTACAGTATCTAAAGAGGTTCCAGTAATATCAATGAATAGATTTCTCGTTTCTTCAGTGATTCTCGTCCTCTCCGCATTAATTACTGGTGGTAAACTGAGAACTTGCCCATTATCTTCCATGATTATTGGTGATTGTCCATCAAATATCGAAATATTACCGTACTCTCTACCTTGTTCTGTTTCATTAATGATTTCCTTAATACTCATCTCCTTATTACTTCCTAGAGGGACAAACTTATAGTCTAAAGGTACTGTAGTATATACGATTTTCTTAGAGGTTATCTTATCTAGATCATGTAAACCTATGGCTATTTTCTTCCTTTTCCTGCCTACAGTTATATGCAATTTCTCCTGGAATTGAATCAGCTCCCTCAACAACTCACTATCTAATTTTATGTTTCTTACAATTCCAGCTACTGCAAAAGGCCTACTTTTTACTTGTTTTACTTCTAAGGTGTAATCACCATTAATTACCTTATACTTAGACTCTCCTAATTCCTTCTTCAACAAACCTTTAATAGCCCTTATTATGCCGTAGACGAATAGTAAGTCTGGTCTATCATTATTTATTTCAACCTCTAAATGGTCTTGGTCTATAGGCTTTACCTCACTTTTTAAGTTAAATAATAAATCTTCAAGTTCACTCTCATTGATTCCTAATTTTAATAAGTTCCATTTGTATACGTTTATTGTAGGAATATCTTATCACCCACTTTGTTTCTCAAAAATTCAATGTCTGTAGAATAAAGTAATCTTATATCCTTTAATCCAAACATAAGCATTGCTAATCTATCAATTCCAATTCCCCATGCACCGGCAGTACTATTTATTCCCACGCTTTCTAAAATTTCGGGTCTTAAAAGACCTGCTCCACTCATTTCAACCCATCCTAACCCCTCTATCTTTCCGTAAACTTCTACGCTCGGCTCTGTAAACGGGAAGTAGGCTGGTTTGAACTTTATCTCTTTTATTCCTATTTGGTAGAATATTTCCTTTAAAGTGCCTAATAAATCAACGAAAGAGAAGCCATCTTCAACGATTAATCCGTCAAGTTGATGAAACTCTATTAAATGGGTAGCATCTATAGAGTCGGGTCTGAAAACTTTCCCTATGGTAAACGTCCTTATAGGAGGTTTAGGTCTTTTACTTAAAACTCTTGCAGTGGTCGCTGTGGTTTGACTTCTTAAAACCAGTCTTAATGCTATTTTTTGATCCCATTCGTATTTCCATCCCTTTTCGTGCATCCTCTTTACGTTTTCTACTAGCTCGTTATCATTTATTTTTCCACTACCGGCTATCATAAAACTATCATGAATTTCCCTAGCCGGGTGATCTTGAGCTTGAAATAGTAAGTCAAAATTATAAAACTCTAATTCAATATAATCACTCGACACTTCAGTAAAACCTAAGCTTACCATAATATCTCTTAACCTCTCGAGAAACTCTCTGTAAAAGTGTTTCTTAGCTAATGGGTAAAACGGTGGGTAGGCTTCCACGTTATACTCTTTCAAAACATATTTTTTCCAGTTTCCGTTCCTTATTATTTCTGGTGTTAAATAAGTTATCGCTTGTAAAGTAGGAATGTTGTCGTTTATGAGAACGGCTTCTAATGAAGCTTCTTCTTCTATGCTTATTAGTTTTCGTGAAACTAGTTCCTTAATCTCACTATCAGAAAGTTTAGAGAGGTTATCTAATAAATCCCTTTCCTTCGCTCTATACTCTTTTACAAGTGGTATTATTTTATCTTTCTCGATTTTTATTAGCCCTCTCTTCTTAGCCCAACCTATTGCTATCTCAAAATCCTTACCCATTTTTTCTTTTAGCTGATGGATCTGCCCCTCCTTGCCATTTAACTCCTTTATTAGTATCTCCTCTGGAAACCCCTCAATTAACCTTTTTCTTCCTTCTTCAGTTAGTATCAACTTCTTTACTTTTTCCTCTTTCAAACTTAAATATCCTTTTTCCTTTAATAATTGTACTAAGCTGAAAACCGATGATAAGGGGATTCCTAGATCCTTACTAATCTCTTCAGCTTTCGCTGTCCTTCTCTCCTTTAAATAGTTTAAAATTTTTATCTCATTCTCACTCAGCATTTATAATTCCACGCTCTGCCCTGGTTGAAGTAATAGGGCTTTGTACCCCCTCTTACTAACTTCCTTTACAAACTCTTCTGGGTCTACCTTTATTAAATCCCATGTGTTATAATGTATAGGAATTGCATATTTTTTAGGTTTTATCATTTCCACTGCAATTGCCGCCTGCAACGGATCCATTGTGAATCTTCCACCTATAGGTAATAACGCATAATCCGGTTTGAATATCTCTCCGATTAATCTCATATCCTCAAAAAGTCCAGTGTCACCAGCATGATAAATTGTTACGTTCTCGCCACTTACCACAACCCCAGTAGGGTCGCTGTGTTCACTTGAATGAACAGCCTTAGTTAAGGCTAATTTTATACCATCAAAATTAACATATCCCCCCACATTTGCGGGGATTATTCTATTCCAATCAATGTTAAAATTGTTTGCTAGATATGCTTCTAGATCATATGTTGCAAATAATTTAGCCCTAGGATTTGCCTTCATCAGTTCAACTGTGTCACCTAAATGATCATAGTGATCATGCGTTACTATTACTAAGTCCAAGTTATTATCAAAATAGTTCAATTTCACTGGGCATAAAGGGTTGTCTTTTATCATTGGGTCTATGATTATGTGCTTTCCACCCATATAAAGTTCAACAGCCGCGTGGCCTAACCATCTGAGCTGTGGCATATAAAAGTATTAGTAAGCTAAGAATTAAAGCTTCAGTTTTACAAATCACAGATATGGAAGAGTATGAGATTGAAATTTTAAGGAAGGCCGGTAAAATTGCAGCAAAAGCAAGAGATGAAGGAGCCAAGTTAATCAGAGCAGGTGCAAAAGTTTATGATATATGTGAAACTGTAGAGAAAATTATTATAGAAAACGGGGCTCAACCCGCATTTCCTTGCAATCTTTCAATAAACCAAGAAGCTGCACATTATAGTCCTCTTATAAACGATGAAAAGGTAATTCCAGAAGGGGCAGTCGTGAAACTAGATGTTGGTGCTCATATTGACGGTTATATAACTGATACAGCAGTTACGGTAGTGTTAAATGACAAATATCAGAAACTAGCGGATGCCGCAAAAGATGCATTAAAAGCAGCAATTTCGGTTGTTAAACCAGGGATAGATATTGGAGAAATAGGTAAAAGCATAGAAAAAATTATAAAAGTCTATGGTTACAAACCGATAAAAAATTTAGGAGGGCATTTGATAAAAAGGTATGAACTTCACGCCGGGGTATTCATTCCGAATATTTATGAAAGGGGAATGGGTAGAGTTATTGAGGGTAATACTTATGCGATAGAACCTTTCGCTACAGACGGTGAGGGTTTTGTAATTGAGGGTAAGGATGTGACAATATATTCCATTAAAAACCTTAATGCTAAAGGGTTAAGTGATGAGGAAAGAGAGTTCCTAATGAAAATCTATGAAAAAGTGAATAAAAATCCCTTCAGCGAACGATGGTTTAAGAATTTAGGAGAGGTAGAGTATATTAGGGAGATGCTAAAGTCCTTAACTAGAAAAGGCGCTTTACGTTCATATCCCGTTTTAATAGAGATTAAAAAGGGTTTTGTATCTCAATTTGAGCACACATTACTAGTAACTAAGGGAGGTGTGGAAATCCTAACTTAACAAAAATTAATTAGCCCTTATTCTTATAAAATTGGTTGGGAGAAAATGAATATAATAGTTTTTGCACAAACAGGAGGAACGCCTTCATCGGGCCTCTCTGATCTAGCTTTCTTAGCGTATTTAGGAATGATACTGGTCATAATATTAATGTCACTACCAGGTTTTCAACAAAGGATGTACATCTATTTTGCGGCTAGAGAGATAGAAAATGGTCTTTTAAAGATAGAGAAAGCCCTAAACTCGGCTAAAAGCAAGACAAAACAACTCCTTGAACAACAAGGTGCTAAAAATGCTGATGAACTTACTAAAAGATTTGCTGAAATGTTTACTATAGACCCAGTCAATGTAGAGCCTACCGATATAATAAGTAGAATGAGACTGTTAATAAGAACTAGTGAAGATAAGGTAAAGAATATAATAATGTCAACTTTACCCAATGTAGATCCGGTAACGAGAAGCAAAATAGAGGTTTCGGCTGAAATTGTTAATGCTCTAAATATGTTGCATAAAGTAATTAGACATTACCTATTGTTGGGAAAGAAAATGCAAAGTTATTTCATATTAATACAATTACAAAGCATATTACCTATGTTAGTAAAAATGGCTGAAGCGTATGAGAAAGCGCAAGACACCTTCATAAAGGGCGTTCCGGTAGGTGACTCTTTGGGCCCATTAGTTGCATCTAGGTTTTTAATGAATATTCCAGAGAAGTGGTCTCCAAGTAAGGAAATGATAGCTGGTGAGACTATAATTGATGGTAGGAAAGTGATTGTATTGAAGGCAGAAGGACCTATGGCTACCGTAGGTACTCCAGGTGAGGCTGTAGAAAATGTGGTTAACAAACTAGAGGGTAAGGTAAATAGAATTATAACAGTTGATGCTGCAGCTAAACTGGAAGGCGAAGAGACTGGTGAAATTGCCGAAGGTACTGGAGTTGCTATGGGTGATCCTGGACCAGAAAAAATAGCAATTGAAAGAGTTGCGGTTAAGTACAATATTCCTATTGATGCTGTTATAGTAAAAATGAGCCTAGAAGAAGCCATAACAGCAATGCCCCAGAAGGTTTATGAGGCTGCAGATAAGGTTATTGAAATCGTGAAGAGGATTATTAATGAGAGGACTAAGCCCGGTGATACTGTAATCGTAATAGGTGTAGGGAACACAGTAGGGGTGGCTCAATGAGTCAACAACAAGTTCAAATTGTTACTGTTTTAAAGTGTTTAAAATGTGGTTATTCTATAGAAAGACCCTTTAGGGAGGGAGATTTTGTACCTAAAATCGATGGCACATGTCCAAATGACGGTTCCCCTTTATTCATTTGGGGCATTTACGCAAAGTCTAATGAACAAAAGAAGTAGTATTAAATGAGATACTTTTTTAAGTAATCATGTAATTGTTTATCTTGCCCACCCGGTCATAGTGGGCGGGTAACACCCGGACTCGTCTCGAACCCGGAAGTTAAGCCGCCCACGTCAGAAGGGTCGTGGGATCCGCGAGGGCCCGCAGCCCTTCTGAGCCGGGATGGGCTTACCTAATTTTTAAATTTTAGAGCTTAACAACAATCATATGAAAAAAATTTTTGATGAAATTCATGGCTATATAATGTTAAATGACTTAGAAACAAAGATCGTTGACTCGCCAATTTTTCAAAGACTTAGAAGGATAAAACAAACAAGTTTAGCTTATTTAGTATACCCCGGTGCAACTCATACAAGGTTTAGCCACTCATTAGGTACTTTTTATTTAGCTACTAAAATAGGTGAAAGGTACAAGGAAAACGGCGAAATGACAGATGAAGAATTAATGTATTTAAAACTGGCATCACTACTTCACGATATAGGTCAATTTCCCTTTAGTCATGCAATAGAATTGCTTTATCTTCCTAAAGGGTTATCAAATTCTGTGCTTAGAAACTTAATTATACAGAGCGATATGGATTTGCAAGATTTATTTGATAAATATGGAATAGATAAGAATAAGATAATCAGCATATTTACGGATGAGACTTTCCTTTCATCAATAATTGATAGTGATGTAGACGTAGATAGGATGGATTATTTAATTAGAGATTCCAGACATACTGGCGTACAGTTGGGTAATTTAGACTTAGAGAGGCTAATAGATACTATTACTTATAGTGAAAATAGAACGGTTCAAGTAATGGAAAAAGGAATACATTCATTAGAAAATTTCTATATTTCTAGACTTCATATGTATCAAGCAGTTTACTATCACAAAACAATCTTAGGTTATGAACTATATCTGAGAGAAATATTTAGAAAAGTAGCTGAAATATGTTGTAGTGAAATATTAAACCCTTCTTATTTGAAAGAGATTATTAAAAATGGTTCTATAACTTATTGGGATGATGAATGGGTGATATCGAAGCTATATGAGGCCTTAGCAAGTAATGATATACCAGATTTATTAAAATTACAGATAAAGAATTTTTTTGATAGAAATGGCCCTAAAGTCGTTTTTGAAGAAACTTCATTTTCTCCTACGGCAACCTCTTTGAACGAGATTATTATAAAGCTCGAGAAATATGGAATTCCCAGAGACTCAATCTTTCCTTTTGAGGAGAATATTCGAATCATAGATAAATCAAGGATTAAGATAATTACCAAGAGCGGTAAAATACGTTCACTAAGGGAGTTTTCTAGTTCCTTACTCACTGTACTACCAGATACCATTTATATTAAAAGAGTTTATGTGGATAGTGCATATGTGAAAAGAGCGAGGGAAATAGTAAGTTGAAAGTGATACTAGTAGACATAGATGGAACACTCACAAAAGATAGAGATACTTATGAGATCGAACTTGAGGCTATCGAAGCGTTAAGAGAAGTAAGAGACGTTTTTAAAGTTAAAATTGGGTTAGTAAGTGGGAACTCATATCCCGTAGTTAGATCACTTTACACATACCTCGGATTTAATGGGGGAATAGTGGCTGAAAACGGATGTGTTGTTTATTATAATAAACTTTATGAAGTGTGCGAGAAAATCGATAAATCATTAATTCAAGAATTTGAGTCCAGATTCGGTGTAAGAGGGAGCTGGCAGAACGCTTATAAATGTTGTGATTTAACTTTTACCCCTCCACATCTTACAGCCGAAATGATAAAATGGGCTTCTGATAGGGGGCTATATATTAAAACAAGCGGTTATGCTATACATATATCAAAATCTAAGAGGGGTAAAGGTGATGGCGTAAGGATTTTAATGGACTTATTAGGAGTTAAAAAGGAAGAGGTTATAGGTATAGGTGATTCATCTACTGATGTCGAATTTCTCCAGGAGGTTGGATATAAAGTAGTCGTTGGGAACGGTGACGAGGAGGTAAAGGGAATTGCAGATTATGTAACTAAGAATAAAAGCGGGAAAGGAGTAGTTGAATTTATTAAGTCACTCATTAACGGTGAGGTGGATGGACGAAAACCTTGAGGAATTAATATATAAATATACTTTACAAAACGCTTACAAACATGGTGGCAAAGCTAACCTAAATGCTGTAGTGAGCAAAATATTCGCTGAAAGGCCCGATTTAAGATCTAAGGCTAAAGAAATAGTAAAGATAGCTAACTCCATAATAGAGAAAGTTAACTCGATGAGTATTGAAGATCAGAAAAAGGAATTAGAAACCAAATACCCAGAAATGCTTGAGGAAAAGAAGAGAGAGGAGGAAAAGAAAACATTACCAGAAATTCCAGTCAAAGGTAAATTCGTAACAAGGTTTGCTCCAAACCCTGATGGGCCATTGCATTTAGGTAATGCTAGAGCTGCAATAATATCCTATGAATACGTTAAAATGTATAATGGGAAATTCATTTTAAGGTTTGATGATACAGACCCTAAAATTAAAAGACCAATACCAGAAGCATATGACTGGATCAGAGAAGACCTTAAATGGTTAGGAATAAAATGGGATTTAGAGGTCAGAGCTTCAGCCAGACTCGAAATTTATTATAAATACGCTAAGGAACTAATAGAGAAGGGTTATGCTTATGTAGATACTTGCCCAGAGGAGGAATTTAAAGCCAGAAGGGATAGAGGAGAGGAATGTCCTAACAGAAGTAAAGACCCATCATACAACCTTGAGCTTTTTGAGAAAATGCTTAACGGCGAGTTTAAAGAGGGAGAAGCTGTAGTAAGGATTAAAACAGACCTTAAGTTACCAGACCCTTCACAGAGGGATTGGGTTTTATTAAGAATAGTTGATACTAAAAAATCCCCCCACCCTCTTGAGGGCGATAAGTACTGGGTCTGGCCAACTTATAATTTTGCCAGTGCTATTGATGATCACGACCTAGAGATCACTCATATTTTTAGAGGCAAAGAACATGAAGTCAATGCTGAAAAACAAAAATGGATTTATAAGTATATGGGCTGGACTTACCCATATGTTCATGAATTCGGTAGGCTAAAGCTTGAAGGGTTTATGATGAGTAAATCTAAAATAAGAACTGTCTTAGAGAAGGGATCTACTATTGATGATCCTAGATTACCCACCCTAGCGGGTTTAAGAAGAAGAGGAATTTTGCCAGATACTATTAGGGAAGTGATAATAACTGTCGGACTGAAGATAACAGACGCAACTATCAGTTTTGATAATCTTGCATCAATTAATAGGAAAAAATTAGATCAAGTTGCTAAAAGGTTAATGTTCGTCCCCTCACCCAAAGAATTTACCATTGAAATCCCAGAACCAATTACTGCTAAAATTCCTTATCATCCCTCAAATCCATCGTTTTACAGAGAAATAACAGTCAACCCTGGAGATAAGATATTAATTAGTGAGGAAGACGCTAAGGACAAGGTGATTAGGTTGATGGAATTATGTAACGTTAAAGTTGAGGGTGATAAACTAATATTCCATAGTAAGAGTGTCGAAGAGGCTAGGAAAATAGATGCTAAAATAATCCAGTGGGCTAAGAAGGATGAAGGGGTAAACGTAGAAGTTGAAATTCCCGATCCTCAAGGTGATATTAAAACTGTTAAAGGTTATGGTGAAAAATCCATTGGAGACTTAAAAGTGGGTGAAATAGTTCAGTTTATACGTTTCGGGTTTGTTAGAATTGATAAGAAAACTGATAATAAAGTGATTGCAATATTCTCGCATGAGTAACTTTTTAAGCGACCATGAGATTTCATAAATTGCGTGACGAAATAAGGAGGAGGATGAACGCATGTCTAAACCCTCTTATGTAAAGTTTGAAGTACCAGAAGATTTAGCGAATAAAGTTTTAGAAGCTATTAAAAAAGCTAGAGAAAGTGGGAAGGTCAAGAAAGGCACTAATGAGACCACAAAAGCTGTTGAGAGAGGACAAGCCAAATTAGTAATTATAGCTGAAGATGTTCAGCCCGAAGAAATTGTTGCACACTTACCAATATTATGTGAGGAAAAGAAAATACCTTACGTTTATGTACCCTCTAAGAAGGCACTGGGAGAGGCTTGTGGTTTACAAGTTGCTGCAGCTTCAGCTGCAATACTTGATCCAGGGGAAGCTAAGGATATGGTTGATGAGATAATTAAGAGAGTAGAAGAGTTAAAAGGCAAATCCGCATCATAATTTTTTAATGAAAATTTTTGCTATAGCAAACATTTTTAATACTTCTGGCGTTTACGTTCATATAATAAATGTGCTAAGAGAATTAGTAAAATTAGGTCATGAAGTTACAGTTTACGTTCCTTATCAGCTAGTCGAGAATAATACTAAAGTTGTTGAGGAGGTCGAGAATAACGGTATTAAAGTCCACTATTTGGTTAAAGAGTTCATGAGAGAACACCAAAGAAGTGAAATAAGAACTTTAAAATACTTTATTACATCGCACACCAACAATCTGGGAAAAGATTCAAGACTAATTAATGAGGTTAATGATAATTACGACATAATTTATGATATGCATGAGGACGTGATTACCCTGAGAGTCTCATACCATTTAGGTAAAAAATTGAGAGTACCAGTGGCAAAGTTAATGCATGACGAACCTTATAGGAACTCATTCGGAAGAGGTTATAGGAAAATTATGGGATTTAGAGGGTTAACATATGACACTTTAATGAGTATTTTCTATAAATTAGATAAAAGAACTTATGAAAAAGTTATGAAAGAGGGGGTTTTAAAAGGCTTAGCGGGGGTTTCGAGAGTCCCCTTCTATCTTTCAAATGTGGATAAAATAGCTGAAAAATATAACGTGATAACTGAAGTGTTCAAGGTCGGTAATGCTTTTAACAAGGAGTTAATTTTCAAATACCGAAAGACTAAAAATAAAGAAAATTATGTGGTATTCTTTGCTAGATTAGTGCCCCAGAAAGGATTGTATGAATTACCAAAGATTGCGGAAAAATTGAATTCGAAACTTATAGTTTTTGGTAAAATATATAACATTAGTGATAGTAAGTACTTGAACAGCGAAAAAATAGAGTATAAGGGCTATAGACCAATAGAAGAGGTTTACGATACTGTTGCGAATGCGAAGGTTTTAATCTATCCTTCCCACCAAGACGGTTATTCCCTAGTAGTATTAGATACTCTTGCCTTAGGAACTTCAGTAGTCGCTTATGACATACCGGCTATGAGATTTGTCTTTGGCAATCTAAAACCCGTTAGGCTAGTTAAGGAGTTTGATACTAATGAGATGGCTAAAACTGCTAATCATGTGTTAAACATGCCAGATGAAGAATATGAAAATGAACATGAGAATATAAAAGGATTTATCGATGAACATTCGGATTGGAGAAATGTGGCATTGGAGACGGAAAGGTTTTTGAATAAAGTATTAGAAGTCTCATAATTTATAGTTAGATTACAAAAGACTTATTTTCAAGAGCGTACACGTTCAACAATAGACCTTATTACGCTTCAGACTAGTATCGGTTACGATCGTAAATACAAGTTCTTTCAATTTACACAAGTTAAGGAGCATAATTCTTAACCAAGGGATGCACATTTCCCTTAATTCCTTTCTCTAAACATCTATTCAGTAGTGCTAATGATGTCCTTTCCTAGCACGATAGTACTATATGAGGACAATTATAATTTAGGGGACTAGATATGATAAACGAAAAACCTCAGACAGTTCTTATGTCTATAGCCTGGAAACGGTGAACGGTGAGGTAAAGGAGCGTTACGTCGGTTCTTTAATTGACGTAGTCGAAACTTAAGAGAAATTGAAATTGGGGGTCTTAGGGGGTACCCCCCTAACAGCGGGCCCGCCGGGATTTGAACCCGGGACCACAGGCTCCGAAGGCCTGCGCTCTATCCTGGCTGAGCTACGGGCCCTACAAATTTATATCGTAATCCTTATAATTATAAATTTGTATATGGCTAAACAGATTACGCTTTTTGATTTCTCAGTGAAGAAAGAGACTGCAAAGAGCACTGAAAAACAGCAACAACAAGAGGTTCAAATTAAAATAGAGAAAAAGAATTCTGGCAAAAAGAGAGAAAGTTGGTTAAGTGAAGCTGAAGAAGGTAGAACGTATTTCTTACTTCAAGTAGATTATGACGGTAAAAAAGGTAAGGCTGTTTGCAAGCTTTACGATAAGGATACACAAAAAATTTATGTATTATATGACAATACTGGCCACAAGCCTTATTTTCTTACAGACCTAGAACCAGATAAAGTAAATAAAATCGTCAAGATAGTTAGAGATCCGTCGTTTGACCACTTAGAAACCGTTGTAAAGGTTGATCCTTACACGGGTAAAAAGATTAAATTAACTAAGATCGTAGTGAAAGACCCTTTAGCTGTAAGGAGGATGAGAAATGCTGTTCCCAAGGCATATGAAGCCCACATAAAATACTTTAATAACTACATATACGATATGGGTTTGATCCCTGGCTTACCATATACCGTTAAGAAGGGAAAACTTGAACAGGTAAACCCAGAACTAAAAGGTGGGGAGGTTGAAGAGATAAAGAAAGCTTTTAGCGATTCTGATGAGATGACTAGAGAAGCTGTAGAGGACTGGATACCAATTTTTGAAACTGAGGTGCCAGATGTTAAAAGAGTTGCAATAGACATTGAAGTTTACACACCGGCTAAGGGGAGAGTACCAGACCCAGAAAAGGCTGAGTTCCCGATAATTAGCATTGCTTTATCTGGAAGTGATGGATTAAAGAAAGTATTAGTACTAAGTAGGGATGATGTTAAATCCCTTGAGGGAAAGCACGACGATATAAGCGTTGAGCTATTTAAGTCTGAAAAAGAGTTATTGTTACGCTTCTTTGAATTAGTTTCCCAATATCCCTTACTTCTAACATTTAATGGTGATGATTTCGATATTCCTTATATTTACTATAGGGCTTTAAAGTTGAATTTTGATCCGGACGAGATACCTTTAATGGAGGTAAATGATGAGGGGAAATTCTTACCTGGTATTCACATAGATTTATATAAATTCTTCTTCAATAGAGCTGTAAGAAACTATGCTTTTGAAGGCAAATATAGTGAGTACAACTTAGATGCTGTAGCTACTGCTCTTTTAGGAATCTCAAAAGTCAAAATAGACACTTTTATAAGCTTTTTAGACCTCGATAAGCTAGTAGAATATAACTTTAGAGATGCGGAAATTACGTTAAAGCTCACGACTTATAGTAATAACTTGGTATGGAAATTAATAATACTTCTAGCTAGGATATCAAAATTAGGGCTGGAGGAGTTAACCAGGACTGAAGTATCTACTTGGGTTAAGAACTTATATTATTGGGAACATAGGAGATTAAACTGGTTAATCCCATTAAAAGAAGATATATTATCTAGGTCAAGTGAGGTGAAAACTTCTGCTGTGATAAAAGGGAAGAGATACAAGGGTGCTGTAGTTATTAACCCTCCGGCGGGGATTTATTTCAACATTGTCGTGCTTGACTTTGCGTCACTGTATCCTTCAATTATCAGAAATTGGAATATAAGTTATGAAACTGTGGATAACGAGGAATGTCAGAAAAAGGAATGGGTGATGGACGAGACAGGTCAAAAATTGCATTTTGTTTGTATGGATAGACCGGGGATAACGGCAGTATTTACTGGATTATTAAGGGATTTCAGAGTTAAGATATACAAGAAGAAGGCTAAACAGAGCAATATATCTGAGGAGCAGAGGTCTCTGTATGATGTAGTGCAAAGAGCTATGAAGGTATTCATTAATGCTACTTACGGTGTTTTCGGTGCCGAAACTTTCCCGTTATATGCTCCAGCTGTTGCTGAAAGCGTTACAGCATTAGGTAGGTATGTTATAACTAGTACTTATAAGTTTGCCGAGAGTAACGGATTAAAGGTTCTCTACGGGGATACAGATTCGTTATTCTTGTATAATCCCCCTAAGGAAAAGTTAGAGCAAATTATAAAGTTTGTGAAGGAAAAATTTGGGTTAGATATTGAGGTCGATAAAGTTTACAAGTTCGTAGCGTTTTCCGGATTAAAGAAGAATTATTTAGGTGTTTATACAGATGGTAAGACTGATATTAAAGGTATGTTAGCTAAGAAAAGAAATACGCCAGAGTTTATAAAGAAAGAGTTTAATGACGTTAAGCAACTAATAGCATCTATGAATTCTCCGCAAGACGTTCAAAAAATTAAGAAAGAGTTGGAAAGAAAGATTAAGGAGATATATGATAAATTAAGAAATAAGGGATATAACTTAGACGAACTTGCATTTAGAGTAATGTTGTCAAAACCGCTTGATGCTTACACTAAGAATACTCCGCAACACGTTAAAGCTGCTTTACAGTTAAGGGCATATGGTGTTATGGTTTTACCAAGGGATATAATAATGTTCGTTAAGGTTAAAAGTAAGGACGGGGTTAAACCAGTACAGTTAGCTAAGTTAAGTGAGATAGACGTTGATAAATATATTGAGGCTGTTAGGAGTACGTTTGAGCAAGTACTAAAGGCATTCGGTGTAAGCTGGGACGAGATAGCTTCAACTATTTCAATAGACTCTTTCTTTAGTAAAAAGTGATAAATAAATATAAAAATAGATTGAAATTAAAAATTATTATTCTTCTTCCTCTTCTTCCTCCACTTCTTCCTTTTGTTCTGAGGTCACTTGTTTAGCATAATCAATTATCTCTTTTTCTACATTATCGTCCACATAAGGTGCTACAATATACACTTTTAAATCTCTATAATCAGATTCTATCCATTTGTTTTCAAAGCTAATAATATAAATCGGGATTTCCGCTATTGCCTCACTTTTTGATCTCGATTTTAAGTAGTTTTTTATAGCTTCATATGTTTGAGGTTTTAACGGTAAAGGAATTTTTACCTCATACATGTCTTTCATGATTGTAAAGTCTGATGATGTTTCGTTCCACTCGTTCAATGCATTACTCGCTACACTCCTTAAGACCTTGTTTAGCTCACCCTCTATTATATCCTTCTTTGTAACATTGCCTTCTTCGCTTCTTAACACTAGGACTTTCATTTGTGTTCACCGATAACGTAAAGGTATACTAGGTGGGTCATGTTTCCATCTTCGACTTTTACTACCTCTTTAGGAATCCAACCCCTCATTTCAAACTCGTGGGATACTACTCTAGTACCGGGCTTTAACTCTTTTTCTAGCTTTGGCTTTAACATTTCATTTACATTAGTTAGTAAAAACATTGTTATTACTGTAGCTTCAGATAAGTCTATCTCGAAGAAGTTGCCTTTGATTACTTGTGCTCTACTTTCAACTCCATTTTTCTTTATATTTTCAATTGCTTCTTTAATTCGTTCGTCATTTATTTCTATTCCAACTGCCTTCTTCACATTAAATTCTTTTGCTGCTGTTACTATTATTCTTCCGTCTCCACATCCTAGATCATAAACTATATCCTCTGGCCCTGCTTTAGCAATTTCTAGCATTTTCTTCACTACTTTTTCTGGTGTTGGCACATATGGTACATGGGGTACATAACTCACGTTAATCACTATTATTACTTCATTATCCAATATTTTTAATTTTGTTAAGTGCTTCCTCCTTTCCTTTTTCAGGGTTTAGCTCTCCGGTTTTTTCATCAAATGGCATATGTGACAAGATTAATTGTATTTTTCCGTCCGTCGTTTCCACGAATAATTGCGGCAAGAAAGGCATCCCAAACTCGTCCTTTTCTCCATAGTCGGTTAGAAACGAGTAGTCTTCTAACTTAACCTCCTTTTCGAGCCCTAACTCTTTACTTAAGTCTTCTGTTACCTTCATAAATGCCTTATGTGCTGGGTGGGATTCAGAGGTTACCAAGATCAGCTTTTTAGCCTTCATGTTCCCATGTAATAGTAAAGTAAGTAGTTAATAACGGTGTTGGTTAATGATAACTAAGATTAGAAAGCAGTCAAAAAGGATTTTACAGCCAATAGCAAGGCTTTTTGTATCTGCAAGAATTAATGCTAACACTATAACTTTTATAGGACTAGCCTTCTCTTTCCTATACTTGCTGATAATATATGAGTTTAAGAACGTAATACTTGGGATATTATTTATAGCATTATCAGCCTTTATGGATGCATTAGACGGCGAGGTGGCTAGGTTATCTAACTCAGCCTCTCAAAAGGGGAGTTTCATAGATAGCAGTCTTGATAGGATAGAAGATATTAACTATTTCCTTGGGCTAGCATTAATAGGTTTTCAGACGTTCATTATAGCTATAATAATAGGGGTTTCACTTTTAATCCCATATTTAAGGGCTAAGGGTGAGTCCTTAGGCTTAAAGGTAGAGGGAAGGGGGATAATAGAAAGGGGTGAAAGGATAATATTTGTTGTTATCATACTTGTTTTATCCCTTTTTTCCACGTTAATAGCCTCATACGTGCTATATGCATTATTGGTTCTTTCAATAATTACAGTAATCCAGAGGTTTTATTATATTTACGTTAACTTACCATAATAGAGTTGTAATGGATTTGTCACTCCACAATCGCTTACGCAATATCCCAGTTCTCTAATTCTTTTGCACGAGTAAACAATGTATCTTGTTCTTTTATCTCCTTTCAATTTCCTTACGAGCTCCTCTTTAAAGATTTGAGTATCCACGTCATACCCAACATTTAGATAATATGTTATGAGTATCTTCTGTTCTTCCTCGCTTAACTCTTTTCTCTTCTGCAGTTCTAATATACATGGTGGTGTTTTTCTTCCCCTTAAGTCGTCAGCGAGTTTCTTTAAGCTTTCTGGTACCTCATTTAGCTTTATAGAACCTATCAGTACCTCAAGTCTGTCTTTAACTCTACTCTCTAATAATAGTAAGAGTTTGTCTTTGTTAAGATATACATCTCCCTCTTTCAGAAACTGCATATTTAGTTTTAATTCTTCATATTCTTTTCTAGCCCTCCTAGTCTGTTTTAGGTATTCTATGAAATTTATTGCAAATGGTAGTCTTATTTGTTTTTCCTTAATCCCTTTCTTACTCTCCTCTCTTTTTACGACTTCAATAGGTTTTAACTCTACTTTAACTCCTAATTGTTTAGCTATTTCTACTAAGTTCTCTTCATTTTCGTTCTTCAGTTCATTAAGGAAAACTTTTGTTTCGGCATCAACATATTTCTCAGTTAATATCTTGTTATTAAGTATCGCAATGAGTATTATAGTAGTGTAGAAAACTATGACTGAATCCCTCAGTCTAGAGTATGGCTCTAAAGGCTCGGATTTAATTACTGAGATTATCCGCTTCTTAGCATTTAATACGTTTTGGTTATTTTCGCCTCCGATTAAGTCATTAAGTGTTATCTCCTTACCATATTTTGCAACTTCCTCATCTAACCCTTTAAGAAAGGGATACTTATAATAATCAATTACTGTCAACAGTAAAAGATTATTAATAATTTTTATAAGTTTATCAGTATAGGGCAAAGGTAGTATGAAAATATTCGTTGCGTCAGCATGGCCATACGTAAATTCAGTTCCACATTTAGGTAACTTAATAGGCTCTATATTGTCAGCCGATGTATTTGCTAGATATGCTAGGCTAAAGTACGGGAGAGAAAACGTAATTTTCGTAAGCGGTAGTGATGAGCACGGTACTCCTATTGAAGTTGAGGCTAGGAAGAGAAAAGTTGAACCTAAAGTTCTAACTGATCAAGCTCATAATTACGATAAAAAGTTGTTCCTAGATGTATGGGAGATAAGCTTCGATAATTATACGAGGACAGAGTCAGAGGTTCATAAGCAATTTGTTAGGGAATACCTTCTGGGTCTTCAAAAATATATTAAAGTAGAAGAGGATGAAATTCCTTATTGTGAGAATGATAAGCTCTTTTTGCCGGATAGATTCGTAAAGGGTACTTGTCCTTACTGTGGTTTTGAAGACGCTAGAGGAGATCAGTGTGATAATTGTGGTAGACTTCTTACTCCTAAGATGTTAATAAATCCTAGATGCGTTTTATGTGGAAGTACTCCGATATTTAAAAAAACTAAACATTGGTTCTTCGATTTATCGGAGTTTAACGATAAAATAAGGGACTGGATAATTTCTTCTAAAACAATGCCAGATAATGTTAAGTCAGTTGCGTTAAGTTGGGTTAAGGAGGGGCTAAAACCTAGGAGTATTACTAGGGATAACTCTTGGGGTATTCCTTCACCTTTTGAAGGTTCTGAGGGTAAGACAATTTACGTATGGTTTGAGGCATTACTTGGTTACATATCTGCCACAATAGAATATTTCAAAAACAATGGTCAAGAGGAGAAGTGGAGGGAGTTTTGGTTCGGTGATAATGTTAAAAGTTATTATTTTATAGGTAAAGACAACATTCCTTTTCACGCGGTAATTTTGCCTGCAATGTTGATGGCTTCAGATAAGGGTTATGTATTACCAACCGTAATAGGCGCTACTGAATATCTAATGTATGAAGGCCAGAAGTTTAGTAAAAGTAGAAGAGTAGGTGTTTGGATTGACGAGGCACCAGAGCTCTTCGATGTAGAGTATTGGCGTTTTATTCTGATAAGGCTAAGACCAGAAGAGAAGGATACGAACTTCACATGGAGGGAGGCTTTAAGAATTATTAACACTGAACTAAACGATGATATAGGTAATTATGCTAATAGGGTTTTAACGATGCTAAAGAGGTACTTTGACGGTGTAATTCCTTCACCTAAGGAGGAATTATATAACGATGAGGATAAGAGATTTATAGAGGAGATAAAGGAGGCACCAGTGAGGATGGGTGAGTTAATGGAATTAAGTAAACTTAAAGCTGCAAGTGAGGAAATTCTTAAGTTAGCTAGAGATGGTAATGCCTACTTAAATAGTAGGGCCCCATGGAATTTAATTAAGAAGAATAAAGATGAGGCTGGAAATGTTTTATACATTACTACTAATTCTCTGAGGACATTAGCCATAATGCTATACCCAATCATGCCTACTCACGCGAATAATCTGTATACGCAGCTGGGCTTAGGGAAAATTGAAGATGAGAAGTGGGACTCAGCTGGTGAGTTTTTGCTTAAACCGGGACATAAGATTGGTGACGTAAAGATATTATTTAATAAAATAGATCTTAAGGTAGAGGATGTTGAGAAAAAATTAGAAGAAATAAGGAAAAAATTAGAAAAAATGAGACCTGAGTTATTAAGGTAGCTCCACGTAAGCCATAACTGGCTCGAATTTTCTTCCTCTTCCCTCATAGAATTTGCTGAACATTTCATAGAAGTGAAGCCTCATATCTTGTATAAACACTATAAGTCCTTCCAATGCTATTGCTATTAAATTACCTAATATTAATATAATAATTCCTAGAGGATTAGATAGAACTGCTATAGTGCTTGTGGGAGAACCCGCAGCTAAATAAGCCATATAAGAGAACGCAAAGAGAATATAGTAGTGTGCCACTGCAAATACTAAAACTCTTATGAACGATACTGTGTTAGAAATTAATAGTATTCCAGCCTCGAAGGCCCCTTCAATGAAACCTATAGCTAGAGCTCCTCCAACTGTTAATTTTTCATGTTTTCTTAGTATTACCATTTTTCCAATCCAATTATATATTAAGGCTAATTCTATCCAAATTACTAGAATATCAGCGAGTAGCTGGGTACCATTTGGTGCCGGTGTCCCAGAGTGAAAGATGAAATATTCTATCCCTCCTAATAACGTTATTATTTGTCCGAAGAAGTCTTGCGGATACGTTAAGCCATAAGTGAACACTATTAGGGGTACAGTGTAAATCAGTAAAACCGGTAATCTATCTAAGAGAAGGTATTCGCTATCTTTTTTCTTTATCGCATTTACAACACCCATTAATGAGCTTATAAATAAGAGTATAGCACCCAAGAGTAGTGATAGTATAATTGTATTTATTAACCCTCTCTCTCCACCCGTAGGTAGGATATATCTTATAGTGTTATAGGCTGATTGAGAGACTGGCCAAATACTATATAAAGGTCCAACTTGTAAGCTAGGATTATCCAATAATTCTCTCAGTCCACCGACTGGTAAAGGCCCGAAAAACTCTCTAGCTAAGATTCCAGTAATCATAGCTATTATACTACCATAAATTAGTACTAACGATAATTGCATTATGTTTAAGCTTCCTCTTTTCTTTCCGTAGTTATAGAACCATATCGAAAATAGTAACACTACTAAGGCGTTACCGAAATCTGGGAACATGAGACCAAAAAGGAAGGGGAAAGTAATTACTAAGAATACTGTTGGTGAGATCTCCCAATACGACGGTGTACCGTAGTATTCGACTACTGACTCTAACGGCTTTATAGTGCTAGGCAAATTTACATACGTTGGAGGTTCTTCTTCATCACCGAACCTCTTAGGATATGTGTATGTTATGAATGCTTTATCCCCTAGTTTTTTATTTAAAGTTTTCAAATCTTTTTCTGGTATAAATCCCTCAAATTGTATATAATAATTACTAACTCTAGCCTTTGACAAAGTATACATTGCATCTCTACTGGTTAGCAATTCTCCGTATAATGACGATAATTCCTCACTATCATTAACTACTGATTCTGCGAGTTTCCCCCTTCTTTCCGAAAGTAACGATTGTATGTAGTTTATTCTTTCCATTAGGTTATTATAAGCCTGGAGTGGTGAAACTAAGTCTTGTGTTTCAAGCCTTCTTATTCCTAATTCCTTAAGGGTTTGGGTTAGGTTAGATCCTCGTAAACCTATAATAATTGCGGGGTAAAGCCCTCCTTTTTGACATTCACAAATAATAACGAAATTCCTTTTTTCTAACTCTTTCCTCTGTTCTGCTGTGATTATTGCTAATGCTATATCGAAAGTTTTAGTATTATAGAGTAAACTTAAATCAATTCCTACATTCTTAAATGGCTCTAATTCTCGTCTTTGTGTTTCTAAGGATTCTAATTCCGCCCTTAATTTCCCTATTTCCTCTAATAGTTCTTTATATTTATCCTCAAATTTCCTATAATTTTCTAATATTTTAGTAGAAATGTCAATCCAGTTATTAACTTCCATCTTTCCCTTAGGTTCTAAGGGAACTCCTCCTAATTCCATTATTACCTTTAACTTACTTATGGCCTCGTTAATTTCACCGTATTTTCTCCTAGCTTCTTCAACTTTTTCTTGCGATATAGGGGTCTTTGGGTCTTCTGGTTGAAAAGACTTTATTTTTAATAACTCTTTAACTACTTCGTCAGCTTTGTCCTTTGGTGCTATAATTTCTACCCTAGCCATCGTTTCGGGAAAGATCACAGTGATTCAATATGATAAATTTAATATGTCTTAAAAACTTTTAACTAAGTTTTGAAATGATAGTTCAAGATGGGTAAAGTAATTGTTGTGGGAGATAGGTATACTGTAAACCTTTTCCGGCTTATAGGTACTGAGGGATATATCTTAGATGACCCTCTTAAATTAGAAGATACATTGATAAAACTAAAGAAAAGGGAGGATATTGACCTTATATTGGTCTCTAACGACCTTTATTCTCCAGTTAGAGAGAAGGTAGAAAACCTAGTAATTGAACAGAAGAAACCATTAGTCACTATAATTCCTACGCCTTTTAGCGAATCTAAACCGCTTGATGTTAAAAGTTTAATACTCAAAGCACTAGGATTTGGGTGAGGTAAGTTGGTTTCCTTTGAGGAGCTATTAGACTCTTCATTGTCAGTTGAAAAAAAGAAAGTAGAAGAAGAATTAAAAAAAGCTCTTTTTGAAGCAAATTCCATAGTTGACGAGTATTATAAAAATATAATAAGTGAATATGCTGTTAAAATCCAAGATTTAATCCAAAAAAGTAATGAGAGAATTAACAGTGAAATAGCTAAAAATGAAATAGATAATAAAAGGATTTTAAATAGAGAAAAAGATTACTGGATAGAGCAAGTTAAAGCTAAGGCCTTCTCTGAGTTAACCGAACTAACTAATACCGATGAGTATAAGAAAGGTTTAAGGGCTATCATATCAAGGGAGGCTAAAGATGGTTGTATAATTTATTGCTCACCTTCAGAGAAGGGATTAATACAATCAATTCTAAAGGAGTTCAAAATTAAAGGTAACGTAGAGGTTGACAATACAATTAAAGCTGGGATTAAAATTTTCTATCCAGATCAAAGTCTATTGAGGGATTTTACTCTTGAAACAGTTTTAAGTCAAGTGTTTGACGATATAAGAGATGAAATAGCTAAGATTCTTTTCGGTGAGTGAAAATGGTAATGGAAGGTCGTGTGGTAAGAGTAAATGGTCCTTTAGTAATAGCAGATGGTATGAGAGAAGCACAAATGTTTGAAGTTGTTGAGGTTGGAGATTTAAGACTAGTAGGAGAGATAACGAGAATTGAAGGAGATAGGGCTTACATACAGGTTTATGAAGATACTTCCAATATTAGACCCGGGGAAAAAGTATATAGAACTGGCGCCCCCTTATCTGTCGAATTAGGTCCCGGTTTATTAGGTAAGATATATGACGGGCTTCAAAGACCTTTAGACACTATAGCCGATGTTACAAAATCTCCTTTTGTAGCTAGGGGAATAAAATTGCCTGCTTTAGATAGAAATAAGAAATGGCACTTCGTACCTAAGGTTAAAAAGGGTGATAAAGTAGGGCCTGGGGATGTACTAGGAATTGTTCAAGAGACTGAGTTGATAGAACATAGAATATTAGTCCCCCCCAATGTTCATGGAATAGTTAAAGAGATTGTCTCTGAAGGTGACTATACGGTTGAAGAAGTCATTGCAACGTTAGATATGAACGGCGATAAAAAAGATCTAAAGATGTATCATAAATGGCCCGTGAGAGTACCAAGGCCTTATAAAGAGAAACTAGACCCAGTGGAACCACTACTTACTGGAACCAGAGTTATTGATACAGTCTTTCCGATAGCTAAAGGAGGTACTGCCGCGATACCCGGTCCATTTGGAAGCGGAAAGACAGTAACTTTACAAAGCCTGGCCAAATGGTCTGCTGCAAAAATAGTGATTTACGTAGGTTGCGGAGAAAGAGGAAATGAGATGACTGATGAATTAAGACAGTTCCCCAAACTTAAAGATCCGTGGACTGGGAAGCCATTACTCCAAAGAACAATTCTAGTCGCAAACACAAGTAATATGCCGGTAGCGGCTAGGGAATCCAGTATATATGTAGGTGTTACAATGGCAGAGTATTTCAGAGACCAAGGGTATGACGTTCTGACTGTAGCTGATTCGACAAGTAGATGGGCTGAGGCATTAAGAGACTTAGGAGGAAGAATGGAAGAGATGCCAGCTGAAGAGGGGTTCCCAAGCTACTTGCCATCACGCTTAGCTGAATATTATGAAAGGGCTGGGAGGGTTATAGCATTGGGCAATCCAGAGAGGTTTGGTTCTGTAACATTAGCCTCAGCTGTATCTCCTCCAGGTGGTGACTTTACAGAACCAGTCACAAGTAATACCTTACGTTTCGTAAGGGTATTTTGGCCTTTAGACCCAGCTTTAGCTTCCGCGAGACACTATCCAGCAATAAATTGGATTCAAGGCTATTCTCAATATGTGGACCTAGTTGCAACCTGGTGGCATAAGAATGTTGACCCTAATTGGTTAGAAATGAGAAGTACAATGGTTAGAGTATTACTAAGGGAGGATGAATTGAAGCAGATAGTTAGATTAGTGGGGCCGGAATCACTTTCAGAAAAGGATAAACTTGTACTAGAAACAGCTAAATTAATTAAGGATGCGTATTTGAAGCAAAACGCGTTTGATGACATAGATGCCTTTTCAAGTCCTCAGAAACAAGTAAGGATAATGAGGTTAATATATATCTTCTATACCCAGGCAAACGATCTATTAAGTAGGGGGCTTCCGCTTAAGAAGATTTTAGACAAGGTTGGGCCAATAGAACCGGATATTGTAAGAATTAAGTATACTATTAAAAACGATGAGTTGAATAAGATTGACGAGATTGAGAATAAGTTAAAAGCATCATTTGATGAGTTATTAAAGGAGGTGGGAGGATGAGTTTGTTAAACGTTAGGGAGTACTCAAATATTTCTATGGTAAAGGGACCGTTAGTAGCAGTGCAAGGAGTTAGTGATGCTGCATATAACGAATTAGTGGAAATTGAGATGCCAGATGGTAGTAAAAGAAGAGGTATAGTGGTTGATTCTCAATTGGGTGTCGCGTTTGTTCAAGTCTTTGAAGGCACTACTGGAATTTCACCCACTGGTACTAAAGTTAAGTTCCTAGGTAGGGGTTTAGAAGTAAAGATTTCTGAAGAAATGTTAGGTAGGATTTTCAACCCATTAGGAGAACCTTTAGATAATGGTCCTCCGGTTATAAGTGGAGAGAAGAGAGATATAAATGGTGCTCCCATCAATCCCGCAACTAGGGATTATCCGGAAGAGTTTATTCAAACTGGAATTTCAGCAATTGATGGCTTAATATCGTTGTTAAGGGGGCAAAAATTACCGATTTTCAGTGGTAGTGGATTACCAGCAAATATGATTGCTGCTCAAATAGCAAGACAAGCAACGGTTAGGGGTGAGGAAAGTAATTTCGTGGTAGTGTTTTCAGCAATAGGTATAAGATACGACGAGTACTTATTCTTTAGAAAGTTCTTTGAAGAGACTGGGGCAATAAATAGGGTTGCGATGTTCATGAGTTTAGCTAATGATCCTCCAGCTCTAAAGATCTTAACACCAAGAACAGCATTAACTCTTGCAGAGTATTTAGCGTTTGAAAAGGATATGCACGTACTAGCAATCCTTATAGACATGACTAACTACTGTGAAGCTTTAAGGGAATTAAGCGCGTCAAAAGAAGAAGTTCCTGGTAGAGGAGGTTACCCTGGTTATATGTATACGGATTTAGCCACAATTTACGAGAGAGCTGGTAAGGTAAAAGGTAAGAAGGGGTCAATTACTCAGATGCCAATACTTACCATGCCTAATGATGATATTACTCATCCTATACCGGACTTAACTGGTTATATAACTGAAGGACAAATAACGCTCGACAGATCTCTATTTAATAAAGGGATCTATCCTCCTATTAATGTTCTCATGAGCCTTTCAAGGCTTATGAGAGATGGAATCGGCGAGGGGAAGACAAGAGATGATCATAAAGATTTATCTAATCAATTATTCGCTGCTTATGCTAAGGCACAAGATATTAGAGGTTTAGCTGCAATCATTGGTGAAGATAGCTTGTCAGAAGTTGATAGGAAATACCTAATTTTCGCGGAACAGTTTGAGAGAAAATTCATAAACCAAGGTTTTACTGAGAATAGGGATATTGAAAGAACGTTAGATATAGGCTGGGAAATATTGGCAACATTGCCAGAATCTGAACTAGGCTTAATTCGTAGTGAATACATAAAGAAGTATCACCCTAAATATAAGGGTCAGCAGAAATGAGCTCCGGAAAAATTTTACCAACAAAAATAAACTTAATCAACTTAAATAGGCAGATTAAATTAACTAGAAACATAAAAAGACTTTTAGAAAATAAAAGGGAAGTTCTCTTAATTTATTTAAGAGAGTATGTTACGGAATATGAGAGAGTTTATAAGGAAGTTAATAAGGTATTAAAAGACGTTTATTCAACATATTTAGACGGTGTTGTAGCTGAAGGTATAAATACTATTGAAGAATACGCTAATAATATTCCCCCAACACTTCAAGTTAAGAGCGCAACTAAATTACTTTTTGGTGTGAGAATACCAATAGTTGAGTTAGATGAAAACTCAATTTCTCAAAAACCTTTTGGGGAGGTGGAAATGTCGCCATATATTACGAAATCTCAAAGGGAGATGGCTGAAGCCTTTAAGAAGATCTTATTATTAGTTGAGATGGAGTCTGCAATAAGATCACTTACCGCTGAACTTAGGAAAACTCAAAGGTTAATTAATGCTATTGATACCTCTATTCTACCTTATTATATCTCATCAGCAAAGTATATTAAACGTGTTCTTGATGATCGTAGAAGAGAAGAATTTGTTAGATTAAAAACTATTAGGAGGATTTTACAGAGAAGGAGGGCTGAGAAGGTTGGCTGAACAGTATATAAATATTCTCAAATCTAAATTAGATGAGAAGAAATCTGAGATCTTAAAAAAACTTAATGATGAATATTCTAAGTTGTTATCACAAAGAGTTGAAGAATTAGAGAATATAAAGAGAAATATTTTAAAGGAAGTGCCGAAATAAACTTTGAGGGTCTCCATATGAAGAAAGCACTGCTAGCCTCGCTTATTTTACCGCTACTTATACCAGCAATAATAGCTAGTGCTCAAGCAGCTTATGATACACCCCAAGGGTTTGAGGGTTTAAATATTGGTGCTGGATTAGCTATAGGCCTTGCAGCAGTAGGTGCTGGGATTGCTGTTGGAATGGCTGCAGCTGCTGGTATTGGCGTTTTGACCGAGAAAAGAGAGATGTTCGGTACTGTATTAGTCTTCGTAGCTATTGGTGAGGGAATCGTATTATACGGAATCCTATTTGCAGTACTAATGTTATTCGCAAAAGTTTGAATTCAAGAGAATAAGGCTTTTTTACCTATTTTCTTCTTACCCTTATAGCATGAAATTAACAAGAGAGAAATGGGAGAACAACTTCTCGGAATGGTTTGACTGGGTTATAAGAGAGGCTGAAGTATATGACTATGGTAGATATCCCGTAAAAGGAATGGGTGTATGGATGCCTTACGGGTTTAAGATAAGGAGAGCAGTAACAGATCTGATGAGGAAACTTCTTGATTCAACTGGACATGAGGAAGTATTATTTCCAATGTTAATTCCAGAGGATTTATTAAAAAAAGAAAGTGAGCATATAAGGGGTTTTGAAGGAGAAGTATACTGGGTTACTAGAGGCGGAGAAGAGGATTTGGACGTCAAATTGGCTTTAAGGCCAACTAGTGAGACTGTAATAACTTTCATGGAATCTTTTTGGATTCAAAGCTACAAACAACTTCCTAAAAAGTATTATCAGATTGTTAGTATATTCCGTTATGAGACTAAGGCTACCAGGCCAATGATAAGGCTAAGGGAAGTAACTACATTTAAAGAGGCTCATACTCTTCATGAAACTTATGAAGACGCAGAGAGACAAGTAAAGGAGGCCGTAGAAATTTATAAGAAGTTTTTTGATGAACTCGGGATTCCATATGTAATATCACAAAGACCTGAATGGGATAAGTTTGCTGGGGCTGAATACACTATAGCCTTCGATACCGTGATGCCAGATTCTAGAACTTTACAAATAGGTACTGTTCATCATTTAGGACAACACTTTACAAAAGCTTTTGACTTCAAGATACAGAAGAAAGATGGCACTTTAGACTATCCTCATCAAACTAGTTATGGTATTTCTGATAGGGTGATTGCAGTACTAATAGCGATTAATGGGGATGATCACGGAATGGTACTACAACCCCTGGTAGCTCCAATTAAAGTAGTAATAGTTCCAATCCCAGCTAAGGATAATCTTTCTACTACTGAAAAAATTCTTAAATATTGTGAGGAAATAAGTAATGAGCTCAATTCGAATGGGATAACAACAGTAATAGATAAAGACCCAGAAAAAACACCCGGAGAGAAGTTCTATATTTGGGAATTAAGAGGGGTACCAGTTAGGATAGAGATAGGGCCAAGGGAATTAAAAGATGGCACGGTATTTATGAAGAGAAGAGACACTCTTGAAGGGGTAAGCGTTAAGAGAGAGGAGGTTATTAAATCAGTTCAAGAGTTATTGGATAAGATTAGTAAAGATTTGAAGGACAGGGCTAAGAAATTCTTAGAGAGCAAACAAAAATACACTGAGGACTTGGAGGAGGCTAAGAAATTAATTGAAAATAGGGCTGGAATAGTTGAAGTACCGTGGTGCGGGAGTAATGAATGTGGGCTTAAACTACAAGATTTAGTAGGGGGCAAGGTGTTAGGGATTCCTTTAGATAGTAAAAGAGATGTTTCAAAAAGCCAATGTGTTGTTTGTAAAAAACCAGCAAAGACAACACTAAGGCTGGCAAAAACTTATTAAAAATAATGGAGTGTATAATGTGAGGGTGTAAATTTTTGCCTAAGAAGAGGGAGAATAGAGGTAGAAGAAAAGGCGATAAGGGTCACGTAGGTTATGTTTATTGTGACCAATGCGGAGCTAGAATACCAGAGGATAAGGCTGTTTGTGTTACTAAACCCTATAGTCCAGTTGACCCAGCGTTAGCAGCAGAGTTAGAGAAAAAGGGTGCAATAATTATGAGATATCCCGTTACTAAGTGTTATTGTATTAATTGTGCCGTATTCTTGGGTATTATAAGAATTAGAGCTGAAGAGGAAAGGAAACAAAAAACCCGTTTATATTAGATTGACAAAGTTTTTTAATAAGTTGCTATAATCTCATGTTATGAGACTCTATGAACTGAGTTTTTTTGAAGTTGAGCAATTCTTTTATAAATTAGCAGAGTTAAAAGATGTTTTAAGAGATAATGGTTTACTTCAAATCTCACCTTCATTACCAGAAACTTTGCCAGCACAAGGCACAGCAATGGTAAAACATGCCTTTCCTATATTCCAGAAAGGAGGAGTTGTAATGGATGTTACCAACGTAACTCAAGCTGAGATAGCTGAGGAGGCTGGAGCTACTGCGGTAATGGTTTTGGATAAACTACCTTATGATGTTAGAAAGAGCGGAGGAGTCGCTAGAATGGCTGACCCCAAAATCATTGAGGAAGTAATGAACTCAATTACAATTCCAGTAATGGCTAAGGTTAGGATAGGTCACTATTATGAGGCTAGAGTATTAGAAGCTTTAGGCGTAGACATGATTGACGAAAGCGAAGTCTTAACACCAGCTGATGAAGAGCATCACATTAATAAATGGGAATTTAAGGTTCCATTTGTAAACGGTGCTAGGAGTTTAGCTGAAGCACTAAGAAGAATAAATGAAGGTGCATCGATGATAAGAACTAAAGGAGAAGCCGGAACGGGTAATGTAAGTGAGGCTGTAAAGCATATGAAGTTAATTAACGGTGAAATTTCTTTACTCATGAATATGGCCGAAGAGGATAGGTTAAAGAAGGCTAGGGAATATGGCGTCCCGTACCAATTAGTAGAACTGACTGTCAAACTGAAGAGATTACCCGTCGTCAACTTTGCAGCAGGGGGTATTGCTACTCCAGCTGATGCTGCTTTAATGATGTGGTTAGGTGCTGATGGAATATTTGTAGGATCTGGAATATTCAAAAGCACAGACCCTGATCAGAGAGCTAAGGCAATAGTTCTAGCAACAGCTAACTGGGAGGATCCAGAAATAGTATTAGAAGCTCAAAAGATGGTGAGCGAGAGTAAAAGTATGATGGGAATTGATATAAAGACGTTAAAGCCAGAGGAACTATTACAAGTGAGGGGTAGTTAATGAAAATCGGAATTCTAGCGTATCAAGGTAGTTTTGAGGAGCACGCTTTACAAACAAAGAGAGCTTTAGAGAAATTAAAATGGGATGGTGAGGTAGTCGCTGTAAAGAAGCCTAAAGATTTGCAAAACTTAGATGGTATAATAATCCCTGGTGGTGAAAGTACTACAATTGGTATTGTAGCCCAAAGGCTCGGTGTTTTAGAGGAATTAAGGAATAAGATTAAGGAAGGCTTACCTGTATTAGGCACTTGTGCGGGTGCAATAATGTTAGCTAAAGATGTAAGTGATGCTAAAGTTGGTAAAAAATCGCAACCTCTAATAGGAGAGATGGACATACAAGTGATTAGAAATTACTATGGTAGACAAAGGGAGAGTTTTGAGGCAGAGCTCGATTTTTCGATTATTGGTGGAAATAAAGGAAGGGTTGTGTTCATTAGGGCTCCAGCGATAGTTAAAACCTGGAATGACGCTAAGGGTTTACTTTCATTACAAGGGGTTATAGTTATGGCTGAACAGAGGAATATGGTTGCAACTACATTTCACCCTGAATTATCAAACACTACAACTGTTCATGAATACTTACTAAAGAAGGTTAAAAGATAATTTTTAAGTTAAGAAATCAATTTTAAACTGTAAGGGTATATCTGGCGTGCCTCCAAAAGATCTGATGTTTGACAAATCAGCCTTAATTCATGGGGCTTCAAACTTCCTTTTAAATAAGAAAATCTATGGTAATATTCTAATCCATAAAGCCCTTTTAAATGAAATAGAAAAGGAAGCGAGGGAAGGCCTAGTCACCGCAGAAATAGCTTTAGATGAAGTTAAAAAGCTAAGAGAAGTAGCTGATGAACTATTAGTAAGCTTTGAGATAGTAGGGGATGAGGATAGAAAGTACTCTTCTGTTAATGAGGCTTTAAGGGATTACTGTTCGGTACATGATTGTGTTATAGTTACAGCAGACGAGATACAAAAGAAGTTAAGTGAAAGTATGAGTGTAGAAGTAATATATTTATCACCAGAACAAAAAGAGCTTGAAATAGAAAAAATGTTTGATGAGAACACTATGAGTGTACATCTGAAAGAAGGTACCACTCCTAAGGCTAAGAAAGGGAGACCCGGTAACTGGCAATTCGTAGAACTGAGTAGTGATATCTTAACTGGCCAAGATATTAAAAGGATCGTAAATGAGATCCTCTCTGCCGTGAGCTATGTTAAAGACTCGTTTATTGAAATTGAAAGGAAGGGATCTACTATAGTTCAACTAGGTAACTATAGGATTGTAATAATAAGGCCCCCGTTAAGTGATGGCTGGGAAATAACGATAACCAGACCTGTTGCCAGAAAAAGGTTAGAGGATTACAATTTAAATGAAAAACTTCTGAACAGATTAAAGGAGAAGGCTGAAGGCATATTAATTGCCGGTTCTCCGGGGATGGGTAAAACTACTTTTGCTCAAGCCTTAGCAGAATTTTATATGAGGATGAACAAAGTAGTTAAAACGATAGAGTCTCCTAGAGATATGCACTTACCACCCGAAATTACACAATATTCTAAAAACTATGCTGAGGTTGGTGAACTCCATGACATACTTTTGTTAAGCAGACCAGATTACACTGTTTATGACGAGATGAGGAACGATGAAGATTTCAAATTATATATTGATTTGAGATTAGCGGGTATAGGTATGATTGGGGTAGTTCACGCTACAACGCCTATTGACGCAATTCATAGGTTTATAAATAGGGTAGATATAGGTACTATTCCTAATATTCTAGATACTGTAGTATTTATCCAATATGGCAACGTGGCCAAGGTATATAGTTTAGATATGACAGTAAAAGTACCTACTGGGTTAAGAGAGGCAGATTTAGCGAGGCCGGTAGTTGAGGTTAGGGATTTAATTACTGATAAGGTTGAGTACGAAATTTATGTATTTGGGGAGCAGACAATGATAGTCCCAGTGGGTAATATAGTTACGGACTCTTTACAAAAGAAGTTAGAGAATGTTGTAAATAACATTATTCCTTCAGCCTCGGTAACTTATGAAAATGGCGAGTACGTTATAACTATTCCTAAAGAAGAAATAGGTCTATTCAATAAGAAATTAGTGAGCAAGCTGAAGAGATATGAAAAGAAACACAAGATTAAGATAAGGGTTAAATTCTCAGATTAGTTAAAAGAAAGTGTCAAGGGTTTTAGATATTTTACCCTCTACATATCTTACTAATTCCTCAAAGCTTAATCCTTTCTCCATAACTTCCCTATCTACTAAATAGTTCCCAGTCTCAGTTCTCTTAAGTAAGTCGAATTTTATAAACTTCAAATCTTTATCGATTTTAGCACCTATAAAAAGTTCCCCGCCACTTTTCTTAGCAAATTCCTTTATTCCATCTCCTTGCTCTCTATCAATATATATTTTATCCCCACTTTTTCTACTCTTCATCTCTATTAATAATATAAAGCCGTTTTTTAAAGCCACTATATCTGGGACGTGATCTTTTCTTTTTGAACCGCTAGCAGGAGCCCTTATTACTGCAAAACCTCTATCTCTTAGTTTAGATACAACATATCGCTCAAGAGAAGAACCACGAGTTTTATTCGTTGCCACATGAATATTTTAAAAAATTAGGATTTAGGCTTTCCTCTTAAGGATATTTCTCTTACTTCCCTTCCAACTTTTTCTTCAAGACTATTCTCTATCTCTTTTAACCCTTCTTTTATTATGGGTGAACCACGGTTATATTCTTCTATCCATTCTTCAGCGAACTTTCCACTTCTAATCCTCTCTAGAGCTTGTTTCATTCTCTGTTTGACACTTTCATCAATTACGAACTTACCCACTGTCATTCCACCATATTTTGCCGTATCAGATACAGCTTTTAACATTCCTTCGAAACCCTTCTCGTAAACTAAATCAACTATCATTTTCATTTCGTTAATGGTTTCGTAATATGCTATCTCAGGCTGGTATCCAGCCTCTACAAGCACCTGGAATGCGTATCTCATAAGCTGAGTTATTCCGCCCACTAGGTCAACTTGCTCTCCAAATAAGTCTGTTTCAGTTTCTTCCTTGAATGTTGTTTCTATAACTCCAGCCCTAGTAGCGCCTATAGCTTTGGCTATTGCTAAAGCTTTTTCTAATGCTTTACCACTATAGTTCTGGTGTACTGCAACAAGTGCTGGTACACCACCACCCTTTACAAAGTATTCCCTTACTATTGGCCCTGGCCCTTTGGGAGCTATCATGTAAACATCTACATTATTTGGTGGTTCTATAAGCCTATAATGTATGTTAAATCCATGTGCAAAGACTAAATCATTTCCCTCTCTTAAATATGGCTTTACTTTTTCTAGGTATACTGTTCTTTGTACCATATCGGGTATTAAAAATATGATGATGTCCGAATTTTTCACTGCTTCTTCAGTATGTACTGGTTTAAACCCTTCTTGTTCAGCTAATTTCCACGACTTCCCTTCTCTTTCTAACCCAACAATTACCTTAAGTCCAGAATCCCTTAAATTAAGTGCCCATGCTCTACCTTGACTCCCGTATCCTAATACAGCAATTACTTTGTCTTTAATTGGATCTAGGCTTGAATCCTTATCAGTATATATCTTTGCCAACTACGATCCCCCAACTTCTTACAGTAACTTTTGTAAATTCCGGTTTAAAAACAACTATGTCGTATTCTTTTGCCATATATGGCTCCCTCTGAACTATCGTGCCATCCCTCTTTATAATGTAAGTCTTGATCACAGCATCTTCCAATACCTCTACTTTTTCTACGTCTACTGTTTTGCTTAGATTCTGTATTGCAATATCGAAATTGTTTGTATACGGAACGCCCATATAAACTTCATACAACCCGTCATCGCTTATTTTTCTTCCTTGAATCCAATTGACATCCATCAGTAGTTTCCTAAACGCTCCTACAATTCTCTCCAAGAACCCTGGATCTCTGTAATAACCTACCACTCTAACTACTTTTTCTTGGGTCACGTACTATCACCTGTTTTAATCTCCCACCAGGTGGTAAGGTGGGTAATGCTAATTCTTCCTTATCAATCGGGATCCTTATAACTGCCGGAACATTCTCTTTCATTGCAGTCTTTAAGCTCTTCTCTATCTCTTCATAGCTTGTTGCGTTAAAGCCTAACGCTCCAAAAGCTTCAGCTAGTTTCACGAAATCTGGTGAAGGGCCATAATCTACTCCTACGATTCTATTACCGAAGAATAGATCTTGAACTTGCCTTACTAACCCTAAAGTCCTGTTATCGAATATTACTGAAATAACTGGAATATGTTCGTCCACAGCTGTGGCTAAATTATTTCCAGTCATTAAGAATGAACCATCTCCGTCCAGATCGACTACTACTTTGTCTGGTCTAGCTAATTTAGCTCCCATTGCAGCTGGTAATCCGAAACCCATAGTTCCCATACCAGTTGAAGACAAGAATGTTCTAGGTTCTAATACCTCCCAGAATACCTCTGCCCACATTTGATGCTGTCCAACTCCAGTGGTGACTATTGCGTCCCTAGGTAGAACGTTCCTTATCGTCTTTAAGACTTTCCATGGTTTAAGTTTATTAGGCTCATCATAGTAGTAGAATTGTTCATAATACTCTTTGTACTCTTTTAATCTCTTTATCCAATTACTGTGTTCATTCTTAATTCCTAGTTCTATTATAGCCTTCTTCAACTCTCTGAGTAAGATCTTGGCATCTCCTGCTAAGTTCACGTCAACTCTTATCGACCTTTCTCCATCAGAAGGATCTATATTGATCATAATGAACTTCTTTCTTGTCTCTATCATCTCGTCATAGGATGTAAAAGTCCTATCGCTAAACCTAGCACCTACTACCAACATCGCGTCAGATTCTAGGGCGGCCATTGAAGCTTCTGCTCTTCCGTAATATCCCATTGCACCGAAGTATAATGGGTGGTCATGGGGTATTGCACTTTTGCCAGGGAATGTTGAAATAATTGGTATATGTAACAATTCTGCCAGTTCTAATACCTCTTGCGTTGCATTAGACCATACTACACCAGTTCCTACTAAAATTATTGGTCTCTCAGCGTTTATTAGTATTTCAGCAGCTTTCTTCAGTTTCTGTCTATCAATTATAGTAGGGAACTCCTTATATCCTTTGACCATAGGTTTTTCTGGCCACTTAACCTCATCTACTTTCTCATAGAATATATCCCTTGGAATATCTACTACTACTGGTCCGGGTCTCCCCGTAGTAGCAATATAAAATGCGTTCTTTATCCATATTGGTATTTCTTCCAGTTTCTTAATCTCCACTACGTACTTGGTGATGTGTTCGAAAATTCCCATTGCGTCCGCTTCTTGGAACGCCATTTTTCCTATAGAGTTTCTAGGTACTTGCCCAGTAATTGCTATTACCGGTGATGAATCCCAATAGGCGGTTATTAACCCAGTCACTAGGTTAGTGGCTCCGGGGCCAGAAGTCGCAGTACACACTCCGGGTACGCCAGATGCTCTGGCGTAACCGTCCGCTGCGTGAGCTGCGGCTTGTTCATGCCTCATTAGTACGTGCCTTAGTTCTCCGTTCTTTAAATCTTCTATGAAAGCATCATATAATTGCATGTTTGACAATCCTGGTATTCCGAAGATTACCTTTACTCCTTCTCTTTTTAGAGCATCTATTGTAATTCTAGCTCCAGTCGGCATAATCCTCACCTCTTTTTAACAAGGAGTAAAGTATTGATTCGTATTTCTTTGTTAATAACTTGATATATTCTAGTTTTAGAAATAGTTTTAGACTTGGAGGGTACAGTCACCTATCATCTTTTTCACAATGGGTTTAATATAGCTTTATATTTTTAAGCATTACTGTAGTTCTTTTCACTAAACTCGTTAGAATTATAAATAGTTTTTATTTTTTCAACTATCTGTCTATGGTCGTTTATATCACCCCACATTTCAAGACAAACAACATTACCTATATACAGCCATGTATTGCCGAAATGTATTTTCCTATCGTCTATGAACACAATTTCATCTGGCTTTAGGTTTATTCCTTTTTCGTGAAACCTGCTAATAATTTCACTGATATATAAGAACTTAAACGGATAATCATGAGAAACTACTAAGTCAAAAAAGTGGTCAAGTTCCAAGGCTTTCAGAACTAATTGCGTCTTTTCTGGTAAATTCCATGTGGCTAAGGCTAGATAGAGCCCCATTTCTTTTAACTCTTGTAAGGTCTCTCTAACTGAGGGAAATAATGTAAGCTTGTTACCTTTTGAGTCTTCTATGGAGTTTTGGTTAATAATCTTTAGTGGTTCTTCAAATAAAGATATGTTATGATGATTCCACAAAGTCTTGTCCGCGTCGAAGACTACTAGTTTAATCATCTAACTTATCTTGTGGTGGTAGGGTGTAATAAATTATTTTTCCTTCATGATAATCACGAATAAAAGCCTTTGCTGCCTCATCAATATTTGGCTCGTGCGTCTTTTTATAAATCCAACCTCTCTTTAATGCGAGCTTTTCTAAGAAATCGTAATAGTCCTTAAAGTCAAATTTATACGCATTTTTTATTGAGTTTATATTAAAGCTCTCGATCCTGTCGAAGAGTAACTTGGCGGCCCTTACTGGATCTTCTAATTTATCAACGTTTATCCCCCTTATTACTCTCTCCAGATCATTACCGTCTGGAGGGATTATACCCGGTGAATCCCATGCGTAGATTTTAGATTCTATTCTGAACAGCTGAATAGTTTTAGTATGTCCATACGCCATTGGATGTTTTGATGTTGTGGCTGACCCTCTTCCCTTCAGTGCGTTGATTATTGATGACTTTCCAGTTTTAGGATAACCTACAAAAATTACTGTCCCTTCTCCCCTCAACAGTTCTTTCAATTTGTCTCTTAGTACTTTAGTACCCAAATGAGAAGTTGCTGCTAAATAAACTGTTGGTATTTTGTCTTTTCTCTCTATATAATTTTTCCATTTTATCAAAACTTCTAAAGGGACTAAATCGCCTTTGTTTATCGCTATTAAGATTTTTTTACCTAGTTTTTTAGCGTAATTTTCTATTACTCTAGATCTAGTCAAGTCTGGTTCTCTTGAATCTAGAACCTCAACTACCAAATCCGATTTTTTAATATATGCGAGTACCTTTGAAATCATTCACTTTATTTTTTTATGATAGATTATTAATATATGCCATTAGGAAATATTGTGTCCTTCGACACCGGTACCTTTGACGGTACTGTAACTTACGACTTCCTGGTGAAGTCCATTAAACTAGGCGGTCATGAGAAGTCATTTAATTATGTCATAGACTTAGAATATAAGCCGGAAAAGCTATATGTTGTATTAAATATTAAGCGAAGGAGGGATGTTGAGCCTAAATGGAGGTTATGGTTGAACGAGTTCTCCTTGACTAAAGAATTTAGGCCTAATATTGAGATAGACACTGGTACTTTAAAATTATCTTCTATAATTTATGACATAACACCGTTAGCTAAAATAGGTAAGAACGAATTCAGTGTAAGCTATAAAGGTTTACAAGAAATTTCACTGGAAAGTATAGGGTACATAGCGTTTTATAAGGCAGAGCAGTTTATTACAAATTATAACTTAATGTCTGGAGTATTAGCTTTAAGGCCTTTGGAGCATGCTACTTTTCAATGTAATGGGGAATGTTATTTAATAGTTAATAACGATAAGGAAGGTAAGCTAATAGTAGACAATTATGAAATTAGTGGTGATGAACCAGAAGAAATAAAGTTTAATAAGACTGGAGAGATAGAAGTTAAATCGGTTTCCCAAAATTCAAAAAGCCTAGGATATGTATATGCATTCTATAGCCTAAAATATAAGGTTCCTAAAATAGATGTTGATATAGACTATTCACTGGAAGGTGACTCATTAACAGTCAAGGCTGTAAGTAACAGTGAAATAAATCTCGATAAAGTAATTATTAACGTTTTACTTAATGGTATTTCAATTAATTACAGAGTTTTTGAGAATATAAAACCTAATAGTGTTATTGAATACCCGGTAAAGTTAAACGGGTTTAAGAAAGGAATATTAAATATCAGAGTAGTCAGTATTAAAGCGGGATATAGGAAAATATTTGATAAAACTCTACAGATTAAATAGAAATTTTTGTCAAATTCTCAAGCTACCTAACGCAAAAAGTACTAAAGTACCTAAAGCATAAATTTTCATTAGGCTTCTGGCCTTTGAAGCGCTTTCTATAGTGTTTTCCAAGAATATGATATAAGCTAAAATTGAATCAAGTGAAATTATTCCGAGCAAATATATAATATTAAACCCTAAAAAGAAGGGTATCGGAGAGGTAATGAGCAAGAGTAGTAAAATGATTTTAGAAATAGTCCATGTTCTTGTTATTCCCAGTTTTACAGCAAGGGTTTTAACTCCGTTTTCCTTATCACCAATTACATCTTCTATTCCCTTTATAAATTCTCTAGATAATGTAAAGAAGAAGATGAAAAGCGTTGGGATAATCACACGATAGAACCAATTACCATTAAAATATGCGAGACCCCCATAAAATGCAGATAACGCAGAAGTTAGAGCGACTACGAAATTCCCCACTATTCCCTCTTTCTTTAACTTTTTTGCGTAAAAAACTAAAAGTATGATTGTTACTAGGGCTAGTATAAATGGGTAAACGCCCAAAATCGCTGAGAATAAGGATCCAATAATAAATGTACTCCATGTAATTATGAACGCTTTTCTTATACTGATCTCCCCTGAGGGTAATGGTCTGTAGGGTTTGTTAATTCTATCAATTTCAATATCATAAATGTCATTAATAACGTATCCTCCAGCAGCTACTAAAGCTACTACTAGCATACTCACTACTAATTTTATTGGATTAATGCTCCAATTAGAGGCAACAACAAATCCCATGAAGTCCGATATCGCGGATCCAACCACGTTATGTATTCTAATTAACTGAAAGTAAGCTTTAACTGACATTTTTACTATATGTATAAAATTGAAGCTTATAAGGTGATTCTTTTGTCAGAAAAGGAAATAGAGGTTGCTAAAAAATATTTTATGAATGTTGTTTCAGTTGGCGAAATAATAGCTGTTAGGGAACTGAAGGCGTTAGGTGTTTCGGAACCAGAAAAGGTTATTCAAAAATTAATTGAAATGGGCGTTATTGAAAAGGGCGAAGGTTGTTATAATTTAGTGAGAGAGAAATCTGGAAATAAGTAATGAATGCAAGTCGAATTCTCTATCTACGTTTATAGTCTTTCCGTCGAACAGCAAAAACCCAGTTTTTAATACAATATTCCATGCTTTCTCTACTAGGTTAAGATAAGTGTGTTGCTTATTTATCTCTTTAGCCAATTCCTTGAATTTTTCCTCGTGTTTCTCTATACGCCCATCTATGCTCTCTCTCATTACTTCTAGGATCTCTGCTATGGAAAAAATCCCACCACCGGTAAAAATCTTGATAAGTCCTAGTACATCACCAATCCCTAACTTTACATACGTAGGTTTCGTTCTCGGAATCGCTCCACCATGGACGTCTAATATTTTCTTATTTATTTTAGGTAAATACTTTTGTGGGTTTTCATAGCCTAAGCTTCCTACGAGTGTTCCGTAAGGTAAAGGGACTATCCAGCTGAATCCGCCCTTGTTTGAAGAATCGAAATATACGTGGATTGCGTCATCATCAATAGGTTCTGTTAAATATTCAATTGCTTTAACCCATTTAGCTTTTCCTTTCCACCCTGATGCATTAATTACTAAACCTTCGTATTTCCCTTCATTCGTAATAACTGAAGTGCCTTTAATGATAGCATTAGTTTTAAGTTGGATGCTAACATTTTCACCTATCCATTTCTCTAATTTTTCCCTATTTAATCTAACAATATATGTGTTTATTTCTATTATTTTTTCATTACAATGAAGGAAAATTTTTTTAAAATCTCTATCTATAAATTCCTTTGAAATTCTTAGTTTTTGGAAAGTAGTAAAGCTTATGATTCCAGTACATTTTTTGCCTAAAAAAGGTCTTCTATCAAAAACAATTGGCTTAAAATCAAGGAGTTTATAGGCTGTTAATAACCCTGCTATACCTCCTCCTACAATTAAAAGTCTGATGATCTATCAGCCTCGTTCAGAGTATATCTTTTAGCCTTCAATTTTTCAACTATATATATAAAGGCTTTCATCGGGTCTGTATGTGCACCGCAAGAGTAAACGTCTACGGTCGCGAAATTGTATTCTGGCCATGTATGTATTGTAATATGGCTTTCCAACACTATTGCGACAACGCTAACTCCCTCTCCTATTTTCCATGATTTTATGTCAAGTAATGTCATGTTTCCTACTTTTGCAGCGTTTTTAACTATCTCTTCTAAAGCTTCTCTGTCTTTTAATAAGTCAACATCACAGTCGTAAAGTGAGCCATAAACTTGCCTTCCCACTACTTTTGGAGTGCTAACAACCCCCATCATTCCCCAACCCCCCTAAATATAGGGGGTCTAATAATCCTTTTTAAATTTTTTACTCAATTTTTTACTTGATAGTAGGTCAAGTTTTAAATGGCTAAAAAGGAAATACTTTATTGATTTAAAGTGGCAATAAGACGTTTAGTCCTCGACGTTCTAAAACCTATAAGGGGTATATCGATCGTTGAATTGGCAGAAAAGGTTTCTGAGCTAGAGGGAGTTGACGGTGTTAATATCAGTGTTACCGATATGGACGTTGAAACAATGGGCTTAATGATAGTAATTGAGGGTAGTAATATTAAATTTGATGATGTGAAAAAGGTCTTAGAAGAGGAGGGCTGTGCTATTCATAGTATTGATGAGGTGGTTAGTGGGAATAAGATGGTAGAGGGGAGAAAGGAAAGATGATTTGCGATATATGCAGGAGTAGGGAGGCAGAAGTTTTTCAACCCCACTCTGGTAGAAAACTTTGTAGGAAATGTTTTATAGAGGATATTAGGGAAAGAGTAAAGAGAGAAGCGGAAAAAATTGGCTTAGACAAGGGTGGTAAGATATTACTTGCGGTATCTGGGGGTAAAGATAGTTATGTATTAGCTGATACTCTAGCCTCTTTCATAGATCATGATAGGCTAATAGCCTATAACATTGTTGAGGGAATACATGGCTATAACAGAAAGGAGCACGTTGAACAACTGAAGAAATTTTTAGATGAATTAGGGATTGAGCTAATAGAAGATAGTTTCGAAAAAAGTATTGGGTATAGTTTAGATGAGATGGTAAAGAGTGCAATAGAGAAGGGGTTGAACGTTTCAGCCTGTACTTTTTGTGGCGGTTTTAGAAGGAAGTTAATAAATAATGCTGGAAGAATAGTTAACGCTGACTATGTAGCTACCGGTCATAATTTAGATGATGAAGTCCAAGCTATAATTATAAACCTTATTCGGGGAGACATAATAAGGCTTGTAAGGCTTGGTGATAAGCCTATTAAACTAAGCTCAAAATTCGTGCTGAGGGTTAAGCCTTTACGAAAAATTTATGAATGGGAGACTACAATGTATGCTTATTATAAAGGCTATAACTTCCAAGAGACTGAGTGTCCTTATATCTCAATGAGGCCTACTTTGAGAGCTAAAGTTAGGGATTTACTTTATTCTTTAGAATCTATCAAACCGGGTACTTTATTGAATATTATTGAGGAGTTTGATAAGATAGCGGAGAGAGTTAGAAAAGAGACTAATTTAAAGGAGGAACTACCGACTTGCAAAATCTGTGGCGAGCCCACTAGTTACGGTAGGGAAATCTGCAAGAATTGTGAGTTATTAATTAGGGCTGGACTTTTGAATGTTGACTCTGCAGTACTACAAAATCTAAAGTAATTACCAGAATTTTCCTATATCATAAATCTCCTCATTAATGCCTTTTCGCTTGTTTGCAGCTAATGCCATTGCGAATAGAAGTGATGATAACCTATTTAGATAAACGATAATTGTCTTATTCATTTCTGGTAGTTCTTTTGAGTATTTGACTGCATTTCTTTCGATTCTTCTGCATACGGCTCTTGTAATATGAATTAAGCTTGCCTCCTCAGATCCTCCCGGTATTACGAAAAGCTTTACTGGTCCGGTTTCTTTCCTGTATTCTACAGTTCTTTCTTCTATCCATTTAACGTATTCCATTTCAATCTTCTTTTTTTGACTATTTGTAGTTAAGTCCTCACCTATTTCAAAAAGAGTTACTTGGACTTTTCTTAAGTCTTTTTTCATGTCATCCCATGGTAGTTTTGAGATTAGGTAACCTATGTACGAGTTTAATTCATCTAAATCTCCCAAAAAGTTGACAAGGGGAGAATCCTTTCCTACCCTTTTTTGTACAACGTCTGTCTCTCCGCTATCCCCCTTTCGAGTGAACACAGTAATATTTTAAATACCTTAAATATATACGTCTTTTGGTGATCTCTATATCCACGCCCAAGAGATTTGCTGATTTCTTAGTCGAGATATCAGAAAAATGGCAAAAGGAATGGGAGAAAGGTAAAATATTTGAGGCTAACCCAGATAAGAGTAGGAAAAAATTCTTCACAACAGTTGCTTTCCCCTATCCTAATTCTCCGTTTCATCTAGGTCATGGAAGAACTTATGTAACTTGTGACATTTACGCCCGTTATATGAGGATGAGAGGGTATAATGTACTTTTCCCCATGGGTTTTCACTACACTGGAACCCCAATTATAGCGATGGCTGACGATGTAGCGAAAGGTGATAAGGAGTTAATTGAAATTTTCACAGACATATATGAAATACCTAAGGATGTAATATCGAAATTAGCAGATCCACTTTTCATGGCGAACTATTTCAAAGAAGAGATCAAAAAGGCGATGAAGGAGATAGGGTTGAGCATTGATTGGAGGAGGGAGTTCACAACTATAGACCCAGAGTTCTCCTCTTTTATAGTATGGCAATTTACAAAGTTACAAGAGAAAGGTTTCATAGTAAGGGATACTCACCCGGTAGGTTGGTGTCCCGTCCATCACATCCCAGTAGGCATGCATGATACTAAGGGTGATATGGAGCCAGAAATTGGTGAATTCGTTTTAATTTACTTTCAGTCAGAGTTAGGTATTTTACCTGCGGCAACATTAAGACCAGAAACAATATTCGGTGCTGTAGCGGTATGGGTTAATCCGTCTGAGAATTACGCTATAGTGGAGTTCGATAATAGAAAGTTTATAATGAGTGAAAAAGCGGCATTCAAGTTATCCTTCCAGATTGATAATTTAAAAACTATTTCAACTTTGAAGGGTAGTGAATTACTGAAATACAAGGCAGTTAACCCAATTACTGGTAAGGAAATACCTATTTTGGGAGCAGACTTTGTAGACCCAATGACGGGTACTGGAGTTGTGATGAGCGTACCAGCTCATGCTCCATTTGACTATTACTACCTAAAGAAAGTTAAGCCGGATTTACCTCTAGTCTCTGTCATAACGGTTGAGGGAGTAAGTGATACTTTAGCAAAAGACGTTGTAGAAAAATCTAATCCTAAGAACAAAGCAGACTTAGAGAAATTAACTGAGCAGGTGTATAGGACTGAATATAATAAGGGTAAACTGAAGGATATAACTGGGCTAGTTAAGCCGGAATACGTTGAGGAGTTGAAAGGGTTTGTAGGTTTAAGCGTACCGGAGGCTAGGCAGAAGATTACCGAATTCCTTTTGGGTAAAGGCTTGGGCAGAAAGATCTATGAAATAATGAATAGGCCAGTATACTGTAGGTGTGGGAATGAAGTTGTAGTAAAGATTTTGAAAGACCAATGGTTCTTAGACTATGGTAATCCGCAATGGAAGGAGTTAGCTAAAAAACTGATTTCTCAAATGAGATTTATTCCACCGGAAGCTAGGAAGGACTTTGAGTTTGTAGCTGATTGGTTACAAAAGAGGGCTTGTGCAAGAACTAGAGGTTTAGGAACCCCATTACCATGGGATAAGAAGTGGATTATTGAGAGTTTAAGTGACTCTACAATTTATATGGCCTTTTACACAGTAGCTCACAAAATAAGGCAGTACGGGATTAGGCCATCACAATTAACTTATGAGGTTTGGGATTACTTGATGTTAGGCAATGGTAACGTTGAAGATGTCTCTAAAAAGTCTGGAATTCCAAAAGAGGTGTTAGAAGATATGAGAAATGAGTTCTTGTACTGGTATCCGTTAGACATTAGACACAGTGGGAAGGACTTAATACCAAATCATCTCTCTTTCTTTATCTTTAACCATGCAGCTATATTCCCAGAGGAATTATGGCCTAAGGCTATAGCAGTTAACGGATTCGTACTATATGAAGGGAAGAAGATGAGTAAGTCGTTAAGAAACATAATACCGCTAAGGAAGGCTATTAGGACTTATGGTGCAGATGTTGTAAGGATAGCATTAACCTCTACTGCTGATATGGGTTCTGACGTCAATTTCAGTGAAAGTTACGCTAAGTCTGTTGCAGAGACTTTAAGGAATTATTATGAACTCTCTAAGAAATTAGACGAGTTTAAAGGAACAGAGGAGGGCTTCCCAGAGAAATGGTTGAGGTCAAAATTCTATCAAATGATTACAAATTCCACAAAATATATGGATAATTTAGATTTGAGAAGTATGGTTAATGATCTGTTGTATAATTTAAATAGTTACATAAATGAGTACATGGAAATGGTAAAGGCTGAGAATAGAGAGCCTAACGGCAAGTTATTAAAGGAGATTTTTGAAAACTGGGTGAAGATGTTATCACCTTTTGCACCTCATCTAGCTGAGGAGATCTGGCACTCCTTAGGGCATAGCACCTTCGTAAGTTTAGATTCCTGGCCTACTGTTGAAGAGTCAGCCATTGACATTTTCTCGGATTTGGTTCACGAATATCACAATAAAGTCCTAGAGGATGTTCAGGCTATTTTAGCAATATATAAGGGCACTCCTAAAAGAATTAGAATTTTCGTGGCCGACAAAGGGAAGATGAAAGTTCTAAAGGAGGCAGTAGAAATTGTTTCACGTGGAGGAGCCTTAAAGGAGTTAATGAGTAAAATAAAACCTAAAGACCAAAGTGAGGCTAGGCTGTATCAGAAGATATTTGAAGAGGCCAGAGGGTTAGATGATAAAATGAGAAAGCTTGTATTGGGTTACGACGTTGATGAGGAAGAGTTGCTAAAACAAGGTGTTAAATATATCTCATATAAGTTGGGAGTTAATGAAATCGTCGTTGATAATGTGAGTAACATGGACAGAAGTAAGTACAATAAAGAAGCATTACCTCTTAAGCCTGCTATATTTATTGAGTGAAACAATTCCATTTTCTATTTCTATTAACCCAACTTCCTTTAAGAAAAACAGTTCTTTTCTAATGTGATCCTTACTGCTACTAGTCTTACCAGAAATTATATTTACTAGGTCTTTAAGAGGTATTTCGCCGTATTCTCTAACTAAAGACAGAATTTCATTGTCCTCTGAGGACAAGTTTTCCTCCTTTATTTCTCCGTTAAAAATTCTGAACATAAAAAGGTTTCCGTCTATTGATGTTCTATATAAATTCTGTTGAATTTTTTCTATCTTTATTATATCAACACCTAATTTTAGCGGTCTATAAGAAGTCACCAGTCTGAACTTTATCGGAACTTCGCTTTCCTTTTCAGCCTCAAAGACTATCAGCTCAGCACCACTCTCGCATTCTTGCTTAAACTTTATCTCGAAGGGGTAGAATTCCCACTTGATTTTATCAAAACCTTGTATGCATACTTTACTGCCTTGTTCATATAACCTCTCTGCGGATTTAATGGTTATCAGAAGGTTAATGCTATAATAGTAACTTTGTACCAGCCTAGGCTTTTTTAGAATCTCGTCTATTATCATAAAATTTAGCACTAAATCTAAATTTTTAAACTTTAAAGAAGGGAACAGTAAAGCTTATTTTTGTGCTAACATCAGTTATGTAGGGTTTCTTATTGCACCAACCGTGGATTTAAAAAGGCTAATATACCCTTGGCTTTTAGAGGCAGAGGAGTATAATTTCGATGATATAAAAGATGGGATAAGATTACACTTAAACGAATCTCCATTTCCTCCACCAGACCACATAATCCAGGCTGTTGAGAAATACCTTAAAATGGGTAATAGATATCAACACCCAGAACTTATGGAAAGGTTTAGAAATTTAGCAGCTGAATATAGTGGTGTAGAGCCAGAGAACATCCTCCCAACTCCAGGGGGAGATGGTGCTTTACGTTCAGTGTTTTATAACCTTTCTCAAGCTGGTGATAAGATAGTAACAAATAACCCATCTTATAGTATGTATAAAGTTTATGCTTCAGTTAGGGGCCTAAAACACGTTAAGATTAACCTAATAGAGGGCGAGGAATGGTGGAGTGAAGATGGAGAAAGGCTGATAAATGAAAGTAAGGATGCTAGATTAGTGGTAATAGATAACCCAAACAATCCTACTGGTTCTCCAGTACTCGATTGTGAATTAATTAAAACTTTACTTGAAACGACTAAAGGTTTCGTGGTTGTTGACGAAGCTTATTATGAGTTTTACGGTAAATCTTTTGCAAAGCTGATTTACGAATACCCTAACCTTTTAATAGTAAGGACTTTGAGTAAGGCTTTTTCATTAGCATCCTATAGGGTAGGGTACCTAATTGGAGATAAGGAGGTTATAAAGAATTTAATGAAGGCGTCAACGCCCTTCGATATAGCTCTTCCCTCATTAATTGCTGGAATTACGGCTTTGGAAGACCCAACTTATGTGAAGACAGTTGTGGCTGAGATTATTAAAAACAGAGGAGTCCTAAGAAGCGGACTTAAATCCTTGGGTTTAAAAGTATATAATTCATATACCAACTTCCTATTTGTGAAGGACGAGAGGGATTTATTAACCCCCTTGATGAGTAAAGGTATAGCTATAAGGAAACCAGTCAGTGGCTTTTATAGGATTTCAGTAGGTACGAAGGAGCAAGTAGAAGCTTTATTAAAAGCTCTGGGTGAGATACTTGAAGATCGCAATACCAAATAAGGGTAGACTTCAACAACCAGTTTTACAATTCTTATTAAGTGTAGGTATTAGGCCTTTAGCTAGCGATGAGAGAGCATTAATCGTGCCCACAAGTTGGGAGGGGTTACAACTAGTTATGATAAGGACTGAGGATATACCGAACTTGGTTGAGGCCGGTGCTGCAGAACTCGGTATAACTGGTTATGATTATGTAGTCGAATCTGGCGTTGAGGTTGAGGAGCTAATTAGGTTAGATTTTGGTAGGGCAAAAATCGTTTTGGCTGTACCTAGCTGGTGGAATGTTGAAAACCCAGAAGATATAAAGCATGAGATAAGGATAGCTACGAAATATTATAATATTGCGAAAAAATATGTTGAAGAAAAGGGAATAAAGGCCAAGATCGTGAAAATTAGTGGTGCTGCGGAAGTAATGCCATCGTTAGGTGCTGCAGACGCAATCATAGACGTTATGAGTACTGGTACCACGCTCAAATTACATGGATTAAAGGCAATAGATACGGTGTTGGAGACTAGTGCTGTAGTTATAGGTAATAAAGATTGGGTTAAGTTTGAGGAGGCTGACAAGATTAACCTAGTGCTTACAATGATGAAGGGTGCTTTAAGTGCTAGAAATAAGAAAATGGTGTTTATGAATGTACCAGATTCTAAGTTGGACAAGATTCTTGAAGTATTACCGGCTATGTTATCTCCAACATTATCAAAATTAGCGAGAGGCGATGCATGGGAAGTAATAACTGTTGTTGACGAAAATAAATTACCGGACGTTATTGCTAAAGTTATGGCGAACGGTGCTAGAGATATAGTTGTAGTTGACATAGAAAAGGTGATAAAGGGATGAAAGTAATGCCCAGCATTGATATCAGTGAGGGGAAGGCCGTAAAAAGGGTTAGGGGGTTAAGAGGTAGCGGGTTAGTTTTAGGTGACCCTTTAAAAATAGCAAAGGAAATCCTTGATGAAGGTTACGATGCGGTTCACATTGTTGACTTAGACTCAGCAGAAGGAACAGGGAATAATGAACAAGTTATTAAGGAGATTTGTAAGTTGGGGTTTAAATGGGTTCAGGTTGGGGGAGGCATAAGAAGTGTTGATAAAGCTGAGTCTTTAGCTTCTATATGTAATGCAATAGTGCTGTCTACTTTACCAGTTACTAATCCTAAACTCTTCGATTTAATTTTAGAGAGAGTTGGGAAGGATAAAGTATTAATTTCAATTGATTATGACCAACAAGGCTATGTGTTAATAAGAGGTTGGAAGGAGAAAAGTAATATAAAGGTTTTAGATTTAGTTACACTCGATGTTAGAGGTTTTATTTTTACTTACGTCCCTAATGAAGGTACTAAAGGTGGAATTGACGAGAACGTTAAAAACTACACTCCATTAGTTAAAGGCTTAAAGGAATACGCTGGCGGAATTTCGAGCTTAGGGGATTTATTAAAACTTAAGTCTTATGGTTTTCATTACGGGATTGTAGGTATGAGTTTTTATAATGGCTCTTTGAGGGGTGTTAAAATTGTATAGAGTCTCGAGAAAAATAAGGGAGACTAAAGAGACTAAAGTTGAGGTCGAGTTAAACATAGACCAAAAGGGTGAAGTTGAGGTCAAAACACCGGTAAATTTCTTCAACCACATGCTTTCTACACTTTTATTTTATATGAATTCAACGTCTAGGGTTGTCGCAGAAGACAAACAGAATTACGATGATCACCATGTCATTGAAGACGTTGGAATAACTTTAGGAGAAGCTTTTAAAGAAGCTTTAGGTGATAAAAAAGGGATTAGAAGATTCGCTCACGCTATTGTACCAATGGATGAGGCTTTAATCCTTGTGGCTGTAGATATTTCTGGTAGAGGCGTGAGCAATATCGAATTACAAATAAATAGGGAGATGGTAGGGGATATGGCTACTGAAAACGTTTACCACTTCTTCCAGTCGTTTTCTTATCACTCAGGGGTTAATCTCCACGTTATTCAGTTGAAGGGGTTTAATACTCATCATATTATTGAGGCCTCGTTTAAAGCATTAGGAATTTCACTTTATGAAGCCAGCAGAATAGTTTATAATGAAATAACAAGCTTGAAGGGAGTATTATGACTGCTAAAAGGATAATAGCTTGTTTAGATGTAAAAAACGGTAGGGTTGTAAAAGGCGTTAATTTCCTAAACTTAAAGGATAAAGGAGACCCAGTAGAGTTGGCTTCAAGATATGAGGATGAGGGTGCTGACGAAATAGTATTCCTTGATGTAACAGCCACAATAGAGGGTAGGAGAGCTATGCTAGAAGTTATAAAAAATACAGCAAGCGTGCTGTCAATTCCATTAACAGTTGGAGGCGGTATTAGGACTATTGATGACGTTTCAACAATTTTAGCTAACGGTGCAGATAAGGTTAGCATAAATACTGCTGCTGTAGAGAATAAGAAGTTAATTACTGAAGCGGCATTACAGTTTGGTTCCCAGGCAGTTGTTATTGCGATAGATGCTAAATTAGTTAACGGTGAATACATTGTATTTACACACTCTGGAACTCACAATACCGGGCTTAACGCTGTCAAATGGGCCAAAGAGGTTGAGACTTTGGGTGCTGGTGAGATTTTGCTAACAAGTATAGACAAGGACGGGACTAGGGATGGGTATGATATAACTTTAACATCGCTTATATCTTCAACCGTTAATATCCCAGTTATTGCTAGCGGGGGTGCGGGTAAAATGGAACACTTTTATGAAGTTTTAAAAGTAAGTGACGCTGCATTAGCTGCCGGAGTATTTCATGATGGGGTTATAAAAATCCCAGAACTTAAAAGATATTTAAAATCTAGAGGGGTTGAAGTAAGGCTATGATAATAAAAGAGTTACCAAAAGAAAGGCCTAATGATTTTACTAAAGTTCTGACTGATGTTGAAGCGATTATAAGACTTGTTAAGGAGAAGGGCGATAAGGCGATAGTGGAGTTAGAAGAGAAATTTGATAAGGTAAAACTGAACTCAATAATTGAGGATAAGCTTGATGAATTAGCTGAGAAAATACCAGATGATATAAGAAATGCAATAGACATAATTTATGAACAATTAAGGACTTTTCATGAGAGTATAAAACCTTACTCTTCAGGTGGAGAGTCTAATGGTGTCGAGTATGGGTTAGTGTGGAAACCTATTGAAAAGGCCGGAATTTATGTCCCCGGTGGGCTGAAGTCTTATCCTTCTACGTTATTAATGGCAGGCATTCCGGCTAAAGTCGCTGGGGTTAAGGAGATTTATGTAGCTACACCACCGTCAAAGATTGACCCGGTCATCGCATATATTTCTAAAAAGTTAGAGGTAAAGAAGGTTTATAGGATGGGTGGTGCTCAAGCTATTGCAGCATTAGCTTATGGAACTGAGAGCGTTGTAAAAGTTGATAAAATCGTTGGCCCAGGGAACATCTATGTTCAAGCAGCTAAATTTTTAGTAAGTAAAGACGTTGGGATTGACGGCATTGAGGGGCCTACTGAACTGGCAATAATAGCCGATGATACCGCGGACGTTAAGAAGGTTATTTTAGATATGAGGGCTCAGGCCGAACATGGTAAAGAAACGTTCATTGTCTTAATTTCCACCTCAGAGAAGCTAATAAGTAAAGTTGAGGAAGAACTAGCTTCTTCGCAAGAGATCTTTTACGTAATTAGGGTTGATGAGTTGGGGAAAGCAATAGAGCTTGCCAACTCTATTGCTCCAGAGCACTTATCTTTGTATATAAGGGATGCTAAAAAGTACCTAGATAAAGTGGTTAATGCAGGGGCAGTAACTTTGGGTTCCACACCTCCTGCATTAATTGATTATGCAGCAGGTCCTAATCACATCTTGCCTACTAATCGTTGGGCTAAAGTTAGAGGTGGGCTTACTGTTTATGATTTCCTAAAGCCGGTTATGTACGCATATACGGAAAACCCGGATAAAGAACTAGTTAATGCAGCCTTAAAATTGGCTAATTACGAGGGTTTTGTAATTCACGGTAAAAGCATAGGTGAAAGATATGGAAGGTAATGAGGTGCTTAATCAGCTTTATGAGATAATTATAGATAGGATTAGAACTAAAAAGGAAGGGAGTTATACAGTTAAGCTTCTCGAGAGAGGTAAACCATATGTTGCTCAAAAAGTTGGTGAGGAAGCTTCAGAGGTTATTGTGGCCGCTTTAGCGGAGACTAAAGAAAGATTTATCAGTGAAGTGGCTGACTTATTATATCATTTATTAGTTCTAATGGTATTAGAAGGTGTAAGACTAGAAGACGTTTATGAGGAGTTAAGGAGGAGGATGAAGAAATGAAAGTTACTATAATTAATTACGGTGTTGGTAATTTATATAGTATCTCGTCTGGGTTAAAAAGAGCTGGTTTTGAAGTAGAGATAAATAAAGAGCCTAAGGGAAACGAGGACTTAATCGTTTTCCCCGGAGTAGGTTCCTTTTCTGCTGTTTCTAACTACATTTTAGGAATGAAAGGCAAATTAGAAGATTTAAAAGAGAGCGGGACTTTCTTTTTAGGGGTTTGTTTAGGTCTTCAGATAATGTTTGAAAAAGGTACTGAAGGTGGAATAAATTACGGTTTGGGCTGGTTTAAAGGTGAGGTAGATAAAATAAAAGGTAATGTAAAATTACCTCATATAGGATGGGATCTACTTAAGGTCGTTGATCTGAGTTGCCCTTTGACTGAAGGGCTTGATAATCAGTACGTTTATTACGTTCACAGTTATGTAGCATATCCAACGGAGACAAAACCGGTTGTTGGTGTTTCGACTTATGGAGTTACTTATCCCGCTATTGTATGTGATAAGAATGTAGTAGGTACACAGTTCCATCCAGAAAAGAGTAGTAAGGTCGGTAGGATTTTCTTATCAAATCTCTATAGGTGGGTAAAGAGATGATGAAAGTTTCTATTGAAGAGGCTGAAAAGTTCGTAGAAAGGCTTTGGTTTAGGCATACAGATTCCACTGTAATTGCTGTTTTACAAGATGCTAAGACTAAAGAGGTTTTAATGGTAGGGCATATGAACAGGGAGGCAGTAATTAGGACTTTAACTACTGGTTATGTTCACTTTTGGTCTTTAAGTAGGAAAAAATTGTGGCTTAAGGGTGAGACTAGCGGTAATTATCAAATAGTTGAAGGAATAAACGTTGATTGTGATGGAGATGCGCTAATAATCTTTGTTAAATCACTGGGCCCGGTCTGTCATACTGGTAATAAATCTTGTTTTTACAGAAATTATACCGATTTTATGAAGGATGTTAATGGGAAAAAGGAGTTATGAGTAAAGTGTTAATACTTTGTTTTACTAATTTAAACTAGGTTAAAATGGTCGAGATCAACGTGGAGGAGTGGAAGAAGAAAATAATGGAAGCCTTAACGCAAGTTTATGATCCCGAGATACCCGTAGATATAGTGAATTTGGGATTGATTTATGATTTAAAAATAAGTGATCAAGGGGATGTTTATATTAGGTTAGGGTTAACAGCACCCGGTTGTCCAGTTGTTGATGACTTGATTTATACCGTAGAGCAAGTCATTAAAGAAACCGTACCGGCGAAAAGCGTTGATGTTGATATCGACCTTGAAACTCCATGGACTCCTCTAAAGATGACACCAGAGGGAAGAGAGAAGTTCAAGAAGCTATATGGTTACGATATAGTGGAAATGTGGGTTCAGACTTATGGTTTGCCTGAAGAAGGAAGTCAACAGAAGGCATAAAACCCTTTTTTAACATTTGATAATTGTGTCTTGGAGTATATTAGAACTGTTGCGAACAAACCCTGAAAAATTAAAAGAGAGCCTTAAAAGACGTTATATTAATACGTCTATAGTAGATAGGGCTGTAGAGTTAGATAAAAAATGGAGACAGATTTTACAAGAGGTTGAAAAATTAAGGCATGAGCACAATGTGATAAGCTCTAAGATTCCTAAAGCTAGTCAAGTTGAGAGACAAGAATTGATTCAAAAAGCTAAGGAGTTACTTAACACTCTTCAAGAAAAGGAAAGGGAATTACAAGAAATAGAGAATCAGAGAGATGAAGTCCTATTTGAATTGCCCAACCTAGTTGATGAATCTGTACCTTTAGGCCCAGATGAGAATTACAGTCAACCAATAAGGTTCTGGGGTAAGTTTAAAGTTTATGAAAAGGATTTAGAAGAATTCCTTACTCAGACTAAGGGCCACAAAGTAGATTATGAAATCATAAAGTGGAAGCCAGTTGGTCATGCTGATATGTTAGAGAGCGTTTTAAAATTAGGTGATACTAAGAAGGCTGCCGAAGTTGCGGGTTCGAGATTTTATTATTTGTTTGATGATATAGTATGGTTAGATATTGCATTACTTAATTACGCCATTGATCTCATGACATCTAAAGGTTATACGCTCGTTTTACCACCTTATATGCTAAGGGGGGAGGTTATCAAAAGTGTAATTGACTTGGACACGTTTAAAGATGCAATATATAAGATAGAAAACGAGGACTTATATTTAATAGCTACAGCTGAGCACCCGATTGCTGCATTATACTATAAAGAAGACATTCCGAAAGAAAAGCTCCCTCTAAAGTATGTCGGGGTTAGCCCAGCGTTTAGAAAAGAGGCGGGAGCAGCAAATAAGGATCTTAAGGGGATATTTAGGGTTCATCAGTTCCATAAAGTTGAACAGTTCATCTTTTCCGCTCCAGAGGATAGTTGGAAACTTCATGAGGAATTGATAAGGAATGCTGAGGAAATCTTCCAAGGACTTGGATTACCTTACAGAGTTATTAATATTGCTTCCGGCGATTTAGGTGCTTGTGCTGCTAAGAAATACGATTTGGAAGTTTGGATGCCTGCCCAAGCAAAGTTTAGAGAAATGGTCAGTTGTAGTAATTGCCTTGATTGGCAGGCCTATAGGATGAAGATTAGGTGGGTTGATAAGAATAATAAGAAGGGATACGTTCATACACTTAATAGTACAGCAGTTGCAAGTACCAGAACTATTACAGCGATTCTAGAGAATTATCAGAGAGAAGACGGTGTTGTGGAAATTCCTAAAGTCTTAAGAAAGTATTTAGAAGTATTTAGTAAAGCACCAAAAGATTACATTTATCCAGCCGATAAAAAACAATCCTAATTATTTCTTTAAATATTCCTCTAGGTGTGCTTCTATCTTTTTCATATATCTTTTTGCAATCCTTAAGAACAATTTCAATGTTAATTTTACGGGGTAGTATAATGGCCCCTTCATGTAAAAGTTATTAATAATGTCCTCAGCCCAATACACGTCGTGCCAGAACACTTTCCTGTATAGCTCTATATGGGCCTCATTTAGTTTTATCCTAGTGAACCAGTCCTTGTTTTTGAAATAGCCCATGGGTACAAAGAACATAGGTACTAAAATGCTCCTATAAGGTCTTAAATTATCTACGAGTTCTATGGTCTTATACACATCATCTTCTGTTTCCTCTGGTAAACCTACTATCATTGTCCCGGCTGGAATAATGCGATGCTCGTGCATTATCTTAAAAGCTTCTTCTACAGTTTCTTGATACTCCTCAATCTTATATGGTGCAGACTTGGCTGGCATTATTTCTTTTGCTAAACGTGATGAACCAGTTTCTATTCCTACTTCTACTCCTAAATAGTTTTGGCTTCCGTCTTCATAAATTATTTCGGATAACTTCGTTATTAAGCCATATTTTTCTTGTGCATATCTAATTGCAGCAAGACTTGCGTGACTCCACGCTATAGTCTTATAATACTTCTTTACTAACTTGTGTAATTTTATTAAGGGTTCTGGTCTGGGATATATTCCTACGGCACCATAAAATAATACGTCATCACTATGTATTACACCGTGTTTAACACCGTTTCTAACATTTACGATTAACTCTTTTTCAATTTTTTCTAACGGATAATATCTCGTAGGTCTTAATGTTACTGAACAAAACCTGCAAGACCTGGCACAGCCCCTCATTATTTCTATTAAGCCGTTAACACTTGCCCCTTTTATAACTGGGATTTCGTCAACTGAAGGTGCTTCATCTGCCCCTATATAAACGTATTTTGGTAAAGGTTCGTTATCTAATATCATTTGTGCTAGTTTAACAATAAACTTATCGGCTTCACCATCAACTAGTGTATCAACACTAACTTTTTCTATCATGTCTTCCCTCCATAACCATTGCCATACTGAAGGTCCTCCAGCAACAATCTTCATCCCTCTTTCCTTAGCTTTCTTTATTTCCGGCATGGAGATTAGCTGTTGAAAGCTCTTGTAATTTATAGGTTCTTTTTTAGTTATCCCCCACCAAGTTGAAGATGGAGGGCCAAAGGCGAAATAATCGTGATGAGAAAGTAAGAGTGCTTTAGCGTTTTCTAAATGTTTGGCTAAATAGTCCGGATCTATAATTGCTGCTTTGAATCCAGCATCTATTAGTGCCGCCTCTATTTTTCTCATACCGTAAGGTGCTTCTTTAGGCCTTCCTATCTCGTCAGTCTTCATTTTTGGGCAAGCTAACCACTTCCATACTTTCTCTGGTATTCCTATCGCGGGACCAGTACCTAAAAAGCCTAAAAACTCCTTCCCGTGATGGTTTGTCATTAGGCATCTGTCGGTTGTTATTATAAAATCAAACTTTTCCTCTGTCAAAAAATTACACCTTTCTTATTCTTTAGAGAGATGGTATATAAAGGTGGGTTTAAATAAGATTAAGTGTTTTTCTTAAAATTTTTCTAACTTCATCGGGTAATTCTTCTCTTTTTTCAATCCTTTTAACATTAGACAAATCCTCATTCCATTCTTCTCCATTAGGTAATTTTGCCTTTTTCAAACTTTGGAATACGTAAATTTTCTCTCCCTTCTCGTTTCTTGTCTCTTCAATTAATATTTCATCATTGCCAACTTTTACTAGGTATCTATTTTCCACATTTGTTATTTTCATGACGTAAGAATTAATGTTTAAAGGGCATAAAAATTTAGTTCTTTATTGGTACTTAAAAATGGACTGCATATTTTGTAAAATAATAAATAATGAGATAAAATCACAAAAAGTTTATGAAGATAATGATGTTATTGCAATACTTGATATCAATCCCATAAATAAGGGGCATATACTTGTGATCCCCAAAAAGCATTATGAGACGATTTTTGATATAGATGATGAAGTTTTAAAAAAGACTATTACTGTAGTTAAAAAGATGGCATTAGCGTTAAAAAAGATGGGAGCTGAAGGGGTTAATATCGTTCAAAATAATGGTAAGGCTGCAGAACAACATGTTTTTCATATACATTTTCATGTTGTTCCAAGGTATTTTAATGATGGTAAAAAGATTGACACGGGTAATAGGATCAAGTATAAGGATGATAAGGAGATGCAAGAGTACGCAGAGAAGATTAGATTATTCCTCTTCTGACTCTTCTGACTCCTCAAACTCTTCTCTCAATAACTCAAGACCGACTTCCTTATAATATTCTTCTCTTTCTTGTTCTAATTCCTCTTCAGCTAATTTTCTTTCACCTTTATCACTTACTATGGAAGTTGTCAGCACTTTACTGCTCTTGTCCTTCTTTTCTGTTACATTATAAGCTTTCTTGTCCTTTTCTGTCATTTCTTTCTCGTAACCGCATTTAGTACATCGTAACACTGATTTACCGTCTTTCTTTACTGGTACCATCATCCCTCCACATTTAGGACAGAATTGCATATGACTATCACCATATAATGAAGTAAAGCCTAGCAATAATATAAAAGGCTTTTGCTTTTAATTGGCTAGATTACTTTAATCCTGGGATCCTCCTTTACGACATTTAATACAATACTAGTATGTGTTCTCTCAACTTTCGGGTTCTTAAGTAAATTCTTTAGGAATGAGTCTAAGTCTTCAACGCTCCTAAATTTGGCTATTACAATTACGTCATATTCTCCGACTATGTCATAAACAGCTATTACGTTGTCCATATTTGCTATTTCTTTTTCGAATTCTACGAGATATTTACCATCTACTTTTGCCATAATTACACTTGTTAGTGAATAACCTAATTTTGAGTAATCAATAAGTGCTGTAAATCCTTTTATAACACCCTCTTGGACAAGTCTTAATAATCTGTTGTGAAGGGTGGCCGGAGAAACGTTCATTTCTTCGGCTAATCTCCTTAAACTAACTCTTGAATCACGTAATATTTCCATTAATAATTTTCTATCTATTGCATCAATTTCTACTCTCTTCTTATCAGACATAAAGTTCAAAATAACTTATACATACATGTTAAAAAATTTTCATCTTTATGAGGTTTTATCATACAAACTTTAGTTGAGATATACCAGTTAGTATTAATTGTATTCCGAAAGCCGCAATAATTATTGCAGTAAACCTACCGGCAGCTACTGTTCCGGTTTCGCCTAATGCTTTAACTATAAATGGGCCTACCAGTAGTGATAAATAGACTAAAAAAGTAACAACTAAACTACTGACAATAAGTATCAATGGACTGTAGCTAACTGATAATGTAATAAGTGCGGTCATCGTACCTGGACCGACAAGTAATGGTGTAGCTATTGGCGTTATTAATGCTTCCTCAAGCTTTCTTATAAACCTTAATTGCTGAAACCCTCCCATCGTATCAATACCTAAATAAACAAGTAAAATACCGCCAGCTATTTCTAGTGCTTGAGGAGAGATTCCTAAAAAGTCTAATAAAGGTCTGCCTATAATAGAGAAAATTATTAGGAGTATTAGTATTGCTATTGTAATTTTATTAACTACAAAATTCCACGTTATCTTGTTTTGTTCATCTTTGACAGCTTCCTCATAAACTGCTAATAAATAAGGTAAGACTGAAAAAGGGTCTATAATCGCATAAAGTTTTACTGTTATTACTGCTATCGAACCTATTATATCACTCATTCTAAGAGGCTAACTAACTCTCTCAAAATTTGAATTCTTTCATCTTCATTCTTAGTAAAAGACGCTATTACCAGTCTGCTCAAAATCTTATAAATACGGGAAAGTTCTTTTTTACAGTTCTCGTTGTCGTTTTGGATTTCATTAACTTTAGATTCCAAACTCTGTAAAGATATTGCCAATTCATTAACAATATCCTCTATTGAATGCTCATGGTGATGGTGTTCATGTTCCTCCTCTTCAACTTCTCTCTGTATTTCTTCTAAATCATCCTCACTTTTAGGAATCTTGTCTATTCTGAACTTCATCTTCTCCCTCCGTATCTACATTTCTTATATTACTAGTATCACCATCCTGGATTATTAGTTTGTCTACTCCTAACCTTAAATAATGCTTTATCACTATTGATATCTTTCCAGCAGCTCTTACCGGAATACACTCAGTTTCAACTTCATTACCATCTACTAGCTTAGCCACAACCTTAGCCTCCTTTTTTGCATCATCACAATACTCAACGTTTACTGCAGATATCTTCCCCATAAATAGTAAGGATTCAATATCCCTTCCTTTCATAGTTATTCTCATTTTTTCACGGCTATTCCTATTATATTCTCAATTTTTAACCCTTTTTCTTTAAGGAAAGCATTAATCCCCTCTCTCACTTCAATAATCGAACTGAACCCCTTATCAATAATCACTGTACCTAACCCAACTAGTTTAGCCCCTACACTCATTAATTCTATAGCATCTCTCCAATCAAAAACACCACCCATGCCAATTATTTCAGCCTCATATTCTTTGTAAACATCACGAATTATCCTTACAGCCAATGGGTGAAGACATTTGCCCGAAATACCTCCAGTCCCGTAACTTAAGATTGGTCTAAAAGTTTCAATATCAATACTAAGCCCTTTTAATGTATTAATGAGTGTTAGACCGTCCGCACCAGCAGATAACGCCTTACCAGATAGTTCTATTATATTATCCCAAGGACCCAGTTTTACGAAAAGTCTTACTCCCTTCCTCAATACCCCCTTAGCGTTTTTAGTAACTTCGCTCACATAACTGGCTAGAGATTCGCCATATCCTTTTCTATTAGGACTACTTAAATTTAACTCTATAACTTCACTGTTAACTTCTGAAACGGCTTTGGTAATCTCTTCAACAGAACTCCCTCCAATACTTACAATTAATCTGCATTTTATATTTATGTCCTTAAGTGCTTTCACGCCAGGGTTACCTAAGCCTATCGCATTCATATAGCAACCATCATGGAATTTTATGACAGTAGGTGGCTTATGCGGTTCTAAGGGTTCTAATGTTAAAGTTTTCGTCGTAATTGCAGAGGGCTTGTAGTTTTCACAAACTCTATTCATAAAATCGTTTTCTAATGGTACTATTCCAGAGGCTATTATTATAGGGTCTTGGAACTCAAGTCCTGCCACTCGGATCAAAGACGTTAACACCCCTTATTGGGTAAACGTTTTCCCCATCATAAGCTAATTTCCCTTCTACAAAAACACTGGTAACTTTCGCATCTAAAGGAAAACCGTCGAAGGGAGTCTCACTCACTTTGCTATATCTTGTTGAATACCTCCAGCGCTCTCTCTTTATCACTAAAAGGTTAGCCCTATAGCCAATATCTATAACTCCAGTGTTAATTCCAAGTATTTTAGATGGATTTTCAGAAACTAATTCCACAGCCCTTTTCAAGTTCAACACCCCTTTAAAGAAGAGGGAATACACGAAGGGGGTCGTTATTGAAACTCCAGCTATTCCTGGGGGACAGAGGTCAAATGCACTCCCTTTTTCCTCCTTGGAATGTGGTGCGTGGTCACTAGCTAATGTGTCGGCTTCGAAAAGAGCTTTACTAAATAGTTCTAGTCTAGTCGAGTAGTCCCTTATAGGAGGGTTGACTTTAGTTAAGCAATCTCTTTCACCATCAATTATCATGTGATGAACTGTAACATCCGTAGTAAACCCCATTTCCTTAGCTTTTTTGAGCGTGAGATAGTTTGTTATATGCGTTATATGTACTTTCCCGCTCACGTGATGAAGTGCCGCTAACTCCATCCAAATTTCCCTTAACTTTCTATTTACTAACTTATTTACAAGTGGTAATTCTGGGTGTAGTACTTTTAATTTCTCACTTTTAAGGACTAGTTTAACTTCTTCTTTTTCTAAGTCCTCTGGGAATATTTTGTATCCAGCTATGGGGAGCTTGTCTATTCTCTCTACATCCTTTGAAACCCCACTATATATTCCGTAATCGGATCTGGAGTATAGTTGAAACTCCCTTAGCCTTTCCATTACCCTTTCGGCAGTGTTAACTGGTGGTACAGTATTAGGCATATCGACTATCACTCCAATGCCTCCATAGACAGCCTCACTAGTAGCTGTAGCTACTGTCTCTTTATAAGATAGTTGAGCCCCTCTGGTATGAACATGTAGATCCACTGAGGCGGGTAATATGAGCTCTTCATTACTATATTCTATGTCGGGTTTACAGTCTTTTTTCCCTTCCCTTATAATTCTATCAAAGTTTATGCACATTTCCTCTATTATGGAGTTTTTAAAATATACTTTACCCTTTACCCACAATTTTACTCACCTCTATGAAAGGCCCTTCAATGCATGGCAAGAAACCTTTATAGGCACAAACTCCACAGACTCCTAATCCACAGTTCATCTTAACCCATCTAACGTAAACCAAAGCTTTATGGGGTAATCTATTAACATCGGTTTCTGGTACTGAGGCAATAATTAAGTCAGCGTCGTTAACGCCAGAATTTATCCCACACTCTTCACAGTTTAAATAAGTTTTAATTCCCTTTCTTTCTCCCTCCTTTAAAACATAGCTGATTTCGAGGTAGTTATAAGTAGTTTTTGCTATTCCTAATATACTTTTAACATTTAATTGTAAGGCTTTACCTAACGGGCCTTTTACAATTACCCTTCTTTTGTATTCCAATTCTTTTGCAAGTTTTTCCGATTCTATGTAAAGGGTGAGAATACCGTCTTTATAATCTCCTACCGATAGAGGAACTTCTTTTTCGTTAGGGAAAACTATGTTGACGAATTGTCCCGGTAAAGGTTTTATTCCGTATTTGAGATTGAACTCGTATATGTTGAATCTCTCGTTAAAATGATAAGACAGTATTTCGGCGTATGTCATTTTTATCATTTTAAGATCTGTTTTAGTATATCAGTTTCATCAATTTGAGTTTCACAATATACGCATTTCATCCTTATCGGTTTTTCTGATATCGTTTCGAATGTCGAAATAGCTTCAACGTCGTTATTGGTTATACATTGTGGATTGGGACACTTAAGTAAACCCCTAACGATCTTAGGGACTTTTAACTTCCTTTTTTCCACTACTTCATATTCCCTTATAATATTGATTGTAGCAGTAGGTGCAATTAGCGTTATCAAATTAGCCTCAGTCTCATTAATTTCCTTATTTTCAATTTTAACTATGTCTTTTTTGCCTATTTTCTTACTTTCTACATTAAGGACTATTGCAACTCTTAACCCTTCAGAACCGGTAATGTTAAGGATTTTTAATACCGCTAAAGCCCTACCCGCGGGTATGTGATCTATCACTGTTCCGTTCTTTATCTTACTAACTAAAAGTTCTTTCTGAGTCTGCATTTTTCCTCACCCTACCAGTTGAGTGAAGATCCCCATTCTTACTGGGACTCCATATGAAGCTTGTTCAAAGTACTTTGCGTGAGGAGTTTTATCCACTCTCCTATCAATTTCGTTAACTCTAGGCAATGGATGTAGGATTATCGCGTCACTTTTCATCTCATTTGCTAGTTTCAAGTCAACTATGTAACTCTCCTTAATTCTCTCATATTCCATCTCATCTAAGAACCTTTCCTTTTGAATTCTTGTAACGTAAAGCACGTCTATTTCGTTAATTACCTCGAACGGGTTATTAATTTCCTTTATAGTGTAATTTAACCCCTCTAGAATCTCTCTTCTAGCTCTTAACTCTGGTGGTGATATTAAATAGACTAATTTAGGTTTAAATAGTGTTAAGATTCTTAATAAACTGTTTATAGTCCTAGCATATTTTAAATCCCCCATTAGACCATAAATTAGCCCATCCGGAGTGCCAAAGTGTTTATAGACTGTATAAACGTCTATTACTGACTGAGTAGGGTGTTCGTGCTTACCGTCCCCTGCATTAATAACCGGATTTTCCGCTATCTCTGAGGCGAATTTTGCAGCACCGTCAAATTTATGTCTCATTACTATGAGGTCAGCGTAATTATCTAGCATTCGGATTGTATCAGCTAAGTTTTCCCCTTTAGCTACCGAAGTTGACTCCTCCGCAGAGAATCCTATTATATCGCCCTTTAAGTTTCTTACGGCCTTGCTAAAGCTAAGATAAGTCCTAGTACTGGGCTCGAAAAACGCTAACGCTACAGTCTTGTCCTTTAATGCCTCAGACTTTCCTCCTTTAGAGTATTTATCTGCGAGTAGGAAGATCTCCTCTAAATCATTACGGGAGAAATCAAGGGATGAAATTATGTCTTTCACTAATGCCCTTAGGGAATATTGTCTAAAAGCTTATTTAAAGCTAGAGTTATATAAAGTAGGTCAGATATGGACTTTGTTACATCGTTATTAGAAAAGAGGTTACTGTTAGTCGGTAATTTTGTGCTTACTTCTGGTAAAATAAGTCCTTATTACCTTGATTTGAGGAGGTTACCTAATTATCCCGCTGAGTTTAATGAGGTAGTAAATAAGGCTATAGAGGTTTTGAAGGGTATAAATTTTGATATAATACTGGGTATAGCTACTGGTGGTGTTCCTTTTGCATCGTTTTTGGCGTGTAAGCTTGGAAAACCCTTAGGTTATATTAGAAGTGAGAAAAAAGGTTATGGTACCGATAAACTGATTGAAGCTTACGTGGAAAAGAAAAAAGTTATAATAGTTGATGACGTTGCAACCACTGGTGGTTCAATAGCTAGAGCCGTTGATGAGGTTAGGAAGAGCGGTGGTGAAGTAGAATACGCTTTAGTAATAGTAGATAGGGAGGAGGGAGCTGGGAAGAGATTAGCACAAATGGGCGTTAAATTGCTTTCAGTCTATAAAATAAGGGATATTCTTAACACTTTGTTATCCTCAGCTCTACTTTCCGAGAGCGATAAGAAAGCTATTCAAGAATACTTGGTGAGCAATATTGAATAGGATAATTTTAGCATTAGATACTAAATTAGACATAAATGTTGTTCGTGGACTAAGAGAGGTAATTGATCGTGTTAAATTTAGTTATATAACATTACTTGAAGGTGGATTCGAGTATTTAAAAGCTGTGAGAGAGATAGGCTGGGAGGAAGTAATTTTCGACTTAAAATTGGCTGATATTGACTCTACGATGATAGGGATTGTTAGTAAACTTTTACCGTATTCGGATTCATTTATTTCCCATGCTTTTATCGGATTAGAAGGTGCATTAGGGCCTCTATCAGACTTCCTCAAAGGTAGGGGCAAAGGATTATATCTTGTACTCTCCATGTCACATAAGGGGTGGAGCGATGAGTTCTATCCTTATTTACGTAGAATTGCAGAGAATTTAGATCCTAAGGGGTTTGTTGTTGGTGCTACTAAGCCAGAAATGATAAAGAGGGTTAGGGATGACTTTAGGGATAAGCTCATAATCTCTCCCGGGGTAGGTGTTCAAGGGGCGAATATAGGTGATGCTATATGTAATGGTGCTGATTTTGAGATTATAGGGAGGTCGATCTATTCTTCAAACGACCCTATTAAAACAGCTTATGAGACTAAAAAGAAATTAGAGGAGAGGTTAAGTGAGTGTAAAATTTCAAAAAATCGATAAGAGTCCTATAAGTGAGGAATTAGCTAAGATTGCTGAACTAATTTATAAGGCTGAAGAGCTTCATGAAGAGAATGGGATCCCACCAACAACGGATTTTACACAGCTCTTCGAGGACGGTAAGAAAGGTGAACCTTATTTCAAACTTTACCTATATTTTGCAGACAAGTATTCTAAGTTTATTTCTAATGTTTTGCGTGAATTCGCAGTAGTTACAAATGAGACTAGAACTGAATTTATATCAATTTTACTAGACGATGGTAATTATCTAATTCTTGAAGGAGAGGAAGATAAGGTTACAATACCGCACCCTTCTGCTATTGCTTCAACTCATACTCACCCAGATGTGTGCCTATTCTCCCACAAGGATCTTGAAACTGCAGACTATCTATTTATAAGGAATTATCTTACTGTTGGTGTAATATCCCCCTATTGCCTAACTTTGATCTATAGGAAGGGAGTTTATACAATGGAGGATAAGATCGAACTAGAGAAATTAGCAAATAAGGTTAAGAAGAGTAAAAGGCTGGAAGAAGTAGTGAAGGCATACGGTGAGACTTCCTTTATTAACCTTGCTCTTCTGTCTGTTCGATTTGTTTAGCTACCAAATCTACTGTACTTTCAGCAATATCTATTGAATACCTAGTTATTCTTCTTAATGAGTCAATTATTATTAGTAAGGAGCTTGTGTATTTTGGATCTAACTGGGATTTCAAGACGTTCTCTGCTAGCTGTGTATTAACTTTAAGTAATTCAAACTCTTTATTTATTACCTCATGTGCGAGGTTTGTATCCCTTTGTATAAATGAATTCAGAGATGTTTTGTAAAAATCTAAGATAAATTTCCCATGTTCGTAAATATCTTTATTATTTAGTTTTTCTATTTGCTCTATTTGATCCGCTATTCTTAGTGAATGATCAGAAATCCTCTCTATCGACTTTGCTGTAGAATATATATTAACAGATTGTGTGAGGTTATACTTCTCATTTTCTAATATCTCACTCGACTCTACTGCCAGTGACAGTTGTCTTACAATGTAAAAGTAAAACCTATCTACATCATCATCTCTGTCATGGATTTCCTTAGCTAACTCTTTATCACCATTGAATAATGAGTCTAATGAGTCTTTCAGCATGTTATAAGAAATGTTGAAAGCCCTATTTATTGCCCTACTTATTGATAGGTCTCTTTCATTTACTAGAAACTGAATTGTAACACTCGTCGCATTCTCGTCTATAATTTCAGCTCCTAGTAACCTTTTTCTAACAGTTTCCTTTATAGCCTCCCTATCATCCGGTGTGAATTTATTACAACCTATATAGATCAATGAATAGCCAGCCATATAATATGAAATTATTTCCCTAATTACAAACGATATATCGGGCTTCGAACAATTCAATGCTATCTTTTTTTCTCTCTTCTCTTCACCTTCGCTTAATGATCGAGGTACGAGTATTAGTCTCAATTTCTTATCTTGTCTAATTTCTATTTCATCACCGGGCTTAAGGGAGTGCGATTTTACCCAGTTTTTTGGAAGCGAAACAATATAAGTTGAGCCTCCAGTCAATTGGATTTTTCTCACTATAGGTTTTACCATTTTTATTTTCGACTATATATATCATGCGGGGACTTTATATTTTTCTCTTACCTCTTTTTCTGCTATTTTCCTACTCTCTTCTAGGATTTCTTTAACTTTCTCATTATCGTTTATTACTACATTAGAAGAAGACAGAGGTTCTAAGGGAGAGACAATCTCTATAATCTGATCTAAAAGCGGTGACATCTCTATACTGCTGCCTATCTCTTTTTTCACTTCATATATAGCGTCTATAATCGGTTTTAAGTATCCAGTTATGCTCCCAATAAGCATTATAGTCTCAATACGAATTTTAAGAATTTCTAGGAGCACTTTTATTTGTACTAGTTTAGTAGTGTAAGCTTGATTAAATTCTACTTCTTTTAAGAATTCTTTACTTAATAGAGGAAACCTGCCCATGTTAGTGTACGAAAGTCTTTCCAGTGTTTCACTTCTAGTCTTCAACCTACTTATCCAATTGTCTATCCTTGTTATTGCCAAGTTAATGTCAATGAGTATCTCTGGTAATGTCCTCTTATTCCTCACAAATGATATAATTAACCCAAAAGCTTTAAGAGCGTTTAGACCCCTTAAGAAGCTCATCTAGAACGGACTTATATGTTCTAAAAAATGAAGTAAGTTTATAAGGTGCGCCATAACCGTTACCTTCTCTATAAACTATTTGGTTCTCAGTAAGCACTTCGAGATGGTGAATAATTGTCTTATAATCCATTTTAAGTTTTGAAGCTATCTGATTTGGGTTCATTGCTTCTTCTTCGAGTAATTGGACTATCTTTATTCTTGTTTGTCCTCCCCTAGATGTGAGAAAAAGAAATTTAAAGAGCTTTTTTACTTGCCTAACTTCTTTTTCATTCACTAAGGGAAGATAAAGAGAAAGGGTTTAATAGATTTGCCCAATACTCCCACGTTGTGCTATTTCCGTTATTATTTCGGATATTGTTGGATGTGAGAATTGGACTTTATATAAATCTTTAATTGTTAATGAAAGTTCCATTGCTAAAGCTAATGTATTAATAACTTCAGTTGCCCCCTCACCAACCATGTTAGCTCCTAAAATTCTTCCCTCCTTGTCTATGTAGACTTTTAGGAACCCTTCAATTTCATTTAAAGTCCAAGCCCTCGGTATTTCACTCATGTTCGCCTTAATTTCCCTATACTCTATTCCACGTTTAGTTAATTCTTCAGAAACACTTCCAACCGCACCTATTTCTATATCCGCAAAGATCGACAAAGGTATGTATTTAGGCATTTCACTGTTAACTCCACCAATATTATCTCCAGCAACTACTCCTTGTCTCCATGCTTTAGTTGCAGATAAAGGAACTCCCGCAACGTCACCTACAGCATAAACTTTCGGGTTGGTAGTTCTAGCTCTAGAATCTACTTTTATGTACCCCCTCTGATCAGTTTCAACTCTAATATCTTTTAAATTGAGCCCGTTAGTTACTGGTTTTCTACCTATAGTTATGACCGCCAAATCACCTATTATTTCCTCGTTACTGGAGGGCATTTGAGCCTGAAAGACTACTCTATCCTCACTCTTCACGATTTTTGATTTAGTATTTAAATAAATTCTAACTCCCTTTTCTTCGAGCCTCTTTTTAACCTCATTTGCCACTTCAATATCTATTCCGGGTACTGGTAGTAATCTTGGCATTAGTTCAATTATAGTTACATTTTTGTTTAAAGCTCTAAAAAGTGTAGCTAGCTCAACACCAGCCACTCCTCCACCTACAATTATAATATTTTCCGGTAAATTTGGCATATTCATTGCAGTCCAAGGGTCTACAACATTTCTGTTATTAAGTGGAAAGTCGGGCAAGGATAGGGGTTCTGAACCAGTTGCTATAACTATATAGTCAGTAGTATAAGTTTTCCCGTTTACTTCTACCTCATTCTCTCTCTTTATACTTCCTTCTCCATTTATCACATCAATACTTAACTTCTTAATTAATTCTATGAAATTATTGCGAATGTTTATTATGATTTCGTTTTTGAACTTGTTTAACATTTCGTAATTGATGAATATTTTTCCGTTTATCCAGCTAGCCCTGTTCGCTTTATTTATAAGTTTTACACTGTCTATTAGCGTTTTAGAAGGAATACAAGCTCTATTTAGGCATTCCCCACCTATTTCTCCTTTCTCTACTATAGCAACTTTTTTACCTAGTTCTGCACTTCTGATTGCCGCGGTTAGTCCTCCTATTCCTCCTCCTATTACGATGACGTCGTAATTGTTCATGAGGTTTCGTTATTTCTCGTAACAATATAGATTTTAAGTTTTTGTAATATAGCTAGAAGATCTTTGTCTAAACATTTCAACTTCTCTTCATCACATAATGCCAAGAATTCTAATTCCGTATAGACGCCATATTTTTCGAAGATATATTTAAGAGAATGAGATAAGTTTAAATAATCTTTAGCGAATTCTGTCCCGTTACAATTACGTACTATAAAGCTTAATATGCCAAGATCTACTAGCCTTCTCCTCTTACTACCCCTAATCAGAACTCTAACACCTATTGGAATTTCATAATATAAATCGTTTACACTAACTTCCCCATCTTTTATCTCCACAATAGCCTCTTCTTCTCTCAGAATCTTTTCTATAATTTTAGTCATTAATATTTTTTAGCCGTAAAAGCTAAAAAAGACTTGTGGACGAGTGGCTAGAGTATAAAAGGAAGGCATGGGAGAGGATTTTAAGGGACAAAGAAATAGGATACCTAGACCCAGATATATTTGATGTCTTAGAAGTGTTCTTTGCGAGAGAGAAGTCATACACTCAGAGTAGTTGTAGTGGTAGGATTTCGATAGTAGACGCTAAACTACCTTGGGAGAGAAAAGATTCTACAGTAATTTATAAAAACCACTTATCCTTTTCAGTTCCCGAGTTACTAGACACGATTTCAAAGGGTCATGTCTGGAGGCTATGGCTAATAGTCCAAGGTCCTATACTTCATGTTTATACCAAGGATGAGCAAGAAGCGTGGGAAGTTTTAAGGCTGGCTAGGGAAGCTGGATTTAAACACAGCGGGATTTTGACAATTAATAAGAAGGGTATATTATTGGAGCTCAGAACCGGTGTTAAGATGGTTCATTTGCTTAGGGCGGATATTGGGGAAAAAGAAGCGGAAAACCTAGTTAACGTTTCATTAGAAGTACTCCAAAAAGGTAAATATAAGCTGAACAAGTTAAAAGAAGTGATTAAATCATCTGTAAGTAATAATCCTATGGAGTTGGGGGAGGACTCTGAAAGGAAGTTTGAGTTCCATTACAAAGTCACTTAGCTCCCTCAAGGCGTTTATATAATCACTTCTTCTACCATCCGGTTGTAATACCACCTTTTCCGGCGGGATTTTATGATTTTTAACAAACTCCACAACCTCCTCTATGTCTTCTTTTTTAACAACTACAAATTTGAAGTAAGTAGCCCAGCTTAGGTCACCGTAATTTATTTTATATCCGGAATTAGATAGTTTCGGCGAAACCGAGAAAACATCAACTAATTTGATTAACTTCTCCGATGGTTTTATCGTACCACTTGTCTCAACTACGATTCTTTCTCCAATCTCCTTTAGCTTCTCTACTAAAGGTAAAATGTCTTGAAGTAATGGCTCCCCTCCAGTGATAGTTGTCATTTTTATATCTTTGTCTAAGACAGCTATTATGTCTTCTAGATCCATCAATTTACCCTCGTATTTATGCCACGCATATTTAGTATCGCACCAAATGCACCTTAAATGGCAGCCAGCTAACCTTATGAAATTAGAAGGAGTACCTATAACTTCTCCTTCCCCTTGAATTGATGTGAAAATCTCACTTACCCAATACTTCGTTTTTTACACCTTTAAGTAGAGAGGTAACGTGTCTAAAAAGCTCTTCTAAACCAATTCCCTTTTCCGCACTTATTTCAAAAGGCTTAGTATCTAAACCTTTTATAATTTCTGAATAAAGTTCGTCGTTCTTTGCATCTATCTTATTTAGTACTGGGACAACAGTTTTGTTTAAACTCTTGGTTTCGTTATACAAGTCTAGTTGTTCTCTTGCTGAATATAGCGAGAAAACCGAGACGTCGAAAAGAAATATTACTACCCCTTCTAAATTCTTTATGGCGTTAATTGCTTTCAACTCTATCTTGTTTCTCTCACTCATCGGCCTATCTAATATACCCGGCGTGTCTATGACTTGAACTATTTCGCCGTAATCAGTAATAAAATGTCCTACGTGTATCTCCTTAGTAGTGAAGGGGTAGGAAGCTACCTCAGGTTTTGCAGTGGAAATTTTACCTACTAACGTGCTTTTACCTACGTTAGGCGGGCCGGCGATTATGATTGTTGGTAACGAAGGGTCTATTGTTTGTAGCTTTTTAAGTTGTCTTGTGATATCAATAATCCAATCAATGCACTCCCTTCTTTTCCTAAATACAGAAAATACTCTTCCAACACATTGCCTCATTAACATGTTTTCTTTTTTCTCTATATCACTTCTGATGAGGGAGATATAACGATTTATAATTTTTCTAGACAAATTTAATGCATTTCTAAGACTTCCTAAGCATATTTTAAACTTGTCTAGGTCATCAGCCAAGATTTCTATGTTTGTCTTATAGAATGGGTGGAGTAGTTCAATTCTTGGGAAAGTATTTAAGAACTCTTCATACCTTTCTAATTCGTTTTCAAGCTCTTTTAATCTTCTTATTTCCCTATCTTTTACAGTAGTACCGCTAATTTTAGGTAATATGGAAAGATAATGCTTTGTGAACTCTTCTACTTTAGGGGGTATTTTTGTACTTTTAAACGGGTTTAACATACTTTCGTTCCAGCGGGTACTTCCCCATCTACTGTTAATATTCTCGGTTTTATTCCTTTTTCCTCATCCTCTTTACAACCTGCAGCTAGTATCATTCCTTTGCTTTCAAATCCTCTAATCTTTTTAGATTGTAAGTTAGCAACAACTATGACTCTTTTACCAACTAAATCTTCTGGCTTATAATATTCTGCAATTCCGCTTATTATTTGCCTAGTCTCGTTTCCTAAATCAACCATTAGCTTAAGTAACTTAGTCCCCTCAATTCTTTCTGCCGACTTTACAATTCCTACTCTTAAATCAACTTTTGCAAACTCGTCAATTGAAATTTCACTCATAGCCTTCCACTATCACTTGACTCTTTTAAGTAGTAATTTACTTGGCTAAGTAAAAAATACCGGGGTAATCTCCAATAGTTTTTTATTCTAATTGTGAAAAGTCCTAATATGGAGTTCAAAAAGGTCGCCGAAGGTAAGACAAAAATCGTTTACGAATTTGATGATAATCACTATTTACTTTACTTTAAAGACTCAATAACTGCTGGAGATGGAATTAAAAAAGACGAAATGAAGGATAAAGGAGTTCTGAACGCACAAACTTCAGCCTTCTTCTTTAGGTTACTCGAATCTCAAGGGGTGGAAACGCATTACGTCGGAATGTATGATGAAAGGACAATGATAGTAAAGAAACTGAAGATGATCCCAGTAGAGGTAGTGTTGAGAAACATAGCAACTGGGAGTATTGTAAAGAGATTGCCTATTAAAGAGGGTGAGAGATTTAACCCACCAATTATTGAGTTCTTCTTGAAAGACGATGAAAGACATGACCCATTAATAAACTACTCTCATATGGAGTACTTCAAGCTAATGGGTCGTAAGGAAGCCGAACAGGTTGAAGAGGTGATGAAAAAAGTTAATGACATTATGTATAAGTTTCTTGATGAGAAGGGTTTCCTATTATATGATTTTAAGCTGGAGTTCGGTAGACTTTATGACGGTAGGTTAATCGTAGGTGACGAAATAACTTTAGACGCAATGAGAATCAGGGAGAAAGGTACGTTGAGGATACTCGATAAGGATCTTTATAGAAAAGGTGCCGATCTAGAAACTGTTAGAAAGAGTTACGAAGAGTTTTTCAAGAGGATAACACAGTAGGTGAGGTTATGATATACACAGTTGAACTAATAATATTAAATAAAGACGGTGTAAGAGATCCAGAAGGAGAGACAATACAGAAGTATGCCGTAGAAAAATTTGATAAAAGAGTTTTAGAGACTAGGGCTGGCAAATACTTACTTTTTAAAGTCGAAACTGCCTCACCAGAGGACGCTGAATTAATTATAAGGAAAATAGCACAAGATGCAAGACTATACAATCCTATAGTTCATAAAATCGTGACAAGGGTGATTAGAGCTGAAGACGGCAGTCATTAAGTTCCCTGGAACCACTTGTGAAATAGACGTTTATAAGGCTTTACTTGAAGTCGGGGTTGAAAGCGAGATAGTGAAATATAAGGATTTCGACCCAGACAAATATAAAGCCGTAGTTTTGCCAGGCGGTTTTAGCTTTGGTGACTACCTTAGGGCTGGTAGTATTGCCGCGAGTACTGAGACCATGAAAAAAGTGAAAGAGATGGCTAATGAGGGTAAAGTCGTTATAGGTATCTGTAATGGATTTCAAATTTTAGTAGAAAGTGGATTACTTGAAGGTGCTTTATTACCTAATCTCTCATTACGTTTTATAAGTAAATGGGTTTACTTAAAAGTCATAAGATTTGATACAGTATTGACAAGGGGGTTGAATAAGACTATAATAAGGATGCCTATTGCTCATGCAGAAGGTCGCTATTATCATAAAGACGTTGAGAGGGCTAAAAGCTTAGCTGTGATGCAATATAGTGATGAAAAAGGGCAAGTAACTCCTCATGCTAACCCTAACGGCTCATTACTAAATATAGCATCAATTGCTAATGAGGAAGGAAATGTGATAGGCATGATGCCTCATCCAGAAAGGGCTTCGTTCAAGTTAACTTCAATTGATGGAAGCACAGATGGATTACTATTATTTAGGGGGTTAAGGAGGCTTGAAAATTAATCTTTCTCAATACGAAATGGACTTAGTGAGGAAGGGTTTAGGCAGAGAACCTAATGAAGCGGAATGGCTTACTATCGACGCTTTATGGTCTGAACACTGTGCTTATAAGTCTTCGAGGGTCTTTTTAAAAAGCTTCCCCAGTACTGGGGAAAGAGTTGTTATGGGGATTGAAGATTGGCAAGATGCGGGTGCATTAGATGTTGGTGACGGATGGGCAATAGTACTAAAGCTAGAAAGTCATAATCACCCATCTGCAATAGACCCATTTAACGGTGCAGCAACTGGTGTAGGAGGTATAATTAGGGATATAATTAGCAAGGGTGCCAGGCCCATTGCATTACTTGATATGATTCGCGTAGGTGATCTCTCAAAGTCCAGAAATAGGTGGCTACTAAAGAATATAATTGCTGGAATAGGATTTTACGGTAATAGTATAGGAGTTCCTGTTGTGGGTGGAGAGTTAGCATTTGATAGCAGTTATGACGATAATCCTTTAGTAGATGTTGCTGGAGTAGGTGTTGTCAGAAAGGACAGAATAATACCTAGTGTGGTTAAAGAGGCTGGATTGAAAATAGTAATTGTTGGGCTCACTGGTTTAGACGGTCTTGGAGGGGCTTCATTTGCGTCTAGAAAGTTAAGTGGAGAAGACGAAATAGGGGCAGTACAAATAGCAGACCCTTTCGCGGGGAAAATTGTGCTTGACTCAACTTTGGCAGTCGTTGATAAGGTCGAGGCCATTAAAGACCTAGGTGGTGGAGGTCTCGTTGTAGGGGTAACAGAAATGGCCAATGGTTTAGGGGCTGTGGTTGAGTTAGACAAGATCCCCTTAAGGGTTAAAGACATGAAGCCAGAGGAGATTCTTGTTTCAGAAACCCAAGAAAGGATGCTATTCGCTGTAAAACCAGAAAAAGTTGAGGAGGTCTGTAAAGAATTTGAGTACTACGAATATCCATGCGCAGTGATAGGTGAGTTTGTCAAGGAACCATACATAAAATTCTTATACGAAGGGAAGGAGGTCGTCAACTTACCGTCTAGTTTACTCCTAAACCCGCCAAGGTATATTTGGAATGTCAAAAAACCTATAAGGAAAGTGGGAGAAAGGCCTAATATTAATTTAGAAGATGTTATAAGAAAAGTAGTCACTCACCCGGATCTCGTAAGCAAGGAATGGGCTTATTCACAATTTGATTATGAAGTTGGAACTTCTACTGTTTTAAAGCCCGGTGAAGCTGACTCTGCATTAATTGAGTTACCTAATGGTAAGCTTCTTGCAATTAAAGGAGACGCAAACCCAGACCTCTGTGCAGAAGACCCCTACGAATGCGGAAAAAGTATTGTTGCTGAAGCTTATAGGAACTTAGCTAGTGTAGGTGCTAAGGGGATAGGGCTGGTAGATCATTTACAATTTGGAGACCCAAGGAAGCCAGAGGTTTATTACTATTTTGTCGAAGCTGTTAGAGGGATTGGTGAGGCTGCTAGGTTCTTCTCAACTCCAATAGTCGGTGGTAAAGTGTCTTTCTATAACGAGAATAAGGAAGGTAAACCCATAAAGCCAACACCTTTAGTCGTTATGGCTGGTTTAGTTGAGGGTAAATTTTTAAGAAATAAAGTATTCGAAGGACTAGACATAGTGCTCATAGGTCTGACGAGGAATGAATTAAGAGGTTCACTTTTAACTAAAATATTTGGAAGTTTTGGTGATGTTCCGAAGGCTAGGTTGAATGAGGATTTATTAGCTAGTGAATTAGTTATTCGCGCTATTAATGAGGATAAAGCATTTCTGGTTAAGGATGTAAATAGGGGAGGTTTGATAGCTTCTTTGTTCCAAATCTTAATTAAGGACTTTGGTGTTAGCATTATTACTAAAAATATCATTTCTGATGAAGAAGATATTCTTGCGAAATTATTCTCCGAAAATGGAGGTCGTTTCATAGTTTTGACCAATGATGCTGAATGGTTCATGAGGAATAGTAAGGGAATTCATGTTTCTGTAATAGGTAAAGTGGTTAAAGAGAGTAGAAGGATGAGATTAGACGATACCGTAATTGATCTAAATAAGGAGGTTGATCAATATTACAATTTCCTTTATGAGGTGATGGGATGAAAGAACATTGTGGCATTGTAGGGATTTCGTTAAGGAGTGAGGACTCATCGAGGTTAGTTTATGAGTCCTTAAAGTTGTTACAGCATAGAGGTCAAGAAGCTGCTGGGATATCTTATATTAATGATCATAGTATAAATACAATAAAAGGTTTAGGCTTAGTAGAAGAGGCTATAGACCCGATTTTACTGAAAAGTTCAAGGACCGCTATAGGTCATGTTAGATATTCAACTACGGGCAAAGGAACGGTTGAGGAGGCACAGCCGTTAAGTGATGGTAAAATAGCGATAGCGTTTAACGGTACTATTACAAATTATTTCCTTTATAAGACAAAAACTGATACTGAGTTCATTCTTAAAGTTTTAAGCGACGCAAAAGATATTAAAAGCGGTCTGAGAAGGCTTGTTGACCTAGCGGATGGTGCTTATTCGTTAGTTATTTTAACTGAGAAGGGTGAGCTAATAGGTTTTAGAGACCCTAAAGGTTTTAGACCCTTAGCCTTTGGTAAGATTAAGGACGGATATATAATAGCGTCTGAAGATTCTGTAATTAGGCAACTAGGTGGGGAAGTAATAAGGGACGTTAAACCTGGTGAGATGATTTATATAAAAGATAATCATGTTGAAAGCGAGATAATTGGCATTGATAAACACTCCTTCTGCTCTTTCGAATACATATATTTCGCTAGAGCAGACTCAATAATTGATGGAATTCCAGTTTACGAGGCTAGGATTAGGTTAGGTGAGGTTTTAGCTGAAAAACATGGCGTTAAAGCTGATATAGTGATTCCAGTCCCAGAGTCCTCAATACCAATAGCCATAGGTTTTTCAAGGAAATCTGGGATACCATTGGAGCTAGCTTTAGTAAAAACTAATATTGCTAAGAGGTCTTTTATTATGCCTACCCAAGATAAGAGGGAAAGCGTAGTGGAGGAGAAGTTTGGTGTTGTAAAAACTGTTGTAAACGGTAAGAGAGTAGTTTTAATAGATGATTCAATAGTAAGGGGTACTACGATGAAAAAACTGGTGAAGCTTTTGAGAGATAACGGTGCTAAGGAGGTTCATGTCAGGGTTGGGTCTCCTAAAATAAGATATCCGTGTTATATGGGTATTGATTTCCCAACTACTAAAGAGTTAATAGCTCATTCTAAAAATGAAGATGAAATAGCTAAGATAATAGGTGCGGATTCAGTTGAATATTTAACGATAGAAGAGATGATATCTGCAATAGGTAGAAATGATTTATGTCACGCATGTTTTTCTGGCATTTATCCGTTAAAATTCTCATATGATTTCAATCTGTTAGAGTCAGTGTTTAAGGGGTGAGATTATGGCTGGAATAATAGGTGTTTATGCATTTGATAAAATATGGAATATAACTAAATTCGTATATTACGGTTCTATAGGTTTACAACACAGAGGTTACGCCTATAGCGGTATTACTGTTCTCAGTGATGAAGGTTTTAAGACCGTGGCTAAGAACGTAGCACCAGAGGATTTAGAATTACCCCAATTTAGCGGATGGGCTGGAATTGGTTACACGGGTACTAGGCCGGGTTTCCCCATAGTGACTGATCATGGTAGTTTAGTGTTAGATGGTGTAATTAAAGGTAATATAGATGAGTTTGTAAAAGAGCTAAGTAAAGACGCTGAAAAAGCAGTTAATAACTTTGACGGCATTTACACGTTTATTTTCTTGTCAAAAGACGGGAGGTTAATAGGTTATAGGGACGAATTTGGGCTAAAACCACTTGAAATAGGAGGGTTTGGTTTTGATTTGGCAATATTATCATCAGAAACTCCCGGTATTACAGTAATAGGTGGGGAATTTAAGAGAGAAATTTATCCTGGTGAAATGGTCTTTATAGATACCTATTCCGTGTCTTATTCAAAAGTTAAAGAAGAAAAGAGAAGTTATTGTGCTATTGATATTATATATCAATCTAGAATAGATTCAAGAGTATTCGGTGTAGACATTTATAACGTTAGGGAGAAAATTGGAGAACAGTTGGCTGAGGAGAGAAGGATAGACGCGGATATTGTTATAGGAGTTCCAGATACTGCACTTCCCTATGCTATAGGTTACTCTAAAAAGACTGGGATTCCGTTTTCTTTAGGTTTTACGAGAACCGGTAGCCCGATGAGGACTATGCTGGCTTCAGATGATTTCCTTAAAATTATTGGAGTTCAACTTAAATTAAACCCGATTAGGAGCGTTGTAAAGGGCAAGAGGGTTATTTTAATAGATGACTCCATGGTTACTGGTAGGACTTTGAAGAATACTGTATTTAATTTGAGGAGTTTAGGTGCTAAAGAAGTCCATGTATTGATTGGGAGTCCTAAATTGATTTCACCTTGTCCTTACGGTATGGAAGTCCCAGAGGAGAAAGAGTTAATAGCGGCAAATCTTTCCGATGAAGAAATCGCCAAGGTTATAGGTGCTGATTCAATTTATTGGCTAAGTATTGAGGGTTTGTATAAGGTTATAGGGCATAAGAACTTATGTTTAGGTTGTATGACTAAAAAGTATCCTAAGGTGATATAAATGAAGGTCTTATTAATAGGAGATGGTGCTAGGGAGAACGCCTTAGCTTATTCATTATTAAGGAATTATAGGGTTTTCGCCTTATCTTCGTATATAAACCCTGGGATTAAAGAGGTAGTTGAAAAGACCGGAGGAAAGTATTATGTAGGAGATATAAACTCACCGGGAGAAGTAAAGAAAGTTATTAGAGAAGTAAACCCGGATTTCGGTATTATAGGGCCAGAAGATCCGCTATTTCATGGTGTGGCTAATGCCTTTAGGGAGGAAGGAGTTCCGGTTGTGGGGCCGAATAAGGAGTGTGCTATGATCGAGAAGTCAAAGGTCTGGATGAGAGAGCTAATGTGGAAGTACAATATACCGGGTAGGTTAAGGTTTAAGGCTTTTAGCAATATCGAGGACGCTTCAAAATTCATTCTAGAATACGGTGGTTCAATAGCGGTAAAGCCTTCAGAACAAGTAGGAGGTAAAGGTGTTAAGGTGGTTGCAGATTTACAAGCTTATCTGAGTGACGAGAAGAGAGGTGCATTAAGCAAGAGTACTTCAAGCATAGCGAGTCTTGTGAAAGACGAAGTGAAAATATTAATAGAGGAAAAAGTCGATGGCCCCGAGTACACTCTTCATGTACTAACTGATGGTTACTCTTACTTATCGTTGCCATTAGCACAAGATTATAAAAACGCTTATGAAGACGGGATAGGTCCGGAGACCGGTGGTATGGGTTCAATTTCTGGTCCGGGCAACCTCCTACCCTTTATAAATGAAGAGGAGTACAATAGGTCTTTTGAAATTGTTAAAATGACGGCTGAGGCGATTAGGAAAGAAGTAGGGCAAGACTATATAGGGATTTTATCTGGTCAGATGATGTTAACCGGCTTGTGGGGGCCAACAATAATTGAGTACTATTCTAGGTTAGGGGATCCAGAGGCCTCGGCAATAATCCCTAGGATAACCAGTGATTTTGGAGAGGTTCTAGAATTAGTTGCGACTAGGCATTTAAATAAGGCTAAAATCTCGGTAAGTGAGTTACCTTCAATAGTTAGGGCTGTAGCACCTTTAGGCTATCCGTTAAATAGGGTTATGTCATCGGGACATAATATTTACTTAGATTTACCTAAAATGAGAGAGGAGGGCTGTATTGTATTTTTCGGTTCTGTGAGCTTAGAGGGGATGCAATTAATAACTAAGGGATCTAGAGCTTTAGAAATAGTTGTAGTTGATGAATATGAGAAAGCGGCGAAGAAATTGGATAAATGTTTCTCTTATATTTCATCAGATACTAAGTTAATTTATAGACGTGATATAGGGAGGACTATAAGTGAACAAGTGGAGAAAGCTGAAAATGTAAGGTATACATATAAGGCTAGAGAGAAGAGAGGGATTCTCGGGGTTTCAGCTGATTGGTCTCCTAATGGTGGTTTATGGTGAGTGAGTATAAGAAAGCTGGTGTAGATCTCGATAAGTTAAGGAGTTATCACTCTATGATTTCTAAAGAGCTTTCCTCTCCTTCTCTGTCAATTGGAATTGGTCATTACGGTGGGGGTATAAGACTAGGAGATAAACATTTAATAATGCATGTTGACGGGGTAGGTACTAAAACTGTTTTAGCATTAAAAACTGGAATTATAGAGCCTACTGGTATAGATTGTGTAGCCATGAATGTTAATGATATTGTATGTGTCGGAGCTAAGCCAATAGCTCTAGTTGATTACCTTGCACTAGAAAAGCCTATGGACGATGTCGTGCAAAAAGTCATTAAGGGATTGAAGGAAGGAGCTAAGGAGGCTAATGTGGAGATAGTTGGCGGGGAGACCGCGGTGATGCCCGGGGTTATAACTGGTTATGATTTATCATGTACTGTTGTTGGCATTGCTGAAAAGCTAAAAACTGGGGAGGATGTTAAACCTGGGGATGTGATTATAGGTTTAGCAAGTAATGGTGTTCATGCTAATGGTTATTCGCTTATTAGAAGGTTAATTGATGAGGGTAAGTTAAGCCTTAAGGATTGGGGAGAAGAGTTAATGAAGCCTACTCGTATCTACTCAAACTCTGTGCTAGAAGTTATCGATAAGATTAAATCTGCTGCCCACATTACAGGGGGTGCTTTTTCTAAACTCCGTAGGATTACTAAATATAAAATAGACCTAGAAATGCCTGACCCACCAGATATATTCAAAGCTATTGAAAAAGCTGGTGTTCCTCATGAAGAAATGTATAAAGTATACAATATGGGTATAGGCATGATCCTGTTTTTAGATAGAGAATATAAGGATGAAGTTATATCAATTTTACGTAAAAAAGAAATAGTTTACGAGTTAGGAAGAGTAGAAGAAGGTGAGGGTATCAAAATTACGACTTACAAGAACGTGGTTCTCTATGTATAGCATTTAATGTAGTCCTTTTAAACTCTGGTGCTAATAAGGGTGTCTAGTGACAAGATATGAAACAAATGGATACCAAGTCTTTAATTAATTATATAGCGTTAAAAATACTAGGCGGAAGTGACTACATATTAGATGCATTAGAAAGGTACCTAGTAAAAGGTGAAGGACCAGCATCAGTTGCATATGAATATCAAATATCAAAACACCAGCTTAGGGGTTATGCTCAAAGGATAATAGAAAAGAGCGGTAGTGAAGCTAGGGCTAAGAAGATAATTCCGATTATTAAAGAAATTTCAAGCGATATTAAGCCGATTGTTAAGAGGTCAGATAACGGACTCTATTTCTGTACTCTCTGTAAGACAGAAATTTTAAAGGAAGATGCTGAAGAACATGTTAGGAAATATCATAAAGACATTCTTACAGCAACAATAAAGACTATGTTAGAGAGATTAGAACAGTATAAGAAGGAAAAACAGTCAACCGTAATACTTCCATCAGTAAGTTAAAATGCTTTTCTTTTTAAGAGATGTCTTTTTAATGGGAAATCCAATAATTACCTTTTTATAAATGCTTGTTTTTTATTTTTCTCGAGAACATGAAGAAAGTTGTAAGCGTTAGATTAAGGGAGGATACAGTGAATAAGATCAATTATTATGTTAAAGAATTGGGATTGGAAAGTAGAACAGATTTTCTTAGGCAGGCATTAAGATTTTACGTTGAGAAGAAAAAAGGTAACGTTTAAGGCAGTCCTTTAACATTCCCTTTTTAGAGAATCCCTTTTTTTGATGAACTCCATTTCTTAAATACCTCTTTTTTATTGTTAAACGGGAAATGAAAATAGTCCTTGCATACTCTGGGGGTTTAGACACAACAGTTGCCATTAGATGGTTAAAAGAAACCTTTAATGCTGACGTTATCACAGTTACAGTTGATGTAGGGCAGAAAGATAATTTTGAAGATATAGAAAAAAGGGCATACATAGCTGGTGCGTTAAAACATTATACTGTAGACGCTAAAAAGGAGTTCGCGGAAAAGTACATTTCTTATGCAATAAAGATGAACGGCCTTTATGAGGATGTTTATCCACTTTCAACAGCTTTAGCAAGGCCTTTAATAGCTGAGAAGGTGGTTGAAATTGCAAAAAAAGAGAATGCAGATATGATAGCTCATGGGTCAACTTCTAAAGGTAATGATCAAGTTAGATTTGATTTAACAGTTAAAGCCCTTTACCCAGATGTTAAAGTAATAGCCCCAGCTAGAATTTGGAAGATGACAAGAGAAAGTGAAATAGAATATGCTAAACAAAAGGGAATACCAATAAAGGCTGAGAGTAGTAAGTATAGCATAGATGAGAATTTATGGGGTAGAAGTATAGAGGGGGATATAATTTCCGATCCCTCAGTAGAGGTGCCAGAAGACGCATTTGAGTGGACTAAAAAGAGAAGTAATGAGAAACTTAAGTTAACTATAGAATTCGATAAAGGTATTCCAGTTTCGTTAAACGGAGAGAAAATAGATTTAGTAAAGCTTATTCAACTTCTAAATGAGTTAGCCGGTTCTAGGGGTTTCGGTAGAGTTGAACACCTAGAAAATAGAGTAGTGGGCTTCAAGTCAAGAGAGGTTTATGAAGTTCCAGCCGCATTAATTTTGATAAATTCTCACAAAGACTTAGAGAAGACAGTTTATACTCCTTTAGAGTATAGATTCAAAAAGACTTTAGATGCACAGTGGAGTGACTTAGTCTATCAAGGGCTTTGGTTTGAACCCCTCAGAGAGACAATACAATTAGCTGGTGATAACTTAAACAAATGGGTTTGCGGTGAAGTAAAAATTGAGATAGATGGAGACGGCATGAGAATATTGGGGAGGGAAAGTAAGTACTCACCATTCTCAGAAAAAATTGCTAGTTATAACAAAGGCTGGTATCCGACTGATGAAATGGCAAGAGGTTTCATAGAAATATTTGGAATGCACTCATTGTTAACTCGTCAAGTTAGAAGTGGTTAAAATGCTTTATAGGAAGTGGGGTTCAGAAAAGGATTTCGTAGTTTCATATACGTCTTCAGCTGAGGATGATAAAACAATAATAGAAGAAGTTAAGCTTGTAATGAAGGCTCATGTAATAGAACTTTACTTATCTGGATATATTAACAAGATTGTTGCAAAGAAAATATTGCAAGCTATAAACTCCTTTAGGGAATATAATGGTAGCTACGAAGACGTTCATGAGGCAATAGAAGATTATATAATTAAAGTTGCGGGTGAAGATGGTGGATGGGTGGGTTTAGGTAGAAGTAGGAATGATCATGTCGCAAGTGCCTTGAGGTTAAAAATGAGGGAATATTTAATTGACGTCCTAGAGTCACTTTACTCACTTAGGAAGAGTATCTTGAATAAGGCGAGTAAGAGCACAAATATAGTTATTCCAGCTTTTACACACTTTCAACCAGCGCAACCAACTTCTCTGGCTCATTATTTACTCTATTTGGAGGAGGAGTTAAACACGGTGTGGTTGATCATTTTTAACTCCCTAAAATTAGTAAATAGAAGTCCTTTAGGGAGTGGTGCTGTTGTTGGGACTAATGTTAAGCTCGATAGGAAAAGAGAGGCGGAACTATTGGGCTTTGATACAATTATTACTAACACGATTTCAGCAACGTCCTCAAGGGTTGACTTAATAAATGCTGTATATTCGCTCATGTTATTAACCTTAATCTTAAGTCGTTTTGCTGAGGACATGGTATTGCTTTCATCCTCATTTATAGGTTTGTTAAAACTACCAGATACTCATGTAAGTACCAGCAGTTTAATGCCTCAGAAAAGGAATGCAGTTACTATGGAGGTATTAAGGACTAAAATTGCTGAATGCTTTGGTCATTTCTCTTCTTTAATCGTAATGTATAAGAGTTTACCATCTGGTTATAACTTAGACTTACAAGAGATGAATAGACATTATTGGGCTTGTATACCTCATATCATTTCGTCACTTAGCGTGGTTAGAGATTTGATTGAGAATTTACAAGTTAATGAAAACTATACGATAGATAATAGTATTACTGCAACTGACGCTGCAGAGGATTTATCTCTTACCGGAATTCCTTACAGAAAAGCTTATATGGAGGTTGCCTCTAAAATTAGAGCGGGCACTTTCGTAGGTGGAATTTCTCCAAAAGCTTCACTAGAAAAAAAATCGGTACTAGGAAGTCCAAACCCAGATATCATATCTAAGGAAATAAAATCTAAGGACGAACAGCTGGAAAGTCAATATAATGAGTTCAAGGAATATGTAAATTCTATAATTAGTAAGCTTGGAGAGTTAAAAGTGATAGAAGATGACATACTGCAATGAAAATCCTGGATTTCTATATTTAGAAGACGGAACTTTAATAAGAGGAGTAGGCTTTGGTGCTAGAGGGATAAAGGCTGGGGAAATAGTTTTTACAACAGCAATGAACGGGTATCCAGAGAGCTTAACTGACCCCTCCTATAGAGGGCAAATACTCGTAATTACTCATCCTTTAGTAGGTAATTATGGTGTACCAGAAAAGAGGGATATAAATGGGATTTTAACTAACTTTGAATCCGAGAGGATACAAATAGAGGGCTTAGTGATAGCTGAGCATACTCAGCCATTTAAGTGGAACTCGGCTATGACTTTAGATGAGTGGTTAAAGAAAGAAGGAGTGCCAGGATTACAAGATGTTGATACGAGAGCTATAGTAAAGAGAGTAAGAGTTAAAGGAGTTATGATGGGAGTAATAGCCTCTGGTATCGATTCTGAAGAGGTTTCGGTAAAACAATATTTAGAAAAGAAATACGATGAGATAGACTTTACTCAGTTCACATCTCCTAAAGCACCGCTTATCCACCAAGGGATAAGTAATGGTGATGTTATAGTGGTAATTGACTGTGGCATCAAGCACGGGATTCTTTATCAGTTACATCTGAGGGGATTTACAATAGTCAGGGTTCCTTGTAGGTATTCCCCAGATAAGATAATGGATTATGATCCTAAAGGGATTGTGTTCAGTAACGGGCCTGGGAACCCTAATTTGCTTACAGACGTTATAAAGAATTTCAGAGAGCTTGTGGAATACAAGGTGCCTATTCTAGGAATTTGCTTAGGCCACCAGATAGCTACTATAGCATTAGGTGGCAAAGTTAAGAAAATGAAGTTCGGTCATAGGGCTATTAATAAGCCTGTAATTGACGTAACTAATGGTAAATGTTATATAACTACTCATAATCACGGTTATGGCATTCTTTCGAAAGAAGATTTACCACCGAATTCGAAACTATGGTTTTACAATCCAGATGATGGGACTATTGAGGGATGGATGCATGAGAAGTACCCTATTATTACCACACAGTTTCATCCCGAGGCTAGGCCAGGTCCTTGGGACGTTACTTGGGTTTTTGATAAATTTAAGAAGATGGTGATAAAAAATGCGTGAAAGTGTAAAGAAAGTTTTGGTTGTAGGTTCTGGTCCTATAAAGATAGCTGAAGCAGCTGAGTTCGACTACTCAGGGAGTCAAGCCCTTAAAGCACTAAAGGAAGAGGGAATAGAAACAGTTTTAGTAAACTCTAACGTTGCAACTGTACAGACGAGTAAGAAATTTGCCGATAAACTTTATATGGTTCCAGTGACGTGGTGGGCTGTAGAAAAAGTAATTGAGAAAGAAAGGCCAGACGGGATAATGATAGGGTTTGGAGGCCAAACAGCCCTTAATGTAGGTGTTGATTTGTATAAGCGCGGAATACTTCAAAAGTACGGTGTAAAAGTTTTAGGAACACCTGTAGAGGGTATTGAAAGGGCTTTAAGTAGACAAAAATTCAGAGAGACCATGATAAAAGTTGGCTTACCAGTGCCGCCTAGTTTATCTGCGATGAGTGAAGAGGAGGCTATTGAAAAAGCAAGGCAAATAGGTTACCCGGTAATGGTAAGAGTAAGCTTTAATTTAGGCGGTAGGGGGTCAACTGTAGCGTGGACTGAAGAAGACCTAAAGAGGGATATAGGTAGGGCACTAAGCCAGAGTTATATTCATGAAGTGTTGATAGAGAAGTATTTGTATCATTGGATAGAGTTAGAGTACGAAGTAATGAGAGATAAGTACGGGAATTCGGCTGTAATAGCTTGTATCGAGAACTTAGATCCTATGGGTGTTCACACCGGAGAATCTACGGTAATAGCTCCATGTCAAACATTAGACAACAAGGAGTTTCAAGACATGAGGAGTATGGCAATAGATGTTGCTAGATCAATCGATTTAATAGGGGAGTGCAATGTTCAATTTGCATTAGATCCTAAAGGTTACAATTATTATGTAATAGAAACTAATCCGAGAATGTCTAGGTCGAGTGCTTTAGCTAGTAAAGCTACAGGGTATCCATTAGCTTATGTTTCAGCAAAGCTAGCATTAGGCTATAGTTTATACGAGGTTTTAAACAAGGTCTCTGGTTCAACTTGTGCGTGTTTCGAACCGAGTTTGGATTACGTGGTAATTAAGATCCCAAGATGGGATTTACAGAAGTTTGAGGAGGTTGAAACGTCTCTTGGAACTGAAATGAAGAGCGTTGGAGAAGTGATGAGTATAGGTAGGTCTTTTGAAGAGGCTTTACAAAAGGCTATAAGAATGCTTGATATAGGTGAACTAGGGTTAGTTGGAGGGAAAATATATAATTCTGGGATGAAGAGAGAAGAAGCGTTAAAGTTCTTAAAGGAGAGAAGGCCTTACTGGTTCCTTTATGCTGCTAAAGCATTTAAAGAGGGGGCTACAATAGATGAAGTTTATGAAGCTACTGGGATTTCAAAGTTTTTCTTAAATAAGATAAAAAATGTGGTAGAATTCTATGAGGAGCTCAAGAAGAGTAAACAAATTGACCAAAAGACGTTATTGAAGGCTAAGAAACTGGGGTTAAGTGATTTACAAATAGCGAAAGCTTTAGGGAAGAGTGAACAAGAGATTAGGGAGTTAAGACGTAAGTTTGGTATTGAACCTAAAGTTAAGCAAATAGATACCTTAGCCGGGGAATGGCCAGCAGTTACCAACTACTTATATGTAACTTATAGCGGAAGTGAGGACGATATAGAGTTCTCAGAAAACGCTAAGAAATTACTAATCGTAGGAGCGGGCGGGTTCAGAATAGGTGTTTCAGTAGAGTTCGACTGGAGCGTAGTATCATTGTTAGATGCAGCATCTAAATATTTCGACGAAGTTGCTATCTTAAATTATAACCCCGAAACCGTATCAACAGATTGGGATATAGCTAGGAAACTATATTTTGACGAGATATCTGTTGAGAGAGTGTTGGACTTAATGAGGAAAGAAAACTTCACTTATGTAGCCACATTTACTGGAGGGCAAATTGGCAATAATATCTCTAAGAAATTGGAAGAAGCAGGGGTGAGACTACTTGGAACTTCTGGTACAAGTGTAGATAATGCTGAAGACAGAGAAAAGTTCTCAAAGTTGCTAGACAGATTAGGGATAAAACAACCCGATTGGGTTTCTGCTAAGAGCTTTGAGGAAGTTAAAGAGTTTATAAACAGAGTTGGATACCCAGTACTTATAAGACCGAGTTATGTATTAAGTGGTTCTTCAATGCAAATAGTGCACAATGATAATGAATTACTAGCTTATTTAAAGAAAGCCACTGAGGTCTCACAAGAGCATCCAGTAGTTGTTTCTAAGTATATTGAAAATGCGATAGAGACTGAGATAGATGCGGCTGCAGATGGTAAGGGAGTTTACGGTATAGTCATGGAGCATGTTGAAGAAGCTGGAGTACATAGTGGTGACGCTACAATGTCAATTCCATATAGGCAATTATCACAATCAGCAGTGGAAAAGATGAAAGAGTACGTACACGCTATAGTTAGAGAATTAGAAATTAAAGGGCCATTCAATGTCCAATTTGTAGTTAAAAATGGTACCCCATATATTATAGAACTTAACTTAAGAGCCAGTAGATCAATGCCATTCAGCAGTAAAGTAGTTGGTAAGAATATAATTCACTTGGCGCTCGAGGGGATCTTAAATGGATTCAAGAACGATGATTTCGTAGAGTTAAAGCCTAAGTCATGGGGAGTAAAAGTTGCGCAATTCTCGTGGGCACAACTAAAAGGTGCTTATCCTTACTTAGGGCCAGAGATGAAAAGCACAGGTGAGGCGGCATCATTAGGTGTTAACTTTTACGATGCACTATTAAAGGCGTGGCTATCAGCCTCTCCAAATAGGCTTCCAGAGAAAGGGGGGATTGCTTTAGTTTACGGAAACGGTAATAAAGGGCCATTAAGTTTAGCTGGAAAGAATTTAGTTGAATATGGTATGCAAGTGTATACCGTTGATGGTGCTGAAATTGAAGGGTTTAAGTCCGTTATCCCAAAGGAGGCTTACTCGCTAGTTAGGGATAGAAAAGTTGAAATTCTAGTAACTGATGGATATCTTAAAAAGCTAGATTATGAGGTGAGGCGTATTGCCGTCGATTATAATATACCCATAATTTTAAATGGAAAGTTAGGTTTAGAAGTAACTAAGTCATTCCTATATAAAGATAATTTAACATTCTATGAAATTGAAGAATATGGTGCTGGAATATGAGAGTGGCATTAATAGTTGATGTAATAAGACAAGAGGAAAAACTAATAGCTAAAGCATTAGATGACTATAAGATCCCTTACGATATAATAAATGTAGCACACGAGCCATTACCTTTTGATAAGGCATTAAGTAGGTATGATGTTGCGATAATTAGGCCAATAAGTATGTATAGGGCATTATATTCTTCAGCTGTTTTGGAAGGAGCTGGGGTTCACACTATAAATTCAACAGACACTATAGTAACTTGCGGGGATAAGATTCTAACATATTCTAAGCTTTTCAGAAACGGTATTCCAATACCAGATTCCATAATTGCCATGTCCCCAGACGCAACACTAAAAGCCTATGAGCAAAGGGGATTCCCATTAATTGATAAACCACCAATAGGTAGTTGGGGGAGGTTAGTATCCTTAATTACAGACTCCTTTGAGGGTAAGACTATCATAGAGCATAGGGAAATGATGGGTAACAGTGCATTAAAAGTCCATATAGTTCAAGAGTACATTCAGTACAAGGGGAGGGATATAAGGTGTATTGCTCTTGGCGGTAAGCTATTAGGCTGTTACGCTAGAGTTATTCCTCCAAATGAGTGGAGAGCCAATGTAGCACTAGGGGGTTATCCAACTAAGATTGAGATAGACAGCAAACTAGAGGAGGTTGTTACTAAGGCTGTAAGTATAGTAGGTGGAGAGTTCGTATCAATAGATATACTCGAACACCCAATTAAAGGTTATGTTGTAAACGAGATGAACGATGTGCCGGAATTTAAAGGATTCATGGTAGCTACTAATATTAATGTTGCACAAAAGGTCGTAGAATATATAAAAGAAAATTACTCTAAATGAGCTAAGAATAAATCGTGATTTGTTTCCTCTAAAAGTCTCCTTAAATTATCTATTTTTTGTCTTAAATTAGGTACTAACGCCTTAGGGTATTCTAAAGTCCATAACATCTCATATAACTCTTCCATAATTTTATAAGTCTTTTCAGCTTCCTCGATTTCTCCCTTCCTTAAATGCTCTAACACTTTTCTTCTCATCTCACCTATAGAATCTGCGATACCTAGAATGTAATACTGCTCTGGAATACCTAACTCCTCCGCAGTACCCACTTTTTCATTAAAATAAATAGAATAAACTATTGAAGCCTCTGATACTTCTTGGAAAGCCGTCCCCACATCACCATACAATAACTCTGGGTAACTGTTTACTAACTTTTTTAGCTCTTCTAACTTTTCAATAGCTTGTTGTAGCTTCTTAAGTGCTTCTTCCTTTCTCCTTTTATGCGAGTTTGATATACTTTCTCCCGAATACCTTATAACTTCTCTTGAAAGTAGCAACAGTCTTTCCCTACTATCGAATCTTTCTTGTAATTTTGGTGTTACTTTTTGAACGTACTCTTTTATATCATTAACTATGTCCATGGGTTAAAGAGCGAAAAAGAGCAAAAAAGATTTTGCGTTTAAGGACAAAAAATACTTATACTATTTATACTTTTTAAGTCTTATGAGAGAAATCAAAAAGGTTTCGGTTATAGGTGCTGGAGTTATAGGTGCGGGATGGAGCACTTTATTAGCTGTAAAGGGGTTCGAGAATTATTTTTACACCGAGAAGAAAGAGACGCTTGAGAAAGGTTTAGCCAAAATTAAGGGGTATTTGCAAGTACTTTATGACTATAAATTAGTGGATAAAGAACCAGAATATTATATGAAATTCATTCATCCAACAACGAATTTTGATGAGGCGATACAGAATACGGATTTAGTATTAGAAGCAGTAATTGAAGATTATGACGTGAAGAAGAAACTGTTTAAGGAGCTAGATGAAAGGCTTGATAAAGATGTCGTATTGGCCAGTAGTACTTCTGGTTTATTAATGACTGAAATACAAAAAGCTATGCCGAGACATCCGGAAAGGGGGGTTATCGCCCACCCTTGGAATCCACCGCATTTATTACCATTAGTTGAGATAGTACCGGGTGAAAAGACTTCAAAGGAAGTCATAGATGCTACAAAAGATTTCATGGAGAATAAGCTTGAAAGAGTTGTTGTTGTTTTAAAGAAAGAAATTCCGGGCTTTATAGGTAATAGATTGGCTTTTGCACTATTCAGAGAAGCGGTGTACTTAGTTGATGAGGGTGTTGCCACTGTTGAAGATATTGATAAAGTGATGACTGCCGCCATAGGCCTAAGGTGGGCATTTATGGGACCATTCTTAACGTATCATTTAGGTGGAGGTGAAGGTGGATTAGAGTATTTCTTCAGTAGGGGTTTCGGATATGGTGCAAATGAGTGGATGCACACATTAGCTAAATATGACAAATTCCCATATACTGGTGTCGTTAAGTCCATTCAACAGATGAAAGAGTATGAGTTCTTAAAGGGTAAAACTTTTCAAGAGATCTCCAGGTGGAGGGATGAAAAGCTAATATCGTTAATTAAATTATTGAGAGGTAAAGTATGAATTAGAAAAAAGAAAATATCTAGCTTTTTTCTTCATCATATTCCTTAAATTCGAGTATTCCTAAATTCTCTAATAAACCTGAATCCGTTACATCGAATAGTATTGCTTCGTCATTTGAGGTATTAACATGGTAGTGGACCATATTGGCCGGAACCACAAAAACGTCTCCTTCTTCCCACTCTAGCTTTTTCCCACCGACTATGCTATAACCCTTTCCCTTTACAACTAAGTAAACTGAAGCCATATTATGTGAGTGCGGTTTTGTACTTACCCCAGGCTTAAGGTACTGGAAGCCTGGCATCATTGTAGGTGTTAACCCCCTAGATCTCCCCGTGGATGGAGAGTAGAACATTACTTTAGCTACTCCCTTCTCTATTGGATTATCTTCAGCTAAAAGCCTAAGTAGTTTTATTACTTGAGAGAATTTAATTACTTTGGGCTTTACTGTCTCGGGTGGATTAGTATGTTCCATAAAGGCTACTACTTTAAGGTCTTCAGCATTTTCTTCTATTTCCCTTACAATATTCTTTATTTCTTCCCTTATAATTTCAGATTGTTTATCAATTCGTTCAACAACTCTGGACATATGTTTATATTGTTTAAAAAGTTTAAAAAGGTGAAAGGTTTTGGACTCGTGTTACATCTATGTTGAGGATAGGAAATGTGTAGAAATTTGCGGTAGAATAATTTGTGATGAAGAAACCGTAAGGGATTATGGTGAGTTATGTGAAAAATGTGTTAAGGGAGATAGGAGTTCATGTATAGAACTGTATAGACGTTTTGGTTGCTGGAGTGCTACGGGCTGGTGGCTATAAGAATTGATAGGAAAGACGCTATTAACCCAGCTATAAACATCAATATAGCCGTAGTTATCTTCTCTTTTAAATCCCCTTCGTAAACAAAACCTAGAATTGATAATGATATTGCAGATAGGAAAATAGTAACTGATACATTTCTAGTCAAATTGTAAATTAAAATCACTACTAATCCTAATAATGGCGAGAGGGAGTGCGAAATAGTACTCAAAATTACTGATAATTTATTCGAATAATCGTATATTGTTCCTTTTAGTGTTCTCATCATTTGCCTTTCTAATTCCTTTAATTCCTCTTGTTTCTCTTTTAACTCTACTATTAACGTGTTCCACATAGAGGATATGGTAACCCCTATAATTCCAGAAACTACTGCTGGGATAAACTTCTGCTCAGACACACCACTTAGTGCTGATGCTACTAATACACTTACTGCAACTAATAACCCGTCGAAAGATCCTAATATCAAATATCTTCTAAACAGATGTTTGTCATTTCTAACTGTGATCTTAAAGGCTTCTAAGAGTTTGTTAAACACGTTAAAGTATTGAGTGAACTTATATATTAGCCTTATACTAAAAAGATCGAGATGAATAAAACAATATACTTAGCCCTTGCACTTGTTGTGGCAATATTAACTGCAGCCGGAGTTTATGTGACTAACGCTTCTTATAAAACAACAATAAGTGTACAACAATTGGGAGGAGGTCCTTTACCTAATGGTGAATATAAATTAGTTGTGAAGGTTTTAGTCAATTACGGGCCTTTTGGTGGAGTTCAGCCTTTATCCTCAGCTGACATCTGGTTATATTATAATGACCATTTTCTTAATCAGAGCTTAACTAATGCTTCTGGTATTGTAGTGTTTTATGTAAAGCCTGGTAATTACAAGGTATTTTTCACTGAGTTTCATATTATAAAAAACATTACAGTAAGTGGTAATGTGGAGGTAATTCTAGACTACGCATACTTAAAGACGTGATGAGCACGGAGTACGGCTGAAAGGTGAAGAAGTGGTCCTCGTCTGAATCTTTTTAATTCTCTTGTTCAAGTTTAATATTATGAGTATCAAAATTGATGTTGTAAGGGTTGAAATTCCAGAAGGTACTAACGTTATAATAGGTCAGTCTCATTTCATAAAAACTGTAGAAGACCTATACGAAACCCTTGCTTCATCTAGTCCTACATTACGTTTCGGTATAGCCTTTTGTGAGGCTAGTGGTAAAAGGTTAATCAGATGGGATGGAAATGACGAGGAGCTAATAAAAATGGCACAACAGACAGCATTAAAAATTGGGGCTGGTCATACGTTTGTTATTTATCTTAAAAACGGCTATCCAATTAACGTCTTAAACAGGATAAAGAACGTGGAGGAGGTGGTAAGGATTTTTGCGGCTACAGCAAATCCATTACAAGTACTGGTTGCTGAGACGGATCAAGGTAGGGGTATTATAGGTGTTGTAGATGGTTATACACCATTAGGAATCGAGGGAGAGGCTGACATTAAGGAGAGGAAGGAGTTGTTGAGGAAGTTCGGATATAAGAGATAATGCATTTTCCAGAAGTTTATCAGAAATCTCGACCTCACCTTTACAGTATTTTACTAATGACGCACACAAGAGGATAAGAGCTTGAAGATATTTCTTTTTTATGGGGTCTTTTTCCACTCTCCATTTCCCCTCAAGAACCTCGTGTGCTTCCCAAAATTTTGTCTCAAAGAACAATTCTTTAAATGACTTGTTACCGCTGGTTGACAATGGTTCACCAAGTCTTTCTATAATTAAGACTAACGAGTCCTCGTATGTGTCGATTTCAGTGTACTTACAAACCCTTATATCAACGATTCTAGCACCCATAACCCTTAATTCTTCTTTTAGAGAAGGTGCATAGACATTTTTTGGGTAGTAGAGTACTATTCGCCGGTTAATCTTTTTACACCGAGGTACTATTCACTTAGTGTTTAAGAAGTTTTATGAGGAAGGAAATGAAGTCGAGTATGAAACAGAGAATCCAGTTAAAGTTGCTGAAATTCCAGATCTTATTTCACAAGTAATAAATACTGATGCTGAAGTTATCGACGTTTATTTTGAGGAAGTTGAGGTTGAAGGGAAGGATATATATCCAACTGTCGTAGTGGATGAGTACTTGCCTAATTCAAATCCCGCTTACTTGATCTATTCTAAAGAGCTAGACGATATAAAATGGGAAGAAATGAAAAGTAAGATAAAAGAAATAGTAACGGGGAAGGGGTATAACGTATGTGACGAAGATGTATTTTACATCTCATTTTGTAAATAATCGTTTTTAAAGTGTGTAGTGAAAATATAATTAATGAATGGCAAAGAAGCAGTACTTTATAGGAGAGAGGGAAATAAAATCAGATGCTTAGCTTGCGCAAGGAGATGTTTGATTGGAGAAGGGCAAATAGGCTTTTGTGGTGTTAGATCTGTAAGAAACGGCAAGTTATACTTAGACGTATATGGTAAAGTCGCTGCTGCGCATGTTGACCCTATAGAGAAGAAGCCATTACTTCACTTTTACCCCGGATCTAAAGTCTTCTCATTTTCCACTTTTGGTTGTAATTGGATGTGTATGTATTGTCAGAATTTTGACATAAGTCAGAGAAGGAGGCCAGAGGGTACTGAAGTAACTCCAGAGGAGTTAGTGGAGATGGCAATAGCTTATGAGGCCGAGGGTATGACTTATACTTATAATGAGCCAGCCATATTCGCTGAATTCGCTCACGATACTGGAGTGCTAGCGAGAAAGCGTGGATTATTTAATACTATGGTTACCAACGGTTATTGGACTCCAGAATTAGTAGATTATACAAAAGATTTCCTAGACGCAGTAACCGTGGACTTTAAGGGTAATGGTGAGGAGAAATTTATGAAAAGATATACGGGGGCAAGTGGGCCGGAACCAATATTAGAAACTATAAGTGGGTTGCACAAAAATGGTGTTCATATCGAGATAACTGATTTGGTTATACCACAGATAGGCGATAATTTGGAGGCTGCAAAGAACTTACTAAAGAAGATTATGGACATATTGGGACCAGATGTTCCAATACACTTCTTGAGGTTTCATCCGGATTATAAACTGGACTATTTGCCGTGGACTCCAGTGAAGACCCTTGAAGCTCACTATAAGTTGGCTAAAGAAATGGGATTCAATTACGTTTATATAGGGAATGTGCCTGGTCATCCATATGAGAACACTTATTGTCCTAAATGTGGTAATATGGTTATAAGGAGGGATGGGTTTAGAATTCTTGAGTGGCATTTAACTGAGGATATGAGATGTAAATATTGTGGCTATAAGTTACCAATAAAAGGAAAATTGTCAAAGCATGCCTTCGAGGACAGGTTTGAGCCAGTCTTTATCTAATCATTTTACCATCTAGCTCCCTTTAAATTGAGGCTTCCTTTTCTCGAAGAATGCATTAACTCCCTCTTTGGCATCATCAGTACCAAATATAACTCCCCATCCTAAGCTTTCCATATTTAAGCCTGCTAAAATCGGTAGGTCAAGTCCTTGATTAACTAAAAGCTTAATTAGCGTTATTGATACTGGAGGTTTCTCAGCTAATTTTAATGCGAATTCCCTAGTTGTTTTTTCGAGTTCTTGTGCTGGCACTACTTTGTTAACTAATCCGAACCTTTCAGCATCCTTTGCTGATATTCTATCACCAGTTAACATTAACTCTAAGGCCTTCCCCTTTCCTATGAGCCTTATAAGTCTCTGAGTCCCACCAAATCCCGGGTAAATTCCCAGATTTATTTCTGGTAAACCAAGTTGAGCATCCTCTGATGCAATTCTAATGTCACATGCCATAGCCAATTCTAATCCTCCACCTAAAGCATACCCGTTTATCATTGCGATAGTAGGTTTTGGCAAAGACTCTATGTAATCCATTAACTCTCTACCCTTTTTAGCGAATTCCCATGCTGTAAGTGGTGTTAAAGTTTTAAATTGGCTTATATCCGCCCCAGCACAGAAAGCCTTTCCTCTCCCACTTATTACTATAACCCTTACTTCCTTATCCTTAATAGCATCTTCTAAGACAGACCTTAACTCATTTATTAATGTTTCATTTATTGCGTTCAATTTATCTGGTCTATTTAAATAAATCCATAAAATTGGGGGTTCCTTGACAGTTTGGATAGTCTCCATCAGCTATATATAGAGATTCACGTTTATAAAATAATATTCCCCCCATATAGGATTATTTGAATAAGGTTTTTAAGAGAATTTTTTAAAGTATTTCATATGGATAGCGACAGAACACCGTTATATTACACTTTTATAGGTGTTATACCAATAGCCGGAAGTAGTATTGCATCTTTCTCAATATCTCAATACTTCAAGGACTTCTTTGAAACCTTGCGATATCTCCCCTTGACAATAGGGCTTTCTCTTCTAACTACTTTCGTTATAACTTACAATTATCTGAGAAATTTTGTGATTGAAAGTCTTGTAATAGTCGCAGTTTTACCATTCGCAATAGCTTATTTGAATAGTAAGAGATTTGACAATATTCAGATAAATGTTAATGAATATTATATTGAAATTTTGTTCAAAGTCCCGGTTAAGAACTATATATTTGATGATCCAGCAGAATTGTTTGAATACGTTTATGAAAAAGCATTAAAGAAAGTTAAACCTCCTTATTCAAGCAAATTAAAAGCTTTGAGTAGTTGTGGAAGTCTAAGAGTTATTCCGAAAGAGGACTATTTAATATTAAGAAAGAGATGTGGTGATACTAGTATAGAGGTTAAAGTTTATAAAGACAAGGACGCTGACTTAAAGGTTACTATGTCATATTGACCGAAACTTTTCTCCCCCTTAAAGCTTTTTCACTTTTATTAACATATATTTGTAATAGTTTGTATTCCCTTTAATATGGCATTTATTTTTAGGTTTAGAGTAAGCGTTGGTTTGATTAAACTTTCTTAGGTTTTATTAAGCAAAATTGTACCTATAGAGGGTCATGTAAAACCTGAACCAAGGTCTAAAATTATTGGAATATAGATAGAGGATGAGGAAATTATGGGGAATATATTCTCTTCAGATTAACTTGAACAACATTAAGAGTAGTAATATTACAGCGAGATATGGTGATGAGATCTTAAATGAAGTCCACGCTTCTTCTGCGGTGGGGTTCTTAATAAGCCTCGCGTTAAAGTATAATAATATTGCGGATATCGCCGACGCTATAACTAAGTAAAATAAACCGAAGTATAAATAAAATGCCAGCACAATAGGTATCATTAAAATATTCGATATAGCAATAGCTATCGCTGAAGTTTTCTCGCTAACTAGTATAGGGAGCATGGGTATTTCGGCTTTCTTGTAATCGTCTTTAAATCTAAGTGCTAATGACCAGAAATGCCCTGGAGTCCAGGCGAATATTAATAACCCTAGAAGTAACGATTCTAAAGTAAAAGAATTAGAAGAAGCCGAATAACCAGCCCAGGCCGCAGCACTTCCTGCAAAACCGCCAATTATAATATTTAACCACGTTCTAGGTTTCAAAAATATCGAGTACACAAATACGTAAATCAGAAAGCCTAAAGCAACGAAAAATGCTGTTAATGGGTTATCAAGTAAGGAGATCAATGTTCCTATTATTCCTAGAGACGTACCCACAATGTACGCTTCTTTTCTACTTACTTCGCCTTTAACTGTGGGTCTCCAAGAAGTTCTGGTCATCATTTTGTCTTTCTCTATCTCTAACCCACCATTAATTATCATTCCTCCCCCAGCAGCCAAACTACCTCCTACAAGTACTGGTAATATATTTAACCACATTGTTGTTTTAGAAACGCCTAGAATAAACCCAGCAATTGCTGCCATATCTAATAAACTTATAACTTTAGGTTTTGCCAGATTAATGTAATCAGAAACTTTTTTTGAAAGACCTACTGACATCAGTTTAAATTCAGTTACACAGATAAAAAATCTTTTTATAAACTTTTTTTAGGTTAGATTGCTCGAAAATAAATTTTGATATAAAGTTATCAATTACGTAAATAAACCTTGCTAATAATTAAAAAACAAATGCTTATAGTCGCTTTTAGGGGTTATTATAAACAGCCTTTTTCTAACAGTACTAAGTCTGAAAGCGCTGCAAAGGCTGCAGTTAAAGGCCCTGCACCTGGTCCTCTGATTACAATTTTCTGAATATCCGTGACTATTTCAAGTGCATTATCGACTCCATCTACATGATATAGTGGATCCTCTGGATCTAAATATTTGGGCGAAACCTCCACTTTATCTTTGTCAGCATATGCTATTAGTTTTACTTTCTTACCATCTTTATAGGCGTCTCTAACGTTCTGTATTCCCTCAAATTTTATATCTCTTATAGTAACTCCTTTTTTTAGCATATAATTCGAAAGTATGACTATTTTAGCAGCAGCGTCAAATCCATTAATGTCTAGTGTTGGGTCTTCCTCAGCATATCCCAATCTTTGAGCTTCCTTTAGTGCACTCTCAAAGCTCTCTCCATTATACATTTTGGATAAGATGAAATTTGTAGTCCCATTTAGTATTCCCCTTATGCTAATTACCTCACTGGCCGAAATAATTCTGTAAAGGTTAATAGACGGAGTGCCACTCATAACAGTACCCTGGAAACCTATTTTAGCCTTCCCGCTTAGCCTCATGATCTCATTATATGCTAAAGCTAGTGGGGCTTTATTTGTAGTAATTACGTGAATCCCGTCCTTTAAAGCTTGAATATAAAGTTGTAAAGAGGGAGAGCCATCCTTATAATTTGCTGATAACATGTCAACTATTACGTCTGGTTTTATTTTCTCATAAGCCGTAAACACATCTCCCTTAATATCTGCTCTGAACTCGTAACCTCCGCCTATCATTATTCCTCTTCTGGTCACTATTCCGCCTATTTCATATTTCTCCAATTCCTTTACTTTACTCCTCTTTTCCATAAAGAGTTTGTAAAAGGCTTTTCCAACATTTCCGAAGCCTAATATTAAAATCCTCATATCACATACACCTCCTTATTCCATGACCCATTCGCATATTTCGATAGAAGTTCAGCTACGCTGGCTACAGCGTTTTTAACGAGTTCTTCACTGACGTTAGGGACACCGGCGCCTATTATTAATACGTCTTTTGTGGATTGTATAATATTTGTAAGCGTTGAGTCCCTATGAGGGTATATGTGCATAACTTTACCCTCCGAATCTACTAAAATTGGTATGTTCGGTTCTATCTTTTCCGCGTCTTTCTTACCTATACCGTAAAATACTTCATCACCTTTACTCATTCTCAGCGTTAATGGGTACTTGAACCTAGCCCTATCATATATCCCTATAGGTACTAACGTGTCGGCGCTCACTAAGTTTCCTATATCAACTACGTTATTAATTCTAGGTAGGTTACCGTTTCTACTAATCCTTCTCCTCAAAGCTTCACCACTCGGTCTAGTCTTTGTAGGATCTATCTTTATTTTCCAATAAAAATCTCTATAAGCTCTAATTACTGGGTCGTTCTTCAACTCATCTGGATTTAACTTCCTATATTTTTCCTCAATTTTCCTTATTTCTTCCTCTAACGCTCCAGTTGTATTTTCTACTTTTATGTTATCAACCTCAGTATAAGCTATGAAAATACCTAAAGCTTTAGCTTTCTCACAAATTGAGATTTTTGACACGTTTCTATTCTTCACTAGTTGAAATTATTAGCTTTGCTTTTTTTACTCCTTTAAGTGATGAGAGTTTATTGGTCAAGTTAAGTAAGTCGCTTTTTATCCCTTTTACGGCAATTGCTTCGACACATATTTTTCCCCTATGTACGTGAAGTACTGATAATATAAAATCCTCATACTCGTGTTGGAATTTGAGAACCTCTTCTGATTGTTTCTCATCGTACACTACGTTTATTATTCCTAGAACCATTCTGTTATCTTTCTCATTTTCGTCGAGGAAATCTCTTAATGCAATTTGTATTATCTTACTCCTATCACTAATTTGGTTTTCTGACATGAATTTCTCTAACCTATCATAAAGATCTTTAGGTATTGAAACACTGAATTTTTCAACGTTCATTATTTAATACTCTCTTGGCAAGTATAAATTTATGAACGTACTTAAGAGAGCTGAGGAGTTAGGGGCTACGTTCGCTGACTTAAGGTACATGAAGATTAAGGAGTTATCCATTTTATTTACTGAGGACAGAGAAGTAGTAACCTCTAATGGTATTGATGAGGGTTATAATTTACGAGTATTATATAAAAATAACTGGGGTTATACTTCAACTACTGATGAACTTACTGAAGATGATGTTAAGAATGCGATAAGATCTGCAATAGGTGATGAAAAAGTTAACATAGTCTTCTTACCCCCTAAGAGAGATGAAGTAAGAATAAAACCCAAATACTACACGCCTTCAATAGAGGAAAAATTCAAGGATTTAAAGAAGCTTAAAGAAGAGCTACTTAACCTGGACTCGAGAGTTAAAAGCGTTAACATAAGATACTACGAAGCTGAGATAGAAAAATATTATGAAAGCACTGAGGATAGGGAGATTAAGCAGTCTTATGTAATCTCTGGTTTATCAATAAATGTTACCGCAAGGGAAAACGATATGATCGCTTCTGCCTCCTATAGTGATGCGACCTTAATGGGATACCCTTTAGAAGTTTTCAACCTTAATGGGATACTCAATGTCTTAAAGACCAGGCTAAATAACCAGTTTATCGGTATAATGCCTAAAGCTGGTGAATATACCGTAATTTTGGCACCAGAGGTTGTAGGTGTTTTTGCACATGAAGCTGTTGGACATTTGGCAGAGGCGGATTTAGCAGTAAATGGGATATTATATCCTTTGAGAAGTCAAAAAATTGCACCAGAAATTGTTAACATAATCGACTCACCAGCAAGCTCTCATCAATCTGCAATAGGTTATACTGTTTATGATGATGAGGGAGTTGAAGGTAGGGATGTATATATTATAAAAGATGGAGTTGTTAACGAGTTCTTAACCGATAGGTATTTTTCAGCTTATCTAGGAGAAAAACCTAGCGGTAACGCTAGGGCTGAGGATTTCAGAAATCCAATCTTAATTAGGATGAGGAACACATATTTTGCCCCTGGTAATACAAGTTATGAGGAAATGATAAGGGAGACAAAAGACGGATTATTATTAGTATCTACTGCTGGTGGTCAAACAAGTCCAGATGGTACTTTCCAGTTCGGCATACAAGAAGGTTATGTAATTGAAAACGGTGGAATAAGTAAACCGTTGAAGATTGTTGGGATTTCCGGCTATACTATTGAGACGCTAAAGAATGTCAAAGAGATTTCCAAGACAATCGAGTTTAAAGCTGGTTATTGCGGAAAAGAAGGTCAAAGCGTACCAGTAAGCACTGGTGGTCCTTACGTGAAGGTAGAGAAGATGAAGGTAGGTGGTTTAATTGGTTGACGAATATGCAATAATAAATAAAGCTAAAAGCCTCGGATATCAAGCCGAAGTTTATTCTATTAAACTTAAACAAGTGCAAATAAAGGGCGGGGATCAGAAACACGCTTTTTTTCTTTCAGATAGCGGTTATGGAGTAAGAGTGATAAAGGACGGTAAGATGGGTTTAGCTTATTCTACTAGGTTAGATGAGAAGTTACTGGATTTAGCAATCGAAAGCTTAAAGCCCAGTAAAGAGGACGAGTTTAACGTAATTCCTTCTCGGGAAAACGTGGAAAAATTACCTTTGAAATATTTTGATATAAATGACGCTTTTGATAAACTTTCAGAAATACTAAATAGTGTTGAAGAGATAAGGAATATAGCCAATATAACTTCTGACTATTATGAGGCAATTAATTCTATCATAAAAGTAGTTAACACAGATGGGATTGATGTTGAAGAGGAGAGAAGCTTAGTAAATGTTTCGCTCTCTTTCGTTTTTAAGAGGGACAATTTTGTTTCGCCAGAAATTTATGAAAGCATATCCTCAAGGGACTTCAATAATTTGGATATCAAAGGTTTGTTAGAAAGGGTTAAGGAAAAAGCTGAAATATTTAAGGACTACAAGAGTGTTGGCAAAAAGTTTAATGAAGTAATATTAACTCCCAAAGCAATATCTACACTCCTATCACCACTCCTCTCGTTTGCAGTCTCTCTTGAAAACGGTTATAGGAATAGAAGCCCGTTAATGGAAGGAGAGTATATAAAGGAAGGATTAGTAATAATTGATAACCCTAGAATACCTTACGCACCATATAGTAGGTCATTTGACGGTGAAGGATTACCTTCTAAAGTTGTGAAGATAATTGATACTAGTTTTGTTAAATATTTATCAAATACCTATTGGTCACTAAGAGCTGGAAAAGAGAATACTCACTCCTCAGTCAGAAGTTATGCCACGTTACCCGTAATTTCAACAAGTTTAGTGGAAATAGACGTTAATGAGAAAGCTGAAGAAGACACGGTCGTAATTGATGAAGTTCAAGGAGTACATACTAGTAATTTTGCCACTGGACAGTTCTCTGTAACAGCTCCAGTAGCATGGTATAAGGGTGTCGCAGTGAAGAACTTAACTCTTACCGGTTCTCTTAAATGTATGCTAAAAGGTATTATAGGGAGTGTAGGCAATAAGAAAGAAATTTACGGTAATGTCTACACCTATCCGCTGAAAATAAAAGGGATAAATGCAGCGTAATTTATGACGGATCGGATCACGTGTTTTTTTATATGGACTGAAGGTAATCACGTAAGTTTAATCTCGTTATGTGAAATCTTTTGGATATGAGGTGATAATAGTTTTCTAGGTATTGTCTGTACTCTTCTTTTAGTTTATCTTTAAGTAAATACTCTCTAACTATTCCAGAGACATAATCCGCTGGATGAATTAGTTTGCATTTGTCATGGCCAGTAAAATCTATTTTGATAACGTTAGCAAGAGTCCAGTTTCTGAAGTTAATATAAATATATTGCTTGTCAGCTTCATGAAGTATCGGAGTCCTATCGTAATATACTTTTATTCTTTTCCCCACAACATATTCTCTTAGTTTTAATCCGATAATTTTCCCATACAAGATTGCGGAATAATTACTTAGTTTTTCTTTTTTCTTGTCTAATATTACTGAAAATCCTTCTAGTCTAGTTAGTACATTGGTTATGAATATTCCTTTAATATCCTTACCAAGTTTAGAGGGTTTAGGCGTATCTTCAGACCATTTAAAATATCTTATTCTTTTTCCAGTGAGTTTTTCGACCTCTTTTAATGCATGATCATATAGTTCAAGATAGTTTTCCAAGTCTTTTATAATAACTGCCGAGATTACGAATGGGTCTTCGTCATTGGGGTTCCCAGCTTCGTCTATTGAAACAATTATATCTGTTTTTTCACTCACGCAAATGCTTATAAGTTATCAAATAAAATTTTTAAAGTGGGAGTGCACGGGGATACGTGCACGATGATCAGAAATAACGAGTGCACGGGGATACGTGCACGATGAGTGAGTTTATTAACCTTCTATTCTTTGTGAGTTTATACTGAGTGGCCACGTGTATTAAACATAAACTAGAAATAAGAACATATAGATAGATGGTTAATTGTAACTTAAAAAGATGCAAAAGAGGGAACAAATATCTGATTCAGAACAAGACAAATTTTTACTTAAGTTCGCAAAATTAATAGTAAAACTACTCTTAAAATTCTATTATGTAAGGTAACTGTTCTTAATTCGTTGAAGTTTTTACCACAATGAAACTTTTTAATACCTATCTATAGCATTAGAAATGATTAGATATGTTTAAAAAAATACTCGTCGCATATGATGGTTCGGACCATGCTATTAGGGCATTAGATATTGCAATTGATATTGCTAAGAAATACGAAGCTAAACTAGACATTGTAGAAGTTGTGGACACTGCGGCATTGTTAGGGATGGGAGTAGCACCTATACCCGGTGAAGTGATTCAACAAGTTTACAATAAGGCAAAAAATGATGTAGACTCCGCAAAGTCTAAGGCTCAACAGCAAGGCGTAAAAGAAGTTGAATCTGTTGTGCTTGAAGGTGATCCAGCTACAGCAATTCTTGAATATGCTAGTAAGAACGGCGTAGATTTAATAGTGACTGGTAGTAGAGGACTTTCAACCTTTAAGAGAATAATATTAGGTAGTGTTTCAACAAAGATAGTCCAGGATTCTAAAATACCTGTCTTAGTAATTAAGTAATGTGTTATGTATCAAGGGATTCAACCCTTTTTACATCTTCTACCTCAAATATTCCACAATCTGTTACTAACCTCCCCATGAAGTCTACGAACAACGCTTTACAAACCTTCTCTTGTTCAGCGATTATTTTTATCCTTCTATTCTTAATTGATAAATACTTGTTTATTTCCTCAATTACCCTATCTTGCTCAAGGTTCAGATATTCCTTTATCTTGTTTATTATTAAGCTAAGAAATTCATCGTTATCAATTCTCTTACCTAATTGTAACAGAGAAATGGCATTTATGTCTGGAGGAAAAGACTCTACATTAGTATCTATTCCTATACCTATAAACACTGTACTTCCCTTATTACCCATCCCTCCTTCACTTATACCCTCTATTAGTATTCCAGCTACCTTCCTATCATCTATCACTATATCGTTAGGCCACCTTATTAAGGCATTAACGTATTGTGAGATTGATTCCCTTACTGCTAGTGCTGTTTGCAATGTCGCTAAAGGTATCTTCTCTGGGTTAAATCCTTTAATCACGTAAGTAAACCACAGTCCTCCCTTCGGCGAATACCACCCTCTCCTATATCTACCTCTAGCCTCGGTTTGTTCTTCTGCAACTATAACGAACTCATTAGCGTTAATCATTCTGTAAATTGCTTCAGCTAAGTCTTGGGTTGAAGTCACGCTAGGGAACTTAAAGACTAACATACTTGTACACATCACTTATTTCTTTTATAATTGAAAAAGCTGAAGCTTTCCTGGCCCTATTCATTATAGCAAAACCTATCCCTCTCTCTGGAAAACCTACCATTATACCTAAATCCACGTTTAGCTTATCGAGTTCTCTAAAAGAATCAAATAAGTTCTTTGCAACCTCATATAAGTTATTATCACTCCCCAACACTAATATGGGGAATCCCTTGAACTCTTCTTCTAACTCCCTTGGTAAAAGCAATGCTACTTTATATTTCTTAGAAAGCAAATCAACGACGTCCCGCAAAATGGTCCTATTCTCCACTAGAAGTAGTTTGGTATTAGGTGCGTAATGCTTATATTTCATTCCGGGTGCTAACGCTATCTCCGCTTCCTTCTTTCCTTCAGCGAACTCTGGAATTATTAAGTCCGGGAAGAAATTCCTTAACTCCTCAATTGTAAAAGGCCCTGGACGTAAAAGTACTGGAGGATTAACACTGACGTTTACAATTGTGGACTCCACCCCAAAGAACGTATGTCCCCCATCAATTATTACGTTAACTCTCCCGTTCATATCAGCTATAACGTCTTCAGCCTTAGTTGGGCTGGGTTTGGTTGCTAAATTAGCACTTGGTGCCGCAATAGGTACACCACTTTCCCTAATTAATTGTAATGCTATAGGATGTGCTGGCATTCTAACTGCTACGGTGTCTAAATTCGCCGTTACCTCCTTAGGTACTTTCTCGGTTTTCTTCAACACAAACGTTAAAGGCCCCGGCCAAACAATTTGTGCTAACTCTAACACTTTATCTGGTATGTCCTTTGCTACTTCAAAGAGCTGGTCTAAATCGGATATATGAACTATTAAGGGATTATCGACTGGTCTATTCTTAGCCTTAAAAATCTTTAGGCAAGCCTCTCCATCATAAGCGTTAGCACCTAACCCATAAACCGTTTCTGTGGGAAACGCGACTGTGCCTCCCTTCTTTATAACTTCAGCTGCTTGCCTTATTTTTTCTGGTTCAGGGTTAAGAGGATCAATCTTGAGTATTAAAGTCATAAAAATAAAAGTGGTCTCTCAATTTTTAAAGTAAGTGATGAGGAACCTTCGAGTAGGATTGATGACATAGGCGCTCTGAACTGATTAAATGAGAGGTGATTAGTGAGGTGATCGCTGAACATTGATGAGAGGGGGTAATTCCCCCTTTTATAACATAAGATTTTAAGTTACGAATTAGATGTATAGTCGATGTCTGATCAGTTATTATTAACTGGGAACCTTCAAGAAGCCGCTAAAAAAGCCATTCAATGGCTAATTAATAGGAAGCCTATAAAGAATTTAAGGGATTGGGGATTAGCTTTCTCATTATGGCCCCCTCACTTGACTACTAGCTGTTGCGGTACAGAATTTGGAGCTTTTGCAGCTGGGAGATTTGATTCTGAAAGATTCGGTGTACTTCCTTTTTCCTCAGCTAGACAAACAAACCTTTTAGTCATCGAGGGTACCTTAACTAGGAAGATGGCTAGAGCTGCTAAAATAGTCTATGATCAAATGCCTGAGCCCAAATTTGTTATAGCAATGGGCGCATGTTCATTGGAAGGTGGGATATTTTGGAATTCCTATAATACAGTTCTACCCTCAGAAATCGGTATACCAGTAGATATTTATGCGCCAGGTTGTCCCACGAGACCAGAAGCTTTAGCTAGGGCTATAATAACGCTCCAAAAAAGGATAAGGAATCAAGGTGTAAAAAGTACATCAGCATAATCAACGTCAATTATTTTAGCCTTAACCTTGTGTTTATATTCTAACTTAAACTTAGTTGGTATTGTTTCAATCTCAATACCGTTCCAACTTCTCAGAAACTCCCTAATGCCCTCTACTAACCCATTTCTATCTCTTGCTATTACTGGTAAATCATGGATTATTAGTATCTTATCCATCTCTTTCTTCTTTATGCCCAAAAAGACTAAATCCGAAGTTATCATTAATCCATTTTTCCTAGCCCTTATGTTAAGTACTATCTCATCATCGTCATAGAGTGAGGAAAGTCCTCCATCTCCCTCTTTTACATTAACGTCATACTTATATCCCGTAATCAATTTCTTTTTCAAGAGTATTAGCTCTCTAAGTTTTACCTTATCTTCATTATATGAAATAAAAGCTGGATATTCCTCGGCTAGTGAGGATACAAATCTCTTTGTAAGTACAATATACTTCACTTCTGGTGTAAGAATTGATGAAATGTTAACTCCTTGTATGTTCATATGAGAATATTCTCCTTCATAGCTTTTCTCCTTATCATTTAATTGTACTTTAATTCTTTTTAAAATCATGTGAACAATTTTTAATCTCGAATAAGTCACGTTAAACTTGCAAAACCATCTACATAAACTTTGGGAGTGTTTTTAACGTCGATGAACATTAACACAAATTATAATGATTAATATCGCGCGAAAAATAAAAACTATTCAACGTCGTAAACTCAGACTTTTTATATATTAAAAACGAATTCTCACTTATGAATCATGAGTTATACAAACTGATATCAGATTTGATTAAATTCCCAACAATTAATCCCAGCGAAGAAAAGGAAAGTTATTACGAACTTGTAGGGTACTTGAGTGATTATCTAAAACTTTCCGGGTTTAGTCCCAAAATAATTGAGTTTGAAAAGGGGTGGCCAGTTTTAATGGTAGATAACGGGCAGAGCAGTAGGAGAGAGATTATGCTTAACGGTCATTACGATGTAGTACCTACTGGAGAAAAGAGTAAATGGATCGAAGATCCTTTTTCTGGGAAACTGACAGAAAATGGGATTTTCGGTAGGGGCGCTACAGATATGAAAGGAGGTTTAGGGGTTCAAGTTAAGGTATTTACCGAGATTGCCGATAAAGTAAATTACAAGCTCTCCTTTGTAGCCGTACCAGATGAAGAGACTGGAGGGTTTTTCGGTAGTAAATATTTAGCAAAAAATTATAAGCCTAGCTTAGTTTTAATTTCAGAACCTTCCGGATCTAAATACATAAATATAGGCGAGAAAGGGTTACTACAAGTTAAATTGATTGCGAGAGGTAAGGTAGCCCACGGTAGTTTACCTTCATTGGGCGATAATGCGATTATGAGATTAGTGAAAGACCTCTTGTCGTTGGAGAGAATAAAAGAGGTCGAAGTTAAAATACCGGATGAAATTAGAGATGCTTTATTAGCCCTTGCAAATGATATTACCAAAAACGATTTTCAGAAGATTTCATTTAACCCGGGTATTATAAAAGGTGGTATTAAGATTAACGTAGTTCCAGACTACGCAGAAGCGGAAGTAGATATGCGTATTCCCCCGGGAATATCCACATCTGACGCACTTCAAATAATTAAGTCATTAGTGTCTTTCAGCGAGGTTGAGCCAATTGACCTTTCCGAGCCGAACTATACATCGCCTAATAACGAATATGTAAAACTCCTTAAATCAACGATCGAGAAAGAATTGGGAGTTACCCCTAAAGAGTATATAATAACGGGGGCTACTGATGGCCGATATTTTCGTTATGAGGGAGTCCCTGTAATAGTTTATGGGCCGGGAGAACTAGGTAGTGCTCATTCTTACAACGAGTTCGTGAGCTATGAGGAAGTTGATAATGTATATAAAGTCTTATATCGTTTTCTATTAGATTTAACAATGTTAATTTCATAGTCGTAGGCTTATTAATACTAAGTAATTTTTGATATCAAGAGAAAGATAAATGTGAAATGCTGGTCGAATTAGCGTTAAGGGGAAGAGGAGGACAAGGCGTTGTAACCGCTGGAGAACTTCTCGTAAAGGCTGAAGTTTTGGACGATAAATATGGGCAATCAATTCCTTTCTATGGCGGTGAGAGAAGAGGAGCGCCGGTAGTCTCTTATGTAAGGCTTTCGGATCAGCCTATTTTCCTGCATAGGGAAGTTTATAATTCTGATGGTGTTGCTGTTTTTGATCCCTCCTTATTTAAGATTATGAATATCACTGAAGGAATCAAAGAAAGCGGGTTCTTATTAATTAATTCCTCACAGCCTAAGAGAATATGGAAGAGGGAATACATTGTCGATGCGACAAATATTGCAAAAGAGTTAGGATTGGTTGTGGCTGGCTGGACTGTAGTCAATACAACAATGGTAGGGGCGTTAGCTAAGGTTTTAGGTCAACCAACTTTGGCCTCCCTTGAGGAGGCAGTAAAAGAGGAATTCCATGGCAAGTTAGGAGAGTTAAATGCTGAAGCTGTAGAAAGAGGTTATAAGGAGGTGAGGTTAGTTGATTAAAGTCCCAGAAGGAATCCCAATAGCTAGGCCTAAATTGGGTTCTGCTGGCCATACTGGTAATTGGAGAGTCGAAAAGCCGGTAATTGACTATTCTAAGTGTACAAAATGCAGACTTTGTATTCTATATTGCCCTGAAAATACCATAGATATGTTAGAGGATTATTTACCTCAAATAGATTATGATTATTGTAAGGGTTGTGGAGTTTGTGCACAAGTTTGTCCTACTCATGCGATTCAGATGGTTATGGAGGTGAAGTGAATGCAGGTTTTAAAAAGGAAAAGTTTGGCTTTAGTAGGTAATCACGCAGTAGCTTATGCTATTAAACAAGCAAAGCCACAAGTATTGGCTGTTTACCCAATTACTCCTCAAACTACAATGCTTGAAAAACTCTCAGAGTACATATCTAATGGTGAGCTAAAGGCAGAACTTATAAGGGTTGAAAGCGAACACTCCGCACTAGCCGCAATATATGGTGCTGCTCTAGCCGGTGCTAGGGTATTTACTGCAACTGCTTCACAAGGTCTCTTGTACATGACTGAAATGATATATTGGGCTGGGGGCCAAAGAGTACCTATGGTCGCTGCTGTGGCAACTAGGGCAATTGCCGAGCCTTGGAGTATATGGGATGATCATCAAGATTTTGTGAGTAAGAGAGATGCGATATGGATCCAAATGATGGCCGAAAACGTTCAAGAGGCTTACGATCTTACTATACAAGCTTTTAGAATTTCTGAAGATGAAAGGGTTATTCTACCAGTGATGATGGGATTTGACGGTTTCATATTAACTCACACTATGGAGAGGATAGAAGTGTTAGAGGATTGGGAGGTAGATTCTTTCCTACCACCTAGAAACTTTAACCTTATCGACTTCTCAGATCCCATAGGCATAGGACCTATCGCAACGCCAGATGAGTACATAAAATATCGTTATGAAGCTAAGAAAGCTATGGATAGGGCAAAAGGTGTTATAGAGGAGATTATGAGAGAATATGAGAAGTTGAGTGGAAGGAAACAGTATGGTTTAGTTGAGTGCTATAAGTGCGAAGATGCTAAATACGTCTTTGTTACGATGGGCGCCTGGAGCGGCGACGCGAAGGTTGCAGTTGATAGGCTAAGGAATGAGGGATTAGAGGTTGGGTTACTCAAAATCAGAGTGTTTAGGCCTTTCCCGAAAGAGAAAGTTAGAGAGTATTTGAACTCCATGAAAGAAGTAGTCGTGTTCGATAGAGCTGTCTCCTATGGTTCTGGAGGAGTTCTAGCGAATGAGGTAAAAGCTGCAATGTACGGTAGTAATGTTAATATTCACAGTGTGATAGCTGGTCTGGGAGGGAAAGATGTAAGACCCTTACATTTCCAACAAGTCATGTATGATTTAATTAACGGTAAATTGGAGGAAGAGAGGTGGTTGTTATGACTCTCATCACAGTTCCAAAAAGGCAAATAAAATTCCTTAGAGGAAACGCTGCTTGCCCAGGGTGTCCAATCCCCAAAGAATTAGACATCTTACTTGAGGAATTAGGAGAAAAGACAGTATTAGTAGTCCCAGCCTCATGTACTACAGTAATAATGGGTGATACTAGTGGAATGCCCTCTACTGTACCAGTAGTTCACAGTGCTTTTGCCGCTGCACCGGCAATTGCCTCTGGTATTGTAAGGCAGTTAAGAATGAGAGGTGATAAAGACGCCACTGTTGTAGTATGGGCCGGTGATGGTGGTACTGCTGATATAGGCTTTGCCTCATTAAGCGGTGCCGCAGAAAGGAATGAGGATATACTTTATGTATGTTACGATAATGAGGCTTATATGAACACTGGTATTCAGAGGTCGAGCTTAACTCCTCATGGAGCATGGACAACAACAACTCCAGAAGGAAAAAGAGAGTTTAAGAAACCGATGCCTTTCATTATGGCTGAGCATAAAATACCTTATGTTGCTACGGCTTCAATAGCTTACCCATTTGATTATCAGGCCAAAGTTAGAAAGGCTAAGAGTATTCACGGGTTTAGGTACATTCATCTGTTATCCCCATGCCCACCCGGTTGGAGATTTGATAGTAGTCTAACTGTGGAGGTTGCAAAATTAGCTGTTGAGACTGGCATATGGCCTTTATTTGAGATAGAGTATGGAGAATTTAGGTTAACCAGTGTCAGTAAGACTTTATTAGATAAGTCTAAGAGGAAGCCAGTGGAGGAGTATTTGAAACTACAGGGTAGGTTCAGTAAGTTGAAACCCGAGGACATTAAAAGGATACAAGATTACGTGGACGAGATGTGGGAAGATATAGCTCAAATGGTTAAGAAGTGAGATGCTAAAACCCCTATTAGATGTGTAGCTACTGCAGCACTTATCCCTAAGCCCATCATTTCTAATCCTTTTTTCCAAGGTTTTACTTCACTTAGTAACCCTATTATTGAGCCCACAGTAAAAATGGCTAGGGCTGAGATTATATAAGATACTAATAGCCCTGTAAGACCACTTAAGCTAAAGAAGTATGGAAGAATAGGGACTATTGCGCCAACAATGTACGATATTCCAGTAATTAATGCGCTTGTTTTTGGGTTTTCCTCAACCTTAGGTGCTACTATATCTTCTGCAACGTCAACTAATTGTGGTGAAATTCTCGTAGCTATATTCTCTTTTATGCCCAATTCCGTAAGAATCGCTGCAAGCTTTTTTGAGACTTCTTCTCTATCTACAAGCTTTTGCAATTCAATCTTCCTCCTTTTACTCTCATTTATCTCTTTACTTGATTTAGTTGATAAATAAGCACCTATACTCATAGATAACATGCCAGAGATCCCGACTATTAGGCCAGAAATTGCAACAACTAATGGATTTTGTATTGCACCAGATATGCCTGATGTAGCTGCTAAGACTTCTACTAATCCATCATTTATACCATAGACGAAGTCCCCTACGTCCTTAGCTTTTATAGTATTTAGTAATTCCTCGTGAACTGCTTCGTCAACACTTAATTCTCTCATTTTTCTTCTCTCATCTTCGTCCAACTCGTAACTTTTCGACAATTCATAATATTTCTCAATATCTGTTTCCTCTCCTCCTTCTAGCAATTTTATTGTCAGCTGTAGTCCTAATACTCTCCTAATCAGTTTGTAAGCTTTAATTTTCAGATTATCTGAGAAAGAGAGTTTTGTCTCTATTTTTATTCCTCGTTTCTCTGCAATTTCTTTCCAAATTTCAGAATGCTTTTTCTCCATCTCTGACATTTTCTTAAGGTAAGCTTTCATATTACGGTCTTTTTCCACCTTGTATAACTCATAATAAACGTGGCTATCAAACAGCTCTTCTTTATACTGTTTTTTATAGTCCATATGAAATTTGTAATTACTCTAATTTAAAAGTCTTTCTAATTAACTATGGGTAAACTATTTTCTCACCCAACTACTCTATATCAAGAAAAATTATCGAAAAAATTTAAATCTTCATATACTGTATAAAACGGGATGAAAAAGAGTTTAGCATTATTAACTCTTGTGTTTTTACTACCGATATTAAGTATAAGTGGTATGGCATATACTATCCAAGCAAATCCCCTATTCTTGGCAGTATATCCTCCTTATTCAGTAATTAATGTAGTTAACACTACTTATATAGGTGCTACTCAATACTTTAACAATAACGTAACACAAATCATCATGTTTGTAGCACATAATTCGTCCATAAAGGTAGAACTTATCAACGCAACAACTGGCTTGATGGTAGCGTGTATCTACGCATGGATACCTACATCCCTATACAATTATGTCTATTATAGCCCTCAATTAGGTTCTGCGTTGTTTGTGGTGAATGTAAGTTCAAATTCTACTTATACAGTTCCAGTGGGGTATCTGCATTTAGGTATCGATTACGTTAAGACTATAAACGGTACAACAGTATATAATGTCCAAGAAATACCATTAGGGCAATTATGCACATATTATAATGGGCAATTTGTTAAAGTATGGCAACTTCCGACCTTCCAGAAGTATTTAAATGGTGAAAATGAGATCTTACAAGATATTAAAGAAGATTTAGAAGGGGTTTACGTCCTAACTTTTGTAAGTTAAAAATTTTTTAACTTAAGACAACTCTTACATCTACTGCAAACGCACCTCTTTCATTTACAAATAATGGATTTATGTCCATCTCTTTAATGTCTAAGTCCACTATCATCCTTGAGATTGACACTAAAGTCCTTATTAACGAGTTCTCATCATAACCCCTCTTTCTGGCATGTAGCATATCAAGTAACTTACTCTCCTTAAGTAAATCTAAGGCCTCATCTTCATAAATTGGCGATAAACCGTATGCAACGTTCTTCAGAACTTCAACATATATTCCTCCGCTTCCTACAATAACAACGTGACCGAACACCGGGTCTTTCATACCCCCTACAAATACCTCTAACCCGCTCAACTGTTCTTGGATCATTACCCTTTTAGTAATCTTGGATAATTCTCTATACACATTTTTGACTTGATCTTTTTCAACGTTTACTACCACCCCTTTCATTTCAGTCTTATGGACTGGTTCGTCTGGTGAGATTTTCATTACCACAGGATAGCCTATACTGTCTGCAACCCTTTGGGCTTCTTCCTCACCCTCAGCAATTCCCCACTTAGGAGTCCTTATACCGTAAATTTCCATTAACTTCATTGCTTCATAGTCTTTCAAAGTTTTCTTTCCCTTAACTATTTCTAAAGCGGACTCTATTGGCTGTTTAGTCCTAATCTTCCTCCTATGTTGCGGTCTTGTAACATAATATCTTATAGCCTTCACAGCGTCTTCTGGGAAAGTAAAGGCCGGAATCCCTGCAGTTTCCAGTATTTTCATCGCATAATCCTCGTCTAAACCCATAGTAACTCCTATCATTCCCTTACCCTTAAACATGGAAACCACTCTAGCGACATCTGAACAACTAACCATTGGAAGGGCTTGAACTATTACTAACTTAGTACAGTCCAAATCCGATACTATCCTTAAAGCGGACTGGTAGCGGTCTCTATTTGCATCACCAGTTAAATCTAAAGGATTCCTAGGTACTGATGTTGAAGGTAAAACCTTTTTCAGCTCCTCTTTCATCCATGAAGGTAATTCCACGAGCTTTAATCCGTTCTTTTCAATTTCATCTGATGTAAGCACCCCATGTCCACCAGAATTTGTGACAACCAGTATCTGATCCCTTATGGGTTCCGAATACATAAGTAGTTTAGCGAGATTTAGCATGTCATGTAGGTTCTCAACTAAGATCCCCCCTACTGTCTTCACTGCAGCTTTAAATACCTCAAAAGATCCTGCTAAACTGCCAGTATGAGTTTTCGCCGCTGCCGCACCGTTTGAGGTAGTCCCACCCTTTAGGAACACTACTGGTTTTCTGCTTGTAGCATCTGGCAGAGTTTCAAGGAAGGAATTTCCGTCAGAAACTCCTTCAAGATAAACGAATATTGCTTTAGTTTCTGGATCCTTTGATAGGTAGTCAATTACTTCATATTCTTTAACGTCGGCTTGATTTCCCAAACTAACCATATAGCTTATTCCAATCCTATTCTTCTGAGCCCAGTTAAGCATGTAAACTCCTAAACCTCCACTCTGAACTACTAGTGCTATATTCCCTCTCTTGACATCAGAGTAAGCAAATGTTGCATTAAGTTCTGGAGTTATTATTCCGAACGTGTTAGGCCCCAGTACTCTTATCCCTCCTTTTCTGGCAATGTTTATTACTTCTTCTTCCAGTTTTTCCTCTCCTACCTCTTTGAAACCAGCTGTTATCACTATTGCAGCTTTAACCCCTTTTTCAACCGACTCCTCCATAACTTGAGGTACTACTTCCCTAGGTACCGTTATTACTACCAAATCTACTGGGTCGGGGATTTCTTTAACACTCCTATAAGCCTTAATCCCTTCAACGTCTTCAGCCTTATTGTTTACCGGATAGAGTTTTCCGTGAAATGTTAAAAGTAAGTTTCTGAAAACTACATTTCCCACTTTCTCTTTATGCCTTGAAGCGCCTATTACTGCTATACTACTAGGTTTAAACAATGCATCTAATGTCATAAGTTGTTTTTTAGAGAATTAATATAAAACACTTACTGTTTAAAAATTAGTTTACCTCTTCAACCTTTAAAAACCTCGTTGTCCCTTCAGCATCTGAACTAACTCCGCCCACGATGGTAATATTTCCTTTAATCCCTAACCTTCTGGAGTAACCTTTAGCTTCGTTAATTACCTCATCGATATTCTTTAATTCCCTAATCACGATAGGTATAACTCCGTAACACACTCTTATTCTCTTTTCAATTTCCCTAGAAGGTGTAAGTGTGTATATTGGAATATTCGGTCTCAGTCTAGAGATCCTCAAAGCTGTAGATCCGGTTCTCGTATAAGTAAATATTGCCTTACAAGAAGCAAGATAACTAGTTATAATTGCAGAATAAGCTATAGCCTCATCCACGTTCTTATAAAGTCTCGTTTTTCTCGGCTTAAAGTTCTTTTCCACGTTTGTTATCAAAGCGTGAAGTGTTTTTACAGCTTCTAGAGGGTATTGTCCCATGGCGGTCTCATCACTTAGCATTATCGCATCTACTCCTTGCGATACCGAGTTAGCTACATCAATTACTTCAGCTCTGGTCGGGATCGGTGAGCTAACCATTGACTCTAAAACTTGAGTAGCTAAAATTACCGGTTTCCCATAAAGCCTTGAAAGCCTTATAATCCTCCTTTGTGTTTGTGGTAAGTTCGCTAACCCAATTTCAACCCCTAAATCCCCTCTAGCCACCATAACTCCATCAGATTCCTTAATTATCTCTTTTAAGTTCTCAAGAGCACCCTTCTTTTCTATCTTTGAAATAACCCAAGCTTTGTCCCCCACAATTGACTTTACCTTTTTTACATCGTCAGCGTTTATTACGAATGACAAACCTATGAACGTAGCCCCTAACTTTAGGGCCTCACGAAGTAGTTGCAAATCCCTCTCCGTTATTCCTATGGGTATATTTGCATCCGGTATGTTAATTCCCTTTCTTGAGGTTACTATTCCCCCTTCTTCGACAACACCTTTAGCTTTATTTTCATCAACCTCAACAATTTTAACCCTTACTCTTCCGTCGGAAATAAGGACTTCAATGCCCGGTTTTATTAGCTTAAAGAAGAGGGGGTCATCAACTGGTAATCCCTTATCACCGAACTCTACAATTTCACCATTCTTAAGTTCCATTTTACCTTCTTTTAAAATCCCCAATCTTAACTTAGGCCCGGGTAGATCGACTAATATCGGCACTCTATCGTTTACTAATGAAAAATACTTTTCGTGTTGCTCCTCGTCACCGTGTGCGAAATTAAGCCTAATTACGTCAACATATTTTATTAATTCGTCTACTATTTTTTCACTTGCCGGGCCTAGTGTTGCAATTATTTTAGTTTTTCTAATCATTATATATACCTTGTAGTATTTTGCTTAAACTCTTTTATCCCGAACTGTCTATTTATTCTGTTTATTACGAGGATTCCGGCATTTCTAACCATATAATATGCATTTAAGAACTCATTTGGCGTTAATCCTTCAGAATATACTACTTTCATTATCTGTATTGCATCTGGAATATCAGAACCGGGGGGTAATATAGCAATATCTAAACCCATTTTGAGTACTTCCTCAGTTATTTCCGCTAAAAATTTAAACCTATCATCTGTCTTCATACTCCCTAACCCTTTTTTGTGTTCTGGTGCTATTCCTATTCCCATTACTATAAGGTAAAATCTCGAACTATCTTGAGGTCTTATTATTTCAAGTATTGGGAAATTTTGGGGTGGTGTTGCTAATATGTGGAATTTCTCTTGAGCTTGAGGTGGCTTACTTATTTTCAATCCTAAATTTAATAAAACCTCCTCTATTTCTTTGTCATCCATAAAAGAATAATCAATTCGTTGGATTTGAGGCTTTCGGTTAATTTTATAAAATTTTGGTCTTAAAGTACGTGTAATGGAAATTAATTATCGAATTATTATCAGTTTAGTGATATTATTTGCGTTTTGGTCTATAATAGACGAAATACAGTTAAGTGACTTTTACTTAATAGGACTAGTTCTCGTTCTAGTATCGTTTAATTCCCTGTATGGGGAAAACAAATTATCAATCTTGTTCCCTTTCCTCCTTGTCCCAGCAATAATTCATGGTTCCTTACCTCAGTACATTATTATAATTGCTGTTATAAGTAGTGTAGTGACCTCTTATTATACACCTCTTTCTTACGCTCTGATCCCCTTGGGGGTTAGTTTATTCTCCTACAATCTACCAGAAGTGATACAACTACTCACGTTCTTCTCGTTATCAATACTTTATGGTCTTTTCAAGTACGACTTCAGGGGTTACATCGTTTCTGGGATAGTACTAATAATCTCAGCGGCTTATTACTCTTCATATCAAGTAGGATTAGGAGATCTAGCCTATTATAACTTCTTATTCGGAGTATCGGGGCTCATAGCTGAAGGTGGTAAAGTTAGAGTTCCAGAGAGGGTTAAGGTCCCTCTAATCTTAGCTGTATTTCCATTGCTAACTTTCCTATCTCCTTTACCCTTCAGCTACTATTATTGGAACCCTATCTCATTCTATTTTAAATACTCTATAGTTAACCTCTGGCTACCTGGGCTAGGTTATATACCGGAAATCGAGGAATTCCCAGTTTATTTTCTGTCACACTTTCTAGTTTATAAGTTTGGACAATACATCGGTACTCACATATTTATTTTCCTAGTTTACTATATCTCTTCGCTCTCCTCTTACCTGCTCTTTTCCACGTATTTTATAGAGAGAAAGGTCAAGATTGCCTCAGCTATCCTTTATTCAATGCTTACCCCCATCCTCTCCCCCTCTCTGAGCATTACATACTCCTTATTACCCTTAGCAGTATACTTAGCCAGAAGGGTTAGCGTAAGAAATGTTGTAGCCTTTTCAGCCTTAACTACTCTATCAAGTAGTATTGCATTTCCTTTTTCCTTCTCTATAATTACAATATTAGAGAACAGAGTTAGGAAGGAGTACATATTATTCTCAGTATTACTTTCCTTATTTTGGATCATCCCGTTTGTATTTTTAGGATTTCCTGAAAGTCAAGCGCTAAACATAAATAACATCATTCTGTACGTTTTACTTCTCCTCTCTGCTGGATTATTTTATTCTAAGAGGGAGTACTTAGCTATAGCCTCCGTTTTCGGTATTTCTTATATAATTCTTTCATATCCTTACGCCACTCTTATTTACCCCTTCGTAATTCTCTCAATATTTCTTATTATATTAAACCAAGACAAAAAGGCTGTAATAAGTATCGCGTTAGTCACTCTCTTTCTAGTAAGCTTATATAACTTTTCCGTACAATCTTACTTTTACAAACTTAGTCCTCAAGTGGAAAAGACAATAAAGGTGTTAGAAAACGATACTTTAGAGCCAGTTTATTGGGAACTCCCATGTGAATTGATATCACCACAACCCATTACCAATAATACGCTTATCGCAAAATACATTGTGAATAATAGCGGCATCCTACCTAATCCTAGATTTATCGGTTACCCAATTTATGTGAATTTCACTTATAATAGTAGTTCGTATTTGACATTAAAGGTTCAGAACCTAACAAATTCTGAAATAGAGAGGTTCAACGGGTCTTTAATTTGGGAAATGTTAAAGCCTTATACTGAATCTGAAATAGCACTGCTCTTCCCATCGCCGACTTACTTGAATGGCACAATTAATATAAAACTCAATTACACTGATTTACAGTACTTTTACATTCAAATTTACACTTCAAATGACACAACTTTAACTTTTCATAATACAACTACAGTTAATGTTAGTACATATGTAGACATAATCTATCTCTCTGAGTATTATCCGATGAAAGCAAATACCACTGTAAACGTTACAGTGTTTTACTATCATGAAGGAGTTGTTAAAAACTTGCTAATAATTCCTAAAATTTCTAAAATTTTAAACGTAATGTACTCTATTATACCTAACGGTTTAAAGATAAAGATTTTCTCCAATTCCGAGATAGTCATAAGATATCTTAGTGGACTAAATCTCACTTATTACATAAATGGAACCGAAATCACTAACTTAACAAAATCTTATGTCTTACCACCTGGGTATTACATCATAATAGCGAAATTCCCATATACTAACTATCTAAGATACGGTATAATCGGTTCAGTAATTGGATTTTTAATAGCACTGGTTTATTCTGTTCTTTATACAAGAAAAGGAATAATTACTAAGATGATGAAAACTATTAGAAGAAGAATACCTACGTAAATTAGTCATATGAGGATTTGTTTATACTTGTTACTTTATACGCTATCAAGACCAGAACTTTAACCCTGGTTTATTAGGCTTTTTGTGTAAATTTCAATTCATCCCGTGATTCGGTTTATACCAAATTTTAGTCCTTAAGATGGTAATAATTAGATTAGATAATATTCTTTCTTTTCTTTTTATTATTGTTTTAATAATCCTACTAAAGTTAACACGAATTACTAAAGATTAAATGTGGTTACTAGTTTTTAAAATAATAAAAAGTTAAAAATATCAAATATAGTTAATAAAAATATGGAGTCCAATTGGTACAAAACGCCTCAAGAGATCAGAGAGGGTATAAGATATCTTTCAGCTCATTTTTATCCGGAAGGAATAATGAATAGATGGAATGAATTAAAGAAACTTTCATTTAACGCGGCAAAGTTAGTTAAAAACTATTCATTGCAACAAGTAATAGAGGAGATAGAGCATTTTGATTTCTTTAGAGAGTATTTTGCTGAAGAACCGTTAAGGACAGTCAAACTGCCAGACTCTTACATAAAACTATTTGACGGGCTAGTTGAGGATTTTAAGAGCGAGAAATGGAAAGAAAATGTTGCGACAAGATTTCATATGATAACTGAAGGCGTTTTAGCAACAGTAGGGTTAAAGATACTTAATGAGGTTTCAAGGAAATACGAACTTGTCGAGTTTAACAAAGGGATTAAGACTATAATTGAGGATGAGGCAAGGCACGTCAATTTCGGGTACTCACTTATAGAAGATAAGGAGTATGCGGTAAAGAGGATTGAGGAATTATTCCCTTTAGCTGTACAAATAGTTAAAGATGGCAAGGACAAGATAGAGCCTTTAGGTTATAATATTTCAGACTTAATTTCACTGATGGAGGAGCTAAAGAGGGCTAGAATAGAAAAGATATTACTTAAAGCCTAGGTAAAGGGCGTTATTGGGGAGGAGGGAGTTAACGCGGTACAATGAATATTTTAAAGTCTTAAACCCATTTTTTTCCATATTTTTTCTTAACTCCCAAGGAAGGTATAAATGATAAAACCTCTTAACTTCTTTCCCATTAATATTACTTGTTATGTATACGTTCCGCTTGAAGGGGAACTTAACTAACCATACTGTTGCAAGTATTTTACCACCTATCCTAAGAACGCGATAAGCCTCTTTTATAGCGTTATTAGGGTTTCTTAAGTGATGCAATGAGGCGATATAAATTAAGGAATCAAAAACATTATCCCTAAACGGTAAGTATTCCATATCGGCTTCTACCAAATACTCACAACCTCTTTTTCTTGCCTCCCTCAATTGTCTCCCCGAGAAATCGAGACAAATCTTTAACTTAGCTTGAAGGACTATACAATTTTGTCCAGCACCACAACCTATATCTCCCACTATTTTACCTCCTATTTCTTTTACTACCTCTAACGGTTTTCTCCTATGTACGATGTAGTTGTAAGCCTCTCTTGTGATCTCCTTTTCGTCCACAAAAAACTTTTTCAGCCCACGGTTTAAATTCTTCCTTTGTGAAAGTAACAGTAGAGTTAGTTAGGGAAAACAAGAGGGTTGAGATAGAATTGCCGGAAAACGCTACTGTTAGGGATTTGTTAAAGAGAATTGGTTATAGGGTTCAAGGTAGTGTGGTAGTAAAGGACGGTTTGCCGATAGTTGAGGATGAAAAACTTAGCGACGGTGACGTTCTAAAAGTTTTCTTAGTGGCTTCTGGTGGTTAAAGTGATGAATATAGATGAGATAATAACGAATAAGACAGAAATTCTGGAAAAATTAAGAAGTAAAAACAAGAAGGAAAGAGAAGAAGCATGGGAGAAAATCAAGTTTTTAGTAGACACTGGAAACGGTAAGCTTTTACAGAGTGATCTAGGTTATTTACGATCACTGTTATGGCATAGGTTACAAGGGATAAGGGATGATGCGTGGAGTCATTTAGATATTTATAAGGAATTGCTCGTTAGTGGAATTGAGAGGTCTTTAACAGCACAGTCAGATAGGATTAAATGGTCAGCATGGTCTAAAGTTCTGGATCTAATAAGGCTAAACATAGTCAGTAAGGATTATGTAATAGAGAATAGGAACTCTTATTGGAGGTTATTAAGGAGTAGATGGGTAACGATAAGGAAAAAGGCATGGAGGTTATTTGTGACATTAGTTAAAGAAGGGATTTTTCAAGCTAAAGACAAGGAGAGGTTTAAGGACTTTTTAAGGCATAGAAAAGCAAGCGTTAGGATTTACGCGTGGGAATCTGTGCCTAAACTTGTCCAATTGGGGTTTTTGACAGTTGATGAAGTAAAGGCGGAGATTTCTTATTTAGAGGACTTACTTAGGATAGAGAGTAAGGTTAAGAAGAGGGCGTTAAAGGTTTTAAAGGACTTGAAATTACAAGGAGGTCTTAGTCAATAAATAAGCTTTTTCTTTTAGTTCGGTCTCTTTAAAGTTATGAGAGTTGCAATAATTGGCGGTGGAATAGTTGGATTATTTACAGCATATTACTTATTAAGAGAAGGTGTTGAAGTAACAGTTTTTGAGAAGGCTTTTTTAGGTAACGGTTCTGTTCACGCTGCTGGTCTTATCGAGCCATACAGATTTGACAAGATAAACAGTACTTCTATGATAGTAAAGATGTTAAAGTATATGAGTAAGGGCATAACGAGTGCAAGGAGCGTTAATAAGAGCTGGCTAGTCTCTTTACTCTCTGAACTTAATAGGGAACCGCCCCAAGAGGCCTGGGAGATAATGAGGTATATGGCTAAGTTCTCCTTAAAAGAGTATAAGAGACTTGCTGAAGAGAAGAATGATTTTGACTACGAGGAGAGCGGGTTACTCGAGGTTTACGAGGATAAAGAGGAGTTTGAAAAGGGTATAGAGGACGAAAAGAGGAACCCGTTTAGTCCTAAATTTGAAGTCATGGAAGTTAAGGGTTTTGCTGGAGGGATCTATTTCCCAGAACTTTCTAAGGTGGATACTTTTAAGTTCATAGATAGGATTTCTAAGGAAATAAATAATGCGAGGATTACGATTAGGGAAGTCAGTAGGGTGACTAAAGAAGGAGAAGTTGATGATGAAAAATTCGATAAGGTAGTTTTAAGCGCTGGAGTATGGGATTCAAATTTCGGTTTGCCTATAACATCGTTTAAGGGTTATGGTTATAGGGTTAAGGGTGAGGTTTTCCTCAAGTACCCCGCCGTGCTCGCTGAGTTGGGAGTCGCAATAGTAAAAAACAGTGACCATATAAAGATAACTGGAGGGTTCGATGCTGATTTTTCTGAAGATTCTTCAAGGGCCGAGTTCTTCTTAAATCTCGCAAGTAAGTTAGTTTCGGTAAGCTATGTATATGATATGACCATGGGCTATAGACCTTGTTCTCCAGACGGTTTTCCTATTATCGGGGGTTACGAAAACTTAGTTTTCTCCACTGGTGCTTGTAGATTAGGTTGGAGCTTTGCACCGGCGATGGGTAAGATGACTGCTGACTTAGTTTTGGGTAGGGTTAAAAGTTATGGTTATCTCTCCCGCTATGTTAATGTAAGAAATTTAAGGGATATTAACGTAATATAATATATGACTGTTGTTAAGTCTGACGTTGTAAAAAAGCTAATGGATGCAAAAAGGTTTCTATTGCAAGGGTATTTGGATGAGGGTGTTAAAATTGTTAAAGAAGTTGTTAATTCATTATCATCACAAGGTCAGCAAGAACAATACAATTGGTTAATCTGCAATGTAATTGAGAGCATTGATTGCCGTTACATGTTTGACGTATTAGAGCAAATCGGCTCGTACTTTGACCTATCTAAGTGCCAGAACTTAAAGAACGTAGTTGAGTGCGGGATTATAAACAATTCAGATAATAAGTACGTTGAATTGGCCTTAGATATTCTAACGAAGCAAGGTAAGAGAGATAGGCTTGAAGAGATAGCTAAAGACGCTTTAAAGAACCAGGAGGTTAATGGTAAATTATTATTGATAATAGCTCAGGCATTAAAGAGGGTGGGTAATGAGAGGGATGCTGTAGTACTTCTTAACGAAGCGTGCAAGAAGGGCGTAAAAGAGGCTTGTAGTAATGTAATAGTCCCCCCGTCATCGGCTGGAAGAGGAGTTATGTGAGTTCTATCGTTTTCAAATCAATATCTATCCCAAATTCCTTTTTAACCTCATATAAAATTACGTAGAGATTCTCATAAAGTTCTGGGTAAACTGAGGAAATAAAGACTTTTACTAATGTTTTTTCCTTATCAAGTTCTACTTCAACCTTATCGACTCCACGAACTTTAAAAGCGTCTTCTACGTAACTTTTTAAGTCTTTTACTTCTACTCCTTCTACCTCAACTTTTTCCCTTGTATAAACAATAATTTTCCCGTCCTCTTCATAGGAAACTTTTATTAAGTTATCACCAAGCCTCTCTCGTAATTTTAAGAAGAGGTTTATTAACATTAACGTTTTTCCATCATTTCTTAACTCCATTTTTTACTACTATTGCATCTGTAACTCCTTTCCATATTAATTTATAACCTAAATAATCCAGGACTTCAACAATAAAGTCGCCATATTGGGATCTTAACTCAGAAACTTTTTTACCGCTAAAATCTATTTCCTTTAACTTCTCTAAAAAATCTTCCCTAACATAATAGTTTTTAATAAATACGTACCCTGGTATTTCTTTAAGATTTTTCCTTATTAATTCACTAGGGAGAGAGTATTTTTCAGCTATTTCTTTAATACTAACTACATTTCTACCACTATCTATTGTATAATCAATTTTCATAGTTGAATACTCTTTCTCTTCTATGTTTTTTAACCATTTATATACTTCTCCCACATTCACTTTTCTCCTAAATTTGATCACGTTAAAAGATGAGAAATCACCAATAGACAATTCCTCGTTTAATAAGACTAAAATTGGTTCCTTTATTCCTTTTAATTTCTCTATTTTTTCCCTTATATACTCTTTTGTCCAGAACCCAACTATCTCTATGTAAACCTTTAATTTTCCCTTTTCAACTAGGAAATCCGGTATGAAAAGTCTATTCCCTACTACTAAAGGTTCGGGTTCTCTAATGATTTTCCAGTCCTTTACAACCGAAGTAAAATCTGTATAAAACTTTTCCTCAACAGAACTATCAAATCTATCTGTTTCAATATTAATGGCTTTAAGATTGCGATAATTTTCTACTGTCAGTTTATAAATTCTCTTCTTCTTTTTTCCTAAAATTATTTCCGCCTCAATTTTCCAGTTCTCTGATGAGACTATATACGGTAAAAGTACAGCAAAATTCCTACCGTATTTTTCATTCATTTTCACTAATGTAGCTGGCCCAATAAAGTCTATTCTTAAGGGCTTTTCGTATGCAAAGTACATTAACCCTAACCATTTAGCCCTCTTAATAATCTCCTTCCAATTAGAGGATACGTAAATTGAGAGCTTGTAGGCTTTGAAAAGAAGAGTTTGTAAAAGAGATAGGTTATACCACTTAATTAAGTCCTCAGCAGTTATTTGAGGTAATTCCACAATTTTCCTTTCCTCATCTAAGTCAGAGAACATGAACTTTATAGGATCAACACCATATTTTTTCCTTACCTCTTCTATGATTTTTTCTCTTTCCTCCTCATCTAATACGGGCCCTTTTTCAAACAAAGCCCTTCTTAAGATTATGGGTTCAATAGGGGAAGATTCCTCCAGTTTTGATGCCCTAATCAATAAAGTAAATAATCCCCTAACCAGCTTGTAGTCATAGATTTTTTCGAGATATTTGATCTCATCCTTAACCTCTCCTATTTTCTCTCCTACTTTTAAAAAGCTCATTAATTCCTTTGCCAATTCTACATCGTTGGTGAATAAAGGGATTATCTCGTTTTTCGCTATTTTAAACCTGGCTAGGCTCCACTGTAACACATTTAATCTTTATCTAGTATAATATAAATGATTTGGTTGAGCTTAGGTATTATAAAGGATTGCTACTATCCGACACATATGCACCCGGGATGAAGTGGTCGGAAGAGTTAAAAACTTACGTTACCTTTGCGTATAAATATAGAGAAATTAAAAGCTACTTTATTAATGAAGGAGTTCAAGTTAAAGAACACGTCTTTGACACACTACCTTTCCCCCTAATAGAAGAGAATATAGAATTAAGGGATTACCAAGAAGAGGCTGTAAGGGCGTGGCTTAAGAACGGGAAGAGGGGAGTAGTAGTCTTACCAACGGGTAGTGGGAAAACGCTCGTCGCACTAAAAATAATATCCTTACTTAAAGTCCCAACTTTAATTGTTGTCCCCACAATTGATTTAATGAACCAGTGGGCTGAGGCTGTAAGGGCTAAGTTAAGGGCTGAAGTAGGAATGATAGGAGGTGGTGAGGACTCTTTAAAGGGGATTACCGTAATTACTTACGATTCGGCTTATACTAGGGCTGAGGAATTAGGTAATAAGTTCCTTTTATTAGTTTTCGATGAGGTACACCACTTACCCTCTGAGGGCTATTCATTAATAGCTAAATTGTTCGCTTCCCCATATAGGTTAGGGCTTACTGCTACACCCGAAAGAGATGATGGGAGGCATTCGTTATATCCAGACCTTGTAGGGCCGATAGTTTACCAGAAAGGTGTTAAAGAATTAGCTGGAAAATATATTGCGGATTTCGAAATTAAGAGAATTTACGTTAGGATGACAGATGAGGAAAAGGAGAAGTATAAGGAGCTTAGGAAGAAGCTTAAGGATTTCTTAGATTCTCGTGGGCTTTCTCTTAAAAGTTTAGATGATTTCCATAATTTGGTCAAGTTAGCAGTAAGGGATAAGGAAGCTAGGGAAGCACTATTAGCGTGGCACGAGTCCTTAAGAATTGCAGTTAATTCTAGAGCAAAGATTGAGAAATTAAGGGAGTTGTTAAGGGAGTTTAAAGATGAGAAGGTACTTATTTTCACTAGGGACACTCAGCTCGCATATGATGTGAGTAAAGAGTTTTTAATTCCAGTTGTGACCTACAAGACCGATAAGGATGAGAGAAAAGAAATATTACAGAAGTTTAAGGAAGATATCTATAGGGTTATTGTAGCCTCGACTGTGTTTGACGAGGGAGTAGACGTACCAGATGCGAGTGTTGCTATAGTTTTAGGTGGTTACGGTACTAAAAGGCAGTATCTACAGCGTTTAGGTAGAATCTTGAGGGGTAAAGATAAGAAGGCTTTGCTTATAGAAATTATTACTAAGGGTTCGGCGGATTATAGGTTAAGTAAGCGTAGAAATGTTTTATGAAAAGTTAAAAAAGGTAAAAGTTGTAAAAATTCATATGGTTTGCGAGACTTTTAAGACTATGGTTAAGTATGGCGCTTTACAATTAGCGATTGCTATGGTTATGGTAGGAGTTGCTATAAATCTTTTACCGTTAACTGTTATTGGTTCTATACTCCTTACTATTATGTCATTTTTCTTAATAAGGGACAAGTTGTTAAAAAGGGGTAAAAAGTTAAATTCAAATCGTTAGAGAGATTTGAGTAAAAGAATATAAATACTGTAAGCATTATTTTATATGATGGATTTAATTGATAAGAAGATACTAGTAACGTTATTTAAAGATGGGAGAATTTCTCAAAGGAAGTTAGCTGAAATGTTGAATCTTTCAGCTACTTCTCTAAATTATAGGTTTAACAAACTTTTAAATGATGAGGTTATAAAAGGATTTACATTATCAGTAAACCCAAATCTTTATAACAAATATTATGCTACAGTCTCATTTAAGAACTATAAAGAGGTGGATTATGATTTTATAACGGTAAAAGTTAAGTGCTTAGAGGAGGTAAATGTTTATACAATAATGGGGAATTCAATAAATGACTTGAAAGATAAGATAGATTTGATGAGTAAAGAGTTAGGAGAGCCTAATATGGTTTATTTACCAATCTCACAAACCCCATTTAAGCCCTCAGGAGTAGATATAGAAATAATTAAAGCTTTAGCTAAAAACCCGAGGGCCGAAACTGCTGAAATTTCTAAGGAAACCGGTTTACCCACAAAGACTATCCAAAGGAGGATAAACGCCTTAGAATCTAGGAATTTAGTTAGAGTTTTACCTTTAATTGACTTATATAAAGCAGATATAGTAGTTTTTGGAATTTTCTCCGAGATTATCTCAAAAATGAATTTCTTAGACAGTTGTAAATTCCTTGAATTCAAAGAAGGTGATAAAGGTGTAGTACTTTGTGCAACAGAAAGTATGGGTAATGCTGAAAAACATTTAAAATTTGCTAGGGAAATTGATCAAAATTCACAAATTATGATTACTGTGGACTATTCAATAAGAACTGATATCGCATTAAAGAATTTGGAGGATATTGAAAATAAAGCTATAATAAGGAGTAAGTAAATGATATTTTGATGGACGAGATAGACAAGCAAATACTCTTATACATATTCAAAAACCCAGATATATCTCAAAGGGATATTGCAAAAGAGTTAGGTTTATCCCCTCCTTCCCTTAATTATAGGATTAAAAAGCTTCAAGAAGATGGTATATTTCTAGGATATACGGTCTTAGTAAACCCCAATTTTTATGGAAAATATTTCGGTTTTGTTGCGTTTAAAAACTATTATGACTTTTACGGGGAAGGAGTATTTTTTAAGTTTAAATGCCTAGAATGGCTTAACGTTTATGGGGTTGAAGGTAATTCCTTTCATGACATAGAAGATAAAATGTATAGAATGAGCAAAATCTTAGGAGAACCTTCTATGAAATATTTCCCTAAACAAGAACCTGTTCAGCCTAAAGATTACGACTTTAAAATAGTAAGTCAGTTAGTTAAAAATCCTAAAGCCCAAATCTCAGATATAGTACAAGAGACTGGTTTACCTCAACGATTAGTCAGCAAGAGGCTGGAAACATTATTTAAGAAGGGATATGTGAAATTATTACCAATTGTGAACTTGAAGAATTCGGATCTAGTTATGTTTTCGATGTTCACAAGGAATGTTAAAGATGTGAGAAAAATATTAGAAAGCTGTAAGATCTTAGAAATAACTGACGGGGATTCTGGCATACTCGTATGCATAGAATTTTCTTTTGAGAGAGCTAAGAAATACATTGATAGTGTGAGGAACTTTGCCGATAAAAACGCTGACGTTATGATAATTTATGATTATGAGATTTTCACGCCTTACTTCTTTAACAATAAGTAAACAACATAAAGTATTGTACAAACTAGAGTAAACCAATAAAGGATTGTTGGATAGGACTGTATGAGAAGGGATATATTGTACCCTTGATAATTCGTATTTATGATTTCACTACCTATTACAAAGAATGGGTAGTTAAAGGATATGCCAGTTACAGCCGGGACTAAATACTTAATTACTAGATAAATCACCACTGGATCTATTAGGTAAAAGACTGGTAACCATACCATAGTGGTGTATTTAGTAACCTCCTTTCTTAATAGCAGAAGGTGTAAGGAGTACCCTAAATTCACTGCAACATAAATTCTTATGGCATTGAAGATAATATTAAGGATATATCCGAGTATTAGGTTCTTCCCCAAAAGTATCATTGAAATTTGGAAAGGTGAGTCGTAAATTATGAAGATCCCTCCTACATTATAGTACCACCATGGTAAGGGTATTAGCGTTATTATAAGGGAATAAAGGTAATAGGTTGTTAAAGCCAGGTTTTTGGTATTCATCAAATGTTCACCACCTTAACTATTGTAGTGTTCTCGATCCTTACTGTTACACTTATTGTCTCCTTATTTTCCTTTATGTTGTTGTATAAATTACTGTAATTGGTTATTCTCAGAGTGATGTTAGAAGAGCTTAAGGGTGGTATTTTTACTGGTGAAGGTAAATAAATATATTGTCCGGATACATTACAAATATAAATTGGAACTTGAAGAGGATTATTCGCCTTTATAACCAGTTCAGAAGTGTTAGAATAAACTATTGCAAAATTCACTGAAGATAAGTTATTAAAGGAGTTTAATTGGGAAATTCCATCAGTAATGTAGTGTTGAATTGTTGACAAATAAAGTATTATAAACAGTACGGCAGCTATTGTTCCGATTACCTTACCCAAATTCATACGGTAATTATATTACTTTAGTTTAAAATAAATTTCCGAATGCTGAAGAGGGGAATACTGGATTTAGTTATTGCAGCAGCGTTGTGGGGTAGTATTGGTATTGCTGTGCAAGTGGGATTGAACGAAGGAGGGAGCGTTTTCCAAATGATATTCTTTAGGTCTTTTACAGCGTCAATTCTCTCACTCCCTTTCATAAAAAGAATTGGTAAGCTTAAGGCGGTTCTCATGGGAATAATTGCAGTGACATTTTATGAAACTTATGTATTTACAGTCTCTATCCTAGGTGCTTCTCTTTCTGCTATTTTTTTATATACAGCCCCTGCGTGGGTTTTAGTTTTATCAAAATTTACGAATGATAAAGTGACTATAAGAAAAGTAGCCTCGTCTATTCTAGTTATTATAGGAGTTTATTTACTCTATTTAACCAATATTATACTCAGCGATATTCTTTGGGGTCTAATGTCTGGGTTGACATATGCTTTATTAATAGTTTATTCACGTTATATGCAAAAGGAGTTTAAGGATGATGAGATAATAGCTTCTCAGTCGATTTGGAGCCTTCCAATAGCTTTTTTCTTAATGATACTATATAGTCCAGCTGTTACTTTGTCTTCTTTGTGGAGTGGGTTTTACTTGGGTTTGGTTGCGACATTCTTAGCTTATTACTTCTTTTATAGAGGGATGAGGAGTACCGATTCAATTATAGCGTCTGTAATAACTTCACTTGAACCAGTATTTACTATAATTTTTGCGATGATTTTTCTTCATCAGTTTTTAACACCATTACAGTTTCTTGGCGCTTCAATAATTCTCCTAAGTGCTATCTTAATATCTTTATGACTTCATTATCTCATCATTACCATATTTTACGAAGAGTGCTACTGCGGTTAGAATCACCGGAACTACTAAAACTGTAATTGCCATTGTTAATCCTAAAAACACTGAAAGGTAACCAACTATGGTCGGCACAGCGAGGAATAATATGTTGTTATAAGCTAGGAAGTAACTGTTTACTGCATTCCTCTCCTCTATCCTAGTAGCCCTGCTTATCATTATAGTAGCCATGGGGAATATTGAACCGTGGGGAATCCCAAGTAACGCTATCACAAGGAGGAAAATCCCATAAGTAGGAGAGTAAAGTATTCCTAGCAACCCAATTATAGTAATCCCTATAGAGATTGCTAGAGGTGCTCTTAGGTCATTAAAGGGCTTTATTGTCATACTCAGTCTGGTTAAAAAGGATATTATAAAGAAGGGTAAAAAGACTGAATAAGCTTCAAAATTCGGCAAGTTGAACCTCTCTTTAGCTAATATTGCTAAGAAGGTAGTGAAGGCGGCAAATGGGATATTATAAGTAGTAATCGTAATTACTGATGAGATAAACCCCTTGTTTCTTAAAGCCTCGATTCCCCTATTCTCACGTTTTACTTCTGGGAACTTAATCCTTGAGGATAGGATTACACCTATAATTGCTAAAGGTATAAACCAGAGGAACACTTCACTATACCCGAAAAGTGTAAGTAAGTAAGTTTCAAGCAAAGGGCCTAGGATTAGGCTTAAGCTTAAGCTTGTTGAGTAAAGTGACAATAGCCTTTCAGCACTCTTTCTATCCCCAGTTAGGCTTGCAGCAGTAATTAAGTTTGGCATGACTAAGCCAAACGCTAAACCCGCTGCTGCAGAAATTATCCATATTGTTATTACGTTACTAAAATAAAACAATAATAGAGAGAGTGCTATAAACGCATTAGAGGTAATAAATGCTCTTCTCCTTAAGGAGGCATTAAGAGACGGGTTAATGTAAGAGGTTGAAATGAAAGTAAATGCGAAGAGTGTTGTGGAAAGTAATCCTACGAGAGTGTTGTTGAAGTGCAAGACATATTTACCTAAAAGCGGTACCGTAGTTGTTACCATGTTATTTGTAGCCCTAGCAGAAATCGTCATTAACACTAGGATTATTGCAGTATAAATCAAATTGTATCTATTCTCGGTCATTACGGGTTTTAATAGTTCGAAACCGAATTTAAGCTTATCTCCAAAACTACAGATCTTTATATAATTTATATAGTCTATATATGTTCAAAAAAGTCATGAAAAATACCAGCACCTTACTCTATTACCATTAACTGTAAAGAAAGGAGGATTTTCAGTAATACACATCTTTCTTATTCTCTTGTCATAAGATTTTCCGCAATAAGGATGGAAAGGACAACCACTCTTTGCTGGGTCGCTCACAAAATCTATGTTTATTCTCTCTAGTTTTTTACCGATTGTTAATCTAGCTTTACTTAGTAAAACTGAGTAGGGATGGTAAAGTTCATTATTTTTCTCACTTTCCTCTATTACTTCTCCTCCGTAAATTACAATCCTTCTTTCGCATACATCATTAAATTCTGAGCTTCCTAAGAATAATACTAATGTGGAGTTAATTATCCTCGCAGTCTTTACTAGAGTTTTTACAGCTTTGCCCTTTAGCTGTTCCTCAAAAGTCTCAGTAAAATCTTCAGCTATTATGAACTTAGTTTTACCATAAAAGATCTGTAACAATTCTAATTTGAATTTTTCATATTCCGATAGTTCCTTAACCTTTCTGTCTTTTGGTATCTCGAAAAACGAATTCCAAAAGTCGTTACTTTTTCCAAACCTTTTCTCATAAAGTCTTAAAATTTCGTAAACTTTTAGTTCACTGTCAATTCTCTCCCTAGGTATGAGCCTTATATACTTCTTTGGGTTTTCTGAGTAATATGTAACTTTACCGCCTTTGGGCTTTTCATCGAAAGTTAATATTTTTGATAGTTCCTCTTTATCGTTGCCCCATTCGCCTAAAACGCACGTAATTCCTAATGCTGTGAATGACACATTTTTCAAAAATTTACCACTTATATTGAGTAGTTCTATTATTGGCTTTTCCACGGATACAAATTGCATTTAACAACACCATTCTCGTATTTAAATGTATTTGGTTCACTATTTTCACATTTAATACTTTTGAAACGACATTGAGAACTGTATACACAACCTTTTCCGATAACGTTAGTCCCCTCAATCTCACCAGATATTAAATCTATCGTATAAGGGTGATAAGGGTTTCTAATAACGTCTGTCCCCTCCTCAACAATATATCCCTTATATATCACGTAAAAGTAATCACTTAAGCGTGATAGTACTGCCGGATCATTGTCTAAAACTATAAATTTAGAGTTGAGAATGTTCATAACGTCAATCAAACTATTAACAATGTATATCCTACCCAGCTCACTTAAACCGTATTCAATATCCTCGATGAAGACGTAATCAGGCTCGGTAAATATTGAGAGAGCTAAGGCGACTTTCTTAAGCCTTAACGGGGAAAGCTGATTAGGGTACATTGTTAGGACTTCCTCCTTCTCTCCTACAAGTCTTAAAGCCTCTTTCGCTAGATCTATTGCGTAATCAGCATTCCCTATACTGTGGCTTACTACTATTTCTACAAAGTGTGAGGCGATATCATAAATTGGGTTGAACATTTCATAATGATTGTACTTCAACCAACTAATTTTCTTCCATAAAATCTCTCTGAATTCCTCTATTCCTAGTTGGAGTATATTCACATCGTTTAAAGATATTCTTCCTTTAGCCTTACTCAACCTAAATGTAGCCTTAACTATCTCTTCCTTACCACTATCCCTTTGTCCTAATATTCCAACGTTCTTGTCAATTCTCGCATTAAAACAGTTTATCTTACCTTCCACAGTTAAGCAATCATAGACTAACATTCAGATCCTCCTCAACTGATCTGCTAATATTAAGAGTAAAACGAGGAGTGCACCCCTAAACACTGCTGGGATTAAAAATAACCACCAGTCTGGGATAAGATGTGAGGCTGTATTGAGTAAAGTCGTTAAAGTTGGGTAATTAGGATCTCCAACTCCCCCGATTACTCCCATTGCCGTATAAGTTGATATACCATCTATCATTGCTGGAATAAATAAGTTGATAACCAACTTCTTTACTCTAATAAAGGAGATTTTAAGTTCTACGACTTTTATAATTCTTCTCATAACTATGCCTACAGAGGATTGGTAAACTATTTCGGCTATTTGTCTAGCATAAACACTCCAACCAGTAAGCAAAACAATTAGTGCTGTTAAGAAGAAGTTAGCCTTAAGAGAGTTCCCTGTGGGAACACCGTAAAAGAGTGCGATTGAAAGCAACAACGGTATTCTTGGGATAGAGTTAATAGAATCGGCTATCCTCACCATAATTGACCTCACAACATAGCCGTAAGATCCAGCTATAACACCGTAAACTGTCGCAATTCCCACTTCTCCCAGCCCAACGATACTGCCGAAAATTAGCGTGTTAACAATTGCGTTTGCATTAACATTTACCATGTTATCTCCATTAACATAAGTCCCTAATGGGTAGTGGTAATTTGGAGGAGTTAAAGGTTTTCCCTTAGGTAATTGATAAAAATCATAGAATATACTAAATGCTATGAACGTGAGTAGGACTGCTGTTGTTACATATATTCCCTTCATCTTGTCACCCTTGGGTCTAAAAATCCGTAAGTTACGTCAGCGAAGAAGTTTGAGAGTACAGCTATTGTTGAATATGTAAGCATTGAGGTTTCTACGATCTTATAATCGCCATAAAATACTCCGATCTTTAATAACTCTCCGAAACCTGGCCATAAGAATATTCCCTCAACAAGTAATTCCGCCACTAACATTTCTACAAACGCTGAGGACATTATTGAAAGCATTAAAACCGTAATATTACCTAAAACATGACGATAAATTATTACCTTTTCATTTAACCCTTTGTATGAGAAATCTGGTTTAGGAATAGAGGAGAGTACCTTGTTTGCGAAAATCCCAATGTAAGGGAAGAAGAGTGACAGTATTGGCATTATCAGGTAAGGTAGTATATTCCCACCTTTAGGTGTGCCGTAAGGTAAAAGGTTAGTGAAGAAATGAAGCAAATATATTATAATAATCGAGAAAACCCAAGAAGCTAAAGCAGATCCAATATACTTCCATTTATTAATAATCGATAACAGCCTTTTATTTTCTAGGCTGTATACTACTAGAAACGCACTCAGATAAATTGTAAGCGAAAACGAAATACCCAAAAGAAGCGAGGTATATGCTAGGGAGGTTAGTATTAAAGTATTAACTGAGACGTCGAAATGTTCACTAATCCCCGGATTCAGCTCAAGTAAACTTGTCGTGGCTTTAATAACATTAGCCCCGTGAAAATACTCTAAAAGTATAACTATAGCTGATACAATTCCCAGAGAAATTATTGCACTAGTAAGCCTTTTCAGCACGTACTTTCTTATTGACCCCCCTACGGCGTATCCCTTTATCAAGTCCTTTCCTAAGATCCTCCCTTGAAAGAATAGTGTTGTCCCTTTAAAACCTATCAGAGTACCGCTTAAAATCATGAAAAAGCTCAGTGGGGATAGAAATGCGTAAGGTTGTACATAACCAGAAATTATGTATACAAAATGTGTTGTATGGGGGAGAGTGAAATTACTTACTTCAGTCAATTCAACAGTTTTGTTATCAAAAAATACTGATGCATTAGGTAAGCCTCCACTTAAAACAGCCCAATAATAATACTGCCAATTCTGGGGAGGTGTTGCAACGTTTCCATACCCGAAGTTATATAGACTGATATATTCAGTCTTAATTGACTCTAGCGAGAGCACAATCCCTATCAAGAGTAATAGCATAGATAAGATTAATATTGGACTACTTTTCACGATAGCCACTTGCTCGTATAAGCCTTTAAAAGTTTAGATAAATTTTAATAAAAAGTAAAGCTTAAAGGTGCTCCCTTAAGTACTTCTCCCTTAAGTAGTCTAATAGTCCTTCCGGCTCATACTCCTTACCAAAACTCCTCTTTAATAACTCTTTAGGAGAATAGATAGAACCATACTTACATATCTTCTCCCTTAAGAACCCCTTAACTTCTTCAAACCTCCCTTCATGTACTAAATCATAAAGGTTAGGGAATGATTTGTAAACAATTCCGGCGACTATATTCCCTAAAGTGTAGGTTGGGAAGTAGCCTATCGATCCTTGAGACCAATGAATATCTTGCAAAACCCCTTCGGAATCATTCTTTGGAGCCATCCCTAAATACTTCTCCATCATTTCATTCCAAATTTGAGGTAGCTCATTAACCTTTATCTCGTCGTTCATCAACTTCTTCTCTATTTCATAACGTAAAGCTATGTGGAAATTATAGGTCACTTCATCGGCATCAACTCTTATCAGACTGGGCTTTACGGTATTGAAATACTTGTAAACTTCTTCCTCATCATATCCATCAAGGAAGGGCAAATTACTTTTAAGTATTGGATAAATCACGTGAACAAAAGCCCTACTCCTACCTATAATATTTTCCCAAAACCTGGACTGTGACTCATGAATTCCAGTTGAAGCACCACTCGCAAGCGGTGTTCCTTCTAAAGTGGGATCTATTAAAAGCTCATAAATCGCATGACCACTTTCATGAATTACAGAGAAAAGTGTTTCCTTAAAGTCCCTCCCTTCATACCTAGTTGTGATCCTCACATCATTCGTTGAAAGCCTAACAGTAAATGGATGAGCTGAGGTGTCAAGCCTGAACCTATCTTGTGGCATCCTTAGTAATTTTATTATCTCTTCGTTAACCCTCTTCATCTCCTCAACGTTATACTCAACAGACTCAAGCTTATGCTCTCTCGGGAAATAGCCTTTCTCCTCAACTTTCTTTAATATATCACTTAACTGGGGGACAAGACTTGAGAAAATCTTATCACCATCATCTGTAGTAAAACCCTCTTCATATAAATCAAGTAACGCATCATAAGGATTTTTCTCGTAACCTAAAAAGTCGGCTACATTCCTATTTAACTCAACGATTTTCTCCAAGTAAGGTTTGAACGCGTTAAAATCGTTTTTCTTTTTTGCGTTTCTCCATACCACCACGGCCTCTGAAGTGGTTTTATCTAACTCTTGAATTATCTCCAACGGGACTTTGGCGTAATACTTTGCAGAGTGGTGGAGAACCCTTATTACTCCCTTTTCCTCGTCACTTAAACCCTCCTTTCCTTCATATTTCTTTAATTCCTCCCATATTTTGAGGTAGATCTCCCTTATTATTTCACTAAAAGTTGCAATAACTTCGCCTCTTACACTTGAATCCGATTCTGGCATGTAAGTTTCTGTATCCCAGCTCATTAAAGACTCAGCATACCCTAAGGCCCACAACCTCTTGTATTGTTCCAAGAGCGGTTTAACGTTTTCGAATAGCATGGGTTAAAGTTTGTTTGAGGTATAATAAATTATTTCATTGCTTACCGATGTCTTCATATACTTCTTTGTAGAATATAAAGTGTCCTAATGTCGAGGCTAGGAAATAAGGGATATTACCTAATTCTAATTTTAGGAGGAATAAGTTTCGGTACCGCATCAATATTTATAAAACTCTCAAATATGACTCCCGGGAGTATAGCATTTTTAAGGTTCTTCATAGCCGGGCTAATAATCTCTCTCGGTAAAGTTGACTTTAAAAAAGTCGCCAAGTATTCTCCTTTCGGCCTACTTTTAGCCCTTCACATGATAACGTTTATAATTAGCGTTTATACTACGACTATTATTGACGCAACGGTCCTAGTCTCCACTTCCCCCTTCTTTGTCATCTTAATGTCACCTTTTCTTAAATTTAAGGTTAGTAGGAGGGACTTAATTGTTGTGGTCACGGGCTTCTTGGGAGTTGTAATAATGAACTTACCTTTTCAACTTAGCACCTCTTTAGGAAACATTATTGCTGTATTATCAGCTTTTTTAATAGCATTGTATACTGCGGGGCTAAGTAAGGTCAAAGAAGACTCACTAAAGCTAACGTCCTCCATTTATCTTTCCTCCTCAATCTTTACTCTCCCTTTATTTTTAATTCAAGGTGTGGGGAAGTTTAATTCCGAATCACTTCTAGCCTTAGCGGGACTTATTCTGCTTCCTACCTTATTAGGGCATACGTCTATAATAGTGTCTTCTGGGAAGGTGAAACCACAGCACATAGAGACTATTGGCCTATTAGAGCCTGTAGTAGCAACCCTTCTCGCTATACCATTCTTTGGGCAAATTCCTACATTAAATGAGATAGTAGGTGCTCTGTTCGTAATTTTCTCTATTTTTATAGTAACAGTAAAACGAGAATAAATTATTAGAAGAAACTATAACATCATTAGAATTTCAATAAGGAAAATTAAGATTCACAAAAGGCTCGTTCATTAAACTTCCGCTGAATAAAAATAAATCAGTTAAAGACGATATAGTCTTGTGCAAGTACCAAAGCGAATTGAGGAAATCCTAAAGAAGGAGGCTTACGAGAAAGGGATAGATGAAGAGTTATTATTAATTGATAAGCTAAGAAAAGAATTAGACCCGTCTACCCGTTACAGTTTGTACAAGGAAAAAGCTGTAGAGTTATTGGCTGAAGCTAAGAATTACCTTGAGAAGAAGGATTTAATACAAGCCTCCGAAAAGGCATGGGGTGCTTGTGCTTCTATAGTTAAGGCTTATGCTGAGAAGTTGGGGCTTGAGCACTTTAGGCATAGGCAATTAGAGGAGATAATGAGTAATTTGATTTCTAAAGAGGGAAGGAAGGAGTTACTTTACGATTGGTCTGTCTGTTTACGCTTACACAGTAACTTTTACGAGGGGTTTATGAATGAGGAAGACGTGAGTTTATCAATAAAGGTTGTAGAGGAGTTTATAAACCTCATGGAGAAGTTTGTTTAGCTAATTTTTATATCAAATTCATACAAGCCTAGTCCATTTCATATGTTTTTATAACTGCACGCTAATGGATTTATTTTTATAGCAATAATCTCTTTTATTCTCTCGTTTATGGAAAGACCAATTAAATTCCTAATTCTTCATGTAACTCTCTCGTTTATTCTTTTAGGCTTAATCGGAGAATTGGTCAATTTGTATTATTTAAAGAGTCCCTATTAATATTATTTTAAATAAATAAAGTGACAACGAAACACTTATTATGAAGTATTTATGAAATCACTTTTAAGCTGTAGATATATCTTTAACTTATGTTTGAAAAACTTGGGAAACTTATCGTAAACAGATGGTACTTATTTTTAGCCATTTGGATACTCATAATAATTGTATCAGCACCCCTTTCGTCTCTCTTCTTGAAATCTGTAAGTTACCAAGTCACAATATCAGTCCCGGGGAGTACTTCAGCTGAGGCTGAACATATAGTAGCCCACTATTTTAAC
>JBBHKV010000020.1:0-19221 GCA_037389275.1 Sulfolobaceae archaeon RB850M
GAGGTAATAAGCAATATAAACATAACGCAAAGATTTTATCAATATTAATTTTCTAAGACAAAGTTAGTAATAGCAATATATATCTCTCATATGAATTAAAATTATTATTTTTATAAAATATCTCTAATAGAATTTTCTAGGAAATTTTTTAAATGATGAGGAGTAATGAAATTGAGGATATATGGAAAAATTCTTTCAAATAGATAACGTAGATTTAAATTCTATACACGACAGAATAACGTCAGAAATACAGAATCAAGGTATGGAAATACATAGGGATGAGCCAAGGGACAACGGATTCAAACTATTCGTAAGGAGAGGAGAAGAGCATGGAGAAGTTGAGGTATTTAATGATTGGGGAGGAGTAAAAGTAATAACCCACGGAAGGCTCGAATGGGATCTAATGAACATTGTAGAACCTATAATGCAACAACCTCAAGCTGCACTGCAAGGAATGCCTACTCAAGTACAACAAAATAGGCCTCCAATGCCTTCACCTAGCCCCGCAATGCCTCAACAACCCATGATGCCTCATCCCATGGTTCCACAGCCTACAATGCAACCAGCTATGGTTCCACACCCCACAATGCCACCTACAACACAAGCTGCAATTACTCCAGAGCACCAGCAATTTCTTGGCATACTTACGCAAAACGGATATCAAATTATGGTAAATAATGCAAATCAAGGATACTTCTTTATAAGAGGGAGGAAAGGAAATTTCGTAATAGATATTGAAGGAAGAGAACAGCCTTCATAATATCTTGTTTTTTATCTTTTGGAAAAGAAACTTACTTAAATGGAGTATTAATTGTTAATAGAATAATAAAAGAGAATAAGAAAATTTAATATAATAGTGGATTACTTTCATATTTTCTTCTTTAATAGTATTGCTACTGCTACTAAAATTATAATTATAAGTAATAAGAATAGTGGATTACTTAATTGATATATAGGATTTCCTTCAACAGACTTTCCTTGCGCCCAGTAACAAATTAATGACTCTAACGAGTGAGCAATGGCGGGATTGTAAATTATTATTCCTAGTTCTCTATTGTAGTGAATAGAGGTATAATCTAAATTTACACTCCCTACATAGACGTAGTTTCCAACTACTATTATCTTTGCTGTCATGTCAGGGACTTCAACAGCACCTAATTGACTTACCGCAAAATTATCTTCACTATAGGTAGAAGTTACTACTGTCCTTTCGTGCTGTTCAATTACTGGATAAAATCCGCTTGAAGGATAAAGTTCCTCCATCGCTATATACAAATGCCTTGGCTGAGAAAGTATGTCAGATAGCTCGCATTCACTATTTATTGGTGAAACTACTATTCCGGGATAATCAACATTTACAGGCTTTCCATAATAGTCGTCAAGTATTATGCAAGCAAAAGCTCTAGCAATAGATGAATTATGAATATCTAAGTCCACTCCATAATCCTTGTGAATTCCGTAATAAGTAGGATTTATTGAGCCCGAGATGACCGTAGAATTATTTATTACGAAAACCTTAGAATGAACATATTGAAAACCGGAAAGGAGCCCTTCCGAATTGCTCTTCTTAGCCTTATTATCAGAATTTGCAGAGGAGTGCAAAAATGGTTGAAGGATATCTAATAGATGCAAAGCCTATAAGAGGAGGACTAATTCTTTACCTTAATAACTTCAAAAAGGCTTTTGTAAAAACCTTTCCCAGTTTACTTAATTACTGAAAACCCAGAAATGGTTATGCAACACCCAGCCGTTGTAAGTTATGAGGAGGAAGAATGGAATTATCAAGGAAAGAAAAGGAAAGTCTACCGTTTTGAGATTGACGATATTTCTGCTTATTATTATATAAGGGTTAAATGTAGTAAACGAGACTCTATCGGTACTGTCTCAAACATTATATAGACTAGGAATTCTCCCTTTTAGATGGGTTAGTATAGAGGGCAACGAGATCAAAACTAGGGACGATTTTCCTAGATTTTTTATAGTATAACGTATAGTAAATAGGATTGCTTCTTGCGATAGAGATTACTATGATATTAAGCAGATATTTACTTTATTTTAAGAAAAAAATTTGTATAAAATTCAGCCTATATAAAGTTTTCTCTGTTGTATCATAACTTGAGGCTTGTGACTTAAAGCATAAAATTGCCTAGATTCTACGTATTTAGTAAACAGAAGGTAAAGTGAGGCTTATTTGTGCAAGAGCGGACTAGTAGGGATTTGTACATCTTAATGACGAGAACTTAGCGAATTCCTCTATTGTTGGAAAGTCGTTATTACGTTAAAAATTATATGTGGTCTGTACTTCACAGTTTCAGTGGCTATTAACTAGGACTTTAACCTAATTAAATAAATTGGGCAATGAGTTTAGATTATTATTAATTCTTTTATTTCCTGATTTATTCAATCCAGAGAATTTTACATTTAATGTAATTGAAACACTTATTTACACTATAGATTTATTTTTAAGGAGGTGATTTTGGGTCTACCGCATAGAGGCTAGGCTTTCCGCCCCCATTTTTTGTAATAATATTACATAATACCTTGTTTTTATCATTTAACTTGTTTTATTGTCAATTATTTCTCTACAGAATTATACTAATTCAAGGAGAATATTCAATTCACAATGGAAACTTGGATCGCCCTCTAGATGTTTGCAAAAGATTTTTAAATTTTTAAAGTATATTATAGCCAGAGATAATATGCACTTAATTAGTTCAAGATCAGTAAAGTTAATATTATTAAGTGTGTTCACAATATCAATTTTATCCGCACTTTATGGAGTATCTACTGCTCAGACTGTTAATACATCAATAGTTACTAAATATCCAGGGTTCACGAAATATACTCTAATATTAACAAACGATACTTTAGTCCAGGGTAACGTCGGCTCAGTCTTTCAAGGTTATGGGCCCGATACCATACTTTACGATCCACAAAACGGTTACATATATGTAGGTGATGCGAACTCACATATGATATCAGTAATAAACCCTATGAATAGAAGCGTAGTAGCCATTATCAAGATTCAAGCAGGTCCTTCATCTATGGCTTATGATCCAGAGAATGGTTACCTATTCGTAGGGACACGATACGGGCCTATGGTTATAATTAACACGCATAATAATTCTGTAGTGAGTTATGATCGCTCATATAGTAATATAATTGGGATTATATACGACAAACAGAATGGTTACCTTTACGCGATCGATTATAATCCTGGGTATCACGTACACGTAATAAATCCTAATACTTTGTCGGACATAGCTAATATAACCGTCTCAACTTCTTACGCAACACTATCGATAGGATATAATACACAAAACGGTTATATCTATGTGGGCTTTAGAGGGGAGATAACCATAATAAACCCAGAGACTAATACGGTAGTTAAGAACATTACAGTAGGAGGCTATCCTGAATCAATTACTTATGATCCAAATAACGGTTATTTATATGTAGGTTCGGGTATTGGATTCACGTGCTCTATCCTCGCTATAAATCCTAATACCTCTAGTATAATTAATGTGGGAACTACTGAGGGCCCAGCTAATTTAATGTATGATCCAATCAGTAATTATGTATATGTAGCCTCTTATTCAGAGGGTATCTTATCATTAATAAATCCAGAAACTAATTCTATAGTCAGTAACATTAGTTTATCATCTGGACTGATGGCCATGTCCTATAATCCCAATAACGGTTATGTGTATTTGACTAACTATATAAACGATTGTGTAGTGGTATTTGATCCGAATAATAACTCTATCATAGAGAATATACCACTCGTATTTTACCCTATCTCTATGGCTTATGATCCAGAGAATGGCTATCTATACGTAGCGAATTTAGAAGGAAATGATGTTTATGTTATAAGCACGGAAAACTATCACGTAGTTTCTGTTATACCAGTCGGAAGAGACCCAGATTACGTTTTTTACGATCCTCAAAACGGATACATATACGTGGCGAATTTAAACTCGAGCTTTATATCTGTAATAAATCCTAACACTAACACAGTCATAAAGAACATTAACATCTCTTCGGGTGCGACAGATATAATACTCGATCCTAATAACGGAGACCTCTATGTACTAACACCTAATTCGAACAACTTTTCCTTGGCTGCTTACGTAATTAGTACAAAAAATGACTCCGTAGTGGAAGTCTTATCTACAGGGGCAATTTCAGGCACTGAACGTCTAGGCGTATACGTTCCAGATACTGGTTATATCTACATGGATCAATGTGGTGATTATATCGCAGTATTTAATCCAAATAACGATTCCACCTCAGACATTCTCCACTCTACTTTAGTATCGTCTAATTTAGTTGCGTCATCCATGCTTTACGACCCCACTAATGGTTATTTATATGTTATGGGATGTAGTCTTGAGCCATATGGTGCGAGTAGAATTTTAAACTATAGTCTCCTAGTAATAAACCCACATACAAATGACGTTATTAGTAATATCTCAGTAGGTTTTACTTACATTATACATATAGGTTGCCTATATTTTAACCCGTATTTAATGTATGATCAAGCTAACGGTTACATATACATTTCTAACGTCTCTGGAAATAATGTGCTAGTCTTCGATCCATCTAACAATTCGATCATAGCAAACATAAGCGTGGGGTGCGAACCCTATTCTATAGTGTACAATTCTAATAACGGCGACATATATGTTGCCAACATTATGTCTGGGACTATATCTATTATAGTACCACAGCCTAAACCTATTCCTAAATACGTAAACTTAAAGTTTGTAGCGGAAGGACTTCCTACTGGTCTAACTTGGAGACTGGTACTCTGTAATTTGGAAGAACAACAAAATACTTCATATACATTTAGTTATCCTGTTATCTCGTTATCAGACTTAACGACAGGGGTGTATAGATATGTAATAATACCTCCTCCAGGGTATACTGTATATCCAAGTTCTGGTGTGATAAATCTAACGGCTAATAGTGAGATACAACTATATTTTAAACCCATAAGTTCTACCAATACTACGACAACTTCTAGTATTTCAAGTACGGTATCCGTTCCTACACAACCTACATCAATTAGTGAGGGTTTGTCCGCTCCCCCATTAATAATTGTTGGCGTTATAACAGCTATTATTGTAGGAGTAATTGTCGCAATAGTTCTTGTAAGTAGAAAGTAAGTTTTTTATTTCAGTTAATCTCTAGATAGGGAACCTTTTCTGATTATAGTGGATAAGACGGTTTGAAAATTATTAATTACACTTAATTACAATGCCAAATTGTTCATAGTAATCTAACAATTAAGTTCTCCTCTTCTTATTTTATTAATACATACTGCTAAAAAAGAAACGTCTTCGTGCTTCTTACTGCATAAATAAATCTTGCCTTGTGAATACCTTATTTCAGCACAGATTATTTTTCTACTAAGTCCTAAAGCTATTCCTCCTAATCCAAAAAGGATTAATATATGGCCTATCATGTTTCCTACTCCTCCCCCGAATTCTAACAGTACTCCTAACATGGAAGTTAGCTACTAGTATTTTTAAGAATCCGTAGAGGTAAAAGTAGTACTCGAAGAAATGATCTAAAAGTTTATAAATGCTAGCGAACAGTATATAGGCAAATGGTGAAGTATTGTCCAAAATGCGGTTACCCAAACCCCGATGAGGCAATGTACTGTGTTAGGTGCGGTACTCCTTTAGCCACGGTACAACAACCTCAATCACCCCCTCAACAACCGCCATACCAACAACCAGCACAGCCTCCTTCATACCCGCAACAGCCAATGTATCCTCCACCTCAACAACCTCCATACCAACAATACCCATATCCGCAACCCTATCCTAAGAGGAGGAAGTTCCCGATAAAGGCTGTAATAGGTGCAGTAATAGCAGTTGTAGTAGTATTAGTAGTAGTATTTGTAGTCCTACCAATGTTTACTAAACCGTCTTACCCCGTATCGGCTTCGGACTTACAAAGCATTTACGGTGGTACGTGGACTGTATTGAATAATAGGAGTGGTACAATAACTTTCTCTTCATCATCAGAAACAATTTCATATTTTAATGGTACTACTAAAACATTACCTCTAATATCCAATAATATTACATTCTTTGATTTTGGTCCCCAGCCAACTTCTTACTTCTCTAGCGTGATAGTTGTGGTAATGGACTATAAAACTTCGTCTGGATCTGGTCTTGTAGGCGAAACTGTTTATTTCATAAAGTCCGGTACACCTTTATATACCTGTTTGCAGTATATAGAAGCTAATAACATATCCTTATTTTTCCCTGGATTTAACCATGGTGTTGCTAGTAATGGAGTAATATATTCGTGGGGTTTCCATGTTGTAGTACTATTGGATAAAAGTAATGGCGAAGTCGTGGTCCTATACTCCCTACCATATGTTAACTCTGCTATAGCTTCCCAACTAGCAAGTTATTTGTAATTTTTTTATACTCATTAAATATTGTTCCTCCCCTCATTTTTTGTTCTAGTTGCGTTCTTACAGTAATTCATAAATATGGGATTTCAATTATAAGTCACTACATGAAACAATTAAGGACTTTATTTAAGATAGTCTCAAGATTAGTTAACAGAAATAAATGAAACTTGTTTGTGCAAAAATGAAATACATAGATAGAAAAACTTAAGAAAATAAAGGCATAGTTATAGGTAGGGATTAACTTAATATTTGAAGTATTCTCTATCCCTTAGCCCGTGAATTACTCCTTTTTCTCCGATTAGGGTAAAATTTAATTAAAAAGGTAAGTTTAGTCTAAACACCAATAATTCTAAATCTTTCGAATAAAGCTGCGTCAAATAAAGTTGTTTTTATACCGGTTTTTGTTTTAGGGATCGGACTTTCATTGAGGTTTCATGAATTTGTATTCAACCTCTCGTCCTCATTCCCCTTATTCCCCTCCCCATGCCGTCTACGGGAGCGGTAGCTAAACCACTCCCTTCAAGGACATGGGGAGCCTCATCGACCCTCACATTGCTCATCGAGTTCACTGTAGGGCTCTCTTCTACATTTTAGTATGTAACTACAAAATTTATAAACTCTCATGAGAAGAGCTAGGAATGTTAAATAATATCAAATGACATAAAATTCACGGTTTAACGAAAACTGTTGACGACGGCAATACTGAGACATTATTTTTCCCTTGTTTTCATTTTTTAGGCGGTTAAAATCGAGTTGATTTTAGCGTAAAGCTAATAAAGAAGATTTTAACATCATCATTTGTCCATTTGTTTTCATTAGGTCACAATATTGGTACAGTAGTGATGAAGACGTTAACAGCCTAACGTGAAACGCGTTATAAGCTGGCGGGATAAAAATTTAATATGTTTTTTGTGAGAGTATTTTGTGGAGTGCTTACTTAAATTACTCACTTCAGCTAGGACTATAACCGAGATAGTAAGCGTCTGTGGTAAGAAGGAAGTATATTACTTAGACTTCTTGGTAAGCGAGGGGATAGTTGTTAAGAAGGGAAAGTATTATCTCTTAGTAAAGAACTATCCATATGTCTTTAAGAAAGTAAACGTAATCGTAAAAGGTGATGAAGCTTTAGTAACTACTATAGGTTATCCGCTAAAAGAGGGGGCTAAGCCGTGGGAATTCATTTCATTAATATTGAACAGTTACACAACGAGGCTATCTGAAGTGGCTATTAGTAATAATGAATCTACGTTTAAATTAGTTAAGGAGTCGTTAGTCAATAGGGACATAACCTTCACTACTGTTGAGCTAAAGGCTCCAGCGTATAAGCTAAAAGTAATGTTAGATAAGGAAATGATCCCCTATGAGACTAGGGCCGTTAGTATAATCCCCATAGGTGGTAAGCCCTTAAGTAATAGGCCTTTAAAAGAGTACAAATGGGTTTACGTGAGGCCTAACGTTTACGGGTTTATCAAGATAGACTAAATAGTACTATATATGGCGTGTTAACCTTTGGGAAAATAAGGTTGTAATACACTGAGTTCTCTTTAACCCTTAATCTCCTAACGACCTCATATTCCTCTGGGACCTCAGCTTCAAGTCCCATTTTTAATACCCTAACTAGCATGGGATCTAAAATATTATAACCGTAGGCTGAGAACTTACCCCTAAATACTAAGACCGGGTTGTCCTCAGAGTTCACATACCCTACACCGTACTTCCCGCCGTACTTTTCCTTAATAATTCTTAACGTCTTTTCTTTGTCCTTTAAACTTTCACTATGAAAAGCCGTTTCGCTCATTAATTCTATTACTGAATTGGGTCGAATTTCGTTCTCTGGTCTGACAGAAATCGAACCTCCATAGTTGTAATCTTTATATTTTGCCAAGGAAACATCTACGCTAGCCTTAACTACTTTTCCGTTAACTCTAACTTTTACTTTATAAAAAACTAGTTTTAAGTCCTCTACCGGGTCTATAGAGAAAAAAGCACCGAATTTATTAGTTTGAGAAAATCTAAAAACTATGCTTCTCATTCTAAGTATTATATCTCCCGTAACAGAATAGTAGTGGTGCTGATAATGGCTTATCACTACAGCTTTCTGTCTGTCTGGGTCTATGGGTATCCCAGACCTCTTTAGTTTCTCCTCCACTTCCTTAGACGGGCTTTCTTTTGCTTTCGCTACTGCGGCAACGTAGTTTATTAAATCACGTAAGTTCATGAAAATAGACTTGAACCCGTTAAGATAAAAAATTTACGTTTGTAATGCATTAAAACTTATTAAAGGAGATTCGAGATAGCCTAAATTCTTTATTTATTCCGTAAATTAAGTGAGTAGTATTAATACATAGACTAAAATAAAAATAGTAATACGAAAAATTTTAGACAATTTAACAAGTTGGGAATTTTAACAGATTCATATGTTAATTTACTGTAATAGTATTCATAATAAGATTTTTAAGTATTATTTTTATATTTTAAGAGTTTATTTTACCTTGAGTCTTATTTTTTGAACATCATATAATAAGAAATAGTATATTCATCTATCTCTTTATGTCCTAAAAATTCGTACCTTAATGTACTACTTAACTCGCCATTTGAGAATACTGATTTGGCCAAGAGCTGGATTATCAGAAAGCATTCCTACGTCTTCAACTGAGGGTAAATAAACTCTCTAAATAAGATCTTGCTCCCCTACTAAAGCCCTACCAACACCACCCATTATATAATAACCAACGTATTATCCTGCTTGTCGTTCCTACAAGTTAATAAAACGTAATAATAAAATAAGGCTCATCTTAACATGTCAACTTTAAACATCTTGTTATAGAACGTATCACATTTTAAATTCTTCTCGTGAATATTATCCGAAAGTCGTATTTCCACTTCAACCCACTTTCCGTTTCTCTTCCCTCCAATAACTGCCTTGATCTCACCCCTAGAGGAGTAAATTATTGTTCCTATCATCTTGAACAATGCATAAGTCCCCAAACTCCTTTCATATTTAGGTTCTGTATTCTCGAGTGATAAGGGCGGGTTAAAGGGTTTTATTTGCCTTAAATTGTTAATCCTCGCAATCACGTCCTTATCATTTGTAACTAAATACATTCTAACGTACAAGTTTTCTTCATACTCCTTTACAATCTCTTTATCACAATAGCCCTCCTCAGCTTTAATTGGTAGAGACATACTATTGCTTGCTAGAGACAAGTACTGATGGTATGCGAGGCAAGCTACCATCCTATCCTCTAACTTCGGGTGTTGATCTCGATTTAAGTCCGGGTTAACCTTGTTAATCAACTCATCTTTCACGCACTCAGAAACGTAAATTATTGGTTCGTAATCCAGCAAAAGCCTATAAGCGTCAACGTAATAGAAGAAGTTAGTATCCGGTAACAACGCCAGGTGTTTCGGGTTTACCTCAGCTCCCTTGAATTTCACAGACTTTAACCCCACTAAAGCTTCCAGTTCCTCTGATGAATACCCTCTCATTAAATTGCGTAATAAATTGTACATCTTTTTAGCCTCCTCAAAGTTCCCCTTATCGTCTGAGTGTATAGTAAACTCACTTTCGTTAACCCCTTCTCTAACAAATTGTAAACTCAGTTCCCCTTCATCGAAGAAGTTCACCACTCTGGAAAAAGCCGATAGGAATTCATGCTTGGAAGAGAACTTATTAATTGAAGGCAATGAGCACGGTGGTTCCTTAACGTAGGAACGCTTAAACTTAAAATCCAAGTTGTAGCTTTCAAATTTTTGTAACCACCTCGGTACTTCCGGGTAAGCACTCCTAAAGTAGCCTGGGCCCTCTAAGTAAGAAATACCCTTCTTGTTGAGGGCTGCGATAATTGAAAATGCTGAAGCCATGTGCTTAGTACCACCGGTAATGTCTATAGCGTCACAGTCCAGCTTAAGCTTTAAGTTCTCGGCATAAGAGGAGGGAGAAACAGTAATGATTTCACTCTTTAGTCCCTCTTCTCCTTTAGCGTACTGCCTCGTCTTATCGGTTACAAGAAAGACCACCTTCTCTAAGTCAAAATATTCCATGTAACGTCTGACCACAGAAAGGGTAGTGTCTTCAGTAGCGCCCACTGTTACGCATAACGTCTTCACGTCCATTCCTCAAACCTCACTTCACTCAATATGTCTGAAACTTCGGCCCTCAAAACTCTCCTCAATATCAAATACCCGATCCCCCTTGACTTACCGCTCCCTATAAATATTCCGTGAAGTTTGACAAAACGCAAAGTCTTTTCCCAGCAGTTTAAAACCTCTTCACCTCTCACTATTACCTTTACGTTTACGCGTTCTGGGTAAGCAATAGCTTCGGTGAACAAGTGTTTTTCGAGTATTGTTCTCTTTCTCCTATCTATTACAGTATGAGTCCTAGATGTAATCCTCACCCCCTTTACTACGCTTGCAGAGAAGGTGACCCTACCGGCAAAGTCACCGGTACCGTAAAGTAATTCGAACTCCTTATAAGCTTTGTTCAGCCCCTCTGAAACTTCTTTTTGTAAATTTACACTATTATCGCATAGCTGTTCGCTCAACCTCCTAAATGCTCCCTTCCAACTACTCTCCGGTATAACTACTGTCTCTTGGTCTATCATTAAGGGTTGTAACTCGTTACCGCTTCTATCGCCATTACTAACCCTTAAGCCGAACGGGGCTTCAAATGTTAAGTCGTATAAGAACACTTTCATTTAAACCACCTCACTATCTCGCCTAAGTCCTCGATGGGCAAAAGTAAGTTTAGACCAGCGTTTAACAGCCTATCATCTAACACTTTCTTCACCTTAATTAAACTCCCTTCCCTTAGTACCCTAAATACCGGCTTTTGGCCCGCAATATTATCAGTGGTGAACCAACCGGTGTAAAGCGAGTACTCCCCCCATATCTCATCGAACTCTATGAACTTCTTGCCGAAAAGCGTTGGCACACACGGGGTTAAACAGTAAACTACGTCCCCTTCCTTTACCTCCCTCAACTCTACTTCCTTTTTAACTCTGACTTCAACCGTCGGGTAATACCTATTCTTACCCCTACCCAGACTTATCTCCCCTTCAAAACCCTCAGAGGATAAAGCCCACATTTTGTCCACTATTAACATCTCATAAGCGTATAGTAATCCCTTCCTTGCAGACCCCAATGTCCTATCAATTGCCACCTCCATCTCCACTTCCGTCTCCGGTTCGTATTGTTTATAATAGTTTAAATCACCGTCTTCCTTATCAAACACTATTAACTCCCCTATCTTGTGCTTTAGTTCTGGGAATCTTTCCCTAAGGCTATTAGCATCAGTTCTCCTCAATCCCCCCTTGATTTCCACGTAGTCCTTTGCCTTCCTCGATACGCTAGGCGAAAAGTAATGGGAAAAAACTACTGGTTTATCATTAACTATGGGTAAAGCTGGTGAAGTATAAACTTGCCTCAACTTCCCCTCCTTTTTCAACACGGCATTCATTATAGCTCCGGAAAGCGTTGTGGCTGGTATATAGTATTTCGAAAGTAAGTAATAGTTCATTATTCTCCTCGTAGTTCCCGTTGTAATCCCTCCTTTAACGTTCAGCTCAAGCAAGTAAACCATTTTCCTCACCCCACAAGTAGTTTGAGAGCCTGTCAAGTATTACCCTCATTTCGTCGTCTTTTGGACTTCCCTCATAGACTAACTTTAAGTCAATCATCGCGTTCCTACCTAACCTCCACAACCTTAAGGCTAAAAGGGAGTATAGGAGGAGTTTAAGTAACCTATCCCCGCACTTCTCGTTAAAGTATATTTTAACCTCAAACTCTGAGAGAGGTTTTACCGCCTCACTTGAGAACAGTTTCCCCTTTTCAGCTGTTTGGGTCTTATCGTTAATTGAAACCCTAGTTACAATAAGCCTATCCAACTTTTGTGCGCCGACTACTTCTATTTTAATACAATCGCTCTCGTGGTTAGGATAACCGAAGAGCTTACACACGTCACAAACCCCTTCCCTTTTATGGGCTTCTATTATTTCCTCTGGTGAAGTCCCATTACATGAAGTGTAACCCTTAGGTAAGAAGTTGCTTATTGCTGTCCTTAAAGTCCCCTTTATTGACGACGGTGGCACTACCATGGGGTGTAACGGGTTGTCAGTCAAGCTAAACGTAGTACTACCGCCGATGGTTAGGAAACTTAGGACTCTAAACTTTAAATTAAGGGTTATCATATTCCCACCCTAAAAGACTTCAATACAAAATAATAGTCTAATAATGGGAAGATGAAGCTGTTAACCCCGTCCTTTATTACTTTGCTAATTATCTTAGAGTCAACACTCCCGTCCTCACTCCTAACCCTTTGCCTTATCATATAAGCGATCACTTTATATACGTTCTCTTCATCACTAGCATAATTTACTACGTCCTCTAAGGGTCTTAAAGCCTCTCTCACTTTCTCCTCCCACTTCTCTCTCTCCTTATCGTCCTTATATACGATATAATTATTGAGCCCAACCACGTCCAATAGATCCTTCACCTTCTCCATATCGTTCTTTATTACCATAAACCCCCTCTTCTTGTTCCAGTAATTTATCATCCTAGTTACAACACCTGTTGTTGCTAAAGTGGTAGAGAAGACAGTAATTGCAATAGAGTTGGGCGATGGTCTACCTTCTATTTTCGAACTCTCCATCAACTCGTTAGCAGCCTGGTAAGCGAACTGGATCGGGTGAGTCGGTTTGACAGCTATTACCCCCACCTTGAATGTGAAGCCAGTGTACTCCTTTGCTTTACTGAACAGGGAGACCGCAAAGGGTACTGCAATTCTTGAAGGAAGTATTAGGAACACGTCGTCCCCTCCCAAGTACATAACCCCGGCTAATACTCTTGCTATCAAGTTTTCGTCGTTTAGTTCCTTAACAGACTCTCTAAAGGCCTTCTTAACACCGTAGTCCAGTTTGAAGCTCCTATCTACGAAGTCTGAGAAAGTGGCCACGGACTTAAATATCTCACCCCCGTTATTACCGTCAGCCTTAAGTAGTGCTACGTATTTTGTGTCGTCCTCTTTTTCGTAACCAGCAATGAATTCCATCGCGTTCTCGAGTAACTTGTCCTCATTACTGAACATCTCAAACCTTTTAGCAAGTTCTGAGGGGCGTATCTCTTTACCGTCCACACGGTATGCAGAAGACACCTTAGCTGAAAAACTCCTATTCCTAGACAGCATTCTAACAGTATAACATCTATCACACAACTCCTCATCCCCTTCTTTATGAGACGCTGGCCTAATACCGCAACTGGTACAAACTTTATGGAGGCCGTAAGAGTAAACTTTTTCCTCCCACGCCGTCCTTTCGGGCGAAACCATGTGATACCAGACAGTACGATAGTTCAATACTTTACCGTTAACCATTAAGGGGGCCCTCTTAACAACAAGCTTAACATCTAACTCCTTTATTGGTATCATCTCGGGGAATTTCACGTCTTTCCTAACTATCACGTATGAATGTCCCCCATAAGCTGAAAGAAGGGCCTCTGCCGGGATCTTGGTCTTTCCGTTTACACTGTCTAAGTAAGCTATAGCGTAAGCCGAAACCAAAAAATCTACTAAGAAACTGGCCATGGATAAGTCCCTAAGCTTGGGGAAATCTGTTATGAACTTCTGCACTCCCGGGAAGTCTATGTATAAAACCCAGGCGTCACAAGAGTTGTTGCTCATGCACTCTCTTATCTCGTCTTCTGATACATCTTCAGCTATACTTACGCTTTTAACGTCTTTCAAATCCCAATAGGTGGCCTTGGGGTTTACACTCTTTAATATGACTTTGTAAAGGCTTATGGACAACTCCTCGTACTGCTTTTTATCTTTAAAGCATTCAGACGCTTCCGCGGCTGGCTTATTATAACAATCCTTGAGCCTATCACCCAACACGTCCAATACTACTTTACTTAGCCTATCGATTGAAGACGATAACCTGTCTGCATTTTCTACTATCGAGAAATAATCGCTGTGATGCCCCTCCACTAACTCCTTAATCCTCTTAAACTCCTCCCTAATGCAAGTTTCCTCAACGCCTTTATACAACTCTTCCATTATATCTTTTGCTTCTTTGACGTGGTGCTCCGGGTTAGTTAATTTACCTATGTCATGAATTAAAGAAGCTATCCTCAAGTAGTTTAAGTCAACTGAACCGCTCTGTAAAACCCAACTCAACAAAGAAGTCATCTGCAAATGGCTGGCTAAAGAAGTGAAGTTAAACCCTGGTCTGGTATCTGCCGGTGTGTTAAGCAACGCATCATAAACTTTCTCTAAGCTGGAGATATAACGGAATAGATCTGATAAATCCTTTCTCTCCTCGTCAAGGTCGTTAATGAAGTCCTTTAAACTACTTAACTTGAACTCCTTGTAATGCCTTGCTATTGCATAAGTGAAAAAGTACTCAAAAGGCGTTACCGCGTATTTTGATTCCGTATAAACCGGTGGGAGTATCATAGGTAATTTAAACACGGAAGTTAGAGCATCCGCAATAATGTCAATCGCGATTTTACCTTTTCCATTACTTAGCCTACAAGCGAACTCGGCAATACTCTCAAATGCCTTGATAAAGTCCTCTAATGCTCTCTTATTGAACTCCTCATCTACAAACTTAACTTTCATTTCTGGTAAAAGTAGCTTACCCCTAATCACTTCTCCTCACCTTCATCTCAAAATAGGATATATCCTTAAACTGGAGAACATTACCTAACTCCTCCCCCTCAACGACATAAAGGTATTGTCCTTCATCCTCACAGTCTAAGTCTATCCTTAAGTCAAACCTTATACATAATTTTATCATCCTCACCACTCCTCGTTAAAGTCTTTAGGTCTGTAAGCGTTAATAAAAGCTGAAACCGATTTACTGACGTCGAAGTTAGATGAAGTTACTGTGGCCTTAACTCTCCCGAACCTTCTGTCGGAATACTTAAATCTACCAAGTAAGACAACTTTATTACCGTTAGGCCTTATCCCTAGGCCGTAAAACACCATCCCGACCTCGACCTCGTTCTTAATTAACCCCCTAATACTGCCTTGGAACTCTGCCCCCTTTTTCACGACTTCAAGATCGTTTACTACAGCTGTCTCCCCCTTAAGAAGCACAGCATCTGAAAAGCTTACCCTACTCCCTAATCCCATATTTCCTAATAAGTCACATACCGGGCAAACGTTGGGAAACTTTTCCGGATCAAATCTGTCTGAGTGCTTTTGCACAGGGTGGAAGATCCTAACATATGTAGCAGAAGAGTTTGTGCTCTGTGCATCAACTATATAACACGACTGTGGGAGGGATAACTCTAACCTACTCCTCACCAACCCCTTTATGGTACTCCCTGGTATCACAATTTTTCCGCCTGCCCTAGAAAATGATTTGAAAGTAGTGATACTAACGTTAGGCAATTTACCGTACTTAATGAAGTCCTCAATGTCCTTTTCCTCAATTTTACTACTAGATATCCCAACGTTACCCGAGCCTACGTAAAGGAAGTCACTGACAACTACTATGCGAATACTTGCCGTAAATTGTTTCAAATTCTTGTCGTTCCTACTTGTGTAGTGAGCCCTCTGGATAGGGGATCTTTGCACTATCAAACACCTCTATTAATGGTCTCATCTTCTCGAAAAACTCATCACCTTTAAACTCTTTATTATACTCTACACTCACTTCCTTATCCTCATCACCCACCTTAGTTACACCCTCATTCTTTAAGGTAAGCCTCTCGAACTTCACAAGCCCAAAACCCCTACTTTTATGTCCGCCGATTTGCACGTAACCATCATGGATCCACTTCATAATCTTTATGAGGTAACCTAAGACGTAATTAGGTAAGTTCTGCCCGATAACCTTGAAGTTGAACTTACTCCCGGGCTCTACAAACTCTACTGTAACTAGAGCTCTTCTTGCAGCAGCCCCCTCAGTCCTACTTATCGCCACCATGGTCCTACTACCTAAAGTGAAGAGATAGTTTCCCTTTTCGTCCTTCAGGGGGTAGGAGTCTAGGAACCTAGCAGGACCTACTACACTCATAGTTCCGAAGGTCTTACAGTTTATGCAAGTATATCTCCAGAACAAGTCTATTGCCTTGCTTTTATCTTTAGGTATAGCTTGCTGAAATTCATTCGATAATTTCCTTAACTCTAAGCAATTGTCCCTCCCGACACCACTACAGACTTCTAACCCCCTTTCCCTCGCTATCCTTTCCCCGGTACTCCTAAACACGCCCTTCCATGAAGAACCCGGAATTACCGGAATTCCCCGTGAGTCTTTTAACACTTGATCCCTAGCCACACTGGCTGGGTCGAAGTCCCCTTTCCCAGCACCTATCCTTAAGGGGGAGATTACTTCTATAACGCCTTCTATTACGTTAACCCTTTTCACCACGTCCTTCCTTATGAAGGTGCAATCAGCCATGAAGGTTTCACCTCTTGAAGTTTTAGTAAGTCCCCTTTACTTAAGTAGAACTTGGGCTGGGTGAGTTTAATTAGACCGAAACCAGTCGTCTTCCTCGCCCCTATGAATATCCCTTGTATCATTGAGTTTATTAGGAAACGCATTACTTCCACAGCCTTAGCCTTCCACTCTGTTACTTCACCGTTTATGAAGTCTAAGTTGTAAATGAACATGGTGAACTTGAATTTCCCCCCAGGTTCCACGAAATCTAAAGAATAAAGGTGTCCAGGTAACTGCCCTCCGAAAACCCTGTCTATGGCGACCATAGTCCTCTGACTTATTGTGTACTCCTCAGCTATAGCGTCTAAAATATAAACCCTACCAGACAAGTCCTTAAACCCGAAAATGGTACAAGGTATACAGTACTTTCCGTCTTTACAACTCTCGCACTTCTCGTCATCAATATCACAAACTTTATTATACTTATCCTCAGTCCAGCTTTTTACGTAAGCTTCTGCTAAACTCCTCAGAGCCCCTTTAAGCGAGGAACCGGGGATTATTGGTTTCCCGTTTATGGTCAAGAGGGGATTGTCTGTAATTGACGTGAAGGTTTGAGTCTTACCGCTTCCCACTCTCAGCGGAGTTTCGTTAACTAAGTAACCTTCAACCTTTATTATGCTGGTTATCCTGTCTAAGTCGTAACAGTCAGACATTCTTTCACCTCATTTTTTCAGCTAACTTCCTCACCAGTTCGTCAAACCTTTTCACGTTCTCTATTTCTCTCCTATCCACGTTTACCCCGGTTATTGCCTCATACAACCACTTTAAGTAACCTAAGTAAAGTAATGCTTGGTCTAAGTTAAGGGTGGAAAGGGTTGAAAGTAACTCTTTTCCGGTCTCTGGATTAATTTCATGTCTCCCTATTTGCCTTAATATATAAGCTTCTAATTCCTTTACGTTCCTAGTACTCTGTAGAAAGGTCAGTAAGTTATTCACGGTAGTTTTATCAACCTTAGCATCAGGCTTTGTTGCCTTGATCGCAGCAACTGTTGCCTTGTCCAACAAGAGATCTTCTGTGACCGCGGTCATTGGGTATTTTAAAAACCTAGACTTTAATAAAGATTACTATCCGTATTTAAGAGTTTAAAATGATTTTCACTTGTCTATTTACTTTGAAGTTCGCCTAGACAGTTTTTTCCTCTATTGTCTCTTTTTTCGAGGGCGTTGAAAGTATTATCATTACTTTACTTCTGTGTTATTAAGCAAAACTGTTTTAAAAAGAAAGGTTTTCCAGCAGACTTGTCATACAATGATTGTACCGCCATCACGTTCAGTATATAAGGATGGCGAACAAAAGGAATTTTTTCTGAAGGAGTGTAAAATGTTTAACATTATTTAAATATGATAAGCAAAGTGGAAGTATAGGTAACGCTTCAAGTGAAATCTTTAGCCACACAGATAGTGCCGTAATCAGACTGATTCCAATTGAGAGACTGTAACGCTTCTACGTAACTACTCGTTATTTTTAATCACTTCTAAATATCGTTTTGATTAAGTAATGTTTATATAGTATTACCGAAGTAGTTTTTATTGATGATCTCCCTAACTGATGACGGGCACTGCGTTAAAGGCTTTTGAACCTTCTTAACTGCTGACTTTTACGGTTAAGTTTGTAGGAAATATACCGTTAATGTTTAGAGTCCGTATCACTATCTTTAATCACTCCTCGCAATACTACTAAATACGACTACGGATACTAAATTATCACCCAACTCCTCCCTCATTATGTTAATGAGCTTCTACAACTAGCTTTTGTAGGGTTCATCCACTACATGTTTCCCATTTATAGTAATAGTTTTAAACAGATGAGGAAATTCATTCGCTATTCTGACTCTCCAAAAGAGTCAAAATTACGTAATTCTGACTCTCCAAAAGAGTCAAACTTATTTTCACTCAACTGAGATTTTAATACGTGGACAGAGAACTCATCTTAAAAGCGCTCATAGACTGGAACTTCTGGTATAAACAACAGTTCGTTGGATATCCAAGAGAAAAATACGTAGAGGAAGTGCTAAACATCATAAAAAGCGATTATATCGCAAGCGTGTTGGGCGTTAAGAGGGCCGGCAAATCTACCATACTAAACCAAGTTGCCAGAAAGCTTATCGAAAACGGCACGGATCCATTTGACATATTAATAGTAAACTTTGAGGACGGGAGGTTTTCGGAAATAAAAAACGCTAAGGATCTCTTTAGCCTTTACAACCTTTATCTGGAAGTGAAAACAGTGTGGACAACATTTTCACTCATTTGAAATATTTACATTTATTATCACCCCCTTATCTAACAAATATACCGGGCAGTAAAGGATGTTATAGATAAGGAAATAGGTTGCGAACCACC
>JBBHKV010000021.1:0-10432 GCA_037389275.1 Sulfolobaceae archaeon RB850M
CACCAAGATAAAAACCCCGTGCTCACCCTTAAATAGTATTACGCGAAAACAAGTTCTTACAGAACGAGAAAAGATTGTTGAATAAAATTATATTAGATTAACAAAATTGTTGACCACACTCATTATCTTGCCCTCAGAAGTAACATCAATGTAATACTCAAAACACCCCTCTCGCCATAGATAAGTCTAACGTACCTACCATCTAAGGATAATGTACTTGAAATCACTCCTAATCGTGAGCTTAGACAAAGGCAATATAACATTTAACCTATCGCGTAACACAGAATAAAAGACTAACAACTCTCTGAGAACTACATTACTCTCAAACTTTAACTCCTCTTCACCATTAGTCTTAGCTCTCTTGCTATTCTTATTACAATTTTTGGTTTAAAGAAATTATTTCAGAATACTCATAAATTCCGCAAATATTATACTAAATACTGCTAATATTCCTAGGAAACCGGTGAAATAAAATGAGTATAACGGTGTTATTTGGAATAAAAATCCCACGATTGCATTATAAAATATTAAAAATATATTCACGAAAGTACTAATTAATGCCACTTGAGTTCCTCGAATTTCCCGCCTGGTGATACTCTGTTCAACGTTATAGCCCACTATGTTCGTCATAGCTGAAATGACTGTCCAAGCATAAAATAATGCGAAAATGTAAATATTGGTAAGGAGTGGAACTAGAAAAAATATGACAGAGTTAGAAAGGATTAAAATCGATAAGTTCTTAAAATTGCTACGTTTGCTTAAAATAACTGAGAACAGTAATGGTAAGAAAGCCATCACTAATGCATATGATGAATATAATATACTTACTAATGTTAAGGGTATTAGTAAGTCTTTTACGAAATATATTATTACGTAGTATGTCTCTAAGTTTAAACCAGAAGAAAGCATTGAAATTAATATGTAGACTTGCATTTTTCTATCTTCTTTAAGATATTTAAAGCCTAACTTCAGCGATCTTTTCATTTCAGTCTTGTTCTCATCTTTCGGTAATTTAAGAAATCTTATAATACTACTGACTCCGAATAGTATTGCTACTATTGTGAACAGAGGCCTAGAGATCGAGTGCTGTAGTAAGTAGCCCCCTAACATAATTCCTATAGATGCTAAGATGCTGGTTATGAGGGAGAAAACTCCAAAAGCCTTCCCAGCATTCGTATAGTTTAGCATAAACCTATGTGCTCCTAAAGAATTAACTATTCTTACCACAGATTCAAAAGCAACTAGAGAAACTATGAAAAGTAAGGGATTAAGCGTCCCCATCAAGAGGATTAAAGGGATTGACATTAGTGCTGATAGAGTGAGGGCATTCTTACTACCTATTTTATCAACTATAGTACCTAATGGAATATTAAAAACTAAGTATAGAAAATTGATTATACTGTAAGTTACACCAATCGTAAAGGTACTAATATCAAGGTTAGTCATAACTATAGGAAAATAGTACGCTAACATCGAGTAAGCAAAGGTAGAAATTCCCAAAGATAATGAAAAATAGAACAGTATCTTATCTGTTACAATGTAATAGATCTCTTTTAGTGTTTGCTTCAGACTCATAACTAATAGACCCTTTCTTTAACTTTTTCCAATATAGTCTTTAACTATTGGACATGAAGGGTTTGGAGCAAATAGGTCATTCTTAGTTATATATGCATTAAACCTAAACCACCTCTACAAAGTTTCCTAACTTCACAACTCTTACAAGGCTCCCCAAGGAAAGATAGACTTCTTATTTTGTTAAGCAAGGGATGGCTAAACCAAATTTCGATTAATGAGTCATTTTTTATATTACCTAGCTTTAATAATGGAATAGATGTCGCCTCGGAACCAGGATAAATGTCACCGTTCGGAGCTATAACTAAACCTACTTCCCCCAATTTGTAGGGATTGGTATCCTAGAATATAAAATGTCAGTATCCACATAATTTTGTATAAAATTCTCACCATAAATTTCTATGAGTTTCTTCAATTTTTCTTGAATTGTTCTTTCATCGTTAGGATCTGGTACTATGAACTTTTGGTTTATATAACCATGACAATAGGCTTGTAAATCCCTAGTTATAACGTAATACAGATCGTGGTTTACGTATTTTCTTATTAAGAACGATTTTCCTACTTTTCTCCTTCCGTAGATCAACATCCAACCTTCAACGTTTTTCAAGTCTTTGTATTCTCTTCGTAATATTTCCATAATTATATTACCACTATAATATTATCATTGTAATATCTTAAGCTTATGTTAAGCGATTATTGGAGTAAAGGGAAGTTATAGCTATTGCAACTTTTACGACGGGATGAATAACTCCCTATTTAGTGACGCAATGGCGCTCCTCTCCCAACTCCACTAGGGAGATGAATACTAGGAATTTATAACCATTTTCTCGTTAGAGAAGTTATAAAAACTAGTTTAGGCTATTGGAATTTTTCATATTTCCTCTCAGCGACTAATTACGTGGGATAAAACATCAGTTCTTACTCCCTTGTCGTGGGAAAGCGTTTCGTTATACAAACTCGTATGATATTAATAAAAGTTATTACCCTGGTAATACCAATATCATTCTACATGAAGATAATACTGGGAATACCGGATAACAGAATCCCCATCTGGGAGTTCAAAACACCCATAATGTTCAACCAGTTAAAAAAGGTCGAGAGGGTATGGGAAAACGAGACGTGGGTGGACTCCGGGGGGTACCAGATAATGAAGAAGGGGGTAAGGATTTCTGTTGAAGAAGTTATAAAACGTTATAAGGAGGTAGAAGGGGATTACTTCATCTCCTTAGACATACCCACCCCTCCTTGCAACCCCCCGTCTGAGGAAAGTTTCTCGAATTACTTAAAGCTCTACGAGGCAGAAATAAACGTAGTCCCGGTAATACACGCCTACCCATTTGAATGGGTTGATAAGTCCTTAGACTTTTATAAGTCCCACCCCCCTAAAGTATTGGCTTACGGCGGAGTAGTCCCCCCGATACTCCAGAAGTATAAAGGAGGTAGGCTGAAGACTATTGTAACTTATCATTATTTAAGGAGGAAGTGGGGAGGAAGCTTACATGTAATGGGGGCGGGGTCACCTTACATGAGGGCCGTGTTCTTTAATGCTGATAGCGTAGACACCTCGACCTATAGGGTTAAAGCCATTCACGGCATGGTGATAATCCCGGGGAAAGGGGAAAAATACGTCGGGGTTAGGGAGATAAGGTGGGGGACTAAGAGGGCAACAAATGAGGAAATTGAGGAGTTGTTATCCTTCCTCGACAAGACGGGTTTTCCGTTCGAGGTTGATCTAGAGAGCTGGGAGGGTAGGGCTTTGATAAACGCGTGGGTTACTATAAAGAGTGAATATGCCTTTACGCGTGGTGATATTAAGAAGAGTATTGAGGTTAGTAGGCAAGGTGAAATTGAGGACGTTTGCGCTAACTCCTCCCCGCATTATAGAGGCGAGATCCTCAACTCCCAATTTTTGTAATTACCTTTCTTATTGTATAATTATCGTGTTTAGAACGTTAAAAAGGCTAATGAGAACCTAAAGAAGATGTGATATATAAAGTAAAAATGTCGGTTACGAGAGAAAGTTGCGGATGAGCGTTAATATAATTATAGAGTGTTTTATCAATGGCCTGTGGTATTAATGTAGTTTTATGTTAAAAAAGGCTAATATTATGTTTTCTTGTCGAAGTGTTTACCCGTGGCATAACTTTTCCTTAATTTTAATCCCACCACGGGCTAAGGGATCATACACAGTCACCCATTGGGGCTAGTAGAGGGAAACACCTATATAGAGCGAAAGATTTATTACTGAACGCCACTACCCTCCCATCCACTTTTCTCACTTCCATCCTCGTGAGCAATGCCCGCCATCAGTTAGGGAGACCATCAATAAAAACTACTTCGGCAATACTATATATAAACACAACTTGTCAAAACGATATTTAGATTAAAAATAACGAGTAGTTACGTAGAAGCGTTACAGTCTAAAATCAGCTTGCAATCGAATGGAAAGGTAGAGAAGATTAAAAGAATAATAACATTAGTCAAGTTTCACAAAACCTTTTAGTAGTTATCCGATAACCGTTGTTGTGATATAACCTATTGAGGAGAGGGAAATAGCTAATAAGATACCCCCAGCTAAAGTAATCCCTTTCAATACCATCATCGTGAGCACTCATCCTCATTAATGAGTAAACTGTTATTTCTGCTCCCAATTAATTACGGTCTGCATTAGTAAGTCATCAAACTTCAAGCTCTTTACTAAAGCTAGCCCAGGAGGGGCTGTGATTAATAAGTCCTCAAAGTCCTTAGCCCCCATTTTCTCTAAGACCTCCCTACCGTTCCTCATAATGATTTTAGTATTAGATAACTGGAGGATTAATGGGTTTAAGTCCTCAGGCATGTGAGTTGCTAAGACCGCACCTAGTTTCCTAACCCTCCCCAACCTCATTATCCTGTTAATCATTTCCTCAACCGTCTCCTTCGACACTTCCCCCTTACTTTGGGGGAAGAACTCGTGAGCTTCGTCAATCATCAATAGGGTCAGTCTGTCATTAACACCCTTCTTGTAAAGTCTGTCCTTGTATTGGTAAATGCTGTCTAATATTTTGTAAGCGATAATGCTCAAGGGCTCAACTGAGTACGTGTATTCTAAGATGAAGGAGAGGTCTACGATTACATAATCGCTCTCAAGTATTTCCTCGTCCAGTTCGTTGACTGTGTTCTCGACGTCAAATATCCCGTAGTCGTTCATGGTCTTTAACGCCCTATTTACGCTCTTCCCGGTCGAGGGGGCTAAGTCTAGATCCTCATACATGACATAGTTCAATAAGTCGTGGAGGTTTAATACGAAAGTGTTTGCGTTCTTATCGACTATCTTATAAATTACGAGATTTCTATCACTTCCTCCCTTCTTTGATACAGACGTTAAGTTGTTGTACTCCAACGGGAGTTTTTCGTTTACTAAATGGGAGAGTTTAAGGTTTGATAAAATGGAGTTAGAATATTGATTTGCAACCGTCCCTTCTTTGTCTTTTAAAGCCTCTTTGAGAAACTCTCTTAAATCGTAGGTGAACCTATTATAAATGGCTTCCCAACTCATTGAGGCTTGTTCGCTCAAGTATGGGGTGTATTTGGGCAAGTCCTTAAAGTGCTGAGAGAACTTTAAGGAGAAGGGGATGAACGTAACCCCTCCTTCACACTCCACACTCAATCCCTTTTCAAAACCTTCACAGTACCTTTCGGCAATTAAGTCCACGAACCTATCCTTGATCTTGTTCGTGAGAGGGACCACGACTTTTACGTTCTTTAAATTCTTTAACGCGAACCTCACGAAGTCCCCTTGTCTGTCGAATACTACCACTTGCTTGTCTAAACTCTTATCGAAAATCATGCTCTTCATCAAGGTAGTTTTACCCGACCCCGTAGTACCTATAATTAACACGTGGTGAGTTAGGGTGTTTTCGTCCAAAATAACTCTGGCGTTAATCTTCTCAAACCCGGAGAACACGTTACCGATTACAACCCCCTCCTTCGGAATGTTAAACCCGGCTTCTATTACTTCCTCTTTTGGCCTGAAAACGGGGGACTGGGGGTCAATCGGGGAGACTACGGGTTTTGGTGAGGGTTTACCGTTTAAGAAGTCGTCAATTGCCATTTCGGACACGGGGTCTAGGGTTATTATTGTACTCGTGATTATAGTCGAGGGGTCTTCCCTGCCCCTTATTTCCTTAATTCCTAAATTCGCTAACATATCACCCCTCATTATGTCTTCCACTATCCCCAGCATGATTACTCTGGGAATGATGGAAGCGATACCTAATATTTCACCCCTCTTAACCGGGTTTTTAAAGTAATCCTCAAAGGAGATTTCAACTTTTATCACCGGTTTTTCTCCCACGTGAATGAACTCGAACCTCGTAACCCTACCTATGATGTCTCCGTCCTTAGATAATTCTTTGGCGACTTTCTCGGCTTCCCTCACCCTTTCCCTCAGAACTGAAATTAAGTTATCATGGGCTTCCATGAATTCAGTTTTAGAACAGACTTTAATATACTTTACTAGGCGGGAATTTTGTTCGTCTTTAAACCGAGGTATACTCACTTCTCTCGATTTGTTTGACAGTATGGTTGAGGGCTAAGTCCCTACACTCGATCATAAATGAAGATAAAATGATTGAAATGAAAGTGTAGGGACAAACGGTGCTTTCCCGTGACCCCAAGAGCTGAGGATTTTTCATGTTCACGAAACCCTATGAAGTCCAAAACCTTGAACAAAGGTTTTTATCCCGGCCTAACTCTACACTTATTTAAAAACGATTATGTTTACTCCTCTTCTTCTATAACATAAGAAGCTATAACTGTGGCACCCTCTTTTTCAGCCTCCTCTTTTACGCTTTTTTCAACGTAATTTGCTACAATAAAGAACTTTACGGGTTTCTTATAAAGAGCTGAGAAAAGCCTAACCCTATTCCTCATTTGTTCAAGTACAGCCTCGTCTGCATAATTCTTAACTTCAAACACATAAACGTAATCGTCGGTCTCATAAAAGTCTACTTCAAACTCTTTATCTTTATCAACAACACCGAGAGTATCTTTTATTTTTCCGTGTTTGACATTGGTAGGGTCTACACCATGGAGTAGTAGAGCCTCTTTATAAATATTTAATATAGTCCTCTCTATCGCTTTTCCAGCTCTACTGGTAAACCCTCCAATCTCGGTACTCAACTTCGTCATCTCCTTTTGTAATCCTTCGATCACCTTTGAGTGCTGATCTACTGCCTTTTCTAGCTTTTCAATTGCTTTTGAGTGCTGTTCCACAGTTACTTCAAGCTTCTCTACGGCCCTCTGCAATCCCTCAATAGCCTTAGAATGATTTTCTACCGTCGCCTCCAGCTTCTCTACTGCTTTTTCCAATCCCTCGATTGCTTTTGAGTGTTGCTCTACCGTAGCTTCTAATTTTTCCACCGCCCTTTGTAATGCCTCAATAGCCTTAGAATGATTCTCAACAGTTACTTCCAGTTTTTCCACCGCCCTTTGTAGCCCTTCGATTGCCTTGGAGTGATTCTCTACTGCTTTTTCCAAACCCTCGATCGTCTTTGAGTGCTGCTCTGTTATGTTCTCTAATCTTTCCACTGCCTTTTGTAATCCTTCAATTGCTTTTGAGTGTTGCTCTACTGTGGCTCCTAGCTTTTCTACCGCTTTTACTAATCCCTCGATAACTTTAGAGTGATTCTCTACTGCTTTTTCCAAACCCTCGATCGTTTTTGAGTGTTGATCTACCGCTTTTTGTAATCCTTCTATGGCCTTGGAGTGTTGTTCCACTGTTACTTCCAGTTTTTCTACCGCCCTCTGCAGCCCTTCTATAACTTTGGAGTGCTGTTCTAAGATTTGGCCTTGCTTTTCTACTGCTTTTTGTAATTCCTCAATTTTCTGGCTATGGATTTGCAGTACTTTTTGCATCTCCTTAATCGCTATCCCTTGATCCCTTAAGGCCTCCATCAATTGACGTAAAGCCCCTTCATGTTGGTCTAACTTTTCCCACAGTAATACTATATGATCGGTGTTCTTTTGAACGGCATTTGACAGTTCATTAAGTACTTTATTTATTTCATCCAACCTATTCAAAATTACTTCATTCTTGAGCCTCTCATATATCATTTCGATAAGCTTCTTGTAAAACTCTTCATTGCCCACTAAAGCCCTTACTATGTCTTCACTCATTAATTAAATATTCCGGTAAGACCTTAAATAGTTGTATTGTAATGCGTCAGCGCTAGTAATTCTTATACAAGGGCTTCAGTTAGTTTTCGTCATTGTAGTAGTATATCTAAAACCTTAAATTTTCACAACATAAAAAGGCTCCAAACCACGATGTAGTGTATTCTTATAATTCGTTTTATCAGATGGTCACTGAGGTGTTTCCATGTAGTATATTCTTATAATAATTGACCATAATTGGGTGCCTTCCTCCACTTGAAAATACGATAAGTAAGTTATAAGGTATAGCGTTAATGAAAGTAAATAGCGTCCCGAGCAATATTGTGATACGTATGCACTTCCATAATCCTTTAACGTTCAGAATTCCTAAAGCCGAGAACGTTACGAGAAAAAACAACCGATGGGAGAAACCGCTGTGGAGAACTAAATAGTGTAACCCGGGAACGCGTTAATGCCAACCAATGATAATAACTCTTTATATGTAAATCCTTCTGTATAACGCGGTAAGTAAAACGTTAGCATTTCAGCCATCATGGGATAAAAGAGCCAGTGACTATTTAGGGAGTAATAAAATGTAGCCCGAAAAGTGCGCTGAACGGATTATTTGCAAATTGCGCAATGCCAAAAGCAGAACCCATGAATTTCTCATTCAGTACTACGAAGTTGGGAAGAAAGATACATGAATATAAAGGTTTTTCCAGTTTCTTATGTATTAGTTCCACAGCTATTGTGAAGAAGTATGCTAATGCAGTTACCATGACAGCCATATTTAAACCGAAAAATGGTTAACGATGGGAATAAAGATATATTGTTGCACAAATTATCAAGGGTGCCATTATCAGATTAAGTAAGGAAATTTAACATTAAGACCTAGAAGATTCTAATACCATGGATTACAGATAGGCACATTGTAGCTTATAGTGATTAAAACGTTTTCTAATCAATGTCAAAGACATCGGTAAAACAGTGAAGGTGAGTAAGGTTGTACAATTAATAGTGTTTAACGAGTTATCGTAATCTTTTTGCGTATTGAAAGTAAAGTAATAAGTTAAAACTAACTATAAAGGAGGTAATAGCTTTTTCATATTTACGAGAAATCGTAATTCAAAAAATTTAAAAATAATACTTTTTTATATTTCAAAACTTATGTTAATATCAATGGATATGGTCCTAAATTACTTTGCCATATTCGGTATAGTGGTTTACTCACTCGTACTTACTGGCGTAACTACTCTAATAGTCCTTGGAATAGCAGAAGACGAAATAATAGAAACTTTAAGGATAAACACTGATGTAATATCAAGAGAAGAATTAAGAATGTTACTTACAGTTACATGCTTTATTCTCTGAAGTAATAGAGGGTTTCGTCATAGGGAGTAAAGGTCTAATATTAGCCTTCGAATCAATCCCCTATCTAGTCGTGTTGTTCTCTGGGTTGATTACTAAATGGTTATAATCTATTACTATATTTTATCATGAGTCGTAGTTACTTGTAGGGAAAAATTTATTCTAAATCTCAAACTCAGATTTGGTGAATTTAAACCTCGTTTTCCATATATGCTTTAACTAAAGAACATATTTAAGTAGAAATTCACAGTTCTTCCCGTTATTAATAATGGCACTCAAATCCACGAATAACTAGTTTTATTCTAACGATATAAAGCTTATGGGTGAAGTTTGGACTTCATTGGATTTTCATGGTTTGTATCTAATCTTCATCTTTACGGAAAAGCTCACACCCCTTAATGGGACGATACTAAAGCCTGAGAGGATCTTAATTTATTCTCAGAAGGACTGAAGAATTAAAGGTGTTAGTATTTCGGATTTAGAACTGAGATTGTGTTGGGATAGGAGAATAAGGTTGATATGAGTAATTTGTTTAAGAAGTTTTGAGCGAGAAAGTTGGAGTTGTGGGTTTGTGGTGTGAAGATTTTTCATGTTGTAAAAATTTAAGGTTATAAATATAATACATAAAACTTATGGAAGAGGACGAGAAGTGGGCTAGGGAGTTAAGGAGAAAGGAGGCTGACCGGAACTTCATAAACTCCCTTCCTTTAAGGTTGAGATTAGCTTTAGAATTTTACATTGGGGATGGGGTTTGGGCTTCATTGAATTTTCATGAATTTGTATTCAATTCTCAGCCGTTGGGCTTCACCAGAGTCACGGGGCATTGCCCCGTTCATACCCCTCCGCCCCTTTAGCGGGATAACCCCAACCCACCTACTCCCAGTGGGAGTAAAAAAGAGGTGGGGAAACCCGCACATCTTGAGGTAAATATTCAATGATGCGTTCAATTGCCTATCCAGAGTGAACCCACACCTCTCACAATGAAAAGTCCTGCCGACCTTTCGGGAAACCCATCCACATCTGGGGCAGGACTTGGAAGTGTGGTAAGGGTTCACCTCCTTAACGAAAGAACCGTATAAGGGAGCCTTATATTTAAGCACACGGTGTATAGTCCTCCACACAGTCCTTGAAATCCTCTTAGACAGCTTATCATCAGCGTCTTGGAACATTGACTGCTTATTCAACTTCTCAACAGCAAAAGTCGTCACAGGATACATTTCCAGCAACTTGTTCACAAACTTGTGAACGTAATCCAGCACGCGGTTCCTCTCACGGTGGGAATACTTCTCCATCAACTCCTTCCCTTTCTTACCGTGTTTAGAAGCAAAAGATTGTATTCTACCCCTCTTCAACTCCA
>JBBHKV010000022.1:0-2988 GCA_037389275.1 Sulfolobaceae archaeon RB850M
TTTGTAAACTGAATTAAAGACGATTTGCAAGGTTTCCTTTCTGCCTGGTCTTTCATTCTTTTGTTAACGTTACCGAATTAAAAACGATTTGCAAGGACTTTGGGATTTGATTATGGTTTCATGACTCAACCTCTTATCCCCCACGCTTGAGTGTTTACCCGTGGCGTAACTTATCCTTACTTCTAATTCCACCACGGGCTAAGGGATCATACACATTCACCCATTGGGGCTAGTCGAGGGAAACACAAATACCCTCCCATCCGCCTTCTTCACTCCCAAACCTCGTGAGCAGTCATCAGTTAGGGAGATCATCAATACAAACTACTTCAGTAATACTATATAAACACAACTTGTCAAAACGATATTTAGAACGATTAAAAATAACGAGTAGTTGCGTAGAAGCGTTACAGTCCTTCCGCGGAAAGTTTCATAACGACTTCAGAAAGTTAATTACAGCATTTACCCCAGCACTATAAGCGTTTATAATCCCGTTTACCACGTAATCAACGCCTTTCTCAACAGTCTCAAACGAGGGGTCAAAATGCTCTTGAACGAGATTTATTAGGTCCTCAAACCCTCTAGCTACCAACTGTCCTATAATATCGGATTCGAACAAAGTTAACTCCACCCATTCATCAAAAATATTCCTAGACAACCCCATACCGTTAGCTATAGCCCAATTAACTAAATCATCGTAACTCCAACTTGAGGGTGGCTGTATTACTCCGCCAATCGCCAAACCGGGGCTTAACAAAACCTCCTCATTCACCATTGGGACAGTTATTTTAAAAGCATCAGCTACTGGATCTAGATAGCCAACAAAACCCCTTAACTGCAAACCGATGCATTCAGTACCTTGACTGTGAGTTATATAAATTGGTGCACCCTCAATAGCCTTATTAAAGGGTTCAGTAGCATAATTGAAGTAATCTGATAGTGAGGGGTTGAAATTAGTTGAGTCTGACATAGAAGGTGCAATTAAGTTGTTTAGAACTTGAAGGTGGATCGCCGGGGTGTCAGCAAAGTTCTCTACTGAAGTAGAATTCTTTAATCCACCTAAAAGGTTGTAATTGATCTCGTACGTGTAATCTTTTGACTCTATAAAGGCTGGAATAAAATATGTAGAACGAGAAATTCCAAACAGAGTTGATGCCATAAAGTTGAATATCCCTACTATATCTGCTACAAAACCAGTACCGCCTTGATTAATGGGCGGATTTGTATAATATTCACCGCTCGTTACTAACGGTAATATGCCGAATCGCGGGTTAATACTGATATTTTTAAAGAGTGATTTATATGCCTTTACTGAAAAGCTAGCCCCTCCTTGTGCTACTTCTAATCTGTTAGTATAAATAAACCCTTCCGGTATCCCACCAATGTAAACATATACAGTCCTACCACCTTTTTGCGTGGAGACAAGTAAACCGTGCCTGACCAGAATTGACTGCATTCTTTTTGCCTTAGATAAATCGAAAAAGGTGGGACTAGTAAGTTCTGGGTATTTTTCAACATAAGTTTTTGTAACCCTCCTAGGGAATACGATAGCGGGCAAATACTTATACAACTCTTTGTTTTTATATAAGTTGAACAGAATTTCTCGACCTTTAAAGTATTGACATACACCAGAGTCTATAGTAGAGATTCCAATGGAAGCAAGTATAGAAGCTAATGACCCAGCTATACCTTCACTTAGTCCGAACCTAGAGAATGTACTTTTTGCTTGATCTGTTACTCCTCCTCCCTCGCTCATGACTTAATTTCTTGTAATAAAGTTATATAAAGCTTTTGGTTTGACTGTAATTTACTCCAACTCGTTAAATGTGAATAACTTTAATGCTAGTGGTTAATATGTGAATAAATAGTCATGATAAGTACCTTATCTTCTATTATCTCTCCAGATAGTGACGAGTAAATTCAATCATAATTGAACTATTAACACCTCACACGCTATTCATGATGACAATTCTACTTTTATAAAGAGGGGATGATGAGCAAAGGCATTATTACATTGCACCTTTAGATAAGATAATTGAGACATACGTTAACATCGGGGTGTGGAGGAATCCCCCACTAAGGTAGCCGGGCCCGGATTTGAACCGGGGTCCCAGGGGCCAAAGCCCTGGATCCTTGACCGCTAGACGACCCGGCTATGAATAATTATAAAGAGTGAGTATAAAAGTGTTTTCCTCAAATAAAAAGCGTGAGGTTAAAATTGAAGGGCTGGATCTTTTTCATGATAATAGAGGTCTTTTTACATTATATTAATAGACTTTTGTTGATAAAAGTGCTCTCTCACACCGATGTGGTTTATGCACAAAGACTACACAGATGCGAAGCCTCGTGCCGTTAAACTCCATGGCCCTCGCATAAGAACGTGCGATTGAGGGCTAAGCCTTACACTTGAACATAAAATGAGTTTAGGACACATCGGTTTTCATAAGGTTCTGTGAACAACTCTAGTCCTCATCACCTTCAGCCACTATAGGGAGCCTCACGGCCCCCATCACGAAGAGATCGCCAGAAGTGAGGGTTTATCAGAAACTTAGTAACGGCGGGATTGTTTACGATCATATATAAGTATGGGGTTTAATTTCAACCCTCTTACTGTTTAGCAATTCCCTTACTAAGAAGTTGTTCTCGCCTAAAGTGTGGACAATAGATGATATTAGCACCTTAACTTTCTTCTTTCTCACCTCTTCCAACTCCTTTAACACGTCTTTAAGTTGTGAGGAATAAGCGGGGTCAACCACATGTAACAACTCGTTCTCCTCCCTCATCTCCCTAACTTCCTTTTCGATTTCAGAAGCCAATTTAATTATCTTCTCATCGGAGCTCTCCCTAACTAACTCGAGTACTTTGTTAGCGGCCTCTACTACGTTATCTTCATTGAGGTCATGAATTATGTCGAGTAACTTATCAAGCATAATATAATTTCTGAAAGGGGACTTAAAAGGGTATGTTTGACCAATTAGCCGTTTGTCCTAA
>JBBHKV010000023.1:0-33828 GCA_037389275.1 Sulfolobaceae archaeon RB850M
GTGGGGGCTCTTAACCTGAGGAGCGTGGAGGCGTTCCTCAGGTTCGTTGAACGTTATTTAGGCGGACCGCCTGGACTGATGAAAATCTTTAAGTTACGTTAAAGTCCCATAACTGCTGTAAGATGAGAAATTAAATTTGGAGTTGTTACACACACTATCCAAACCTCAAATCATAAATATTTTCAACGAGATAATGAATCATGGAGTCTGGGGCAAGGATTTTTCTTTCAACATTAAAAGAACTGGGTGTTGACAAAATTTTCATAGTATCCGGTACGGATTATGCGGCGTTTATAGAGGAAAAGGTTAGAGATCCCTCCCTACCAGATTTTATAGTAGTTCCTCACGAGATAGCTTCAGCATCTGCCGCTATTGGTTATTACTTAGCTGGGAAAATAGGGGTTACAGCAGTACACACCATTCCCGGTACTTTAAATGCTTCTGGGATTATAGTGGATGCTTTCTCTTCAAGGATACCATTAATAGTGATAGCTGGGAGGAGCCCTTATACGGAAAATGGATCTAATGCAAGCCGGAACCTAAGGATACACTGGACACAGGAGGCTAGAGACCAAGGAGAGATACTAAGACAATGGGTTAAGTGGGACTTTGAGATCAGAAGGGTTGACCAAATTGAGGGTTCAATTGTAAGAGCATTCGAAATAGCCTTTAGCGAACCAAAAGGGCCAGTTTACATAATGATTCCGAGAGAGGTAAGCGTTGAGTTGGGAGAAAGAAAGGGTAAGGTTAAGAGAATGTCTACTTATGAGCCAGGGCCCACAACTGAAGCACTTAAAAAGGCCGAAAAGATGATTAACGAGAGCCAAAGCCCAGTAATAATTACGTGGAGGAGCGGTAGGAGGAAGGAATGGTTTAATAGTTTGAAGAGGTTTGCAGATAAGGTTGGGATTCCAGTACTAAATTACGTAGGTGAGGTCGTGAATTATGAGGGAGAAATGGGTATCGATTATTTCGACTTAAAGAAAAGCGATCTAATTATAGTCGTAGAAAATGAAGTACCTTGGATACCTAAAAGGTTGGGAGAGGTAAACTCGCCAGTGATCAAAGTGGACGTTGAACCCCTCTATACATACATTCCTTACTATGGTTTCCCATGTGATTTATGTATACAATCGACGGTGAGTGAGTTCTTTGATAGACTAGAAGTTAAAGAGAAAGCTGAACTGAAAGAAAAAGTTAGGGAGCTTCACGCTGAGCAAGAGAGGAAAAAAGAAGAGGAAGTTGAGAGATTAAAGAAGAATAAGAAAATTCATCCACGTCTCCTCTCCTACTATATAGGTAAGTTAAGGGAAAAGGTAGTGTTTAACGAGTATCCGCTTAACCCCCGTTACGGTAAGTACTATTACGGTGAGTATTTCGGTGACCCAGGTTTCGGACATCTAGGTTGGGCTTTGGGTGCCTCTTTCGGTTATAGCTTAGGAACCGGCAAGAAAGTTATAGCAGCTGTAGGTGACGGCGCTTTCATTTTTGGAGTCCCAGAGGCGTTCTATTATGCTGTAAAGACTTATAACGCAAACGTCACGGTCATAATCTTTGATAATCAAGGTTGGCTTGCGAGTGCTGAAGCAGTTGAAGAGGTTTACCCTGAGGGATTAGCTAAGGCTAAGAAATTATTCCCCGGTGCAGATTTTACCCATTACGATATAGGTGCTACCGTTAAAGCTTTCAATGGATACTATAGGCTAGTTGAGAGTGTTGATGAACTCGAAGAGGGTATAACTGAGAGCGTTAATCAAAAAGGGTTAGCCGTTCTTCAAGCTATTGTAGACAGAGGGAGATGATACTAGTTTATCCTCAACGCTCTTGACTAACGTCTGTGGTGTAGGTAACGTGCTTAAAGCCTTTATTACGATGCCCGGTAAAAATCTGAGACTACCTATTTCAGCCTCCATTTGGGCTAATACTGCTAACTTACCGTTAAAGACCCTAAAGCTTACTTTGTAAACCAAATTCTTAGCGTAAATTACATATGTAGGTAAGCCAGCATCGTATTTAGGCCCTTCAATCTTAGCCGCAATACTCCTTTTAAGAGTACTTCCTAAAGGACGTTTATTACTATGAAGGGGTATTACGTAAACTTCTTCATTCACTTTAGAAATATTTAAGAGTGAGGCAACAAATTCTTTATTCATTATTAGTTTTCTTAATTCATCATCACCAATCTTTAAATTTATCATAGTCGAACTGGTGAGGAAATGAGTCGGTCTACTTTTTATGTGTTGTTTGAACTCCTTCAGTGTTTCGAATTTAGTATTACAACATTCATACATACTTGCTAGTTGTAGTTAAGAGTTTTAAACAAATGTTAAAATGCTTTTAACAAAATTTCGGAAAATTGAATAAAACCCTTTTAATAAAAGCTTAAAGAGTTCATTTACAGTGCGTCCAAGTTTCTATAAAATATTTTAGTATAGGGTCATAGGGTTTAATGATCCAACCTTAATCCCCATTCCCTCCCCTTATCGTTTACGGGAGAGGAAGTTAAACCACCCCTTCGAGGACATGTAAAGTTTCATCGAGCACCCCTCACATTAAGTTCATTGTGGTGCCCTCTACACTAATGTTAGCATGAAAGATTATTGACTTTCGTAGAAAGAAAGATAGGAATGACAAAATGATATAACACGGTTTATCGGAAACTGCCAACAACGGCATCAAACTCTTATCACGACTTCATACAGTCCCGATAATAGACAATCGTTTACTACGAAAATTATTAAAAAGTTTCTACTCTTTCACAGTTTTGTTAACTGATTTGCGATCTCTAATAACTCTTTAGGACCGATACTTATATCACCGTAATCTGGCGGTCTCTCTCTTAAACTTACCAGCCCAACCTTCTCCGCTATTTTACTCATCTTTTTCACGGCTTCCTTTGCCTCAGAACTGGTAAATTCACCCATTTTGACTTCAAAAGCCCAGACAGGCTTCTTCTTTTTCACAATAATCACGTCGATGTCCTCTTTAGGGGAATAGTATTGAACACCCCCGAAATACTTTGAAAGCATTTCACCTATACTAAACTGAACCTCTCTACCAATTGGTAAATCCTTGACCTCTAAATCAGTTTCACTTATAGCGTATTTTGATTCAGCGTAAAGCGTTAATGAAAGAGGGGGCGACCTAATCTTATAATACTTCTCCTTTGACAATGTGGGAATTTTCTGTGCTAACCCCATCTTCACGAGTTTATTAACCATTGAGGATATAGTCCCCTCCCCTCCTTTAGGTTGTATTATTCCAGCAATCTCAGAAGTCTTCCATATCCCTTCTCCTATGAGTAGAAGGATTTTGTAATAAATGTCCGTGAGCTGTCTTTCCTCCTCCTTAAACACCTCCCCTATTAGTCCCTTTGCGATTAGCGAGAACTCCTTTATCCTATTAACGAACTCCTCATAACTGTTTATGAATGGAATTATCCAAGGGTCTCTGTACAGTGTTGAGAGTACGGGGTCTTTGAGTTGAATTAATACGTCTTCATAAGATATTATATCTATTTCAATCGGAGTAAACAAACCGAGCAATGGACTATTCCTATCAAATACTTTGTTAACGATACCATAACTTGAACCTATTATCACGAGAATGCCTTCCCTATCCCAATTACTTATCATAGCCCAATAAACTTCCGGTAGCCTCTGAAACTCATCTATTACTGCAACTCCTCCTTTTTGTAAAACGTGTTTGACCTCTTTAATCGCATCATCAATCCTCACTACTTTATCATCTAGTGTGATCCCGTTGTTCGAATCGGCTATCAAAACGTAATAGTCCATTTTGAGATTCTTCTTAACTAAAGTACTTTTGCCCGTTTTCCTCCTTCCGTAAATCAAAGTCCAGTTTTTAATCCTCTTAATTTTCTCCTCTTCTCGTCTTCTAATATATAGTCCCATAGGACTAGTCTTATAGGACTAGTAAATAAAGATTGTTATGGTAAGAGTACCTAACAATCTCATTTACATCGTTGTATAAGGTAAGAAATCTCCATATAGGGAAATCAATCCCTCATTGTTTTACCTTCTCTAACAAAGTTCTCACTTTATCAATTCAAGAGAAGATTAGGGTAAAAGCTTATAATAAGTTCAACTTAGTGTATATTTGATAAAAATGAAAAAAATTGTTTTAATTGGTTTAATAATTTTAATAATAATAGCCGGAATTGGAGGGTACCTAATAGGTTTAAACTCAGCTCACCCAACACAAGAAAGTAAGAAAACAGTATACGAAAATACTACAATAGTAAAGACAATCTATGAGCAACAATCTTCTTATTCCGATCCAGCGAACTTAGGAAACATAGAGAATTACCTAATTAATCCGGTCTTCCCAGATAAGACAATAGCTGCACAATACGCTTACGTAACTCCTGGGAATGGATTAGTATTTATAGGCAATCCCTACATATCAGGTAACGGTTATCTCGATGGTGCTAAAGGTGCTGCTGTAGTGGCTTCAATGTTAGCCTATCAACCCTTAATTTCTTATAACTATTATTTGTATATTAACGCACCTTATTACATCAACGTCCCTGGTGCTGTTAAAACCGACTCAGCCACAGTAATGTTCTTATCGTCTATGTTAGGTCAACAGTCCTCACTTAATAAATCATTATACTTCTTAGGTGATGTAGGACTAGAGGGTTATATGTATTCTACTGGAGTAGTTTATCAGAGAATAGTGCAACTGTATAACGGTGGCATATACTACCTAGTTGTGCCCCAGATGATGGCCTTGGCTGAAGGACAGAATTACCAGATGGCTTTAGAGTTTGCAAAAGAACACGGAGAAGTGTTATACACCGTATCATCAATACCTCAAATTTATCAAATAGTTACTGGCACCCAACTACCTCAACCCCAGGGGTATTTAGACTTCCCAATAAACTTCTCTACAGGTTACTATTACTTAGTTAAAGTCTACAACACGCTTTATAACCAGTCAACTAACTCCACTGCAAAGCAAATAGCAGCAAAATATTTCGCTGAGGCTGAAAATCTATCAAAGCAAAGTGACTACTTAGCATTTTATGTACTTCCTAATCCACTAGTAAGTGCCATACAAGTGCTCCTACCACAGAACTATAACTTGTCTTATGAAGTAAATAAGGCTGTCCAACAGGCTATGAGTCTAAGTAATTTATGGCAAATAGAGACTGCTGCAGAGGCAGAATACTTATATATGAGCGGAAATATTTCAGATCAAATACTTGCCAACGCATGGGCCGCATTAAGCTTATCTATTACAATAGGCCCTACAATAACGCCAGAAGGATTTTACCAAGGACTATACAACGCATTCCTAACTGACTTGTATGCTGCAGAATATCTAGACTCTGTAACTAATGCTAATTACGGTAACATTACGTTAATACTTCAAGTTTATAGGAATCCGAACGTAATATATGATTACGGATTCTATTCAAACTATTACGCGATGATGGCTATGGAGTTTAGAGATTACTTCTTGAAACAATTAAATAGTACTGATCAGCAAATAGTTTTGAACTCGATCTACGAATATATGGCCAATGAAACTCATATTTTAGAAAACGCAGCGGCGTATTATGATGGCCCATCAGTAGTAGGTTACATATTCATGATGAACGGATTAAATAACCACTCACTAAACTACCTATACTACTCAATGCCTTTCATAAGATTTACAATGAACACAGAAGAACTAACCTGGTTAATCTAATTTTTTCTCTCAATGTCCTTTATCTTTCTTTCAGCTTTAAAGGTCTTTAAGTTAATAAAGCATTAAGCTCTCGCTCGTTAGTTAGCAATATTCAACTCAGTATTAAATGGTCAGCATTATGTCATAGATTCTCTTCAGGAAAAGTCTTTTATAAATGATGTAAAAAAATTCTGTTAATTTGAAAAAGTATTCTGGTTAAAGTGACTACGGAGATGTGAGTTCCGTGTAGTTGGAGTCCCATGACCTCAATGCTGTCAAGATGAGCGTGTGGTTAGTGGCTAAGTCCCTAGTTTGATCATAAGTGAGGACAAACCGTGAGATGAAGGGATGAGGAAAAAATCCTTAACTTGAAACAGTTGAATTAGTGATCAAGTCTTTATGTGTAAGAAATGAGTAAGCGTAAAAGCTCCAAGACCTAAAGCTGCCAGTATTAAACTTATAATTATCGATATTATAAAGGCCACGAACGCTATGCCTAGAGCACCTAACCAACCTACATCAAATAAAGCCTTATAAACCGCTAAAACCCCTATGAAACCTAATACTATCCCTAATAGCGAAAGTATTGGAATACCTATTATTGCCGAGATAAAGGCAAAGATAAAGACTATTACAGCAAACACTATTATCGAAAGTAGCGTAGCTGCCATGGCTCTTGGAAATGAGGACTCATTACTGAAGAGCTTAGAAGCTAACCAAACCGGGATTGAAGCTATAATCCATGCTACCAGAAAACCGATTATTACTCCTATTATGGATGGTAAATGAATCATATTCTATATCTTATCTCCTTTGCTTAAAAAAGTTATTCCCTCAAGAGTACATGACGGCACGGCAATAGAGGTAATAATCGGTGAGTAAGTCATCGAAAGATAGTGTTTACCCGTGGCGTAACTTTTCCTTACTTCTAATTACTTCTAATTCCACCACGGGCACCCCTCTTAAGGGATCATACACAGTCACCCTTAACTCATGGGGGCTGGTCGAGGGAAACACCACTACCCTCCCATCCACACTCTTATCACTCCCCAAACCTCGTGAGCAGTGCCCGTCATCAGTTAGGGAGATCATCAATAAAAACTACTTCAGTAATACTATATAAATATTACTTAATCAAAACGATATTTAGAAGTGATTAAAGATAACGAGTAGTTACGTAGAAGCATTACAGTCTAAACCCTTTTTGATAGTATAAGATTTGATATTAACATTTTATCTCTTATATCTTTGCTTAGCTTAGAAAACAATTCGCTCTCGTAAAACCTCTTATATTTTGAAACCTCATCAGCGGAAACACTTGAGAATGTATCAGCTAAAAGTGTTAATAAAGTCAATTCAGCCTTACCTTCAACAACCCATGGCGAGATAACACCAAGAACCTCATCAACCTTCGGCCTCTCATTAACATATGCCACATCAACCCGCACAGGTGGAGAAATGCTGGACGCTCTAACATAAAGAGAAGATATCTTAAGGTCGGCTACCGACTTATAAAGGCCATACGCACTATATAATCCCCTAACTTCGGGTAATGAAATCTTTCCCATTTCTTCCCAATCCATCCATCCTATTGCACCATGCTCTAATAACAAGTTTACTACCATCCCCTCTCTGTAGTCTAGAGAGTCTAAAATTCCTTTTTCCACTAACCTACTCACGAGAAACCTTTCTGAGAACCTCTTCGCTATCCCAATCACAACTCTGCCTTTCTTTAGTATGTCGTAAATTTTCCTAGCCCTCATCTCGGCTAATTCTGTAAGTGACGGTATGTTTTGTTTACCTACATCATTAGCTATTATTGGAGGGTCTATTATGGGGCCGTCCAAAAAGAGAACCTCACACTCATCATCTATCAATTCACTCTCCAATTTAAGCATGAGCTTTATCGAGTCGTGCCTAACAGTGTCCTCCCCATTATAATCATCTTCAATTGCCACGTCAATTATTGGCTCACGTGGGACTACTACCCTATCACCCCTAACTTCCCCTATTACTTTAACGGCTTTAGCTACTATTAAGTACGCATCGCCCAGGTTTTCTACGTTTTTGGAACCGTCTATTGCACAGAACTTAGCGTACTTATTATTACCGAATAATAAATAACGTTCTAACCCTATCTTCTCCAACGAAACGCTTTTTAACTTGTTTATAAGCTCGTTGTATTTCTCAATGTTCTTTTCTATTATAGAATTAAGTTTAGAGTATGGGAACTCAGCCAAGGGTACCACACTTTCATTTGTACTCTACTACTATCCTAACTTTCCTCATTAACAGTTCCATAACGTTTGGGTAATCCCTTAATTTACTTACGATGTCCGCGAGTTTACCCACCTCATTTAGCCCCATCTCAACCCTTCTGTTAGTGAGTAACATATCTATGAACTCGCCAATTTCTTTACCTATCTTATCAATTATTGAGCCCTTTATCTCGTGAAGTTTATTCAAGTATTCTTCATAAACTCCTTTAACTTTCACAAGTTCGCATAAATCGTCTTTAATTTCCATACTTTCTATATCTGGGGGAGTTGTAAACAGCTTTACAAACTCTTTAACCCCTTCTATCCTTACCTTTTCCTCCTCAATCTCCTCTATTAATCTCTTCTTCTCTTCCTCAATCTTAACCTTAATATCATTTAACGTGCTTTCAAAATCTGGTAATACTCTTTGGATATGATTTACCATCTCGCTTATTTTTTCCAATCTCTTTTCTAGATTTGGTAAGTCTTCAAAAGACTTTATCTCATCTAGTGAAAGTATCTCCTCCTTAACCTCTTCAACCTCTAATTCGTCCTCTGGAAATTCGAATTTATAACCGCATTTCTCGGCATTTCTCACTTCGCCCTCAACTTCCACCCTTAGCTTATCTAGCTTTTCAACCCTTCTTGAAATGAAGTCCATGCCTTTAGCTATTTCCCCTATAAGTGAAAGTATCCTATCAGCCTCACTTATATAACTATTAATTCTCGTATTCTTCTCCCTTACGGTGTTATATAACTCCTCCAACTCCTTAATCATTCTACCACCTTCTTAAGCGAGTTTAAGCTCTCGTTTATCTGCCTTACCTTTTCCTGTAATATCTTGTATTGTTGGTCTATACTTCTATTTGAGATCTCGAAGTTAAGTTTTTCCACTAAGTCTAATATCTTCCCTAATTCCTTAACCTCCTCAGCGAAGGGTATACATTCCTCGGAACGCGAAAGGACTGCAATCACTTCACTCTCCTTATAAGCTAAGTAGATAAATTCTGAAAGCGGATAGACGAAGTCCCTCCTATTCAAAGCTTTGAAGAGGCCCCCCACAAATCCTTGTTCCTTCCCTAACCTTTGTATGCACGACACGGCCGATTTACGTAATTGGCTTTCCTCAAAGTTTGTGAGCGTTGATCTCAAATAATCACTCACTTTAATTATAACTGATTGGTCTACAGCGTAAGGTCTGAGTTTAGATGATATAGAGTCCAGTTCTTTCAGCTTTTCAGAGATCACAGAAAGTATGGTTATTTTCTTAGCCTCAACGCTCTGTATTAATCCCCTAACAGACTCCTCTAAATCCTTAAGGAATGAAACAGTTATTACAACCTCCCTTAAATCACTGTTATTAGGCAAGTATTTTTCGAGCAAGTCTACAAGGAATTCCGCATTTATTATTTTAGCCTCTCTTTGTTTTATCGTAAGTATATCTTTATCTAGTCCCTTCACCTTTTCCTTAAGCTGGGATATTGTACCCTTCAAATCATCTATAATTCTTGAAAGCTTGTTGCTTAACTCCCTCTTCTCCTTCTCGTCCAAATAATCTAAAACCTCACCACTTCTGAAAGAGAAGTATAGGAGTGCATTAAGCCCGTCGCTCACAAATCCCTCTTCCTTCTCTATGACGTTCTTGATTATTTGAGATATAATTCCCCCGCTCTTCCCTCCCCTAGTAATTAAGTCATTATAGACCTCAATTAACTTACCCCTTTTCCTCAACTCGTTTACTAAGAACTTAATCCAGTATTCCCCCGTGGAGGAAAGAGTTTTCTTAAAGTTGATGAAGTCCTCACTTAATGAAATTATTTTGTAGGTATTAAGCACTGAAAGCTCTTTTCTCAATTCCTCAGCTGATGTAATGTCCTCGAGTACGAATCCCTCACTTATCTTCCTCTCTCTACTAAACGACTTCACCTCGTCCCTTAGTTCTGAGAGTGTTTTAAATAACTCCTCTATCGAAACTTCCTCCCACTTACGTGCGTATGGTGGATAATAAAGTAAGTAGTTAAGTACTGCAGTCCTCAATTGATCCTTAGTATAATATAAGTCTAAGACCCTGCTCCTCTTAGCCTTTATATTCTCCCAAACCCTTTGAAGATCTTTTAGCTCTCTATCAAATATTATATTGAAAGTAGTCTCATTCAGCTGATATTTGGGTAAATAACTCAATTGTATTAAGTACTTCTGTATAGGGAAAGTCAGCGGTATGAACGGTTGAGGGGCTTCGGAGTTGGGGCTACCTATATATACTGTAAAATCAGTATCGCCAACGTTCTTATCACTTCTATCAACGTCTACTATCTTTACCCTATAAACAAAACTGAAATTAGGCCCTTGTCTGTTGTCACAAACGAATTCAACTAAGTAATCCAGCACGGGCTTCCTCTCAATGCATGTAAGTTCATCGTCATTATTTCTCTTAATAGCTATTTTGATTAACTCTTGTAACCCCTTTAATACTAATGGGTAAACTTGACTATATTGTGAGGGCGAAGTCAGCATTGATACATACTTATTATACTCCTCTAGGAACCCACCTGAAGCGTCTATACTTATTACGAAGTCCTTGAGTTGAACGTCAAATACGCTCTCAAACTCCTTCCATCTGGGTACGAAAACTATTTCTCCCTCAAGCTTTTCATAAGCCTCCTTAATTAGTTCCTCCTCAGTTATGAAGGGGTTGAACTCCCTAACGTCCTCTGGTAATACGACATAAAGGGAATTATCAAAACTTCCAGAATACTTAAATACTACAATGTAGTCCTCTAGTTTTTCTACATCCTTACCGTTAACGAACTCCCTCCAATAAGAATATTTCACAAGCTTTGCTTTAATAGTGCCTTCGACATTCTTCGAATACCCCTTCATTAAGAGTTCTGCCCTATCCTCCCTCACGTCGGATTTAATGAACTTATGAGACGTAATCGTAAAGCCCTCCTCTATCTTACCGACTTTTAGTAAATCGAGTATTTCCATAGGGTCTGGGGAATCTAAGTTACAAAGCACGACATTTACAATGTTAGTTATATTCCTCCTACTTACGGGGATAGTGTAGTAAAGGAAGTTAAGGTAATCCACTAATTCTGGTCTTTCCATAACTTGTTTTGAGAGGCAATAAAGCATTGCGAAATACTCTATTTTACTAGCGTCTTGGAGTTCCACAGTATAATTCTTTATCCTATCAATAATAGCAATATAACTTTCGCCTAAATACTTCTTTACCAATCCTTGTGGCATAAATACTTTATCGTAACCACCCGGTGTAGTAAGCATCATAATTACTGAATCAAAACCCTCCTTCTCGCTTACTTTCTTCAGGCTTGTGAAGAACTCTTTAACACTCTGCTCTTCTCCCTCTAACCCCTCTAAGTTCTCGACCTCGTCAATTACAAGGATTTCCTTATTATCAACGTCTATATGCCCCCCGTTTTTAATTATTTCATCTATTTTCTTTACTGTTATCTTGTAATCCTTCACCTCTTCTTTTATTATGTTCATTAAAGTCGTCTTACCGTTACCCCAATCACCCTTAACAACAATGAGCAAAGGAGTTACTTTTCTCTCTTTAATATAGTTTAACAGCACTTTCTCGACCAAGTAGTACCTAATTCTGTCCTTAAATTTCGACTCAAGCATGCATTTATACGCGTTAAGTACTTCCTCTCCTTGACCCGTTTGGGATATAAGTTTCTTACATAGCATCTCCCCCACCTCCGCTCAAAACGCTTATTATATCACCTTCAGAACCAATTGAGGACTCTAAGAGCTTATCAAAAGGGATTACAACTCTAGCCGGTATTTCTAATGGGTTTATTAACCCGGTAACTACAGCTTGACCTCTTGGTAAGTTCACTAACTCTCTGGCGATATAGTCCGAAAGACCACCTGCCACGGAACGTATATATTCAACGTCCTCGTGATAAATCCTATGGAAGATAAAGGAGTTCAACATGGATAATACCACTTTGTCTACGAAAGCCGGCCTCTGTGAGATTAAAATTAATGAAGCACCGAACTTCCTACCTTGCGTAGCTATCGTAGCCAATATGTCCTTAGTTATGTAGGCATTTATTGGGTAATAGGAGGAGGGTATGTAATTCTGTGCCTCTTCAATTACAAAGGCTATGAACCTATTTTCGCCGTTCATCTTTCTCTTTACTAAATAATTATACAAAAGTCTAGCTATATAACCCACAACCATTTGTTTAGTCGCAATATCCATCCCCGGTGCCCCGGAGGCTGAAAAATCAATTATGGCTAAGGCCCTACTTCTGAAGATCTCCTCTAAAGTGTCTTCATTAAAGGACTTTTGAGAATATGATGAGGAGATCAGCTTAAACCTCTCAACTTTGTTCACAAACGAGTGAATAGCGTTGAGTACAGCCCTCTTAGTGTTCACCGTATACCCCAACGTGTCCTTTCTGTTTGAGACAATTTCTTCTAGCTTTCCCTCAAGGATTTTAACCCCTTCTTTACTTCCTAGCATTACGTTAAAGTCGTACCCCTCATTATACAACTCATTAAGTGTGAGTTCCAATAAATTGAGCTGTAATGAAGCTTGAGTTGTTGAATCCATATACTTAGAAGAGATGATCATGTAAGATAAGTCACTTGTGGAGAAGACGTTTAAGTCCATATAAAAGTGCTCTTTCATTTCAGTAAACGTATACCTAACCACCTCCTTTCTACACTCCAAAAGCTTCGCCCTCTTTACCACATCAGTAGCTAAGTCAGTATAATCACCGTTAGCGTCAATTACTATCATAGGGATTGCAGTACATTCACCGTTAACACGAATGTTGGAAAAAAGATATATCAAGTACCTCATGTCATAACTCTTACCGGAACCGGTCTCACCAAATATACCCATATGCATTGGAAGGGAATTGATGTTGAGAAGTAAAGGTATCTCGGTATTAACAAGTTTGCCATATTTTATGTATCTCGGGTCTTTAAGTTTCTCACCGTATAGGTATTCCTCAGCGTTATTAGGAAGTTTTTTAACTAAGTTTCCGGGCAAAGAGACCCTAGCTTTATCGCTCCTTATAACTTTAAGTGTTGATAGTATTACGGTCTTGCTCTTTAAAAGGTCTATTACAGCCCTTGAATTCATTAGGGTGTGAATGAGCGGAGAGTCGTTTGTATAAAATTCATTAATATACTCGTATTTTTCTACTTGCGCTAACCCGATATTACCTTCCTTGTCCTCGATTAAGAGTATTTCTCCTATCTTTATGTCGTGATCAAGGCGTATCAACGCCTTTACAGTATCATGTGTCCCACCCTCAAGCACTATACCAATCTCTTCTGTCGTTGTAAACGTCATACTACTTGTTTATCTCCCATATACATTATATCTTTTATTATGGTAATACCCGTTTTACGCTATAATACCCCGAATTTGAGTATTCCCATTTGAGAGCCAAACAGAGTAAACTTATATCACCTCACGTTGCCCAGACGATTTGTAGACAGTGTTTAACATTATGAATAATAAAAAGCTCGAAATACATTTTCTTGAAACCTCAATATCCCTAACCAAAATAGATAAGAGAAATGGTGTTTTAGGGCAAAACTAAGGTGCCCACAGAGTCTATTGAATTTCTTAGATAAATTAGAAAGGCTTTACCTAATCGAGAAAATAGAGAAAACCTATGTAATTTCAGACCCAGTATATAAAAGAGCCATTTTAAAGCTATGAATATTTGAGCGTTCTGACTTGACGGGTTCCTCCTACGTGGGATTCTGACTAAAGATAGCTCTTCTTGATATAGAGAATTCCTTATCACGCGAAAAAACTCACACTAGATTTACACCAAAATCAGTCCAACGATAAAAGGTTATTTAAATACAGTCGTAATATATTGTATGCCACTAAGACTTAGATTAAACGGTAGAGATAAACAGATACTTAGATCCACCGATCTAGCCTTCCTTTACAAACTCGTAAGAGTGATGAAAAACCCCAAGACCAAATTCAATGAGGTAGAGTTCGTTACAAAAGGAGAAGATTACTTATTTAATTACGTAAACAAGAACGTTGGGGGAGTTGATGAAGGTAGGAGGAACTTCCTAAAGGGGATCTTAATTGGTGTCGCCGTTACAACAGTAGCTGGGATTGTTCCGGGATTAAGAGTTTTAATCCCTCCAGTTCAAAGTGTTTCCGGATTCCCTAAGACTCTGATCCTAGACTCATCTGGTAATCCCATTAAAGCCTCTACATTGCCGGTCAATAGTCCCATAATCATGATCTTCCCTTACCCATTACAAGACGAGATCAACTTCTTATTGAATTTGGGTGACGAGAACGGGAACCCGGTAGAAGTACCACCTACTACCGTTGTAGTTCCTCAAACCGGTGATAAGTACCAGTTCCCAGGCGGGGTAGGCCCTCATAAATCCATAGTTGCTTACAGTGCGATCTGCCAACACTTGGGCTGTCCACCGCCATACATTCATTTCTACCCTCCAAAATACGTTAATATATCACAAGTTACCGCACCGGAACCTAACAAATTAACTGTGCAAGCTGTTCAGGCTGCACAAAGCGCTAAAGTCCCGGCAATAATACATTGTGACTGCCACGGCTCAACCTATGATCCCTATCACGGTGCGGCTGTCCTAACTGGACCAACAGTCAGACCTTTACCTACTATAGTCTTAGAATGGGATAGCTCCACGGATTACTTGTATGCTATAGGAGCTGTTGGAGTTCCTACCTACCCAATGAGCAGTAATGGTGTACCGTCTAAAGACCCTAGTGTGGATCTCGACGAATCACAGTTTGGCGCTGGTGTTGGGGACAAGACTAAGATATCTGAGACTAACCCGTTCTCCTCATGAGTTTAACGCTTTATTTTTTTATAAGGGCTTGAGGAGGTGAAAATTATGGGAAATAGGGTTTCCAACTGGTTTAAAGAAAGAATAAATATGGATGATTTACCCTTCTTCAGAACACCGGATTATATGTATCACGTAGGTGATTGGTTAGGAGCACTAGTTGCTGCCGCGTTCTTTTATACAGTAATTTCTGGATTAATCCTACTATTGTATTATGACCCTGCTGCGGGTTACCAGTCCACCGAAACAATTATTAACGAAATACCTTACGGCTCAGTAGTGCTTTACAGCCATTTGTACGGAGCTTATGCTATGATAATCCTAGCTTACGTGCATATGTTTAGGAACTATTTTGTGGGGGCTTATAAGAAACCAAGAGAACTAGTATGGATTCTGGGAGTTCTAATGTTAGCATTGACTTTAGGAGCTTCGTTCTTAGGTTACAGCTTAATAGGGGATGTCCTCGCAGTTGGTGCTGTTGACGTAGGTGCTGGTATTCTCGGAAGCCTAGGTTTAAGCTCCTTAGTTCCCATACTGTTCGGTAATTATTCAGCCGGCGACTACACTAGAGTTTTAGCACTGCATATAATCCTCGTAGCACTAATAGGCCTCCTATTCCTAATCCACTTTTTCCTAGCAGACGTGCAATACGGGATGATGCCATCTAGAAAGGTTAAGGATAAAGCTCCAGCTGTTTACCCTAAATCCGAGTGGCAGAAATTTAACCCATGGTGGCCGAGGAACTTCATTTACATGATGTCACTAATATTCTTAACGTGGGGGTTCATACTTATAATTCCAAACGCATTAGCTTACTTTACATTCCCACAGATAGCGAACCCGTTCTTAAACCCCAAACCAGCACCACCACCTAATAGCCCTGCCGCAGCAACAGTCACTACTTATCCGCCGTGGTTCTTCCTATTCGTTTATAAAATAGCAGATTTCCCCGGTAGTGTCTTAGTAGATATGACTATTGCACTCTTCATACCCATAATTTACTTATTCGTAGTGCCTTTCATAGATAGGAGCCCGCACCTACACCCGCTTAAAAGAAGGGTGTTCACATGGATAGGAATATTAATGATAGTATTCCTAATACAAACCTCATTATGGGGGGATTTAGCACCAGGTGTCCCTGTGACTATGAGCCAAGTCTTTGAGGTCTACTTACCCCCAGCAGTAATAAGTGGAGTCGGAATATTCCTAATACCGTGGGAAAAGGTGAGCAAAGGAGTGAACAAGGGGTTGAGCAATCCACCTACAATGTTAGCGTTTACTTTCATAACGTTAGCCTTCGCATCATCTATGATATACTTCCTAACGACATTATCATTAGCCTCTTTAGGTGCTGTACTCTCTCTTGGCTCAATTTTCGTAATTCTAGCCAAGTCATTAACACCTTATGTGATAAGGGCTCAACAAGACGAGAAAACGGTTAGTACTGAAGAGGCGTCTAAGGTACTAGAAAAGAAGAAGAGGATTGCCCAAATTATAATGATTATACTCTTCATCGTTGCAATACCAATTGTGGTAACTATGTGGACTGTCCCGCCTACCGGCTACTATTCCAATTTGTTCGGTATTGATTTAGGTGTGCTCTTCTTAATACTCGGTGAGGAGTTCTCATTGTACCATTACGTGGTTTACAAGAAACCGGTCGAGAAGGAGGAATGAAAAGTTAACTTTATTTTTTAATATCTCTATACAATTACTTATGATAAATGTAGGTTTTTACTACAAAGTCAAAAAAGGGCATGAGAAGGAGTTTGAAGAAACTTTCACAAAAGTCCTCGAATATCTTAAGCAAAACTTTCCGGGATTTATAAGTGCTAGATTGTATAAGAGTGTTGATGACCCTTCCGAATATTTGATCTATAGCGAATGGGAGAGCTTAGACGCATTTAGGAATTTCGTAACAAGCGAGGCTTATAGAAACACAGTAAATTACGGTAAGACTATAATTGAGGGTAGGCCTCACCATAAGGTGTTTCAAGAGGTTAACGCATAGTCAAAAATACAGAGTGTCTAAATAGAAGGCAACAGAGAACAAAGCTAGCATAAATAGTGGTAAGACCAGATTATATACTACCTCATTTTTTATCCCCTTCCTTAAGAGCAAGTTTCCCAGACCAGAAAGTGAATGTAATATAAAGAAAAAGGAAAGAGGAGCTATTAGAATCAAGTGGAGTTCTAAACTAACCCCTCTAGTTAACAGCCCAAAAGTTAACTTGTTTATAATAGTTGAGGTTTGGGGGCCAGCTCCAAAACCCGTAATTCCCTCCACTAGTGCTAAAATAAAAAGAATTAGAGCCGTATCTCTCTGAGTTTCCGGCCTATATATCGAGTCCTTTTCCATGGGGTTAAACGCTTTCCTACTCGTCATCATTACTAATAAACCTAAGACGAAGAGAGGTAAGTTCAATAACGAAACGCCCAGTGATGTCAAGGTTATCCCGCTGTATACTTTAATCCTTTGAATACCCATAGTTTACATCTCTTAGCTCTTTTTCGCAATATCTGGGTAGCCTCTGCTCTCCCAATAACCTAAAACGTTCTTTGAAGTAACGTGGATCCTCACTAGCCATTTTGTATAACAATACCCCCACCACCTCGGCACTACTAACCTCGCTGGATAGCCATGTACTTTAGGGAGTGGTTGCCCGTCAACTTCATATGCTATAAGGGTGTCGTCTTCCATAGCCTTCCACATAGGTAAATCTGCCGTATAACCGTCTGCTCCAAAAGTGAGTACTTTGATCGCTGAGGGTGAAGGTTTCGCCATTTGCAAGACATATTTTAAGGGTACGCCAGTCCATACTACGTTCGCCTTTAGAAAATAAGGGTCTGAGACACACTGTATAGTATCACTTATTGTTACGCTCGGCATTTTCTTTAAATCATCGAAGGTTAACTGCAACGGATTTTCGACCTCACCATCAACGGTTAATATATAGTTAGTAGCTGTTGGTGTAACACCTATTTGCACTACGTACCAGTTAGAAAGAGGGGTTAACCCATTTTGTGATTGTGAAAAGGCTTGACCGAGCCTATAAAGAGTTATTATAGACGCTGAAGCTATCATTAACTTTAGGAAGTCCCTTCTCTTCACACGTTCTAATCTCTTGAAGCTATTATAATGCTTTTTACCAAATCATAAAGCGTATTGAAAATTAACTGTGAAGGCCGATTTCTTTCTGGCTGGTAATTACTAAACTAACCGTATAACATCATTATTTCTTTTACCTAAATTCTACGGAAAAATTAGCGTGAATTTGGATTAGGCATGTACAACTATAATGTTAAATTATAATAAAGAAAAACACGTCAGCTTAACGTAAGGTTTTCGCAAAAAATGACAGTAGAGGGTGCAATAGAGAGGGCTTCTGAAAAAGTTAGGGTTCTTTATGAAAGAAGCTGTGAGTTATGAATATTCTATAGACCACATGGCTCCTTTAAACCTTATAAAAATCAGCCTTACTACACTTATTAATATTGACTCCGAAATTACATCAGATTACTTGGATACATATGGAAAATAATTCTTCCGTTCATATTTGGGAAGACAAGTGGTATTACAATGGCAAGAATACATAGAAAGACAACCGGAGAGCAATGGCATAGAAAGTTAAGGAAGTCACAATGAGTTAAAGAAAGACCTTAGCTCAGTTGTTAAAGCAAGATTTCGGGGTAACAGAGTTCTAGATATTGCAGTAATCTATGAAGGGAAGTTGACGAGTGAGGAGAAGATAGGAGGATTTTAGTAATATTCTGCATGAAGAAGAAATATATGTCAAGGTGTCGAGCAAGAAGGACTCTTCCTCAAGTTCATAGATAAGTACATAAAAGTGTAAGCATTGTAAGGTTCAAAATACTTTTTCGTTCTCAAGCTTTTGACTTCTTATAATTAAGATTTCCTTCATAGAGATTGGAGGTTAAGGAAAAACCCTTCCCCTTCCATGGTATCAAGGTAGTATGAGAAATCCTCACTCACAGAACAAGAACTTCTTTACAGCCCTCTTGACCTCATCTTCTTTCAAATTCACGTTTACGTTAATCACTTTATACTTTCCAGAAGCTGGTACTTCCCTTAAGTTTAAGCATTCCCCCTTTTGCAATATCCCTTCTATTAACGTTGAAATATTTACCTTTCTGTCTTTCGCGTACTTTTGAAGTATTTCATACCACTCCTTAGGTAATTTCACTCGCATAAAATGTATTAGGATAAGGGGAATTTAAGAACTCTCAGAAGGCCCACAACCCGTTCATCAAATCACGGGATGGGCTTATCATCACTGTGAAACCCACCTGCTGTACTTTATAGAGAGGTAATAGAATACAGTAGACTCAACTATTAACACAACTACAGATTGGTATACTAGGTTAGCGGGTAATGAAATTAACCCTGTTAACTGTTGGATTAAGAGCGAGGCTATAGTAGTAGGTATAAAATAGACTATCCTAAACACGGATTGGGGAAGTAAGTAATAAGGGTAGAACACCGGAGGTAAGATTGTTAAAAGCACGCTTAGGACTGAAGCTAAACCCCATGAGTACCTAATATGTGGTATAATACTACCTATAAAGAAACCTATACCAGAAGTGACTAAGAGTAAAAGCAACAGTACCGCTAATACGGGTATTACGTTGAAATTCAACAGCCTAAAAAGGAAACCTAAAGCTAAGTAAACCAGTATCCCGGGGAAGGAAAAAACTAGGTTCGAGAACATTAATGCTAGGACATAATCATTAACTGAGATCTCACTAGCTACTAACAAATCTTGTATCTTAACTTCTAACCTAAGGAACGCGAAATCCCCTATGAACGTTAAGCCGTTACCCGCAACTACCGTTATTAATCCTCCGATTATAGCGAAGTTCAGAAAGGCTCCCTTACTTATCATGTATATTAAGAAAAGTTCTGAAAACGGGACTACTAAATAAGAGAGAACGTAAATGTAACCCCTTTTAAGTGAGGACACACCATAAAACTTAATGAAGGCTATTATGAAGTCCTTCCTCATCACTCAACCCCTCTCCAGCGTAAAATATAAATAAGTCCTCCAAAGTTATAGGTTTTACGATATATTTACCTAAATAATTAACAGCTTCTTCCTTGTTTACATAACTTATCCTCAGTTTACCAACTTGTATATTCCCTATACCCTCAACCCTCACCTTCCCTTCAAACTTACTGAGCAACTCCTTAACACTCCCCTTAGCTATTAACCTACCCTTGTGTAACAATATCACTTCCTCAGATAGCTCCTCAGCCTCCTCCATGTAATGAGTAGTCAAAACTATTTTACTCCTCATCTCTTTTAATATACTCCAGACCTCTGTCCGAGAGTAAGGGTCTAGCCCAACAGTAGGTTCATCGAGTAAGACAACTTCAGAATTAGAAGCTAAAGCCATCGCTACAAAGATCTTCCTCTTCATTCCCCCAGAAAGTTCATCAGAAGGTTTTCCTCTAACTTCCCAGAGTCCCACCTCCTTAAGTGTTTTCCTAGTCAACTCTTTAGCTTCGTGAAGTGAAAACCCTTTAGCAGTCAAGAACATGAGTAAATGTTCTTCTGGTGACGCCATTCCTATCGGTCTTGCCTCTTGCGGTATTGAAGTGGTTATTTCTCTGACCTTTTTAGCATCCTTAACCACATGATAACCGTTTATGTAAGCTTCTCCCCTAGTTGGGAGTAATTGTGTAGAAAGTATTCTGGTAAGAGTTGTTTTGCCTGCACCGTTACGTCCTAACACAGTTAGGACTTTTGCATTACTTTTAAAGCTCACTTCATTTAACGCTAAAGTACCGTCTTTGTAAATTTTAGTAAGGTTAATAGTTTCTATCACAAATGGAAGTCTCATGTACTACTAAAAAGAGTGAGTTTATACTATCAAGGCTTTCCGCACAAATGTTTATTTTTTATTAAAACAAGATGATAACATGATAATTTGTACAACTGTCGATGATAACATGAGATTTGAAGTCTTCTCAAGAGCGAAATATTTGGTATTATTAAATGATAAAGGTGAAATATTGGAGAAAAGGGTAAACCCGGCATTAAATCAGCCATTAAAAAGACCAGCCGTCGCTAAAGAATGCGTTAAACTAAATGCTAATACGGTCATAGCACCCCATGGATCGCTGTGTTATCCTTCATATAGAATATTAAAGAGGGCTAGGGTTAAGGCTTTAGTTGCAATGCCGGGAGAGGAGTTAAGGCTAAATAACCTTAAGGAAGTCGGCTTTAAAGAGGTTATTTATTCTAGCTTTCTTGCAATGAAAGAAAGAATTTTTGAGTAATTTTTATACAGCCTTCCTTGGGGGCTTAACAGTTTGTCCTTAACTCTAATAGGGTACTGAGAACTCAAACTGCACAAGGGGTTTGGGCTTCATTGAATTTTCATGAATTTGTATCCAATCCTCAGCCGTTGGGCTTCAACAGAGTCACGGGGCATTGCCCCGTTCATACCCCTCCGCCCCTTTAGCGGGATAACCCCACCCACCAGAGTGTTACCATCTGATGGGGAAACCCGCACATCTTTTATTCACCGTCACACCTCGTCGTGATATAGCCACCCATCTGGTGTGACTGTACTCATATTTACATACTAAGTATATAAACTTCACGGTTTATCGAAAACTGTTGGCGACGGCGGAGTTTTTGCTGCAAAGGAATTCCTCAGCGAATATAAGGACGTAAAAGTTTACAGAGGGATAGATTTACTCTACTTGCTTTATAAGAAAGGTCTCTTGTCGGATTTCATCTCTGAACTAAAAACGTATATTAAGTTCACAAAACATACTTATAGCAAAGAGGTGCTAAGAAAATATGGAGTCGATCTACGAGAGATTAGCTAGGTTTGCTGAGGAGGCTAGGGAGGTCAGAAGGAGGACGGCAAACTGGGAATTCATAAAAACACTACCACCAAAACTGAGAATAGCAATAGAATACTACATAGAAACCGGAGACTTTAGAGAGGGTGCAAGACTTGCCGGAATGGCTGTAGACGAGTTTTTATACTTTGTTAAGGACAAGGCTAACGTCTACGATATGTCATAAAACCCTTATTGCTCCTCACGAATTATAGATTATGATAGGAAAAGCTAAGGCGGAATGGGAAAAGCTTAAGGCTGTAGCCCTGCACAAACCGGGGTTAGAGGTTTACCTAGCCTTAATTGAGCCTAAAACCTTCTTATATCAAAGGAGGTTTAGCTTCTCAAAAGCTAGAAGGGAGTACGAGGAGTTAATCGAGACCTTAAAGGGTGAGGGGATAAAGATCTACAGGCTTCTTCATACTATCGCGAGGAGAGCTGAAAAAGACAAAAGGTTCTACGGGATATTAAAGGAAATCGTTGGGATCGACGGTGACCCGTGGTTCCTCTCCCGTTTTCTCTTGTTAAAGCCAGAAATAAGGAGTGAGACTGAAATTGTAATAAAAAACCCGCTAGCAAATATGTACTTTATGAGGGATCAGCAAATAACTACAGACTTTGGCATAATTATAGGTAAGATGGCAAAAGTTCAGAGAAGGAATGAAACTGAGGTAGTAAAGCTCTTCTGGCGGGCGTTAAATGTTAAATACGTTGAAGTAACGGAGGGGTTCTTAGAGGGTGGAGACTTCTTTCCCATGGGGGACTTTTACTTAGTAGGAGTAGGAAATAGGAGTGACTTGAAAGGGGCTGAAATCCTCATAAAGACTGGTAAAGAAGTAGCTGTAGTCCATGAGGAAAGGAGTGAGGAGTTCTTTCACCTCGACACTTACTTCAACGTAGCGTCTTCTAACACCGTAGTGGGAGTTAAACAGATAATGGAGAGGAATAGGGTTGAAGTATACATAGATGGTAAAAAGGTCGAGGAGATAACTTTCCTTGAGTACATTAAGAGGAAGGGGTTTAACGTTTATCCAGTGAGCGTTGAAGAAGCTAGGAATTACGCCACTAATTTCTTGACTATTGATGATGGTAAAATAATTTCCCCCGTTAATTTAAGGATTGAAGGAGTTGACGTAATAACAGTTAATATTAAAAACCTGTCTGGAGGGTTTGGTGGAATACATTGTATGACGGCAATAGTTGAGAGAGGATAAATCGCGATGCGGAGGAAAAAATAACATACCTATTTTCTCCCTAACTTTTCCTTAATCCAAAGCCTAACGTCATAAAAGAATATATTTTTATGTGGGCAAGCGTCAACGCATTCCCCTATCCCTATGCACTTTATTGACTTAAATTCGCCCTTCTTTATGAACTCTCCCCTCATGTCGGTTAAACCTACCGGGCACGCATTAGCACAATCAATAGTCTTACAGCTTACGCAAACCTGAGGGTCTTTGACTTTCAGTCTAAAAAGTCCTATTCTGCTAACAGCCTGGTTAAAAACTCCCCAATAACACCAACCTTGAGTTACACAAGCGAAAGTCCCCATAAAAGGTATAGATATAAATACAATATACCACAATATGTCAAACCATATGAAGTAGATCAGTGAAGTTATGTCGACACTTTCAACAGTAAAGGATATTATGCCTAAGTTATTAAGGTAGGAAATAATAGCGGCTATTAAAACTCCAATGGAAACTCCAACAGCTACTACTTTATACCACTTCCCCGTCTTTGAAGTAAGCGTTTTCCTACCTAACTCTGAAGTCCTATTAAATACCTTCAACGAGTCGTAAAAGTTACCTTGATACATTAATGGGGCAGTACAACTCACGGCACACAAGTTCCTTGAACCAAATAAAAAGCTAAGGACAGCATAAACTACATAAGTCCCTATTAGACCGAGTAGGACTGAGCCAGTAACTCCACCCATAGTCCCTATTCCCATACTCCACATATAGGGTATGTAAGGTAATTGGGAGGAAATAGGTGAAAAGTTAGGTAAGTAAATTGAGTAAATTGCGTAAGCTAATATCATTAAACTCATCCTCACCCTCACTTCCCTAACCTTAATTTCTAGCATCTTCTTAAACGCCAGGAAACCCATTTCTATTCCCATCATTATTAAGAACCATACACTACCTAACACACTCCCCACTATATCTACTCCGTCCCACAGTACGTTTAACGGTGTATTAGGGGCTAACCATGGTAAAGTCAGGCTACTTATAAAACCGTTTACACCAGCACTAAAAACACCATTTACGAAATCTAGGACTGCCCCCATGAAGAACTCCATTACGAACGTGGAGAAAATTATCGCAAAGGCTGTTTTGGCGTCTCTTATATAGTTCCCCTTAATAGGGCTAGGTCCGACAGAAGCCCTATAGGCAAACCATACCATTGCAACGATCATTGAAAGGTCGAAGAGTAAGAGTGATGAATATAAGTAGTATAAGAATTCTCCAACCATCATTAAGGAGAAAATCCACATTAGCTCTAATACTGTAAAGGTGTCTTGCGTAGCCCTAAGCCTATCTTTATAAAGAGTTTCATAAACTACTATTGTAGCCGCTATCATTATGAAAGTTGATAACCAAAAGGCGTAAACACCGAAAATTTCCGGAAACCAAGGCATTAGTAGGAGAAGGGCTACTAAGTATTTCCTCATATTACCATTAAGCCTACTAAAGGAGAAATAGAGCGTTAAAGCCATTTCTATCATCATTACCCCAACAAACCAAGGGTTCTCGACCGAAGAGTCTATAGTTGCTGGCAATCCGGTTTGTAATGTGAATATCAAGGCTCCCATTAAAGCTTCAGAACTAACCATGAGCACCGAGAAGATTAGGTAAGCAAACTCCTTCCTAATGTTTGTAATTTGAAGGATCAAGTAGAGGGCGAAGACCATGTACCCCCCGTTAATTATAAGAAAATAAGTCACATCGTGGTATAACAAGTAGAGGTAAGCGCCTAGGTTCATTGTTAGCATCATTCCCTCTATGTAAAGGCCTACCAGTACTCTTCTAACACTTTTCCACTTTTCCACCTCATAAATTATGTAAACCATTACAGCTAACATTAGGACTGAGATCAGTAATGAGAGAATAATTGGATTCATAAAATATAATTCGTAAAGGCATTTAAAAACTTTTATTTGAATAAAAACAACAAATATAAGAGAACCGAATTATCATTCTCAGTATTCACATCCCTCCATGTATTATGTTCACTACAAATCGTAGGTTATCAACAGTTTCTGATAAGCTATGAAGTTTAAATCATGTGACGTTATTTAATATTTCTAACAGCCGTTATGTGTAGGTGAGCCCTAAAACGAGATTGATTGTTTATAAGAGACTAGAATTTAACTGCTAAACTTAGACTGTAACGCTTTTACGTAGTTATTATTATTATTTCTAATCACTTTTAAATATCATCTCGTCAATTAGTTATGTCTAATAATATTGTGGACCGAAGTACTTTCTATTGATGATCGCGCAACTGATGACGAGAGTAGTGGTGTTTCCCCTAAGGACGAGTTTGTATGGTCCCTTAGACATATGCAGAATTAGAAAAGTTACGCCACTGGCAAGCACAGAATTTAAAACTACGTTAGAACTTCATTTTTAGCTTAATCAGCCTTATCTTATGAATAATTTTTTATAATTAAAAGTCGTCGATTTCCACATGGAAAAGGGGTTTATTCCACTCATATTATTGCTCATCATCCTCATTTTACCACTTACTGCTAATTCGCAGACACAATTCGAAAACATCAGTTTATCTATTGTAGCCCCACTAATGACTTCAGTAGTTTATTACCAAGGACACTACGTCATTCCTTACATTAACTTAACCGGAGTACTTGGCATCACCAACAACAGTTTCTTTATTTCCCTAAAACCAGAATCTTTCATTAATTATTCTGGTAAAGTGTTCAGCCTGCCTTTTGGAATTACAAGTGTTAGTGGCGGCGTAGTAAACGGTGAAATAGTTCTATTCGCATTAGGAACTTCACATAACATCACTCTTTATAACGTTAGTGCTTATTCACTTTTCAACCCCTATCAGTTACTCTCGTTATTTAAAAACGTATCACTTTACCTTATCACATTTAACGGAAAAACATATAACGTCAGCTTAATAGCATCAAACGTAAGCTATTTGCAGTTGATAAGTAACGGTGTTTACACTTATGCGATAGGAAATAACACAATCACAACTATTTATAATGGGAAGATAGGGAGTGTTGTTAACCTAAAAATAAAGAATTTCACGCTCTTGATGCCCTTAGCTTTAGGTAAGGACGTAGTAAGTTTAGAAGGAAAAGTGAACGGTAGTGAGGAAGAAGTCCTTATAATAAATACTACTAACGGAGAGATCGTGAAAAACATAACTAATTTCATAAGTGCAACACCGGTAATGAATTCCTCAAATTCCGAATTTACAATACTTTACAACAACGATAGTATCATAGTATACAACTACTTAGGAGAGCAAATAGAAAGCATAAACATAGGTATAATTCCTAACATTAGGGGTGTAGAATTATTCAGTAACTCGACCTTATTAGTTTTCTCTACATCAGCCATAGTTGGCACTTCGTTACCTAGTGTCACAATTTACACTTATGTCAATATTCAAGGTAAATGGTTGAAATACACCACATATCAAGTGCCTACTGGATCCGTTTATCAGATTAAACTCCCCATAGGAATCCTGGTATATCCAAGTTACTACAAAATTGCATTTGTTACAATAACCTCATCAATATTGAGCGGAATTGTGAGCGTTACCCCGTCTTTCATGACCATACCCTTCACGAAACCCTCGCCACCTCAATTAGAAGTCTATGCAATTGAGGGAACAGGGTCTTCTACTATCGTTATCTCAGCACTTTATCCAAACTCAACATTAATAGGGGTTTATAACGTAACGTTTCTAGTAAACGGAAGTTTTGTGGGAGTTTACACTTTTGGGGAATATGCATACTATGCCGTAAAATCAAGCGGGATTTATAATGTTACAGCTATAGTTTTCAACGCATTCGGTTATACTACAGTAAGTGAATTGGTTAATGTTACGGTACAACAACCTGTGACAAACACAACAACTACACCACCGACGACAACATCGACCACGCAAACTGAAACAACTACTACGACATCAACAATCTCGCCTTCCACTACTAGCATGACAACTACATCAGTAACGACATCCACGTCTACTAAACCACAAGGCTTTCCTACCTTACCTATAATTGCTGGCGTAATAGTAGTTATATTAGTTATAGGAATATTTATCCTATTAAGAAGGAAATGAAATTACTAATAAAAAATGAGTAGCCTTTAAGTTAAAGCCCTTTTTACTTCATATTGTATGAACACGTACCCGCAGTTAGGACACTTTTTTATAACCCTATTTCCTTCATGTATCACTTGTACCTCAACAACCTTACCACATTTCGGGCAAGTCCTCCTAGCCATGGTCTCAATCTTTTAGTAAGAATCTATAAAGAGCTTTTGGCTAATCCTCTTATTTACTGAGTTTCGCTTACACAAATATAAAAAGCGCATTTTGGATTCCATTATGATCGTTAGTCTTGTTAACTCCGGTTATCTTATCTCTCGCCTAAGGTGTTTGCGTCAAATTAATTTATTACGCACTTTTACAGTGTGTAGAGCCTACACGCGTCGCAATAGAAGGGAGCCCCTAATCTTCTCAACTGCTCCAGTACATTTCAGAATCGGTGAGGTAAAACTCCTTAGATAGTTAAGCAAGTCAGCTATTATTGTAGAAAAAGAATTAATATAAACTAGCTTACAATTATTGAATTATTTCCGTTTAAACTTTACACTCTATCCCGTATCTTCAAATTTGCATTTTGTGCGTTTAGCTCTAAAAAAGAAAATGCTTATAAACTAGTTTTCTCAGAGAATATACAATGGTAAAGTATTGTCCAAGATGCGGGTATCCAAATGCTGATGACGCAGTATTCTGTGTTAGGTGCGGTTATCAATTACCTAATCTACCTTATTCACAACCATACCAACAACCGCCACAGCAACCTATACCATCTCAGCAACCTCCTCAATACCCTCCTTATCAACAACCTCCCTATGGAGCACCACCAGCACAACTACCCCCATATCAGCAGCCTAAGAAGAAGTTCCCTGTTAAAGCAGTTATTAGTGCGGTAGTAGCGGTAGTAGTTGTACTAGTAGTTTTGCTAGTGGTATTACCCTTACTAACTCCTCATAGTGTAACTGCAGTGGCTTCAACTGCCCAATCGCTTTTCGGTGGTAGTTGGAGTGTTGATAAGAACAAGAGTGGTACTGGTGTATATATAGGGAACGGGGAATATAAAGTTACGTTCCTTAACGGTTCTACTGAAATTATAAGCCTCTCACAGTTGAACCTAAACGGGTTTGCTTCCTTCGGTAGCTCTTTCTTTAGTGGGTCAGGTGGCCTTTATTACCAGCCAGGGTTTGTTTATACGCCACCAAGCAAGATAGCAGTAGCTGTTGCTCATGGGAATGTTAATGGCCAACCTACTTGTGTAATAGTTGTTGGGGAGTACTGGAATACAAGCCCTAACCTTGCGTCATACCTATATAATCTGACTGAGCAGTTAGTATCTACAGAGGGTCAATATCTTCAGCAAATAGAGAGCCAGGCTTCTGCGAATGGTGCAACTATCCAGATAGATACCAGTGGTAGTTTAGGTTATTTCTTAATATATACCGCCAACCAAAGTATAATACAAGAGGCTGAATTCCAGAGCGGAATCAGCCTTAACTATACTATATCACAAATAGGAATTTATGCCCAATATAACTCCAATACATTTATAGGAGTTATAGCAATTAACGTACCAATGAATTCCGTGTCTGCTGGACAAGCATTAGCGGCGGACGTACAGAGTTCACTCTAAAAATCCTTTTCTTTTTGCCTTTTTCACTCCTTTTTTGCTTATTCCTCGCTCATATAAATAATCCAATAAGGCATATCCACATTAAATTATGGTTTATCACAATACTCTTCTGTAGTAAAGGCATAAGCACTTACCTCACGACGCTAACTGAGTTCAATAATGAATTAACCTTACACTGTACCAATAGTGATAAAGTTTGTAATAAAACCCTTGGTTTGATCTAGCTTACCCTATTTACGTTAAACTCTTTCTTAAACAAAAATAACCCCACAGCTTTACCATTCACTTACCAGAAATTATATTCCGAGCAACTGAAAAAACAATCGTATAGTACGTGTACATCGAATATAAAAGAACTAGTTCATAAATTACCGGTGTAAAGAACGTAGTTAAGAGTGCAATAGCCATAGCTACGTATAAGTAATTAAGCCTAGACCTAAAACCCAAAGCACAAAAACCGAGGGACATGAGCAGAGAGGAGTAAAACCAAACCTTGTCGTCTAAAAGTATAGGAGGAGAGGCTGTAATACCGACTATTGGGAATATCTGGGTAAGTACTTCCCGCTTAACCCCCCTCAAGTAATATATTAGATAAAGAGTGAACATTTCAGCCATCATAGAGTAGTAAAACCAATAGTTATTTATTGAAAGGGTGAAATAAGAGAGGGGATTAGAGAAAATATACTTACCGTACTGTGCCAGTTCGAAAGTATAACCCATTATTACCTCGTTCAGTACTGCTAAAGCTGAGATGAGGCAGTCATTCTTCCCGTTATATCTCCTTAAAGTTAGCTCCCTAGCCTTAATAAAAAACGGGACTAGGAATGCCACCATTACGATTGAGTTTGTGAGGAAAGCTAAGGCTAAAGAGAGACTCGACGGTGAATTCAAATAAATTGAGGCACTTACAAACATGCTTATCATCATCACCAGGAGGAATATTATGAACCAAAAACTAGCGTAATTCCTCACTTTTTCTACTAAGTAAAGGATTATAACTATTGCTACTACCATCAACGATGCAACTAATATGAGTAGAAAAAGTGAAACCATGTAAGAAAAGAGGAATAAAAGGATTTTAACTTATCACATATGTATTAGTACCTGTCTCGGGAATATAGTAGATGTGTTTACCCGTGGCGTAACTTTTCCTTACTTCTAATTCCACCACGGGCTAAGGGATCATACACATTCACCCATTGGGGCTGGTCGAGGGGGAACACCACTACCCTCCCATCCACTTTTATCACTCTCCAAACCTCGTGAGCAGTGCCCGTCATCAGTTAGGGAGATCAGCAATAAAAACTACTTCGGTAACACTATATAAACACGACTTGTCAAAACGATATTTAGATTAAAAATAACGAGTAGTTACGTAAAAATGTTACAGACTGTTCTAAAAAGGATAAGATTACTTCTCCTTTAACAGTTCTATTACTTGTCTTATTAGTTCATCGCCCTTTTTTGTTATAAAAACCTTTAACCTCTTACCTTCGACTGTAGGGATATATTTAATCTCCACATATCCACCCTTTTGCAAGACCTTAAGATGTTGATACAGTTCAGCCTTATTTAACTTAGTAGCTTCTAACATTTCCTTAAACCATGCAGACCTAGTATAATAAAGACCCAGCAGAATCCCTAACCTAACTCCAACATTTAACTCCTTATTATCCTTCAACAGTTTTATTAATTTCTCTAGCTCCATTCCTCTGCCCTCCTTATCAATTTATACAAAAAGGCTAATAGTGGTGGGATTAGAAGGGTTATCGTATATAAAGGGGATATTATGATAGCTACCCCCGAAAGAATATAGGATGTAACTAGAACGTATTCTACAGATTTCTCTTTCAGAAATCTTATGGTAGTAATTAACTGACTCCCAACGAAAGATATATACGCACCTACGAGAAAAATTAGGAAATATGATAGGAAGTGAACGTAAAGTGAGAGTAAAAATAGAACGTAAAGTAATGTGAGCGAAAGTGCGTAGGTTAGCTTTACAATTAAGGGGAAGTCTTTGGCAATTAACGAAGGCTTGTGAGAGTTTGCTGTCTTGATAAGAGGGTATATAAACCTACTCATCCTCCATGAGATAAACGTATATATGGTGGAAAAGGCTAGTACACTAATGTTAAAAGTAAGGGGGTTTGAGATAAGGCTTATTAATAAAAAAGTAGTAAGACTACTAAGCCCTATGAAATCTAATATTGTCCTAGCTGCGTTAAGCATAACACGATGATAAAGGTTCTTGCTTATTTCTATGGATTTCTGAATATCTATTTCTTTACTAATAATCCTTCCCCCTTGATACTTTTCTCGACGATGGATTTAAACTTAGATTATAGTTAAGGTTTTTTAACTTCCCTTGAAGTCCAACAACTAAACCAGCAACCAACCCAGCACGCTATATATACATCCCCTCCCCTTGCTTTTCTATTACATTTTATCACCTTCAACGAGCTCACCGTTAACTATCGTATAAACGATCACTTCCTTCTTATTATCATGTAACATGTTGATTAGCTCCTTCTGGTGTGTCACAATTATACCCTCGTTTACCCTTTCACGTAATAACGATATCACCTTATCCCTCCTAGTAACGTCGACATTCTCTACAGGCTCATCAATAGTGACTATTTGAGGCCTTGTAAAAAGCGCTAGTGCTAACGATACTAAACTCCTCTGACCGGTAGACATCTTGTATATAGGCTTATGTATCACTCTTCTGTCTACGTTTAGGTAGTCCAAGATGTTTGTGAACTCTTTCAAATCTCCGCCCTTAATCTCCGCTATTATTTTCGCAGTATCCCACGCGGAATTACCTATAGTGTATACCTCTTGAAGGTTTGTAGAGTATTCCAAAACACCCTTGGCACTCCTAACCTCCTTACCGTTTATTTTTATCGAACCCTTATATGGGATTATCCCAGATATAGCTCGTAGCAAGGTAGTTTTCCCAGAACCATTAGGGCCTAGTATTACACACAATTGATTGTCAAGTTTTAAGTTAATGTTTCTTAAGACCGTAAATTCCTCGAAACTGATAGATAAATCTTTAATCTCCAACATTACCACACCACCTCCTCCAGTCTTAGTGCCTTGATTTTCTTTAAAATCAAATTCCCTATCAACAGTAAGACTATCCCAAGTAATGCTACTTCAACGGAGTAAAGGCTTATGGTGTCGTGGATGAGGGAGTACGAAATTATGTGTTCAGCTTCGTAGAAGGGGTTAAGTGATGATGAAGTTGAAGGGGAGAGTTCTGAAAATGCCAACAACAGAAAGAAGATGTAGTAAGCATAGTTTGATGCTTTAGCCCCTATCTTGACCAATAATATTGCAATGATTGTATAGGTTAAGGTTAGGATGAAGAAACTTGAGATTAGGACTGAGGCTATGAAAGGTAGAATATTATCAAACCTAATAATTTCATAAAAACGGTCAAGTGCTAGTTTAGCTATTAATGGTGTGATAAGGACTGCGAAAATTACCGAGTATATAGTGGCAGAGATCAGTGAACCTATGAATAAACTCAAGATGTAGTTAGACATTTTAAGTTTACTAAATCTTATGTAGTAAGCTAATGCAGAGGACTGGTAGACTAATGTAATGCTAAAGCCTGTTGATAAGCTAGCTACCAACAACAATATCGCAACACTGTACCATATAATTCCTGCATTTATGTTTTTAATACTATTTAGTGCAAAATAAAGTCCTAATGAGTCCAGTAACATCATTCCGAGCAAATAGGATATTGCGGTTGGAGAGAACGAAAACCTCTTTATCATAGATTTTTCCAATTCCATGATTTAAATTCCGCGAATGATAATAAAAATGATGAATGAAGTTAAAAACAATTAACCAAACAAATTCTTCTTAATTGTGATTTACTAACGTAGTAAAAGGTAATAAAAATAGGTGATAGTAAGTACTAATAGAAAATCAAAAGATCTAACCAAAATTAATCCGATAATGCTTGGTTATTGGTGTTGTTGTAAGAAAATAGGAGCTAGCTTAGAAACTTTTTTATCAATAATATTAGCAAATATATGAAAATGATTGGAGATACCAAGAAAAAATTGCTCCTTTTAACATTATGAAAAAGGCAGATGGGAGTGTAGTGGCGTTCAGTAGTAAATCTTTCGCTCAAACTCCTATATAGGTGTTTCCCTCGACTAGCCCCCAAGGACTTAAGGGTGACTGTGTATGAGTTCTTGAGAGAGGTGCGTGACGGAATTAAAAATAAGGATAAATTACGCCACGGGTAAACACTAGACCAAGTGGACTTAACAAACCGAGTTATTAACAATAGGAAAAGTGAGTAAAACAAAGAGAGCTTACACAACATTCATACACGAGGTTATGGCGAATTGGCTATGAGAAGTGTACTTACCGTACCGTGAGAGGTTTATCGAGAGGTTTCAATCTTCATTAGTAAACATTAGGTTAAATCTAGTTTATTAGATTCATGGAAGAATGAGCTCTCTTCCCGTTAGCTGATTTTGACATAAGGATAGCTATACTCTTCTACGAATCTAATGTGAAATTACAAGGATCTATTCTTACCTTGAAGTCCTTATCTGCTGATATTATCTTAGCATTGCATTTCTTTGAAACTATATAATGCAATGAATCATAAGGTGATAGTGAGAGATCTTTTGTAGCTTCTACTATATCCTCTTGCTTAAAATCTACAATCCTAATTGGTAGCGATAGTATGGCTAAAATCTCATCTTCAATGTCCTTAACACCTAATTTCCTTAACGCATTGGCTACCTCTAATAGAATTATATTGTCTATGATTGCCTCGATTTTCTTTTCGTAAATTTTCTTTATTATATCTTGACAACACTTACCATATTTTTTATCATTTATTTTAGCGTAAACGAAGACGTTACTATCTATAAAATATTTCATTCTTCACCTAACTCATCAACTTTCTCTGGTGGAATTTCTTCCTTTATTTCTTCCTTACCAATAAGAACTTCTAACGGATTCTTAACTTTTTTTACCTTCCTTCTTAATAGAATCTCATTATCATTTAGCGCTATAACCTCAAACTCTTCATTAGGCCTTAAATTAATCTTCTCCCTAACCTCTTTCGGTATAGTCACCTGGAATTTATCAGTTACCTTTACCATAATTGAGTATACGTATACGTAATATTTAAATTTTTATAAATTGTAATTTCTTAACTCACT
>JBBHKV010000024.1:0-12497 GCA_037389275.1 Sulfolobaceae archaeon RB850M
CAACATGATGACTACCACAAGAGGGACAAGAAACATCTTGCCTAAATACAGGCTTCCTACCCATAAGTAATACTCGTTATACAAATATAAATAGCTTAACAACGACACTATCACCACACTGCCAGCTATGTAAAATAGGCATTTCATAAAATAAGTGACCAAACAGTTCTATATAAAGTAAGTTAGGCAGTGGCAGGATTGTTTCATGAGATTTAAAATTGCGTCTAAATCACTTTACCTAGTAGTGCTAATGCGGAGTAGTACATAAACAAATGACTATCGAATGTGTTTACAAAAAGTAAACTATTTAACTTCACACGACAATGTTAAATTATGGGCAAGAGTGTAGTAATCTCGGTAAGGATTCCAGAAGAGCTGAAGGAGGAGTTGGAAAAATATAACATCGATGAGGCAGAAGTTATAAGGAGGGCTTTAATAAATGAAGTAAAGAAGGCTAAAGCTAAAGAGCTAGAGAAGGAGGCTGAGGAAATTAAGGAAGTCCTGAGTAAAATACCTATCGAGGACGTAATCAAGGAAATTAGAGAAGACAGGGATGAACGTTAAATAAAGACTAATGGAGATAATACTTGAGCCACGCGTTATTTAATCCTAGGTAGATAACGCTTGAGTTACGTTTTTGATTCTTCGTCAATTTATGCACTGCTGACGAAGGGTAAAATTGAACTTCTTGGAGGAAATTATACAGTATTTCTGGCGAAGTTAGAGCTGGGAAATATAGTTTGGAAAGAGGTGTTTCTTCACAAGAGGTTAAGCAGGGAAGAAGGGTTAAGATTACTCTCTTTCATTTCCAAAGTCTTGAATTCCATGAACCTAGAGGACGTAAACTGCAAGGAGACCGAGGAAATTGCACTGGATTACGGTATAACTTTTTACGATGCTTCCTACGTTTGGTTGGCAAGGAAGCTTGATTTGCCTTTAGTCACTGAGGATAATAAGCTCAGGGAGGCAGTAGAGAGGGAGTTGAAAGTTTTGTCCGTAGACGAAATTAAGGAACGGTAATATATTCCAGCAGTAAATGCATTCATTCTTCGGTTCCTTGATAACGGTAACAAATATTTAATTTTACTACTATTATCATTTCTCATGAGGGTCAAGATAAACATTGAGCTTAATAGTATTTCCTTTAACGGTGAGTTGGATTTGCCTAAGCTTACTGTTATTATAGGACCTAATTTGTCCGGTAAATCCGTTATCTTAAAGTGTATTTATTCATCTGTTCCTGCTCCTGAAAAGTTTAATCTTGGCAGTTATATTGAATCGCTTGGGGAATGCCAAGTAGAGGAAGGGGAAAATTTTGATTATGCAGTGTACATTGACGTATATGCAATAACTTACCGTATTTATGAAGAAGTAAAGGATTTTCAAACATATGAAGAATAGAAGAGAAAAATAAGGACAGAGGTTAATAAAACAAACAGTTGCATCCCAAAAGGGATTGAAAGAACAAATATCCTGAACGGTCACCGAATTCCAATTTAAGTTGCATCCCAAAAGGGGTTGAAAGCTTATTGTCACGTAGTATCTCTGATAACAAGTGCCGATAGTTGCATCCCAAAAGGGATTGAAAGGTATAGTTGACGGCGTTGATGTGGTGTAAGCTATTATGTGTTGCATCCCACCTACTGTAAAGCTCGTAATTTTTGTAAGAGAATCGAAGATTCCGTAGGGTAGTTTTCAGATGCTTTGTGGATTACTCATTAATTTTCATTAAAATTAAGCGTTGATTTAAAAGTAGTGTAATTTCTAGACAATAAACTACTCATGTTTTCGTACATATCCTTTCATCATTAGCTTTGATAAAGAGACCTGCAAAACATTTCGAGTAAAACTTATATTAGTGGGTTTCATTTGGGGTAAATATGAGGAAGGAGTTTATACTAAAGATTGACGATAGAGGTAGAATAACGATACCTAAAGAAGTTAGAGAATTATTAAAAAGCAAGAGACTTAAGTTAAAAATAGAAGATGGAAAAATTATACTGGAGCCCGTAGTATTAGATGTTAACAAGTATTATGGTATGTTTAAGAAGGATATAGGAGATGAAGACATAGATGAGATATTGAATAAAGCACTAGCAGAGGTATTATTAAATGACAGATAAGGGAAAATATTTTGACGTAAATGTGTTTGTATATTACCTTACTGGAGATAAAACTTACGGTGAAAGAGCAAAAAATTGGTTAAGCATGGAAGACGATAAATATACTTCTGTTGTGACTCCATTTTTATTGACCGTCGTATTAGGTAAAATACTTGGTAGGTCATTAAAGGATTACGATTTTATCAAAACAATAAATGAGGCACTGGAGAGCCTAGGAATAGAATACTTAGAACTGCCGGAATGGAGTAAAATTGTGGATAACGTTAAAAGATATGATATAGATCTAGAAGATTCGATCCACGTTACGACTGCATTAGAAAACGGGCTCGAAATCATATCTAATGATAGCGAGTTAAAAAAGAAAGTAAAGGCTGAATTTTAGTTAATGAAGGTTCTTAATTTATAAATTGGTTAAATGGCCTAGGAAATTCTCCGTGACTAACGTGCATTGCGAAAAGTAAATCTGCTTGAGAAGTCCTAGTAGGTTGACCTGTAGATGGTCCACCGCTCATGTAATAAGTTATTACTATTGGAACTTCGTTCATACCAGCCCAACCTATTCCTTCTGTCATTAAGGAAAATCCTGGACCAGAAGTAGCAGTTGCGGCTCTCACTCCTGTCAAAGCTGCTTCAGAAGCCATGTTTACTGCAGCTAGCTCGTCCTCAGCTTGAACTACAACTATAGTCCTTTACCTCTTATCTCCAGTTACGGGGTCTACATAAAGGACTTCCTGGTGAGCCTCTATAAACGTACTTTCGTCACTTGCTGGAGTAATTGGATAATAAGATTGGAAACCGATACCGGCATATATTTTACCTATTGCAACTGCAGTATTACCGTCTATTTGAACTCTCCTTTTCTTCTGAGGTAATTCCTTCAAGTCGAAAATGGGTGATAATTTAACTTTATCTGCTGCGCTAAGGTTTAGCTTTACGAAAGTTTCTTGTTTAAAAGTCCTTTTTAAAGCCTCGTATAAGTAATCTTTCCTTAAGCCTAAAAGATCGTAAGACGCTGATATAGCAATAGTATTCCTTGCTCTGTCTACAACGGAAAGCGGTAATTTCATTTCTTCGGCTACTTTCTTCAGTATTTCATCATAATCTATGCCGTCATCAGCAGTTTTCGATAAACCGTGAATTTTATGTCATTTGATATCATTTAACATTCCTAATCCTTTTAAGGCTATTAAGTAAGCTGAGGCTGTATGCCTATCAAAACCCTTCTCCCTCATTACCCTTTCGTGATCCTCTGAGTTAGTAGTACCCTTAGGGTTAACTAGAATAACGTTGAAACCTAACCTTAACGCTTTAATAACACCGTGAATTAACATTTGCCTCTTAGCAAAACGCGAAACCTTCCTATTACCGCTTCTGCTCCTCGTAAACTTCCTCTTCTTAATTAAGAATAAATCCTCAAAAACAACGTAATCAACACCAATCCTCAATAGGGAATTAAGAGACTCTGAAAGAGCATTCAAACGTAAAGCCCTTGCTTTCTCCTTAGGAAAACCGTGAGAAACAACCTCAGAATACCACCACGTCTTTTTAGCAACGACTTTACCATCCTTGTTAATCACAACAACGTTTAGTCTATCACTATTTAAATCAAAACCGGCAATTAAACCGTAACCATTGGGTTTTGGTAAAGAGAAGTGCTTTAAATAAAGCCGGAGTGGGATTTGAAGGTGAATCATTGGATAATGCTTGAAACTTACTACAGCACCATAACCCTCTTCTCTCCTTTTAGATAATTCTTCTAATTCTTTAAGCAATGGTAAGTACTCCTTGCCGAAATATGCTTTACCAAAAACCCACTTACCCCAAGGGTCTTTAACTTTAATTTCCACGTGGTCTTTCAAAACGTGGAACTTAATATTTCTGTTCCCTTTATCGCTTTTGTTCCCCCTACTGGCAAACCAGAACTTCCTTATCCTTGCATGAATTATCTCACCCCTCTCTTCCTCCCTTTCTAACAAACCGTCAGTAATTATCTTAGCTTGCTTTAAAGCGGTTTCAAGGTAAACATAATTTGGTAAGATGTTGTAAAAGTCCTTAGTCAGTTCGTCAACACTCTTCCCGTCAAAGAGTGGTTTAATAGCACTCTTAACAACTTGTGAGTAAGCCCTAGCAATCCTAACAACTTTATCCTTGTCTTCAAAAACAACTTTACCGTTTATTGTGACGAATTGGAAGTTTTCGAGGGCTTCCTTAGAGCCAATTAATTTACTCTTCATCATCTGGTAGGATAACAATTACTATCACCTCCTTTCCAACGATTTTACTAACCTTATCCCTAACATTTTTCGGCACGTTTATTGTATACCTCTGATCCCCATACTTATCCCTACCGGCTGAGGATATGACACCACGGAAAACAATCTGTTCCATATGATTATAAGTAACCGCAAAGTTTATAAACTTTTCCGTTAACATTATCATGTAGAAGAGAGCCCTACAGTGAACCCGAGGAGCAATGTGAGGGGGAGGATGGGTTCGATGAGGCTCCCCATGTCCTGGCTGGGAGTTCACACTCCCTAACCTAGGCGTGGGGAGCCGGACAAGGGGAATGAGGGCTAGAGGTTGAATACAAATTCATGAGACCTCAATGAAAGTCCGACCCCTATAGTAGTTACTCCTTTACTCTCCAAATAGTCTATTACGTCTTTTACTGTGTTTACCCGTGGCGTAACTTTTCCTTAATTTTAATTACTTCTAATTCCACCACGGGCTAAGGGATCATACACATTCACCCTTAACTCATTGGGGCTGGTCGAGGGGAACACCTATATAGGCAATGTTAGCTAATACTATGCTTGGAGTTTGAGCGAAAGATTTATTACTGAACACCACTACCCTCCCATCCACTTTTATCACTCCCACCCTCGTGAGCAGTGCCCGTCATCAGTTAGGGAGATCATCAATAAAAACTACTTCAGTAATACTATATATATAAACAGGACTTGTCAAAACGATATTTAGATTAAAAATAACGAGTAGTTACGTAGAAGCGTTACAGTCTCTTCTCTTAAAGAAACCTTGGCCGTTGAGGTTATAAAGGATTATAGAACCCCTTTATTGTTTTACAGCATTAATGGTGACAAGATAGGAGAAACACGATAATATCCAGTTTATGGATAGTGAAGGACATTCATTATTTATTGTAGAAACCTCGTTCAATTACAAATTCAAGGTCTCAAGGAGAGTTAAGGAGAAAAGTGAAACAATATTGACTTTGCAGTAAAGATTCCTAATAAAATAAAGCTTAAGGTTAGCCCTAAACCACCTTTAAGATTAAGGAGGAAGTTCCGTTAAGGATCTATGTTCCTCTTCTTTAACTCCTCAACAATTTTCAACGCTAATACATACACTTTCTCGAATTCCTTCCCAGCTATTATCCTCTTAACTATTTCTAAGTTAATTGATGCGTACTCATGAACCACAATATTTCTAAAACTTACAACACGTCTATAGAATTCGAACTCTTCTTGATTTATTATCCCCTCCTCCATTAACTTTCTCCCCGACTCTACATAATTCTCTGCCTTAAGTCCAAGTTCTGAACACCCTCTCTGTACGATGTCTATTAACGCTTGTGCTTGGGACTGAAGTAAATATATCCCTGCGTAAAAACTCTTCCAATCATCTAACGTTAATTCCTCTAACTTCTTAGTATATTCACTTAGTGTTTCAAGTAACGATTTTATAATCCCAATAACCTCCTCACCGCCCTCATTTGAGTTTCGTGCAAATCTAGTTTTTCATAGTCTATCATGAAGTCTAAGCAAATATCCCTCATTCTCAACCACTGTCTCGCGTAAAAATCCTTATCATCATAAAATATTAGTTTACCTTTATTCAGTATTTCAAGGATCAACACACAAGGTAATTTCTCGAAGAGATTTAGAGGTACTACGTCTATCATATCCTCCTTAACTTTTAAGTATTTTGAGAGTGCATAAATTAGATCGGATAAATGCTCCAGTTTAAATTCTGAGAAGTATACTGCGAAATCCCAGTCACCTTTAATAGCTTTACCAGTAACCCTTGAGCCAAAAAGTATTGCGAATTTAACGTTATAATAAGTCCAAGGGAAGTCTTTAAAGTCCATGAAATAAGTTACTTTGCCTCCCTTTTATTTTTATATAGGGGTTAATTTATCTTTTGACCATCTACGACTGGGGACTCCAAATTTATTCGTCTTAGCTAACTTCCGTTCAGAGTAAGTTAAGATCCTCAACGAGCTTTAAGCCCTACACTCGGTCAAGCTATATTACACATAACTGACTAATATGTTCTATAAAAGAAAGTCAACATTAATGCCTTCTTAGGATTGCGTTTTGATTATGTAGTAAAACCTTTTACGATAACGAGATTGTTGGATAGCTTAAAAGCACTGTCTTAGATTTATAAAGCTTAAAATTTCCGGTTCCGGAATAATTCCGGTGGCGGAAAATTCTCTTTGATACAAGGCCTAAAACAGAAAAAGGATTTCTTTGATAGGAAGAGGGAAATCGAGGAATTAAAAGACGTAATTGTGCACAAGGACTTTGCAGCAGTACTGGGAATTAGAAGGATAGGTAAAACGAGTTTAGTAAAAGTAACGCTCAATGAACTTCCAGATTACGTTACTCTAACTATCAATTTGGGTAGGCTAGGGAGTAAAAAGTCCTACCCTATGGAAACGTTTTCAAAATTATTTTTGGAAGGAGCGGCGGAAGTTATAAGGAAACACACTTTTGCCGGAAAAGTTTCAAAAATTATTGCAAATAGATTAGGTATAAATCCGGGAGACATCCTAGAATTAAACTGGATTAAAATTGGTGTTAAACTAAGAGAGTTTAAGACAGAAGACGTTAATGAGGTCATTAGGGCTCTGGACTCGATTGCTAGGGATAATAAGAAAGGGTTTGTGATATTCATAGATGAAGTACAAAACATTAAGAAGGTTAAGGGGTTTGATATAGGTTCGTTCTTTCATGATATTTACGAATGGTGCGAAAACACGGTTGTAATAGTTTCTGGTAGCTTTATTGGGGTAGCCGAAGAGATTTTAAATCAAGTTGAGGAGGAGAAACCGTTCTACGGTAGGAAGTTCTTTAGGATAAAACTTGAGAGGTTTGATGAGGTTAAGTCTAAGGAGTTCTTAAGGAGGGGCTTTGAAGAGGAGAATGTTAAAGTTGATGAGAAGGTTATTGATGAGGCTGTAAGGCTCTTCGACGGGATCCCAGGATGGCTTGCCCTATTCGGCAGGAGTTACTCTTATTCTGTAAAGCATTCCCACCCTATTGATATTAGAGTTGTAGTAAAGGAAGCGGCGAAACAAGTTTCTAAAGAGTTTACAAGGTTTTTGAGTAACTCTAATTCACCTAAACGTTATGCAGAAATTATACTTTCGCTTTCAAGATTGGGTAACAAAGGGAGTCTTAGTGAGATTAGGGATGTCATGAACTCCCTATATAAAGAGAGTATTGGGGATTCAAGGGGTTTGGGCTTCATTGAATTTTCATGAATTTGTATCCAATCCTCAGCCGTTGGGCTTCACCAGAGTCGCGGGGCATTGCCCCGTTCATACCCCTCCGCCCCTTTAGCGGGATAACCCCACCCATCAGAGTGTTACCATCTGATGGGGAAACCCGCACATCTTTTATTCACCGTCACACCTCGTCGTGATATAGCCACCCATCTGGTGTGACTGTACTTAAATTTACATACAAAGTATATAAACTTTACGGTTTATCAGAAACTGCTGACTACGGCTTTATGAACTATTAAAAACATTGGTCGCTTACGGCTTCGTGGTTAAGACTAGTAAGGGGAAATATTCTTTACCTAGTGATTTGCCAAGTAGGTTAGGGTTAAGGCATTCTGCAAAGATGTGGGTGAAGAAAATGCCGTAGTCAGCAGTTTCCGATAAACCGTGAAGTTTATATACTTTGTACGTAAGTTTAATTATAATGCTGAAACCTAAGGAAGTATGCCAAAAACTGGGAATATCATACCGCACACTACAGAGCTATGTTAAGAAAGGCTACATTCAACCCGTGATACTACAGAGCGGGAAATGGAGGTTCAGAGAAGAGGATGTAGAGAAGTTAATGGGAATAGTAAGAAAGAGGAAAGTAGTATTATATGCTAGGGTATCATCAAACACGCAAAAAGATGATTTAGTAAACCAAGTAAAATACCTGGAGGAAAACGTTAAAGAATACGACCAAGTGATAACAGACGTCGGATCTTCATTGAACATGAAGAGAAAAGGATTCCTCAAGTTGTTAAGAATGATACTAAACAACGAAGTATCGAAAGTTGTCATAGCCTACCCGGACAGACTAGTTAGATTCGGCTTCGAGATACTTGAGGAAATATGCAAAGCACACAACTGCGAGCTCGTGGTATTAAATAAGGAGGACAAAACACCAGAGCAGGAACTAATCGAAGATTTGACCTCTATACTGGTATCATTTAGCGGAAAGTTGTATGGTATGAGCCATAAATACGAAAAGGTGAAGAAATGTGTCGAAGAGCTTAAGGCTTAAATCATTCCAACCGGAAGAGGAATACGTCTACCTAACTTACTCCATAAAGAACGATAAGAAGGAGGAGAGCAAGATATTACTGGAGAATTACAGGATCCTTCTACACAAAGCTCTAGACTGGTTATGGGAGAGGACTAAGATAGAGAGGAAGGAAGTAAAGAAAGGTAAGAAAGCCCTAACGAAGATCAAAATAACTCTGCCTAAGAAGAAGGAGGTTTACAAGGCGTTGAGAAACGAGCTTGAGAAGATTAACAATCTAGCTTCACATTACGTGGACAAAGCAATAAATGATGCTTACTCAATATTAAAGGGGTGGAAGAGGAGGGCTGAAAAAGGGCAAGCGTCATTAAGGAAACCTAGGTTGAAGAAGGTTTACGTTAGGGTAAAGTCGACACTTAGAAAGGTTGAGGGTGAGAGTGTAAGGATTACAGTAAGACCTTACGAATACGTCACCTTCTCTTGGTCTCACAAATGGTTTTCAAGGAGGGTTGAAGGACTTGAGTTAGGTGAGCCCATAATTAAGGAGGATAAAGTTCACCTACCATTCCGTTATAAATTACCTTGGTTTACACCCCTAGATTTCCTAGCAATTGATAGTAATCTTTACACATTGGACGCTTATGATGGTGATAAGTTCATCACTTTCTCCTTGAAGGAGTTGTATAGTTTGAAGTACGGTATGGAGTTGAAGAGGAGTAAAATACAGTCTTTTGCTTCTAAACACGGTAGGAAGGGGAAGGTGTTAATGGAGAAGTATTCCCATAGGGAGAGGAACCGCGTGCTGGATTATGTTCACAAGTTCGTGAACAGGTTGCTGGAAATGTATCCTGTGACAATGTTTGCTGTTGAGAAGTTGAATAAGCAGTCAATGTTCCAAGACGCTGATGACAAGCTGTCTAAGAGGATTTCGAGGACTGTGTGGAGGACTATACACCGCGTGCTTAAATATAAGGCACCACTTTATGGTTCTTTCGTTAAGGAGGTGAACCCGCACCTCACTTCCAAGTCCTGCCCCAGATGTGGATGGGTTTCCCGAAAGGTCGGCAGGACTTTCAAGTGTGGGAGGTGCGGGTTCACTCTAGATAGGCAATTAAACGCATCCCTAAACATATACCTCAAGATGTGCGGGTTTCCCCACCTCTTTTTTACTCCCACTGGGAGTAGGTGGGTTGGGGTTATCCCGCTAAAGGGGCGAAGGGGTATGAACGGGGCAATGCCCCGTGACTCTGGTGAAGCCCAAGGGCTGAGAATTGGATACAAATTCATGAAAATTCAATGAAGCCCAAACCCCGTGATTGACTTTTTAACCGAATAATATAAGTTCTCGTCGCTTCATCTCCTCGGAACAACTTTACCATACCTCCCCCTTTATCTATATAAGTTTAAAAGAACCCACGTGACAATGTTAGTTAAGACTATGCTTGAAATTTGACCGAAAGATTTAATGCTTGACGCACTCGATCCTTCCAAGAAGGGGAGCTTCCGGTATAACAACTATAATGATTAAACTTAGTGTGTGAGTTCCTCCCTTAATCCAGATAATTTATAAAGACATAAGCCATGTTTGGCAACAGCTTGCTCAACTTTACCGAGATGCTGTTATAATCATGTTGTATTTCTTTATACTCTAGAACACTGATCGGGTTCCCGAATAGGTCTATCCTATCTGAGATTGCTTGGACACTCTTCCTTATAGCAAACCCCGGGTAACTGATCGTCACCTCGTACTCTAATATGGGGTTAAAACTGTTTGTCGCTATATAAGCTGCAATGCGTGTGTCACCGTATATTTCTTTTAGCGCTTCTAATATCCTTTTCTTATTGTTCAGCGACCAATCCATTAGCTTATAATGTAAAAATAGTTCGAACTCAGAGTTTTCTGGTATTTTTTCATCACATATAAAGGAGATGCCTAAAACGTATTGGTACTTTAAGGGAGTCTTTAAGTAGGAGATTGCCGGTCTACATTCCCAGTCCAGTATCTTACCTTCAAAGTATAAAATACTCATGTTTTCAACCGGGAAATGGGACATTGTGAAGTAGCTCTTACTGAATTCCTTAAAATTATGTATTATTGAATGTATAAAGACTTCCATGTAGCCGTTAGAGGAGTATACCATCTTTTGCTCAACGTACTTCATGTAAAGTTGCATGGACTTTGTGTTATAACCCAGCTTTTCGAAATCGTCTAACGACATCTTTATTAAAATTTACATTCAGCCTATATTATCCTTTTAACAAATGTTTCCAGTTGTCTGATTAAAGAATTACGAAGGTTTTTAAAAAATTTTTAAAAGTTTTCAATTTGAAAAATTCTCGTATTATACCCCACGGCATACACTCATGAAAAAAGGGATATATTTTCACTGATTAGGGTTTAAATTGGTTATAATAGAGGCAAAAGATTTTACCTTTTCCCATCTGATTAAAAGTTTTTAGATATATTTCGACAGAATATTTGCTACTTCATTCGCTGTAGGTCTTTCTGTAGGGTCTGGTGATAGCATTTTCTTCAATAGTTCCTTGATTTCTGGCTCTATTTCCAGAGTGAAGTTCCAGTTTTTCAGTTGCTCCTTAGCGTAGTTCAACCACTGCAAGGCGTATTGCGTGTTACCGTTACTGTAATAGTCGAAGGCGTAATTCATCGCGTCTAAATCCGGTCTGTCTATACTTCCCTTGAGTAGTACATACATAGTCATGCCCAAAGCGAAGATGTCCATGGAGGGTGAGGCACCTTTACCTATTATCACGTTTTCTAATTGTTCCGGTGGTGCGTATTCTAATGTTAGTTGGCTTATGCTCCCACCTATTTTTACGGCACTCCCCAAATCGCCTAACTTTACGTTGTCAGTAAGGTTCACGAGCGGGTTATTCGTATCTAAAGGCCTTAATAAGTAGATATTCTGAGGTTTTATATCTAAATGCACATATCCTTGGGAATGCATGTATTCTAACGCCCTACTCGTGTAATAAATTATCTTATAAACTATTTTGTTCCACTGCTGTGAATACCTTAACGGGCTGTTCTTAAATAACTCATAAACTGATCCCCCCTCCATGAAGTCCATTATTATCCTCGGTGGGTCGGTTAGGTAAATCCCCGTATTGTTATTACTAATTATTGACTTTATCGCGTTTTCGTCGACGTTTACTGCATAAATTTTTACAGTGTACGGAGAGTCTGATAAGGATACTAAGTTTGATGCTTCCTTTTGCATACTGGAATAATAATCTTTAACAATAGTAGTCCCCCTCCTAACGTTAGCTAATTTTAGGACTTTGATAGCATAAGGTCTATTATCGTAATACCCCTTTAAAACGTAACTTGTACCACCCTCTCCTATTACTGATAATATTCTGTAAACCCCTAATTGCTTACCTACCCATAGTTTCGGATCCCAGTTGCTTAATGACGGCGCAAGTGTTGATGTCTGTTGTTGCTGACGCGTGGGGTGCTGATATGGCCTCGCTGGCTGATACGCGGGGAATTGTACGCTGACTGGGGTTGAGTGTTTAAAGTGCACTGAGGCACTCACTATAAATATTATTCCGGTAATTAAATACAAAACATATAATAAATTACTAGTGGAAAAGAGTAGTTCGCTTGTAGCTCCACCTATTGTTGACAATCCATAAATCATCGCCGTTATTAGTAATAATACGCCCCAACTAAAAAGAGCCACTGTTTGCTTTTTAGAACTATATAATATGAACCCTACGCCCGAGAGTATGAAGGATATCAAGAACGCTACTACGCTTATTAATGGTAAAGAGAGTAAGATTGGGTAAGAACTGAGGTAAGGATTAGAATAGGGATAAGGATTAGATAAGGCAATAA
>JBBHKV010000025.1:0-122809 GCA_037389275.1 Sulfolobaceae archaeon RB850M
CTGTGCTGTATTATAATAAGCCCTTTGATGCTAGTGAGTAAAGCAGGTTTCATCACTTGCGTAAGTAGTGTGGACTATGCTCGATTTTTCATGGAAAGGTTTTTATACCGGAAGCTCCCCAATTTGATTCTCGGTCTTACAGTTGACACCTTTTTTATTACTATCCTGTCCTCTTCTATGTAAAATTCCAAAATATCCCCCTCATGTATGCCTAGCTTGTTTCTTATGGAGGCGGGGATTGTAACTTGATAGTTTCTAGTAACCTTTACCCTTTCCACGACTTACTACTCGATCTAGCTATATATAAAAATTTCTAGTAACATACTCTACACCGGACTTTTCCGCATGCGGGGGTGATTACATATTTACAAAGTTAGGGTACAAACGGATGAGCTCTCTGGAAGGAGGGTAATTTCTCCTACTAAAGTGGTGGAAGAAGTTGATTGGATAATAGTAATGATGCCAAGGAATAAGTTAAGGGAAATAGTCCAATTATAGGTGATAAGGAACCTAGGTTTATTACTGAAATAGCATTGTACCTTCATGAGTTTCAATATAACGGTTTTAATAGTGATGAAGAAATTTCTAGATAAAATTACCTAAGATAAAGGGGTTCATACTAGCTTATGGATTTGTGTTCCCATACTTTCCTATCTTACCTTAATTCAGATATTATATTACATCCGTAAGCGCACTAGAATAACTTAAAGATCAGAGATTGCCCTATCCACCTTTAATATAAACTAGATGATTTTATGATTACTTTTACCATTTTTATGCTGTATTATTTCTTTCTCTGTGGGTATTCTTATTAAAGGTTAATGGATAGGCGAAAAAGTAAGGAAGTTTACTTTCAGATCAACGTGTTGAAGCATAATTATCTTTTCCTTTTTTAAGCAAAAATCTCTGTATCTTTCCACTCTCTGTTTTAGGTAAGCTGTTTACGAAATCTATTTTCTCTAAGTGTACTGTTTTGGAGTATCTACTCTTTACAAACTCAATTATTTCCTTCTTTAACTCATCACTTGGTGTATAGCCTTTTTTAAGTACTATATATGCGTGAAGAACATGTCCCCTTACGGGGTCTTCATCTGCAACTACAGCAGACTCGAGTACTGCTGGATGCTCTATCAGTACACTCTCTACTTCAAAAGGTCCTATCCTATAACCCGATACTTTAACAACATCGTCTTTTCTACCTACAAACCAGAAGTAACCTTCATTATCCTTAGTTGCAACATCTCCCGTTAGGTACCACTCGCCTTTGAATGCTTGCTGTGTCTTTTCTGGGTTATTCAAATATCCCAGAAAGTGAAAACCCGGAGAAGTTTTCTTAACCGCTATGATTTCATCAATAACATCTACTTCATACCCAGGTGCTGGTAGCCCCATACTGCCCATTTTAAACTCATGTTCATATCCCCAACCGTTATAAACTACCATGCCAACTTCAGTTTGACCATAATGGTCTTTAATCGGAACATTGTATCTCTCCATGAACCACCTAATTACTTCTGGGTTAAGTGGTTCACCCGCTGAGCTTGCCCTCTCTAATACAAGGTCATATTTTTTCTTTACATTGCCAGCTATCATCCTATATGCAGTGGGGGCCCATGTGAAATTAGTAATTTTATTCTCCTCGAGAAATTGCATTGTCCTCTCAGGGTCAAAGGGTTCATCTAAGAATATAACAGTCTTACCGAAAAGTAAAGGTCCTATTATACCGTAATATAGTCCATAAGCCCATCCGGGATCTGCCCCGTTCCAATATACGTCTTTGTCTCTAAGTCCTATACCGTATTTCATATATACATAAGCGTTTAGTAATAGCCTTTTTGAGATTAGAGCACCTTTAGGTAAGCCCGTACTACCGGAGGTGTATAAGAGGATAAGTGGATCGTCCCACCTCAATTTCTCTGCTTCCTCTAACCTTCCATAAGACATGAGCTCATCGAGTTTTGAGAGGGGAATTCCTTCATTTACTTTGTCCTTCTGGTCATCTTGATAAAAGAGGATTTTAGGTTTCTTATCTCTAGTACGGATTTCTATGGCTTTTGGTCCAAAAGCAGTAAACAAGGGTTGATATATCGCCCCTACATATAAGCTTGCAAGCAGAATTATGACTTGCTCAACCTTCTTAGATGCTAGAACTGAAATAACATCTCCTTTTTTTACACCTACCACGTTCTTGAAGTAAGAAGCAAGCTTTAACGACTTATCCTTAAGTTCAGCAAAAGAGAGTGTTTCTCTACCTTCTTTACTAAACCTTATTACTGCTATTCCCTCATGATTAACTAATGAAGAAATATCAATATTACTTAACAATTCATTCCAACCGAAGGTTCTTATGACATCAGAGTACCTCATAGTAGATCATATTATTCGCTAAATAATAAGTCTTCTTAATCCAGTCCCTTAATGCGTTCAATTATCTTTCCATATTGTTTTTTGCGTATTTGATGAAACCCTTACATAAATTGCTACTTGCTTAATCTTTCCACCGCTTAATAACTTTTCAACCGCAGTACCTCCACCTACCGTTGATTTCAATAGTCTTTATTTTCTCTTACCTTATTACTTCATAACACCATTCCTGCTCATACCAAATATTTCAGCGACCTCACTAGGTGATAAATACCTCTCTACAGCTACTATCCTGACGTAATTAGAAGTATCTAAAAATATTTAAAAGTTAATAGAAATGTTATAGTCCTTCAGCCAAATTAATGTATTCAAAGTTTACTACCTCTCCAGGTTAACCTTAGTTAAAGTTACCACATAACCTCTACTAAATTTCTCCCTTTTTGCTCCCAATTCTTCTAATCTTCTCTAAGGTCTTAGTCATTATTCCTTCCCTATCATAAAGTATCCTAGCCTCAAATACCATCAATATATAATGGACGAAACCTTGTAGCGGTTTAGACGTCGTAAATTATTGGGGAGATACAAGGTTCAAAACCTTTTTCCCTTAGCTTAGGATATAGCGTATTTTCTAATATATCCTCTGCTGAGAGAAATTTTCTCATGTCCTCATATCTATTCTTTATTTCCTTTAATACTATCAACAAATCAATGTCACTATCCCTTCTTTGCTCTCCCCTAGCATAAGAGCCGAAGAGTACTAAAGATATAAGATCATCTCCATAAACCTTAAGAAATGCGTTAACAAGCTCCTTATCCATGATATTGGCTTTGATGAAAAGAATTTAAGCATTATGGGATGAAAAATATGAAGGCCAAGTAATAACACTTTTGTGCAACTATCTAGTTTTAATTGCTTTTAATACCCTTAATACGAGCTGAGGTTAATGGCTAAAATATGCCTAACTCTATATTCCTAATTCTCTCTTAAGTTTTTAAGTATATTCTTCTAATGATATCATTTTATTTTTAGTGATTTTTTAACTATTTCTCATAAAGCTTTATTAAAGCTAGGTATACCTAAGTCACTATTTAGTTCATGCGTAGGAATAACTATGAAAGCTCTCTTCTCTATTTCTGATCTGGAAAGATTAGAGTATTCTTGTTTATCACTAAATTTCCATAAAGTATTAAGTCTAAATCTATTGTCCTAGGAGAGTATTTATCAATTCCCCTTATGTGCATATTATGACGTAAGGTAATAGATAAGTCAATAAGACCTTATTCACGCCTACTGGTGTGAATCTGTATCAAAAAGTTTTTCTCCATTGTGAGATTAGATACTGTAAAGGCTAAATTGTAAGTAGTGTGAAGCTTTTATTACTCCTTATCTGCTTTGATCTCAGTTTCACCAAACCTAGTGTTTCTACTTTATTCTTTCTCCGAAATTATTTGCATAATATAATAGTTTTCCAAATTCACTTACTAAGTAAGCTCTTTTCATAAAATGAAAGTCTAATATATCTTATATTTGACGTAATTATTTAACTAAACTAAGATGTTAAAAGCCCTCTCTTCCTCTTTTGATAAATTATTACTTTTAATATGATGATATTTCTAGTAAATCTGGGAACTCTCATTGTTATTTACACCGATTTCTGACACGCTAAGGAGGACTTAATTACGTAAACTTTAAATGTTTACAAAAGAAGAAAACAATATGCCGAGTACTGTTATATCAATAAGAATCGATGAGAAGTTAAAGAAGGAACTAGAAGAGTTAGGGATAGACTATCCTGACTTAGTTAGGAAGTACTTAGAGGAAGTTGTGAGAAAAGAAAAGATGAGAAGGGAATTAGAAGAGGCAGATAAAATAAGGGAAAAGCTCCTAAAATCCCATGGGTATTATTCATCTTCTGCAGAATTGGTCAGAGAAGATAGGGATAACAATGGCTATCATTGACACTTCAGCTCTTTTTGCGCTTTATGTCCCAGAAAAATTAAGCGATTTTGTGAGAAAGGAAATTGAAAATGTAGAGGAATGTTACTTTTTAGACTTAATATTTTACGAATTCCCTAATGTTATCCGTAAAAGAGTAATGCGGAAGGAGTTAAACAAGGATGAAGCTGAAGAAATATTAACACGAGGGTTATCTTACGTTAATTTGTGCAACGTTGTGAGCGGGAAGGAATTGATAAGGTCTGCTTACGAGATAAGCTTAAAATATGGCTTAACAACGTATGATGCTTCGTTAATCGCATTAGCTAAGAAGGTAAACGATGTAATATTGACTGTTGATGAAAAATTGCTGAGGGGAGTTATGAATTATACAGAGATTTCTAAGTATTTTGTATTTCCTACGTGATTTGGTATACAGTAGCAGAGATTGGAATAGAAGTACATTAACAACTCATTTTACTTAAATATTCATTGCATATTCGTTTTCCCGTGGCGTAACTTTTAATTTCCCCACGCGCTAAGGGATCGCACATCCACCCTTAAGAGGGGTTGCCCGTGGCGGAATTAAAAGTAAAGTAAGGATAAGTTACGCCATGAGTAAACACTTATAATGTGTGAACTTTAATGAGGAGGATTAACGAAGTGCTTACCACTCAGTTATTGAGTTGTCCTATGCAAATATGACAAATTCTTCTTGCAAGCTGAAGACATCAATAGGAGGCTGTTAAATTTAAAAATTTGTGACTTGTTCTAGGGTGAACTTTATAACTAAGAATACCCAGATCATTAATACTAATAAATAGAGATAATCAAAAAGTAATTCTATGATTATTAATGAATATGATAAGCTGATAAAGGTGAAAATAGTGATCTAAATGATAACCTACATTACAATTATTTTATCATTGTTAACTAGTATTTTTATTATGTCTTTTTTGGTTCCTTTTTCTATGCACTTTCTTATTATCTCATCTTTAAACTTTCTTATCGAGTCTATCTTGTCGGCATAAATATAAACCCTCTTATTACAGTTAAATTCTTTGAGTAGATCTAAAATAGAACTTGCCTTCTTTAATCCGTTTAAGGAGTAAATTGATATTACCTTTTCACCGTTATACAATACTAATTTATTATTACTTTCAAATATACTACTGTTTTCAACAAATAAGGTTTCTGTTTTTCTGAATAATCTTGTCAAAATATTTCCTCCTTTTTCGATTATGAAAATGGAGTTTAATTCTGGGTTATATACTGTCTCATATTTCCCAATTTTAACCTTCTTGTTTAAAACAAGTTAAATTAAATCCTTTAAATTGAGATTTAATTTTATATCCTCAAATCCCATCTCTACTAAAACTCTTTCAAGATCTAAAATTTTTATTCTAGGATTGTAAATTATAATGTTAACTGGCAATTTAGATAAAACATCAACGTATTCACTAACATACTCTCTATTATTAGGATTGATAAATATGAGCATTCAACTAAATAATTACTTGTGTATTATTAATATTTTACTTTTTTGGGTGTAAAAAGTTATACGTATTTTGAGAGAATAGTAATTATCTCATCAACTGATGGTCTATTTTGCGGGTTTATGTCTAACATTCTGGTAATAAGTTGGCTAACTTCACTCTCAACGTTTAAATTAACCCAGTCACTGCTCAACAGTATTTTAGCTTGATTTAATAATCTCACCGCGTTACCTACATTTCCATTAATATATTCGTCCACAGCCGAAGTGAAGGTTTGTAAATCTGGCCTATTATTTTTACCAGTTAGTGCCACATACGTTGTAACTCCTAACGCGAATATATCCATCTTAGGGTCAGCTCCTTTTCCATTAATTAAATTCTCTAACTGGTCTGGCGGGGCATACTCTGGGGTGATCTGATTAATTTTACCTCCTATTTTAACAGCACTGCCCAAATCCCCAAGCTTAACCTTTAAAGACTTATATACGCTTTCTCCAGTGTTACCCATTTTTTGAGGGAAAAAGATATTTTGAGGTTTGACGTCTAAGTGAACGTAACCTAATGAATGCATGTACTTTAACCCACTTGCGGTCTGCAAAATTACCTTATAAACAATCTTCCTCCAGAACACACTATTCGTTATTTGCGGGTTTTGTATTAAGTCCATGAAACTCCCTCCTTCCATGAACTCCATTACGATCATTGGTGGTGAATTCAAATAAGCTTCAACATCACCACTTTCTATTAATTTTAACATATTTAAGTCAGCAATTATAGCGTATAATCTTACTAAATTCTCGTTATTGCTAAGGTTAATTAGGTTGAATGCTTCTGATGTTAGATCCGAAAAGGAAAGCGAGATTGTAGACTGTGAGGGGGAAAATTTAGGGATTTTAATAGCATAAGGCTTTTTATTTAATTCTCCCTTGAGCACGTAACCATTCCCACCAGTTCCCACAACGTTCAAGACCTTGTAATTATATAAGGTCTTACCAACCCACAGATTTGGATCCCAGTTAGCTATACTAATTTCTTTGAACGTTATTAAAACCCTTTGGTTGGGGTATGCTATACCCTCTGAAGGAGATGGGATTAAAGTTTTTCCCTTGAGTTTGATGGCTTTTATTTTCCATCTTACCGGTTTATCAGTTGTATAAATGAAGGTCTTCCCTTTTAAGGTATAACTTAAGTTGTCAATTTCTATTTCAGTGTTAACTTCACGGTCTAAGTTAAATACAATTTTACCTTTCTGTTTTGTGATTTGTTGTGGAATTGGTTGAGGATTGACTTGGATTTTGAAGAACTTTGACGAGAAAGGTTTTACCGGTATGCTTACTATAGAAAGAATTCCAGTTGCTAAGAAGTAACTACCCCATAACATTAGAAGGACATAATAATTTGATAGTGCAATCGGTGTTGCTAGAAAGGTTAAAATTACGAGTAATATATACAAAGCAGGGTTTCGCTTAAGGATTGAGAAAATGGAAAGTGAGGGGAATATTAAAAATGCTAAAAGGAATGTGGAGGTCTTGTATATCATGTAGATTGAAAATGCGAGTGAGAATAATGCTATTGTTGTGTAAATTATTCCTACGGTCTTATATTTCCATCTGAAAAGCAAGAACGCTGACAATATTGATGTAAGGAAATAGGTAAAGGTTAGTAAATGTTGTATTTCTGTTGTAGAGATAAAGAACATATATAGTGAGCCTAAAAACGCTATTATTGTAGCTGGTATTAACATTATTAGTTGTTTTATCACATACTTTGATCTCTCAGAAAATATTATTAAATTTCACTATACGAAAGAAAATTGATCCATTATAGTAATGGAACTTAATTTTGTAATTATGTGTAGTTAAAGCCTATAAGTTGAGTACAATTTCTACCCGTTTATGAGAAATAGGATTTAACTGGAAAATCTCTATGCATTTTTAACTATGATTTTATCATGAGTTATAGGAGTAAATATAAAGTGGGAGAGGAATGGGTAATAAGGTTTTCACATTTGGTGATATAAGGATTCGTGAGGTTAAGGGTACGTATTATGTTTACTTAATAGAGAAGGGTATTGGTGGTCAGAGAAGGGATCGTTATGTTGGTTCTTTAGATCAAATCGTAAAGGAATATATTAGTATTAAAGTGCGGGGGGTGGGACTTGAACCCACGCAGGCCTACGCCAGCGGAGCCTCAGTCCGCCCCCTTTGACCTTGCTCGGGCACCCCCGCACAATTATACATAATTTCTTTACAGATTAAAAGTTTACGTGAGTTTATCTTGTCTCAGCTTTGGGATCAATTTTTAAAATGTGTTATTACACTATAATTATTGATAAGGGATGAGTCTTTGATAAGTATGTAATAAGTAAACAAGAGTTAAAAGTACTTATACGTGAGTTAAAGAAATGGAGTGCCCCCGCAACAGTCCTCCTCTCTCTTTATATTCCGCCTGGAAGACCAATACCAGACGTGCTAAATCTATTAAGGCAAGAAGCTTCAATTGCACAAAACATAAAGTTAAAGAGGACTAGAGATGCAGTAACTTCTGCAATTCAATCAGCAATTGATAGACTTACTCAAATTCCTAAAGTTCCAGATAACGGTCTAGTAATTTTCTGCGGTGAAAATTTCGATACGGAAGAATCCAAATGCTTTGTCTTCTCTCCACCTGAGAAAGTCCCATTATTCTTCTATAGAACAGACAAATATTTTCATCTGGAGTTCTTAGAAGACATGGTGGAGGAGAGTGATGTTTACGGTCTAATAGTTGTTGAAAGAGATTATGCTACTATAGGCTTATTGAAGGGTACTAGGATTGAAGTCCTTGATGAGTTTGAGGGTTTTGTACCGGGTAAACATATGATGGGTGGGCAGTCACAAAGGCGTATCGATAGGATTATAGAGGAAATGTACCAGAATTTCTTAAAGGAAGTAGGAGAAAAGGTGAACTCTTACTTTCTACCCTTTATTGAGTCTGGAAAAATGAAGGGAGTTTTATTAGGAGGGCCCGGCTATGCTAAGAAGGACTTTTATGACTCTGATTATATAGATTACCGTATTAAGAAGCTTATACTACAACCTCTTTTCGATGTCCCAGACCAAGGTGAGGTAGGGCTAAAAGAAATGGTAATGAAAGCACAAGATATTCTAAAAGCTCACAAATACGTCCAGGTTCAAAACTTATTAGAGGAGTTAAAATATCATATTGCTAAAGACGATGGAATGGTGGTTTACGGTATTGAGGAGATAAGAAAAGCTTTACAGATGGGTGCTGTGGATTCCCTTGTAATTTATGACGAGCCAGGTAGTGAATTAGAGAAGCTTGCACAAGAGGCTGAAAAATATGGTACTAAGGTATTCGTTGTAGGCGATGAATTACCAGATGCCGAATGGGTAAAGAAGACTTTTGGTGGTGCAATAGGTAAATTAAGATATAGAATTTACTGAAGTATTTTTCTTCTCTTCATCTCATCTAAGATCTTAGGCAAAGGTATTGGTGGTTTAATACCATAACTTTCCTCAAATTTTTTCTCTAAATCTTCAAGACCACTTTCACTTATTATCTTTTTTACTAAGTTTATTTCATCCTCCCAGTAATTCCACGGGTACATGAACCAAGCCCACTCCTTAACAAGGTAGGCAACGTAGTCAGGTTTTGCCTTAGATGTAGGCTCTATGTGTTGCATTGTAGCAGTTCTTACTTCAGCTGGGTTGAAACTATTCTGAACATAATTCTTTGCAAGTAATACGCTGTCTCCAGTATCTGTAATGTCATCGACTATTAATACTTTTTTTCCACTTAAATCGACTTTGTAGGGATATTTTATTTTTGCCTCTGGTACGTGCGATGCTGTTTCTACCCAGTGTTCTACTTTTATAGCTAAAACGTCCATTACACCTAGTACGTCTGCGAGTATTCTCGCTGGTACTAATCCTCCCCTTGCAATTGCTATAATTACATCTGGCTGAAATTTGTCCTCTTTTATTATTTCAGCTAGTTTAGTAGACCATTCTACTACCTCATCCCATGTTACAACCTTTACCTTTATCTTAACCAAGTTAACTCCCAAGACATCTATAAATTAAACTTTATCAATTTTATGGTTTATACTTTTTATACTTGCACGTTAACAAATGTGTGATGATTGAAATAAAAGAAAAGGCCTCAATCGGTATTATAGGTGGTTCTGGGTTATATGATCCTAAAATACTTGAAAACGTGAAAGAGATCAAGATTTATACGCCTTACGGTGAGCCCAGTGATTATATAACTATAGGTGAAGTCAAGGGTAAGAAAGTCGCTTTTTTGCCTAGACACGGTAGGGGACATAGAATCCCGCCACATAAGATAAATTATAGAGCTAATATATGGGCTCTAAAGGAGTTAGGTGTAAAGTGGGTCATTTCGGTTTCTGCAGTCGGCAGCTTGAGGTTAGACTACAAGCCTGGTGACTTCGTAATACCAGACCAGTTCATTGACATGACTAAAGGGAGGCAGTACACTTTCTTTGACGGTCCAGTAGTTGCTCACGTTTCAATGGCCGATCCGTTCTGTAATCATTTAAGGAAGCTCATAATTCAATCCGCTAAGGATCTAGGTATAACTGTCCATGAGAGTGGGACTTATATTTGTATTGAGGGGCCTAGGTTTTCAACGAGGGCCGAAAGTAAAGTTTGGAAAGAGGTATTTAAGGCCGATATAATAGGTATGACCTTAGTGCCGGAAGTGAATTTAGCTTGTGAAGCTCAAATGTGCTATGCTACTATAGGTATGGTTACGGATTATGACGTTTTTGCTGATATTCCAGTAACTGCTGAGGAAGTGACTAGGGTTATGAGTGAGAACACAGAGAAGGCTAGGAAATTATTGTATGAAGTTATAAGTAGGCTACCAGATAAACCTGATGATAGGGAGTGTAGCTGTTGCCAGTCCCTAAAGACAGCCTTAGTCTAAAGCTCTACGATTTGCCTTTTGATTTTTCTGGCAACTTTGTTGTCATTTATAATAAAAGTTCTGAGTTAGAGGCCTATACACTTTCAAGGTCTTTAAATTCGCTTCTCGAGAAGTCAGTGAGGCTGATAAAACTGGAGGAGTTTCTACTTATGGAAAGTCCCTATGTCGATTTACCCGCTTATGTTTTAGCGTTTTTGGATGATATTAATGACATTCATGATTTCCAGGATGTTATGTGGGCATTAAACGGTTACGGTTATTTAGTCTCTTGTAATCAAAACGTTAAAAAGAAGGGAAAAGTAGAGGTTATTAATTTTTCTGATGATTTATGTGAGGTTAATCTGTCTTTATCAATTATTAATAAAATTTCCTCTCTTTCTCGTAATAAAAGAGCAGAAGAAATAAGGAAAGAATTAGCAAATTTATCTACTTTGAATGATTGGTTAAAGAATAAGATTTCACAATTCGATTTCTCTGGAAGCATAGTCCTTTCTCCTATCTTATCACCAGCTAGGGGAGTATTAGAAAAATATTTAGGAAGGCAAGTCGGTAATTACGAGGATTTTATTAAATCGGATGGGATTATATTTATTACCACTACTGCGGATTTAACCGTAGTGAGGAGGAGGGAATTCTCTTTAAGGAGAGAAGGATTTAACGTTAAAGAAATTATATTTGATGTTGACCCCTTGTTAGCTCCAATTTATTTAATTCTTTTAACATATGTATATAAACAATTAAAAGGAGGAGTATAACGTGGATTTCGCTTTTTATTGGAAAAAGAGTAAGCAGATAATCGATAGGCTAATAGAGGATTATTTAGCAAGTATTAAGGAATGGGAACTCTTAGAGGTAAGCAAATACATTTTAAAAGACGGGAAGAGATTTAGAGCTACGCTTACCATGTTCTTCACTGAGGCTTTAGGTGGAGAACTAGAAAATTCATACAAGGCCGCGTTAGCCACTGAGATATTACATTCTGCCTCTTTGGCTTTAGACGATATTGTTGATTATGATACTGTAAGGAGGGGTGTTGCATCTGCTTGGGCTGTTTATACTAATAGGCGGGTTATTTTCATTACTAACTATTTAATTCCGACTGCACTTAATATGATCTCAAGTTACGGAGAAAGGGCTTTGAAGCTCAGTATTGACTTGTGGAGGGATACAGCTATAGGTGCTTTAAAAGATATGTACGGTTCTCCGAAAAATTACTTAGAAACTATCGAGTTAAAAACAGCTAGTCTCTTCAAACTTTCTACAATGCTTTCAGCGTTTTCAGCAAATAAAGAGGAGTATGCGGATTTAATGCTAGATTTAGGCAAGTATTTAGGAATCGCATATCAAGTTATAGACGATTATATTGACTGTGTTAAGTACGAGAAGAAGGAGATTAAAGAGCTGGTGGGTAGCGCTAAGCAACTTTATGAGTTCAAAGGCAGTGATTATCCGAAGTATGTTAAAGAAGTTTATAATGATGCTGTGACAAATTATATTTCAACTATCAAAAAGTTAGATATTAAGGAGGGGTTTAGAGACACAACCATTCTAATACCCTCTTTTTTAGCTTACGGATTATTAAATGAGGCCGGCATAAGTGAGGAATTTCAGAGTTTCAGTAATAATAAACTATAAAAACGAGGTCTTCAGAGTGATGATTGGTGGTAGGGCATTAAAATTGCTGTTATTCATGAGGCACCTAAGGTTACTGAAGCTTCTAAGCAATTGTTACTAGAAATAAAAAACGCTGGGCATACAGCAATTTATGTTAGGATTTCCAAGCTAAATCCTATAATAACTCCTAAAGGGATGGAATTTACTTACAGTGGAATTGATGTTTCTTTTGATGGTGGAATTGTTAGGAATTTAGGTTTTATATCGAGTACTGAACAGCTTGTGAAGAGGTTCGACACTTTAAAAAGCATGGAATTACAAGGAGTAGTGCTAGTAAATAAGCCGGATTCTATGTTTATAGCAAGGGATAAGTTTTACAGTCTCGTTAAGTTAAGTAAAGCCGGAGTCCCAGTCCCAGAGACGGCTATAGTTGAGGATCCCTTTGAAGTGATGAGATTGGTGAATAAATGGGGAGATGTTGTAATCAAGCCAGTAATGGGTAGTTTAGGTTTGGGCTCTGTAAGGGTTTCTGATCCAGATATTGCGTTTAGAGTAGCTAAGGCAATTTTAACTGCAAATCAACCCGTATATGTTCAAAAGTATGTCAAAAAGCCCGAAAGGGATATAAGGGTTTTCCTTGTTGGTGATAAGATACTTGGAAGCGTTTATAGGATTAATAAGTCCTCATGGAAAACTAATGTTGCACAAGGCGCGTTAACTCAAGTAATATTACCAGATAAGGCATTAGAGGATTTAGCTTTTAAAGCTATGAGGACTTTAGGGTTAGAATACGCTGGTATTGATGTGGTGGAAGACTTAGAAGGGGGATACAAAGTTTTGGAAGTTAATGCTGCACCGCTATGGAAAGGGTTTTATGAGGCTACTAAGATTAACCCAGCAAAATATATTGTTGAGTATGTTATAAAGAAAATTAAGAAATGAAGAATAAAAAACCGGCTGAAAGACGTGATGAAGAGCTCTCGCACAGATTAGTCAAAGTTAATTGTCTTTGTCTCCTTTATAGTTCTTAAAACGAACATTGTATAAGTAGACGTTACACCCTCCATGTTTCCTATCTTATCTAATACTGACGCTAGTTCCTCCCTACTTTTAACTCTTACTTTAAGTAGTGCATAATATTCTCCAGTAACATCAAAAATTTCAAAGACCTCTTTGAACTCTGTAATCCTTTTAAGTATCTCTTCATATTTTTTAGGATCGGCTTTTATTAAGACGAAAGCCATAATATTATACCCTATTGCTTCTGGGTTAATGTCAACATAAAAACCTTTAATTACCCCGTTATCTTTAAGCCTTTTTATCCTCATGTGTATTGTTGATTCACTTAAATTTAACATCTTAGCTACTTTAGAGAAAGGAGTTCTAGCATTTTCTTGAAGTATTTTGAGAATTTTTTTATCTACATCATCTAAAATATATGTCATAAAAACCAGCCTTTTTTAATTTTAACCTTTCCTGAAGTATAAAAACAATAATATTCCTATTACTATCGTACCACTGTAAAGTATTAGTAAAGAGTAGAAGGAACTTATAAACCTTCCTATGATAGCTCCTATTATTATTACTATCAAAAGGGGTAAATAGCCGTTACTGAAATACAGAATATCTTTCTTTATTATGTTAGGTAATATCCTCCTTAATAATAATATAAATTGTATTATGAAAGGTAAAGAGAAAATTAATCCTAATTCAGCGAATAATCTAGGTTTGGAATATAATGAGAAGAATATTCCCAAAGTAATTCCTGCGGCAAATACACCGGTAAAGTAAGTTCCTACTACCATACTTTTTAAGTCTTCCCATGTTCTATTAGAAACCATTATATATAATACTATAACTAGTCCAATAGTAGAAGTTACTACGAATGCGGGGAAATTGAGTAAGTAAGCTGGCACTACGGGTAATAGTATAAGTAATAGCGAAATTAATGCCACAGTTTTTGTGTCCAACTTTGTTCATGTATTAATTTCTTGGGTGGTATAAAATTCTAATGGTTAGTGTTTGGTCATAAGAATATATTTTACAAAATCGCTTAATGAGTATGGTGGATATTAGTGAAAATACTGGTTATGGGCAACATACGTTTTCCCGAACCTCACGTCGAGAGTACGTTATCTTCTATAATAAAGAAGGAGGAGCCAGAAACCATAGTGCTTGACGGGGATACTACGCAATGTTACTGGGACTATGAGTGTCCAAGGGTTATAGACGTATTATACGTTATTAGGAGTATTGCACCATGGGCTCAGATAGTTTATATTCAAGGAGATATGGATCCTCATGCAATAAAATGTATTATGGCAGAGCCTAGGTATAGAGAGGAAATTATAGGAACTACTATGTACATTGCGGAAGTGTCTTCTGTAAAATATTACATTTTACATGGCCATCAGGGTGACGTTGATCAATTGAGGAGAAATGTGGGCGCGGGGCCTTGGGATTGGATTGTTGTAGCACAATATAAAAGGCTTGAGATCGATAAATTAGCTAGGGTTATATACATTGGTGGTATTACCAGAGAGTATCCGCAAGATGTAAGGGGTTATTTAGTAATTACTGATTCTAACCATTATTTAAGGCAGATTAAGAGCTAGCACCCAATATGAAGTCCTTAGCCTTCTCGTATATCCTAACTTCGTAAACACCATCAATAACGTTATTATTATCACCCTCATCCCAAATCTTGTATGAGTCAATAACTATCGAATTCTTATCACCCTTTGTGAAGACTATTTCTAAATTCAGCTTTCTTAACTTCTTCACTTTAGCTAGAAGCCCCTTATCTATCTTCCTATATATAACTTGGGCTATCACGTATAATTTATTGTCACGGTAAAAATAAATCGTATATCAGAGAATACTGGGTATTTCCATAAACCAACAAAAATTACTAATACTCTATTATTAATCATAAATTTATGCCACAATTATTAGCTCTCATAAGTTCAAACCCAGAAAATTTAGAAAATATTTTCAGAAAAGTATTTACAGACACGAGAGCCAGTGGTCATAAAAAGATAATAATAAACGTGGTTTCTAACATACCCTACCATGAGCTTGTGAGTTACGTTAGGGAGGCAATACTTGACAACATAGATATAGGTTACGAGCTATATCTATGGAATAAAGACGATACGAGTAAAATTCTCAATTTATTATCTAAAAACTCATTTGATGGTGTGCTTCTTTACTGCGATAATGAAAACAAAAGTACAGTAGAGAGGATCTTCGAAACATTTCCTAACCAATTAAAGGCCAGTCTTATTAAGGACTACTGTAGGAGATGAGTGAATTTTAAAATCTTTATTGAGAAAGTTATAAGACGTGATTAATTTTGAAGGAGTTAAAATATGATGTTCTAATTGTAGGAGGAGGTTTTGCTGGTGCTTCAACTGCTTTTCATTTGGCTGGACACGGTTTAAAAGTATTACTAGTTGATAGCAAGCCATGGAATAGAATTGGGGATAAACCATGTGGAGACGCTGTGAGTAAAGCCCACTTTGATAGGCTTGGCATGCCTTACCCTAGAGGTGAAGAGTTAGAGAATAAGATTAACGGAATTAAACTTTACAGTCCCGATATGAAGACAGTATGGACTGTAAATGGGGAAGGATTTGAATTAAACGCTCCCTTATATAATCAGAGGATTTTAAGGGAGGCTGAAAGTAAAGGCGTAGAAGTATGGGATCTTACGACTGCAATGAAACCTTTATTAGATAAAGATAAAGTCATTGGGACCGTTTTATTTAACAGACGTACTAATGAGGAAATAACTGTCTTTGCAAACGTTATAGTAGATGCTACTGGTTATTCTAGGAGTGTGAGAAGCAAATTACCGCAAGGGTTACCAATATCTGAAGATTTAGATGAAAAAGATGCTGATATCGCATATAGGGAGGTTTTACTAACAAAAGATGACATTGAGGATTACGATTACTTGCGTATATTCATAACTCAGAGAGCCTCTCCCGGAGGATATTGGTGGTATTTCCCTAAGGGGAAGAATAAAGTTAATGTAGGATTGGGAATCCAAGGTGGAATGGGATACCCTAGTGTCCACGAGTTTTACAAAAAGTACTTAGACGAATACGCTCCGGATGTGGATAAAAGTAAACTTTTAGTAAAAGGTGGGGCTTTAGTACCTACTCGTAGACCATTATATTCCATGGTGTGGAATGGTATCATAGCTGTAGGGGATTCAGCATATACTGTTAATCCAGTTCATGGTGGTGGTAAAGGATCAGCAATGATTTCGGGTTATTGTGCCGCAAAAACGATTTTATCGGCCTTTGAGACAGGCAATTTTTCAGAGAAAGGATTATGGAATATGAATATTTGTTATATCAATGAGTATGGTGCTAAACAAGCTAGTTTAGATATATTTAGGAGGTTTTTGCAGAGGTTAACTGATGATGATATTAACTATGGTATGAATAAGAAAATTATAAGAGAGGAGGATTTATTAGAAGCTAGCGAGAAAGGAGATCTTCATCTTTCAGTAGCTGAAAAGGCTATGAGAATAATCGCGGGTTTAGGTAGGCCATCTCTCCTATTTAAGCTAAAGACAGTTGCTGAGTATATGAAAAGAATTAAGCAACTCTATTTAAACTATCCAACTTCCCCCTCCGGTTTGAAGCAATGGAAGGAAAGTGTAGACTCTGCAATTTTAGAGTTTAATAACGCTATGAGTTAGTAACGTAAGTATTAGTATGATAAGTATTGGTGAAACTAACGGTATCCAAAACGTTTTTAATGCATAATCCCCTACTTCTTCAAGTGCTGTAACCATATTTGAAATCACTTTTCCTATAACTCTTACACCGCTAATATCTATACTTCTAGAATAAACCTCTACCACCTGCATATTAGAGACTGTTTCCTTCATAAGTTCCTCAATTTCCCTTATGAGATTATCACAAGGTTGGGCTGGGAGATATAAATTCTTAAGTCCAGTAGCAGTACAACTGTGGTCATCTGGTGTTACAAGTAATGGAATATCGACTATTTTAGATAACCTAGACCGGATAGCATTAGTCAGAGATGGGTCAGCGTTATTTGCATATAAATAAACAATTCCAACTTTTCTCTCTCCATCTGAAATTGCAATTGTAATAACTCTGTTATTGCATAACCCTTCACATCCTTCAATAGTCTTCTCTTTAACGTTAAACTTAAGGGTTCTGGTAATCCCCGTCTTTCTTATTTCTTTTATTTTATTTATCTCTTCAATTAAGTGATTCGTTATAGAAGAAGGTATCTCTTCTTTTAAGTACTCGTTGTGACAATCTACTATATAATCACTCTGCTTAACAACGAAATCCCATAATTTTGTTGGTAGGTCATCTATTCCTAACTCTGGTCTCTCTAAGAATGTGAGGCTAGAGTTTGAAAAGAGTAAAGTAACACCTCTAAATTTACAACTTTCCCAACTATATATTCCGTAAAAATCCTCTTTATTCCATTTTCCATTTGTTTCCTCTTCATAAACTCTTTTCGCAATTTCTAATGACTTCTTTGAAGAAGTTAAGTCAAGCTCGTGGCTCCCGGGGCCGTGAAATACTATTGATCGGGGTGATAAATTATTTAATTGGTAAATGAATTTTGAACTGCCTATTTCTCCGCTAATGCCGAAGTGCATTTTAGGGATTATGAAGAAGTAGTTCCCTATCTTAAACATACCTATTCTTATGTTAGTTTTTGTACCTAAACTATCTAATAGTTTTTCAACTGCTTGTGTGTCTTTCCTTAATATCCCCTGGATGAAAGGTCTTGCTATCTGTAGGGATTTTAGACCAACTATTTTTTCTCCTTTTCTATTTATTATATATATGTAGAAATAGAATATTAATGTAATTGACATAGTGTAAATAAATATTTCAATTGTCATGCCAAAAAATAGTGATGGAAATAGGGACGTTAAAAAAACAATCAATGTAGCTTTAATTTCAGAGTATTTAGCAATAATCGAATAACCCAATAGTGGTGCGAATATTCCAAATGCATAAAAAGTTTGGATACTGAAAAAGGAGATTATTAAATATACAAAGGCTGTAAGGTCCGTGAAAAATAATGAAAGCTTTAATTCCCTTATTAGCCCTAACGATACAACAAAATACGTTATGAAGGCTAAGAGAAAATCCAGACCAACAGTTATACTTCTTAGTCCTACTAATATCGATTCAAATACTGAGAAGCCAGAAATAACTTTTAGGTTTGGTAAACTTTTTAGTTTGGAATAGTACTTTCTCGTAATAGCTTCAGAATTCACATTCTATATCGCGTAACGGGGGTTAAAATGTTGTTGTCAAAAGAAATGCTAGGGGTTGATAAATTAATAAAGAGTGAGAGTAATGAATGTGAGGTTTATGTAGCTGAAAAAGGGAGGAATACTTTCTTAATAGTCTTATTTGATGGCGGTCACGCAAAGTACTTTAAAGTAACTCCAACATTTCCGGGCAAATGGGATTGTGAAAATATTCTTTATTTTCCATTTGGCTATTTTGGATTTGTAAAGGATGAAAACGAATTAATTCCCAAACTCTCACAAAAGATTAAGGAGTTAGAGAGGAATGTTATTGGAACAATATGAATTAATAATCAGCGATGTCGACGGGGTTTTGCTTAGGGAAGGAGAGCCTATATGGCCTAATATTTATGCATTACAAACACTAATTGAAAAGGGGAAGCAAGTGCTCCTTCTCACTAATAATTCTGGGTTCAGCAGAGTACTATTAGCCAGACAACTGAACTATTTAGGACTGAAGATAACCCCAGAAAGGATAATAACTAGTGGTACCGCAGCGGCAATTTACATGAAAGAGCACACAGACGTAAGAAAAGTGTTTGTTGTGGGTGAAGAGGGCTTAATAGAAGAACTGAAAAATTTCGGGTTTGAGATACTTGGTGTGAGAGATATTGAGGAAGAAAACCCCGATGCCGTAGTACTTGGTTTAGACAGGCTAAGTACATATGAGAAACTTTCAGCGGCAATGAGAGCAATCTATAATGGTTCCAGATTCATTGTCACTAATATGGATAGATTATGGCCATCAAAAAATGGGCTAAAATTGGGTGCTGGTGCTTTAGCAGCTGCAATTATTTATGCTCTTAAAAAAGAGCCAGATTTTGTTGCTGGGAAACCTAACCCCTGGATGATACAAGTTGCCTTTAAAGTTTCTGGGTTGAACTCTAAAAAAGCTATAATGATAGGGGATCAGTTAGAGACGGATATCAGAATGGGGATTAATGCTGGTATTGACACACTTTTGGTTCTAACTGGTATTTCAACGAAAAAGGACGTTGAGAAGAGTGAGGTGAAACCTACTTACGTGGTTTCTAACTTAAGTGAGGTGTTATAGCATGCTGATAAAATATTTTTAAATTCATATCTAATAATTACATTTCGTGGAGAAACTATCTTATGATGCGGTTGTTATAGGGGCTGGATTAGCTGGTTTAATGGCTGCCCATGAGATAGCCTCCGCTGGTTATAACGTTGCTGTCATATCTAAAGTTTTTCCTACCAGATCTCATTCAGCTGCAGCTGAAGGTGGAATAGCAGCTTATATAGAAGGGAATTCAGATCCTAACGATAATCCAGACTATATGGCATACGATACGATTAAAGGAGGAGATTACTTAGTCGATCAAGACGCTGCTGAACTCCTGGCTTATAAATCTGGTGAGATAGTAAACTTACTTGAACGCTGGGGGACATTATTTAATAGACAACCGGATGGAAGGGTTGCAGTGAGGTACTTCGGAGGGCAAACATATCCTAGAACTAGATTTGTTGGAGACAAAACCGGTATGGCATTGCTTCATACAGTTTACGAAAGGACTTCCGGTTTGGAAAAAGTCGACTTCTATTTTGAATGGTTCGCATGGGAATTGGTTAAAGATGATAAAAGGGTCAGGGGCGTTGTAGCTTTTGATATGAGAAATATGCTACCAGTCTTCTTTAAGGCTAAGGCAGTAGTGATAGCATCTGGAGGTATGGGAATGTTGTATAGGCATTCCACTAACAGTTACATCAATACTGGTGATGGTTATACAATGGCTTTAAGAGCTGGAGCTGCTTTAAAAGATCCAGAATTCGTCCAGTTTCACCCGACAGCTCTTTACCCATCCGACATTTTAATAAGTGAGGCTGCGAGAGGTGAGGGTGCAGTTTTAAGAAATAATAAAGGAGAGAGGTTCATGACACGTTATGCTCCAAAGAAGTTAGATTTGGCACCTAGAGATATAGTCTCTAGGGCTATATTAACAGAGATTAAGGAGGGTAGGGGATTTCCGGGAGGATATGTAGGTTTAGATTTAACTCATTTAGGAGAGGAATATATAAAAGAGAGGCTTGCATTAGCATATGAGGCTGCGAAAAGCTTTGCAGGTATTGATGCTACTAAAGAGATGATCCCAGTAAGGCCTGCACAACATTATTATATGGGAGGAATTGATGTTGATATTACTGGTAAAAATAGTGATCTAATAGGCTTATTTGCAGCCGGTGAAGCTGCTTGTGTTTCAGTTCACGGCGCTAATAGATTAGGTTCAAACTCACTTCTCGAAACCTTAGTTTTTGGTAGGGAGACGGGTAGGGCAGTAGTCGAGTTTTTAAAGAGTTATACCGAGCCTTCATCAGATATAGATGCCGAGGCTGAGAAAGCTGAGAATAGTGCGTATGAAGTAGTTAAGAAAGAATCTGGTGTGCATTTTGGAGAAGTTTTAGAGAGATTAAGAGATATTATGTGGGACTATGTAGGTGTGTTCCGTGATGAGAACGGATTAAAAACTGCAATATCTGAAATCTTCAAGTTAAGGGAGGAGGCTAAGAACACTTATGTCCTGGATAAGAGTAAGGTCTATAATACCGAGTTTTATAATGCATTAGAGTTGAAAAACATGTTAGACTTAGCCCTAGTTATAGCTACTACAGCACTTAATAGGAAGGAGTCTAGGGGTGCTCATTATAGGTTAGATTATCCTAAAAGGGATGATACTAACTGGTTGAAACACACTTTAGCTTATCTTAAGGGTAATACTGTAGAAATAACATATAAACCGGTTAGAATGACTAAATGGAAACCTGAGGAGAGGGTGTATTAAGATGTCGTTACAGAACGAAGAGGCCGAGGTTGTGTTAAAAATAAAGAGGTACTCTCAAGAGAAGGGTTTCTGGTGGCAAGAATACAAGCTTAAAGTTGATCGGTTTACCCAATTCACAGAAGCATTAAGGAGAATAAAAAGTGAACAAGACCCTACTTTAGCATACAGAGCTTCATGCCATATGGCTGTCTGTGGAAGTTGTGGGATGAAAATAAACGGTGAGCCCAGGTTAGCTTGCAAGACATTAGTCTTAGACATGGTGAAAAGGTACGGGAGTAACGTTATTACAATAGAGCCTATGGATTATTTTAGACCGTTAAAAGACCTTATAGTCGACCTAGACGATTTTTACCAAAGGATGTATAAAGTTAAGCCAAGGCTTTATCCCAGTAAGGAAGTGCTGGAGGGTAAGGCTGAGCATAGGTTAAAACCCGAAGATCAGAGAATGTTATGGAAGTTTGCCCAGTGTATTTGGTGCGGATTGTGCGTTTCCGCGTGCCCCAGTGTTAAGAACGATCCACTATTCTTAGGCCCAGCAGCTCACGCTAAAGGCTTTAGGTTCCTAGCAGATCCCAGAGATACAATAACAGAGGAAAGAATGAAGATTTTGCTTGATAGTGCGTGGAGATGTACTTATTGTTATATGTGTTATAATGTGTGTCCTAGAGATATTGAGCCGGTTACTGCAATCAAAAAAACTAGGGCTTATACTAAACTAGCTAAAGAGAGGACCGAAGTTATGAGTACTGGGGAACGTCATGCAGAAGCAATATATAATTCATTATTTGAGAGCGGTAAGATTGAGGAGGCTAAAGTATATTTAAGTACTTATGGTCTTATTGGGTCTTTGAGGGATATGATATTCATGTTACAAACTGGTAAATTAAAATATGCTCTTGTTAAAGAGAAGCCAGTAGAAAATATTAGTGAAATTAGGAAAATCCTATCCGGTGAGTAAAATGTCTTATGCGTACTATCCAGGCTGTGCAACACATGGTCTATCAAAGGACGTTGATATTGCTACAAGGAAAGTTTTTGAAGCTCTAGGAATAAAGTTAGAAGAAGTTAAGGATTGGAATTGTTGCGGAGGAGGATTTTTTGACGAATACGATGAAGTTGGGCATATTGCATTGAACCTTAGGAACTTATCAATTGTGGAAAAAATGGGATATACAAAAATGGTGACTCCTTGTAGTGTTTGCTTACACAGTCATAGGTTAGCAGTTTATAAATATAAGGAGAACAAGGACTTAAGGAAAGAGGTGGATAAAAGGATTAAAAATACGTCTGTGAAGTATGAGGGTAAGGCAAATGCCGAACACATTGTCTGGGTTTTAGTAAGAGATGCTGGGATAGAAAAGATAAAGGAGAAGGTGAAAAAACCATTGACTGGTTTAAGAGTTGCCGCATATTATGGATGCCAAATGTTAAGGCCGGAAGAAATAATGGGCTTTGAGTCTGCATTCAATCCTCACAGCATGGAAGATTTGATAGCCGCTACTGGTGCTACACCAGTAACATTTCCTATGTCTAGGTCTTGCTGTGGATTCCCATTAATGGGTAGCAATCCTAGTGTTGGGATAAAATTAGCGTACAATGTACTAAAAAGTGCTAAAGAACAAAACGCCGATTTGCTAGTTCACCCTTGTAGTTTGTGTCACTTACAGTTGGACAGTCTTCAGTTTAAGATTAAGGCAGAATTCAACACTAACTGGACTTTACCAGCAATTTACATTACGCAACTTTTGGGTTTAGCGTTTGGTTTTAAGGCTGAAGAATTAGGTATAGGAAAATTAGCTTTGGAAGTACTAAAAAGTAAGGGGTTCGCTTAAATGTTAGAGGAGGAGATTCAGTCGATAATTACAAAAATTGGAGGAAAAATAAATAAAGGATGGTATTCAGTTAGTGAAAGACCAAGTAGACCACCATTTGCTAAAGAGCTAGAGTATACTGTGGGAGATTTATATTGGGGTAAAGTGCATTTGAGAAATGATGGGGAGATTTACGTTCTAGTAATTTCTAAGGATGTCTTTAACTGGAAGGATAGAGTAAAAGATCTAAAAGTTAATGGGGAAATTGTAGATGCTGCTGGTGGACTAATGTGGTTAAGGGAAGAAGATGAAAAAAATCTTGAGTCTGATTTGAGGTATCTTATACAATACCTTAATTCAGTTAGGTCTAGTTCATCACAACATTAATCAGCGTTCGGGTCGTCTCAACATTTTTAAACTCTATTTTTTATTATATAAAAGGCGGCCATGCTCAGTTGACTCCGCACTAGCGGTGGATGAGACTGAGGCCTCCTTTTCTCTTACGCTTCAACAACTCTTAATAAATCCTCTTGATCTAACTTGTATACTACGAGGTATTGGTCTGAAACTCTCCTTAGATCAGCATTATCCCCTCTTATCATTACGCTTATTAGAGTAGCGTTAGCCTCTTTTAATGACCTCCTTACCGTAGTTTCTGCTATTTTATCCTCACCATCAGTTAACAATATGATTTCACTAACTCCTTTTACATGTCCCTCCTTGATATCCTCACATGCCGATATTACTGACCTGCTTATGTCCGTACCTCCTCCTCCTCTTATTTTACCTATATACTCTATCATTTTTATTACGTCTTTACTCTTGGCATTCCTCATTACTTTTATTAAGGGATATGGAATGTTATCAAAGAATCTGATGTAAAAGTCCCTGTTTTCTCTTCTAGCCCTACTGTATAAAGCCAACGCTACTGCTTTAGCCCATAATATTTTTTCTCCGTCCATACTTCCAGACTTGTCTAGTAGTAAATAAATTGGGCCTAATACTTCTTTGATCCTCTTCTGATAAAGCAAAATTTGAGACTCAGCTAGTTTAACATAGAATAACTCTTCTGGAAGTGCGAGTTCCGAAGGAACTATTCTCTCTAAATCCGACCCTTCTTCATAACCATATAACTCTCCTCTGGAATATCTCGTAGTCTTCTTTTTAGTGTAATTCCCTAACCTAGGTATTCCACTTAGGAACTCTAATATCTTCTTAACTTCAGTATTCCTAGCAAGTCTTAAGACCTCATGTATTTCCCCTTCAAAGTTTAATATTGAACCAGTACCAGCCCCATTTCCTCCAACTATCCTTTGCAAGCTTCTCACTGATTCGGAATCTTCAATAGCCTTACTCAAAGCTTTTTCATGAACTTGTTTCATTAATTTTTCCATTTGTTGTTGGTTTTGCATTTCATTCTTTTGTCCTTCTCTATATCCTCCTCCTTTCATCAGTCCATTTAAAATCTGTTCTGCCATTTGCCTTTCTTCTTGCGATTGTGAAGTTCTCTTTATTTTTTCTAGTTCTTCAATCAAATTCTGCACATAGCTTACTGAAAGTGCCATACTTACTGCTGAGTTTGCCACGGAATAGCTTCTGTTTTCTACAACTAGATCTGAACTCAACATTAAGTCTATGAAATTATACATGATTTGTTTTTCCTTAGGTATTTCACTTTTAGTTTTAGGTATAGGCATTGGTAAATAATGAATGTAATATGTATCTATCAAAAAGTTCTCTTCTAATTGTAATTCCCTTCCTAACAATTTTTTCAAAGTATAGTTAATCCTTTCTCCTCTATACTTTATAAGTGGATCATCATAATCTATTCCTCTTAAAAAACCTTCTGTCAAGGATATATCCCCAGTTTTCTTGCTACTTTTTCTAATAATTTGTCAATCTCATTAATAACTTCTTTTGAAAACTCCTCTACCTTTTCATCTCCGCTTTCCTTACCTAATGCTAAAACCCTATCTCTAGTAGCCCTTAAACTTCTAATTAGCTCTACTAGTCTGGGATCCGCTTCGCTTGCAGCATCAACGTATTTACTTGCTTCTTTAATGTTAGAATATATCTCGTTTAGTTCCTTCATGTACTTTATAGGTGTCTTTAGCTCTTCAGATAATAAAGCGGCTACTTTCTCAAAATCGTCTATTTCTTTCGGGGCTATATACTTTAAAACTATCAAGTCCTCTTCTATAGCTTTCATTCTACCGTTCAGTATTGCATGCGCAGATACTATTTTCAGTACTTTGCCTTTTCTTCTATCAGTTAAATGTATTCCCTTCTCCTCTAACATCGCATAAAGTTTAAGTAGTTTGCCTTTCACTCCAGATAAGTCAACTTGTGGTATCAGGTTGTATAAATCGTCTAATTGGCGAATACTCATAATTGGTTCTTTTATTACCCATTTGTTTGAAAACTCATAATCCCATGCTGAGTTTATTAGATCTTTCCACAAATCCTCACTAACCGGCTTCGCGTAATGTCTTAATAATAATCTGTCATATAATGCATCTAATTCCGGCTCATCTGGGACTCTATTACTTGCGGATATTAGCGTTCTTAGAGGCACTCTAATTACGTTATAACCGTCATAAATAACTCTTTCATTTAATAAGGATAACAATGCGTTGAGTATAGCTGAATTTGCATTAAATATCTCATCTAAAAACGCTATTTCACTTTCTGGTAATCTATCTTTAGTAATTCTTTTATAAACCCCTTGCTTTAATGCATTTATATCCAATGCTCCGAAAAGTTCTGCTGGTTCAGTATATTTTGTAAGTAAATACATGAAGAATTTGGCGTTTAATAATTCTGCGGCTCTTCTAGCTAATGCCGATTTTGCAGTCCCTGGTTCTCCTATTAAAATTACGTGCTCTTTTGATAATAATGCGAGGGTTATTACCTTGGCCTCTTCTTCTCTACCGACAAAGGGTGCTGATAATACTTCGACGAATTTTTTCGGATATTCTAACAATTGATTGACATTACTACTACTCACAGTGTTATCCCATGAATTAATATTGTTGGATAGTTTAAAAACAAATCTTAATAGACATTTAACGGGGATATTAAACAATACTCCTTTTATAAGCCGATTCTTTTCACCTTTTTTAACCTTACTTTGACGTTCTAACATAATTTTTTATATCACAAACGAGAAGGAGAATCTAACAAATCTCGAGAGTCGAGTCAAATGGGAGAAGAAAAAATAGGTAATTTAAAACCCGGAATGGAAAACGTAAATGTAACTGTTCGCGTAATAGAAGCGAGCGAACCAAAAGTTATACAAACAAAAAACGGTACTAGAACCATAAGCGAAGCTATAGTAGGAGATGAAACCGGTAGGGTAAAATTAACGTTATGGGGTAACTTAGCAGGTACTGTGAAACCTGGTTCTGTGATAAAAATTGATAATGCGTGGACAACAGCATATAAAGGTAAAGTCCAATTAAATGCTGGTAGCAAATCACAGATAACTGAAGCTGAAGACGCCACCATACCCGATGCTAGTCAAATACCAGAAAACACTCCTTCAGCGGGAGAATATAAGAGGCCATTCAATAAAGGCAGAGGTAGAAGATTCGGAGGTAGAAAACCTAGATTTGAGGGAGGAGAAGAGGAGTGAATTTCGAGGAAGTAAAGGATCTTAAACCTCAAAAAATAGGCGAATTCATAGATAAAAGTGAAGATGGAGAAGGATATATAATCAAAGTATCTGAGGATAAGGTTTACGAGTTAGCCCCTATAGCTTATTACGTTTGGGAGTTATGTGATGGTAATAAGACCGTAACTCAAATTCTCACTCAAATAAGTCAAGAGGCGAACTTATCCGTAGACCAAGTTAGAGATCCCATACTGATGGTACTTGACGAGTTAAAGAAAGCCTCCTTAATTACCATGTAAAGATAAATAAGTTTTATTCTACATATTTTTTAAATGAGGGCTATTTTAAATGATCAAGAACTACTTTTAGCTAGTGATGCTTTAAACCGATTCATTAATGAGTTACCGCCACAACCTATAGGGGTAGAAGAAGTAGAGCTTCTTAATTCCTTGGGCAGAATATCGGCAGAGAACGTATATTCACCTATAGATTTACCACCATTTTCAAGGTCTACAGTGGACGGTTATGCGATTATAGCTAACAGAACACCGGGAGAATTTCGTGTCATAGATAGTATAAGAATAGGTGAATATAAGGAGATTATAATAAACGAGGGAGAAGCAGTAGAAGTAGATACCGGTGCTGTGATTCCTAGAAACGCTACTGCAGTTATTAAAGTCGAAGAGGTCGAGAAAATCGGTGATAAAATAAGAATACCTAGAAAGGTAAGGTTTGGTGAGAACGTTGGGTGGATAGGTAGTGATATTCCTAAAGGGACTCTAATTCTGAGAAAAGGCGAGAAAATAGGTCCAGAGAAAATAACTTTGCTTGCAAGTGTTGGAATCAGTAAAGTAAAAGTTTTCAAGAAAGTAAAAATTTTCATTATTACTACTGGTGATGAGCTAGTTCAACCTGGTGAAGAGCTAAAAAATGGTAAGATTTATGAGTCTAATTCTTACTATCTATCCTCATATTTAACATTAAAAGGGTACGAGATAGTAGGTAAGACTCATATAGGTGATGATAAGGAGAAGATTAGAGATGCGTTAATTAATGCGTTAGCTGTTGCAGATGTTGTGATCTTAACTGGTGGCACTAGTGCTGGAGAGAAAGACTATGTGCATGAAGTAATTAAAGAAGAAGGGAAGATAGTTGTCCACGGACTTAAGTTCAAGCCGGGGAAACCCACTATATTAGGAATTGTAAAAGGCAAACCGGTATTTGGATTACCGGGTAATGTAGTTTCAACAATAATGGTAACACAACAAGTTATAGAAAAGTACTTAGCTCTGATGGCTGGTTATAATGGAGAGATAGAGAACACTGTAGAAGCTATATTAATGAATTCCGTAAAAGCAGATAAGAATAGGTTTACTTACATACCAGTTTTTCTATTTGAAAAGGGTGGCAAGTATTATGCTTTAGCAGTAGATTTTGACAGTTATATGATAGGGACTTTTGCCAATGCAGATGGTTATATAGGTTTAAGTCCCAGTACGATAATAAATGAGGGCGAAACTGTTAAAGTCATACTCAAGTCTTTAGATAAAAGACCGGTGTATATAGGGGAGGAGGATAAGTACTTAATGTCATTACTAGGTGAAGAAGTGAGGAAATTGCCTTTAGGCTCTTATGCTGGTTTAAAAGCTCTTAAATACGGCGTAGGCGATGTGATAGTAGTAAGTTCACTATATGAAGACGTTAGCGGGGAGGATTTTTCTTTTGTAAGAAGGATTATAGAAACTGAGGGCTCAGATTTGATAGGTTATCATGAATGGATCGGATTGAGTAAATTAACTCCATCTAGTTCAGTAAAATTAAGGTATGTTAGTATTGCACTTTCTTTCATAGGTAAGGCTAAAGTAATTATACCAGAAACATTTAGCATAAGTGGTAAAGTTATAGGAGAAGAGAAATTAAAAGTATTTATTAAAAATGAGAGTTTAAGAAAATATTTTGAAAAGTCTCATTAATTTTTTATTTTTTAGTAATGCTATTCCAGTTATGATAGGTAAAGCTTATTCTTCATCAGCGAATTTGGGAGCTGGTTTCGACATTTTAGCTTTAGCACATAATGCTTTTTTGGACTCTGTAAAGGTTAGTGCCGAGAACAGTTCATCATTGCAAATAATGGTTAAAGGAGAGGGAATCCCTAATGAAGTTGAGAAGAATTCAGCCTCTTACGCTGTGCTCAAACTTCTTTCTGAGTATAACATTAAGGCGAAAATAAAAATGGAGGTAATTAAGGGTATTCCACCGGGTTTAGGTATGGGGAGTAGTGGTGCTTCTGCTGTAGCTGCAATTGTTGCTACGAATGAGATTTTTAAGTTAAATCTCAGTAAGGACGAAATAGTCAAATACTCGATGTTAGGCGAGATAGCTTCTTCTGGTTCCGCTCATCCGGATAATGTTGCTGCCAGCACTTATGGTGGTGTTGTAGCTGTTACTTCAACGAATCCAGTAAGAGTCTCTCAAATCCCAGTTAATCTTGATTTCGAGATACTTCTCTTTATTCCTTTGGTGAAACTCCAAGACAAAACTAAAAAGGCTCGGGAAATGTTACCTAAGGAAGTAGCACTAGGTAAAAGTGTAAATAACTCTAGATATTTAACTTCGTTTATTTTGGGTTTAATAAAAGGAGATAGAGAACTAGTGAGAATTGGCCTTAACGATGAGATAATTGAGAAGGCTAGGGAACCGCTCTTCCCATATTATCCTAAAATTAAAGAGGTTTCGCTCTCTTTAAATGCAGTGGGTGCTTGTGTTAGTGGTGCTGGTCCTACTATAGCTGTTTTCATAGATGATAAGTCTAATAAAAAGGAAATTATAAATGAAGGACTTAAAATTTGTAGTTCATATGGTTATGAGTGCATAATAAAGGAAGCTAAGTTAGCTGGAGGTGCTTGGGTTGAGGGATGGGACTAAAGCTGTTAAAGAAGAAGTAGATAAAGAGACCGGGGCAATAACTACACCTATTTATCAAACAACCTCTTATCAGTATCCAGTTGGTGAGAAATATAGATATAGTAGGGAACTTAATCCTACTGTTCTAAGATTAGCTAATATAATAGCAGAACTTGAAGAAGCTGAGATGGGTGTAGCTTTTTCCTCTGGAATGGGCGCCATTTCCTCAACGCTCTTAACATTAGTTAAACCCGGTTCCAACGTTTTAATACATAGGGATATGTTCGGGAGGACTTACCGCTTCTTCACAGACTTTTTAAGGAGTCTAGGAGTTAATATCGATGTTGCTAACCCCGGAGAAATAGTTGAAAAGGCTAAGGATAAGAAGTACGATATAATCTTTGTTGAAAGCATTTCTAACCCGATTTTAAGAGTTGCGGATATAATAACTTTGTCTAAAATAAGTAAGGAAAATAATTCAATTCTTATAGTAGATGCTACATTTTCAACACCTATAAACCAAAAGCCTATTGTGCAAGGATCTCAGATTGTGGTTCATAGTGCTTCTAAGTTTCTCGCTGGACATAATGATGTTATTGCTGGACTAGCTGCTGGTTATAAAGACTTGCTAGTTAAAGTAGATCTGATGAGGAGGACTTTGGGCACTTCTTTAGATCCTCATGCTGCTTATTTGGTAATCAGAGGAATCAAGACATTAAAAGTACGTATGGACGTTATTAATTCTAATGCTCAAAAGATCGCTGAATTCCTTTCCGAGCATCCCAAGATTAAGAAAGTCTATTACCCTGGTTTGAAATCTCACCCTGACCATGAGATTGCTAGGAAGCTATTGAAAGGCTTTGGTGGTGTAGTTAGTTTTGAGATCAAAGGTACGATGAGCGACAGTATAAATCTAATGAATAAATTTAATGTAATTCTGGCTGCCCAGACTTTAGGCGGGGTTAACTCAACTATTTCCCATCCAGCTACTATGTCACATAGGACTCTAACACCGGAGGAGAGGAAAATTGTTGGAATATCAGATACAATGTTAAGACTTTCCGTAGGGATAGAAGAAATAGATGATTTGATTGAGGATCTAGATAAAGCTTTATCTTCAATATGACTAAATAAGGGCTTTTATTTGATTTCTTAACTCCTCCTCAAGCATTGCTTTTATCTCATTCTTATGCATTCTAGTCAGATGTAAATAGAGACCCTTTCTTGTAAAAGGCCCTTTACCACAGATTTTGCAGTATAATAAAGGTGTTTTATTATTATCAACTAGCCAAAAAGCGACTCTCTGTATAGCTTGTTTAGCTATGTTTTTAGTTGATAAGCCAACTAATTTTTCTATCTCATCGTCTCTAACATGAATTCCACTAGCATATCTAGCTGTAATGTCTATTATTTTTTCAGCAGTTACTGAGATTCCACTGTCCATTTCGGATCCCATACACTTGCTATACCGATACTTACTGCTAAGATCGAAATAAGCCTTAATAACCTATTATTGGTATTACCATCTAAAAACTTATAAACATATGACAGATCAATGCCTAAAGCCCTCAAAATTCTTTCTACTCTAACCTCAACTTCTTTGTAATAATAAGGTAAGTTCCCTTCTTCGAGTTCCCGCTTTGCTTCGATTACCAGATCTAAAGTTTCTCCTAATTCCTTTTCTGATACCTCATCAAAAATTTGTGTTAGCTTTTTACTGATTTTACTTCCTATTACTTCCGCCATTCCGGGTACATAATCTATCGGCACGAGAGCGGAAATCCACGCATCAACGTATTTTCTCACAGTTTCTCTAACCTCTTCACTTTCACCTTCAAGCTCTTCAACTATAGAAGCCGCAGCAACTATATGTGCTACTGCCTCACCTATTTTTAGCTCATGAAGTAAACTTTCAGAGTTCGAATAATCAATTACATCGCTCATCTAGCGACACTAAATAATGTATTTGTTACTAACGTTTAAAATTGGGGTTCAGATAATACGGGTAGAGTCTTTCTAATACTTTCGGAGATTACTATTGCTTCACTAAAAGTATAAAATGTAATAAAAGTTATAAACCATGTGAGAGCGTTCGTTTTCGGGTTAGGCGGAGGCGGAGATGTTGTTTCGGCTTATGTAGCGTCTTTGTACTTGCAAACTAGAGGATATGAGACGGTATTAGGTGCTGTAACATGGGAAAGATATGTTGAAGACCCCCTTCCAGGCCCTATTTGCGAGTTCGAGAATTCACTCAAAATAAACGATTCAATAATTGAAGTAAACAAATCTTCCTTTGCAAGAAGGGCGAATAGGCTTGTCGTTCCACAATTGGTAAGACTACTTAATGCTGTAGGACTAGAAAAGGGCTACGCTATATGCATTAAATATGGAGTTAAAAAGGTAGCTTATGATATTGACCGACTAGCCGAGGAGAAGAGAATAAACCTAATAGTGGGTGTAGACGCTGGAGGAGACGTTCTAGCTAAGGGATGCGAAGAAACTCTTGGCAGCCCTTTAATTGACTTCTTTATGCTCAACGTTTTAGTCAACTTAAAAACACCCTCTCTATTAGTCACTATTGGTGCCGGGAGTGATGGCGAACTACCTCACGATTATATAATAAGGAGAATAGCTGAGATTGCTAAAAATGGGGGTCTGAAGGACATTAAGGGTTTTGACGAAGAGATTGCAAGAAAAGTTGAGAAAGTTTTCGAATATGTAAATACAGAGGCTTCTAGAATACCTTATGAAGCGTTTAAAGGTCTTTATGGTGAAATAAGTATTAGAGGCGGATTGAGGAAGGTCTTTGTAACTCCAGTATCGGCTATAATGTTCTTTTTAGACCCAAAGGTAGTTGCTGATACTTCTCCTATAGCAAAAGTAGTTGATTCAGCCGAGTCATTAGAGGACGCTAATAAGAGGTTAAATGAAGTAGGTATTTATACTGAGTACAATTTTGAATTAGACTTATATTCTAAATTCGGTGAAAATGCGAGTAAAGTAAACTTGAGCGAGATAATGAAGGTAAGAGAGGAGGGAAGAAGGAGGTTAGGGAATATAAAAATGAGTTGTAGTTAAGTATTATTCTAAAAAATTAAAAATATTTTGTAGATTTCTTAATTATTTTACTGTAAATTACAGTATAAATAGCTAAAAGAATAAATGTTATACGGTTATTATTTAAGATTACTAAAGGTGATAATAAGGGTAGATTTGGGGTTTCCCATATTTAATTAACAAATTCAAGATACCACAATTTATAACAATATTTAAATCTAACTACGTATCAGTTTATAATGTGAGAACACTTGATGAAATAAAAGAGATTTATGGCCTTACTGATGAGGAATTAGAATATGCCATAGAAAAGGCTAAGGGCATAATACTTGGTTATGCTATGGAGTTAAGAGCAATAAAAGTTCTTGAATCCATGAATTTTAGAAATATACGTTATGTGGACTTACCCACTCATGACCTAGAGGCTGAAAAATGCGGAAATAGGTATTATATTGAGGTGAAGGCTTCTAAGAAATCTCCAACCAGGGAGTATTCTGCACATAAATTGGCCATGATAGCCATGCTTGACGGTACTCATTTAACTTTAGTCATGAACCCTTCCCCACATCTTTTCGAAACCGAAGACATTTTAAGTGAGCCAAAAAGAATCTTGTATAGATTTTTTAAGTATGCTTATAAGGGCGAAACAGAGAGTTTAAAATCACTTATTAGTGACGAGAAGTATAAGGTCATCTTATCTAATTATCAGAGAGTTATTAAGTACTATATGGGTAAATACAATGTGAGTTTAGACATTCTTAAGTCCTTGTTTTAATGCTCTGTTTATATTACTTAATGAGAGTTCACGTTCAGCTTGGTCGAGGTATTTATACACTGTTGAATGTTCCTTTCCTTGAATTAACAATTCTATTGCCTTTTTAGCAATTTGTAGTTGCTCAATATTACCTAATAGTCCTATCATATGATCCCCTATGATTATTTGTACTCCAGTATATTCTTGAATTGTTTTCTTTGTCTTTCCCTTTTCACCGATTATTCTACCTTTAATTCTCCTTATTGCCTCTGGGGATGAAAAGTAGTCCTTTAAATCTATAATCTCTAATCCATAATCATCGCTCATTAGTTTCATCGAATCGTCAATGCTGAACCCTAGTCCTATGGCTTTTATCACCGAAATAACCTTCATTGCGTCGTACGCATTTCCGCTCTTTGGTGAAACTTTAATTGATTTAGTTTTCTCGTCAATTTCGACTTTAGTGTTACTAATCTCCTCAAGTCGTGGTAATATTCCCTTCAAAACGTTTAATTTATCATCCGGAACTGTTATGTACATCATTTTTATCTACTCTTTTAATCTTAAGAGTAGATAAAATTTTATCAACATCCATCACTTCAACGCTATTATCTTTAAAGAATTCATTAATATTATTAATATCTCTAATTAATAAATCTAAAGCGTTTGGATGATCAATATCTACCGCCTGGCTTACGTCTATGATATATGGGAGTCCATCAAAGACCATGATATTATATTCACTCAAATCTCCATGAACTAACTCTGCTTTATTCACCATTAATTCTATTTGATTAATAACTTCTTTATACAGTTCTTCAGTTACTTCCTCTCTTGGTAGCTCTTTTAATAATGGAGCTCTTATACCGTTTTCTCCTATAAATTGCATTACAAGAACGTTTTTGACAACTAGTATCGGCTCTGGGACTCTTACTCCAGCGTTCCACAACCTCTTTAAGTTCTTGAACTCTTTTTTAGCCCATACTTCTATGAGCTGTAAAGTGTTTGATATTTTTATGCCTTCAAATCTAGGATCTCCTAATGTATATCTCTCTAAAGCTCTCTTACTTGCTGCAGTTGAGACGTAGTAAATTTTTACAGCATACCATTTTCCGTCGTTGGTTAAGGCTGGGTATACTTTAGCTTCTTTACCAGATGAAATAGCCCCATAATAATTTTTTATATTTAATCTTCTAGAGATCTGAAAAAGAACATAATAAGTTCTTGAATCAAGGGTCGAATCTACAACTTTAAAAAGATCTTCATCTTTAATCCTTTTCTCCTCTTTTCTTTTCTTCTCTATCAAAATTCATCCTCTTAATTGCTCTATTACCTCAGCACTGACTACGTTTTCTTCAACTAGCCTTCTTACCTCACTCTCCTCATACCTATATACAATATCACATTTAGTTGGTTGGAAATCCCATGGTGCTGCTAGTACGACATCCCCCTCTCTTATCCACATTTTCTTTTTCATCTTACCTGGAATTCTCCCTAATCTTTCCTTTCCATCCAAACATATAACTTGTGCATGTTCAGCTCCTAGTAACTTCTTAACAACACAAATAACTTCTCCTTCAGCTGGTTTAGGGACTTCTCTGGAAGTTTGTGGTTGTTCTGATTTCTTTTTAGGCAATCAGTTTACCACCATTCAACTATTTATTTTAAAGCCTAAAAAGTTAAAGAGGTCTTAATAATTCGACTGCTATTGCTGTTGAACCTCCAGTACCATGGCATATACTTGCTATTCCCCTTTTTCCACCCATCTTTGACAATACGTTAAGCAAGGTCGTTATTATTCTAGCACCGCTGGCCCCTATAGGATGACCCAATGCAATAGCACCTCCAAACACATTGAGCCTATCATAAGGTACTCCAAGATATCTATTGTATAGCACGTTATTTACCGCGAACGCTTCATTGTTCTCGAAATAATCAAATTGGGAAATTTCCATGTTAAGTTTCTGTAATAATTTTTTAACTGCGAAGATAGGTGCCTCCGTGAAGCGCCAACTCTCTATCCCAACCCAACTATATCCTAAAATCTTTGCTATCGGCTCAACCTTATACTCCTTAACTGCCTTCTCACTCATAAGAACTAAGGCCGCTGCTCCATCACTTATCTGTGAAGAATTACCAGCTGTATGTAAGCCATCTGGATTAAAAGCTGGCTTTAGTTGAGCTAATTTCTCGACAGAAGTATCCCTTCTTATTCCCTCGTCTTGTGTTACTACCTTTCCATTAACCTGAACTTCTACTATTTCATCTTTGAAATAGCCTTTGTCGGTGGCCTCAGCTGCTCTCTTATGGCTTTCGTAAGCTACTTCGTCCAATTCCCTCCTGCTGATATTGTGAGCCTTTGCCACCATGTCTGCCTCTTGCCCCATTAGTTTCATATTAAACGGGTCAGTTAATCCGTCCATTAGCATTGTGTCTATAAACTCTAATCTCTTACCTAGTAACATTTTCACTCCCCATCTTGCTTCACTCTTTATTGCTAACATAGCCTGACTCATACTTTCCATTCCTCCAGCAACTACTATATCAGCATCACCGCTCTTGATCATTTGTGTCGCATTGATTACACTAACCATTCCGGAAGAGCATACCATATCTACGCAGTACCCATCTATTTCCATAGGTATTCCGGCCTTAATGGCGGCTTGCCTAGCTAAATCTTGACCGTGCCCAGCTCTTAATATGTTTCCCATTATTGATATGTCTACCTTTGAAGGATCTGCCTTAGCTCTTTTTAATGCTTCTTTTATTGCTATAGCTCCTAAATCAACTGGTGAGAGGTCCTTAAAAACTCCTCCAAATTTCCCTATTGGGGTCCTTACTGCTGAAACAATATATACATCAGTCACAATAACCCATATGTTTAAACAGTTTTAAATTTTTTAAACAAAGCCTACTGGTTCACCCCTAAGGTCAAAGAAAGAGGCCTCTGTTATTCTTACATTAATTCTTTTACCTAATTCTACGCTATCCTTAATCACTACTGGAATATAATTTATGGTTCTACCTATTACTGAACCCTTTCTCCCATGTTCAGTAGTTATTATATTAGTAATACTTCCTACATATTCTGAATGAACTTGGTATGCTACATCTTCATAAACCTTGTTAGCGATTTGCATTCTGGCCTTCTTTACTGGATCTGGAACTTGAGGCATTGAAGCACTTTTGGTATTTGGTCTTATAGAATACATAGCCAAATGAATTCTATCGAACTTTAATTCCTTTATCAAGTTTAACGTATTGTTAAATGCCTCTTCATCTTCCCCTGGATGACCTATAATAATATCAGTGGTTATATTAACAATAGGTATTTTACTCCTAATTTCTTTAACCAAAGACCTATATTCGTCCACAGTATATTTCCTATTCATTAATTTCAGAACCCTATCATCCCCGCTCTGGACTGGGAGATGAACGAATTTAAATACTTTCTTGTCCCTTAATACTTCTAATAAACCGTCTATATCTCTCATCGCTTGTTCAGGTGTCATCATGCCTATTCTTATCATAAAATCTCCTTCGATTTCAACTACTTTTTTAACTAAATCTGAGAGTTTAATATTCCCTATATCCAGCCCGTAAGCCGCAGTATCTTGCCCAGTTAACTCTATTTCAACTGCACCATTTTTAACAGCTTCTCTTACTGATTCAACTATTAAGTGAGGCGGATAGCTTCTGAGTTTTCTCCTAGCTAATTTAGTTATACAAAAATTACAATCTCCCGCACAACCATCTGCTACCGGTATTATTGCAATTTTTCCCTCAAAGACCCTTGGTGTTATCAATTTTTTACTCTCTTCTAAGTGAACTATTCTCGTCGGACTTTCTATTACATCAATTATTTTATCTACACTCTGAGGCCCTATTATTGAGGCTTCTGGGGCCAATGCCATTACCATAGCGGGTTCGGCACCAGCTAAACAACCTGCAATAACTAGTTTTTTACTCTCTTTTCTTAGCTCCTTAATCCTCTGCTTCATCCTCTCTTCCGTTTCAAGCCTTACAGCACATGTATTTAGTACAATGGCGTCAGCTTCTTTAATATTACTAACTATCTCATGTCCTCTGTCCCTAAGTAATGTTTCCATTATATACGTATCTCCCCTATTGAGTGCACAGCCATAAGTTTCAATATAAACCTTCACTGTAAGTCACAAGTAATTTATACTCAGAGTTCTTAAGATTACTTGTGACTCAACAAACTGAAGAGCAATACAAGGCTTTACTTGATAGGTTGTATTCTAAATTACCAGATAAAGTGCAAAAAGTGAGTGGCCAAGCTCTTCCGACACTAATAATTCTACATATAGGTAATAATACTATAATAAAGAACTTTAGTGAGTATTGTGATAGGATAAGAAGAGAAGATAAAATATGCATGAGATATTTACTTAAAGAACTGGCAGCTCCGGGTAGTATTAATGAAAATGGACAACTAGTTATTCAAGGTAAGTTCTCTTCGTCAGTAATAAACATGCTATTTGAGAGGTTCTTAAGGGCTTATGTGCAGTGCAGTACATGTAAGAGTCTCGATACCGTATTAAAGAAAGAAAAGAAGATCTGGTATATTTCGTGTTTAGCGTGTGGTGCACAGACTCCGGTGAAACCTTTATGAGAAGAGTAAGCCTTAATGTGATCAGGCAAAACGGTTATGTTCTTGTAAATATTTGTGAACCGGAATTAATAGGAAAGACATTCACTAAAGGAGATATAAAGCTAGTTATAAATGAGGAGTTTTACGGTGGGCAAGAAGTAGGTTTAGAATACGCTTTTTCCTTAATTGATGGGGCTAATGTGGTAAATATTGTGGGAAAAGAGATAGTAGACGAGGCTGTAAAAAGGGGTTTTGTTGCTAAAGATGGGGTGTTAGAAATAGAAGGCATTAAATTTGCCCAAATCTACAACTTATAATAATGGTAAGAAAGTTTTGTGTAGTTTGCGGTAGAGAGGATGGAGAGTTTATAGGTTCACTTTGCTTAGACTGTTATATTAAGACTAAAGAGCTAGTGCAAGTCCCTAAAGAAATTCACGGAAAGTATTGCAAAATTTGTGGCTCTGAATGGGTTGAAGGTAAGTGGGTTAAGCCTAATGACCCTTCAATGTCTGTTTTTGAATCAATAGTTTATAGAGAGCTGGGTAAGAGAGTTAAACTCGATGATAACGTAGAAGAAGTGGATTATAATATTATTAATCAACATTACGATCAGCACGGTCATCTTTTTGTGAATATAGAAATTAAAGGCAAAGTAAGGGGTAAAGAGTTTAGAGTAATTAAAACTGTGAATGCTAAAATTGAGAGGACTATTTGTCCCTCGTGCATAAGGAAAAAGGGTCATTATTATGAAGCTATAATCCAGTTAAGGTTTAAAGAGGGTAAATTGGACGCAAATAAGAGGCAAGTCTTTGAGTCCTTCTTTAACGAAGAAGTCATTGACAGTTTATCCGATGTTATTGAAGGGAAGGAGGGAGTGGACTATTATTTTATAAAAAAGAGCGTCGCTAAAAAGCTCGTATCTACAGTCTCTTCTACTTTGAAAGATATTAAGATTACTGAGAGTTATCAGGATGAAAGAATGAAAAACGGTAAAAAATCCGCTAAGACTGTTATTTCTGTTAGGTTATGATAGTAATAGGTATCGATGAGGCGGGTAGGGGTTCGTTAATAGGGCCTATGATAGTCGCTGGAGTAGCAATAGATGATAAGTATTTGGAAGTACTAAAGAGGTACGGTGTAAAAGATAGTAAAAAACTGACAAGGAAGAAAAGGGAAGAGTTATTCAATCTAATAACCTTTTATTCAAAAGCTGTAATGTCAGTGAAAGTGTTCCCAGAAGAAATAGATAAAGAAAACTTGAATAAGTTAACATATGTAAGTATTATAAAAATATTGTCGGCTTTATCAGTTCTTAAGCCCTCTATAGTAACGATTGATAAAGTAGGCAATATGAGAGAGGTTGAGGAGTTTGTAAAAGGTTTGAACGTAAAGGCAAATATTGTACATAACGCTGACGTTTATTTTACTGAATGTAGTTCTGCAAGTATAATAGCTAAGGTTATAAGGGATAGGTATATTGAGAGTCTTAAGACTTTTTACGGGGACTTCGGTAGCGGATATCCTGGAGACGAGAGGACTATAGAGTGGGTTAAAAAAGTTTATTCCTCTTCTCCCTCTCCTCCTCCTATCATTAGAAGGACGTGGAAAATTTTACAAGATATCGCACCTAATTATTATATCGAGAAATGGTAACTAACTTACCCGCTGAGGCAAAAGCTAAATGGTTAAAATATATGGACGCAAAAACTACCGAAGAAAAGATTAGGGCCTTACAAGAATTCCTAAGTGCTGTACCGAAACATAAGGGCACGGAAAATTTAGTTTATTGGGCTAGAAGACGACTGGCGGAACTAAAAGAGGAAGCAGAGTTAGAAAAGAGAAAATCTTCGTCAGTAGGAAAAGGAATTCAATTCTTTATAGAAAAGGAGGGAGCGGGACAAGTAGTCTTACTTGGCGACAACGAGTTAAAGAATAAGTTAATGCGAGAGTTAACAAACGTCAAAACAGATCCTAAAGACATGCCTGTTCCCGGGATGATGCAATATAAAGACGTTAAAATACAACTTATAAACACTCCACAACTCATATTTAACGCTAGGAGTTTGATAGGTAAAATAGTAGGTCTAGCAAAAAACGCCGATGAGTTGCTTCTAGTTGTAAAAGATCAACAGATGTTTAATAATTTAAAATCGTTTCTGGAGTCTAACGGTATTATCTCACGAAAGCCTAGTGGTAGGGTCATTATCGATAGGAGTCGTTACGGTAATTCCGGGATCAGAATAGTAAATCTAGGCAAGTTAATAAATACGAATGAGGATGAAGTTAGGAAATACTTAGAGAGTTTTGGGATTAAGAATGCAATAGTGAAGATAATAGGAGAAGTAACTTTAGATGACATTGAAAGAGAGGTTTTCGAGACGAGCATTTATAAACCTTGTGTAGTAGTTTCCGAAGAGCCCTTCATTGCCAACGGCTTTACTGTTGTGAAATGGGGTGAATGGGACAAACTAAAGGAGGAGGTTTTTAAAGGACTTGACGTTATAAGGGTTTACACTAAAGAACCTGGGGAAAAGCCTTCAAGTGAACCTTTAGTAATAAAACGTGGTGCTACAGTTATAGATGTAGCTAAGAAGCTTCATAACGAATTGGCTGAACAGTTTAAATATGCTAGGGTTTGGGGGAAGTCGGTGAAGTTCCCTGGTCAAAAGGTAGGTGCGTATCATGTTTTAGAAGATGGTGACATTATAGAGATTCATACAACGTAAAAAACGAACATTTATATGCTGATATAACATATTATAAATTATGGCATTAAAGTTATCAAAAAAGCAAAATGGAAGGAATAAGGTTACTAAAAATCAAAATTACTCGAGCATAGACCTAATGTTTTATAAATCTTCATTAGCTAAATCGTTATCTAAGTCTTTAGAAAGGAAGCTTCTACAAGCTGGAATGCCAGACGATCCTCAAATTTTGGCTTCTAGGCTTTTGTTCTTCTTAATAATGTCAATGATCGCAATGTTTGCCCTAATCATAATAGGTATTTTTGCTTTTAGGGATTTTGTCTTAACTCATAACCCTAAGTTTGCAGTCTTTGGAATAATGAGTTTCATTTTTGGTGTCATAATACCCGTGATTACTTACTTAATTTTTGAAATGAATATCTCACAGAAAATAGAGGCTAGGAGGATAGGAATTGAAGCCGAAACTCCAGCTTTTTCAGCGCTGTTTTTAGTCTTCTTAAGATCTGGGCTTTCTCCAAAAATATTATTTGAAAACTTGAGTAAAACCAAAGCGTTTAACTATATTAATGCAGTGTCAAAATATATAGTAAAAAGAATGAGTTATTTAGGAGAAGGTGTGGAAAAAGCGGTAGAGAGTTCAATTACTGTAGTTCCATCTAAACTTTACGATGAATTAATGTCTACTTATATTACAGCTATAGTAACTGGTGCTCCAGTTTATGAAACAATGTCAAGTAAGGTTAAGGATATATTAAAAAGAATTGAGCTTCTAGCGTCTGTAGCAGCTGATAGGCTTTCTGGTGTGGGAGAGGGATATGTAACATGGTTAGCTTCTGGTTTTATTACCATTTATCTGATTCTAATTTTAGAATCAGTTTTCACATTACTTAAAGTTCTTCCATTACCGATAATTGGAGTTCTGGTAGTTGTATTCATACCTATAGTGAACGTGCTATTTATATGGATGGTTGATTCATTGCAATTTAAATTCCCAGAAAAGCAATTAAGAGCAGACAAGATCTTTCTAATGCTTTTCCCAGTGGGTTTCATTCTTGGAATTGTTCTAATGATGATTTTAGAACCTTTAATGGCAAGGATCTTTAATTATCCCGTGGTTTCCCCTGAGTATTTGCTAATAGAACTGTTTACATTAAGCGGAACCACATTTGCAGTGCCAGCTACAGTTGTTGGTTTATCATTAGGGTTTATAATTACATTAGTTCCAGCTGCAGTTATGGCGGAAAGGGAATTAAGGGAAGGTACTGGGTATGACATTTATGTCGTTAGATTGTTAAGGGCTATAGGAGAGGGAGTAAGGGCTGGTTTAACACCAGAAACTGTAATAAAGAATCTGAAGGATAGTAGTGAAATGGGTAAATTACAAGTTGTTCTGAAGAGGCTTTATGCATATATCAGACTAGGAGTACCATTAAAGGATGCTTTTAGAAAGGCTTCAGAAACTATAATTGACTTTCCTACGAGAGTGGCTTTCAACGCATTAGCTGACATGATAGAGATTGGTAGTTTAACGCCAGAATCAGTAGAAATTTTAGCAGATCAGTTAGATTCGCAAATAAGGGTAAGGAATGAGTATTACGCTAAAATTAAAGTCCTACTCTACATGCCGTATGTAGGTTCTATACTTGCATTAGTAACATCTGTAATCTTGTCTAGTGCAATACTATCTTTAATAACTACTGGAAAATTCGCATTCACTTATGGTCCATTAGCTTCAGCAACGGTACTAGTTCCTAAAGCAATTTATATGACAGCATTATCATCAGTGTTTAATGCCGTTTTAGCCGGCTTACTAGTAGGGAAATTAGCTAGGGGTAGGGTCGCATCTGGTTATAAGCATGCTATAATACTTACGGTAATAACTATGTTCCTATTATTGATGATTCTGCTAGTACGCTTCTCTTTCGTGTCTACGCCGACGGCACCGACATTATAAAAGCTTATATAGATAAGAGGTGAAAATAATGATAATGAAATTACCGAAATTACAATTATCAAAAAATGGGAAAAGTGAATCAAAGACGGTTACACAAATAGAAGAGTTGGATTTACCATATTCTTTATATCCACTTTTTATTCCAGTTCAGAGTATCGAAGGAGAAGTATATGCACAATATGAAATAGATTTATCACATACAATCCCCGATCAAATAATTCAAGATTTTCAAGATAATAAAATAGAGTTATCTATAGCTAAACCTAATGTATTTATAACTTATGATGAGGAAAAGGGAATCTACAAATACAATTTGATAGAGCCAATCATGGATATTAATACTTTTAACATTTACTTATTATTGGTCTCTGAAATTGAGAGAAGCCTATTAGAAAACGTTGATTATATTCCATTAGGCGGAATACTAAATAACTTAAGCAAAAAGAGGACAGACCTTAAAGTCTTCCAAGGTAAGATAGGTGAATTAAATGTAATTTCTACTCCGTTTAAAGTTGCACTATACTATTTATTGAGAAATATGTTCGGTTATAACATTCTCACCCCTCTCTTATTTGATACTAATATTGAGGATATTTCAGTAAGTGGAATTAACTTACCGATTTATGTTTACCACAGGCAATTCGAATATACACCAACAAATATAGTTCTTACTAAGTCTATGAATTTATTTGGTAAAATTATAGATGGAGAACAACTATTAGACGAGTTAGTCTTGAGATTTATTTCTTTGGCTAATAAAACTATTTCAGTTGCAACTCCTATAGCAGACGGTATTTTACCAAAAGGGGATAGGATTGCAGCAACCTTTAGAAGAGAGGTTTCAATGAACGGTTCATCATTCGTGATTAGAAGGTTCAGCGAGAGTCCCATAACCATTCTTGACCTCATAAACTCTAAAGTATTATCCCCAGAGGCAGCTGCGTACTTATGGTACGCAATAGACATGAAAATGTCTTTCATGGTAATAGGAGTAACAGGTGCTGGTAAGACTACAGTACTTAACGCTATACTAAACCTGGTGAAGGAATCTATGAAGGTAGTCTCAATAGAGGATATTCCGGAGTTAAGATTAGCTCAAGATAACTGGGTTCAGTTATACGCTAGGCCAGCATATGGAGGACTAGGGAAAGAGGTATCTTTAATGGACTTACTAAAGTTGTCATTAAGATATAGACCGGATATAATAGTAGTCGGAGAGATAAGAGGTGAAGAGGCTTACGTATTGTTCCAGGCAATATCTACTGGTCACGGTGGTGCAACTACTTTCCACGCATACGATAGCGAGAGTGCCGTTAAAAGGCTAATGAATGAGCCTTTGAACATTCCCTCCGAGTGGATTCCGATGATGAACATAATTATAACGGTCAGACGTTTACCGTTATATGTAGGTGATAAGATCGTACTGAGGAGAAGGGCTGTAGCAATAGATGAGATAGTCTCTTATAATGATCTGAGGAGGAGTGTTAGATGGGATCCGAATACAGATTCTCACGTATTAGATTATGGTTCAATGGTAGTTTTAAGGGCTAGAGTCGAGGAGGCTGGTAAAAACTTCGACGATGTAAAGGCAGAATTAGAAAGAAGAGCTACATACTTAAAATTATTAGCTTCAGCTAGACAAATCGTGCAGAATAAAGAAAGTTATAAGTTGCTTAAGAAGTATATAATTAAGTATAGTTTAAGGCCAGAAGAAGCGATGAGAGAAGTTCAAGCAATGGCTGGAACTAAGCAAGTTGTTCAGTAATGCTAAAAATTACTAATATAACCGTAATAAACCAGTAACCAAACACTGAATCAAAAAAGGCTATACTTAATAAGATAACTTGAATAAAGCCGCTAAACGTAGGTTTATTCTTATCATCATCTTGCTTAACAAGAGTTTTAGGTGTCACTTTCCAACTAAACGGTATTCCGAATAAACCTTTCAAATAACCTATAAGTGATGCATTGATTATTGTTATGATAATTTTAACATCTATCTCTTTTTGTTTTGTTTCAAAAGAGTAAATAAGTAAAGACAAGATATAAGGCAATAAAATAACTAATAGTAAAAATTGATTTATTTTTAGTAAAGGAAATGTAATTGCTGAAAGCAATACTATTGCTATGAGAGAAGGATAAAGTCCCCATTGTTGTGCGTACATAAAACCTTCTATTCCTTTTAAGCTTTTAAATAGTTTTAGGGACTCGAAAAGGAGTTGCGAAGAGCCGTAAGACCATCTTTCTATTTGCCTAAATAAATCACCTAGGGTATACGGTGCTTTAACGTAAATTACAAGGTCGTTATAATATACTACTTTTACCCCAAATAAAAATAATCTAATACCTAACTCTAAATCTTCGGTAATGCTCCCAACTTTCCATCCACCTATTCTAATTAGTTCCTCTCTACGAATTGAGAAGGCTGAACCATTAGGGAAAATTGGAAAACCTAATCTTGCTCTTACTAGAAACAGTGACGTCATAACCTTTTCAGTGAATTCTGCGTAATATTTTTGTATACTAGTCTGTATATCATATATCCTTAACCTAAAAGATGCAGCTGTATAATCCCTTTTGGATAATCTTAATAAGAAATCCTTATCTATTCTAGCATCAGCATCGAGAAATAGCAAATAATCACCTGTTGATAATTTCAAAGCGTAGTTTAGTGCTCCGGCTTTACCCCCTATCGGGTTTTCTCGTCGCAAAATTCTAAAATTATTTGGTAAAAATATTTTTTTGAAGAGTTCATTAAATTTCTCTTCACTATCATCAGATACTATTATAACTTCATAATTATCATAATTTAAATTTCTCAGATTCTCTATTAGGTTCACGATTGTCTCTCTGTCCTCGTTTTTTATCGCAACTATTATGGAATATTTTCTCTTTATAGTTTCTTTATCTTCTTCCTCGACTCCACTTATTTTCTGTGATAAGTACATATAATAAGCCTGGAGTATGTTCCACGTTATTGATGGAAGCAATAATAAGGTTAGGATAGTTATAATAACAAAAAAATCAAAGTTCATTTACCTTGTGCCCTTTTAATTGCTGCATTTATTCTATTCTTTGCCTCGGCTACTCCTCCCCATCCAGACACTTTTACCCATTTTCCAGGCTCTAACTCTTTATAGTGCTCGAAGAAATGCATTATCTTATTTTTCACAGCCTCTGGCAGATCGATTATGTCTTTGATATTTGAGAATGAAGGATCAATTTTATCTTTAGGAACTGCTATGATCTTTGCGTCCTCACCCTCTTCATCCCTCATATATAATATTCCCACTGGTCTAGCCTCTATTACAGTTCCAGGAAAAACTGGGTAATTACTTATAACTAAAACGTCTAACGGATCCCCATCATCCTCTAAAGTCCCCGGTATAAAGCCATAGTTGAAGGGGTATACCATCGAGGTGTAAAGTACTCTATCAACTTTTACAACTTCTTCCTCCTCGTCATATTCGTATTTTATATTAGAACCCATAGGTATCTCTACTAAGACGTTTACGGTATCTGGTGCGTTCTTACCCGGACCGGTTTTCATTTCATTAGTAAAAAACGGTTAGTGAAATAAATCATTTATTATAAAGTCTATCGTGTCAATAATTTTACTAAACGGGAACTCCCTTTTTAACTTTTCAATTTCCGTCGTATATGTTTTGATTATTTCTTCAACCCTAAACCCCATTTTTAAATACCTCTTAGCCTGGAGGTAAGTTGATAACATCTCACTAAATTTAGCCACTCTACCTTCTATGCTATTTCCATCTTTATACTCTCTGAATAACTCAATTCCTAATCCTAATTCTTTTATTGCCTCTTCCTCAAGGTCTTCCTTGTTCTGAAGTCTTTGTGTAGTCCATTTTGGCAAATCTCCTAATAAGCTTTCCCCTATATCGTGGAATATTGCAATGGTAACTGCTTTATATGGATCTATTTTTACACCCGTCTCAGAAAGTTTTATTGATAAAAAGTATGCTAAAATCCCGGCTTCCCAACTATGCTGTGCTACTGTTTCTCCAATTGCTGGTGGCACTCCTCTCTGCATCCAACCAGTTCTTACTAAATTTTTTCCTCCTTCAAGTATTCTCTCTAAATCCATAATTAGAGGTTTGATGTCAAATATTTTAAGACATCTATTAACTCGTCAATATCTGAAGTCCAAATCCTTATCATAGCTTCCTTTCCTTTAACACCCTCATCATAAATGACATTTGGGATTTTACCGTAATTTTCGTAAACGAAAGAGGCTAGCCAATGCATACTTTTCCCCTCTATATAACTTTGTGGTTCTAATTCTCTATTTACTTCAATACATTCATAACCTATCTCAGAAAGTAATTTGATTATCCTCTTGTCATACCTAATGTTCATCAAATTCTTGGCTCTTTTTTCATAGCTTTGGATAGCAAATAATAGTCTTGCGGTATGAGTTGGCTTTCCAAAAACGGCCGGTAATCCAACTTTTACTTTGTTATCCCAATTTCTGGTTATTCTATCTCTAAAGACTGCTATATCCTCAAGGCCTTCTACGTAATTCGGGTTTATAGAATTCGCCAAATTAGATTGTACTTCTGGGATTAGCTTATACATATTCTCTAACCTCTCCACCTCCTCAGCAAATCTTCTCATTTCTTCTAAAACCTCAAATTTTTCACTTTTCTTTATTAATGAATGTACTGGATCAATGGGTCCTATACCTTTACCAATATCTAATCCGTGAATTATTGATTCGTTTAAAATTTCCCTAGCCTTTCTGAACGCAGAAAGGATTGAATTTCCTTTAGCTAATTCTGCTGATATTACTGTGGCAAACACACTTCCAGTGCCGTGAGTATTTTTATTCTTAACTCTTCTAAATCCTATCAAATAGTAACTCTCCTTATTACTATCATAAAGTACGTCTGTGCTGAATTCTCCCTCTATGTGGCCTCCCTTAACTATTACATAAGGTATTCCGAATTTATCACTTATTAATTTAGCAGCATTTTTAGCGTCTTCTAAGTTTGATATTCTCGTCTCTGAGAGATATGATGCCTCAACGGCATTAGGGGTTAGGACTGTGGACATTGGTAAAATGAGCCTCTTATAGTCCTCAATATCGTTTATTAACGGGGTTCCGTCTTTAGCAAAAAGTACCGGGTCTACAATTACTGTAAATCCCTTAATGTAGTCCCTCACGACTTCAAATTGATCTTTATTATATATCATTCCTATCTTTACATTCTTTATATCAAAATCTTCGAAGAGGGTTTCCAGCTCCTTTCTTAAAAAATCTTTTGGAATTGGGAGAATTGCCTTTACTCCTTGAGTTGATTGTGCAGTTATTGCTGTAACGGCAGTTAGGCCATGAACCCCTAGTATTTCGTAAACTTTTATATCAGTCTCACTCCCGGCACCATTTCCAGTGTCTAGCCCAGCAATACTAAGTGCTACTGGTTTTTTCATTTCTTTTCACCCTAGTATTTCCAGCTACGACCCAATATTCTCCGTCATCCCTCACTTCTAATTTCCATATTCCTGTCGTATGTTTGACCAGTTCTACAGCCTCTTCAACAGCCCTTATAGTATCTTTCCTCCCTCTCCCTAAAGCCATAACCAGAAATACGTCTTCTCCAGGCTTTAAATCATCTATTACATGGATAATTTTCACTTTCACTAAGTCTTTGTATTTTTTCATTAATTCCTCTTGTATCTCTTGAAGCCTTTTCTTAGTGTAATCTTCATAAGCCTGATATTTAAGCTCGTAAACTTTATGGCCTTCAACTATTCCTTTTACTATTCCTAAGTATATTACCATTGATCCTACTTCGTTTCCTGCCTCTTCCCTGAATTTTTTGATCTCTTCTAGCAAATTAAACCTAGAATTAACTCTTAACTCTCCCCCTGCTGGAGGCGGTAATAGGGCGATTTCATCGCCTTCATTTATATTTTTTATATCACTTCTACCATTAACCAGAATATTAACCTTAATACTTCCTAGTCCCTCTTTGATTACTCTTCCGAACTCTTTTCCGTAAATATGCTCGAGTTGTGAAATTAAACATTCTATGTCTTTGCACTCAGTTTCTATTATTTCTGAATCCTTACCAGTAAAGTCTTGTAAAAACGCGAAATATCTAATTTTTACTTTCAATTTCCTCTATCCTCCTCATTTGTAGTAATTTTTATTATGGATGAGGACTTTTTAAATTACCTACTTAGCTCGGATAATGGTAAATATAAGAGAAGTAATGAGGATATCATTCTACGAAAATTAAATGAAATAGAGAGTATTTTAATGAAGATTAGTAGAAGAATCGATACTAATGGAGAGGGTAATAAAAGTAAGATTGATGTATTATACCAGATAATAGATAAAGGATACGTAATACTTTCAACGCTCGATTTAAACCCCTCATCTCATCCATCCCTTTTCATAATAGAATTAGACGGCAAATTTCTAGTTACATTTAAAGATACGATAGAACTTTTACAGTGTCTTGCAGAGAAATATAAGGACCAAATCGAAGAAAAAATACCTAAAAGACTTCTCCCGTTGTTCTTATTTCTGAAAAGGAATGGGCTAGTTTATTACGATCACGAGAGTAAAACATATAAGTTGGTTAAGTAGAATACACTATTTCTCTTAGCACTCTTTCAATTACTCTATCACTTACAGACTTCCTTAATATTTCCTTTAGGGCTTTCTTCATCTCATCCGATTTTGCCAAGTCCATCGCTGTATATTCTAACCTCGGTGACGAAGTAATTCTTTTTTGTACATCTTCTAATAGCGTATCATAATTCTGGCTCCTTATATAATCAACAATCAGAGAAGTTTTAGAGCTTAAAGTCGCTATATCTGAAATTATCGAATTTATATACTTTATTATCGTCTCTTTTTTATCAAAATTCATAATTTCTTTTTTAAATTCTTGTACAAAGTACTTAGTCACTATAGGGAATGAAACTGTTACAAAATATGCCTCTCCTCCTAAATTCCACAATCCCACCTTTTCAGCTATTTCATCAGTAGAATTTAACAGAGCGTTCTTGATTGCATTAATAGACATATCGAGAATTGCCTTTTCCGCTTCAGCAAAACTTATCGCTGTCTCTTCTTTTATTTCTTGTGTTAAAATCTCTGATTTATAGAATTTAGCATAAACTGATATTGTGCCAAATTTCCATGTGGAGAACGGACAAATGGTCAGTACTTGCTTTTTCACGTAAGGATAAGGGTTTCCTTGATATGTTGTAAATGTAAGTCCGGCACATTCGTCATCATCCCCTTTTATTCCCAGCTTTTTAGCCCAACACCCCGCATGAACTTTTTCCTTAATGTCTTTTTTAAGGACTTCATAAGCTAAAATTCCCTTATCACCAGAAAACTTATTATAAACGTAAAGCCCTTCTGGACATAAGAAGTAAATACCAATAGCACCACTGTTCTTCTTTTCAGTTAAAATTTCATTGACTTTATTTTTTGCGCTTTCCAAATCACCTGCTATAAAATCATCAAAGCCGCAACATTTCTCAGTTACTAGTCTGATTTTAGGAGAGAATTCTGGGGGTAAATTATTTCCGTTATCCAATAGATATTGTAAGAATCCCCTCAATCCGGTTGGGTCATACTTAGCTGAGCACCCCACAAATAAGAGGAATAACGGTCTATTTCTATATTTTTCATTTAATTTATTTACAAGATTAGTAATATCTGAAGGGATATTAGTAATGTCGATCTGAGGTTTCTTAACAGTCTTTATTAAATTCACTCCTTCAGTTGTTAACTCACTTATAGGAATATTGACTGGACATACCTCCTCGTCTTTAGCACAACCAAAACAAGGTTCGAACTCGGTTTCCTCAAATATTAATCGGCCTATCTTGCCCAATGGGGAGTAAACTGGGTTCTTGGTTATCTTGTATGCAGTACACGTTGTTAAACATAAACCACAATTTATACACTTTAAGGCATCTACATAAACTTTCTGAATCTTTACGTACTGTTTAGGCAATTTTAATTTCTTACTAACTTCCTTTAATATGGCTAAATGTAAACTGCTATACTCGTTGAGAGAGGGAAAGGGCATAATTTCTTTATTCTTAAGTAGAAAATCAGATAATTTTTCTAAATCTTCAAACTTTATATTACCGAGACTTACATAAAATTTTGACGGCGAGTTGAAATTTATAATATACGTTAGATATTCCTCAAAATAATTAAGTGAATTTACTTTACTTTTTGAAGTTGGAGGATATCTTAAAATCACTGGTATATAGTCGCGTTTAAAGGATCTGATTACAACGTTATGCAACTCGTTTAATACTGCATAAGTATCCTCACTAGCACCTTTAGAGTCCAAGAATTTAGCATAATAAGTAGGGACATAATACTTCTCTTTACCATCAATTATTACACCACTCCACGCAAATTCAACCTCCTTATCTACCTCTATGACTTCTGAGTATTTCGCGGTTAAGATTTCAGCCACTGAATTATTTTCGAGCTTGTAAACCTCCTTATATTTTCCTTTAACAAAGCCGAATTTATAGCTCCCAAAGCCTGACCCATTAGTTGCTATAAACCCTCCAACGGTACCTTGCAAATAAATAGGTGTTAAAACCGGTACAAGACCTAAAGGTTTCAGCTCGTTAATTAACTCATTAAAAGTTAAGCCTGGTGCGACTTTAAAGGCCTTATAAACTGAATTTGAGATTCCCCCACTCTCGTCAATCCTCTTCCCATTTGGAAGGGTTTGAGGAGAAGGAATAAGCTTGGCATTAGGGTATTGTATTAATTCTCCATTCATAGAAGTAGCCCTACCTATATAAATCTCTCTTGGGTTTTTATCTAAATATTTTTCGATTTTTTTAATTTCAATGGTTGTTAAAGCTCTACTGAAAATTGAGGCATCAGTAATAACCATTCCGCTTATAATTTTAGGAAGAGTCAAATATATTATTTTGCCAAAAATGAGTAATGGAAGTAGAGGTAGAAGTTCCGCTAAGCATATCCGGTATTTGGTATCCAATATATACCGATAATCCTCTTACTACCGGGTCAATAGGGTTAGGATTAGCGTTAGAACCTAAGATATTGCTCAATGGAAAGATAAGTGAAAAACCTACTATAATTTTTAACAATGAAGAGATAAATCTACCGAACTTGTTAATACTGAGAAGATTAGGTAGCTTAAAGATAGAAGTTGTTTCAGAAGTTCCATTAGGTTACGGTTATGGAATGAGCGGAGGTATAAGTTTAGGATATGCAATAATAGCTTATGAGTTGGGATTAACTCCATTAAGAGAAGCACTTTATATTGCACATGAAAGTGAAGTAGAAACTAAGAACGGATTAGGGGATGTAATAGTTGAGTATTATGGTGGTGGATTAGTTTATAGAAGTAAACCCGGTGCACCGGGTATTGGTGAGGTTAAAAGAATCGAGGTTAATTGGGATAAAGAGGTGTGCAGTAAACCTATAGTTAAAGAATCAACATCCACACTCTTACGTAATAACGATAAGGCTCTTGAGTATATTAATTCTTTCTTAAATTCCCCCTCTTTAGAAGCCTTTTTTTATTATGCGAAAAAGTTTACTGAGGAACTAGGGTTTAAATCACCTTACTCTAACTCTTTCAGAAAGAAAGGCTTAATAGTAAAGCTTGGTAATTGTGAAAAAGGATGGATCGTTCACAAGCCAGCAAAAAATGGAATATTGGTTCATTAATCCCAGAAAACCATCCAAGAAGGGAATCCCTTTTAATAAGGGAGAAAATTGTGGAGGCATTAGAGGAGGGCTATCTTGCACCTCAAGGTTTAATAGCTCACGGTAGAGGGGAGTGCTTTGACTATTTAATAGGTGAAAAAACCCAAGAATTCGCAATTAAGGCTATAAGGGCTTCAGCTGCATTACTACTTTTAGCTAACTACCCGGTAATTTCAGTTAATGGCAATATGGCAGCATTAGTACCTAAGGAAATAGTAGAGCTTTCGAAAGAGGTAAATGCAAAAATAGAAGTTAACTTATTTTATAGAAGCTTAGATAGAGAAAAAAAGATAGAAGAAGTATTAAAGAAAGCTGGTGCTGAGGAAGTTTTAGGTGTAGGTGAAGACGCATCAATGACAATCCCAGAATTATTCAGTGAGAGAAGGAGAGTAAGTCCTAGGGGGATTTATATTGCAGATGTTGTATTGTTAGGCCTTGAGGACGGAGATAGGACTGAGGCTTTAGTAAAGATGGGTAAAAAAGTTATAGCCATTGATTTAAACCCTCTCTCCAGAACCTCCCAAACCGCTACAATAACAATAGTTGATAATATCATTAGGGCATTTCCTCTCCTAATAAAAACTGTTAAGGAACTAAAAAATGAAAGTAAGGAAAAGTTAGAAGAAATAGTGAGAAATTATGATAACAAGAAAGCTCTTAAGGAGTCGCTAAGTTTTATATCGAAAAGACTTTACGAACTGTCCTTATAATGTTCTTTTGAAGGGAATTTTAGTTCTCTAACTTCCTTGATATACTCGTTTATGGCTTTCTCGATAATTTCCTTTAAATCAACATAACTTTTTGCGAAATATGGTTTAAAATCAGAAAGACCTAAAACGTCATGAATAACTAATATTTGCCCATCACAATATGGGCCAGAACCAATACAAATTGTAGGAACTTGAACACTCTCGGTAATTCTCTTGGCCACATGAGAGTATGTATTTTCTACAACTATAGAGAACACTCCAGCATCTTCTAATGCTTTAGCATCTCTTAATAGTTGCTCCTCCTCATTACCTTTCCCTATAGTCCTATATCCTCCGAGTCTGAGAAACCTTTGCGGTGTTAAGCCTATATGTCCCATTACCGGTACACCAGCTCTGACGATGGCCTTTATTACATCTGCCATCTCTTCTCCTCCTTCTAATTTCACGGCATCAGCGCCGTGTCTTGCGAATTCTCCAGCGTTTCTTACAGCATCAGTTATTGATGTTTCATAGGATAAGAAAGGCATATCTGCAACAATTAGCTGTTTAGGTTTTGCTCTGACTACAGCATCTAAGTGAATTAACATTTCCTCCATTCCGACTTTTAGAGTGTTCTCCATCCCTAAAACTACCATTGCTAATGAATCTCCTACAAGGATCCCGTCTAGATCGGTCTTAGCTATTATCTTCGCTGTAGGATAATCGTATGCTGTCAGCATAGTTATCTTCTCTTTTCCCTTCTTCTTCACGAATTTTTTCACTGTCATTTTTTCCTCCATATATCCTCTTCCCAATACTGTAAGCCATAACTAATAATCTCTTTGCATGGATAGCTATAGACTGTGTTTCCTCGTACTGTGAAGCTTCCTCGTAAATCTCTGTAAGTTGCGAAATCTCGTTAAAGACTAAATTCCTAAAAGTCTTTTTATCCATCTCAGTAAGTACACTTTTCCTCATCAAGAAGCTGAGTTTCTTTTCTAGACTCTTTGGGTCAAGGGAATAAAATTTAAGAAAAACGAGCTTAATTTTGGGGTCTTCGATTTCATCGTGATCTAATGCCTCCTCTACTTGTTCTTTATCAATGAACTTCCACCAATGTTGGTTTGTGCTCTTATATGTGGTTTCTATAATACCATAATCCTTTTCAAGGCTCCTAAGAAGCATTTTTGGATCAAAACCGTAACCCTTCTCCTCAAGTTTTTCTTTCACACTCTTATAACTGAAGTCGCCAAGTTCTGTGTTCTCGTTTTCCTCACTTGCCTCTAGTAAAGTTTTAAGTAATACCTTCCCCTTGTCACCAAACTTTAGCAAGAATTCAGTAGTTCTGTCCTTAACACTGCCATTTACCACAAGTTACATTTGCAAAACCGTTTTATTAAACGTGTTATATTTATTCATGGTATAATGACCGCTCAAATAGCAGTCAGTGTTACTAATCTGGTTAAAAATTTCGGAAATGTTACAATACTTAAAGGTGTTAGCTTCAAAGTCCTTGAGGGGGAAGTATTTGGTTTAATAGGTCCAAACGGTGCAGGTAAAACTACTACTCTGAGGGTTATTGCTGGGATTATAAGGAGCTATAATGGGGAAGTAAAAATCTTTGACTTACCACCACTTAAAGCTAAGGAGTTAGGCTATATTTCCTATATGCCAGAGGATGCCTTTCCTTACGATAGGTTAACTGGGTTAGAAAATTTAGAGTTTTTCGCAGACATTTACGCAAATGGTGATAAAAAGAAAAAAGAGGAATTCGTTGAATTAGGTATTAAGATTGCCAATTTAGGGAATAAAATTTATGAGAAGGCGTCAACGTATAGTAGGGGAATGAAGAGGAGATTAATAATTGCTAGGACTCTAATGGTCAAACCTAAATTAGCGATACTCGATGAACCGACTTCGGCTTTGGACGTTGAATCAGCGGTAAGGGTTAGGGATGTTATAACAAAAATTTCAAGAGAAGTAGGAACCACTATTTTGCTCTCATCTCATAATATGCTCGAGGTGGAATATTTATGTGATAGGATAGCGTTAATAAATGACGGTAAGGTGATAAAAGAGGGTACTCCTAAAGAGATCATTTCAGAAATGGGAGTGCGGAATTTGGAGGAAGCATTTATTAAGATTGTTAATCAAAAGGGTTAAAATTCTCTTAAGGTTTTGTATTAAAAAGCCTTTGAGTATTCACGTGATAACACACTGCTGTGTCTAATATTATTAAATCTAGAAATAAACTACAATGTTTGGAATTGAATTAGGAACAAATATTTAACCGTAATTTTTTAGAATTCATTAATGCTTAGGACGTTTTTATGGAAGGAATTAAAGGAGCTAAGAAGGGATAAGAAGCTGTTACTATCCACTATAATCCTCCCCTTTATCCTCTTACCAATTATTGGTGTAATACTTTATGCTTCAGTTTCAGCACAACCTCCAATAATTGCAGTCATTAACGAGAATGCTAATAATTCTCCTTACGTTAATCTAGTCTCAAGTTATATAAGATCTAATGGTGGAATAGTCGAAAATAATACCTCTTCAATTACGCCAGACGTTATAATAGTATTTCCTAATGACTTCTATGAAAATGTGTCTAATATAAGCAGACAAGCTTATGTCGAATTTTATGTTGTAATTTCCTCTAATCAACAAGCGGTAAACTTAGCTAATAATGCTCTTTATCAACTCTTGTTAAACATTTCTAATGCTAGGATACAAGAGCTAGAAAGGGAGGCTAACGTTAATATTTCTGTTTCAGCCATAAGAGATCCGATTTACGTACTATTAGGATATACCACAGTTACGGGTCACGTTACGAGCAGTAAAGCTGGGGAATTAGCGGAGTTAAGTAGAATTGTGGCTTTAATATTATTCCCCAGTACTACACCAATCGTGTTCTACCTATTAGAGGGAATAACGGGTGAAAGAGAGAGGAGAACTTTGGAATCTTTGTTGGCAACACCGTTATCTATAAGATCTTTTATATTCTCAAAGATCATAGTGGCGAGTATATTAGGTGTGTTTTCTTCGTTGGGCGATATAATAGGTACTTTCTTATTTGTAGTTTTATCCTCTTATGCACTTAACGTTACTCTATCTTTAACCTTTTCGTTTATCGGCATGATCGTTTTCGTTTACGTTGCATCAATTTTGTTAACAGCTTCTCTAAGCCTTATATTTTTGTTAATTTTAGGTGGTTCTACTAGAAATATTCAAGTAGTTAACTTCGTTGTCATAAGCTTTGGTATGATAGCCTCATTTGTAGCACTCTTTATAAACCCTGCACAACTAAGATTTCCACTAACTCTAATTTACGGTATTCCTTATGTGCAACTTAGCATTGGGTTAATCTCATATGTATTTGGATCAATACAAGAATCCATATTCTCTATATTGGTAACAGTTATCGTATCTGTCTCCTTAATACTGTTATCATCCAGGTTCTTTGATTCTGAGAGACTTCTCTTGAAATAAAAAGTTATATTTTTATTATGCATAGATATATGCATGGCTGAAACAAAAGGAGTAAAAGCGTACGTGTTAATCGTAACAACAGTAGGAAAAGAAATAGATGTAGCAAATGAATTAAAGAAATTAAATGGCGTGGTGGATGCAAACCCAGTTTATGGAGAATACGATGTTGTTGTTGAAATTAAGACTCAGACTCTTGATGAACTAAATAAAGTGGTTGCTCAAATCAGAAAGAATAGTGCGATCTTAAGGACTGTAACTCTGATAGTAATGTAATCAGAACGAGGAATCAGTCATCAGCAATCAGATCGTCCCTGTTACATCATAACAAATAAGGGGACCCACCTACGTTCATTAAGCCCTCGGGACTCGAGGGCATTTCGCGTAGGCCCAAGAATTAACTTTTTTCATTCTTATTTAAAATTTCAACTTCTTCCTCTTCGTCTTCTTCCTCTTCTATCTTTCTCATTAATTCTGAAATGATAGCCTCTAATTGTGACATCCTAGCCTCAAGATAAATAACGCTTTCTTCTAATTTTGAGTACTTATCATCGTCGTCCTCGCCTTTTTTACCCCTTGAATTCAAAGAGCCCTCTAAGCCCATTTTTATATAAAACTTAACTAGATCAGTAATTTGCACTCCCATTTCGTCAGCTTTCCTTTTTAGTTCCTCATAAATCCACTCTGGTAATGATAAGTGTATAGTTGGCAATGTGTATTCTCCTCTCAATAAAAATATATGATAGGGGAATATATTAATCTTTATCAAAATATACTCCTCTTGAAATTGGAGTATGGAAATACCGCTCCAGATAATATTTAAACTTAGGTATGGAGAAGATAATAATTGGGTAACAAGATGAGAGTTGTAACATTTAAAGTGGAGGAAGACTTGTTAGAACTATTAGACAGATATGCAATAAGATATGGGTTAAATAGATCAGAAGCAATAAGGAAAGCAATAGAAACCCTAGTGAAGGGGGAGTTAGAGAAAGAAATTGTACCGGTAGCAAAAGTAGAAAAAGTTAAACTCTAAAATAAATAATATTCCCTTTTTCAACACTTTCTTCATTTATCTCTGCTTTATCTAAAGTCAAAGTTTTTATCCCTTCTTTGTTTGCTAATTGTAAAAACGGGTCTATTGGGTCTAAAGGCATATAATGCCCTTTAACCCAGTAATGCATAGGAAGAATTAGTTTTGGGTTTAACATTTTAATAACCTGTATTGCTTCAGCGGGAGAAATAGTTATTACTCCGCCAACTGGAATCATTAAAACATCTGGATTCTTAATTTCTTCCACTAATCTCTCATTAGGTAAATGTCCTAAATCACCTAGATGAACGTAGACTTTTCCTTTAGGACTTACAATCTTATAAATTGCAGTCTCGCCTCTTCTTTTGCCGTTCTCTTTATCGTGATAAGCCTTAAACCCTTGTATTTCGTAACCTTTATAGTTAAGCTCACCATAATACTTTATCTTCACAACTTCATGGGGAATTATTTCATAAGCGTTATGATCATAATGGTTATGAGTTATAAGTACTAAGGGTGCAGAAGCTTCTGGCTTAGGTAAACCTATACTTCCCCCATCATGCGGGTCAACTAATATTAGATTATCTAGAAGAAAAGAGGAATGTAATAAAAATTTTATCATGCATTTATCTTTTTAGTAGATATTTTAATAGCTATCGCTTTTGCATCATCAACAGTTACCTTATGCCCGCTCTCGGCTAGTTTCTTAATTTCTTTCAAAACTTCTCTTAATTCCTCATCAGACAGTTCAATTCCTTGCTCACTTAAAAGTTTCCTTAGTCCGTGAATTCCGCTATGTTTTCCTAAAGCTATCCTTCTGAAATTACCTACCTCTTCCGGTGATATGGGTTCATAAGTCAGTGGATTTTCAATAACACCATGTACGTGAATTCCGGATTCGTGTCCAAATGCGTTTTCTCCTACTATAGCCTTAAAGTAAGGTACCGGCACACCGGTAAGCTCTGCTACTAGTCTACTCGTCTCATAAAGTAAATAGGTCTTAACATTAACTTCGTAACCTAGCAACTTCTTTAAAGCCATAACAACTTCTTCTAATGAAGCATTACCAGCTCTCTCACCTATCCCGTTTACTGTCACATGTACTTGTCTTGCACCAGCCATAACACCGGCAATTGAGTTTGCTGTGGCCAAACCGAAGTCGTTATGACAATGAACGCTTACAATTTTTCCCTCTGTGACTTTAACAACCTTGCTTATTAGATCATAAAACTTAAAGGGATGCATGACACCAACAGTATCGGGTATATTTATTCTATCAGCTCCAGCCTCTATTGCGGTTTTAACAGCCTTTAACAAGAACTCCTCATCAGTTCTAGTTGCGTCCTCTGGCGAATATTCAACTATTAACCCATGGTCTTTTGCATATCTCACAGATTCATAAATTCTCTCTAATACTTCCTCTCTAGTCATCTTTAACTTATATTTTAAATGTATATCTGAAGTTGCAATGAAAACGTGTATACTTGATAAACCAGTGTCTATTGTCCTATCAATATCTTGCTTATTAGCTCTAGATAAACCGATAACTTCTACCTGATCCCCTACCTCCTCAAGAATTTTCTTTGTTGCTATGAACTCTCCTTCAGATGCTGCTGGGAATCCAGCTTCAATTACGTCCACTCCTAATCTAGCTAGTTGTCTAGCAATTTTAACCTTTTGTTCTACGGTTAAATCTATACCGGGTGCTTGTTCTCCATCCCTTAATGTTGTATCAAATATTCTAACTTTTTTGGAATTAACCGAGAATTGACATCCCAAATGTGTCTTAGCTTTTACATTTAAAAACTTTTGCTTAATACTAAATTAATTATATACTTAGCTATTTGTAATTTATTTTTCTTTTTCCAATCCGCATATGAATTCTGTTTATAATAAGGTTTCGAGTATTTGCCTACTATTCCAGAGTCGAAATCCATTCCTTCTAGGGTTATTTTATCGGCATTAAAATACTTTGCAAGCACTACTCCCCTATCACCGTCTGTGAATCCGCCGAAAAGCTTCAATTTTCCGAAAGGCATTACCTGACAAGTCCCTACAACCCTCCTCATCTCCTTTACTTTAGGGAGTAGGTGAATATTGTCACCATGTGCTAATACTACATAAATTGAGTTTTTAGGAAATCTTGTAATACCGTCTAAATCCGTAACTATTATATCTGGTTCTATCCCTATCTGAACCAGATAATTAGTAGCCCCATCAGCGGAAATGATTGTGTCGGCGTCAATTTCCTTAACGTTTTCTAAATTGGGACCAGCACCAACTACTGCAATTCTCTTGTTTTCAATAGATTTCCATAATTCCTCAACTAAGTCCTCCTCTTGGTTAATAAGGCCATTTAAGGTTAATGCTGATATATAGTCTTCTCTCTCGTTAAAACCGAAGATTCTTCTAATGATCGAGTAGAAATTTAACCAGAAGAAAGGATCTTGAAGTATATTACCTCACTTCCCCCTTCATATTCCTTTTTTACAATTTCTATCCTATATCTTTTTATAATTTCATTATAATAAGGATTTGAAGTTGAAATTACAAAAATTAAATTCTTTCTTTGTTTTAAATACTCTAATGCTTCAATTATATCATAACCGCAAGTGTCGTTATTGAGATTAATTATGAAACTCATCAAATACTTCATTTGCGAGTTCAAATAAATTTTCAACCTTTTGTACTAAACCCTTAACTTCATAATTCCGTGCAATTACTGAACCAGATTTTAGTGAAGATTCATCAAGAAACAATAAAGGATATAGTTTTTGCTCATATAGCTGGAGTTCGCGTATAAGCTTTACCCCCTTTTCGCTCGCCTTAAGGACTATTAGGTTAAGCATTTGAGCCTCGTGGTCTTCCAGTGTGTAAAATCCGTAAAGTGAGAGTAAGGCTCTACTAATGTTTTGTATAACATCATAACAATGTCTTATCGATCCGGTTAGGTCTCCTTCTTCATACGCTTGTTTGGCCTCCTTTAGATATCTAAAGGCTTTAGTTAAATACTCTGATGCTAAAGAACTATTATTCATAATTCTACCACATCTCCTTTATCTATTTCTGCGAATTTATACACTTTTCCAACTTTTAAGAAATTAACCTTTTCTAGTTCTATTTTATTATAAAGTACTTTCCCGGTGTTAAGTATATAATTCACAAAGGGTATATGAAATTCTAGTTCAGTGGGGTCAATTACTAGAAAATATAACAAAGGTCTATGACCTCTCTTTTTAACGTACTCGAAAAACACTTCTTCCCTCTCAACCTTTTTGTAAAAATACTCACCTATTTCTTGCCTAGCTAAGAAAGAGATTCTTCTTGTATTATCAAGGATTATTAAGAGAAAAACTGGCAATTCGTCACTTTCCCTTTCTATTCCTTCCCCACCAATTATAATCCCTTTCAATATATCTCCGTAATGGTCTATCAGTCTAATTGAAATATCCTCTATTATACCCAACAGCTCCCTCATGTTTATTACTTACAAGACATAGTGTATTGTATGGTAAATAATATAATTACCGAGTATTTGAGTAATCCGCCTAAAGAGAGGATTAAAATACTTGATATCGATATACCTTGTAGTAGTAATTGTCTTAAAAATACTAAATTTTCCGAACTATTGAGCTTTGATTTTTTCAAGGAACAAATCGAAGTTGTAGATTCTCTAAAGTCGTTAATTGAAGATAGAGTAGATACCCTATTAAGGGAGTTAGAGGATAGGTGTGGTGAAATTAACGTACTAATTAATTTTCCCCTTTTAGCATATTCCTTTTTCAAGTTGGTTGAATTCGGCGGTGATTACGTGATTTCTATAGACTCGTTAAATTATGAGGATAAGGTTGTAGCTAAAGGGGATTTCTCCTCAATTATGAAATTATATAAAAGGTTAGAGGAGCTGAGGAAAGATGAGAACATTATAGGTCTTTGTAATGAAATAAAATATTTAAGTGAGTCCTTATGGGTTCACTTAGATAAAAACATCAGGAGGGCTTTAAATGAAATTATTAATAGGAGTTGATGGAATATCTTTTGATTCAGCTCATTATACTCTTTCCTCTAAAGGAAACGAACAACTACACGGTCACTCTTATAAGGTCAGTGTTGAAATAGAGGGGAATAAAATAGACCCGACAACAGGTTTTTTATTGGACTTTGGGATTTTAAGGAAGGTAGTTGTAGAAGTAGTTAAAGAGTGGGATCACAAATTAATAGTACCACAAAAGGATTTATCTAAGATTAAGATAGATGCGCCTTTTAAATTAGAACTGAAAGTAATTGAGAGTGAGTTCCCGACAGTAGAAAATATAGGGTTAGAGATTGCTAAGGAGATATATCATAAATTGGGTGGGAAGTTTAGAGTGATATTGAAAATTTATGAGGGAGAGGGAAATTATGCAATTATTTACTATCCAGACTAGTAAATTATAGCCCTAACACCGATATTATCAATGAACTTTGAATTAGCCCCAACGCTTGTTTTAGTTATGCATACCCCATCATCCTCGTTTTTAAAATAGAAGCAATCGTACGGATTATTTAAGAATTCTTCAACATTAAATAATTTCTTCCCCTTATTAAATGTTAAATAACCATAAACCGGTAAGTTTTCTATAAACCCTTTCTTACTGAGAGTCACACCACCGAAAATCAAAGAGAAGCATTCAGCCTTAGGTATGTTATCGCATGCATAGTTTAAATCCAAACTCTCCTTTAATCTCTCAATAAATTTTGAGGAAGTAATTATTGGTGGGATTACGCTAAAGTAAACCTCCACACCATCAATCGTCTCCCTCATTATTATTGATGGAGTCGCCACCCTTATCATATTTAAATAACGGTTTATCTTGCACATAATTCTTATTTAACTTTAACGCAATTTCAGCTTTAGCCAACTCATATCCTATATATATCGCATGTTCAGGGTTTATGTTAGTCCTCTGCACTAATTTTCTCCCGATGGTTAACCCGTCATCACCTATTATGGTAAATCTTTCCTTACCGTACCAAGTCAAGTAAATCCATTTGTCGTCTTTAGTAATCTTAACAAAGCCGTTATCCATCATTTTAGGTTCTTCGTGCCCCTTAACCACCTCTGGGTTTATAATATCGATGGGGTTTTCTTGGTACTTCTTTTTATCCTTTAGAATCAGTAAGTCTACTCCTATATTTTTAGGTAGTTTTTTCTGGGTTAGACTAATACTAACCATTTGAGTAGCCTTCTTTACTTCAAATACTGACCCAACAGTCTTGCCGTTCTCCATGGTAAGTAAATTACCTATTCCTAATTCACCAGCAATGGAGGTAAGAAGGGCATTAATTCCAACACTATCAGCATCTATTAGTTCCGTGACGTTAAGGATCCCCATTAGCATAGGTTCGCTTACACTTTCCCTAACCTTTTTATAGTCAATTATGCTGTCCACTACTCCTAATAATGGTGGTGAGAGAATAGGGTCTAGAATTAACTTTTCGAAACCTATTTTCTTAGCCCTCTCATAAATTTTTAGCGTTAAATCAGCCTTGTTCTCCACAGATAAGGGGGCTATTACAAATGCTGACAAATTCTTTATAGATTCTAATTTCTCTAAGTTCTCTTCATTCAGATTAAACACAAACGATGCACCAGCTTTTACTCCTTCAATTAATTCTTCTGTTGACGCTGAGTCAATACCTACTGGAAGTATGTCCCTCAATTTACTCACCTTCTTTCTAACTTCATCAACATCAAAATGCCCATTAGGGAAGCCTATTACTGCAACGTCTATATACTTCTTTTTTTCTAGTACTTCTTCCATTAATTCCTCTAAGGACTTAGATCCGTCAAGCTCTAAGAAAATTCTGAAAGGTGGAGGTCTTATGGGTATTTTTATGCCATCAACTTCGAACTTATATTCTCCATTTTCCTCGATTTTGGCTAAGGTATTTTTAATGTCTCTGAACTTTTCCCTTTTTATAACCTTATCAGCAGGGTAGAGAGTGGAAAACTCAATCCCTTTCTCTAATAGCTCAATCATAATGGGCAAGTCTTGTATATCTTCAGTACCCTTTATAGTCCTTATTTTAGCTATTTCTTCAATCTTTCTAGCGTCGCCAGCTACTAACCCTGGAAGGATTATGTAATCATAGTCATCGAGTTTTTTACCTTTCAAATTCTCGGCAATATAATCTACAGTCATTAAAGATGCTATAGGGTAGTTAAGGACCAATACATCAGCCTTGATTTTCAAAGTTGACGCTATTTCTTTTACAATGTTTGATGCTAATTTCCCCGTTACTAGTAGTACTTTCATCAAATATACTTTACATTTTTATTAGGATATAAATGAGAGTTCAGAAAGTCTTATAATGAGTATTATCATTAAATTTACTTATGAGCTTAATACCTAAGTCATTTGATGTTAAACCGGGAGATAAGTTCGACGTTATAATAGTTGGATTGGGGCCAGCAGCTTATAGTTCTGCACTATATTCAGCTAGGTTTATGTTAAAGACTTTAGTAATCGGCGAAACACCTGGGGGGCAATTAAGTGAAGCGGGAGAAGTGGATGATTACCTTGGTTTAATAGGTATCCAGGCACAGGATATGATAAAATTATTCAATAAACACATAGAAAAATATAATGTTCCCGCGATTTTAGATACAGTTGAGAAGATAGAAAAGGTAGGGGATGAATTTATAGTCAAGACAAAAAGGAAGGGCGAGTATAAGGCCAGTGCTATAATTTTAGCCATAGGAGTTAAAAGGAGAAAATTAAACGTGCCCGGTGAGGCTGAATTTACTGGAAGGGGGGTTTCTTACTGTTCAGTTTGTGATGCCCCATTATTTAGAAATAGGGTTGTCGCAGTAGTAGGCGGAGGAGATTCCGCTCTTGAGGGTGCGGAAATCCTTTCAAGATACGCAACTAAAGTATATCTAATTCATAGGAGGGATGAATTTAAAGCTCAACCTATTTATGTCGAAAACGTAAAGCAAAAACCTAATGTAGAATTTATTCTAAACAGCGTTGTAAAGGAGATTAAGGGGGATAAAATAGTGAGATCGGTAATTGTGCATAATCTAAAAACTGGTGAAGACAAAGAAATTCCGGTTAACGGTGTTTTTGTTGAAATAGGTTTTGAACCCCCGACAGATTTCGCAAGGAATAACGGAATAGAAACTGACGAGCACGGTTATATTAAGGTAGACGAGTGGATGAGGACTAATATTGAAGGAGTTTTTGCAGCAGGTGATTGTACTGGTATGTGGTTAGGGTTCAGACAAGTAATAACTTCAGCAGCTCAAGGCGCGGTAGCGGCTCATAGCGCATTCACATATTTAAACCAGAAAAAGAGGAAAAAGTGAGATGAAAAGAGAAGAAATTGAGAAAATTGCTAGTGCAGCAGCTAAGTTCTTGTATGAGCATAGAGAAGATGAGGGAATAAATAAAGTAATAGGTTTTCACGGTAACGATACCACCAGGGTTATAGATAAAAAGTCAGAGGAATACATCTTTAGTCTTCTTAAATCCACGGGATATAAATTCCTTTTAGTATCAGAAGAATCTGGTACTGTTTTATCAGATTCGAATTATGATTATATTGCAATTATCGATCCGCTAGATGGGAGTACTAACTATATTTCTGGAATCCCGTGGTCTTCAGTATCAATTGCAATTTATAAAAAAGGAGAGGAGGATTTATTAAATTCTATAACGGGTGCAGTTGCTAACATTTTTACTTCTCAAATTTACTCTTATGACGAGAATAACGCTTACATTGATGGCAAAATAATAGAGAAAATTACCCCACCGGATAAAATACTTTTACTAGCATATTTCTCTAAGTCTAAATTACTTCAAGTAAAGGAATTCCTTGATAAACTTGACTCTTATAAGATAAGGAGTTTAGGGAGCGCCTCACTTGACATGATACTAGTTTGTACTGGTAAGGCTACTATGTTTTTCGACATTAGAGGCAGATTGAGGAATGTGGATATAGCAGCGTCAAGTAATTTCTGTAATAGGCTCGGAATTCAAGTATATAATTCTAGACTACAAAAGATTAGAAGTAGTTTAACAAAAGTTAGTGTAATAGAGGACGTTATCGTTTCTCTTGATCCGAGCTTGCTTCATTATCTTTCTTATTCTCTGCAGAAGGTTTAATTATCTTTAACGCCTCTACTAGATCCTCATAAGTTAGTTTTCTATTTACGTTTCCTTTAATAATTTCCCTTAAAACTTTAAGCTTAGCCTCTCTAGCTATTGCAGCCAAATCGGCACCGCTATATCCTTCACTCATTTCCGCAATCTTATCACAGTGAACCTCTTTGCACTCCTCTTTTCCAACATATTTCTGTAATATGTCTTCTCTTTCCTCTTTGTTTGGTAATGGCATATAAATTATTCTGTCAAATCTCCCCGGTCTTTTAAGTGCTGGGTCTATATCTTCTATTCTATTAGTAGTCCCTATTACTACAACTTCCTTTAAACTCCTAATTCCATCCATTTCAGTAAGTAATTGGTTTACTACTTTTGATGCCTCGCTCTTTAAGTTCTCTCTTCTAGGCGCTATTGCATCTAATTCATCAAGTAAGAGGATTGCGGGCTTATTTTCTCTGGCCCTATTAAATACTTCTTTAACTGCATTTACTGCCCCTTCATATCCCTTATAAAGTATTTCAGCACCACTTAGCATTATAAGTTTCACGTTTAATGTCTTTGCTAAAGCCTTGGCCATCATAGTTTTACCTACTCCAGGTGGGCCGTAAAGTAATATCCCTCTAATAGGCGGTATCTTCATTTGCTCCATGAGGTTTGAATATTTTAATTGTATTTCTAGCAATTCATATAATTCCTTCTTTACTTGATAATAACCGCCTATATCATCTAATGTAATCTTCTCTGTATCATCTTCGGGTATTTCGGGTCCTCTGAATTTCCTCTCATAATCCATTCTGAACTTCTCGTATTCATCTAGCATTTGTAAAGTTACACTTGGCTTATATCTCTTTATTACCTTAATGAAGTCCTGGCTGGTAATTTTCCTCTCTGTACCGGTCTCGAGTGCTTCTACTGCTGCAAGTCTAGCTACTTCTTGGCAAACATTAGCTATATCTGCCCCAGTAAACCTCTCAGTCATTTCAGCCAATTTATCAAAGTCCACATCTTCTGCGATAGGTTTTCCTTTACAATGTATTTGAAATATCTCTTTTCTGGATTTTTTATCAGGAACCCCTATATAGATTAACTTATCAAATCTACCGGCTCTTAATAAAGCCTTGTCTAGTAAATGTGGTACATTAGTAGATCCTACTATTATGACTCCTTCTTCACTTTGTAACCCATCTATTTCAGATAGCATTAGCGATAAGAGTCTAGGGGTAACTGAATCACCAGTATGGCTCTCCCTCTTTACGCCAATAGTGTCTATTTCATCGAAAAACAGTATACAAGGCGCGTTTTTCCTAGCATTTGCAAATAATTCACGTAGCCTTGATTCGCTTTCCCCGTACCACTTGCTCATTATATCGCTCACGTTAACATAGATGAAGTTTATCTTTGCCTCATTAGCTAATGCCCTCATCATTAGTGATTTACCGCACCCTGGAGGCCCGAATAACAATATTCCTTTAGGTAATCTTAAGCCATACTTCTTAGCTAAGTCCCTATGTTTAAGTGGTAATTCAATATATTCCTTTATTTCTCTCTTAACATCATCATAACCACCTATCATATCCCATGTTATTTTCTCTCCAGTATCTTCCTTCTTTTTAGGTTGTCTTTGCTGTAATTGTAACGCCTTATCTGAAAGTAGGAACTTTTGTGTCTCTTTCCTAAATATCATTGTAAGAAATATTATTGTAACTACTATTGTTCCTACTAGTCCAATAATAAGTGGAATATCTCCCATAGTCAAAAATCATTTACAATTTCCAAATATTTAAATTATAGTTAACGTTTTAACTCATTCAAAATTTCCATTGCCGCGTTATATCCGGGGGCTCCAGTTACACCTCCGCCCGGATGAGTTCCGGATCCGCATAGATATAAGCTTTTTATCGGTGTTTTATAGTCAGAATAGCCTATTAAAGGTCTGAAAACATATAATTGGTCTGGTGTCATATCCAAGTGAAAGATATTGCCACCCCATATGCCGAATCTTTTCTCTATATCAAGCGGTGTTAAGAACTCCATCTTAACTGGCTTAAAGCTAGCGTACTGTCCTATAGTATCCATAACTATCTCAATCATTTTATCTTTCAATTCATTCACTCTATCAGAATAGGGTAAATATTGACCAAAGATGTTAAAAACAAATTTTCCGCTAGGTGCTAGAGTTGGGTCTACTGTTGACGGTATATTAATCGATAGCCAAGGTTGTCTAGAATATCCTAAAACTTTAGAATCGATATAAGCTTTCTCGATGTAGTCTATTGAGGGCATAATTAGTATGGAAGCCTTATGATGAGGCATCAACCATTTACCTTCACCAAAATCGGGTAATTCCTCCATATAACCGTTAATTTTGAATGAAACTCCAGTGGTTTTCAATGCTTTGACCCTTTTTATAAAATCTTCCTCAAGTTCTGCGTTTCTTAAAAGTTTTAAGAATGTAGTCTTTGGATCTGCGTTCGAAACAATTATTTTTCCCTCAATAACTTTTCCATTTTTTAGCTTGATGCCTTTAGCCTCGTTGTTTTTGACTATTATTTCATCAACTTCTGAATCGGTATAAATTTCGACTCCTAATGATTTCGCTGCATTAGCTATAGAATTACTAACTGCACCCATTCCTCCCTCCACATATCCCCATGCTCCCTTTATTCCATTTACCTCACCGATATTATGATGAAGAAACACATATGCTGTGCCGGGCGTTGTGGGAGAGGCATACGTGCCTACCACAGCGTCTTCTATTAATGCCGCTTTAACTTCCTCAGACTCAAAAAACTCGTCAAGAAAAGACTTACCGTCTTGAAAGAACATTCTGGCAATTGTATAAGCTTTGTCCTCTTCTACGTTTAGGCTTTTAAGAAGTTCAAAAACCTCTTCGATTTCACGAAATTTTGGCGGTCTATTGAGCATAAAGATATCTGCTAAAGAAGAAAAAGTGTCTAATAAAGATACGAATTTCTCATAATTTTTTGCATCATTTTGGGAAAATTTCTCGATTTCCTTTTTGGTCTTTTTAGGGTCTACCCATATGGTTATGCTTTTCCCATTACCAAAGGGAACATATAGTCCCGGGTCTTTTGTGTAAACCTTTAACCCATGCTTATGAAGTTCTAGGTCATCAATTATTTTCTTCCTTAGTAAGCTTAAAACATATGAGCCAGTTGAAACTCTTATATTAGGCCACAATTCTTCAGTCGCTGCTGCACCTCCGACTATTTTCCTTCTTTCAAAAACAGCAACCTTTAATCCGGCTTTGGCTAGATAAGCTGCAGTTATAAGCCCGTTATGACCACCACCTATAACTATTGCATCATACATTATTTAGACCCTCCTCTTAACCTAATTATTATAGCGGCTATTCCTCCCGCAACTGATAACCCGATCGCGAGGTAAGAAAAGATCATAACGAGGTTTGTCGCAAACTGCTCATCTGGTGGTAGAGTTGTTGTCATCTCACATAACTTCTTAAACTTAAATATAACTTTACTGGTATGGAATTTATCTACCCAAACTATCAAGAAAAGAGTATATATAATCTAGCATGTGGAATAGCTGACTTTTTAGGAGTAAAAAGAGAATGTAAAGGCAAAAAAATAGAGTTGAGTGGTAGGAGATTAGTCTTAGTACTATTAGACGGATTAGGATATAACATGTTAAAGAACGCTGGATTCCCAGTAGAAGAGTATATAACGACTGTATTCCCTTCTACAACTTCTACAGTAATTACAACCCTTTTTACTGCATTATTACCCGCAGAACATGGGGTCTTGGGTTATAACACTTATTCGAAAAGGCTTGGAGGTATAGTTAACACGTTAAAATATACTTACCCATTAGTGGATAGTAGAGATTCGATATCGGAAAACGTAAAGCTCCTTACTGCATTTCCGAATATTAGAAGTTATTTGGCTGAAAGTAATATAAAGACCGCTGAAGTAATTCCGAAGGGTATTGAAAATACTGAATTTACAAACGCTACTCACGGAAAAACTTCTATAACTAAAACATATACTAATTTTTTAGACGGGTTTTACGAACTTTCCCAAGTGCTAAGTGAAGGCCAATATAACTTTGTTTACTTCTATGTCCCAGATATAGATACATTAGCACATAAGCACGGTCCTACTAATGAGGTTACTAAAGAGGCCATAGTCGAGATTTATAAGAGAGTTTTAGCGGTAGCAGAAAAGTTTAAGGATTATGTTTTTGTAGTTACTGCAGATCACGGTCATGTTCAAGTTTCTGATCACGTTTTGCTTAACAATGATCAGAGTCTTATTTCATTACTTGACATTTTACCTTATGGTGACTCGAGAGCCCTTTTCTTACACAGTAGGTATGATTTAAAGACCTACCTTTACGATAAATACCCTAACTTGGTAGTTTTTACTAAGCAAGATTTTGATATACTTTTAGGTGGTAATACCCAGGCTGACTTCATTGCTGTCCCTAACGATTTTAAGGCTTACATTTATGTTTATAAAGAAAAAGCCGACGAATATGCAAAGCTTAAAGGCCATCACGGGGGATTATCTGAAGACGAGATGAAAGTCCCATTGGTGATATTGAATGGTTGAATATTACGTACCTAAATGGGAGGAAATAGAGGATGGTATACTTACAATAACTGAAAAGATGTTAGATGAGGGGTTTGTTCCAGATGTTATCGTTGCCATATTAACCGGTGGGGTAATCCCGGCAAAGTTAATTTCTGATGTCTTAGGAGTGAGGAATTTGAAATATATTGATGTAAAGTTTTATCGTGGTGTGGAAAGTAGGGAAAATAAACCTGTTATAAAAGCCGTTTATGTTGATAACGTTGAGGGTAAAAAGGTTCTAGTAATTGATGACGTTTCTGACTCTGGTGAAACCCTAGATTTTGTTGGGAATATTATAGCAATGTATAATCCCTCTATTGTAAGAACAGCGACTATTTTCGTTAAACCTTGGTCTAGGAAATATCCCGATTATTATTATAAAATTGTTGATAAATGGATAATATTCCCTTGGGATAAGTGGGAAGTTGTAAGAGAGAACGCTAATGTTCCAGTGGATAAGAAGGAGAAATTCCTGGATTTGCTTAAAAAGATGAGAAGTAAAAAAGAAGGAAGTTAGAATATAATCGGTTCCTTATATTCTCCCCAAATTTCCCTTAAAACTGAACTTATTTCACCTACCGTAGCACCAGCTTTTATTGCGTTAAGTATGTGAGGGAACAAATTTTCATTCTCTTTTTCAGCAGCTTTTCTCACATCATCTAAGGAGTCTCTCCATTTAATTTCATCCCTTTCACTTCTGTATTTCTTTAATCTATTTAATACCCTTTCTCTAACTTGTGGGTTAACTCTGAAAACTTCAGTAGTTCCTATCCAATCTGGTTCATAAAACATATTAACTCCTACTTTAACCATATCCCCGCTCTCAATCCTCTTCTGGAGTCTGTATGCTGATTCGGCAATCTGAGCTTGTGGATAGCCTTTCTCAATAGCTTTCATCATACCTCCCATTTTCTCTATTTGATCTATTATCTTCCATGCCCTTTCCTCAATCTCGTCTGTTAACCATTCTATGTAATATGACCCAGCTAAGGGGTCAATAGTGTCTGCAGCACCGCTTTCATATGCTACTACTTGCTGAACTCTGATCGCAATCTTAGCTGCCTTTTCACTTGGTAAAGCTAAGGCTTCATCATAAGAGTTAACATGCAGACTCTGAGTACCCCCAAGTACTGCGGCTAATGCTTGTAATGTAGTTCTTATTATATTAATTTCTGGTTGCTGTGCAGTTAATTCTGCACCCCCAGTTTGTGTGTGGAACCTTAACATCATTGATTCTGGTTTTTTAGCTCCGAACCACTCTTTCATAATCTTTGCCCACATCCTTCTGGCCGCCCTAAACTTTGCAACTTCTTCAAATAGGTTTGTATAGGCCGCAAAGAAGAAGGAGAGTTTTGGTGCGAACTCATCTACAGATATTCCCCTCTCCATAGTTTTTCTTACATATTCAATGCCGTCAGCTAATGTAAATGCAACTTCTAATACCGCATCAGCACCAGCTTCCCTAATATGATATCCACTAATGCTTATAGGGTACCATTTAGGTATATTTTTCGCACTAAATTCTATCAAGTCTATTGCATAACGCATTGATGGTTCTGGGGGATAAATGAAATTCTTTCTCGCAATATATTCCTTGAGTATGTCGTTCTGCACAGTACCGTCAAGTACATTCATGTTTATTCCCCTTGATTGGGCTGTTGCAACATACATTGAAAGCAATTCCATCGCTGTTGCGTTAATTGTCATTGAAGTAGTTACTTTATCTAATGGAATTCCGCTCATTACTATGTCCATTTCTTTCCAATGGAACATTGAAACTCCTACAACTCCCACTTCCGTAAAAGCTAAAACATGGTCTGGGTCTAATCCTAATTGGGTTGGTAAATCAAAGGCCATACTAAGCCCGGTTTGTCCGGCCTCAAGTAATTTCCTAAACCTCTCGTTAGTATCTTCAGCAGAACCAAACCCTGCATATTGTCTTATCGTCCATAGCCTTCCCCTATACATCGTTGGGTAAATCCCCCTAGTAAACGGATATTCCCCGGGATAGCCGAGTTTTTCTTCGTAGCTTCCCTTTAAGTCTAGGGGTGTGTAAAGTCTTTTAACTTCTATTCCAGATGGCGTTGTAAATGACTGTTTTCTTTCTGGTCTTTTAGCTAGCCATGGTTTTAATATCTTTTCCTCCCACTGTTGATAACTTTCTTTTATCCTCTCATCTACATCCATAATTGCTCATGTATAACTTGTTTAAACAATATATAACCTTTGCTTTTTAAACAAACTTTTAAACTAAAAGTGAAAATTAATCATATGGAGACACAAAATATTGATCATATCGGTGTAGTAGTAGAAGATATAAATAAGGCAATAGAGTTCTACACTACAAAACTAGGTATGAAGCTTGTTCATAGAGAAGATTTACCGGATAGAGGTATTAAAGTAGCGTTTTTAACCGGGAAAGACGGGGAGACCGCAGTAGAACTTCTTGAGCCAATGAATCATGATGATATGAACAATACTGTAGCGAAGTTTTTAAAGAATAAGGGCCCAGGCTTACATCATTTGGCAATAAAGGTTGGTAATATAGAGAGTGCACTGAAAGAGTTAGAGAGTCAAGGCCTTCAATTAGTCGATAAATCACCCAGGCCAGGCGCAAGAGGACATCTAGTAGCTTTTGTTCACCCGAAGAGTGTTATGGGAGTGCTTCTCGAGTTAGTTCAACCAAGGGAATAAGTTGATTTTTTATTTTCAGAATGATAAGTATTTTTTGGGATCACAAATGTCAAAGAAATATAGAGATCCTTTTGATTTATTTGATGATTTAATAAGGCAAATAGAAGAGGAGTTTGAGAGATTCGAAAGGGAATTCATGAGAATTGGTAGTGAAGGTAAGGCTGAAACTTTTGGCCCTTACATTTACGGTTTCAGAGTCACCATAGGGCCGGACGGTAAACCAATAGTTGAAGAGTTTGGCAACGTGAGAAGTTACAAAGGCAAACCAATGATAAGTGAGGAAAGGGAGCCGTTAGTTGATGTGGTTGAGAAAGGGGATGAGATTAGGGTTATTGCGGAAGTACCCGGTGTTGATAAGGACAAAGTTAAAGTTAAGATAACTGAGGGTGGAACTAAGCTAATAATTCAAGCCACTGGTGAGGATAGGAAATATTATAAAGAAATTGAACTGCCTGCTCAAGTAGATGATAAATCAGCAAAGGCTACTTATAATAATGGCGTTTTACAAGTAATTATGAAGAAGGTGAAGGGCAAAGAGGAGGAAGGGACTGAAATTAAAGTTGAGTAACTTTAGCTTTTTCTGACCTTATAAAGCTTAACCCGCTCTCATCTTCTATTATTAAGGTAAACGGAATTTCACCGTTTTTTGCCATCTCTATTTCTTTACACTTCTCAGCCCCTTCACAGTTAGATCCCATCTGATCTAAAATTATTTCTAAGATTCCTTCGACTGTTGTTATCACTCCTTGATAAGTTTCTCCAGCTAAGACCTCAATCCCTAGCTCTGGAATTATAATATTCGCGTAAGCTGAGCGATAAAGTATGGTATTCAGATCGTTCTTGTTTTCGACTCTTAGTTCAAGCCTTATAGGTTTTAATGAGTCTATAGGCCTTACATCTCTTACCCTAAATCCGCAGCTTTCACATTCCCACACTGATAGTTCTAGTTCTCCCACATGAGGAGCATTGTAAATATACTCTTTAACTACTAGAGAATTATTCTTACAAATTGGGCAGATGTGTTTTCCTTCGTAAACTAATTTTGGCTCACTCATACTCAATATAAAACTTATCTATTCCTTCCTCAAATTATTAATTGATAAAGTGGTGCGATGAAATATCCTAAAGAAAGCGATACTGGGAAGATCGAATATAAGCTCTTGATAAGTAGTAAAGATGAGAATAGGTTACAGAGCCTAGCTACTCAAATGAAATATAGGCTTGAAGAGGGCGGTGGTGAGGCTTTTTATATTATCGGTGTAAGTGATAACGGGGAAGTTTTAGGGTTATCAAAGGAACAACTAGATGAAAGCGTGAATATATTAGAAAAAATTGCTAATGCGGTAAATGCAAAGGTAGTGCATAAAAGGTTTGTTGAGATTAAGAAGGGGAAGTATATTGCAGAACTACTAGTAAGAGTTTTCACTAATAAAATTCCTATTCAAGTAAATGTAGCTGTAATGGGTCACGTAAACGCTGGGAAAAGCACTTTAACTGGTACTTTGATTTTCGGCAAATTAGATGACGGTAACGGATCTGTCAGAGCCTTAGTTGCAAGACACGTTCATGAAGTAATTACCGGTAGGACTTCTTCAATAACTTTGCGACTATTAGGTTTTAATAATAATGGTGAAATTGTTAATTGGAACTTACGTGACCCATTGGACGAGGCTGAAATAACTCTGAAGAGTTCTAAGGTTATAAGGCTTATAGACTTAGGAGGTCACGAAAGATATTTAAGAACAACCCTTAAGGGACTTTTAGGTTACGAAGTAAATTACGTTATGCTTGTAGTAGGTGCTGATGACGGTTTGTCTGCAATGGGAAAGGAGCATTTAGCTGTAGCTTCAATCTTAAAGTTCCCGATTTTTATAGTCATAACTAAGATTGATAAATATTCGAAAGAAAGAATAGATGGTATTGTGAATGAAATAAAGAACGTGTTAAAGATCCCTGGAATAAACCGCCTAGTTATGGAAGTAGAAACCGAAGAAGACCTTCTTAACGCTATTTTGGCTATGAGGACAAAAAGGGTAGTACCAGTGTTTAAAGTTTCAAACGTTACTGGAGAAGGGCTTAACTTGCTCACGAAGTTTTTGAACATGCTACCTCCTAAACCTAAAGAATTAGAGTACGAAAACGCTGAGCCACCACTAGTTTACATTGATGAAATCTATAACGTTAGTGGAGTAGGCACAGTAGTATTAGGTTCAGTTATAAGGGGTAGGATCTCAACTAATGATTCATGTTATATAGGGCCTACTAAATTAGGAGAGTTTAAGCAGATTAAGATAAAGTCGATTCAAGTTAATAGGGTATTCGTCGATTCAGTAAACGAAGGAACTATTGCAACTTTCGCAATACAAGGTGTAGACAAGGAGTCTTTAAGAAAGGGTATGGTTATAACTTCAGAAAGACCTAAAGGTTATAAGAGGTTTAAAGCTAAGGTCGTAGTTCTTCATCACCCGACTACGATAAGGGAGGGTTATGTTGCAACTCTTCACTTATACACGATAAGACAAGCGGTAAAATTTGAGAAAATATCTATTACATATCTGAGAACCGGTGACACTGCTGAGGTTATAATGTCATTTTTATATAGGCCGGAATATATTGAAAAAGGACAAATTTTCGTATTTAGAGAGGGAAGGACCAGAGGATTGGGGATAATATTAGAACCTTTAGATTAACTCACATAATTTTTAGTACATTCGACTATTTTTTCTGTAATTTCATTTGCAACTTTGTCAACAATTTTAGATATGCCGGGTATGGTTATCTCTGCAATATACTCAACATCATAAATTAGTTTATCTCCGGCAATTCTTACAATCGAAGTTATAGTAGAATTTACTCCTACTCCTTTAACCCTAATAACTGCCTTATTGCCGTCCTCATGAAAATCAAAAGACAACACTTCCCCTTCGGCCTCAAGTTTTAAAAACCCTATTCTATTTTCCACGATGAATCTATTACCGTTTATATCTTTTATACCGGGTATACAGTTTAACAAATTCTTGTACGATTGAATGAACGTTCTTGCTTTTTCAACATTTTTTATCTCTATCTCTCCTTGTAGTCTCATTTTCCACTCACTCTACTTTTGACACATTCAAATAAGTCGTTGATAATTTTGTTTACAGCAGAGTCCAGTAATCTAGCACCTATTGATGCTAAGACACCCCCTATTTTAACGTCAGCAGTGTATTTCAATCTCACTGGATTGTCTAGAACTTGTACTAAAGCATTTATATCGACATTGCTATTTAACCCACTTCCTTTAGCTATTAAATTTAGTGATTTATTCTGAGGGTCTATTTGTGAAAGCTTTACATTAGCCTTATATTCACCTTTTATGAAACCGATTCCGGCAACGCCAACGACTTTATACCCGTCTTGCTCCTTTTCAAAGCTCTTTATCCCGGGAAAACAAGTCGCTAATTTTTCAAGATTTATTATATAGTCCCACAACGTTTTAGAATCCGCAGAAACGGGAATTTCTCCTTCAAATTTCATAAGGTAAATTATTTTTATGAGTATTTATGTTAATCGGGGCAATAATTTTAGCTGCGGGTGAGGCGAGAAGGTTTGGTAGAAATAAGTTGATAGAAAAAGTAGGAGATAAAACGATAATTGAAAGGGTGTTGGATGCAGTCAAGGGCTTAGATAGGATAGTAATTGTGGGTAAATACTATAAAGACCTTATGCCTTACCTAGAAAATGAGGTAGTAGTCTATAACCCCAACTGGAATGAAGGTTTAAGTTCTTCATTAAAGCTCGGTTTGAGATTCTTTAGTGATTACGATGGGGTCTTAGTATTGTTAGGGGACATGCCACTGATTTCCTCTGAAACTATAAAGAGGATAATCTCAGCATTTAAAGAGGGTTGTTCGGCAGTAGTCCCTACATATAAGGGTCAAAGAGGTAATCCGGTTTTAATATCTAGAAAACTTTTTGAAAAGTTAAAAAACCTTAAAGGGGATATTGGTGCAAGGGCGATTTTAGTGGAAGAGAGAAACGTATGTGAGGTAGAATGTGGAGAAGAAGTTATAATTGACGTGGATACTCCTTCTGATTTAGCCTCAGTGAGGCGTCTTTTATAGCCTTCACAATATTTTGATAGCCAGTACACCTACATAGATTACCAGATATCCCCTCCCTAATTTCTTCTTCAGATGGTGACGGATTTTCCTTTAATAACCAATAGGCTTGCATTATCATGCCAGGTGTACAATATCCACATTGTAATGCGTGATTATCCCAGAATGCTTCTTGTATTGGATGTAACTTACCATCTTTGCTTAACCCTTCAACAGTTAATATTTCAGCACCATGAGCCTCAACTGCTAATACTGTACACGACTTGACTGAGCGACCGTTCATGATAACGGTGCAAGCACCACAATTTGAAGTATCACAGCCTATATGTACACTAGTATACCCTAACTCCCTTAAAACGTGGACTAGTAATCTCCTTGGTTCAACTTCAACCTCATGTTTTTCTCCATTAACCGTTAAGGTTATTTTAACTTTCTGATCTTTTTCTATTATTTTCATCTCTTCTCACCTCTTAAGGGCGTTTAATATAGCCCTTTTAGTCATTACTTTAACCATTTTCTTTTTATATTCAGCTGACCCCCTTAAATCTGAAGTGGGGTTTGCACTTTCCATAGACCTCGTTGAGGCCTTCTCTATTAGTTCGTCACTTAACCTCTTCCCTAATAATTCTTCTTCAGCCCCTTTGGCCCTAACTGCGACATTATTAACGGCGGTTAAACCTATTCTAACGTCCTCAACTACATCTCCGTTTAACTTTAACAGAACTGCAACACCGACAATAGCAAAATCTCCAGCCCTTCTCTCTAACTTTTGATATGAGAATTTATAATTGGAGAAATCTGGTAGTTTAATTTCTGTTACGAGCTCCCCCACATTTAGATCTGGGGTAAACATATCTTTAGCAAAGTTCTTAAAGTCCTCTATTCTTTCGCTTTTTCTACTTTTAATGACCACTTTAGCGTCCATAGCTATCAACGCTGCTGGATAATCTGCCGCTGGGTCTAAGTGAGATATACTTCCCCCAATAGTACCCATATTTCTAACTTGCGGGTCACCAATCGTAGTTGCGGTCTCGCTTAATAGTGGTATATTCGCTTTTATAATATCATAATGTGTTGTAAGGGCTCCTATCTTGTAAGTATTACCCTCCTTTTTTACGTAATTCAGTTCCTTAAATCTCCTTATTTCAACTAAGTAGGATGGCCGTATAATTCTCAGTTTTAGTGCGGGGATGAGACTATGCCCTCCAGCTAAAGGTCTCGCGTCCTCATGATTTTCTAAGAATTCCATTGCTTCTTCCAAAGTGTCTGGTATTACGTAACCTATCTTTGGAGGATACACAAAAAGTGATTGAGGTTTACGTATTAATAATTTTTTATGTCCTACTTAACATATTTATCTGGTCTCTTCTTGAACTCTGCCATGCACATAGGACTACAGAAATAGTAAGTCTTTCCTTTATATGTGAATTTATACGGTGTAGTATCGGGGACATCACTATTGCAAACTGGGTCTTTTTGCATGTGTTTTATTTTATTTTTCACCGACTAATAATTTTCTTAAGTTTACTACATCACCTATAACAATGACGGCTGGAGAGGTAACATTGTTCTCTTTAACAATTTTACTCAATTCGCTGAGCTTACCGATAAATACCCTTTGCTCTGGTGTTGTTCCACGTTCTATTATCGCTATCTGCTCATCTGGGTTTCTAACTTTAAGTAATAAGTTTTGTAGTTCATCTATTACGTGAATTCCCATAAGGATTACAAGAGTTCCCTTTTTTGGAATATAATCTTCTTCAATTACTTTATTCTCAGCCCTAGTCCCAGTTAGTATTGTAACAGCGGGTGAAGCTAATCTACTGGTGATAGGTATTCCAGCATAAGCCGGTGCTGCTATAGCACTTGTAACACCTGGTATTACTTCACACTCAATGCCATGAGAAATTACGTATATGCATTCCTCTTCACCCCTTCCGAAAACGTAAGGATCTCCACCCTTAAGTCTAGCAACTATTTTTCCCTCTAGTGCTTTCTTAACGAGTAAATCGTTTATGTAATTCTGAAGTTTAGCATCTCCAATTTCTTTTCCTACATAAATTTTTTCTCCTTTACATTCATCAAGGAGTTGCTTAGGAATTAATCTATCATAAAGGATTACATCTGCAATTTGTAAGATTTTCTTTCCTTTTATAGTTATTAACTCTGGGTCTCCCGGGCCGGCACCTATAATGTAGACTTTTCCTTTCATTATATTGCCTTTACCCTTTTAATAATATAAAAACCGAATATAGCACCCTCGGGGAACTTAATTGCGTAAACCATGACTAGAACGTAATTAGCTATTTCAAGTTGTGGGATTCCGAACATTTGAGATGCAATATAAATTATAAAGAAATAAAGAATATCGCCTATAAAACCAAGACTATAGATCACTATTTTTTCTATGAATTTAAAGCTTGAAATTACATAACCTATTAAAAAACCTCCAATCAGCATTGAAGTAAAGGAAAATACATAGAGCAGTGAATCACTCTCTTCTATTCTGAATAGGAAGGGAGTTAGCCAAGGTATAATTACCGCTAGTCCTATTGTTAAACCTATTGGAGCATATCTCCTTATTAATATAGCTGTTACGGGGGTTTTTTCGCCGTTTTCGTCCTCAATTACTTTATTACTACTCGCACTATTTAATATATACCACCCCATAAGTGCACCACCTAATATTGGGCCTTGATAGGATAGTAATTTGTCTATGGGATCACCGAATATGTAGATTACTATTGAAATTGAGAGTATTATAAAAGCTAGCATTTTTGCTAATTGCAAATAGTTCATCAAATATAACTAACCTTATGAGCTAAAATTTACTCATGGTAAATAGACTCTATAAATAACCTTATCCCCCTCATCACTTTTACTTAGTATTTTAACTCCCTTATCTCTCATTGCTTCAGCCCACATTTCTACTTGATCCGATTGAACACCTTTTACAGCTATTATTTCAACTTCTTGATTACCACCTTCACTTAGCCAAAATCTCATTATACTTAGTGCTGGCGAGTTGCTCCCACACTTGGTATCACTTTGCCTTAAGTCCAGTACTTTCATCAGTATATCATTGTTGAGCTGATATTTAGAATCTGCTTATCTTCCATGAAATAAATTCTATCCCAATTCCTCTTTTTCATAGTATTAATAACTGATTTAATTATAAAAAATGCGTTACAGAAAGCTCCCTTACACTCCGTTATATAAACATCAGTAAAATTCACAAGCTTACTTAACGTTCTCTCCCTTTCGTCACCACTGCTCAGTATTACAATCTGCCTACCCCTTGTAGAGAATATTGGGGAGTGTACGAAAAGTTCTAGTCTTTCATAATTTGCTGGTGATCCGAAAATCTCATTCATTTTTAAAGAGGCAAAATACGCTATTCCATAGTTTTCTTCCTTTCCGACAAAAAACGGGTTGTCATTAAGTATAATTCCTTCGGTGTCTTCAGTATCTTCTTCGAGATTGAACATGGAATATAAGGCGGAAAGGGTTAACAAAAATGAAAGTGTACCAGGCAAAGGTGTTCTTGAAGAATAGGGTAATAAGATTATTTCATCACTTTCCTTAGCTAGCGGAGAGTCCTTGTTAGCTGTTATGCTTATAACTTTTTTATCCTCCTTTTTAGCCCTTTTAGCAACTTCAATATTATACTTTGTCTTCCCGGATACTGAAACAATAATTATTTCTCTATCTAAAGGTATTTCTAAAGCCTCATAAGGGTCTAAAGCTATTGCTTTCCTTTTAGTCTTTCCTTCTATAACTAAGGCAGCAGCATACGAGTCGCCGGCCCCGATTATATAACTCTCTTTTTCTATTTTAGTATCAACGTTTAATCGTCTATAAGATTTTATCTCGTCCTCTATTAGCTGTATATAACTCATCACTCTTATATTTATAAAATCCAATTTTATCTCATGAAGACAATAATCAAGGCTGGCATAGCGTTAGGCTCTGCTAAACCACTTAAAAAAGTTTACATCGGCATTAATGATGCTAAAATAGATGTCGTATCAACATCGGAGTTAAGTGGATATGAAGATGCCGAACTTGAGATAGGAGGTTGGAATAGGGTCGTTTCACCTGGATTTATATCGCTTCATACATTCTTATCCCTTTACCCCTTTAGATATAGGATATTTAGTGCTAAACTTAATGCTAACGAAATAATTAATGTATTATCCTCCCATGACGTATATTATTTCGCACTTTTAGGCGCTTATCATTTATTGAGGTCGGGAGTTACAACTGTAGTATTTAGTGATAAGTTCAGTGATACTGTAGCTAGAGCAGTTGAGGCTGTTGGTCTTAAGCCAATAATTGCAGTTCCGGTTGGTTGTAATAACTCTCCAGATGACTGGAATAAGGAGTTTAAAATGTTGTATAACAGGTGGTCTCATGCTGGAGCAAATAATGTGATCCTTAAGGTGTGTGACCAATCATTAGCTAAAGAAGTATTTGAGGTGGCAAAAGAGTATAAAGTTAGTGTACTAGTTGAGAGGACTGTAAATCTCTCCTCGTTTAATGATTTACCGGATGTTATAGCTTTAGGTGGCGGTGGGAGGGCTGATATAGAGACCATTAGGAAAAAGGGGTTAAAACTCTCCTTTACACCCTCATTCGAAGTGTCTAAGTTCCCGTTAAGTGAATTTAAACCCTCTATTTCCCTAGATTTGGTTCCACAATTCGACATTCGGTACGAAGCTTCTGTAGCTACAACAAGGATGTACTTAACAGTAGAGGAAACGTTTAATGCAATAACCTTCTGGGGGCACTCCCAACTGAGATTAAATAGTGGTATATTAAGCTCCGGTAGTGATGCGGATTTGGTAATCTTTAGGTATGAAGAGCCTCCAGCGTTTCCTTTAGATATTAACTCACCATATGAGAGCCTAATATTTTCAAACTATGACCTGGAGACTGTACTAGTTAACGGTGAGGCTGTGCTAGATGGTGGGGTTCCTATTAATGTTGGACTAAAGGACGTAGAAGAGGGGATAAGGAGGATTGAAGAAATTGATAAAAGACTTGGCCAAAGAATTGGGTCTTTGGAAAAAAGTTGAAATTGTAGGAGATATTGCGATTATTGGAATTCCTTTTAACAAGTCACCACAAGATGAGGATATAAGAACCTTTGCTGAACAGATACTGAAATCAATTCCCTACGTAAAGTCAGTGTGGGGAAAATATAGGGATATCAGCGGTGATTATAGACTAGCTACTGTTGTACACATTGCGGGCGAGAAAAGGAGTGAGACTCTTTATAAAGAACATGGGTGCATTTATTATCTCGACATAGGAAAAGTTTTCTTTTCGTCTAAACTGTCCTACGAGCACCTTAGAGTTGCAAAACAAGTAAAACAAGGTGAGGTAATAATAAATATGTTTGCGGGTTTTGGCCCCTTTTCAATTCTTTCATATAAATTGGGCAAGCCTAAAATAGTCTATTCAATAGATATCAATCCTTATGCTTATTATTACATGATGGCTAACGTAGATCTAAATAGGGCTTATGGTGTAATCCCCATCTACGGAGATGCTTTCAAGAAAGTTTATTCATTACCGTTAGCTGATAGGATTATTTCACCTTTGCCAGAAAAGGCTGAGGAGGCATATAAGGTTGCAATGGAAAGGCTCAAGCCCAATGGCGTACTCCATTTATATGATGAAATAGAGGGAGAAGACCCGTTAAGATCAGTGAGGGAGAGATATAAAAATGTAATTTTTGCTAGAATTGTAAGAAGTATTAGACCAAAGGTTTATCATGTGGTTGTTGACATAATTAAGAAATAATGGTTGTTGATTATTATACAATATTACTTTTAGGTTACGAGGTATCGCAAAAAAAGACCGTCAACCTAGGGGTTTACACTCTTAAATTTCATAGAAAAAAGATAAGAAAAGGTAAAGAAGTTGACTTCCTTTACATCGTAGAATTAATAAGGGGTGGAGAGGTTGTTGAGAAGGGTGTCTTCACAGAGTATTCTAATGCTGTGGTATATGCGGGTGAAATTTTTAGTAGATTTCGTTAACGTTTAATATTTTTATATTCAGTTGAAGATAGTTGAGTAAATTGCTAAGGGATGAAGTTTACGAGGTACTGAAGTCTGGTAAAGTCGATTATGTAAGAGTAGTATTTACAGATGTTTTAGGCAACGTTAGGGGAAGGTCTTTAAGGAGGGCTGAGTTCGAAAAAGTAATTGAAGGTAAAGGAGTGGAATATTCAGAATCGCTTTTAATCCTTGATTATAAGGACACACCGATAAGGAACAAATATGATGATGTTTTTGCACAACCAGATTTGTCAACCTTTATTTTAATACCTTACTTAGAGAGGACAGCGAGAGTGCTAAGCGTTGTCACGGAGCCCGATGGGTCTCCCCATCCTTTATGTACTAGGTCGCTACTTATAAAGGCCATTGATAAACTTTCAGAGTTAGGACTTAAACTGGATATCTCGTTTGAGCCGACATTCTATTTAATCAATTTTAAAGAGGGTAAAGCATACCCTGCAGATGAAGCTAGGGCTTTCTCATCAGAGGGATTGATGGAACAGCAAAACTTCTTAAGGGATCTGATAAGGTATTTAGAAAACGTTAACGCACAAGTCCAATTTGTAAACAAACATTATGCTCCAGGGCAATACGAGATAACTTTTGCAATGAGTGATGCACTATCTTCTTCAGACTCGCTCGTGACTGCGAGGGAAATTATTAGGGATACTGCGAGGTTATATAAACTGTATTCAACCTTTATGCCAAAGCCTTTCAAAAACTACCCAAGTAGTAGTATGGATATTTATATTAAACTTCTCGATTTGAAAGGTAATCCGGCTGGTGTAGATATTAATGATCCTAAGGGGATGAGCTTAAGCAAGACCTTTTATAGCTTTCTTTCTGGAATACTTGAGCATATAAGCTCTATTTTAGCTATAGCAGCACCTACAATAAATTCGTACAAACGTTTTAAGGAAATAACTACTCCTAACATTGCGGGTATCGGAAACGAGAGACATTTCATTATAAGGATTCCCTCTACTTATAGAGAATCTGGAGTTATAGAGTTCAGATTGGCAGATCCGTTAGCTAATCCATATCTACTGGTATCCTCATTGATATTCGCTGGGATAGATGGTATTGAAAGAGGATTGGATGTTGAAGTCAACTTCCCAGTTTCCACATTACCCACAACCCTTAAAGGTGCAATAAACTCTTTAGATAAGGATACTAAGCTAAAGTACTTGTTAGGGCAAGAACTTATTGATACGTTTATCGAACTTAAAAAGAAAGAGATAGATGATTATGAGAACGAGATAACTGATTGGGAGATCTCTTCTTATTTAAAATCGGGATGGTAGGATGAAAGCCGCAGTATTTAAGGAGTTCAAAAAGCCCTTATCGATAGAAGAAGTCCCAATGCCAAAAATAAGTGATGAGAAAAGGGAAGTATTATTAAAAGTAAAGGCCTCTGGTGTGTGTCATGGAGATGTTCATATAATAATGGCAGATTGGGATAATGAAGTAATGGTTAAACCCCCCATTATTTTAGGTCATGAAATCGTGGGTGAAGTAGTGGAGGGAGGGACAAGGTTTAAAAAAGGGGATTTAGTTATAGTCTATAATTCGTTTGGATGTAAATCTTGTAAGTATTGTAAAATTGGTGATTACCAATTCTGTGAAAATGTAAAAGTAATAGGAGTTCACTTTGATGGAGGATATGCTGAATACGTCAAAATACCAGATGAGGACAACTTATTTAAAGTATCTGGGAATCCCATAGAATTGGCACCATTAGCAGATGCTGGGATAACTGCTTATAATGCGGTTAAAGGTATTAGTGAAGGTGATAAGGTTTTAGTAATAGGCGTTGGCTCTGTTGCACTCCTTGCAATTCAAATGCTGAAACTCAAAAACGCTGAGGTCACGGTTATAGGGAGGAATTTAGCGAGACTAAGTAAGGCTGAAGAGTTAGGTGCTGACGCAGTTTATACTATAAAGAAAAGAGAGCCTTTCTTCTCATCTGTAGCTGGAAAGAAATTTGATTACGTGCTTGATTTTGTTGGAAACGATATCACTTTACGTGATGCACCCTGGTTATTAAATAGGGAAGGGGAACTCAGAATTATAGGTGAATTCGGGGGTGTCTTAGAAATACCCGAACAACTCGTAGTTCTAAGAGGCCTAAAGTTTAGAGGTATACTTTATGGTAATATTAATGACATGAAAGAAGTTATAAAATTGTATGAAAATGGTAAACTAAAGACGTTACCGGTTCCTTATAAACTTGATGAAATTAATGATGCTATTAATGACTTATTAGAAGAAAGAATTGTTGGTAGGGCTGTGGTTATCCCTTAAACGTAAAAGGAGACGAACCCTTAATTTTAGCGTCAATTCCTAAGAACTTCTTTATGACTTCAGCATTAGTTTTTGCATGCTCAGTTAGCCTTGATGAAGTATATTCACCCTTGTAAAGTGCCGCGTATAACATTAACATATCACCCATATGAGAGTCAGTAGCAGCGTTACTCCTTAATTCCTCTAATAATTTTTTACTTGCTTCTTCACCTACAATTTCAGCCCTCTTACCTCTCTCCCCTAAAGAATCTGCACCAATAATACTTTCACTCCCTATAGCTGCTAGCGTAATTCCACTCCCCTTACTTAATTCCTTTTCCCTAATATCTAGCTGTATATCGACCTTGACACCCAAATTGAGCAGGGAAATAGCTGAGTTCTTTTGCCTTTCTGCTATGTGAGAAGGTAAAGAAGAGACGTGGGAAATTCCCACTATCTCAACGAGCTTACCGAAATTTATGAGAGAGAATGAATGTGGACTACCTCTAACATTTTTTATAACAATCTCCCCTCCTCCTTCTGGGTAATGCCCCCTTCTTATCAGTTCCAAATCCGCCTTAATTCCAATTTTTTCTAGGATTGGCAGAAATACTAATCTAATGTAATCAATAGTAGGTGCCTTGGGTACGTCTGTACCACCTTTAATTTTTACCATTATGTTCCTGTTCAACATTAAAGGTAATATTGTTTGCAAAATTAATGTAACACTCCCCGCAGTTCCTACATCAAAAGTAAATTCCCCTTTTTCTACAATGTCATTAGGCTTAAAGATTAGTTCTGTAGAACCTACTTTATCACCCTTAACCTCAGCATTTGTAAGCGTTTTTACTGCAACGACTGCTGTTAGGTGTTGCCTTTGTAACCCTGGGTTTTTCCTTTTAGCCCTAATATTATAAATTCTGAACTCTTTTTTAGTTAATGCAGATAATGTTAATGAAGTCCTAAGGATTTGACCTCCACCCTCACCAAATGATCCATCTATTTCGATCATAGGTGGAAAAATATGAGAGTAAAAATTAAGCCTATCGTACATGTCATAGGGGAAGAGGAACTTATAATAATACCTTTAGCGAGGAACGGGGATTTCGTTGAGGCATTAAACTTCTATGAGGACGTTCCTAACGGTAGATTGGCTAGACTCGTTTTAGTATTTGATAAATATAATGAGATAAGAAATGATGAAATTGTAGGGATAAAAGGTAAAAAAGCGGTAATCGAATGTGAAGGTGTAAAAGAGGATATACAAGAGATTTCCAAGTATATTAGGATTGACAGAGCTTATGAAATTAATAGAGTGCCATTATTTTTCGACATAGAAGTTTTAAAGGAAGTAGACACAAATATAAGAGGAGTAAAGGGGTTTATAAACTATGTATCCGCACATGGTAAGATAGATGTTTCTAAGTTATTTGGCATAATTAAGTTAGAAGTGTTAGAAGAAGGAGTCTAACCCCTTACCCGTGATAATATCATCTAATCTGACACCTATTCTCCTAACTTTCCTCCTATCCTCACTTATTAACTCTTTGAGTAACTTATAGGCCTCCAAATAAGCCCTTTCCTTACTTATACCATGCTTAAACTTTTTCCCTTTACTTTTAATCTCTAAATCCTCAAGTATTGCAACCACTGTTATCCTCATAGGTATTCCTTTAACTTTCTCGTAAGCCTCGTCTATAGCCCTCTTCAAATGAGGGAAAACGACTTCAACGTCACGCGTATTATAAGGCAAAGTTAAGTATCTACCGTGGGGTTTTCTTTCCCTTTCAATTACCGGTTCATTGTACTGATTTGTAACTAATTTAACTAGGTAATTTGCCTTAGCCCTACCTATCAACTCCTCCAATTTGGAGAAAGGGAAATTAATAACGTCTACCAATGTCTTTATTCCCTCCTCCTCAAGTTTCTTACTTAATACCTCCCCTATACCCGGAACTTCGTCTATTTTAATAGTCTTCATGAATTCTTCAATTTCCTCAGGTTTAACGATCCCAATACCATTAGGTTTACTCCGATCAGCTATTATTTTAGCGAGTACTTTATTCGGTGCAATTCCTATTGTTATAGTTATTTTCTCTTTTGATAAAATCTCCTCCTTTATTTCTTTAGCTAACGAGTAAGCCTCATCAAAATTGCTTACCTTTGACGTTATATCCAAATAAGCCTCATCAATACTAGCTACTTCCATTTTCTCGGCGTAGTTTCTCAAAATCTTCATTATCCTATCCGATACTTCAGCATAAACCTCTTTCCTCATAGGCAAATATATTGCATTGGGTGCTATTTCTAAGGCTCTCTTTATCGGCATCCCGGCTTTTATTCCCAATCTTCTAGCTTCATAATTGGCTGTAGCAACTGCCCCACTAGTCTTATCTCTCCCGCTATAAACGCACACTATTAACGGCTTCCCCTTATATTGTGGGTTTAAGACTTCCTCGACTTGTGCGAAAAAGTAGTCAAAGTCTACGAATAGGATTATCATTTACATACCACTTTAGGCTTAAAATTCTTTAACACTTCTCTAATCTCATCTTTAGTTGGTGAGCTTATCCCCCCGATCCTAGTAACTTTTAGTGCAGACGCAACAGTAGCCATCTGTAAGCTTTCCTCAATAGAACAACCCTCTAAATAGCAGTAGTTGAAAGTGGCGTCAAATACATCACCAGCACCCGTAGTATCTATCACATTAACCTTGTATGCCTCAACCTCACACTCTTGATTTTCAGTAATTAGCTTAGCCCCCTTAGAACCCATTTTAACTACTACCCATCTAGCGTTGATTCTCTTACCGTTTAGCCTTTGGTACTCCCTCTCGTTAACGTATAAGATATCAACGTCTACGTTATCAATGGAAGAGCTAAAAGGTCCGGGATCATAAGTTACTAATTTAGCATAAGGATCTCTAATCACTATACTTGGTGGTATTGACGCAAAATGGATTACGTCAAACATACCTATTAACTTATTTACATCGTCTTTACTAATCAAAGTTGAGGCACCTAATCGTCTTACCATTGAAATTTTTCCATCTGTTCTCAAGAATATTAAAGCTACACTTGGGGGTGCATCGACTTCCTCAACGTAGTCCAATCCTACTCCGTTTTCTACTATTTTTTCCATTATGGAGCTTACTATCTGATCTTTACTAACCTTAGCGAGGACTTTGGCACTATGACCAAGCTTAGTTACTGCTACTGAATAGTTAACAGCCGCACCGCCCGGTAATATTTCTAATAAATCTGTAGTTAGTGCCTCATCAATTTCTGGTAGTCTATCTAACTTTACTAGAATATCAATATTTATTCTCCCCACTGATAAATGTATTGGTTTCATCTTAACACCTCAGACAGCCGCCACTTCCTCACTGCTCAGTCCCAAAGGTCTTCATCACTGTCTATCATCTCATAACGTTTTTATAAAAGTTTTATAGTAAAACTCAAAAGGCGTAATATATTTTTACATTTAGGTATGGCCGAGATAAGAGAGATTAAAAAAGTTGAGAGAGAGAAAGCTTCAATTCACAGTCACATTACCGGTCTGGGCCTTGACGAGCACGGTAAGGCCATATTTAAAGCGGATGGGCTCGTTGGTCAGATTGAAGCAAGAGAGGCGGCTGGAATTGTTGTACAATTAATCAAGCAAGGCAAAATGGCTGGGAAGGGAATACTTTTCGTAGGGCCTCCGGGTACTGGAAAGACAGCATTAGCAATCGCAATAGCTAAGGAATTAGGAGAGGACACTCCCTTTACAATAATGAACGCTTCCGAAATTTACTCAACAGAATTAAAGAAGACGGAAATATTGACACAAGCTATTAGGAAATCAATCGGAGTTAGAATTAAGCAAAAGAGGGTAGTCTACGAGGGGGTAGTAAAGGATTTAAAGGTTAAAGTAGCTAGGAGTAGATTTAACCCTTATGCGGCAATTCCCAGAGAAGCAACGATTACTCTTACTACTAAAGATGATGAGAGGACTCTAAACGTGGGTGATGTAATTGCATCGCAGTTCATGAGGTTAAACATTAGGAAAGGGGATGTAATATGGATTGATGCTGAAACAGGTGAAGTATCTAGAGTCGGAAGGGCTAAGGGATTCGAAGGTGCAAAAACTTATGACATTGACGTTTTAAAACAAGTAGAAATTCCTACTGGGCCAGTTAGAAAAGAAAAGGAGATCACGTTTACAGTGACTTTGCATGACCTAGATTTAAATGTCGCAGCCCAAAATCTAGCTGTAACAGCATTATTTAGTATATTTACGGAGAGGGAAATAACGCAAGACATTAGGAAACAAGTAGATAAGCTAGTTAAGGATATGGTAAACAGAGGAGAAGGTGAGCTAGTACCTGGTGTACTTTTCATAGACGATGCCCACATGTTAGATATTGAAGCTTACTCGTTCTTAACTAAGGCTTTGGAAAGTGAACTAGCACCTATCCTTATCTTAGCAACTAACCGTGGGATAACTAAGATTAGGGGAACAGATATAGAGTCACCCCACGGAATGCCGTTGGACTTGCTAGATCGTTTGCTTATAATTCCTACTAGGCCTTACAATGAACAAGAGATTAGAGAAATTATAAAGATAAGGGCTAACGAAATTGACGTAAAGATGGATGATAAGGCCTTAGATTTACTTACAAAGTTAGGGCTAGAGAACAGTTTAAGATATTCAGTGCAACTACTCGAACCAGCAATAATAATTGCGCAGAGAAACGGTAGGGATACTATTACTGAAGCCGACGTTATGGAAGCTTCCAAACTGTTTGCTGACACAAAGAGGAGCGTAAAATATGTTAAGGAGTATGAGAATTTGTTATTGAAATGATGAAAGGTGACGGCACAGAGAAGTGAAGAATTGTTGCCAGGCTGACTATTTTACACAGTTCTTGTACAGTCCTTTTTCTATTACATCACGTAATATTCTGTACGTCATTCCCCATATTCTGTAACCCTTATAAAGAAATGCGTCCTTATCTTTAATCAACTCCTCCGGTCTAATCCAAAAGGCCTTTTCTACCTCCTCAAACTGAAGTTTAGGTTCTATTTCTTCATCAACACAACTCAAAAAAGCCATTACTTTCATATCCGGAACGTTATTAGGGAAATATATTCCTATTGGGGTTAACGTACAAGGCTTTATGCCAACCTCCTCTAAGCACTCTCTAATAGCTGTTTCGCTACAAGGTTCATTACTCTCCCTCCTTCCCCCTGGGAAAGCCATATGCCCGCTCCAAGGATCTCCGTCCCTCTCCCTTCTCTTTATAATTAAGATTGAACCGTTTTTAGAGACAAGCACTACTACAGCAGCTTTACACTCCATAATTTAATTTTAAGTAGCTCTGAAGTATATTCTCTTCGCCCAATTATTGTCCTTATTTGGGTAATCCTCCCTATAATGATTACCCCTACTTTCTTTCCTCATTTCAGCGGCTAATGCAGTCAAATACGATATTAAAACCTTGTCGTCCCTAGTTGTAGGTGTGTAAGATGACAACGCTTTCCTTAGCCTCTCTTCATTCCTTATTATACCTACGTTCTCCCAGTTAATCTTCCTAATATCGCTCAAAGATAAGTTGGGCTCGCTCTCATTCAGCTTAATACTATAAACTACCCCATCATCAGTACTTATCCCTTCCCAAGACAAGTCTATGTAAGAAGGTAAGTTAACACCGAAAACTAGTCCCTCAAGTAACGAGTTACTTGCAAGCCTATTAGCACCGTGTAATCCACTATCACTTACTTCTCCAATAGCATATAACCCGACTATGTTCGTTTCACCCCTAATATTAACTCTTATCCCACCGTCTACAAAGTGTGAAGCCGGAGAAATAGGCACTAGGTCTTTTTTATAATCTAAACCGTGTCTTTTTAGATACGCATTTGCAACGGGGAATTTCTTCTCAAATTCATCAATTCCTCTTAGATCCATAAATACCCTATGCCCCTTTAACATTTCAGTATATATTGCCCTAGATAATATATCACGTGGCGCTAGCTCACCTTTAGGGTGATAATTAAATAAAAATCTCTCACCTTTCTCGTTAACTACTTTAGCCCCCTCACCTCTCATGGTTTCAGTCATTAAAAATGTTTCACCGTCTAAATTTGCGACAGTAGGGTGAAACTGAACGAATTCCATGTCAGCCAAGAGGGCTCCAGCCTTAAACGCTATTGCCATTCCTTCCCCAAGATTGGTTGGAGGGTTAGAAGAATACTCATAAAGATAAGCGTAACCCCCAGTTGCAAGGATTAATCTGTCAACATCCTCTATCAATCCCCTCTTCTCAGTTATAAACCCCGTAACCTTTTCATCCTTACTTCTTATAGCTATTAATTTATCCTCTATTAGGGGTATTTGCAAAGCTTTAGCCTTATTTAAGAGAAACCTATATATTTCACCGCCTGTTTCATCTGTTTTATATAATACTCTCCTCCTTGAATGGCCACCCTCCAATCTTAACCCTTTTTCAAACTCAAATCCCCAAGACTCTAACGTTTCAACCGCATGCTTAGCCTCATGAGTAACATAGTTAACAGTTCTAATGTCACAGAGCCCATCCCCAACCCTTATGGTGTCCTCGGCATGTAGTTCTGGGCTATCATCTGGGCCAACAGCTGCCGCTAGTCCACCTTTAGCTATTGGGGTTGAGCCTCCATCGAGTTTTTTTGAGATTACCGTAACTTTATATTCTGCGATCTTTAAGGCTACTGCAGCTGAAAGACCAGCAATACCAGAGCCTATAATATAGATCATGCCAATCGAACATATGTTCGGAATTAAGTATAAAAGCTTTGATTTGTAAATACTTAGCGTGAAAGTAGCTGTAATTTACTTTGGAGGTCAATACAATCACCTAATAGTTAAAGACCTCAAATATCTTGGAGTTAACGCTATAGCAATAACACCAGATAAGCCAGTAGAGGCGTTGAAAGGCTTTGATTGTATAATTTTTGGGGGTGGGCCATATTCAGTAGTCACAGAACTGGATAAAATGGGGAATGCTCCCAAATACGTTTTAGAAACATCCGTACCTAAACTAGGAATATGCTTAGGGCATCAATTATTAGCAAAAGTCTTAGGTGGTGAGGTAAGCAAGGCAAAAGCACCAGAATACGGTCTTGTTCAGGTTAACGTACTAGAAGAAGACACAATACTTAGAGGACTAAAGCCATCAATAAAAGCGTGGGAAAGCCATACTGATGAAGTAGTTCAGCCTCCACCTAAATTCAGAGTCCTTGCTAACAGCGAAAATGCTAAAGTTCAGGCAATGGTGAACGAGGACAACTCAATTTTCGGAGTCCAATTTCATCCAGAGGTAAAACATACTGAAAAAGGAATTGAAGTGTTTAAGAACTTTTTACAGGCTTGTAAGAGATGATTGAGAAACTAGTCCTCAATAAATTATTACAATTCTTAGAAGAAGACGTTTTACCAGAGGATGTGACTAGTAAGATAGTTAGAGGTATTAAGTGCAAGGCTTATATAAAGGCTAAAGACGAGGGGTTATTAGCTGGCGTTAAATTCCTTAAACCGCTTTACGAGTACTTTAACATTAAATTTGAAGGCATGGATGATGGGAGTTTATTCAGAAAGGGGGATATAATAATTACTCTTGAGGGTGATGCAGAGACAATCCTTGCAATTGAGAGGCTTTCCTTAAACTTACTTAGTAGACTGTCTGCAATAGCTACTACTACAAAGAAAATGGTTGAATCGGCTAGGGAAGTTAATCCAAACGTTATTATAGCTGGTACTAGGAAAACTACCCCGGGTCTGAGGATTTTTGAGAAGTATGCAATAGAGATTGGAGGGGGTGATCCTCATAGATATAATCTTTCTGATATGGTTCTCATTAAGGATAACCACATATCTCTGATTGGAAGTGTCAGAGAAGCCGTTACATTAGCTAAAAAGATAACGAGTTTTACTAAGAAAATTGAGGTTGAAGTAAGTGATCTGAAAAGTGCATTAGAAGCTTATGAGGCTGGGGCCGATGCAATATTACTTGATAACATGAGTCCTAAGGAGGTTGAAGAAATTGTAAGCCTATTAAAAGATAAAGTAATACTCGAGGCTTCCGGTAGGATAACCCCAGAAAACGTTAAAGATTATGCAAAGACCGGTGTTGACATCATATCGTCTGGTTATCTCACCCATAGCGTTAAGGCTCTAGACTTAAGTCTTGATGTTGAAAGGATCTCATGATAATTCTCCTTCAGCCCTCTCTGCGGATTCCTTAATCTTTTCCATAACTTTTTTCGGTAGAGCATGATCCTCCCTTCTCTCACTCATCCTGCCTAATAGCACTAAACCTTTTCCCGGCTTTATATCAATTTCCCATACATACTTATCATGATTTGTCTGCCTCATCTTTTCAATTAACACATAACGGTGTAACATTCCTTCTTTTATAGCCCTCCTAAACCTTATTATACCGTCAGCGACGTGTTCAACGCCAAAACCAAATGCTTGTGAAGTCGTTATCGCGTACTGAGAAGTGGCGTAAATCGTGAACCTCCATTTGTTAAGTACTCTCTTCAAGTAGTAGCTTATTTTCCTAGCCATTGCTGGTTTATCTAAGAATAATGCGCTAACGGAGTCTATAACTAACCTAGCCCTACCTACACCCCCTAACCTCTGCTTAGCCATGATCACTTTATTTACCAACTCCTCTGGTGTTAATTCCACTAATGACCACTCATCGTCTTTCTCTTTCATAAGAGCATCAATTATGATAAGCTTCTTTTCAAGGACTTCCTCGAAATCCCAGTTGAACTGCTTAGCCTGTCTAATTATCGAATCCCTACTCTCTTCGGTAGTTACGTAAATACAAGGGTCGCCTTCTTTTAACCCCTGGGCTATGAAGTGTAAAGAGAATATCGTCTTACCAGTCCCTGGCTCACCAGTAACGGCTACGAAAAACCCTTGTGGTATCCCTCCCTCTATAAGTTTATCAAATTCTGGTATTCCAGTTGAGAGCCTTGTCATAACTTTATATTTCTCAGTTCAAAAATAAAAGCGATAATGAAGAACAGCGGATCTTCTGAGTGGTGAAGAATGTATTGGGTTAGGAAATACGTAATTGGCGGATCCCCGATTCCGTATACTGAAGATGAAATTGATGAATGGGTAAAAAACGGCGTAAAAAGGGTTTTAATACTACCGGAGGATTGGGAAATTGAAGAAGCCTGGGGCTCCGTTGATTATTACCTATCCGTGTTAAAAAGCAAGGGGTTAGAATTTTACCGTTCCCCAATACCAGATGGTTATCCACCTACGCTAGACCAATTTTTAAAAATTTATAATTGGTTAAAAAACGGTAAAAATAATTTAGTGCATTGTGTTGGAGGTATGGGGAGGACTGGGACTATAATTGCCAGTTACTTAGTTCTGAAGGAGGGTTTAGATGCCGAGTCTGCAATAGAAGAAGTAAGGGCCAAAAAGCCTGGGGCAGTACAATCTTATGAACAAGAGCTTTTCGTATTCGAAGTTGAGAGGCTGAGAGAACGGTTGAGGAGTTCTTATTAGATTTTTTAAAGAAGTTTCAGAAATTGATTGCCAAAAACGTTGAGGTGAAACATTTAGGGTTAGAGAACGTAAAAGAATTATGTGCTTCCGACGTGGCATATAGGGGTGATATAGGTTTTGGTGTTGCCGTTCATTATAAAGATGGAAAATACGAACATGTTGTCGTTAGTGGTAAAATCGACTTTCCGTACATCCCTGGTTACCTTTTCATGAGAGAAGCACCAATTATGATGAAGGCTTTAGAGAAGTTTAACTGTGATTTAATTCTAGTAGATGGCCACGGCCTAGCACATCCAAGGAAAAGTGGAATTGCTACTGTCATAGGAGTATTAAATAATATTCCTACAATAGGTGTTGCTAAGTCTAAACTCTACGGTGATATAACAGATGAAGGGGGAATTTCGTTTATTACTGTTAACGGTGAAAAGGTTGGAGTGAAAGTTGGTAAATACTACTTCAGTATAGGCAATAAAGTGGACTTAGATGACGTATTACAACTCTCTAAAAAAGGCTATCCGCCAATTTTACGTCTTGCTGATAGAATCTCTAAAGAGGCAAGAAAAATAAATAAAGGTTAGAAATAAGATTAATTTATGAAACTTACCGTAGAAGTACCAGATATACCAGAAGAAAAAGTAGTAGAGTTAAACCCCAAGGATACTGCATTATTAATTGTAGACATGCAAAATGATTTCGTGAGAAAAGAGGGAAAGCTTTACGTACCTAAGGCTGAGGAGACCATACCAGCAATAAGGAGGTTAATAGATAAAGCTAGGCAAGCCTCAGCACTCGTCATTTACACTCAAGATTGGCATATGAAGGACGATCCAGAGTTTAAGATATGGGGGGAACACGCATTAGCCGGTACTTGGGGTGCTGAAATCGTGGATGAGTTAAAGCCAGAAAAAGACGATTTTATAATAAAGAAATACCGTTATGATGCGTTCTTTGAGACTCCTCTTGATTACATTTTAAGGGTTAAGAATATAAAAAACGTGGTCGTGACGGGTACTGTGGCAAATATTTGCGTTTTACATACGGCTGGAAGTGCTGCCTTAAGGTGGTATAACGTGGTGATGGTAAAAGACGGGATATCAGCTGTTACTGATTTTGACTATTATGCAACTTTAAGGCAAGTAGATTTTCTGTATAAAGGTAAGATAACAACATCAGATGGAGTAAAATTTATTACTAGATAATTGAAATGTGACACGAGATGAGTGATCAAAACAATAAATATTACGCAATAGTTCATAACGACTTTGACGGTACGGCGTCGGCAGCAGTTTATGCGAGAGCTGTAAAAGCGTTACCAGAAAAAGTCTTTTTCACAGAACCAACAAAGATTCATCGTCTTTTAGAAAAGCTTGAACTAAGAGGAGTTTATAAAATAATGATTGCTGATATTGGCTTAAATGCGTCAACATTAGACGAGACCATAAAACATTTAAAAAGGCTAATAAATGAGGGGGCTAAAATCCAATGGTTTGATCACCACGTGTGGAGAGAGGAATGGAAATCAAAGCTTAAAGAGATAGGGGTAGAAGTATACCACGACACTTCGACTTGCGGGGCTGGGGTTGTTATGAAATACTTAAATCCAAACGACGATTTCTCACAAAAGTTAGTGAGTGCTGATTGTTCTGTGGACATATGGTTACATAACGACCCAATGGGTGAAAAGCTTAGGAGAGTCGTTGAATCAAATAAAGATTACAAGTGGAAAGAGTACTTGATAAAGAAATTCTATCAAGGAGTGTTATTTGATGGGGAGTTTCAGAGGATTTTAGAAGATCAAATAGATAAGGAATTAAAGGGTTACGAAAACCTTTCAAAACATATTAGGATATTAGAAATTAATGGTAAAAGAGTTATTGTAGCCGTCAGGTGGAGAGGTCCACCGGATATAAGTTATGCCTCTCAATTCTTAATGAATAGATATAATGCTGTAGTATTTGCATCTGTAAACGGGAAAGCGATCTCTTTTAGGAGCAACGACATAGACGTAAGATTGTTTGCTGAGAAATTAGGAGGTGGAGGTCATGTTCTTGCCGCTGGTGCTGGCCTAAAGGCTCCTTTTCTATGGAAGCTACTTTACAGATTAGGCATAAAGAAACCTATGTTGAATTGGGCTTCTAAGATTGTGGAGAATGTAATAAGAGAGGTAGGTTTTGTTACATATAACAAGGAGAAGAACGTAATAAGATAAGAAGAGGCGAAATAGTTATAGTACTCCTATGCGTAAATAAATCTTTTGGCTTTACTTTTAATTAAAAATATTTTATAAACCCTAGGAAATACTAAATTATAGTGGTTCCAAAATGGTAAAACTCTACCAAAAGTTCCCAGACGTTCAAGTATTAACAACTAAAGGCCCAATAGACTTTTATAAAGACATATTTGGAAAAGGGAAATGGTTATTCTTATTTGCACACCCAGCAGACTTTACACCAGTATGTACCACTGAGTTTGTAGCGTTCTCTCAAAAATATGAAGAGTTCAAGAAACTAGGAGTTGAACTAGTGGGAATGAGCGTTGATAGTATTTACTCTCATATCCAGTGGTTAATGGATATTGAGCAGAGATATGGGATTAAAGTACCCTTCCCAGTGATCGCCGATCCAGACAAGAAGTTGGCTAGAATGCTAGATGCATTAGATGAGGCTTCTGGTCAAACAATTAGGATTGTAGTCTTAGCATCACCAGACGGAATAATTAGGTTCGTAGCTCAATATCCGTTAGAGTTTGGAAGGAACATTGACGAATTATTAAGGATTACTAAAGCAGCAATAGTGAACTACAAAGCTAAAGTGGTCTTACCAGCGAACTGGCAACCGGGACAAGACGTTATAGTACCACCACCAACAGTATTTGACGAGGCTGAAATGAGAGTTAAATTACCTAATGCAAAAGCATGGTACCTCTTCTTCAAGAAATACGAGGAGTTACCTCAAGATCAGAGAGTCTAATCAAAACAATTTTTTTATTAGCCGGCAAAGCCACATTATACACTTTCACATTTCTCACCACACTAAAAGTCACTTTAGCGTAATGTGCGTGTCCGTGAATCGCTATATTAGGTAAACACTTAGCCTCTTCAATAACCCTATCACCTAACTGTGGGAAAATTTCCTTCCTTTCCCCCACTATTGTGGAATATGAAGACGCGTAATGAGTTAACAAGATTTTTAATTCCCCTTTAGCCTCACAAAGGAGCTCTTCAATTATCTCTCTCTTTTTTCTGTAATATTCTTCATCCATACCGTTTAGTTTTTGCCATTTAGTTGGCTCTCTTAAAACCCCGTCACTACCTACAATGCTTATACTAACTCCATTAATATTAACATCAACTTTTTCATCTTCTAGCCATATTATCTCTGGGTAATGCTTCTTATAGAATTCTCTTTTATCTTGAAAATCCTCATTTCCAAAAACAGCTACAGTCTTATATTTCTTTACGGCGCTATAGACTGGATAAAAATGGTTAAACTCTCCTTTTTCCGATAAATCACCAGCAAGTAAGAATAGGTCTACTTTAATATCCTTAAGCCCATTAAATGATTGAAAGAATTGGTTAAGGTATCGCGGTGAGTGTATATCTGACGTTGCAGCAATAATCATAAACTATATTTAATACGACGAGTAAATGAATTTATTGTGAAACTTGAAGGTATAGCGGATTTACCATTACACACTGGTAAAGTCCCTCCATGGTTAGCATTAATTATGAAAAGATTAGCAAAAGCAATTGTAGATATTATGGTTATAGAGTGGGGTAATGAGAAAGTGATCGAAAGGCTCTCCAACCCTCTCTGGTTCCAAGCTTTTAATAACGTCATAGGAATGGACTGGGATTCCTCTGGGTCAACTACCGTAACTTTGGGAATACTAAAGGAAGTAATATCATTAGATGAGGAAGGTATAACGGTACTTGGTGGTAAAGGTAAAAACGCATTACAAGTACCGGAGGAGCTGAAAAAGTTAGAGGGCAAGGTTGATGCGGATGTTAGACAATTAGAGAGGGCAAGTAAGTTAGTTGCGAAAGTTGACAGTGTTTTGGTTCAAGACAATTATACTCTTTATCACCACTCTTTACTTTTAACCAAAAGCGGTAAGTGGGCTATTATTCAGCAGGGTATGAACGTGGAAACTAAATATGCTAGAAGATATCATTGGTTTGATGCTAAGAATTTTACTATTGAACCACATAGTGGTATAGCAGGTGTTAAGACTGATTACACTGTTAATGTGATAGAAAGACAACTTGATAATACTAGAAAATTAATAGTGGACTTGATAAACGAAAGACCCAACAAAGTAATAAGTGAGATAAAGGTGGCTTATAACGCTTTGAAAGGGCAAACGACATTAGATTCAGCATTTAACGTTAAGGTTTCACAAAAACATAAGATGATTTATTTAAAACCTATTGATGTAAAGAGGATTGAGGAGGTGCTTTATAAAGTACATTCTTCAAGTCCTAACAATTTAGAAGAAGCGTTACTTAACGGTCTCGGTCCTTCAACAGCTAAAGCGTTATATTTAGTGGCTGACTTAATTTACCGAGAACCCCCCTCATATAATGATCCAGTGAATTATCCTTACGATCCGTTTAAATATGCTTATGCTGTGGGAGGCAAGGATGGTATTCCCTATCCAGTTAACAGAAAAGTAGCCTGGGAAGTAATTTATACCCTAGAAGATATTATAGAAAAAGCTAAGTTAGAGAGGAAAGATAAAGATTTTGCCTTAAATAAATTAAGGGAGTTGGCTAAAAATGGAGATAAAGAAGGGACTTGAGGACGTTTACGTTAAAGAGACTGAAATAACTTACATTGATGGTGAGTTAGGGAGACTTTACTACAGAGGTTACTCAATTTACGATCTCACCGAGTTCTCTAATTTCGAAGAGACCAGTTATCTCATCCTTTATGGAAAATTACCGAACTTGAGTGAATATGAGGAATATGTTAATAAACTAAAGGAGGAAAGAGGGTTATGTGATTATCTTAAAGAGTTCTTGAAAAACGTAAACAAGAGAGCAAACCCCATGGACGTTTTAAGGACTGCAGTAAGCGTTATTGGAATGGATAGTGATGATACTGAAACTTTAGATAAAAAGATTATAAAACTCATTGCTAAATTTCCTAATATAATAGCTTATTACTCTAGGGTTAGAAAAGGTTTGGAACCAGTTGAGCCAGACCCCTCGCTATCTCATGCAGGGAATTTCCTGTATATGGTTAATGGGGTAAAGCCTTCTGAAGACGAGGTAAAGACTATGGACGTTGCGATGATATTGCATATTGACCATGAGATGAACGCATCCACTTTTGCTTCCTTAGTTGTAGCTTCTACCCTTTCAGACCTCTATTCCTCTATCATTGCTGGAATTTCAGCGTTAAAAGGCCCGCTCCACGGTGGTGCTAATTATGAAGCTTTAAAAATGTTCAAGGAGATTGGTGACCCGGATAACGTCGAGAAATACATACTTAATAAATTGTCTAATAAGCAAAGAATTATGGGTTTCGGTCATAGGATTTACAAGACTTATGACCCAAGGGCTAGGATATTGAAGAATTACGCCAGACTTCTAGCGGAGAAAAAAGGCGGAGAGATAAAGAGGCTTTATGAAATAGCTTCTAAGGTGGAGGAGATTGGGGTAAAGTACCTAGGCCCTAAGGGAATTTACCCTAACGTAGACTTCTACTCAAGCATAGTATTTTACGCGTTAGGGTTTGAGCCCGAATTCTTCCCTACAGTTTTCGCTTCAGCTAGAGTAGTAGGATGGATAGCCCATATAATGGAGTACATTAAGGACAATAAGATTATAAGGCCTAAAGCGTATTATCGCGGTGAGATAGGTAAACGCTATATTCCTATTGAAAGTCGTTAAATAAGCTTTTAATCTTCCGATCAAATCTTCTTTCAATGCTAAAGTTGAGGATAAATAAAGAGGAAGAACTATTCGAGAAACTAGTAAAGATAGGGGAAGACATAAGAGGGGCTTGTAACGAGTTAAAAAAACTTTTCCAAGGGATGTTAGCAAATAATGATGATCAAGTTTCATCATCGATGATAAGGATCAAGTCATTAGCTGAAAGAATTGCGATGACAAGAGAGGAGAGTTTATCACTGATATATGGTGAAGCCTTTTTACCAGACTTCAAGGAGGCAATGGTTATGCTAACCCAGTCACTTTATCACGTTGCAACTTCAATAAAAGATGCTGGAAGGGCTGTAAGTTCAAGAAAACCATCAGAGAAATGCGTAATTAGCCTTAGGGAGTCTTTAACTTCATATCTGGCGATAATAGATGAGGCCTCAGAAAAGTTAGTCCTAATGCTTTCCTTACTTTCTAAGGATATTAATGAGGCACTAAAAGTGGGTAAAGAAATACAAATGCTTGAGAGGAGCGGTGACGAGATGAAAGATAACTTAATTACAAAGCTTTATGAGATGGAGAAGGACGTGGATTTGATCACAATACTTCAAATGAGGGATGTAGTTTTCTTCCTAGACGATATATTAGATAACATGGAGGAATCGACTTTAAGTATAGAAGTGCTTTACGCTACATTAAAGTCCTAAGATACTCCTTATTACACCATATGATGCAAGGCTTACTATTAACGCTAGTATTGGTGAGACAACCCAACCTTTAGCGACCTGTTTTAACTGCTTTCTAACGTCATAACCGAAACTCCTAAAACTTAACCCTATTATGCCACCCATTATTGTCTGAGTTATGGAAATCGGGATTCCTAATATCGTAAACACTTCACTTATAATATCACTCCCTATAAGTGCTGAGGAAGCACCAGTATAGCCTAATTTTGTTATCCTAAAGCCTACTGTGATAGCTGCCTTTCTAGAGCTTAGATAAATACCTAGTGCTGAAGCTAAACCGTATATAGGGGCCGTGATGTAAAATGGTTCTGCTACCAATCCAGCTGAAATTATGATCCCTATAGCATTAGCCCCAGTAACAAATGAGGTAAAAATTGAAGCACTTATTAATGCAACTTTATAATACTTTATTTCCTTGATGAAATTCCTCTCCTTCTTTATAACCCTCAGTAAAAAATAATACATCGCAAGGGAGGTGGCTATTGCTACTAAAGGTGAAATGACCCAAGAAGAGACCGTAAGGAAGAACTTACCCCAATCAAAGCCTATTACTCCTCTAGCAATTAATACTATTCCAGCCATTGAAGGGTAAATCATTTGACTTAGAGATGCGGGTATGCCTATTTTGTTCAGATAGTAAAATGTAACTGTTGAAGCAAAAAGGATAGATATTGAAAGGATCAAGATTAGAAGTCTAGTAGAGCTTATAACCCCGCTAAAGCTTCCTTCCATAGTGACACTTCCTATCGTAGCCCCTACGAAAAGTGATATTGCATTAACAAGGTAAGAAGTCTTCTTTTTAAGAACGTTAGTAGACAAAAGTATCCCTAGTGCTATGGCCGAATTATTACCGCCTACAAGAAAAGAAGCTACGATCCCTATTATGAAGATAAAATAGTTTAGTATGAATTCACTATTCATGGGATATTTTACTCTCTAATTCTTTAATATATTCTTGTATGGCATCCCTTATCAAGTCACTCCTATTCGTATAACCTAAGACTTTAACCATTTCATCTATTTCTCTAAGAAACTCTTCGTCAAGCTTAAAAGAGATTGTCTTTACCTCATTCAACTCAAGCTCAAAAGTGCTTTCATCAAGCCTTTTAACACCATTCACGGTAACCATAATCTCCATTAGTATTTAGTTTACAAAAATGTTTCTAACCAGTTCTCATAAGTAATCTTTATATACAGTAATATCAAACTGTTCCCTTTTTAACGTTAAAAGAACGGCCAAAAGGCTTAAAAGGGTTATATAAACAACCTAAATTATTTCAAATATGGAATGGATTGACGTTGACTCATTATCAATAGATGAGAGAGTTAAGGAAATTATAAAAAATAGAGGAATAAAGAAACTAAATCCCCCACAAAGTGAAGCTGTAAAGAAGGGGTTATTAGAGGACAAAAACCTATTAATAGTCTCACCTACCGCCTCGGGAAAAACATTAATGGCAGAGTTAGGAATGATTTCCCATTTACTTAATAAAGGGGGTAAAGTAGTATATGTAACCCCGTTAAGGGCTTTAACAAACGAAAAGTACAATACGTTTAAGGAGTGGGAAACTCTCGGATTTAAAGTGGGAATGAGCAGTGGTGATTATGATACCGATGACGCATGGCTCAAAAACTACGATATAATTGTTACAACTTACGAAAAACTCGACTCATTATGGAGGCATAATGCAAGTTGGTTAAGAGAAGTGGACTATTTCGTATTAGACGAATTTCATTATATGAATGACAGCGATAGAGGACCCGTGGTGGAAAGCGTTGCTATTAGGGCTAAAAGGAGGGGTGTGTTATTAGTCTTAAGTGCGACTATAGGGAATTACAAAGAAATTGCAAAATGGTTAAACTCAGAGGTAGTGGCCACAAACTGGAGGCCAGTACCATTAAAAGAGGGAGTAATTTATCCCGACAAAAAGGGGTTTATAGTATATTATAGTGACGGAAGTGCAAGGAAAGTATATGGTGACTGTGCAATCATAGCATATACTCTAGATATCATAAGTAAAGGGGGACAAGTATTAGCCTTTAGATCTTCAAGGAAATTCGCTGAGAGCACCGCAGTAAAAATAGCACAACATATGAACTTCGTAAAATTAGACGATAAGAAGTTACACGAAGTTGCTAAAGAAATAAAAGAAGTCGAAGACGCTGGAAGTAATGAGAAAGAAACGCTTTATAACTTAATCCTACGCGGAGTTGCATTCCATCATGCTGGACTGTCGAAGGGCTTAAGGGATGTTATAGAGAGAGCGTTTAGAGAAAGAATATTGAAAGTGATCGTGGCAACTCCTACGTTAGCTGCTGGTGTAAACTTACCAGCAAGGGCTGTGATTGTTGCAGACATATATAGATATAATAGAAAATTAACGGGTTATATGGATTACATACCAGTTATGGAATACAAGCAAATGAGCGGTAGGGCGGGAAGGCCTGGCTATGATGATTACGGGGAGTCTGTAATAATAGTTAGGAATAAAAACGAAGTAGATAAGGTTATACAACGTTATATAAATGCTGATATTGAGCCGTTGGAATCAAAACTGGGATCCGAAAGTGCCTTTTATTCCTTCATACTAAGTATTATAGCTTCTGAAGGCGGTGCGAGTAAAGAAGTAATTGAGGACTACGTTAACAGTACTTTGTTACCAAAAGAGCTCGCAAAGAAGTATTATAAGAAAGGGTTAGAGTGGTTAGAGGAAAATGAGTTTATAGGTGAAGAAGAGGGTAAATACGTTTTAACTAAGTTCGGTAAAAGAGTTTCCGACCTTTATTTAAACCCCTTAACAGCCCTAACTATTAAACAAGCATTAACAAAGAGTGATATTAGTTGTGACATTTCATACTTCCACATGCTAGCTTACTCGCCCGATGGACCGGTAGTGAGTGTAACCAGAGCTGAACAAGATTCACTTTTAGAAAATCTAGACTGCGAATTGTTTATAGAAGAACCTTATGATGAACTCGAAATGGACAACTATTTATCAGCGTTAAAGGTTGCGTTTATAGTACATGACTGGATAAATGAGGTGGACGAAGATGTTATACTAACTAGGTACGGAATAGGATCTGGGGATTTAAGGGCAATAATAGATACTATGGATTGGTTGACTTACAGTGCTTATCACTTATCCTCAGTTTTAGAACTCGATACACATTCGAGAATTTTAGAAAAACTCCACGAAAGGGTTAGAGACGGTGTGAAAGAGGAATTAATTGAACTCGTTAAGATACCGGGGGTTGGAAGGGTTAGGGCAAGGCTACTTTACAACCATGGTATTAAAAAACCTGAAGACGTTGTTATGAATCCAGAAAGGGTAAAAGCCTTATTAGGCCCTAACTTAGGTGAGAAAATTGTCAAGGAAGCTGCAAGACTACTTGCTTGAGTTCATTAATGGTAAGAGGGAATTTGAAGGAGAGTGTGAAATAATTACTAGGTTAAAAATTATTTTACTTGCGCTCGGTGCTGAGATAGTTAAGTGGGAGGAGAAAAACGAGAATACTTGTCTTATAAGGGTATATTACCATGCTTCTTAGGATATCTATACTCTCTCTTATTTCTTAACATCTCCAGTGCAGCTGCAATAATCCTTCTTGTGTCCTTAGGTTCTATTACGTCATCAATTAACCCTTTCTCGGCAGCCCAATACGGGTTAGCAAACAATTTCCTATATTCTTCAATCTTCTGTTTTATGAACTCATCTGGGTTTTGGGCTTTCTGTATTTCTCTCCTATATAATATCCTTACAGCACCCTCTGGGCCAGTTACTGCAATTTCAGCAGTTGGCCACGCATAGACTAGATCAGCACCTAAACTCTTAATGCTCATAGCGATGTGAGCTCCTCCATAAGACTTCCTCACAATCACAGTAACCTTGGGAACCGTAGCCTCAGCAAACGCATATAACATCTTTGCACCGTGCCTTATTATTCCCCTATATTCTTGGTCAGTACCGGGCACATAACCTGGTGTATCAACTAAACTTATTAACGGTATGTTGAAGGCATCACAGAACCTGATGAACCTAGCGGCCTTGTCTGCTGCATCAATATCAATTGAACCTCCAAACTCTTCTGGGTTATTAGCTACAATTCCAACAACGTTTCCTCCAATCCTAGCAAAACCTACTATAATATTTCTAGCCCAATGCTTGTGCACTTCTAGGAACTCACCGTTATCAACTATCTTATAAATGATCTCCTTCATATTATATGGTTTTGCTGGATCATCTGGAATTATTTGATCTACACCAGTTACATCCCTATCCACTGGGTCACCAGTCTCCATATAAGGTGGTTCTTCCATATTATTTGATGGTAAGTAGGATAGTAGTTTCTTAGTTGTATTAATAGCCTCTTGTTCACTATCAACCATAAAGTGGACTACACCAGATTTAGAAGCATGAACTACAGCACCGCCCAGGTCTTGGAATGTAACCTCTTCTCCCAGTACTACTTTAGTAATCTCCGGCCCGGTTACGAACATGTAATATGCATCTCCTTTGATCATTATTATGAAATCAGTTAAGGCTGGTGAGTATACTGCACCACCAGCTGCCGGCCCGGCCATTATTGTTATCTGCGGTACAACTCCAGAGGCCATAACGTTCCATTTGAATACTGAACCGTACCCTTCTAATGCTACTGCGCCTTCCTGAATTCTTGCTCCTCCAGAGTCATTTATTCCAATTACCGGTGCCCCAACTTTAAGTGCTAGTTCATAAACCCTACTGATCTTTGCCGCATGTACTTCTCCTAATGTTCCTCCAATTTCGGTAAAGTCTTGTGCATAGGCGAATACAGTTCTTCCATCAACTTTACCCCAACCTGTTACGACACCATCCCCATAATACCTCTCTTTATCAAGTCCAAACTCAGTCGCCCTAGTTACAGCAAAGGGCATTATCTCTCTAAAAGTACCCTCATCAAAGAGTAATGCTAATCTCTCTCTTGCTGTAAGTTTACCCTTATCGTGTTGGGTCTTTATCCTTTCTTCTCCTCCACCTTTATACGCCTGCTCTTTTCTCTTCCTTAATTCTTCAATTAACTGATCAAACTTTGACTTTTCAACTGCCATTTATTATCACCTAATAATTCACATACCTTCTTATAAAGTTTATACTATTTAAACATTTGAAAAAATTTAATCACTTAATTATTAATAGTAAATCTCCTTTCTTTACGCCTTGTCCGGGCTTTACTAAGATCTTTTGGACTGTACCAGCAATAGGTGCTGAGATTACTGTCTCGCTCTTCATTGCTTCAATAGATAATAATGGTTGACCTTTAGTAACTGTGTCTCCTTCTTTTACCCTTATAGTTACTATCCTTCCTTGCATTGGTGATAGGATTTCTCCTTCTTTTCCTTTTATAACCTCTTCTAACGACTTACCCTCTTCTACGGGAGTCTCTGTAATCCTATCTATCTTGAATATTGTCTCGTCATCAATAATTATATAACCGTTATCAACGTAAACCCTATGAACTTCACCATTAATCTTAAATAACATTTCGCCATCTCTCCAGCCCGGCCCTATGTACTCGATTTCGAACTCGTTGCTCTCAGCCTTTACTACGTCCTTCTTATTCCTCTGGTCATAAGCTAACGTGAATACGTCATTTACATCATTTGTTACCCTAATTACTTTCATTACCACAACACCCTGGGGGATGATTGTGCCATTAAACCATATGCCTTCCAACCGCTTTGCCTTTTACTCCCAGTTGTTTTATCTGATTGAGTTTGTTGTGCCTGCATTGCTTTCTTTAAGTACCCTCTTTCGTACATTACAGTAGCTAAAGCTGCTTTCATTTCCTCCTTTTGTTTTAAGTACTTCAGGAACTGCTCCCTCTTTTCAGCAATGTAGGCAGTACTAAACTTTCCCTTCTGGAAGTCTTCCTCTTGGCTGATCCACTTGTATAATTCAATCGTAGTCTTTACACCACCAATTTTATAATCATTTAAAGCTCTGATACCAGCTTGAATTGCAAAGGCCCTATTCTCGCCGTATACTATTAGCTTTGAAATTAATGAATCGTAAAACGGTGGCACATAACTGCCTAGAGTCACACCGCTATCAACTCTTACACCCGGCCCAGTAGGTTCCTTATAGTAAGTTATGTAACCGGAGCTCCCAGTAAAGTCATTTAGCGGGTCTTCAGCATTAATTCTGTACTCAATTGCGTGTCCTCTCACCCTCTTGTTTAACTCCTCTTGAGTAAATGGTAAAGGCTCGTCAGCAACTATCCTTATCTGTAATTTTACTAAGTCTATTCTGAATATCATTTCAGTAATTGGGTGCTCTACTTGTAACCTCTTATTTAACTCTAAGAAGTAGAATTCTCTAGTCGTGTCAGAGAACACGGTTTCAAACGTACCTAAAGTATAATAATGGATGATTTGTCCAAATTTTATAATGGGCTCGAACATCGACTCCCTTTCTTCCATCTTTAAGGCTGGGGAAGGCGCTTCCTCAATTAACTTCTGGTTTCTTCTCTGTATAGTACACTCCCTCTCCCATGCTACAACGTAATTACCGTGCTTATCACCAATTAACTGGAACTCAATGTGCCTTGGGTTAATTGCAGCCTTTTCTATGTATAAGTCTGCTTTGCCGAAAGCTTGATATGCTAACCTCTTATTTCTCTCCCAAGTTTCTTGCAATTGTTCTGGGGTGTCGACCCTAGTAATTCCAGTACCTCCACCTCCGAATGCTGCCTTTACCATAACCGGGTATCCTATTTTCTCGGCAAGTTTCAAAGCCTCGTCTAAGCTTTCTACTGGTCCATCAGAGCCTGGAGAGATAGGAACTCCGGCCATCTTAGCTATCCTTTTTCCGTCGAGCTTACTCTTTATAGCCCTCATAGCGTCTACTGGAGGGCCTATCCACGTGATTCCCGCCTTAACTACAGCCTCAGCGAAGTCAGCGTTTTCAGATAAGAAACCGTAACCAGGATGTATTGCATCTGCATGAGCTTTTTCTGCTGCGTCTATTATAGCTTGAATGTTTAAGTAACTTTGTAATGATGGGGCTGGCCCTATGTAGTAAGCTTCATCAGCATATTTTACGTGTAAAGCGTATTTATCTGCCTCTGAATATACTGCAACTGCTTTCATTCCCATTTCTTTTATTGCCTTCATTACTCTGACTGCTATCTCTCCCCTATTTGCAACTAAAACCTTTCCAAAAGGAGGCATCTTTACCTATAAAGAAATGTTTTTACTAGTTTAAAAAGTTTTAACATTACAAAATAGCTAGTTTTATTTCACAAAAAAGAAAAAATCAGTGCTCGCGCATGTCATCACGGTCAGTTCCCGGATTCCACATCATCTGAGAACCAATTGGCTGGAAAAATATTAAAGTTTAAGCTAAATATATCCCCTCTTCAGCTATATATTTCTTCCTAGCCAGATCCATTAGTTTTCTCGTAAATAGAATAGAATAAATTACTACAATAATCCCGAAGAGAAGAGAAAGCCACGCTGCCAATGCTATATTTCCATTATTAGTGGCTACTGCAATATCTTTCATTAAACCCGTTTTGACGCACAGGTTCTCGTTTTGCACTATATTTGGCCAATATTCTCCTATAGCTAACCCGCCCCACGCACTGTTTACTGTACTCGATAGCCCAGCAATTATATAAGGAAACGCTGAGGGTATAATTATATATCTCATCTTCTTGAAGAACGAGAGATTATAGTTTTTCATAATTTCCCAGTATTGTGAAGGCATATTTTTAACTCCCAGCCAGAAGCTATAAAATACATAGTAAAAAGTCGATACAAAGCCTAGAAATAGTACGTAAAATTCATTTGTAAAAGATCCAAAGAGTGAATGTACAATGGGGTAAGTCGCTAAGAAGAGTAAGGGGAAATATGCTGGTGCCGGGAATGCTGAAAAAGCTTGTATGATCGGTATTATCATCCTTTCTGCGAAACTGTGGGTTGCCAAATAATAACCTACAAATATAGCGAACAGTAAAGAAATTAATGCAATTACAGCAACTCTCAGATAATCAACTCCTATAGCAATTAGATCGTTCGGAACTGTTGAAACTAAATAACTCCACTCGGAAGGGGAAACTGAAAGAATGGTGGTTATTGCACCGTAAAGAATAAGTGCTAATAAGAGAATTCCGGCCCCAACCCCTAGGTAATTCCATATTTTATGTTTCTTAGCCTCCTCTTCTTCTATCTCAACGGGTTTCCTAAGCTTTAACGGTGTAGGTAAGGACTTTGAAAGCCTTGTAAACGTAGAAAGTGAGGAAGAGATACGTGAGGAATACCTTATCCTTATTTTACCCCTCTTCCTTATCTGTACTTCAGTGTCAAGACCATATTTAGCAACACTATATTTGGCGAACTCTCTTAAAACGTAAGTAAATAGTACCACAAAAACTCCTAATATCCCTATTCCCTCTAATGCTAACCCGTATTCCCCTTCAGACGTTAGTTGGGATAATACACTACCTATTCCGAACACTTGGTATGTACTTGTCCCTACACTAAACACCTCGCTCACGGTGATGTAAAAGAAGGCATCGGCAAAGCTAGGTATTAAGTTAGCCGCTATTCTAGGTATTGAGAATGGGATATACAATCTCATCATTGTCCCCCAAAATCCAAACCTGTAATTCTGCGAAACCTCCAGCAAATCGTTAGGGACTGTTTTGAAAGCCTGATATATTCCAATCCATATGTTCCACACAACTGCAGTAAAGACTAGAAAGTCTACAGCCAACTCAATTCCTAAATAACCACCTATGTTATATACGAAGAAAATAAGCACGATGGGGAAAAAGCTAATAACTGGTACTGATTCAAAAACCTCTAATAAACTTATGTAAATATTCTCAAATATCCTACTTTTTATACTAGCGTAACCCAAAAACCACCCCGTAAAGATCGCTACTCCGATTACTAGCCAAACCCTTCCTAGTGTAACTAGAGAAGCTAGAATGAAAGTTATAATCATATTTGTCAAACAAGGTCACCTTTTCCATCAGTGACCTTTTTCTTTGTAGCCGGACTTAACATTTTATATAAACTATCTAGATATTGTTCGAATTTTGGGTCGTGAGGGTCTCTAGGCCTCTCTAACTCAATCTTAATTTCTCCTACTATTGTAGCGGGCCTTCCATTGAGAACATAAACTCTATCAGCTAATTCTACCACCTCATTTAGATTGTGGGATATTAAGACAACTGATTTTAAGGTAACAGAGGGAGAGAATAACATTTGGTAAATTTCTTGTCTTAATCCTTCAGCTGTTAACTCATCTAAATGGGAGAACGGCTCGTCCATCAAGAGTACTACTGGGTCTGCAGCTAAAGCCCTTGCTATTGCAACTCTTTGTCTCATTCCCCCACTCATTTCCTTAGGGTAAAGGCTTTCGTATCCCGATAATCCCACAATCTCCAACATTTTTCTTGCAATCTCATTTTCTTTTTCTTTCGGTAACTTTCTATATTTTAAACCGAGTTTAACGTTGTCTAGTGCCGTCATCCAAGGGAAAGTGGCTATTGATTGATGAATTAAGGCAATTTTAGGAGTAGGAGAAGTAATTTTTTTGCCCAATAACCTTACCTCACCTTCTAAAGGTTTTACAAATCCTCCAAGGATTCGTAACAGTGTTGATTTACCTATTCCAGACGGCCCAACTATAGCCACAAGTTCATTTTCATAAGTCACAATGTTAACGTTTTTAAACACGTAATTTTTATCAACATAAGCATAGGCTAAGTTTATCCCCTCTAAGATTCTTCCATCTCATCACCTACGATCAGATTGAAATAGCCCTATTTTAAATTTTTCTTATCTAGAATTCCTTTTTATGTACCATTTTTATAAAAATCGAATTAAGGTAAAAAGAAAGTTGCAGTATAGTTATAACTATCGTTAATTTGGTTAATTTTTTATAAAATCACATTTTTCGAACTAATGAAATGAAAATTTATTAATAACGGATGAGAGTTAATATAAAGAGGAGATAAAGTATGCCTGCATTAGGAATTTCTGACATAGCGATTATAATAATAGTTGCGATCATAGTATTTTTCGGAGCTTCGAAACTCCCAGAAATATTTAGGTCTTTAGGTAGGGCTACTGGTGAATTTAAGAAAGGAAAGTTAGAGGCCGAAATGGAGTTAGCACAAATGCAACAAGCAATGCAACAGCAACCATCTCAAAGGGAAGTTGAACTTCAAAAGAGGATTGAAGAATTACAAAAACAATTAGAGGAGTTAAAGAAGCAGTCTCAGCAATCCAAGACTTAAACCCCTCTGAGGGGTAATAAAATGATAAGTTCAATAGATGATTTTTTAGTTATTCTTCTAGTTGGTTTACTGCTCTTTGCTGGTGATAAGACATCTGCTAGTAATATAAAGTCTATAATGAACGCATTTAACGAGTTTAAGAAAAGAAGAGATGAATTTATAAACGAGTTAAAGAGAGAGCTAAACGAAGTCACATCTTCAAATACTGAAATAATTAGAGATGTCTCCTCAACATTCAACCAAGGTTTAAATGAGGCAAAAAACACTTTAGTCTCGTCTGCAAACGAGATTAAATTGCTAGAGGAAAGGATAAGAGAATTGGAAGACGAAATAGAAAGGTTAAAGAGGCAAAATGGTAATAAACCATGAGCTATCAAAAGCCCATACAAGATAAAGAGTTACCATTAATAGAACACTTAAAAGAATTACTCTTCAGGCTTAAAAGAATTCTCATATCTTTAGGAGCGTTTTTTATAATTTACTTTGCATTTGGGATTACCACAATTAAAGTGGGTTCTTTCCAAATCCCAATACTTTATCCAACACTTTACGATAGCCTCTCGGTACTATTAGTAAAATATTTCTTAAACCACGATCTACCTCCCGGTCTAAAATTAATCACACTTAATCCCTTTGATCCTATATATTCGTCTGCGATAGTCTCATTTTACTTCGCATTATTTTCTTCTCTCCCTATAATCTTCAGAGAGTTCTGGGCTTTTGTAGCACCTGGTCTATACGACCATGAAAAGAAGCTGATAAAAGAAGTCCTATTCCCCGCAATTAGTTTATTCATTGCCGGTTCTGCGTTTGCTTATTTCCTCATTATCCCATTTATGCTTATTTTCATTTATAGGTTTGATTTGGCATTAGGCGTAGAGCCTACACTCAGTTTGAGGTCTTATGTTAATACTGTTATGACGCTAATGGGAGCAACTGGATTGGCTTTTGAGTTTCCCTTAATAATGATTGGGCTAACTAAAGCTGGCCTAGTAAAAGGTAAGACATGGTTGGTAAATTGGAGATGGGGAGTTTTCGGTTCTTTTATTATTGCATGGCTAATCTCACCGGGTGTAACTGGGGGTTTGATAGAAACGACTATAGGAATAATCTTATCAACGATGTACATAGTGGGTGCATTAATAGCTAGGTCGATTGATAGGAAAAAGGTTAAAACTACTAAAATTATGGTAAAATGATTCGATTTTCGAACTTTACTTTAAGAGAAAGTATTTATTCCCTCGAATACACTCTAAAAACTGATGCCCCAAACGTTAACGGAAAAAATACTTAGTAAGGCTGCCGGGAGGGAAGTAACACCAGGGGACGTTACGGAAATTAAAGTCGATATTGTAGCGTTTCACGATTTAACTGGATACCACGTTATCGAGGTAATGGAAAAGGCGGGAATGATGAAAATTTTTGATAAGAGCAAATTAGTGATCGCATTTGATCACTTAGCCCCACCTCCAGACGTTAGAAGTGCGGAAATTCAAGACCAAATAAGGGCTTTCGTTAAAAAAATGTCAGTTCCTAACTTTCATGACATAAATGTCGGAATTTTGCACCAACTTCTGTTAGAAAAATACGCAAACCCAGGCTACGTTATTGTAGCAGCTGACAGCCACACTACCACTTCTGGCGCAGTGGGTGCATTTGCACAGGGTCTAGGTGCTAGCGATATAGCTGCAGCTGTAATTACCGGGAAAACATGGGTAATGGTGCCTCAACCTTTTAAGATAGTTTTAGAAGGTAAACCCGGTAAGTGGATAAACGGGAAAGATGTAGCGTTAAAGATTCTGGGAGACTTTAAGGCAGATTACTTTAATGGGATGAGCATTGAGGTTTACGTTAAAGAACCATCAGCATTCCCAATGGACTTTAGGGCTACCGTTTCTAATATGGGTATTGAGATGAACGCAGATGCGTTAATGTTTGTTCCAGATTCTGAGACCGTGAATTACATAAAGGCAAGTAGGGGATACGAACCACCACTAGTTACTCCAGACCATGGTGTAAAATATGTTGATGAATATACTATTGATTTATCAAAGCTCGAACCGTTAGTTGCTGCACCCCATAGCGTTGATAATGTGAAAGGCGTTAGTGAAGTTGAAGGTATTGAGGTTGACCAAGTTTACATAGGTTCTTGCACAAATGGTAGGTTAAGCGATTTCGAAATGGCCGCAAAAATTATGAAAGGGAGGAAAGTAAAAACTAGGTGTATAGCAATCCCGGCTTCGTACGAACTGTTTAAGAAGGCAATGGAGTTAGGGTATATAGAAACACTGGTACAAGCTGGGTGTGTGGTAACCTATGGTACTTGCGGCCCTTGCTTAGGAGGACATTTCGGTGTAGCTGGGCCAAATGAGGTTATAGTTTCCACGAGTTCAAGGAACTTTAAAGGCAGAATGGGTAGTGCGGATTCAAAAGTGTATTTATCTGGACCCGCGGTAGCTGCAGCTACCGCAGTTGAAGGCAAAATAACTGACCCGAGGAGATTCCCATGATAGTAGAGGGTAAAGTTCTAAAATTTGGTGATAAAATAGACACAGACATAATAATACCGGCAAGGTACTTAAAATACACAGACCCACAGTATTTAGCCCAACACGCGATGGAACCAATAGATCCAGAATTTTACAAAAAGGCTTCTGCTGGAGTAATACTAGTAGCTGGCAAAGTTTTCGGAATGGGTTCATCAAGAGAACAAGCTGCAATTGCATTAAAGGCTGCCGGTGTAAAGGCTATAATCGCTGAGTCATTTGCCAGGATTTTCTTCAGAAACGCAATAAATAATGGTCTACCAGTCATAACATTACCAAATGCAACTAAGGAGATTAATGAGGGGGACTTCGTTAAGGTGAACGTCGAGACTGGTGAAATTATTGTAAATAATACTAAAGTATTAAAGGGGAAGGGGATTACTGGCATGCCTTTAGAAATACTCAAGATGGGAGGTATTATGAACTATTTAAAATCGATCAACCAGCCGAATTAAACCGAAATAAAAAGGCTTATTTTTTATTTAAACCTAAATTTTCATGTGAAGTTAGTTATTTTCGGTTTACTCTCCCTATTATTTACAGTAATAGACGTAGGGATAGGCGTTAATGTAAGCAAAGTTATTTATGGATATCAAGTTTATTCCTTATTACTATCTTTTCCCTTTAACGCTATTTATTTTCTAATAATTTACTTAACTGAGTTCTTAGTGTTATATTTTGGCATTTCTAAGCTCCTTTATAAGATCTTCAGAAGGCTTTCTTCCAAATTCATCAAAAAACACTAATTCCTCTAATGGTAACCTCTTTAACCATCCCTTCTCTTCTAATTCGGGCTTTTCTGGGAATTTGGTGACATATCCTAAAGTTAGATAGGCTACAAGATCTACATGAGGAGGTATATTTAAAATCCTTTTAACATCGTCTTTGTTAAAGAAACTTACCCACCCAACACCTATACCTTCCGCGGTCGCAGCTAACCACAAGTTCTCTATTGCCAGAACTGTACTGTATTGGCATAAACAAGGCATGGTTGTCCTACCTAAAATGTGTGGTCCAAACCTGGTTGGATCACAAGTTACGGCTAAGTTTATTGGAGTGTCTAGTATGGCTTCAATTTTAATCCTATCGAAAATCTTTTTCCTCTCATCGTCCAATAAACTTCTAAAATGCTCTCTTTCTTTTTCTACTAATTCTTTAATCTTCTTTCTTTTTTCTATATCCTTAATTATTATGAAATTCCACGGTTGAGAAAAACCTACTGAAGGTGCTAGATGTGCCGCTAAAAGAATTTTAGCTAGAACGTTATATGGTATTTCGTCGTCCTTATAATAACTCCTTATATCCCTTCTTTTCTTAATAGCCTCATACAGTTCCATATAACTATCCCTTAATTAAATACGTCTGTACAGCCTTAACCCCTTCTCCAAACCTTATATCTTCACCTAACCTCTTTAAAGCCCTTTCCAGACTAGCTATAGTGACGATCGCGTCATTCGGAGTAACCCAACCCATATGTCCAATCCTAACGTACTTACCGGCGAGGGAGGGATGTACCCCCGGAGCGAGCTCTACACCTTCACTTATAACTTCCTTTAATACGTCATTAGCCTTAACCTTATTTAACAATACCCCAGTTACAGTGTTACTATAGGCCTCCGGTCTCTTTGCGACAATTTGTAACCCCATACCCTCAATCCCGGCCCTAATTGCACCAGCAATAAGCTCATGCCTTTTAATCCTATTCTCAATTCCTTCCTCTTCTATTAATCTTAAAGCTTCAGCTAGCATTAGGACTGTATGTACTGGAGGCGTGGAGAAGTAGGAAGCTTTACCTTCCTCCATGCTCCTCATCACGGGCAACCAGTTCCTCAAATCAAGATAATAGCCAGCTATACTTTCCTTACCCTCTAAAAGCCTCATAGCGTTCTGAGACACTACTAATATTCCTAAACCTGGAGGTGCACCTATAGCTTTTTGACTGGCCGTTAAATAAATGTCGACATTCCAATCCTTAGCCTTAACGGTCTCTGCACCAACGCTTGATACGCCATCAACTACTACTAAGTCAACGTAATCCCTTATAACTTCTACACTTTCTTTTATCGGTTGTCTTACCCCAGTACTTGTCTCTACGTGTGTAAATGTGACTAGTTTATAGTGGTTTTGCTTAACTTTTTCAATAATTTTCTCTGGGTTAACGTAATCTCCAGCCTCAGCCTTTAAGTAATCCACTTGTAAGGGGTATTTTGAAAATATGTTAATCCACCTATCCCCGAAAACGCCGTTAGTTACTACAAGTACTCTGTCACCGTGTTTTAGGAAAGAAGTCACGCTCTCCATTGCAGAAGTACCTCCACCGGGGATTATGAAAGGTTGATGTGTTGAGTCCGATTGGAATAAATCTCTTAATTTTTTAAGAGAATATTGGAATGCACTAACGAACTCGTCTGATGTAAACCCTACGTTATTTCTTAAACCGGCATATAATACGTCCTGGTATATGTTCACTGGGCCCACATGCATCAAGAGCCTTTTCTCTCTGATTAAGTCCATAGGTAATATTGTTTTACTCGAGGTATAAATTTCCTCTCTGAAGAAAGTATTTCTCTGATTTGCGTAAGTTAATTCCCCTTACCCTTTTTCACGTAATACCATACAATATTTTAATCATGAGTAGTGATGTATATAATTTAGAAATAGTGAGAAAGGCTTATGAGAGATACACTGAGGAATTAAATAGTTATTTCGCTAGTCCAAAGAGGTTACTTAACGTAATCAAGGACTTCATTAATTTCGTCAAAAGCATAGAGGTCTCGGCCTCGAGTAGTTTAATACCGATCTTGAGGGAGCAAATAAGGATTGCTAAGAGGATAATTATGATAATTAGAATAAGGTATTTTATCTATTTCGTTTATCACAGACTAGTGAAGAGCCTTATAAACAAGTTAATTTATACAATTAACCTCATTAAGGGATTGATTGTCTGATACATTCCTCTATTAATTTCACATCTTTTTCGGGCAAAGGCCTTTTTAAATTAGCCGGCACATTTCTTAGATATTTAGAAAACTGAAACTTATCCTCTATGAAACTTAACTCATATAATACGTCCCTGACCGCACATTCTCCTATAATTATGGGTTCTAGCTTGACCCTATAAATATATTTAGGTTTATTATATATTTTTTCGTCTGGGAAGAGAATACTTTCATCTTTATACCAGTCCGAAATTACCCTCATTAGTCCAACGAACTTTCCCCCGTATTTCTTCGCGTAATACTTACCTACATAAAACAGTAGAATATCATATTTTTTAATAGTATTCATGATACTCTCTTTCTCGTAACCATAAACGTTAGTACTCATCACGACTTCCCAAAAGTCTTCACGCACTGGGATTAGCCAATATGTCACGTTTTTATGCTTAAGTTATTAATATTTAAAATCACTACCCCCATAGCATTTATTAATCTCCGCTATGAAATTTACGTGTGAAGAAGATTTTCGCTTTCACAACCCCTAAAAGGAAGGAACCGCTTAGAGATTATGAGGTTTCTCTGCTTTACAAAATCTCCGAGAAGTTCAATCTGGGGGACTTATTGGAGTACATGAGATGGGATGAGGGGCATGTAAGGGTTGTTCAAGCAAACTTCGAAGGCGGTAGAGTTCTCCTTAGGTATAAAGAAGGTGGAGAGGCTATAGCAGAAATAAGGACTAAGAGGAAGGAGAGAGGGAGGACTTTCATATCCTAGCTATTGACATTAAGAACTCACCTATCATAACAGAAAAAAGGCCGGAAAGGAAAATCCCATCAAAAGTACCCATTCCCCCTATACTTATCATTTGGGGGCTTGCACTAATAATCTTTTTGAGGTTTAGCAAATCTGCCCCTATTAAAGTCCCTAGAACACTACTTATATAAGCTGATACTGGAATTAAGTAAGCGTGAGTATAAAATAGGATAACGCTAGTTAAGGATGAAGTAATAGGTGCTATTAAAGGGTTCATTACCACTCCCACGCCGTTCACAACTTTAGCGAAGGAATTTGAGACCAAAGTTACTATTAAGACGTCGAAAAGCAGTAGTAAGAGGAGAACAAGTGAGGAAGAATAAACTAAGAAGACTAGGAGTAAAGATATTGACAAGGGGATGACAGCACCCCCTAAGTTTATTGCAACTAAAGTCTTTCTATACCTCACTGCAAGTCTTGGGAAATATAAGGGAATCCCGAAAACATAATAAACGTCTATTTCCGGTATAATTGCCTCCCTATTAATTTCCTTAAGCACAACGTTCACTGGGCTTAAAATCAAGCTTAAGAACGCAAGTTCTGTAGCTAGTAAATAACTTAAATAAGCCGGTAGACCGACGGATTTAAAAAGTAATGTGAAATACCCAGAGGAAATAAGGAGTAAGACGAACGCAAAAAACACGTAAATAACCCCTATTATTCCTCTAAAAGGAAATATTATAATTACCCTTGGCCTTTTACCGCTGTCCACTATTCAGTATCCATTTCATAACATAAATTTTTGACTTTAATGTAGTCTTCAAACCTATTTACGTTGTATATATGATAATTAACGTTAACGTCCTCGTAATCGTTAAAGTTTAACGAATTCCAAAGGCTTATCCCCACATAACCGTTTATACTGACTAAATTACAGATGGAACTCCTACAGTGGGTTATTAAGTATTCAAGAATACCTTTAGGTATTAACGGGGTGTCAGATGGTAATACCAATACTGGGAAGCCCACCTTACTTACAGCCTCGACAACGTCTTCCTCATACCCTAATCCTTTAGTTATGATTTTAGGTAATGAGGAAAAAACTAAAGGCGAGGAGGGGGTTATTGCGATATAAACATCTTCAGCGATCTCCCTAACTCTCCTATAAACGTGATAGAACATGGGATACCCGCAAACTTCAACCAGAGGTTTCAAAGGGGTAAATCTACTTCCCTTTCCTCCAGCCATAATAATCGCTTTCAAACCTAACTAACTCCTCCTCAAAATCATTACAGTAACTTTTCTCATTAACCTCTAAACAGGGTTCCCCCCTCTCAAGCCTACCTATAATTTTACCTCCTCTCTTCTCGAACTCTTCCGGTTTCCTTGTAACTACTAAAAAGGCACCAGAGGAGATTAGGGTATAAGGGTTAATGGACAGCGCTTTAGTAATCTCCATGGTCTCCTCGCTTACCGGGATATCGCTTGTTAACCTTAACCTTAACCCGCTTGCGATACTTATTTCTAATAAGGCTTGATAAACACCTCCTTCAGTGGCGTCATGCATTGCAATAGCCAAGTCCTTAACTTTTAACATCCTTTCCTGAACCGGTATTAGGTGTTTGTAACCTTTAGCGTTCTCAATAATTTTATTGCTTACACCCCTCCTTAATAACTCATCTTCGTATTCGTTAGCCAGAATCCACGTCCCCTCTATTCCAGCAGTCCCTATTATCCCTACATAATCTCCTTCCCTCGCGTCGCTTAATCTCATGACTTTATTTGAAAAAGAAAACGCTGTCGTTATTACTATATCTTTATCTATCCCCATAGTTACTTCAGTATGCCCTCCTACAACTTTACACTTTAGGATCCTACAAGCCTCGTTAACTCCCTCTATTATCTGGCCTAGTGAGCTCTTATCCTTTAACAGTAAGACGGTATTTACCCATTTACACTCAACCCCCTTCATGTTTATGTCATTACAAGCTACTACAACTGAGAGAAAACCTGCATTTTTACCAGCTTCTGTTATTGGGTCTGAGTGGATAACTAAGTACTTACCTTCGACCTCCACATATGAAGCGTCTTCCCCTATTTGCGGGCAAAGCTCGCAACCCCCAGTTATTACTTTGTCTATAAATTCTTTAGGACTAATTTTCCCATAAGACATTAATTATTGTTTACGTATTGTCATTTATGAGTATTATTGAAGTTGAAGACTTATGGAAAATCTACAAGAACGGAGTTGAAGCTTTACGCGGTATTTCACTTAAAGTAGAGGAAGGGGAAGTCTTCTCGTTCTTAGGCCCTAACGGTGCGGGTAAAACCACTACGATAAAAATACTTTCGTGCATACTAAAACCCACGAGGGGTAAAGTTAGGGTAGCGGGATACGAAGTACCAAAAGACTGTAATAAGGTTAGGAATATTGTGAGTGTAGTTCCACAAGAGTTTCAAGGGTTTTCAGACCTTACAGTTAGGGAAAATGTTGAGTATTTTGCTAAATTGTATAAAGCTGAAAATAAAGTGGAGGAGGTTATAGAGTCATTAGAGTTAAAGGAACATGAGAATAAGAAGTTCAAGGAGCTTTCTGGCGGATTGAAAAGGAGGGTGGCCATAGCTTGTGGTATAATTGGTAATCCTAAGATAGTTTATTTAGACGAACCAACAGTTGGCTTAGACCCTAAGTCAAGAAGGAGTATTTGGGAAATAGTGAAGAAGTTAAAGGAGGAGAAAATTACAGTGTTTTTAGCTACCCACTATCTCGACGAGGCTGAAAAACTGGCTGATAGGGTTGCGGTAATCTACAAAGGTAAGATCATAAAACTTTCAACACCCTCAGAGCTTATAAATGAATTTAAAAAGGGTAGTTTAGAAGAAGCTTATTTAGAATTAATGAAAGAAATTGAAAACGGTGAGGAGCAATAAGGAATGTAATCCCAACAGCAATTGCTGTAATTAAGGACAACCTAAGGAGCAGAACTACGATAGGTTTTATCATAATTTTCCCGTTACTCTTAGCAATAGTCTTCTCTTTTTTAGGTATGGCATTCCAGCCAAAGGTTATAGTTTATGTAAATGGCGTCAACGCTACTCAAATAGCTGAGTATCTGAATACCAGTAAAATATTCACAGCATACGTAGGTGGTTCGCCATCTGTTGTTAAGGACTTTAACGCCATTTTTGTAAACACTACATCTCATAGAATCTATTACTCGCAACTGACAGAAAACTATATGCCAGTACTTAACGCTTATCTATCGTCTTACGATTTCCCTAAGGATTATGGAGGAGTTATGGAAACAACGAGAAATACTCCCATTGCTTATGAGATCTCTGGAGTTATAGGAGTTATAGCGTTAAGTAACGGTGTTTTCGGAGTTACCGGTGTTGGTAGTGGGTATTATAGGGATAAATTAGTAGAAAGATTAGCCTCATCTCCTATAAAAGATTACGAATGGGTTTTAGCATTAATGATCTATGAAGTAGTCATAACGTTGATATCTTCAATAGCCGTATTAATAATAGGCGTAATTATGGGTTTTATCCCAGATTTTGGCCTTCCTTTCTTAGGAATTTACATACTATCCACCTTAATGTTCTCTGGGCTAGGTGCTATAATACTCGGTTTAACACCGAAGGAAAAAATAATATTAGCTAACATAGTGTCAAACTTCATTGTATTCCCCTTAATGTTCTTCAGTAATGCGTTCTATTCAGCCTCAATTTTTCCGTCAGTATTAAAAATTATAGCGGAATACCAGCCGGTATCTATAATTAACGACTTAGTGAGGGAGACTTTAGTACTTCAACAATTACCAAACCCAATATACTTAGGTGAAGTAATATTGCTCACGTTAGTTTTCCTCGCTGTGGGATCTAGACTTTTAAGATTAAGAGAAGTCTGACTTATTAAATTTGCTGTCGATACAGCTTGTGATAAACAGTAAGAATATGGCATTTGATATTATTTAACATTCTTATCTTTCTTCCCACTAAAGTTTATGATTTTTAATACTTAGAGGGTGCCACTACGAAGTAGATGAGCAATGTGATGTGGAGGAAGCTGTAACGCTTTTACGTAACTACTCGTTATTTTTAATCACTTCTAAATATCGCTTTGATTAAGTAATGTTTATATAGTATTACCGAAGTAGTTTTTATTGATGATCTCCCTAACTGATGACGGGCACTGCTCACGAGGCACTACATGCTGACGCCTCTAACAAACCTATGGGGATAACGAGTCTAGCGCGTCTCCCACGTCGAAGTCCTTGGCATTAACTTCCTTACCCCTAGGAATCCTAAAACTCTTCTT
>JBBHKV010000026.1:0-2514 GCA_037389275.1 Sulfolobaceae archaeon RB850M
ATTTAAGGCTTTGAGAGGCGAATTCTTGATGTGGAAAAAGGAGAGCAAGTAATCTGTGGCCTTCAAGAACATATAAGTGTGTATTTATCTGGAAGGGTGAGGGTTACGTCATCATCGTTTCCACCATCTATTCTGGACTCCATTTGGTGAGCATTAGGGATAGCCGGAGAGCTCACTTGCGCTATTATCCATTACGTCTAGTCCCTTAAATGAGATGATTCCTCTCTCAGTCCCATTAAGCTGGAGGAGCACAGCTAGAGTCACTAAGAGAAATTTGGAAGAACTCATATAAGGGGGCTATCCATACCCTCGGCGAGATTTTCCGCCTCCTAATTTTGTAACCGGGGAATATGTTTCTATACCTTCAATCGACTTTCCTTTATTCTAAAGCCCGGATCTTAATACTGCATCAAAAGGTGGTTGGATTTAAACCTTCTTGATTAAACGGATAACGAGTCATGTCGATAACTGCAATCAATTTAAGATACACGTGCGAATATATCATGATGGAGGAATTAATAAAAAAAGCTGAAGAAAAGGGCATAAACGTCGAGGACTTAATAATTTTTGCTCTATCTAAAGAAGACCCGCAAGAGGGGGTAAAACTTAGGCTCACTCTAGCTGAGAAATACATGGCTGAGGCTGAGGAGTATTTAAAGAAAGGTGATGCCATACAGGCCTCTGAAAAGGCTTACAAAGTCGCTGAGGAAATAGTTAAGGCCCTGGCTCAGAAGTTCAACTTGTCAGAATATCAGCAAGCCGTGAAAGAAGACAGATGGTATACGCACACCCTGGTAAGTGCTTCAATTAAACTCTCCTTGAAGTTAGGTGATTGGGTTAAAAACGGCTGGAACTCAGCTTACACACTTCACGTCTGGGGATTTCATGAAGCTAAGTTAGATTTAGACAGTGTGAAAAACTTATTACAAGACGTTAGGAAAATGCTTGAAGAAAGTAAGAAGATATTGCCCTGAACCTTTACCGTTTCGTCACGTATTTTAATAGTATAGGGATTCCCTCCCTTAGAAATATACGTGTTATGCAAAGAAAACTAAAATATCTTTAATTAGTAAATTAATCAAAAATAATTAATAATTAAAAGTCAAAAACTGTAGTATAAAGAAAAGTTATGACGTCTTTATTTTACCCGTTAAGAACTCATATGGGCTAAGTGCTTTATAGTCCATTTTTTCCTTTCTCTCGTGAATTTACCTCTTCTAATTAAACACACCCAGACCGTCATAAAGCACTTTTTTGTGCTTTAGCATTTCTTTAACGTCACCTAACTCTAGTTTATCGGGAGTAACTACAATAATGTCCGCCGAAAAACCCCTTTTCATAGTGTATAGTTTCGAGGCTTCTTCTATCTCGTCGTTGACTTTATGTAATACAATGAGCACATCGTAATCGCTTGAAGGCTAGAAGTCCCCTCTAGCCCTAGAGCCGAAAAGGACTATACTCACTTTCCCGTTATAATACCTCACTACTCTCTCTACAAACTGTTCAAACCGCATAATTTTAAAAATTCTTAGGGGAATTTTAAGGTATTGGTAGAGAAATTCTGGTTCGGAAAGGCTATGGATTTCCTTAAAGTAGCGAAAGAGAGTAAGGAGAAGTATCCTTGACTTTCGTGTTTCGCTTCTCAACAGAGTGTAGAGTTTGCAATAAAGGGTATCCTAATGAAGTATAAAGGGCCTTACCCTTTCACCTACGACTTAAGTGAGTTATTAGAAACTTTGAACAAGGAACTCTCGGTTACCGTTCCGGAAGAAATAATGAAGGAGTGTGACTTCCTTACTCCCTATTACACTCTGACGAGATATTCAACTGTTGTAGTCTCTACTTCAATTCCTTCTTCTCCTATCTTAGATGCTGTTCCTTGATAGTGTCGTCATTAACCTATTACCACACTCCTAGTGACTAAGGATACTGATTTTTTAAAAGTAGCTGACGAATTTAATAAACTGAAAGTCGCTCTAATTACTTAGTTTTTATTATACCGTCTTTTAGGTCTCAGTCCACAAAACACTTTAAAGAGGGAAATATTTTGTAAATTTTCTATTTAGACTTCTTTTTCTATCATAGTTTTACTGAATATTTTCTAGGTAAATAATTTCAATCCAGAGGTACTTTTGTGTGAATATCGTCATTATATCATTGTACTATTAATTTCTTTACAAATTCATGAATAGTATCGCACATCTTTGTTGCGTTTTCAGCATCAAATTTTGAATATAATTCTTCTGGCGGTGTCCCAGTTTCTTCGTCTCCGTACATTGCTGGTTCTCTTTCACTTCTTAAAACTCTGGAATAATATGCAAACTCATCTATCTTCTCCTGGAACCATGCGGGGAATTTATTCCTCTCTTTCCTAAGGATAGGCCCTACGTCGCGAAGTTTCGGAGGTTCTACGCCTACATACCTAAGTGCTGCCTTAAGGAGGAGTTCTACTGCTTCTTGGCATTGTCTAACAGTATAAGGATAGTTTCCTTCATTTAATGCTTCCTTAGCATG
>JBBHKV010000027.1:0-15803 GCA_037389275.1 Sulfolobaceae archaeon RB850M
AGAGGTGGTTCGCAACCTATTTCCTTATCTATAACATCCTTTACTGCCCGGTATATTTGTTAGATAAGGGGGTGATAATAAATGTAAATATTTCAAATGAGTGAAAATGTTGTCCACACTGGGCGGTGGAAGGGTTAAACAAGTAACGATTTATGCTCGAATTTCACCAACGCAAAAGGACGATTTAGAGAGGCAGTTAAACGCGTTAAGGGATTGTGTTAAGAAAACTTTCGGAGAAGTGGGTGTAATAGAAATTAAGGATATAGGTTCCGGATTGAAAGAGGATAGGAGAGGGTTAAAGAAGTTAATAGAATTAGCCAAGAGGAGGCAAATTGACGTAGTAGCTTATAAGGACAGGCTAACACGTTTCGGCTTCGAAGTGAAGTTATTCAAAGCTTACGGAGTAAACGTTATTGTGGCTTTCCAAGATGAAAAGGATTACGTGCAAGAGCTTCTGGAGGACTTTGCGGAAATTGTAAAATCATTCGCCTCAAGAATCTATGGACATAGATCTCACAGATATGAGAAGGTGGTAAAATGTGTTGAAGACGTTGAAAAGGACTGTTAGGCTGGAAAGTGACTTCTTGAACGAGTGGAAATACCGCGTTCTTAGGGAGGTTGAGGAATACCAGAAGAAGATTGTTAATGAAATGATTGGGGTAATCCTATCAGAGGACTTACAGACCACTAGGAAGAAGTTGCATGAAAGATTTTACAGTGACTATAAAGAGAAGTACCCCTTCTTACCTTCAAGGGTTATTGAAGGTTCTTATATCGTTGCCGGAAGGATTGTTAAGAGTTTTAGGGAGAGGAGGAAGAGAGGGTTAACGAGGAAGGATAAACCGGAGTATAAGAGGGTTATGATCACTATTCCTAATATGGTTAATTGGAGGTTTAACAGAGTGTTCATCAGTGTCCTAACTCACAAGGGTTGGGTTGAGGTACCCCTCAAGTTCACTAAACAGTTCATCCATTATTTATATGAGGGTTGGAGGGTTTCGCAAGAGCTTAAGTTAAGGTTGATAGGTAGGAAAGTCCTAGTTTGGTTGACTTTTGAGAAGGAGGTTGAGGTTGAGTCTAAGGAGGGTAATTATATCTCTATTGACGTTAATGAGAATAACGTCACTTTAGCAGTCTTCGAGGGTTTTAAACTCAAGGAGTTGAGGAGATATGAGACCGGGTTAGGAAAGCTCGTTATTAATTACTCTATTAGGAGGGAGGAGATTACTAGGGGGCATTCAACTAAGGACGAGTTAATAAAGAAGAAGTTAAGGAAATTAAGGGAAAGGGAGAGGAAAATTGACGTGTTAAGGAAGACTGTTAAGAGGATAACCGAATTGGCTAGGGATTTAAAGGCTAAGGTTATTGTTGGTAAGTTCTCCTCAAGGTCTAAGGAGAGGATGGAGAGCAATAAAAATGATAGGCTCAGGCATAGGATTCACCAATGGAGTGTTGTTAAATTTGTGGATATGTTGAAAACTCAGCCGATAGAGGTTGCGGAGGTTTCCGAGTCATATACCTCCTCCATCAACCCGTTTAACGGTGAGAAGTTGAGGAAGAGAAAGCAAGTAGTTGAGAGAGTTATAAAGGTTTTTAACCCCTACCTGATGACGGGCTCTGCTCACGAGGGTGGGGGTATTAGAGTTTTCAAGGTGGACGCTAGGTATTTGGAGAGTGGTGAAGTTCTTTTGGAGAGGGATTCTATTGCTCCTCTTAACTTGGTAAGGAAGGTGGATGGGAGGGTATTGGTGTTTCCCTCGACTAGCCCCAAGGACTTAAGGGTGACTGTGTATGATCCCTTGAGAGGGGTGCCCGTGGTGGAATTAGAAGTAATTAAAAGTAAGGAAAAGTTACGCCACGGGTAAACACTTATATATTTGGACGGCTTATCCATATTTATGTCTAAAAGTGCAGTGATCTTAATAACGCACGGCTCTAGAAGAAATACATTCGTAGAGGATATGCAGGCCATTGCGAGGTATATTGAAGAAAAACTTTCAGTCCCAGTATTTTTATCCCACAACGAGTATACAGAACCTAATTGGAGGAATTTGGTGGCATCTTTAATTGATGAAGGTTACACTAATTTCGTTTTCGCACTAACGTTTCTCGGAAGAGGAAATCATGTTGCAAGGGATATTATGGGAGAACTAAATGCAAAGGAGTTTTACAAATGGGAGAGGACAACATATAAAGGTAAAGAGATTTACGTCTACTTTACTAGGCCATTAGCCGACTCTCAGCTCGTTAAGCTCGCGTTATTTTATAGGGTTAAGACTGCGTTTCCACAAGAGAGAATAAATTATGTTGAAGATCCGGAAGAAATTGAAGAGAGGTCAATGAACCTCATAAGGGAGAAAGTAAGGGAGTTCGGGTATGAGGGGGAAAAACTTGAATTGATTAGTAGGGCTGTATATGCTAGCGGTAACCTAGAACTAGCAAAGTACGTCTACATATCTGATGACGCAATAGAGAGCGGTATTGAGGCATTAAAGGCTGGGACTCCAATTCTCACAGATGTTAAGATGGTTATGGCTGGGATAAGGTGGAGTAAAGTTGAAAACTACCTAGATTCTTCAGCTGAGTTAGCTAAAAAGTTAGGGATTACTAGGACTGCAGCAGCTATAAGAATTGGCTTGAAAGAGCCAAAAATAGTAGTCATAGGCAATTCACCTACAGCCTTAGCTGAAGCTGTAAGAATGAATAAGGAATTTAAGGTTGAAATCCCCTTAATAGTCGCCTCCCCACCTGGTTTCACTAATGCAATAGAGGCTAAGGAAGAGCTAATAAAGAGTGGTATTCCGTGCATTGTAGTAAGAGGTACTTATGGCGGAAGTAGTATAGCTGTTTCTATAATTAATGAACTAATTAGGAGGGTTAGGGAATGAAGGGGAAGTTGTATATAGTTGGAATAGGGCCGGGCTCACCACCTTTAAGGACTTTTCAAGCAACAAACGCAATAAAAGAAAGTGAAGTAATAGTGGCTTACACTACGTACGCCGAGTTGATAAAAGACTTGACTGAAGGCAAAGAAGTAATTACTGCAAAAATGAAAGAAGAGCTGTATAGGGCTAAGGTAGCTATAGAGAACGTGCTACAAGGTAAGAACGTAGCATTAATTTCCAGTGGTGATCCGCAAGTTTATGGTATGGCAAGTCCGGCACTTGAGATGATGTGTAAGAAAGGGATTAACATAGATTTCGAAGTAGTCCCGGGAGTTACTGCAGCATTAGCAGCTGCTGCTAAACTCGGCTCCCCTTTATCCATGGACTTCGCCTCGATAAGTTTAAGTGATCTATTAATCCCTCAAGAGGAGATATTACATAGGGTTAGGAAGGCCGCAGAAGGGGATTTCGTTATCGTTTTATATAACCCGATTAATAAACCTTTACTAAGGAAGGCTATGAAAGTAATTTCAGAATACCGTAGTCCTAAGACGCCGGTGGGCATTGTTAAATCTGCATACAGGGATAATGAGGAAGCAATTATTACAGATCTTTCTGAGTGGGAGAAGTATGAGGATAAAATAAATATGATTACTACGATAATTGTAGGAAACTCAAAGACTTACGTATGCAATGGTAAGATGATAACCCCAAGAGGCTATGAGAGGAAGTACAGTTATGAGTTTGATAACAACTCTTAAAAGGTTCGGGATTACTACTGGTGCGGCTGCCTCTGCAGCGGCTAAAGCTTCAGTTATTTTTCTGAAGAAAGATGAAACTCCTAAAAGCGTTACAATTCCTACTCCTATAGGGTTAAGGCTTGAGATACCGGTAGAGAATTACGAGAAGAAAGACGATAAGGCTTGTGCGGAGGTGAGGAAGTTTTCTGGAGATAACCCAGATATTCTTGACGGCGTTGTGATTAATGCTTGTAGTAAGTGCATAGACTCAGATGACGTGATAGTAAAAGGTGGAGAAGGAATAGGAGTCATAACCAGACCGGGATTGAAGGGTGAGGTGGGGAGTAAGGCAATAAGTCCTACAGCATTAGAGATGATAAAGGAAGCTGTAAAGGAAGTTGTTGATAAGGGAGTTGAAGTAGAGATTTCAGTTCCTAATGGCGAGGTTTTAGCTAAGAATACTATGAACCCTGTCGTGGGGGTAGTTAATGGCATATCAATTTTAGGGACTACCGGGATAGAATATCCGGTTTCAGATGAAGATTATCTAGATCACATAAGGACTGAAATGTGCGTAATTAAACAGTCGAGTCCCTTGATCGTTTTAGCCCCGGGGAATACGAGCTTTGAAATAGCTAAAAAGATGTACGGGGATGCTGTTGTAAAGATTGGCGACAGGGTAGGGGATTCGGTAAGGCTAGCTAGTGAGTTGGGTTTTTCCCACATCATTGTGGTCAGCTTACCGGGTAAGTTGGTTAAAGTCTCTGCGGGGATTCTCAATACTCATAATAAATACGGTGATGCGAGGATTGAGACCTTAACTCACGCCTGTGTGCTCGCTGGAATTCAAAAATTAGATAAAATAGCAAACTCACTTACTGTTTCAGAAGCTCTTACTTATCTCACTGATGAAGAGAAAGAAAGGGTGTTTAAAATTATATGTGATAAGGCCTTGAAGAGGCTTAAGGCTCTAAGCAAGGCAAAGATAGGGGTTATAGCAATTGACGAGAAAGGTAAAGTTCTAGCTTATAGTGGTGAAGTATGAGAGTCCCAGGGATTCCGGACGAGGAGTTTATACGAGACGAGAGAATACCTATGACTAAGGAGGAAATAAGGGTTTTAGCGTTATCGAAAGCTAGACTGTTCGCTGGAGCGAAGTTTTTAGACATCGGAAGTGGGACTGGTAGTGTTACAGTTGAGGCAGCGTTAATAGTGGGTGAGTCGGGGAAGGTGTATGCAATTGAAAGAGACGCTAAAGCAGTTGAACTTACGAGAAGGAACGTTAACAAATTTAACGTTTCTCACATAGTAAAAATCATTGAGGGAGAAGCACCAGAGGTGATAAAGCAAGTTGATGATAAACTCGATGCCGTATTTATTGGTGGCGGATCTGAGGTTATTAAAGAGATTATGAAAGTGGTTGATGAAAAGTTGAAGAGCGGTGGTAGGGTTGTGGCTGATGCTATACTTCTTGAGACGGCTGTATCTGTTTTATCAGCGTTAGACGAGTTGGGGTATAAGAGCGAGGTGATAGAAGTTATAGTAGCTAAGGGTATGAAGACAAGTAAGGGATATGCGATGATTTCGAGAAACCCAATATTCATAATTTACGGTGAAAAACCTTGAGGAAGTTATATGTTGTAGGTTTGGGCCCCGGGGATCCCAGCTTGATAACAGTAAAGGGAGTAAACGCTATTAAAGAGTCAGATGTGATTTTTGTCCCGTATTCAACGGGGAGTAATAGGAGTTTAGCATTAAGTGTAATTTCACCTTACCTTAAAAAAGACGCGAAAATAATAACTCTGGGTTTTCCTATGGCTAAGAGAGTTAATGAAGAGAAATTGAAAGAGATAGGGGAAATCATTTGTGAAAATGCCTCTTCAATTTCCTCTTTCGTGACTTTAGGTGACCCTACGCTTTATAGTACTTTCTTTAGGATTAGTAAATTTGTGGATTGTGTAGATAAGGTGGAAATAATCCCCGGTGTTTCTTCAGTTACGGCTTGTGCTTCTAAGGCCTTTATCTCTTTAGCCCAAGGTGATGAGGGTATTGCCGTAGTTCCATCGAGTAGGTTAGACTTAATAGAGTTAAGTAAGGGTAAGTTTGAGACCATAGTGGTCATGAAGGGTAATGAAAATTTGGACCTTATCGCAAAACTACTTTCCCCCCTATACACGCTTATTTATGCTAGGCGTTGTTATCTTGATGGGGAAAAAGTTATGAGTTGGGACGAGAAAAGTTATGATAGGGATTACTTCTCCATGCTTATAGGGGTGAGGAAAAGTGAAGATGGGTAAAGTTACTTTCATAGGTGCTGGTCCGGGTGACCCAGAGCTAATAACGGTTAAAGCTAAAAATAGGTTAGAGGAGGCTGACGTAGTACTTTACGCTGGCTCATTAGTTAATCCTCAAATCCTAAAATGGGCTAGGAGAGATGCTGAAATAATAGATACTTCTAGCCTCACTCTAGAAGAGATAACAAATATAATGATTAAGAGGGCTAAAGAGGGTAAGAACATTGTGAGGCTCAAGTCTGGCGACTTCTCAATTTACGGTGCTTTAATGGAAGAGATTTGGGCTTTAGAGGATGCTGGCATACCTTACGAGCTAGTACCCGGTATAACTGCTGCTATAGCTAGTGCTAGTGTGGCTGGTATAGAGCTAACCCTTCCTAAGATCTCTCAAACTTTAATAATAACTAGGGCTTCAGCAAGAGTACCGATGGAGGGGTCTATCAAGGATTACGCTCCATTCCTAATGAAGGGGGCTTCAATGGCCATTTATACTGGAGTACACCTAATCGACAAAGTAGTTAAGGAGTTAAAAGAGGGTGGTGTACCTGACGATATGCCAGTAATAGTAGTTTATAAGGCCACTTGGCCCGAGCAGAAGATAATTAGGGGTACTGTTGGTGATATCGCTCAAAAGGTTAAGGCTGAGAAGATAATTAAAGATAGTATGATAATCGTGGGAAAGATCGCTGATCCTTCGCGTTATAAAGATTTGGTGAGGTCTAGTGTTTATGATCCTTCTCATTATCACTCTTTTAGGCCTATGAAGAAAAATAGGAGCGATGATGAATAATTCCATTTAACAAAAATGGGTGTTCCATTTTAGTAGAAATTTTTCATAGTAAATGTTGGTGTTTACCCGTGGCGTAACTTTTAATTACTTCTAATTCCACCACGGGCACCCCTCTTAAGGGATCATACACAGTCACCCTTAACTCATTGGGGCTGGTCGAGGGAAACACCAATACCCTCCCATCCACTTTTATCACTCCCCAAACCTCGTGAGCAGTGCCCGTCATCAGTTAGGGAGATCATCAACAAAAACTACTTCAGTAATACTATATAAACATTACTTAATCAAAAAGATATTTAGAAGGATTAAAAATAACGAGTAGTTACGTAGAAGCGTTACAGTCTCTTACGCCGATGTGAACTATGCCGAAATTTTATCCGTGAAGCTAATAATGGCTTCCTTCTCAAGATCAGTGGGATAAGAGTGAATTTAGGATCCCTTTCTTCACTATAAGGCTTTTGTTAGCAGAAAAGTCATAGCAAATATAACTTGGTAAAAGAGATTAAACCTTCCTCCTATCAGTTCTTACAGTGAAGATTCGCTATTGAATCCCTTTTACTTCAATCTTCTCAATTGTTGAAATAAAGCGTTTTAGTTTCTTAAAGGAAATCCCGCGGATTTGTAACATCTTTTTCCCTTTATAAACGCATTGAGTAGCGATATTACCCTAGTTCTTAATAACACTATCCCTTTATAAGGTAATACGTGTAAAGTAAAGATTACGTGATAAGCTTAACTGTTAACGCTGATAAAATTTCAGTACTTGAAGTACTTTCAAAACCAGAGAAAATCCTTCCCTTGTTTAACGTGGCTTATAATAAAGAGAATATGACTGCTATTATTAAAAATAAGACATTTAGGGTAAAGTACAGGGTAGGATTGAACGAAGTTAACTACGAATTTATTAGGGAGGGTATTTTGAGGAAAAATATTAAGATAATAAAATTTGTTTTGCTAGCTAAGAAAGATGGTGTAGTCATAAGTATAGATGGCGATTCTGATTTACTGTCTCAATTTAACGAGAAGGAGCTGGTTAACCAAACGATGCTTATACAAATGGAGAAAGAGGCTAAACAAAAATCATTAATTTCTATGAATATTAAGAGGGAGGAAATCCCAGAACTCTTAAACAGCGTTTTAGCTAAGAGTAGTGGAAAGACGTTATTAGTGTGGTTGTCTTCAAATGATAACAAGTATTTAAGGCTTAAAATTAAGAACGGCGAACTAGTTGAAAAGATAGGAGAGTTTGAAGATCTTGTTGTTGAACCGATCACAGTTTTGATTAAGCAAGTTGCAGTAACTACTTAATCCTCTTTTCTCCCTTCCTCTCTTTTCTCCTCCTTAGTCGTTTCATTCTTTTTCAAGTTCAATTCATAGTAAACCCTTCCAGAAATCCTACTATAACTAACGTAACCCCGTTCATGTAATTTCTTCAGTCTTCTATATACAGTTGACTTAGAGATTTTAGTGAAATCTGAAATTTCTGAAAGTGTTTTATAGCCTCTTTTTATTGCTTCTAAAATCATCAAATCCCTTTCATCAAATTCTGAATAGTCTATTTTTATCCCCTTATTTCTTCTTATTAATAGCAGGATAAGAAATAATAGCGGCAATGTGAAGAAAACCGTAATGAGTGAAGGAAGGATTAAACTTTGACTGTCCATGTTTCTATTTATGCTTTTCCCAGTTTTTAAGTTTTTCTAATTCGAAAACTTATATTATAAAAATAATTATGTTTCATATTAACAGCCCTTAACGGAATAATTGTAAAAACTTGTAGAATTTTTTGCTGAAATAATTATGAAAACTGTGAAACTATGGTGTTCCAACGTGTCTTTTTTATAAAATAAAAGATGAGAGAGACTTGACCAAAAATGATAAAAACAAAAAGTAAAAATAAGAAAATAAAAGGACTTTCAAATATTGTTGGCTCCCTATTATTAATAGTATTAACGATAGTTGCAGCTCTATTGATAGGACATTTCGTATTCGGATTATTCAGTTCAAATAGTCATAATGCCGGGATATCAATAAGTGATGATTCAATAATAATACCCGGAGGAGAATATACAACCCAAGGCGCCTCTGTTTCATTAACAATAACCGATAGTGGAAACGACCCAGTTGTAATAACTCAAGTAGTGTTAATTGCAAATGGTAATACTTATACTTTGTATAGTGGTGCTAGCACAGGAAGTAGCGTCATAACACCACAAGCTGGCACTTATGAGACTGTAACGGGTAAAGGTTTCCTAGTAGAACCCGGTCAGTCAGTGTCCTTAGCCGGTACGATAACCAGTAAATTAGTACCATTACTACAGACAGGGCAAACAGTAGTTATACAAGTTTACGGTTATGACAACGTTACTGCACAATCCCTATCACAGCAAGTGAGTCTAGTAATACAAGACTGAAAAGGTGGAAGAAGTGCAAGTAAAAGGAAGGAGGGGGCTCAGCAGCGTAATGGGCTCCCTCCTCTTAATTATAATAGTTTTTTTAGCATGGGCTTTCCTCTATTCCTTAGGTTTAAATTATTTACACATAATCTCATCTACTCCCGCAGTATCAGTAAAAGGCGTTGCAATTTTAATGAACTATGAAAGTTTACAAAATCCCGGAACACTTTTACTTGAGCTTTATATTTCGAATAACGGTTATACTCCCTTCGTTATAACTAAGGTTATCGTGAGTATTGACGGTAAACAAATTTGTCCTACAACCTTTTACTCTGCCTTTGTGAATTACAAGGAGTTACCCAATTATCAAGAAACACTCCCGATAACCATAAGGCAAGCTTATACTCAATTAATATATACGTTCATCCCGAACGAACAAATTTCTCCAACAGCTGATCTGTTCAATATAGGTAACTACTCAATAGTTACGGTGATCGGGAATTTAGGTTCCTCAACTGTTCAAGTTCAAACTTCGGTCCAGGTGGTGGGATCGTGATGAAGGGATTATCTGAAGTTGTGGCCGCATTACTTTCCCTCGTAATTACTCTATTACTCTTAGGTGCCTTTTTTGCGTTTAATGGTGGCTACTTTATCTTACCTTTTCAGCAGAGTAATAAAATTACAGAGTCAGCCCCTCTCTTACAACCTATTCTTCTCTATTATAATTCTACAGCTAACGGCCCGGCAATCATAATAACTAATTACGGCTCAACACCAGTTCAGATAGCTTATGCTGTAGTAGGTAACGGTAATATTCCCGACCCTACAGTGGTATACCAGGTAGTAGGGGAACAAAACTTTAACAGTGGTGGTAGTTATGGTCAAGCGTATTTCATTAGTTGTCCTTATTACGAAATACAACCTGGTAAAGAGTACGCTGTAATAATTAGTGGTGTAGGCCAACAAAGTACCTACTTCATAACGCTAGTTCTCACTAATGGTTATACTCTTCAATTTGTTCTAAGTCCGGGGGTGAACGGGTAATGAAAGGGTTAGGTACTGTAATTGGTATTGCAATTTTTCTCCTCATTCTGTTGGTCTCTTTATCTCTTATTTTAATTTATTTGGGCAAGTTTCAGCTCGTGGGTGAGGAGATGTCTCAAGCTCAAGTAAGCATATATAATCACAACCAAGGAGGAATTAAGATTGTAAGTGCTGTTGCATACTATACCGTAATTCAGTATCAACAATGCCCTATACCCCTTCCCCCTGAATTTATGACTAAGCCTTACGAATATGAATTACAATACGTGAAAATTGTCTTGTATAACCCCAGTAACGTACCGGAAGGAATAGAGTACCTTATGTTCTTAAGTCCCAATAATCAACCTATTTATGAGTACTATGTAGGTATAACATTATCTCCTCACTCCAGTTATACTGTCGTAATTTATCCTAACCAATTATATGCCCCTTACGGTGTGCAACAATGGATATTATCAGAAATAGGTCAGTATGTCCCCTACACGTTTAAGGTGGATTGTAACGGTCACAATATAAGCTATCCCATTCCTACTAGTGTTCCGATTACTGTTTTTACGAGTTACGGTAATGTGGGTTCATCTACCCTAATTCCTGGGGGTTGAGCTTGTATGAAAGTTCTGATCCCCGAAATTAAAGGGACTGTTTTGATAGAAAAAGAACTTACTTGGAAGTATAAAGATTTAGGTCTGGCATACCCTAAGGCTTACGTAGTTCAAGACGGTTCGGGAGAACTATTTTACCAAGTTGAAGAGCCTGAAATTGATGAAAAGAGGATAAAAGTAGTAGAGAAGTTAAAGGACACGTTATACTATCTTATTAAACCATCGGCAAATGAAGCTGAAATGATTCATGAGATTTTAAACAATAAGGAGGTAAGTCACGACCCAGTTATAGGCTATTACATTTATCGTGATGTACTACGTTATGGAGTGCTTTCTCCGCTTTTTGATGATAGTGACTTGGAAGATATCTCATATTCTGGCTCTAAGTCTGGGGTCTACGGTGACGTGGTTTGGGTCTTCCATAGGGAATTCGGTACTTGGTTGCCCACAAATATTCACCTCACTAAAGACGAAGCTGATTATATAATTCAACGTATAGTATTGAAATCTGGCAAGTCAGTGACCTTAGCTAGGCCCATTGTAGACGGTATAACCCCAGAGGGATATAGGTATGCCGTAACCTTCGGGAGCGAGGTCTCTCTTCCCGGATCTACCATAACTATTAGGAAGCCATTAGAAGAAGTATGGACTCTATCAGATCTAGTTTATAAAAGGAGGACGTTAAGTCCATTAACTGCAGCAGCCTTATGGTATGTCCTAGAGAATAGAGGAGTGGTTTTAGTAGTGGGTAGAACCGGTACTGGTAAGACCACTTTTATTAACGCCTTAATGACAGTACTACCGCCCACGTGGAAGATAGTTACTGTAGAGGAAGTGCCGGAATTAAGGGTTATATTCCCTAACTGGACTAGGCTAGTGGCTAGGAAAGCTACTACTCTAATGGACTATAGCGAGAACATAGAGATACCATTAGACAAATTAATAGCCCATACGTTGAGGATTAGGCCAGATTTCGTATCTGTAGGTGAGGTTAGGACTAAAGAGGAGATTAAGGAGTTTATTCATTCAGTAGCTAGCGGTCATGGTGGTGTTACATCAATTCATGCAGAGGACTTTGACTCGTTAAAGGCAAGGTTTAATTATTCTGGTGTTGATGACTCCTTCTTCTCCCTAGTTACATTAGTAGTGTTTATAAACACGTATCCTAACCCAGAAAGAAAAGGAGGTTTAAGGAGGAGAGTTCAAGAGGCAGGTGAAGTGCTCCTTAAGGGCGGGCAAGCTACGTATAATATGTTAGTAGAATATTATCCTCCCAAGGACGATTGGGAAGATAAAGGAATTTACGAAAGCTTGAGACTGTTACAAATAGCCCAAAGGAATGGATTGTCGAAAGAGGAATTTATTAACGAGTTAAAGGCAAGGGTTGATTTTTTGGAACGTGTATATAAGCACAGTTTATCACTCTCGCAATATAGGGAAGAGCTGGTGAGGTTTTATGAAGCTAGGGGGGTTATCTAAAAAAGAAAAGGGCAAGTTTATTACACCTATAAACTTCACGTTCACCTTATTACTAACAGTGATATTTCTAGCGCTGTTAATCTTCTCTTATTATTTCAAATTAGTATATGCAGAAAGTATAGCATTATCGCTCATATCATTTACAGCCCCAATAACTGTATTTAACTACTTACATCGTGAGCAAGATTATTTAAAGGAAATCATAATACCCTTGATAGAGAAATCTAAGGTAATCGAAGACCCTACGACATGGTTAAATGAAATGATAAATTATACGTGGTACGGGTTTGTAATCTCAGCATTGTTAGGATTACTCATTTACGTCGAAAGTGGGGAATTATATTACTCTTTAGGAGGGGGTCTTGTAGTAATTCTTACGTTCTTCTATCCGTGGTTAAAATCGTTTGACTTAAGGAACTCCTTAGCTTCACAAGTAGAAAAGGAACTCCCCATAGTTTCGATTATAATGTGGAGTATGTCCCAATTAGGTTATGGGGTAATGAAAATGATTGAGGAGTTGAAATCAGATGAAACCTATGCTCACTTCAAAGGAAAGAGTAAAAAGAATAAGAAAGGGATAATACTGCTGGGTAAGAGGGCAAAAAGTGATGAAGAAGAGGTGGGAGGCGAAAAATATGATAGGAGGTACCTTAAGGCTATCCCTAGAGAGTTCTTAAAGATTCATAGGGATTTCGTTCTATTCAACATCCCTCCGGAAGAAGCTATCGTTAGGGAAGCAAAAGACCATCCGCATAAAATTTTTGAGAGGCTTTTGCTCGGTGCTGTGTCGATATCTAGGAGTGGGGGAAATCTTTCCGAGTTTATGAATAGGATTACAGTTGAAGTAATGGACGAATTGAAGAGGAGGTGGGAAGCATTCGGTAAGGCTGCGGCAAATATGGGAGAACTAGCTATGTTATTCCTACTCATATTACCGTTATTTGCAATCTGGTTTGCTGTTTCGGCAAATAACCCAATTTATGGGGTTGATAGTGTAGCCTTCTTTATGGTTCCCCTAATGGGTTTCGCTCTTTATATGTACTTATCACTTAATGCGCCTCCAGAAGACGTTAAGATGAGCGGAAATATAAAGTGGGGGATTGTAGGTTTAGCAGTTTCAATTTTAGTCTTACTGTTATTAACTTTCTTTAAAGTTCTGTCACTAAACGGTTATTGGTTATGGTTGTACTTTTTAACCCCTATCATGGCTTTTTCAGCACTCTACGGTTATCCCCTATATAAAAGGATTAAAGAGAAGAACGAAGCCGACGAAAGGCTTCCAATATTTGTTAGGTCTGTGGCTGAACTAATAAGAAGTACCGGTGACAATTTGTATAACGCACTTAAGAAATTGGAGGAAGGTGATGTAATAGCTTCTACAGTAGTAAAAATGACGACTTTCGGAAAGGTAATTGACGAGACTATAAAGAAATATTTAACTACGATGGTAACAGTAGGGCATTTCAAGCCTAAGACGGACAGTTGGTTGGTGAATACGGTCTTCGAGTCTTTAATGGAAATGGACAGGCAAGGAGTGTTAAAATACAATATCTTCACGCGTTTAGCTGAGATCACAGATGCTTATTATGATGCGATGCAGGCTAGGAAAAGGGCGTTATACACTTTTATAGGTACTAGCGTAATAGCTCCGGCAATAATGGCCGGAGTAATTGTACTCACAATTTATGTGCTTCATAGTATTGCCGGACTGGTACAAATTCAAAACTTGAACGTCCAAGGCGTTAACGGTATTACTTTTGCTGATTTCACGAATTTGCTTAACTTCTTCCTCGCATTTATTAATATAGGAAATTACACTTATCAGATGTTACCTTCACTAGAACTAATGATAGCCGAGACTAGCGTTATTTTTGGGATATTATTAGCTAAGGCTTCAGACGGTACTATTAAAAGTACGTTTAGAATATTTCAAGTCTCCATGATAGGTGTTGTGAGTATCATAATTATGCAAATAGCATTAGCTTACGTAGCTCATGCACCTACATTATTAGGCTCTCCCTAAGCAATCTATTTATTTTTTTGTGAGACTATTTCTTACGTGAGAAAAACACTTTTAGCGTTCTGGTTAACATTTCTCGTCACCCTTACTGTTAGCCTCTTCTCTCATAGTGCTACTCTAATATCTGAAGCCCTTCACTCCCTATTTGATGCGATAGTCGTCTCACTCTCATTTCATCTATCTAAATTAATTTCTAGGAAGGACTCAATGTACACTTATGGGTTTCACAGAATAGAAGTCTTCAGTTCATTACTAAACATCATAACAGTTCTAGTCGGTAGTGCTGTAGCCCTTTATATCTCTCTCGTCTTTTTGTTAAACCACGTTAGGGATAACCCACTCTTACTGTCAATAGCATCATTTCTAGCCTTCACTCTCTTCGCTCTTGCATCAAATGAGGAAGAAGGAAAGGAGATGGGAACAAGGCTACATTTAATACAAGACGGGATTGCTTATCTAATAGGTGGGGCAAGTGGTTTGTTAATACTTTTTACAAAGGAGTATTTTATAGACCCGCTCTCTTCCTTTATTATCTTGGCCATAATTATCTTAACTTCAATAGGATCACTTAAGACATCATTTAACATAATTATGGAGAAATCGCCGGTGGACGTTTGTGAGATAGAGGAAGAGCTAAAAAACGTACTGCCTGAGGTTCACCATATTCACGTATGGACATTATGCGAGCATGTAAAGGTAGCAACTTTGCACGTTTTAACAGACCCTCATAAGACCTTAAAAGAGTTGGACGAGACTAGGGAAAAAGCTGAAAAAATTTTGAGGGATAAGTTTAATATTAATCACGTTACAATACAGTTCGAGAGTAAAAAAGAGGAAGAAAACGAAGCTCATTAAATTCTGAAATCCTTAATGTGGTGGACAAAAGGTAAGTCACTCACCTTTCTAAGCAATTTTTCATCGGCGGTATAAACTTCCTCCCCTAGGACTTTCCCAAGGGATATATATGCTGAATCGTAAATTGTTATCCCATACTTGAGGGATAGAGAGACTGTATCGTTAAGTATCTCGTCGAGGGGATAAAGGGTTATTTGGAAGTGTTTACCCGTGGCGTAACTTTTCCTTACTTCTAATTCCACCACGGGCACCCCTCTCAAGGGATCATACACAGTCACCCTTAACTCATTGGGGCTAGTCGAGGGAAACACCATTACCCTCCCATCCAGTTTTTCACTCCCCAAACCTCGTGAGCAGTGCCCGTCATCAGTTGGGGGGATCATCAATAAAAACTACTTCAGTAATACTATATAAACATTACTTAATCAAAACGATATTTAGATTAAAAATAACGAGTAGTTACGTAGAAGCGTTACAGTCTGATAAAATCTTACCCACCTCTTGTAATTCCTTTTCTCCCAAACCGTATGTGTATTTTAACCCGTTTAATACCTCAAAGGGGAGTATGCAAGGAGCCGACAAGTCTTCTAAGCCCTTAACGTAAGCCTCCTTGAGTAAAAGTGCTTCTTTACTGTAGTTTTCGTTAGCAAACCACTTTATTACGACTGATGCATCTACAATTGCCAATTCCTATCACG
>JBBHKV010000028.1:0-4716 GCA_037389275.1 Sulfolobaceae archaeon RB850M
CTAGCCTGGGTTAGGACTTCGATAGCATTAATGGGTTTTGGTTTCGTAATAGCCAAGTTCCAGATTTTCTTACATGTGCTTGCACACCAACCTTTAACTTCCTCATCGCTCTTAGGTGGGGTAATAATGATTATTATGGGAATAGCAACGCTACTCTACGGTTTCTATGAATACTTGCAAGAGGAAAAACTGTTAACTGAAGGTAAATTCACGGTAAACAATAGGCCAATGATAATTTACACTTTATTGCTAACAGCTTTAGCAATAGGGCTTGTTGTAAGTCTCTATATAAGTGCATATCCGTAAACCTTTGAGGTCTTAGGCTTAGCGTTCATGTTCAGTATTATAGCCCTTTTTACAGTACTCGGTATTTCACCCTGGAGCTTTATCTCATTTCCGTCCAAACTCCCCATTACTTTTATCCCCCCTGCAACAACGTGGAGCGTTTGGGAATCTGAAGTCCACTTAAATTTCTGTACGTTTGTAATCTTATCAACCATTTTTAAACCAGGTTTTAAGAGTGCGGTAACTCCTTCAATCTCCTCCAACTTTACGTTCCTTAGTGCAAAGCCTATCCTAGTTCCGGGCAAAACACCTTCTTGGTCTTCATCCAATACTTGTATACTTTTTACCTCAACTTCCTTCTTCATAGGATAGGCTATTAATTTGTCGTGAACCTTAACCTCTGTTAAGGCAAAGCCTAATACTACTGCTCCAACACCTTTAACATTAAATGCCCTATCAACATAAACATAACCCCTATCCTCAACCGGTTCGTCTAATTCCCTAAGCTCCCCTACCATGTTAATTATGGATAACTCCTTAAACACCTTATTGAACGTTTCGATGTCTTGAGGGGGAAGTACTAGGCCTTTTAATCCTGAGGCCTCGGCGAGAAGTGCTAGCTCCCCCTCTAATGCTGTTATCTTACTCATTTTTAGGTAAAAGGATGAGGAAATTGATATTGCTTCAGCCTGGTCTAATAGTTTAGTCGGCGTTAATACTGACCTTATAGTTTCCCCAATTTTTCTATAATAAATATTATTCTCAGTCTTTTTCCCCAACTTTTCCGCCAGCTCTCTAGCCTCTTCCTCGCTTGAGGCCAGCACAGTGGATATTGTACCTCTTAGCATAATTGTGGGTGTTCTTCCCCGCTTAAAAGGCTAATGTGGAATAAGCTACTAAGAAGTAAATAAGTATTAACGCTATTGACTCCTTAAGCCCTAAAGTCCTATCCATGAGAATGAAAATTGCTAAAGTGTTAGCTATTATAGTAGCTATTAACTCACTTGTTGCGGGCTGTAACTGTATTCCGTGAAATATCCCTATAATTGCTAAAAGTATTGTTGAGTTCTCTATTTTACTGCCTACAAAATCAAAAACTGCTAAAGAGCCACCGCTTTGGGAATTTGAGGTAAGTCTTATGGCTGTTATTGTCTCCTCAATTTCGCCAGCTAAGGGAGTTAATATTAACGCTAGCCAGACCGAAGGTATGTGAAGTTCTTGTGATATCTGTGCGACTTCTTCAACAAAGGGCTCAGAGAAGAATATTAGTAATACCGCTCCTACGGTTAAATAGATTGTAGCCTTAACGATTTCATTATAATCTATTTCGCCTTTACTTCTATTCATAAACCCCTTAACCCTAGTAAACGCGTAGTAGAAATAAAGGAATATTAGGGGGATAGCTATTATGATGTCGAGTGTATTATAAAGTAATAGGAAAAGGAGGAGGATGGTAGTAAATATCAAGAATCTGTGTTCCACACCATATTCCTCGGCGATAATTAAGTCCTTTCTCCACTTAAAGTAGTTCATAACCCCTAATAGCCCTATCCCGAAAGTAAAGAGCAAGACATTGCCACCTATTGCTGAGCCCAAGGCAATGTATGGTTCTTCCCTCAATATTGCTACAATCACGAAAATCGTTTCTGGGAGAGCTGTAAGTAACCCCATTATTATCCCTCCAGCCATTCCTTGTCCCATGAATTTCTCTAACTTTTCAGCCCCTCTTGTTATTAGTTCTGCAGAGAGTATTAGGAAGGGAAAGATGATTAGTAACTTAAGTAACAACCTAACAACATTTAAAAAACCAAATAATTAAGCATTAGCACAACATTGTTTGGGAAGTGTTCGCTAGTGGCACATTTTACCTTCTCTAACTTAGTCTCGTAAACTCATCTTAAATCACAAACACCTTTTGGGGAACGTCAATATACCGATTTCAATCACTCCCATCCTCGTCAGCGATTATCAGCTGAGGGACTTTATATAAAATATTTTGGTAATGTACTTATCGTAAACCAAAGAGAAATTTAGAATGTAATAAGAAGGAGTAATTACGTAAAAGAGTTATGGACTGGTCTCTTTCCTACTCTAGTTAAATAAATTCTTGGTTAACATTTATAAAATAGATTACCATTCCTATAATTTAGTTCATCAATAAGTTTTTATTAATAATTATGGGAGATTATCTTATGGGACAAGAGTGTATAAGATTTTCTAACGTGGTAAAGAGGTTTGGCAATATTTTAGCACTCAATAACGTAAGCTTTTCAATCCCATGTATGGGGAGGTATGCGTTGCTTGGTCCTAACGGTGCAGGTAAGTCTACAACTCTTAAAATCCTCGCCGGGTTGATTACGCCGGATTACGGTGAGGTCTTAATTAAAGGGTTAAAGCCTGGGACTATGGAGGTAAAAAAAATTTTAGGTTATTTACCAGAAGACCCTATGCCTTATAGGGCTATGACGGTAAGGGAGAATTTAGAGTATATAGCGGCATTGAGGGGTTTACCGAACCCTAAAGAAAGAGCTGAGGAAATGATGGAAATGTTTAACTTAAAAGAGTACGAAAATATCCAAGCCGGAAAGCTGTCTAGGGGCAATATTCAGAAACTCTCTCTGGCCTTAGTCTTGCTTCATAACCCGGAAATAGTACTACTCGACGAACCGTTAAACTACTTAGATATTCCTACACAAGAAAAGGTTATAAACGAACTTAAGACTATGAAGTCGACTTTTCTAATCTCAACTCATATAATGTCGATAGCGACTAGGCTTACAGATCACGTAATCATGATTAATAGGGGTTCAATTGTATGGCAAGGTGAAATAAATCAACTTAAAGCAATGACTAAAGAGGACGAGCCTATTGAGAGTGTTGTAGCTAGGTTAATGACTTTAGGTGGTTAAAGTGCTATGGAAACTGGTAAAATTTCTGGTACTCTCGAGGGTTGGTAAGCCCACTTTAGTTCTATTAGTAGCCATAGGCATATTGACAAGTTTACCACTCCTCCTATTTCACTATAATAAGGAAACTTCGTTAACTTATTCATATTATGATATCTTTTTCACAATCTTCTTTACCTTATTACCACTGTTTGCACCACAAAAGGGTTCCTCAATACCTGGGATTATCAAATCAGATGTGGACTTTTTATTTCAATTGCCAATTGATAGCAAAGAGCTGGCCTTAGGACTAATTATAAGTAATATAATAGTAAGTTTGATTTACATGGTCGTGATAAGCAGCTTTTTTATCCCATCATTAGGACTTTTAGCATTCCCTACTTTATTTCTGATAAGCCTAATACCCCCTTCATTATCAGTGATAACATATAGTTTGCCTCTTAAAAGTAGGATCTCCATTACTTTCCTAATAGTGTTGTGGGATGCCTCTGCGCTTATGGGAAACCCGTTCTCTCCTTTATCGATGTTTTTCGGTTATTACGAGGGTTATTTTCTACTAGCACTTCTTGATGTATTATTGCTCTATTTAGCAATAACTAGATTTAATACGGTAGGGCTAGCCTCACGTTACTTTGCCCCAGAAGAGAAGGAAGTAATGAAAAGTATAAGTTTTTCGACGTCAACCCCCTTTATGGTAATGTTAATTAAAAACTTGCATTTCTTGGAAATAGGCGGTAGGAGTAACATTTTAACGGCTCAAACGTTTTTCGTGAGGAGAGTTGACGTGCGTTGGCTTATATTAGTTTTTACTATTATAGGTGTTGTGTTTTTGGTACTTCTCAAAATCATATATAGCCCAGTAGTAAATCCCACAGTAATAAATACTACGTATTATACAATAATTGCTTATTCCATACTCATACCATATATGACCATGTTTTTCTTTGTGATCTCTGCATTCGCTTTTGAACCTTTATGGTTATACCTTAGTATAATGACACCACTGGAGCTAGCAAGAAACTATATTTTGTCTAAAATAATAGCTATTGAGGTTGTACTCTTACCTTATATTATTCTTATAGGTATTGCAGAAGGTACTATAGTAGCTATGGATTTACTGATAGGAATCCCGCTTTCAATAATCTTTGTGATTTCGACATCAGCAAGGTTTTACCCGGTAAATCCCGCTCAAGGGAGGGTTAATATGACACCTTCGTCAATTCTCTTCAGTTTTATTTCTCCTATCCCAGTACTTGGTAGTCTGGCCGGTGCTTTTGGAGTAATTAGCTTAGTAATTTATTTAGTATTCCTAGCTATTATATCACTTCCCTTTATGTTCTCTGAGGGATATTGGGAGAAAACAATTGAAAGGTACATTACTATGATATAATGTAGTTTAAATTACAAATAAATGCACACTTTTTTATTTATATTAGATCTTTTCAACTAAAAATTAATTAAGAATGGTCTCACGCGCCAATGCGGGTTATGTGTTTACCCGTGGTGTAACTTTTCCTTACTTTTA
>JBBHKV010000029.1:0-8482 GCA_037389275.1 Sulfolobaceae archaeon RB850M
TACGTTTTAATCACGCTCTTCAAACCCGTTTTTACAATTTTAAAATCAACCTTAGTGCCCTCTTTTAATAACTTTCTAATTACCCACATCGCTTCAATTAGGGACAATTCACTGACTTCCTCCCAGCCAGCGAGAGTTCCCCTCATCGGTTCGGGTTTACATCCCTCATTTGAGGGGCAGTCGAGAGGGTCAGAGACCCCCTCCTGTTTAAATTAACTACAGCAATAACGTCACGATCGTTTTCATAACCGCAATTGCACCTAAACCAACGATAACCGACTTCCTCCATCCTTTTACCGCATTTCGGACATGAGACAGAAGAATAACCGGGATTAACAAACTTAATAACCATTCCGTGTTTCCTAGCCTGCCATGAAATCCAATACTGCAAACGACGATACTGCATCAAGTAGAATTTATCGTGAAACTCTTTAGGTAGTTTATCTACGTTCTTGATGAGGTTCCTTAGGTTCTCTAACTTGATAACATTGGCACCAAAATCTTCAGCAATTTCAACAACCCACTTCCCAACTTTCCTAGCAAAATCCTCCATAACCTTCTTAGCCTTTAAATGGAAGGAGCGAATCCTATGAAGGATCCTCTTATTCTCCCTCCACCTTCTAGGGTACTTCCTCTGCAAATTCTCAGCTAATGACTTCCAGTGGTGAACTTCCTCAAGGCGAGTTGGAATCCTAACGTAGTTCTTGTCATCTTTTCCCACTACAATCTCGCTCATGTTAATATCTACGGCAATACTTTCCTTTGGCTCAACCTTCTCCTTCTTCTTCTCAAAAACAACTTTTAGGAAAACCTTATCACCCTTAACCGTTAGCCTAGCCTCCCTCATTCTCCAACTCATGTACTCCTTGAGGTTTCTAGGATAACCTAAGATTGGAAGTTCACCAACACCTGCTATCCTAACATTCATCTTGTCGAAGCTCACATTATAACTAGCTTTAGGAGTTAACCACACCGTAGGCTTGTATACTCTTGGAAAACGCCCTCTTCTCGGATTATTATACCAACCCTTGTACGTCGCGAGAGCTTCCCTATAGCAATCCTCAGCAACCTTTGATGGTAGATTATACTCCTCCCTTAACCTTGTGTACAAGGCCTCGTGGACTTTCGAAAGCACTCCCTTCTCTTCTGGATTCGGGACGTTTTCCTTTAACCAGAATAGGGTGAAACGGAGTGCTTTAACGTAGTTATTAACGAGGACTAGGAGGGGTTCAGATAGAGCGATCTTCATAGAAACTGTAGCTCTGATCGCTTTATTACCCCTCCTAGCCATTGGAAGAAATTTTGGCAAAGAAGTATTTAAATATAAGGGGCTATCCATCTGGCGAGGCTTTCCGCTCCCTTAACCCCTTTCCTTATAAAGTATATTTCGTGCTTATCGAATTCCTTAATTATATTTAATATGCTTTCCCCCACATCTATACCTAGAGGTGGTAATATGAAACTGGTATCAATTAAGATTTTCATACTTATTTTGCTCCTCTTCACTAATTTTTTCTATTTCTTCCACCGTCATTTTAGCAAATTTCTTACCTTTTAAGGAAAGCCATATTGCGTTATCTTGCTCTAAAATTATCTTATTATCCTTCACCCTCAAAGACAATATATCACCATCTTTTATGTTAAGCTCCTCTGCTATTGCTTTTGGAATATGAATAGTCAATTTTTTACCTACACGTACTTTAGTCTTCACATTATTAAATAAGTCTGACTAATATAAAAAAATTCACCCTGATATTATGCACGATTCATCCAGAGAATATGAAAAGACGCTGTTACACGATAACTCATTACTCCACTTTACGATATTTACCATGTGTTAATAACGGGTATGAAAACTGACCTCCTCCTCGCCAGCTAGAGTTTCCTCCTCATAGCTCCCACCACCGATTCGAATCTCATCTGGTAGTCAATCAAGTAGCTAAGAGTGTACCTCATTTGAAGGAATTGGGAGTAGGGAACTGAGAAAGTAAGGAAAGGGCTTTAGTCCATTTTTAGTCCCTTAAGGGAAGGGAGGTATACTTACAAGCTACTCCTTCCTCAGTTCCATTAAGCTGGGTAAGAGGGGCATTGAAGTTACCGATAGATGTCTGCGAAAAGATGTATTTAAATGTAGGGCTACCCATTCCTTAGGTGAGTTTCTCGCACCTTGAATCCTAATTTTTGTAACTTCGTAGAAAGGGTTTGTTATCTTATTTCTTTCCTATTCTAGATTAAGTGTAAATTAAAGCACTACGCGCTTCAGCTTAGAAAACCTTAAGTGATTTATGTTCCACGACCTCACATAATATTCAAACCCTTTCGAAGGACTTAGTATTGTGAAGCCCAGCCGAAACGTGTTAATTATTTCTCTAACCTCGGTGATTCCGACGTTCTTTTCTGCCAGTTTGATTGGGCTAATATATGGGATAACGAGCTTGCTTCCTTCACTACTCTCTTATCCCTTAGCTTACGTAGTTAAGTCATTAGGTGCTAAAAAGGGAATTATTATAGGAGGTATTATTAGAAGCTCCTCCATTTTTTAATATACACTTTTTCACCGCCCTAGTGATCGCAGGCTTCCTAATGGACATGGGAATAGGACATGCTTTTTCTAATATTTCAAGATAATCACTTATAATGAGAGAAAAGAAGAGGGCTGTATCCTTTTTCGTGTTATAGAAATCTTTTTGTCCGTTTATAATGAATTTTTGTTGATAAATGATGACCTCTCACGCCGATGTGGGCAAAAGGGTAGGAGTGATTACGGAGATGTGAGCCCCGTGCCGTTGGAGTCCCATGACCCATGGGCTAAGTCCCTACACTCGATCATGAATGAACATAAAATGATTGAAATGGAAGTGTAGGGACGAACGGGACTAATTTAGGTTGGTTTATGACAATCGCGGATACTTCAGCCTTCTATAGCCGTTGTTAACAGTTCCCTTAAATCGTGAAGACTGAAAATAATCTCCCTCGGTTGGCCCCCACTACTTTTAAAGCCACAATAATAAACAATATTTCCATGGAGATAGTAAGTATAACTGCGGAAATTGGACTCGATGTAGGACATAATTACGCTGGAGGGTTAGGAGTTCTGGAGGGCGATAAATTTTATGCCTCAGCGAGACTCGGAGTGAACTATACAGTCCTAACCCTCTTTTACCATAAGGGTTACGTTAGATATGATGATAATTTAAACCCGCTAGGGGAAGAAGACCAGAGCGACATAAGGTTAAGGAAAATCGGAGAGGCTGTATTGCAAACTAAGAGGGGGGACGTTAGGGTAGAGTATTTAGAGTACCGCATAAATACTTCAAGGGTAATTTTTATTAAAAGTGTTTCACCCGATTGGGCAATTAAAGCAACTGAAAGACTCTATTTGGAGAACAGTGAGGATGACAAGTTTTATAAGTATTTGATCCTCGCAAAAGCTTCGGAAAATTTCATAACTAATTTCATAGGGTGGGATAACGTAAAATACGTGGACTTACAAGAGTCTTATCCAGCGTTGATAGTGCTTCTCAGATACTTCCCTAGGTATAGGGTGATAATACATACGCCAGCCCCTTGGGGTCACCCCTCCTTTCCGTTAAAGTATTTTAGGGAAGAGCTAGGTTTTGAGCTTCCATTTGATCCAGTAGTCATGACTGAAATTGCGTTATCCTCTTCAGTTGAAGGAATAGTTGTTAGTAAAAAAATGTTACACCACGTGAGGAGGACTTTTCCACATCACTTCTACAAAATCAGGGCGGTAACTAACGCAGTAGAGATCCCCAGATGGCAACACTCATTGTTGAGAGAAGTTAAGAGTTTTGAGGATTTTGTGAGAAAGAGAAGGGAGATAAAAACGGAATCCTTAATGAAACTGGGGAGGGGAGAGGGGACAAATAGGGTAGTAATAGGTTGGGCTAGGAGAGTTACACAGTATAAGAGGCCGGACTTCATATTAAGACTTATCGACGAGGTTAGGGATTCTGTTTTCTTCATACTCGGTGGTAAACCTCACCCAAGAGAGTATTTCGGGTTAGAGGTTTTAAAGAGATTTAAAGAGGTTTCACGGAAATATAGTAACGTCTTATTCGTGAATAATGTGGGTATCAATGAGGAGAGGCTGATTATATGGGCTAGTGATATATGGGCTTTTACTCCGTTTTCGGGCTGGGAGGCTAGCGGAACTAGTTTCATGAAAGCTGGAGTAAACGGTGTCCCAACTGTGGCTTCAAGGGACGGTGCAGTGCCAGAAATTATAAAAGATGGTTACAACGGTTGGCTTTACGGGGAGGATAGGACTGAACTATTACCACCAGACCGTTACGATCATGAATACGAGGAATTTAAGAGGAAAGTGAACGAGGCACTCAACCACTACGAGGAAGTCGGGTACAATGCCTACCTCACTTTTCCAAAGTTCTGTTCTATGGAGCGGTATTTCAAACAGATGGGATTTATTTAAGGTCACGATAAGGACAATCATGACTAGGAAATTTGTCCCTATCTGTTTATAATCCTTATTTGATTTAAAAGTCAATTTTAGTAGAGGTTTTATTCACTATACATTCCTAATTAGGTTTAAATAGTTAGAAGGCGAACAATTATTATGGAAGGGAGAGATTTAGCACTTCTTGTAGTAGTTCTGGGTACTTTGATGTCAGCTGTAGACACTACGATTGTAATCCTTGCAATCCCCACTATAACACAAGATTTACACGCTGATTTGTATACGATAATCTGGGTAATAATCCTTTACTTACTAGTCATAGCAGTGTTCACAACCCAACTGGGGAGGATGGGGGACATTTACGGAAGAGCGAAGTTTTACAATCTGGGTTTTGCGGTATTCACAATAGGCTCAGCACTTTGTGGCGCATCTCCCACAGCCCTATATTTAGTAGCGTTTAGGGGGATACAAGGGATTGGGGCGGCAATGATGCAAGCTAACGCGGGAGCAATAATAGCCGATATATTCCCACCTAACATGAGGGGTAGGGCTTACGGGTTTACAGCTATAGGCTGGAACGCTGGAGCGACTTTAGGAATAGTACTGGGGGGTTTCATAACAACGTTCTTCGGTTGGCGTTACATATTTTATATAAACGTACCCATAGGCATACTGGCAATAATCCTGGGGATGAAGTATATAAAGAGTCAACAGAGAATAAAAGTAAAACTAGACATAATTGGCATGTCACTGTTACTCGTCTCGCTTTCCACAATAGCTTATGGCTCAGCTGATATAGCGGGTGAAGGGGTTAGGCCTTTAAACGTTTACTTAATTTCAGCTGGGCTAATCACTTTACTCGCGTTTCTTTTAATCGAGACTAAACAAAGTTACCCAATTATAGACTTAAGGGTTTTTAAAGGGAACAGAGTGTTCACATACTCTTTACTAGCCTCGTTCTTACAGACCACAGGGTATCTGGCTACCGCTTTCATAATCATAATGTATTTACAAGGTATAAGGGGTCTAACACCGTTACAAGCATCACTCCTCTTAGTCCCCGGTTACGTAATTGCGAGTTTAGTTGCCCCATTTACCGGTAAGCTCTCTGATAGGATAGGGTCTAGAATACCTGCTACTATAGGCTTAGCCTTAATGATCACCGCAATTCTAGTCTATTTACAACTCACCACGACCTCGCCATTGTACGTAGTAATTATAGCCTCAATTATCGGTGGTCTTGGGTCGTCACTCTTTTTCCCAGCGAATAATAGCGCGATAATGGCTAATGCACCTAGGGGCTTCTACGGTGGTGCTTCTGGTTTGGCTAGGACTCTTTCAAACATAGGCACTTTATTAAGTTATGTTATTGCAATAAGCGTTGCCTCTATTACAGTTCCTCGGTACGTGGCATTTGAGGTCTTTCTAGGAACTACTAACTTAATAGGCGGAGTTGCTAGTTCGTTCTTAGACGGGTTGAAATCAGCCTTTTATGTATCTCTAGTTATCCTCTCAATAGCTTTAACGCTTTCCGTACTGAGGGGTAAGGAATATAGGACACAAGAAGTTAAAGGTGTTTAACATAATTTTACTCATAACACGAAGGTTCAACAGAGTTTTACTGCCCATTGCCGATTTTTACGGTTCTACTACTTTTTACCTCTCGCAGATTTTAACCATCTTCTAGACATTCCCGTTTTTATGGTCTCCATGTAAAAGTTGTCCTTTATTAAGTAAAGGAAGAAGAGGACTGCTACTATCCATACTATAGCTGAAACCCCTAGGTTAATGTTGTGTAAAATGAGGGAAAGGAATGAGAGAGATGAAGGGATATATACTTTATCGTAGTTATATCTGCTAATAGAGTAAGTTATACAAGAGAAGAAAAGAGGGCTCATGACGCCTAAAGTGAACGCATGAGTATAACTTATAAAGTAGCCTAATATGGGGGAAACTGTCACATAAACCATGGTAACTAGTGCACTTCTATTCATCTTCAATCCCTTTTGGAAAAGCGTAAGGGAGTAAAGTAACCCTAAACCCGTGAAGAGTTCTTTAAAAAACCAACTAGAAGGATGAAGAGGAGAAGCGGAAATTGATAAAGACCAAAAATTACTCTGGTGTTCAAAGTTGCGTGGAACACTCCTATATTAACTCCCAACGTATAGAGCATAAGCGGTATTAATAATATCCAGAAATTTGGATAGAGTAGCCATGATATTATAGATGCTGGGGGTGATAGGAGGACTAAAAAGTTTATAGGAAATTTACTACCATAGTTTTTAACGTCGTGAATAGCCCAGATCTCTGTCGAGGTAAGAAATACTGAGGCGATTACCTGAAAATACGGAATGGGGACTGATAAGGAAACTAACGTAGCGAGGTGTAGTATTAAATATTTCTTAGCTGGGAAGAAGAGCCTCAATATCATGCCGAAAAACAACGAGTATGCTCCAATTAACATAAAATAAGGGTGAAAATTGAAGAATATTCCTCCTAAAGCCCAATAAACCATTGCGAGAAAGATGTAAGGTATGTTTACACCCCACGGTTCAATTACTTCCTTCTTCACATGAAAAAGGAAATATACTCCATTTAATAACTTTATTTTATGAGCGAAAAAGATGTAGTGTTAAAAGCGTTAGAACAAGTAGATAAATGGTATGTACAATTAGCCGGGATTAAGGGAGACACGCTTTTAATCATTTCACCTAAAGAAGTCCCTAGAACACTGATCGTAGAAGGAAAGGAATACAAAGTAGTCCATTATCATCCAGAGGAATACTTGAACGTCATAAGGAAAAATGAGGATGAGTTCCGCTCATATCATGTTTATTATTTTGTTAAAGTCTACATGAGGAAAGTTCTCGATTTACTTGCATCTATAGAACTGGAGAGGATGACAAATGAGTTTTTAAGCAATAACCAGAATTTCCTACAGTGAGAGGGCTACCCATTCTCCTAGCGAGGGCAATTTATGGCATAAGTTGGTTCTTCCTCTCCCCCTATCTGCCCTATTTAGTACCCCAAAATATGGTTGAGCTTGTACCTTTCTCCTTTTTCGCAACAGCAGCAATAATGCAAATACCCGCCGGGATAATATCTACTAGACTTGGAATGAAAAGGACTTACTCCTTAGGGCTTATAATTATGGGACTCAGTGATGCTCTTATAGGCTTTACGAGAAACCCTTACTTAATCCTCTTTTTATATTCCCTCACGGGTTTCGGTGCCTCATTTTTCTTTTCTTCGGCGGGAGGTACTTTGGCTGTAATTAATGAAGGTAGGATAACAACGGTAATGGGATTATATAATGCAATGTTCTCCGTTGGGGGTATTATAGGACTTAACTGGGGGTTTCTAGATGAGCTTTTGGGCTTCACTTATGCCTCAGCGATGTTAGGAATAATTACTTTATCCATGGGTTTGATCAACCTCTTTTACGGTTATAGTAATGTCAGGCCAGATTTTCGAGTAATAAAGGACAAGAGGGTTTCAGTAATTGCGCTACTTACAGCCGGTGTTTGGGGTTCATTTTACGTTGTTAGTGAGTACTTTCCATCATTCTCTTACTATTTCTTTAAGGAGTCATCAATTAACGTTAGTTCAATATCATCAGTTCTTTTATTCTCCTCCTTCATAGGTGGTTTAGCTTCACGTTTGGCTGAAAATAGAGTAAAGCAATTGGTAACGCTGATATGCTTTTTAGGAGTTATTCCGGTACTAGCCCTCTACACAAGTCTTTACTATGTGGGTTTAGTAGTCATGGGAGTTTTTAATGAAATGGCGATTTCATTAATATACTCTTTAGCTGTTAATTACTCAAGGAGTGTTAACTCATCAGTGTCCTTAGCTTTAGTTAATGCTATACAAATCGGGGTTGGAATGACTGAGCTATTAATCCCCGTATTAGTAGGATATTTTACATGGTTCATTGTAGCTTTGGTATCTTCCTTACCCCTTATAGGTTTGTTAAGTGTTTTGAAGAGGTAGGTGTTGAAGTTAATATCATAACCTACATAGGTACCACATACTAACGCCTCT
>JBBHKV010000030.1:0-4428 GCA_037389275.1 Sulfolobaceae archaeon RB850M
ACAAGAAACTAGACAAACTTAAAATTAATAATGTGAAAACTTTCGTGTCTAGAGACCTTTCACCGATTCCTTCTAACAGTGTAGATTTCGTTCTCTCTAAAGATGTTTTATGTTGTACTGTCCTCCATAATGAATTAGCAAAGGAGATAATAAGGGTTTTAAAACCTGGAGGTCTAGCTTTCGTATCAATAAAGAAAGGTCGTAAAGGCTCAGACCCTAGAAGTATGACTGCGGAAGAACTATTCTCCCTCTTTCCTACTTATAAGGAAAGAAAAAACGGATTATTCACCGCATGGGTATTATACGTTAAACCATCAATCGCCTAGAACCTCAACTATAACTTGCCTCTCCCTTCTCGGGCCGTCAAGTTCAACCAAAAATATGTTCTGCCAAGTCCCTCTAATCAGTTCACCGTTCCTAACGGGGAAAACTCTATCCGCGCCTATAATTGCAGAACCTATGTGGGCGTGGGCGTTATCGTCAATTAAGTTGTGATTCCACCTCCTATCGGGCTCAACAAACTCCTTGATTTTTGTTAATATGTCTTCCATTAATCCCCTCTCGTGCTCATTAGCTACTATTGCTGCAGTAGCATGAGGGGCGAAAACTAAGCAAATCCCGTTCTTAATCCCGCTCATTCTTACTCCTTCCTCAACTTTTTCAGTTATATCAATTAACTCAAACCTCTTACTCGAGGAAACGTATATCTCGTGAAAGTAAACCTTCATAAGAATAATTAAACGCGAGGATTTTTAATAATTTAATGACTCTTATAACCCTACTAGCAGTACTATTAGGGGAATTAAAAAAGTAAAGTAAAAAATATTTTACACACTACTTTTTACGATCTCGTCTAATTTATTCATTAACTTACTTTCAACATGTTCTGTCCACAACATTTCTGGTACGTCAACCGCAAGGAATAGTTCCGAAAGGAGTATTGCTTCAATTGCGGTCACCGCGATATTTTGTAACCACTTCCCTATCCCAGCTGTTACTTTCAGTCCTTGTGGTGTGTTCTCGAACGTAAAGGTTAAAGCCCTATCTGCTGCAATTAAGTCCCTTAAAATTCCTCCTTTTTGTGCTTGAACTATAGCTTTGTCCCCTTCAACCTTTTGTTGTACTTTCCAACCGTCTCCGTTTAAGTAGTCTACGAATTTAGTTACTACTGTCTGCAGGTTTACTTGATAAGGATATGTCTTTTCTTTTTTAAATAATCCCATATGTCTATTTCTTTATTTCTATATATAAAGTTATTCATTCGAAAGAGTTTTATTCTTAATTAATGTGTAATAAAGGTTAGTAATACTGAAAGTAAAGATAATACGATACTCTGTTTGAGAGTCAATAGCCTTCCAGATTTGATTTATTTTATGAAAAATGTAGTAATAAAGGTGTCAATATTATTAACTTTTATTTATGCACATATATTATTTGAAAGTAAAAATTTAACTCTACTCTACCACATTTAACACATGATGGGATTTATTTCTAATCAAAGAACAAGTGCATTAATAGATAAAACTTCTATAGTCTGGTTCCCGGTACCCAAATTCGATTCACCGTCTGTCTTCACTAAATTACTTGACGATGACGGGGGAGAATTCACTATAATACCTCAAGGCGAGATAAAGGAAATAAGACAATATTACGAGCACCCCCTAGTGTTAACTACAGATGTAATTATTAGGGGCGGAGGAAGGGTTAAAATAACGGATTTACTACCTTTAGGAGAGACAATTATAATTAGGAAAGTGGAGAGTGATGTGCCGTTTAAAGTACTTTTTAAACCGGTCTTCAAATACGCCCTCTACAGGCCTATAATTGTGAGAAACCGCTTCATTAACTCTAAGGGGAGAGATTGTATAGCCTTCTTATATAAATGGGAGAGAAAGGTTAAGAGGTTGGATAAGTATACTTGGAAGTTTTCCGGTGGTAAGGGGTATCTAGTGGCTAATTACTCAACAGATGTAGAGCATGGCGCCATGAGTGAGAGGGGTAAGGTACTGAACATGGACTTTGATAAGCCTTTTGAGAACACGATTAAGTTTTGGGAGGACTTCAACGTTGAGGGCGACCATCTTTACAAAACCTCAGTATACGTTTTACTGGGGAGTATTTACTCCCCATCCGGTGCCACAATTGCCTCCCCAACAACTTCTCTGCCTGAAGTCATAGGTGGATCTCGAAATTGGGATTATCGTTTTGCGTGGGTGAGGGATTCCTCAATTACGGCAGAGGCGTTACTTGAAGCAGGGTTTATAGTAGAGGCAAGGAGGGTTATCAACTTTCTCCTCTCATTAATAAACTTCACGTCAAAACCATTTTATTATCCCCTTTATACTATTGAGGGCACAATACCCCCGCCAGAAGTAAAGCTTAAGTGGTTATCCGGATATAAGGGCTCAAGACCGGTTAGAATAGGTAACGCCGCTTCCAAACAAATCCAGCTTGACGTCGAGGGCTTCTTCCTATCAGCTCTCTATAAATATTACGAAAAGACGGGTGATAAGGTATTTATAAGAGACGTTTTTAGTAAAGTTAAACATATTGCCGATTGGGTTTCACAGAATTGGTTATTAAAGGATTCTGGAATATGGGAGGACAGAGGGGAACCTAAGCATTATACTCACTCAAAGATAATGATGTGGGTTGCTTTAGATAGGGCTGGAAAATTGGCTGAGAGTGTAGGAGAAAGTGACGAATGGAAGGAGAGTAGGGATAAGTTAAGGGGGTGGATTATGGAGAACTGTGTTAAAGATGGTTATCTCACACGTTATGCGGGGGGTGAAGATATAGACTCGGCCGTACTCTCAGCCCCCCTTTACGGCTTTATAAACGTTGAAGACCCGATTTTTAAGAACACTCTCCAAAAGATCGAAAGCGAGCTTAAAATAGGTAATTTTGTTAAGAGGTATAAGAATGACTTTATGGGCGAGGCAAAACATCCGTTCTTACTTACAACCCTCTGGCTTGCAAGAGTTTACGTAAGATTAGGTAGGGTTGAGGAGGCTAAAGAGATTTTAAACGAAGTTGACAGAATCGCTGGAAGCTTACATTTAGTGGGAGAACACGTGGACATTGAGGGTAAAGAGTTTACGGGTAATTTCCCACAAGTTTTTGTCCACGCTGAAATAGTAAGGTTAATAAAGGAACTAGAGAAACTTTGAAATTTCATTAAAGATTTCCTCTTTAAACGCTTTTCTGTTAAACCTTAACGCCCTCCTCCTCATCTCCTCCCGCATGTTAGATTCTAACGCCTCCTTTAACTTCACTACAGCTTCATCAATGTTCGAATAAGCGAATTCTGGTACTATCTCATAGGCTCCACTATCCTTAGGTACTACCGGGATTAAGCCTGCACTCATGGCCTCAATAACGGGTAGACCGAAGTGCTCACCTATTGTAGGGTGGAAATAAACTGGGATTTTATTCATTAACTCAATCAACTTCTCCTTTGGTAAATTGGGGTAGAATTCGACATTCGCGTTTAACTCCTTTTTAAGTTTTTCAAGACGTTTGTAATAACCCTTTTCAATGAGCGAACCTACGATATAACCCTTTACTCCGCTCTTAGCGGAGACTATTATTGAGTTTTCTATCATTTTACCCCTCTCAAACCTTGCGATAGTTAGGAAAGCCCTTTCACTCTTATCCCCGAAAGCTTTGGAGTAATCCTCGAAATCAACCGGCGGATAAACTACTTTAGGCATGGGAATTCCGTAAACCTCACTTATCGCTCTTGCGGAATATTTTGAGTTAGCAATAAATACGGCCCTCTTAGCCTCATCCTTAAATTTACTCACTATTGTTTTGAAGGGGAGTAAGTAGAGTTTCCAAAAGATGGACGAAGTGTATTTACTCGGCACGTTAGCGATTGACGGTGCACCGGCATAAATAACGTGAGGTGCTATATGGGATAAAGGTATTGGTACTCCGGAAGCGTTAAGGTAAACCTTAGGTTTTACTTTTTTAGCTGAGAAATAGACTAGGATTCTCTGGTATTTATCAAACTTAGGAAGGGAAAAAGGTAATATGTATACTGCATTCTCTATCTTTATCCTCGGCTTAGCGAAACTTAGGGCAACGTAACTAACCCCCCTTTCATAGAGCATTTCGAAAAATGTTTGATATATCTTTCCCTCACCGCTGTATGCACTAGAAATCCCTAAACCGTGGGCAACGACTGCAACTTTTAATTCCATAATTTAAATTATACTGGTATGGTAGAAATTATTATTCCTATAGGCCCGGGAGATAAGCTAGAATGGGTCAGGAGGAGCGTTTCCTCAGCACTTTCACAACCAGTGGATAGGGTTATAATTTACGATAATAGTGAGAGGGATGACATTCAATCCCTCATTTCCTCACTTCAGTCAAATAAACTGTATTACGTAAAGGACAAACGGTATAAAAGGGTGAACATGG
>JBBHKV010000031.1:0-3146 GCA_037389275.1 Sulfolobaceae archaeon RB850M
CAGAAAGCGGAATGTGGGCAGTAATAATAAGCACAACATCAGTAACAACACCATACGCAATAATAACAAGTTAATGAATTTTTTATTTATTTAATTTAATTTATTTTAATAATATAATTTTGTATTAAATTCAAAACACATCTTACAATAGTGATGGTAATTTAACAAATTAAATTCTGTGTCGCGTTTTTACTCGCAGAAATTCGTAAATGAAGAAATATATTTGGTGTTGATACCCTCTTTCTTGAGGAGATAGTTAGGTAAAGCTAAATATAACAAATAGTCTAAACTTCACAGCTTACTGGAAACTCTTATATATTTGAAGTATTTTGAGAGAGAGAATATAATTAGAAATTATTTATAGTGAAACTAATCATTATTACGCGAAAAATTAGATTATAAGTACTATGAGTACATCGTAGTGGGATAAGCATAGGCGAATTACCTAATGATTGAATTGTTGCCAGAAATACCTAAACAAGGGTTGTTGTTTATAACTTTTTCAACATGGTTACTTAAGTTCTCGCCTTAAACTCCTCAAATAAAATACTCCCAGTAACAGTCCTCAAGAACTCTTTCACCTCGTCTATCATCATGTTAGTAAAATCTGGTAGGGGTTTGATATTTTGGAGTTTACTGTAGAGGCTTTTTACGTAATGGGGCTAATATTGAATGAGATTAGGGGAAGTACGGCGATATTATATAAGTTGTTAACCAGAACGTTGAATATAGTGATAATGTGCAACAAGTTAGGGAAGAGGCTTATAGCATAGCTAATAATGCTCAATATGTTTGTGAACAAGTTAGGGAAAGGATAAGTGCAGTAAGGGATTATAGAGCATTAAGTCATGTGGCTGAATGCTTAATAGAGGTGTATAATTCTGACTTCTCTACTGAGATGACCTTTACGGTGATGATTAAGGGTTGTCTTTTTAAATATTAAGATTATATTTTCTCACATGACCTCCTTTATTTACATGAGTAACTTAAGGTACCTTATGGTTGACAAAGACGGCATCAGCTTTATGATCGGGGACAAGCTTTACGACATTGAGAGAGGGTAACACGTAATTATTGAGGATAAAAAGTTCAAGATTCTTAGCTACAGTGTTTACCCGTGGCGTAACTTTTCCTTACTTTTAATTACTTCTAATTCCACCACGGGCTAAGGGATCATACACAGTCACCCATTGGGGCTGGTCGAGGGAAACACCAATACCCTCCCATCCGCCTTCTTCACTCCCAAACCTCGTGAGCCGTCATCAGTTAGGGAGATCATCAATAAAAACTACTTCGGTAATACTATATAAACAGGACTTGTCAAAACGATAATTAGATTAAAAATAACGAGTAGTTACGTAGAAGCGTTACAGTCTTGACTGCGATAGCGTAATTATTGTTTCGCCCGATAAAACTACCTTTAGACTGGATTGTTTGTGAGGGTGAGGACGGATGAAATGTGACGCGATGAACTGTGAACATAAAATAATCGTAGTCTGTGATGTGCCCAAGAAGAGCTTAATCATTGAGGCGTATGATGAGACGTTTGACTATTATTACGCTGTATACTTAGATAACGAGTTATGTGATGAGGGTAAAAGTAGGCTGATATAGGAGGTCACTTACTAAACAAGTCGCCTGTGTTGTTGACACAGCTATAGTTATCCCTATGCTTACTGCCGAACCTAATCCTAGAATGCCTTCTACTACATCGCTTATACTGGCTAATTCAGAGCCGTATTCCGTGACTACTGTTACTCCAGGTTCACTCATAATATAAAAAATGGTTTATGGGCCTAAATCTTTTAATGACTCACAGAAGAGCGTTAGCTCTTTCGCATCTGGTGTAATATAGACCAGACTGCATTCACTTAGCCTCTCTTGTAGTTTATACAACTTTTTGGCTTGTTCTTCATTGAACACGTGAAACGCTATGACTGACTGCTTATAATGGTTTAACAACAAAGGTATATTGAACTCGTACTCACACCCTTCACAGTCCATCCACAGAAAGCCGTCATACGCCGATAGCTCGTCTCCTGGTGGTGAGTAAAGGCGGTACTCGACCCCGTCTATTTTGTTGAGGGTGTCGTGAACTGCTTTAAACTTCTTGTCAACCTCATAAAGGATATATCTGTTATAGAGGTCTAATAGCATGACTGCTAATAAAGTGGAACCATATTCACCTCCTATCTCAACAAAGTTTTACGCTCTATGGAGAATATTAATAATGTGGTATCATGTGCAATAGGAAAGTAGAGGAGAGTACTTTGAGTAAAGGTCTGGACTTTTGTTGAAGTTTTCATGTTAAACCTCCCGTCTTTATACTCCTTATTTCTCTCCCCGTGTCTAGGTTAGGGAGCTGAGCTCTCAGCCTTGACACAAGGAGCTTCATTGTATTCCTTCCTTCACCTCACATTACTCATTGACTTCATAGTGACACGAGAAAAATTGTGTTCATCCTTTATCCTTTAAGAATCGCTCTGGAAATGGATTAGTAAGTATCATTTTGGCAGATATTGAAAAATTTTATACAATCTTTTTTCACTAGTTATAGGTGTACTAACACCCTCAAATACATCGATAATAATCCGAGAATTTTCGACCCTTAAACCTCCCTCTCAATGATCCTATATTAAAGGTCGTCATTACGGCCTTGAACCACTTATAAATGATGTATTGCGAGACATTTCTGCTTTATATCCAGTAAGAGCCAAATAACGCCCCAAGAGCGATTGAACTGTATAACAAATACTTTTAGGAACAAGAAGCGGAACTGGATAACCTAGCTAGAGAAGTTACGGTGGCAAATGAAACCATAAGATCAGTGATAGAGGTGCGAGTGCAGTTAATAGTCCTATTTGAGCTTGGATGACTTATTCGGATACGGGTTACTGATTAGTACAAAAGACTCTAAGATTTTATTTTAGGTTAGGATAAACTCGACAAAAGGTCAATAGTAGTTCTAGGAAAAAGAGGATTAAAATAACCCCTCCTCTATTAAACATTCATTTATCATTTACGTAAAATTATATTATTAAAATAAATTAAATTAAATAAATAAAAAATTCATTAACTTGTTATTATTGCGTATGGTGTTGTTACTGATGTTGTGCTTATTATTACTGCCCACATTCCGCTTTCTG
>JBBHKV010000032.1:0-38166 GCA_037389275.1 Sulfolobaceae archaeon RB850M
GTGGCATAGGTTGTTGAACCATTGGTTGTTGCATTCCCGTTTGTTGGAACATTGAAGCTGGCATATCAAATAGTCCGTCTGTTATTTGCTTGTCTATAGTTCCGAAAAGCCTCCTATTTATTATCTCCCTCCCTATAGGCCCTATGTGTTCCTCTTCTACTATTATCGAAAAATCGTTTGGAGTACCCTTTACTCTAACAATAACTGTCTCTACATGGTGTAAGTGGCCTTTCTTCATAGCCCTTATTTCATAATCATAATATCCCATTTGCCCCGGCATAGGCATTGGTTGTAATGTCATTATTTGGCTTTCCCAGCCTTCGCTGAGGAACATTTGGTTTATTTCTTGTGCTAATTGCGGAATATTTACGTATCTTCCCGTGTAAGTCTTTTGCATATCTTAAATATATGCCACATAATTATAAACGTATCTAAGAAAATTCTCATGCATAAGATTTGTAATTATGTTTAAACTTTTCGACGTCAGTATTTTTAACTAATACATTTGTATTAAAATATGTTTACAGACCCCCTAAAAACTATAATTAATAATTCCTTTCATGTTTTCTTTCCTCACGTTAAGTATTTAAAAAATTTTAATGCAGATTTCAGAAATGCTTAAAAGTAATTTAATGATAATAGCTTTCGATGTCGTTAAAAAGTTATGAAAAAACGGTTTACAAGGTAATTTTAGTTGTAACTGCATTAATAATTCTTATCATAAATCTACATTCAATGGCAGAAACGTCAAACATAACTGCCGAAATACAATCATTAAACCAGTCCATTTTAGCCCTAGAGAATCATACAGCCGATTATCCCTCTGCTGCAGTCCCCTCTTGGTTAGACACTGGAAGTAACGCGTGGATGCTAACTGCTGCAACTTTCGTAGGTTTGCAGAGTGTGCCGGGTGTAGCATTATATTATGCCGGGCTATCTAAGAAGAAATACGCTGTTAACTCGGCGTTAATGGTATTCTACGCATTTGCAGCAGTACTCATAATATGGATGATTGCCGGTTATAATGCCGGTTTTGGTTATCCAGCGTTCATCCATATAGGGAAATACGGCATAATGGGATACCCGTTACCCGCATGGTTAGGACATTATGAGGCTAGCCAGACTATTTACGGGCCATCTGGGAGTCCAATAGATATTCCCACATCAACTTATATATTCTTCCAGTTTGTATTCGCCGCAATAACTCCGGTATTGCTCGCTGGCGGGGTACTAGAGAGAATGAACTTTAAGGCGTGGATGATATTCGTACCCTTCTGGTCCTTATTAGTTTACAGCCCAGTAGCATATTGGTTATTTGCCGGTGGTTGGTTGAACCAGTTAGGTGCTGTGGACTTCTCTGGAGGTTATGTCATCCACGTAGATGCGGGAGTAGGCGCTCTAGCTGCAGCACTAGCTGTAGGACCTAGGTTAGCTAGTGAGAGAAAGTTAGAAGCCCACAGCTTGCCTTTAGTACTTGCCGGTGCTGGGCTAATCTGGCTAGGTTGGGACGGATTTAACGGCGGTGACCCAGGCGGTGCAACTATAGATGCGGCAATTGCAGTATTGAATACAAATATTGCTACCGCTGTAAGTGCAATAACCTGGATGTTAATGGACATGGCATTCTTTAAGAAACCCACATTAGTAGGTGCAACGTCCGGTGCTGTAACTGGACTAGTTGCTATAACTCCCGCGGCCGGTTATGTTAATGGTTGGGAGGCAATGTTAATAGGTATTGCCTCTGGCTCTATACCATGGTTATCCTTGTACAAGTTTGAGCCTAAACTCAAAGTTGACGATACATTAGGAGTGTTCTCTACCCACGGTATTGCAGGGATTGTGGGAGGATTATTAACTGGAGTATTCGCTAACCCCGCTGTAACTCAATATGTAGCTCCAGGGCTTACTGGGGCTTTATATGGTAATTGGTACCAGTTAGGTATTCAAGCCCTAGCTGCTGCAGTAGTATTTGGTTATGATTTCGCAGTAACCTTTGGATTACTAAAGCTAATAGGTCTATTCATACCATTACAAGCACCACCAGAGACCTTAGCTATAGGTGATTACGCCATGCACGGTGAAGTGGCTTACTCTGAATTATTAGCGACTCTACCAGAATCCGCTAAGGCTGAGGAGAAAGAAGAGGAGGTAGTAAGCAAGGAGAAGAAAGGAGAGAAAGAAGGGAGTGAAAAGTAAGTAAAAGCATTTTTTAACTAAATTCCTCTTTTCTTTTTATGGATACAACAGAAGTAATTAAGTCCTTCTCTTCTCTTTTTAAATACTTAGAATTCAGAGAGCATAAAATAGAGAGGACGCAATTAATGGTAATTAACGGTGAACCAGTTAGCCCAGTACTCAGTAAATCGGAAGGCTATAGCGTTAGGGCTTTTGACGGTAATTCAATATTCTTTACCTCTTCACATAACATTTCAGATCTCAACCCCACGTCATTGAAGGTGAAGAGAGGTTGGGAAAAAGGGGTTGATGGCAGTAAAAGGGAGAGCGGGAGTTATGAAGTGGAAGAAAAGATCAAACTTTCAGACGTGCCTATAGACGCTAAAATAAAGGAATTAGTCGAACTTTCTAAGCACATTTACTCATTAAACCTTAAGTCAAAAATATTGTCAGTAAACCTTTACTATTCCGAAAGTGTTGAAAATAAAAGAATTGTTTTTGAGACCGGGGAAGAGGTGAAGGGGAGGATTCCGAGGGTCAGACTTTTCTATTCAATTACTATGAAATATGGTGATAGGAGTGTTACGATTTCGCAAGATGAACTGGGGAATAGCGGTGGTTATGAGGTATTTAAGAACTGGAATTTAATTAGTTTCTTTGAGGAGAAGTTAAAGTCAGTAGACGAAGTCCTAGTAAAGGGCAAAGGTGTTTCCCCCGGTAGGAGGGATGTGGTACTTAGTAGTATGTTAACTGGTATAATTGCCCACGAATCAGTTGGACACCCGTTTGAGGCTGATAGGGTTTTAGGTAGGGAATCCGCACAAGCCGGGCTGAGTTATTTAGTGGGTAGGAATATCGGCGAGAAGATAGGTAGCGAGGCTGTTACTGTTATTGACGACCCAACAATTTACGGTACTTTGGGTTATTATACAATTGACGATGAGGGGGTTAGGGCTAGGGCTAAATATTTGATAAAAGAGGGGGTTATTAATGAACTTTTACAAGATAGGTTTTCAGCATATAAGTTCGGGGTAATGAGCAATGCTTCAGCTAGGGCTTCAGCCTTTGATAGGGAACCTTTAGTTAGGATGTCAAATACTTTCTTTAAGCCCGGGAATTACAGTTTTGAAGAATTGGTAGAGGACATAAAGGACGGTGTTTACTTTAAATCTTACATGGAATGGAACATTGATGATTTGAGGGTGGGCGAGAGGTACGTTGGGTTGGAAGCTTATGAGATTAAAAATGGGGAAATAGGAGAACCATTACTCTTCCCAGTATTAGAGACTACGACTTTTGAGTTACTTTCTAAGGTTGATGCAGTAGACAATACTTTAAAACTTTATCCGGGTACTTGCGGTAAGGGAGACCCGGATCAACCCTTGCCTGTATCTCTAGGAGGACCTAATATGAGGGCTAGGGATATAAGTATAAAGGTGAGGGAGTAATGAATGAGGAGTTAGTTAGGATTCTTGAGAAATTAAAGGGCTATGAAGAGGTAAATATAACTAAGTTTGTGACTAGTACGCTTCTAGTCAAATTCGTTTATAGTGAGATTGCTGAAGTGCAGAGGCTTAAGGAAGTGTATACGTTAGCTTACGTTAGGAAGGGTAAGAGGTTTTTCGGTGTTAGCCTAACCGGAGATGCTGACGTAGCTGAAATACTTGAAGAAGGGTTTAAGTATGCTGTAGAATCTAACCTTTACCCCATCTTAACTGACAATGATAGGGAGGTTAAAGTGGTTGAAGATAACTCGTATTTGGAGAGTATAATAAGGGAGGGTGATGTTAGTCAAATAGAGAAGGAGATAGACAATTCTGAATACCCCGTTTCCGGTACTGTTTCAATATATAGTACTGAAATCGGGGCTGTGACGTCTAAGGGGTTCAACGGTTATGATAAGAGGTATAAGGTTACGGGATATGTTAGGGCTTTCAATAAAGAATATAGTGGCCAATGGGGTTTCTTCTCCTCTTCCCTAAACGATTTAAAGGAGAGTATAAGGAAGGCTAATGAGTACGCTTCTATTAGTGGGAAGATAAATGTAGATGACGGTGCTTACGACGTTGTCTTATCACCGTTAGTTATGGCAAACTTTATGACGTATTTCGCTGACTTTGCCTCGGCCTTCAGTGTCTTAACCGGTTCTTCCTTTCTCGCAAAGTATAAACCCGGAGATAAAGTGGCTAGCGAAAAAGTGACTATATCTGATGTACCTAGGAGCGGTAGGATTGCTGAGTTTGATGCCGAGACTACCTTTACTTTTGATAAAGAAATAATTAAAGACGGGGTGTTTAAGACCTTGTTGTATAATAACGAGTTAGCATTAATGATGGGGGGAAAGAGTACTGGTAACGCGGGAATTATTTACCCAATAGCATTCGCTTTTGACATACAGGGCGGTGATGAATCCCTCGACTCCCTACTTTCCTCAAATAGGGTTATTTTCTTTAACAACGTTTGGTATACTAGGTTCCAAAACTATTATGAGGGTAGTTTCTCCACCGTTGGTAGGGATGCCGTAATAGTTTATGATAACGGTAAGCCCTTAGGAGTTGCCGGGAGGATTAGGATAGCTGATACTTTCCCGAGACTTTTGCAGAATATAGAAGGGCTTTCCAGAGAACGGTATTGGGTTAAGTGGTGGGATGCACCAATTCCTACTAATTCACCATATGTGCTTGTTAAATCCTTAAAGATCTCTAAAGCGTGAAAGAATAGTTTTTCGCTTTATATTTTTAATTTTATTATTATAATTCCTTTGGAAATGTATATATAGACACTTTGAGAGATTTAATTAATGGACATCCCTCTTATATTTAAATCCGCCAAAGAGTTCTTAGAGAGGAATAGAGAGAAGAAGATTAAGGAGGAAGTTTGGTCTGACTCGTTTTTCTTAAACGTTGACAGCGAGAGCTTAAAGGAATTATTAAGAAATATAAACAATGTTACGTCCATTTTCGGTTTAGTCAGAGTCTTGGAAGATATTTATGTTTATCCCCTACCGGCTATTAGGCGTGTCATAGGCTTCACCTTAAAGAGGTCCTTATCCTTTAAGATTGAGGGGCCGGTAGATAGAAATGATATGATAAGTTACGTAATCTATGGCGGGGATGTGCTTTACGAGGTTAATTTCAGAGTGGTAAAGTACGGGGTTAACATTTCCTCATTGTTTATTATAATTATCAGGTATTCGAGTAAGTCAAGGGAGATCTACCCATCTCCTAAGGAGCTAGTGAGTAAGGTTAAAAACTCCCTAGTTACCTTAATTAGGTATGCGTGACTTTAGCCTTGCCTAAACATGTAAGTTTTTACCTTATCCCCATCTAGGACGAGATATAGGGAATGGAGTATACCCTCACTGTACTCACTACCTGGATTAAAGACCATAGTCCTACCTATCTTGTCAAAACCTTTAGACTCGTGAATATGTCCGTGAAGCCCCACGAGTGGCTGGTACTCCTCAATTATTCTCCTAACACTAACCGAGCCCACGTGGGTAAAAACTATTTCACCGCCCTTGACTACGGGCTTTAAGTCTTTATCAAGTAGTGGTGCGTTATCTAAGTGTGTGTTGTAAGGTGGGGCGTGGAAATTGTATATAGCCTTGCTCTGGTCAGTTACTTTCTCAACGATCTCTTTAAGGTTTTTGTAAAGAGTTTCCTCATCTTGCTCTCTAGGGGTATGCCAGGGAGTAGGGTTTACATAACCGTAAGAGACCATCTCATGGTCTCCTATTTGGATTACCTCTCCTTCACACTTACGCATTATTTCACTTTCTGTTAGGACGTCGAATAGGAACTCTGGGTCATCGTTGCCCAGATTAACGTAAATCGGGGTTTTAACATCTTTCAATTTCTCCTCGGCAACTTTAATCCACCCCCTCACCACATTTATCATGGCTTCCTTAAACTTCTCGTCTACTAACTTTTTGTTAGTTTGCATTTCCTCGTATTCTTGTGGTGACACTATTGTATAATATTCTCCCCTCCTCCTTATTTCTTCCTTAACCATTTCTAAACCTTCTTTACCGAACTCTTGGTTTTCAAACTTATACCTTCCATTCCCTAAATCGATTATTGCATATAAAGCCTTTCCAGCTAAATCTCCACCGATAATAAACGCGTCAACTTTGAACTGCAAGCCCGCATTGAGGAACTTCTTAAATATAATGTCAGAGCCGTGTAGATCGCTCGTGAACAGTATTTTTACTTGTTGGGATTTCTTATTATCTACACCTTCTGGTGTTTTCCTACGAAATAATCCCACGCGTTAAAATCTGCTTATGGAATTTTAAATCTGACTTAAATGAGTTTTCTTAATAATTCTTTTTAATTGTTTCATTAAATCTGGCTTATCCGTGACAATACCATCAACTCCTAACCCTATCATCCTCTCTAAAGTCTCTATATCGTTTATTACCCATGGAATGACTTTAGAGCCCTTAAACTGCGAGAGTATAATCCTATTAACAAGAGAGAAGTGGGGGAGAGCATATTCTAACTTAGCCTTAGTTGCAGAAGTGAGTATCAAACCTAAATGTTTTCCACCGCTCTCGTTAACCCTTTTTAACGACTCTTGGTTGGAAGATATGAAAACCACTTCATCCATTTTTCCTAAACTCTTCACTACGTTAACTACCTCACTTTCATAACCTTGCTCTTTGATTTCTACAAAGTAAAAAGGACTATTAATTTGCTGTAGAACCTCCTCTAGAAGAGGTATTTTTTCTCCTTTGCCAGCATCCAGCTTCTTTAATTCTTCTAAAGTCATTTCACTCACCTTACCTTTACCGTTTGTAGTCCTATCAACTGATTCATCGTGAATTACGACGACCTTACCGTCCTTACTCCGCCTGACGTCTAACTCTATCCCGTCACAGCCCATTTCTATAGCCCTTTTAAAAGCTCTCAAGGTGTTTTCGGGTTCGTAAAATGACGCCCCTCTATGGGCTATGCATAAGAACTTTTCCTTCATAAATTGTTTTATATACGTTATGCTTAAATCGTTATTGTGAAGGATATCATTAAGTTTCTGAAGACTACGGCAGGGACTTTAGAAGTAGTAGAGAAAGCCCCGAAGGCCGATATGAAGTTCCGAAACCTAATAAAGAGGGTTATAAAAGATGAGGAAGAGAGGTTAAAAGGGGTACTTTTCGGGGAGGACATGGTATTCGCGATGAGGGCTGGTTATAAGAACGCTGCCCTCGGTTTCTTCCATTCTGCCGAGGAAAATAACAGGTTCTTGATAGAGAGAGCTTCGCTTTCGGTATTTATATCACATACTACAGATGCTTACCTTAAGGCTTTGAAGAGTAGGGATTGGCATAAGTTAGTCGATGAAGGTTTTATTATAAGGTCTGGCGGAGAGGCTCTAACGAGGATTAGGAAGTTTACTGGAGAGAGGGAGGTTAATGGGATTACTATTTACTTCGCTGGTAGACCGGTATGTGAAAAGCACTTAAAATGGGAAATGTATTCTATGTCGATTAACGAACTTTATAAAGAGCTGGGAGTGAAAAGGAAGAAGGTTAGAGAGGATATAAAGTGCAAATATTGTGGGAAGGAGGCTAAATATTTCACTCTGGCAATGCCCAAGGCTAGTGCTTTAATTTCACTTGCTTGTGAGACAGTTGGCAAGAACCCTAACCATCTGTTAAAAATTTACGCAAACCTATCTAGAGTTCTGCACCCCTACGGCTTTACTAATATTGAAAAGGAGAGAGTTTTCACCTTGTGGGCCAGGGATTTACTAATGATTTTATTAGAAATCGATCAACTTCTTTTCCCTTGCGATTTCAAACATAGCACCCGAAGCTGTAACAACGGGAAGTCTGCCTTCCATTTCCTTAAGTATTGGAAGAGTAGAAAGAATGGTACAAGCGACGTAAATGGCATCAGCCACTGATTGGTGAGCTACTTTAACGGCGTCAAGTATTAAGGAATGGGGGGTTGAAGCTATCATTTGCCCCCCAGTTCTACCCAACGCAATTGAGCCGATGACCTCAAAACCGAAGTCCCTTAACCACTTAATTTCATAATCATGCCTTCTCTGATTATAAGGGGTTATTAGGAAGATTTTCTTAGCGTTTAACTCCCTGAGTCTTGTTATTATTGCTTCAGTTGCTATAATTGTTGGCTTTGAGAAGAACTTTTTCATCCTCTCCCATTGGTTCTTATAAAACACGCCGTAAGACCTTGCGTAAAATATCACATCATCCTTTTCCACCCTCTCTTTAATCTTCATTAACTCCTTATACATCCTCTCTTGCTCATCCTTCCTAATTCCATGGCCAGGGTAATACTTCATCGTAAATACCTCAAACTTACCTTTATAGAGCATTTCAACGTCTCTAGGAAGTGTAGGGTTTTCTTCAGAAACTATAAGCGATATCATAAATCATAAAAGTGATGCATAGTTTATAAAATTATGAAATCACTAGTACTTCACGGCAAAAACTCTTCACCAGAAAAGATACAATGGCTGATTAAACCCTTGTTACAGTTCGGTGATGTTGAGGCTCCTCCTTTTGAGTATGAAGTAAAGGAGGGGATAGAGAGGGCTATGAAATACGACTTCGACTTGGTTGCGGGTCACTCTAGAGGCGGGCTTATTGCGTTAATAGTAGGTGCCTTAAAGGGAAAAAGTGTAATAGCCGTTTCCGCTCCCACAGATAGGAGGAAACAAAGAGAATATTTATCAAAGTTTCCGGAGGGGACAGTTCAACACTCTATATATAAGGACTTGCTTAAACTCCCGGAGGAAGAGTTTGATTATTATCCTCTAAAATACGCGAATATGATACGCAAAGCATTGCTAATTCACGGGGAGAAGGATGAAATTGTGTTAAAAGATCACTCAGTCTTAATGTGTGAGGAGATAAAGAAGTATGGTGGGGATTGCGAACTACACATTATCCCCGGCATGAAACATTCTCCCATAGGCCAACAGTATTCATTAATATGGGATGTGATTACTAAGTGGGTTAAGGAGAAGGTACTTTCTTCATAAACTCTTCCTCATCTACTATAACCCTTTCGTGTATGCCCTCTCCAATTTTAACGTCTTTAAAGTATGCCTCTACCTTAAACTTTAGCCTCCTACCGTTAACTTCTATTAAAGTAGATCTTACTCTAACTTCACTTCCTATTGGTGCTGGGGCTAAATGTTTAACATCTACGTGATAACCTACAGTAGTCTTTCCCTTTTCTAAATATTTTTGAGCAAGTGTAAATGAAACGTCCTCCATGAAGGCTATCATAATAGGGGTTGAAAGCACGTATACAGCTCCGCTCGATATTGCGGAAGCAGAATGTTGTGGTAAGACTTTATAGACTTTTTCTAAACTTTCTCCAATTTTCATTAAAATATTTATCCTAAAAAAGGCTTATTAAATTTATGATAGTTACAGCTCCTTTTGCGGGCCCAGTCTCATTTCCACTACTGGTTTCAAAGGTTTTTAACAAAAATGATTTTGAGTTAAAGAACAGTTGTAAGGTGAATGAGCCCGGTGACGTTGTTCTAGACTCTATAACTAATGTGGCGAAGATAGGCTTAAAAAACTATAAGATAGTTGCTGGCGTTTACGTTAAGATGTACAGTATCTTGGGGAATAGGAGTTCTGACAAGGTATTTACTATAAGGAGGGGAACTTTAGCGGATTATAACGCAAGACTTTATGCACTGATTACGGGGAAAAAGGAGGTTATAAACACTACTGCTGAAGAGGCTTTGAGGGCGGCTGAGAAAGGGGAGGGAATAGCAATAGTAGGGATTGAGGTGAGACTGGCAGATATATTGGAGGAGGAATTTGAGAAATTGGGTTATTTATCCCCTCAATGTGTAATTTATTCAAGGGTTAATGCTAGGGAAGTTTTAAAGGCATATGAAGAGGGGATAAAGATAATTAATGAGAGACCAGAGGAAGCCTCTGCAATTATCGCCTCAGCAAGTGATTATTATACTGTCGAAACGATGAGGAGGATTATAAGGGTTTATTCACATAGACTGACTACCTCAAGGGAGGATTTAGAGAAGAGCCTAAGGGTTTACAGGATGGTAGAACCATTAGTAGGTGATTTGAAAATTGAAGTTATCTAAAAACGTTGAAGTGATACCCGCCAGTCCTAATACGCTGATTTATGATAATAGGGTAGTAATAGATTTAGGGGGTAAAAACGCGAACTTATCTGTTCAGGCTGAAGAGCAATTGGCAACCCATGGGCATGCCGATCACATAGCTGGTTTATTCAAGGAAGCTAAAGTCAAGTATTTGCCCAAGGAGGATTATTGGGCTTTAACACTGATAGGTAGGAGAATGGCTATCTACGGTTTTAGCTCTAATGAGGAGAAGTATTTCACTTACGATCTGATAAAGGAGGACTTGAAAAGCGAATTGTCTGATACTGAAGTAGAGAAGATAAAATTACCTGGACATACCCCGGGGCATACTGGCTATATTGTTGACGGGATACTTTACGCTGGGGACTCCTTTTTCGGGCAAAAGGTACTTGAGGGGTTCGGAGTACCTTTTTACACTGACTTCTGGAAGGCTTTAGAGACAATGTATGCCTTGAAAGAAATAATTAAGGGGGTCGAGAACGTTGTTATCTCTCACGGCCCGGTTTATACGAACAAGAAGAAGATGGAAGAACTCTTAATGTTTAACATCTCGTTTGCTGAGAATTTAGTTAAGAAGGTAAAGGATTTGATCACGGGAAGAGAGTTGACGGCTGAGGAGGTTACTTATTTACTCTCTAATAATAAGAGTATAAGTAATATCATGCTGAATTCTGTGACAGTAAAAAGTATTTTAATTTCGGTTGCAAATGAGGTAAAGGTTACCGAAAAAGGAATTGTTTACTCCTTTAGGTTATAAGGAATTTTCCATTAGGACGTTATTTTTCTACCCAATCTTTCTTACACAAGCAAAAAGAGTAACTTTTAGTGGATAAATTCTTGACATTTGATCGTGGAGTGTTAGGGTTATAAAGTAAGTTTATTAACTCTGTAGTTCTCTTGCCTTTTCCAAAATTCTTTCAAGTACTTCTCTCCCTAATGAACTATATTTTTCCATGAAGTCTTCGACGCTCTCTTTCTTTTCTGTAAGTACTTTTATCATCAATTCCTCAGAGATCTTATTTGCTAGATTTTTGTCCTTAACAAGATCTAATATAAATTCTGTTAATTCGTCAACCTTACAGCTTGATTGCCTTGCGCTCAACTTTCCTTTGTCATTTATTTTCCACATCACTACTACTCTCTCTCCCCTAATATTTCAATTTATAGGTTTTCTTTAATTTCAGAAATTTTTAAATTTCAATAATTTACAATTTTCGCCAAAAGTTTATAAATTGAAACTTTTATTATACACGTATAATAGTGTTAATCATGAAGTCCGTAATTTCGTTCATAAGCTCCATACTTCAATTAGACAAGGATTGGATAACAAGAATAACAATGGCAATGATAGTGCTAAGCATAATATGGGGTGCATTAGGTATAATAGACGCCTTGATGGTAAGGATTCAGGAGGCTTCATGGGGTTTAATGCAAACCCTTCCTTTAACTGCACAAGAGTATTATGCCTCCATAACCCTTCATGGCATGAGGGACTTATTCGGTTTCGCACAGCAATTAGAGTTTGCTATATTTATTTACTTCACGTTTAAGATGCTAAGGATAGAACCTAGGAGTAAATGGTTTTTCAACGTCTCATTCATCCTATTTAACATTGCCTTCATGCTATTAGAGGGCCCAATACTACTAGTCACTCAGCAAGGGTTTGATAACTATTTCCCCGCAGAGGGTTGGTATTACCTTTCACCGCTGGGTTTACCTAGCTATTCACTTTACGTTGTCTCACCTCTATGGTTTTATGGTTGGACGTTGATAGACATTGCTACTTATATGCAAACTATATGGATAATTTATCATTATTACTTAGCCTCAAAGTCCTCAAAGGAAAAATTACCTATATTTCTGGTATTCGTTTTAATGGACGTGATACTATACGCGATAGGGTACTCTGGCGAGACTGTAGCCAATATATGGGATATATTCGCCTTTTACGGATTAACCGGGATAAACGTTATTGCTAACCAAATAGCCTTCGGAATATTATGGCACGCCGTAGTTTACATGGCGTGGATCCCTGCGGTTGGGGCTATGTACTTGCTAATTCCGATGATCGCTAATAAACCGCTTTACAGTGATAGAATGGGTAGGGTTGCAGCTGCATTGTATTTAATATTCTCTAATAATGTACCTATTCATCACCTCTATATGGTTGACCTACCGGTCGCAATAAAAGTATTAACGGAGATTTTAACATACGGGGTAGTCTTACCGTCTCTAATGACATTCTTTAATTTATGGGCTACTGCTAAGAGTGCCGATGTGAAGTGGAATATATTAACAGCGTTTACTTTACTTTCCTTTGCCGGGTCGATATTTTCCGGGGTCACCGGGATATCTAATGCTACTATTACCTTTGATGCTATAATCCATGAGACAATGTGGGTTGTAGGACACTTCCACGGGTTTATACTACTTTCTATAGTTCCCTCTGGATTTGCAGTGCTCTATATAATGATTCCGATGATGACTGGTAGGAGTTGGTATTCAAGTAAGCTGATGTGGGCCCACTTTTACGGTTACTTAGTAGGTGCACTAATGGTAGTTTTAGGTTTCGATGAGTTAGGATTAACCGGGCTCATAAGGAGAGCTGAAACTTATCCTCTATCGCAGACTTTTGTCACTGGAGAATTAATGGCGTCTGTAGGAGCGGTAATCGCTGACGTTGCAACTGTCTTATGGTTAGTTAACTTGGTTTTAACACTACTTAAGGGGAGTGTTGTTAATGTTGACAGTATCACAGCTTCTGCTAACCTTGTCATGCAGACTTCTACTACTTCATTTAATAAGCTGGAAAAGAGATTTATTAAGTGAGTGAAGAAGTGCCGCGGAACTGAAAAGTGATGAGGGCTTTTTAGCTGATGAGTGATTTTTTATTTTTTTATTAATTATTTTAAACTATGAGTAATGAAAACGAGTACTTTATAAGAGACGGTAACAAGATTGTAGTGATAACAGGTTTTTACACGGCTAATTTTAGTGATAATAGAGTGTGGGGTAAGATAGAGCTTCAGGGATTAAAAGTGGAGTTTGAGGGGGTAACAGATAGAGTTCCTAATGATATTAATGAGGCTAATGAGATAATTAAGTCCTTATTCCTCCAACCGCCTAAACAAGTTAGAAATGGTGCTATTGTAGAGGCTGAAAATGATAGAGTTAAGATAAAGGCTTGGGGAATTATAGTTAAAGACGTTAACGCTTTATTTAATAGGCTTTCCGAAATTAAGGTAACACCAGTAGATATAACTAAGCTCTCTTTATATTATGATTTACCTCCTAAAAAAGTAAAGAAAATACTCAAAGAAAACCCATTAAGTTTATCACAAATAGCGTATGCTGATTTCCTTTCAAGGTTTGGGAATAAATTACCTAGAGTTGAGGATGTGAAAGAATTTAAGATAATTTTAGACATCAGCCAAGAATTCGGAGAGGCTAGACTTATCTATAACGGGAAACAGTTATATAAGGTAAAGGTAAGTTATTCAACTTTGGCCCATTACTTACAGCTATCCCCAAAGGAATTGCTAGAGGAAATGTTCAGCTCCCTTGAGGGAATAGTCAACCTTTTGGGAAAGGCTTCTAACGGTACACTACCCGGAGTAGTCGAACTGAAGGAGGAGGGAGAAGAAAAAATTGTAATAAGGAGCGAAAATGAGGAAGCTACTTTACCCGTTTCGGTTGACAAATTAAAAGAGTATTTGAAAAATTTGAGAGAAAAAGTTTATAGTAATAATTGAGTATGATAAAATAAAGGATAGTGATTAATATGATTAGCATAAGAAGCCTTCACCAAAAGATATGGCAGATGCTAGATGATGTAAGCTTAGAATCTCATGAGATAAGGGGATATTTAAAAGGCTTTGAAGTGATTCAGAAATATACTAGGAATAACAACATTGAAACCGAAGAAATATCAATAAGGAAAAAAGATTATGGTATAAGCATTTATATGGACTCAAGAGGGATTTATTCAGCGACTATAGTGAAGGATGGCAAAATGGAAGCGAAGGAAGTAAGCCAAAAAGAGATAGAAAAAATAATAGATGATTTTATTAAATCTATCGTAGACTCCTCGTCTTAGATTTTCTTACAATTACCTTCGCTGCAGTCGTAGATGTCCTTAAAACCTAGCTTATCTCTAGCTATTTCAATATCAGTAGCCACATCAGAAATTGAAACAGATTGTAATATGTAGGCACCTATTTTATCTGTCGGTCTATCAGTCACTTTGTAAAAATAAACTTCTGTTTTCTTCTCGGGCCATTTAAGCTTTTTAACATCGATTAATTCAGTTTTAACGTTTCTAGTAATCTGCTTTAATAACTCCTCATTTATTTTAGCATTTATTCTTTCCAGTTCATCTAAGGTGTCAAATTTCTCCTTTGTGAACGGTTCTACCAAATTCCTCATTATATTATCACTTACTTTCTCACCTTTTTTCACAACATTATACACTAATTTCATTGCGGCACAGTCTGAGTGTGGGAGGTAGATTATCTCATCTGGGTTTAACTCCTTTATCCTATCTAAAAACTCCCTAACATTAGCGCCAGCATTTCTGAAGATAACAGTATCTTTATCTGCCCTCCTCATTATCTCTTCGGTTAACCTATAATCCATACACGATACTATTACTTTTACCATGATGTATATTGTTAAGGTAGAGAAGAAAAATGTGTTTATAATAAATTACTTCTATTGATAAATAAAACCATTAAAAGGTAAGTAAAATGATAATTGTTATTTTGATAGCAATTGCGAAATTTGTTCACTCGTCAACCTTTTTAAAGGATCTGGATTCGTACTTAAAGTAATTACAGTAACTAACTCTTGAGGAATATTAAGGGGAAGTGTCGGTTTCCAGCTCGCTAATAGGGCCTTAGCTTGGTTAAGGGTATTTAACGCCTCTCTTATTTTACCACTAATATAATAGTCTGCAGCCTGGTTTATGTACTGAGTTATTGGACTCTCGTTAAGGGTAAGTAAGTAATAGGTTGTCATTCCTAGAGCGAATATATCCATATAAGGATAAGCACCCTTTCCTAGAATAACGTTCTCAACTTGTTCTGGAGCACAATAAGCTGGAGTCACTTGATTGTACTTTTGTCCCACCCTTACTGCAGATCCCAGGTCTCCAACTTTCACTACGCCCGTGGTATTAATTTTTCTTAAAACCTCGTTCACATCCATACTCAGCTTTGTAGAAAAGAAAATGTTCTGAGGCTTGATATCTAAGTGCACATAACCGTTCTTATGAAGAAAATCTAAGGCTAAGGCTACTTCTTTAATTATGGCTTTTACTATTAGTGGCCAATAGGGCGACTTAACTAATTCAGTTCTTACCAAATCGGCCGCAGTTCCCCCTTCCATGTACTCCATTATTATTGCGGGCGGGTACTTATAATAGGTCTCACCATCTCCCTTAAGAACTCTCGTGATGTTATTACGGTCTACGTAAATTCCATCTATCCTCACGAACCTCGGGTTTGTAGATAAGTTTTTCAAGTTCTCTGATTCTTTAAACAGCTCATCAAAAGTTGTGTTGGTTAATGAAATCGTTTGCCTCCCGGTAGGCTTGATTGATAAGATTTTGATCGCAAAAGGAACACCGTCTTTTTCAGCCTTAAGAACGTATCCGTTACCCCCCATACCTAACACAGACAAGACTTTATAACCATAAATCTCACTACCTAGCCAGATCTTAGGATCCCAACTGTCAACACTGGGAAAATTAACGGGCTTCGAAGGGACTATAACGCTCCTAAATTCTACTCTTACGCTCCCCCCTCTAACAACAACTCCACCACTTAAGTTCGGTTTAAATACAACATCTCCTACCCTAATATCGCTTATTTCCCATGTCGCACTCTTTGTGGTTAATAGGGGTATTATAATTGGTGAAACACTATCGTTAGCTGAATACTCCGCCCCATTAACTTTGACTTTCCAGGGTAAATTAGAGGGTAAACCGCTTGCAATAAAGGTTACGATACAATGGGGGAAACTATTTATTGGAAATGTGGATTGGAAAGTAAAACTTATTACTTCTCTTTTACCTTCCTTTAAAGACCCGACGATCCTATTAGGCACTAAATAACCACCGGGAACCGGAATTGGACATAGTTTATAATCTACCTTCTTTTTCTTTAACAAGAGCTTGTCACTGTTTACCCTAATTAAATCCCCGTCTAGCTCTATAAACCATTCCGTACCTTTAGATATACCTTTCTCAACAATCAAAATCGGATAGCCTTTCCCAGAAGCTGAAATTAGGTTAGCGAAAGCTAGAGTGGAAAATACCGAAATTAAAAGGATTTCCCCTAGCCCCTTGTGTGAGAGGTAGGAGTATAAGATAAACCCTAGGATGATCTCAACGGGCTCCCATACCCAAGCTATTATTAAGCCCGGTAAACCGAGTAGAAGGGCTAATAGCACCGGGTAAGGAAATATGGTGAGATGGGAAACGTTTAAAGCAGTGAAATAGAGGGAGGAAAACAACAAGAGGACAAGGCTTAGAGGTGTGAGATACCTATTAAAAGATGCTATAAGTGATGTTGCCGAAGAGATTAGAAATAGTAAAAAGAATTCAGTGTTTATCAAATCAACGAGATATAAAATTGGCAAAACTAAGAATGATAGAATAGAACTGATAAGTAAATTCTTATTAATATATAGAGCCATACACTACTTTCTAAACTAAAGGATTTAAATTTATTGAATTATTGTACCAGACGATGAGGGTTAAATACCTTGTTTTAAAGCTTCGTCCCAGAACGCAATCTCATAATTAACGCTTCTATTAAAAATCTCTAACGCCTCATCAAAATCAACATTAACTTTTTCCAAGGACGAAACTATTGCGTCAACCCTCTTCTTATACTCATTTGAGGCATAAAAGGAGACCCATGCTTTATACAATTCGTCTTTGACTTTCCCCTCAATTCTCTTTGAAGCCTCATAATAACCTACCATACACGGAGTCCACGCAATTAAGAATTTCTCCCAACTTCTTTCAGCCCAATAGTTCAAGTGCCTAGTATATGCGTAATTTACATCGTTCATCTTACTCTTCATAATCTCCTCCTTAGTTATTCCTAAACTCTTGTAAAGGTATTGATTTGTCTCTAATCCCTTATCCCTTGTAAGAAGTATTTGGGTTAAAATGTTAATCGCGTCCTCAAGCGGTGCTAACGCTGAAGCCCTAAATAAAGCCCTTAACATCTCTTCAACATACTTAGCGTCTTGTATAAGGTAGTATCTGAAAACGCTACGTGATAAGGAGTTTTCCGCCATCATTTGTAAAAATTTATGGTTTATATACTCCTCCCAATTTGAATTCCTTTTTAATTCTTCTAGCATAAAATAGAATTTAAGACATAGGATAAAAGTTTTTAGTGAAACTGCTGAATGAAATTTATGGGATTCTGGAGACCCCTAAACCTATTCCTATTGCTTTTCACCCTGGAAGTAATTCTGTTCCTAGCCTTCTCCTCAATCTACAACCCTTCATTGTCAGCATCTGAAGGGTTCACAGTAGAGTATAATCCATTAGTTTATGAACCGTATTTTCAAGTACTTATCGGGATTTTCCTACACAATCTTGCAATAGCCACCATAGACTTTGTACCGATACTCGGTGCAATATTCATGGTATATAGTATATCTAACACGGGGCTAGTACTTTCAGTAATAGGCTCACTTACTCATACACCCGGAATTAACTTAGCCTTATACCTCTTTACATTACCCCACTCATGGTTAGAGTTACCATCATATGCGGTAGCGTCTGCTAGCGGTATATATTTCGTAATTGAGGCTGCTAATTCTACTCTCAGAAAAGCGATGGTAAGACTACTTTACATGTATTTAATGGTAGCAACAGAACTTTTCGTAGCAGCGAGTGTTGAAGCCGGAGAGATAGTAGATAAACCATATGGCTACTTGCCGTACCTTTACTGGATCCCAGCGGCCTTTGCTTTCTATTTCCTTATAGAATTTTATAAGTACTTCCAAAAACTAGCGGATAGTAGCTAAAAGTGCGGCTATCATTACTGAGCCAATACCTAAGATAAGGGCTACATACGGAAAGGGTGGTTTTTCCATAGGTAAAGGTTGATAAGGCAATGTATAAGGTGCTACTGACTGTAAATAAAACCCACACCTAGCACAATACACTTCGTCATCCTTATTTATATAACCACATCTAGGGCAAACTTTTGGCATATTTAAAATTCGAATTTCGCAATAAAAAACCCTTCTGTACCGTGAACATTAGGGTAAAACCTAACGACCCTCATCCACACCTTACTCTTTTTATAACCGTAATTAGTCTCACTTAAGTAAATCGGTACTAGCCACTTCTCATATTTTTCTACAAGGTACTCCCCCTCTTCGGGGAATAAAGAACATGTGGAGAAAACAGTAGGTTTACCTAACTTTTTAGTCTCCTCTAATATCTCACGTTGAATTCTTACAAGCCTTAATAAGTCCCTTTTAGTTAATCTCAAGAATAGGGACGGATCTGAAGTAATTGTACCACTGTTACTGCAAGGAGCATCGATCAAGACTTTATCCACATTCTTAACCGGTAAATTAGCCCCATCAGCGTTTAACAAGTCAACGTTTTCTACCCCTAGCCTTTTCATTAATTCTCTCTGTAATTTTAACCTCTTCCATGAGATGTCTAAGGCTATGACATAAGAGGAGTTGTTCGTCAACTGCTGAATTAACGAAGTCTTCATTCCCGGTGCACTACCAACTTCTAAAACCCTCTCATTCGGTTTAGGGTTTAAGAAAATTACGGGGTAAATACTGGCCTTATCTTGGATTACTATTTCCCCTTTCTTAAACTCCTCCAAATCTGAAATCCTAACTGAACTCTTGACAACGCGGAAGAGAAAAGGAAATGAGTCATTAATTAACTCTACTCCTTTCCTCTCTAACTTGCTCACAACCTCCTCAATATCGGCTTTTAGAGTATTCACCCTTATCCACTGTTGTTTTAATGTTAATGGTGTTAAGTCCTCGAGTCCAGTAACTGCCTTTAACCTCTCCTCAGCCCACAGTGGTGGTTTAAAGGGTAAATCCTCTCTTTCAGCAATCTTCACAAGTTCTTCCACACTCCTCTCTGGGTAGACGAAAGACGCGTAATAAAAACCTTTAACTACTTTTAAGAACTCTTGAAATAATTCCTTTCTGTCTCCCTTACACTTCAGCTTTTTAAACGCTAAGTCAAAAGCCCTTTCTGGTGAGGTCTTCTTGGCTATGATAATCTTAATAGCCAATGCAAAAAGTTTCTCCTTCATCTCAGATCTTTAGCCACATAGGGGTATAAATTATAATACCCTTTCTTTCTATAGTATTCCCTAGCACCAATACCAGAAAGGACTAAAATCCTTTTGGCATCAAATTCCTCAACGGAAATCCTCTCAGCCTCTTCTAAAAGCCTCGAACCGTAACCCTTATGTTGAAAGGAGAAGTCATCCCACAAACCTACCGGGGTTTCTGGGCCATATATGTGCAATTCCCTAACGATTGTGGTCTTTGAGTTAATCTCTTTTCTATGAGCAAGTTCTGAAGGATATCTAAGCCTTAAATAACCTATTAGAGTCCCGTCATCGTATTCATAAGAGAGGAAAAACTCAACCCCTCTACTCGCTTCGTATTCAATCTTCTTTAACTTAGGTTCTCCCTCTGGAAGTTTACCCGTATGTAGCCATCTAATCCCGACTTCTCTACTCCTAATTTCCTTAATTTCAATACCCTTCTCTTTAGCCCTCTTTTCAACTAGTTCCCTTAAGTTACCCTTCTTATTACCGTCAAGTATTATATTTGCCGGTATGTCTCTTTGAACCCTCATCACCCTTACCCATGGTGGGATATACCTATACATTTCTGATATTAATTCAATTAAGGTCTCAGTATCATAAGGCCTATATAAGCCCCTCTTCCATAATTCAGCAAGCGGTGCAGTCTCTACAACTAGGGTGGGATAAATTTTCAACATATCAGGCATGAAGTCTGGGTCTGAGAAAAGCCTCTTAAACCCCTCTAAGTCCTTGTCTGGGTCAGAACCCGGTAAGCCTAACATGATGTGGTAAACTACTTTGAAACCAGCGTCCTTCAAAATTCTAGTTGACTCTATACTGTCCTTAACCGTATGCCCCCTATTGCTCTTCTTTAGAAGATCATCATAAACCGTCTGCACTCCTAACTCTACTTTAGTAACTCCTAACCTTAGCATTTGATCAGCTTGCTCTTCCTTACCCCAATCCGGTTTAGTCTCAACTGTCATCCCCACACATCTTACGTTAGCGGTCTCATTCCTCAGTTGGGCGTCTTCAAGGTATACAAAGCCTCTTTTCTTAGTACTCGGGTATACGTTCATAGCTTCTAATGCTTGTGTCACAAACCACTCTTGGTAATCTATAGGGGTTGCGAGAAAAGTTCCCCCCATTATAATTAATTCCACTTTACTTGGTATATGGCCGTTAGCCTCGTATTGTTTTAACCTAGAATGGACTTGATAAAAGGGATCGTAGTTGTTCTCTATAGCCCTCATCAAAGTAGGCTCATTGCCGTAATAACTTTGAGGAGTATTGTACTCAACACCGCCCGGACAGAAGATACATTTACCGTGAGGGCATCTGTGAGGGTGGGTCATAATGGAGACGATCGTCACTCCCGAAAGCATCCTAACGGGCTTTTTGATCAACATATTTCTCAATTTAAATTTTAACCTAATAACAGTACTCACAAATTTTTAATTCTGAGTATTTACTAATTCATATCATGAAACTCACATGGCGTAGCGTGTTAATCTCTGGGATGGGAGTTTTCACTGACGGCTACAACCTATACTCCTTATCCTTAGTAATTTACTTAATAGCTAACGTTATACAACTCAATAAGATTACTGAAGGTCTACTTGTTGCAAGTTCATATTTCGGGGCCGCAATATCTGCCTTAATTTTCGGTATAGTTTCAGACTTTGAGGGAAGGAAAAGGCTTTATGGCATAGACGTCACCTTAATGACAATAGGTGCTCTACTTCAGGCTTTCTCCTATAATTATGAAGAACTCTTCATATCAAGGTTAATAACCGGTATAGGAATAGGAGCTGATTACGTGCTTTCCCCAGTGATAGTAGCTGAAAATTCTGAAAAAGAGAATAGGGGAAGGGCAATGGTGATAACTTTTGCAGTAATGTGGGGATTAGGCGCGGTAGTTGCGGCGTTCGTAGACCAAGTCTCTTCACTTTTCTTACCAGTCCAGCTTGTGTGGAGAATAGTACTAGGGCTTGGTGCAATCCCGGCCGCGAGTGTTATAATTGCTAGGAGAAAGTTAACGGAAACCATATTGTTTCTCTCGAAGGTAAAGCCAATAAAAGAGGAAATAGACAGCATAAAAGGAGAGGGAATAAGCCTTGTGGTAAACTTAGATAGAGTAAGTTTTAAGCAAAGACTTAAGACATCGGCACCCTTCATAATAATAGCATCAATTTTATGGCTACTTTACGATATTTATTCTTCGACCTTTGCAATTTACGGTCCAATCACAATTGCCGAAAACTTAGGACTAACACCTATAACTTTCACTTACGTGGCACAGTTTTTTGCAGGGATCCCCGGACAGTTAATATGCATATTCTTGATAGACAAGTTAGGAAGGAAACCGCTGATAGTAGTTGGTTATATCGGGGTTGCAGTTTGGTTAGCCATGTATTCTTTGTTACTCACTCAGCCATCAATTTTCGGATTACCTAAAACTACAACATTGGTCGGGAAAGCTGCAGAACTCGGGATGACGTTTTATATGTTAAACTATCTCTTTTCCGCATTAGGCCCCGCATCAATAATAGGTTCTGGGATGGTTGCGCCGGAACTAGTAATAACCAAGGTTAGAGCTACTTCACAAGCCATAAACGTTGCAATAGATAGGATTGCATCAGCTACTGTGATCTCATTATTTCCCTCGATAGTTTCAATAATAGGCCTAGGTGCTACGGTAGGAATTTATGCTGTAGTTGCATTAAGCTCGAGTATAATAACACTTCTACTCGTACCGGAAATGAAAGGAAAAGAATTGGCTTAAACCACTTTTCTTGCAGTATATGCAATCAGTTCGTTAGTTGCAGGGTGTTGGTCGGCGAAGTTAGCTAAATCTCTAGCAGTCAGACCGTTAGCTACAGCTTGCCCAATTTCATTTATTATATATCCAGCATGTACACCCACTACCCAGCCTCCCAGAACCCTAAGACTCCCTCTCTCGAAATACAATTTTACGACACCTTCCATTTCATCATACATCTGTGCCATTGCGTCTCTCTTCATGTCATACGATGCCTCGACATAGGGAATCCCAAGCCTTTTCAGATCACTGGGCATGAAACCAACATATGCTGCTGGGGGGATAGTGAAAATTGTAACCGGGATGGACTTAAAGTCGACAAAATCTGTGGGTGAACTACCGGCCATTATATTGTATGCAGCGGCCATAGACATCCTAACTGCAGCGTGGAAGAACGGAGCTTTACCGTTAACGTCCCCAGTAGCATAAACGTTGGGAATGTTTGTTCTCATAGCCTCATCAACTACTATATGCCCCTTCACGTCGATTGAAAGACCTATGTTTTCAACCCCCTCTGGCAATACCGGTTTCCTACCCGTTGCAAGCATTACGAGCCCGGCATTTAAGCTCTTCTTGCTACCGTCTTTGGAAGCATAAATTACTTCATATTCATCTTCCTTAACTTTTTTAACCTCAAGTAGTGGGGAGTTATACATTATTTTAAGGTTTAATAAGGGAAGGAGCGTAGAAACTATTTCTGGTTCAAACCCCTTTAACACTTTATCCCCCCTAACCAATACTGTGACATCATAGCCGAGGGTTAAAAGTATTGAAGCGGTTTCTAAAGCGATATACCCACCGCCCACGATAATGATTTTCTCCGGTAACTTCCTTAAAGGAGTCTTATACCCAAATAAATCATCACTGGTTATACAGTATTGTGAACCTGGAAAGTTAGGCCTTATCGGTTCGCTTCCGGTTGCAATTACCATATATTTACCCTCAATTTCGTTACCATCAAGTATAACCCTCTGGTTATCCTTTATCTTTGCCTTTGCCTTGAAAAAGGTCACATTAGGGTTTTCTTTTAACTCCTCTCTGTGTTGTAAGAATCTAGTCTCTTGGACTTTATCTTTATAATCTTGTATAAGGGAAAAGTCCGTCTTTATATCGGTTTTTAGTATTCTCTTTACTCTCCATACCATCTGTGCTATTTCTCTTACTGTTTTAGAAGGTATGCATCCGGAAAAAAGGCAATTCCCTCCCAATTCCCCTTTAGGGTCTATCAGAGCTACCTTATAACCAGATCTCGCTAAACGAAAAGCCCCAGGGTACCCTCCACCACCAGCACCTATTATAATTACGTCGAATTTCATACAATTAAATATATTTTAGGATATATAAGCTAAAATTATGAAGCTAGGCTTTTCTATTTCACCCTTTCAATTTGAGGAATTAAATACGAATTCTGATTGGTATAGATGGTTAACGGATGAAATAAACATCAGCATAGGGAAAGTTAACGGAGAACTACCAGACAAGAACTTCTACTTATCAAAATATAAGTTAGTTCATGAGATCGCGGAAAAGACAGGGGCAGAGATCTGGAGGATGGGGGTGAGTTGGGGTAGGATATTTAAAAGGAGGGACGAGATCGACCAGAACGCTTTGAGTTTGTATAAGGAGATTTTAAAAGACTTAAAGGACAGGGGGATTGAAGTCATAATATGCCTCAACCATTTTGACTTGCCTTTATGGGTTCACGACCCGATTATCGCTAGAGATTCCATGTTAACTGAAGGTGCCTTAGGTTGGTATAGTGAGAATACCGTTAAAGAGTTCTTGAAATTCTCTAAAACTGTAAGGGATGCACTTGGAGAATATGTTGACTTGTGGTGTACTTTTAACGAGCCAAACGTTTATTTAAACTTCGCATATTTATCGGGAATATTTCCCCCTGGGATAACCAGTAGGAAGGCTTATGAGAAAGCTCTCTTAAACCTAGTGACAGCAAATAACTTAGTCTATGAAGAATTCAAGGGGGAGAAAATCGGGGTTGTTTATAACTTTCCATATGTCAATGATGACGAAATGGAAAAAGTATTAATCTGGGATTTACTTTATAAACTCAAGTTTGACTGGATAGGTGTTAATTATTATTCTAGGATAGTGTTTGAAAACAAGAAGGTGAAAAGGGGCTATGGGATGTTTTGTAACCCTAATTCCTTCTCCCTTGAAGGTAATCCCACTTCGGATTACGGTTGGGAAGTTTACCCCAACGGTTTAAAGGAGGTTTTAATTAAGGTCAGTAGAAGGTATGAGGGTAAGAAAATATACATTACGGAAAACGGTATAGCTGATTCTAGGGACTACATAAGGCCTTACTTCATCCTCTCTCACATAAATGCCATCAAGGAGTCAAGGGTTAACGTTGAAGCATACATGTATTGGTCTCTGGTCGATAACTTTGAGTGGAATTTCGGTTATGAAATGAAGTTCGGGCTATATGATATAAACTTAAAACCTAGAAGTAGCGCACTCCTCTTTAAAAACCTGAAAAACTTTTAGGATATGATTAAAGAAAAGTTCATGTAATAGACCTGGATTGTACCAAAACTGCTCTTAATTTCCAAATAATTAGTGTAACCGGAGAGGGTTAAGGGGGAAAGGGTTGTTGAAACATTAGCAGTTACATAATTCCCATTAAATAAAAATATGTAGTATATTTTAACGTTTGAAGGTAAGTCCACTAATTGGATTTTAGCTTGAGTTGCGTTAAAGCTAATTATTTTTAACTTGACGCCGTAAATGTTATAAGTTATATTTCCAATGACGTACTGTGTGGAATAAACTGTAGTTATGTAAGTGTGTATTTGCGTAACGGTAGTAGTATTATATACCGTCCTCGTAATATAAACTGGTTTTGGAGGGTACACGATAAAGTAGAGGCTTGAAAAAGCTAAGCCTATTACAATTACTAGAGCAAATATCAACCCTATACTTAGTTTATCCACATATAACTACTTTGCCAATAATTTATAAAATCATATCAAACTTCTCTTTTTACACTCTTCTGAGACCCTCTCATCAATAATACTGTAACGCTTGCACAGTTCTTCCTTATAGCGTCTATCAGCCTTACCTACAATTAGGTAGTAAACCTTATCCCTAAAAGAAAAATCAGTAGATGGTGGAACTAGTAAGACGGCGTTCACAAATCTGTCCAGGTTTTCATTAGCTATAAACGCCTTTTGAATTTCAACCGCTTGTGCTAGATTATTTAATCCATATCTCTTAAACTCTTGTTCAGCAAAATTCAAGGTCTTTTCCGCACTTTTAACTATCTTTTCCTTCTGCTCTATGTTAAATTTCTTATCCTTCTCTATTTTTCTAACGAATTCTGTAAATTCTCTCGAGGCAAAGTAAAGGTCAAAGGCCGTGTATTGCATTAGCAGTACATGTTCACTTAGCTTCTTTACAATATCTTCTAAGAAGGGAATTATATCGTATGTTATAAAATTTGTAATCTTAGCCTTTTCCTCACCATAGGAATTGTTGACTAAAAGGATATAGTAGTCTGCTAAATCGAAGAATGGTTGGTAGTAAGTCGTGAGTTGGTGCTCAACAGTCTTATAATATTCCTCAATTAGTTTCTTATGCTCCCTATCTAAATCCCTTATAGCAAAGGCTTTGTAAAAATCAAAAACTTTTATATGAGGGGCAAGCCTAATCGCTTCATTTATTTCGCTAATAGCATATTCATTCCCGAAATCTACTACGTAATCGGTTATCGAATTTAATTCTGATGCCATAGTGATAATTGACAAAAGAGCGTGCTTCCAAGGGTCGTTCTGATAGAACGTTGTCTCAATAAGTTTATTCAAGTTCGTTAAACACTTAGGGTCACTCATTTTGTGAACGTAAAGGGAGTAAGGGTTTATGAAGGGGGAATCCCTAACGCTCTGTAAAAAATATGTTGCATGGGCCAAATTCCCTAGACAAGCCGATCTATAAGCTATTAAGAAACTGTATAAAGGCTTGAGCTCGGGGACCACTTGCTGAAGTATACTATATGCATCACCAGTTTGATTTAACGCATAAAGTGCTGGTAAGTAATTTACCATGAAAAAACTTAATTAAAAGGAATAAAAAAGAGTGTGCCTTTAAACATTTAATCCTTTATACTCTCTATAAAATCCTGAAGTAATAAATTCCTAATCGACTCCTCAAATGCGTCGTCAATGCTTATTCCTTGGCTCATAGCAATGATTTCTATTTGTCTTAACAGTTCATCATCCAACGTAAGCGTGATTTGTGCCTTCATCAAATTTCATCTCTCACTTTAAATATAAGGATTTAACTATTCACGTGCTATCGCAGTTTCGAACCTCTACTTAATAAGCTCAAACCTAGTCCTATCAGCATTTTTCACATGTTTTTTAGCCATTAACTCAAATCCCGAGATTTGGCTTAAAGAGTGTAAGATTAGACTTTACTACTGCCTAAGAAATCCTTACTTCATTTTTCGAATATATTATTGCGGTATTAGAACTGTAAATAATAAAGCAAATAGACATTTTTAACCATGAAAACTTTGTAAGATTTTCTCCTCCACAAAGGGGGTAATTATTACTATATATTCTGATTACCCAACTTGAAGAACCAACGGAAAATATAAGTTTAAAGACGTAAGAAAGTTTTTAAGAGAGTAGTCAAAAACCGCAATATGAAATTCGTTAGGGAATCAACGGGTCTAGTAAAAGAGTTCGGTACCTTTGACGTATTTGCACTTAACTTCTCGTTCTTAGGGCCTGCCGCAGGGATTGCTTACCCGCTTTTTATATCTGCATTCCTTCCTAACTCTAATTGGATATTAGCTGTGATTATCTCCTCCCTACTAATGTTACCATTGACCATAAATTACTATATACTCTCGACTAACATACCTAGATCAGCTGGGGATTACATCTACGTTTCTAGGGCTTTAGGACCAAGAATAGGGATAATGGTGGGGATGTCATTAATAACTGCATTCTCAATGGGTTTCCCAGTACTTGCAATGCTAGAAGTTATTATGGTAATTATCCCCGCATTACAACTCATAGGTTATTACTTAAACAATAACTCCATCATAAGTTTAGCTAACGTAATCATGAATTCAAACGTTTATCTTTTCGCGTTAACTACAGTCTTCATAATAGTTTCATTTTTACTCTCCTTCAAGGGCAAGGTTTACGCTAAGAGCGTGAGCTACCTCACAATCCTCCAGTTAATAGGTGGAATAATTTCGTTAATTGGCTTATTCATGATGAAGGGGAAAAGTATAACCGATATAACAGTCCCACAACTTAATGGGCAGACGTTCGCGTTAGCATCGGTCTTTGCCCTCTCACTTTTCGCATTTTCTAATGCCCCCTCATTTTTCGCCGGAGAAGTGAAAAGGAAGAGAAATATCTTTTTCATAGGATATATTCTTTCTTATGCGATCGCTACACTTTTCACACTTCTCTTCGTTCTGGCAATTGAATACGGTATAGGAAAAGATGAGTATATAACGTACACACTACAAGGCTGGAATCTACCCATCTACACTGGCTCCACGCTCAGCTTTTTAGCTCTACCATTTCTTAAGTCTCCGTTATTATTTCTAGTAATTGCTAGTGGTTTAACGTGGTATCTGTTATACGCTATGATAAACGTCAGTGCATCCTCAAGACTATTATTTTCAATGTCATTTGATAGAGTGTTACCGGCATTTTTGAGCGAGGTTAGGAATGGTATCCCAGTTAACGCATTGCTATTAACGTTATTATCTTCTATGCTGTTTAATTTTATCGAAGTGTATCTGGGGTTGTCAGTGAGTTTTGCCATAGACGGTCTTTGGTTTATAACTTGGAACTATTTAGTAGTATCAATAGCCTCATTAAAATTGGCCAATCTTGATAGGAGATTGTTAATCACGGCACCACTCTCAATTCTAGGGCTTTCAACAGTAATAATATCAACAATATTCTATGTATTAACTTACTCTACTTTCGGGAACATCATACTCCAGGGTAACGTTCCTTTCGACATCTTCACCGTGATCCTACCACCACTAATAGGACTTATAACATATGAGGTCTCCAGGATAGAGAGGAAAAAAGAAGGAATAGAATTAGAGCTGATATACAAAGAAATTCAGCCTGAATGAACTAGTTTTTCACACTCCACACCCTTTACCAATTCTTTACATACTACTGTATTGTCGTCATAGGCATTTAGTATATATACGATCTTGTCGCTCACGTTATCAATATTAAAAAACTTGTAACCTAATGATTCAAACATTTTCATCGCGGGTTTGTTCCAGCTTCTAGTTGAAGCTAAGGAAAACTCTAGGCCTTTCTCTCTGAAAACGTTCTCAGCCCTTAATACTAGTTTCTTTCCTATCCCTCTTCCTCTAAATTTTGGCAGAACTCCTAGATAGAAAATTATGCCTATTTTGCCCCATCGCTTTAACTCTGCAAACCCTATTGGCTCTCCGTTAATATATTCCAGTATTAGTTGAGAGTTCTTTAAATTTTTTAATGCATAATATGAATCGAATTCGGAAAGAGAGGAGGAGATTAAATCTCTAATACTCATGCTCTCTTATCCTTTTTCCCATCAATCTCTTCTGTCTTTTGATTAATAAAGTTTTGGTATTATTTTCGTATTTTATTTTTTAAAACAACCAACAAAATAATGCCTATTATATCATCTATCGGTATGCCGTAAATTACTGGGTAAAACCAAGCCCACTGCCTAGGCACTTCTAAGCCTATTACCCAGTAAAATATATCCTCAACAGTTGAGGCGTAGATGAAATACCATAACGTCTCCCAGCTAATGAGCTTACCAGTAATCGAGTAGACTATTGATAGAAAGAGCCCGTCATATATCACTCTATAAAAATAAAGGGAGATTGTTGAATTAAACAAATTCCTCATCCAGGCGGGTGAGTTCAAACACTGTGATGGGTCCCAATTCATTCCTAGTTCTAATAAAGCATAAAAGAATGCGAACATTGTGAGGATTACTATTGCTCTTTTCCTTATGCTCATCATTAAATCCCCTTACATTAAATTAACGATCTCGTCCACGGTATCAATCAAGTACGCCTTCGGTACAAATCCGCCTTGATCGATAGATGGCACGTATTCTATCGCGTCCCTAGTCTTTACCTCAACACCTTTTAGTTTGAAAAGGATTGAAGGGTTTTGGAGGTCTTCCTTCCATACATGAATATGAAAACCACGTTTAGTAGTCATTACTAGACGAGCTTTTATACCGTTCAACCCCTCAATAATTTCCCTACTTTTTGAATCTATGTCGATCATAAAGATTTTAAAATCAATACTCTTCGCTAATGCTGAATGAAAAACCTTTTCAATATCTGGTTTTTTCTCACACTGTTCAAAAAACTTTAGTGCGGTTAACTTTGAGGCTTTAGAAACGTTAATGGGATTTAATACATGCATGATTTTTATCCACTCTCTCCTTAATTTGATACCTTTAACTTCGAACTCTACACCGTCCCTAATTGCTTTGAGTATCTCTACAGCTTTTAAAGGTTCCTTGCTCTTAATCCTAAAGAGTATTTTATCAATTTTAATTCCCATCTTTTCCTTAACCTCTCTATCCCTAGCGATAAGGTAAATTAAATAGGACTCGTCTTCAGTTAGCTTAGGCAGATAAGAGGAAAAATATTCGTCAAGTGAAAGTTCTTTCACACAATAGACTCTCATAGGCGGATTAAACACTTTTCGCGGAAACACAGAAATGATTTTTTCTCTAACAAAAACTATATAAACGTAAAAAGATAAGATCATATTATGCAAAAGAGGTTTGAAGGCGTAAATGTGAACTTACAAGCCTTAGCTGTACAACTTTTCCAATGGTTCAGTTTTAAGGGTTACCAATCACAGTATTTTGGTGCCGGAAATTATTACATAGTTCAAGCGAAGAAGGAGGGCTTTTTAAGGCATCTGTTCGCTGCAGATAGAGCATTTACTGTTAAACTTTTTGGCGGCCCAGGTTTTTTAGAAGTCAACACCGGAGTGGCTAACTGGGTTAAAGCAGAGGATGTAACTGAAGCTTTTTTAGCTGACCTAGTGCTAGGCCCTATTGGGCTGTTAGTCGAAGCTGGTGAAGGACTGTGGAACTTAGAAATTGAACATGAAGTTATGAAACAGATCGAGGATTTGATAAACAGTGGTGCTGTTACCCAGGGGTATTATCAACCTTACTACCAACAGCCACAGATGTACCAACCTATGGGTTATTATCAACAAGCGGGTTATTATCAGCAGAAGGTTTGTAGAGTTTGTGGTTTTCCAAATCCACCTAACGCAAGATTCTGTTCAAATTGTGGAAACCCATTATAATAATTAAGTTTATTTTATTTTTCTTTTTTGAGAAAAATAAAATCTAATTAAAAAAGTTTTCACCTTTCTCATGCAGAAACTACATTTACTGGATATTGAATTACAGTACCTCCAACATCTATAAATAAGACTATTCTATACATTTTCCCTTGAATTAGTTGTAAAGGTGGGAAGTAAACTGTAATATTATTCACACCGGGGCTAAGAAATTGCGGATTAACGTTTATACTATTAAGCTTATAATCATCTAATACAGCGTACAACACCTTCCCTTGTTGATAAAAGTTGACTTGTAACACGGCTACACCATTACTATAAATAGTACCTTGTGACTGTGAAGGTTGTGATGGCTGTTGAGGATAAGGCTGATATTGTGGTTGGGCATAAGCTGGTTGCGTATACATTTGGCTAAAGGGTTGAAGTTGACCACTTTGTAACTTATTCTTAACAGAACCAGCTCCTATTATGGTAAGTATTACACCAATTAAGGAGATAAGTATCGTGGCAATCAATATTCCCCCCACCTTAAGCAGACCGTTATTATACCTAGAACCCAAGGAATAAATCCCGATCCCTACCAAGATTAAGGCTATTCCATTGAGAAGTCCTCCTATATATCCACCTATGATCATTGAAAATGAAGCAAAATTTATCATCCCGGTAACCGAACTTAAAGTACCGCCAGAGCTTAAGGTTAAGTAGACTATAACGAGTAGTGCTGTAGCGGTAACGAACGCTACCATTTGTATTAATACCCCTATTTTACCCACTAAACCGCCTATAGATCCTAAGGTCATGTTAGGTAATTCCTTAAAACCAGTACGAAAACTACCGAAACTTAGAAGAAGTAAAAAATCGGCAAGTATTATCCCAATAAACATCAAGGTAAAATACAATGCAGCCGTGGCATTAGCAATACTAGCTAATCCCGAAAAAGATGTTATTGATAGTGGGTTTGAAGCTATGGATAGGCCTATCAGCGTAATTGCTATAACTGCTATTACGAATACAATTATGATTACTATTGGGGCAATCAAAAACCAGATAGCACCTTTTCTCACGTTTTTGATTCCATCAATTTCTAGTGCGGACATTAATTGTACTCTCTACTTTTGTAAGGATATAAAGTTATTGTTTAGATAGAGCAAACCCGTAGTAAATAATCACGTTTTTAGAATTGTCATTTACAAAAATTATATTTTCTTCGTCTAGCTAAATCTGATATCTTTATAAGTTAAGAGATAAAAGATATATCTTTTATACGATAGGACTACCTTAATTTATCATGTAATATTTTAAACATAATATCCGTCATCTACTCTACTTTAGATTTCCCAATGCCTATATCCGCAATATTTATTATCTGGAGTAAAAGAGATTGATTTGATGAAAAATGCTAAATCCAGAAGTTAAAGCAATACAGGATTTGCGATCAGGATCATTATTTGCAATAATAGCTACAATATTAGTTAGTATCGCAATTATACTCCTTTTTATTTCAATAACCTCTATTGTAACTAGTTTGATAAGTCCATCTTCCTCATCATCATTAATAGGATCATTAATAGGAGTTATAATCTTAGAGATAATTGCGTTAGTATTTACTATAATTTCTGTGTTAAGATTACGTTCTGGATTTCGTGGATTAGAAACCGTAGGTAAGGATGTAGGTGGGGTTACAGGTACTACATTATGGATTATAGGACTAGTCCTATCAATAATACCACTTATTGATATCATTGGCGCAATTTTATTAATAATAGGACTTATTTTAATAGGATTAGCAATTAGGAGAGTAGGACAAATTTATAATGTGGGAAACATAAGGAATGGTGGAATTCTCATAGCCATAGGATCAATAGTCCCATTCGCAGGATTTATAGGATTTATACTCACGTACTTAGGATTAGGGAAGTTATTGAATATGATGGGAATGGGCGGTCAACCTATGGGTGGCACCTATATGGGGACTCCAACAACTCCTTACCCAATGCAAGGCACTATGCCAACTCAACAACTTCCAATATATCAAACTGGGCAAGGGTATATTTACAATAATAACGGTACGGCAGTAGTACAGTTATATTCTACACAACCAGCCCAACTACTTTCAGCTAGGATTGAGGGGACAACATACACTACATCAAACTTTAATCCGAATTACCTACAGCCGAACACCACTACTCAAGTTACAATTAACTTCGGCCCCTTAATGCTAACAGTGGGACAAACATATAGGATTATTATAACTACACTTGTAGGAAGTCAAACACTCGAAATACCGGTATATGTGACAGTAACATAATCGTACTGGTTTTTGCATGAGAATATCCTTTTTTTACCTTATAATGATGTTAAAAATTCCCTTACTCCACACTTTTCTCTTCAATAAACAAAATATGAATGAGCATACATTTTTTATATTATGTAGTGTTTTTAACGCAAGATTTATATTTTGAGTAAATTACTAATATTTAATGTATCCACCCCAGTTCGGCTATTATCGACCTACATCCCTCGCTGATGCCTTAGATTTCTTAGCCGGTGGAAACGTTAAACCCCTTGCTGGAGGGCAGAGTTTAATACCAATGCTTAAGTTCAGATTGCTACAACCAAAGTTTCTTTTAGATCTAAACCCATTAAAAGAACTCTCCCACATTTCAATATCTGAGGATAAGGTAATAATAGGGGCAACAACAAGACACGAGGAACTAGTAAAGAGCGGGATAGTGAGGAGGGACTTACCGCTACTTCACCAATCCGCCATGAAAGTCGGGGACATGCAGGTTAGAAATATGGGTACTATAGGGGGTTCATTGGCTAACGCAGACCCTTCAGCTGATTACCCTGCTGTGGTTCTAGCATATGAGGCAAACCTAAGACTAGTATCCTCAAAAGGAGAGAGAGTAGTGAACGCGAAGGACTTCTTTAAAGGACCTTTTACTACGGAGTTAAGGGAGGATGAACTCCTTTATGAAATAGAGTTCCCTAAACTTGAAGGTTACAAGTACAAATATTCTAAGGTCGTTAGAAGAGCTGGAGACTTTGCGTTAGTTGGTATGGCAGTACTAGCTAAGGTTGATGGGGAGATAAAGGACATAAGGGTTAGCTATACTGGAGTTTCAGATAAACCCTTTAGACCCTTCGAGTTAGAGAAGACGATAATAGGTAGTAAACCATCACTCGAACTGATCAATAAGTTCGCAGAGCAAGTCATAACATTGGTAAAACCTCCCTCAGACTCGAGGGGATCATCTGAATATAGAAGGAAAGTTATGAAAATTTTAACAATAAACACGCTTAAGGAGGTGTTAGGTGTTGTTAGTTAGACCAGGTGAAAAAGTAAAAATTAGGGTTAAGGTAAACAACGTGTGGTACGAAAGGGAAGTAGAGCCTAGAATGTTATTAGTCCACTTCTTAAGGGACGAACTAGGGCTTACTGGAACTAAAATAGGGTGTGATACTTCAACTTGCGGAGCTTGTACAGTGATCATGAACGGGAAATCCGTTAAGTCTTGCACAGTGCTAGCTGTTCAGGCTGACGGTGCGGAAATATTGACAATTGAAGGTTTGTCACAAGACGGGAAATTGCACCCAATACAAGAGGCATTTAAGGAGAATTATGCCTTACAGTGCGGGTACTGTACACCGGGTATGATAATGCAAACATATTATTTGCTCAAGGATAACCCCTCCCCCTCAGAAGAGGAGATAAGAGATGGGTTGCACGGTAATATATGTAGGTGTACCGGTTATCAGAATATTATAAAAGCCGTAAAAGACGCCTCCCAGAGGTTGAGAAAATGACTTATGTAGGTAAACCAGTTAAAAGGCTATACGACGATAAGTTCGTAACCGGTAAATCTACTTACGTAGATGATATACAAATCTCAGCACTATATGCTGGCTTTGTAAGAAGCCCTTATGCACATGCTATCATAAAGTCGATTAGCTTAGAAGATGCCTTGAAAGTACCCGGAATTGTGGCAATATATACGTATAAGGATTTAGAACCGCTTATAAAGCAAGGCATAGGAATATGGCTTACTTATGAAGACCCCAGGTTATGGAAATTTATACCTAGGAAACCTCTAGCCGATAAAAAAGTCAGATACGCTGGAGAACCGGTGGCAATGGTTATAGGGACTGATAAGTACGCTGTAAAGGACGCAATAGACAAGATCACCGTAGATTACGAGAAATTACCAGCTGTAATTAAAATGGAGGAAGCTTTGGAGGATAAAGTCATAGTACATGAAGAATTAAAGACTAACGTAGCTTTCGACCAGAGTTACTCTGCGGGAAATGTAGATGAGGCCTTCAAGAACGCAGATAAAATCATAAGTGTCGAGATTACTAACAAGAGGTTAATCCCCAACCCCATGGAACCTAGGGGTATAATTTCCAGATATGAGGGCGGTAGTTTAACAATATGGTACTCAACTCAAGTACCTCATACTGCGAGGTTCGAATTCTCAAAGATTTTCGGTATGCCGACATCAAAAATCAGGGTGACAATGCCAGATGTAGGTGGAGCCTTCGGAAGTAAAGTTAACATCTTACCAGAGGACGTTTCAGTAGTTGCGGCTTCAATAAAGTTAGGGAGAGCTGTGAGATGGACTGCTACAAGAAGTGAAGAAATGATTTCCTCTGAGGCTAGGCATAACACCTTCAAGGGTGAAGTGGCAGTAAAGAACGACGGTACGGTATTAGGAATAAGGGGAGAATTATTGGTAGACCTTGGTGCATATTTAACGTATACTGCACCGCTACAACCAGCAATAATCCCCCTAATGATACCTGGGCCTTACAAGATTAGGGACCTACATATAAGGAGTAGGGCGGTTTATACAAATACTCCACCAATAACTATGTATAGGGGAGCAAGTAGACCCGAGGCTACTTTCATAATAGAGAGAATAATGAGCAATGTGGCTGACGAGTTAGGGTTAGATGACGTAACTGTTAGGGAGAGGAATTTAATAAGGGCGAATGAAATGCCGTACACTAACCCATTCGGGCTAAAATATGATTCCGGGGACTACTTGGCATTACTTCACGAGGGGTTAGAGAAGTTAAGGTATAAACAGTTAAAAGAGTGGGCAAGGGCTGAGAGGGAAAAGGGGAGAAAAATAGGTGTAGGGATGGCATTCTATCTAGAAATCAGCGGTTTCGGGCCTTGGGAGTTTGGAGAAGTAAGGGTTAGTGAGACTGGAGACGTTTTAGTAATTACTGGTGGGACTCCTCACGGACAAGGAAGTGAAACTGCAATAGCACAAGTAGTAGCTGATGAGCTTCAAATAGACATAAATAGGGTAAAAGTTGTTTGGGGAGACACGGAAACTGTAGCATCTAGTATGGGAACATATGGCTCTAGGACGGCAGCTGCAGCTGCGAGTGCAGCTAAAGTTGCTGCCAGTGAGGTACTGAAGAAGATGAAGAGCATAGCTGCAAAAATGCTTAAAGCGGATGTTGAGGAGATCGAGTATAAGGAAGGGGTATTCAGAGTAAAGGGAAGCGAAAAGAGCGTAAGTTGGGATGAAATTGCGAATTATGCTTATAGCAGTAATGAACCCAGAATTTACGCTCAAGTTACCCTACCCGGAGATGTGACGTTCCCCTACGGAGTTCACGTGGCAATAGTTGAGGTAGACGATTATGGGATAGCTAGAGTTTTAGATTATAAGGCTTATGATGATATAGGGGTTGTAATTAACCCACCTCTAGCTGAAGGACAAATACACGGCGGAGCCACTCAAGCAGTTGGACAAGCGTTATATGAGGAGGCGATGATTAACGATGATGGCCAATTAGTTGTGACTTATGCTGATTACTTCATACCTACTCCCGTGGAAGCACCTAAATTTGAATCGTATTTCGCTGAAAAACCACACGTCTCAGCATATCCTACTGGAGCTAAGGGGGTAGGTGAGGCAGCATTAATAGTAGGTCCTGCCGTAATAATAAGAGCTTTAGAAGACGCGGTAGGCAAGAGGTTTAACCACACACCAGTTAAGCCTGAAGAGATATTAGGTTAATCAGATAATTTTTCCTTTTCCCTCTTCTCTCTATTGCATTGACTTGTCACGTTTTACTTAGAAAGAACATAACGTTAAGTTTACAATCCTCTTCTCCTTAAAGGTCACTGGATAATTAAAGGAAATGGGGCTTTGCGGTTTATTTTTCCGACTTTAAGTACGAGCATGTAGATATCCGCGACTTTCACAATTCCTAGAAGAGTTAATCGATATATTTCCGTAGAACCTTTTTAACACTCTACCTTGCATACTAGCCCAATGTTTAAGGGCTGAATCCTTTTTCACGTTGATAGAAATCTTTTTGTCTGTTTATAACAAACTTTTGTTGATAAATGATGATCTCTCACACCGATGTGGGCTATGCCCAAAAGGGTGGGAGTGATTACGGAGATGTGAGCCCCGTGCCGTTGGAGTCCCATGACTCACCCAAAAGGTGGTTGAGGGCTAAGTCCCTACACTCGACCATGAATGAAGATAAAATGAGTGAAATGAAAGTGTAGGGACAAACGGGTCTGTTCTATGCCGATAAGGACTTTTTCACCAAGCGCTGAGGATGAGGAGTATATGTCTGTAACACGTTTACGTAACTATTAGTTATTTTTAATTACTTCTAATCCCTTTAATGCTATTAAGCAATTTTTATGAACTTTTCCGTTAACATTAAATTGGAGGGTGCCACTGTGAAGTCTATGAGCAGTTGTGAGGTGGAGGAAGGCACCCAATGAAACTCCCCATGTCCTTGAAGGGAGTGGTTTAACTACCGCTCCCGTAAACAGCATGGGGGGTGATGAGGCCGAGTGATTAATAGTCATAAAAAAGTGACTATTAATCACGATGAAGGCCGAACTCTATTTTATGAAAGATTATTATTTTTAAAAAAGAACTTTAACTTCACGAAACAGTGTAAAAAACAAATCAATGCAGCAGATATGGGAATCTTAGGGAGGTAATACCAAGAAGTCGGTATTAGCGAGAAGTTTTTATTTTTCGACGCCTTCCTACTGAAAAGATGCCGAACGGAAAAGGACATATCGAGTTAGCTAAGGAGAGGTTGGTCAAGGCAGTGAACCAGGTTCTGGGCATAGTGAGGAGGAAGGGGAGGAGCAGGAAGGTCGGGTTGGCACTAGTCTTGATGGTCCTGCTAGGTGGGAGGTCCAGCGTGAGGAATGCTGCTGAGACGTTCGGGTTGGACTACGCGAACCTGCTGGAGGCGTTGGGTGAGCTCCACGACGCGTGGAGGGACTACTTGGAGATCCTGTCGGGGCTGGTGAAGGGTGAGGTGGCCGTCATCATAGACGACACCGTGGACCACAAGGAGTACTCCAGGGGGAAGGACGTGA
>JBBHKV010000033.1:0-5252 GCA_037389275.1 Sulfolobaceae archaeon RB850M
AATATGATGAATGGGGTTAAGTTAGCTGAGTTTTTGGACTAAAATGATAAGTCAAAAAATCATTCTAGTTACTCGTGCATGTGTTCTTCAGCATACATTTCTTCGTCTAATTCATCACTCATGCTCTTCTTTAATGTTTCTAAGTTGTTAAGTACATCTTGTAAAGTCTTGTAGTTTGTCGGGATGTACTTTATCTTACCGTAAGACATCATATATGAACCGGGGCATAGGAACTGCTTGCCTACAACTATTGCGTCTGGTGAAAGGCTTAGTATTGCATCCATAGTCATTTCCTTACTCCCTACACCCGGGTTCTCATATTGTTCTACTTCTTTCTTCTCCTCATCGATTATTCCTATTATTTCTGCCTCATCTAATGGCTTTAAGTTAAATTCCTTATCATAGGTTACAGCTATACGCATAGCTTAACTTACTATGTCAAGATTAATAAATTTCGCTTTGAAAAGATATGTATGGAAAATTATTTATAACGGACATAAAGTTCCTTAATTATGCAATTAAAAGTAAAAATTATTTACTGTAGGCCTTGCGGATATTTAGATAGAGCTTTAGACTTGGCAAGAGATGTTTTAAATTATTTTGAGGGGGTAAATGTGGAGCTTGAGCAAGGTAAAAACGGAATCTTTGATGTGTATATAAACGATGAACTAGTGTTTTCGAGATATAAGGAAAAAAGGTTTCCTTTCAATGAGGAAATACTTAAAGAGGTGGGGAAAAGGTTAATGAGTTGAGGTATGGGTAGTTATCCTTTTCACTAACTGGTCTTTAACCAGCAAAACACCCTTCTGAATCCCGACACTTACAATATCGTAATCACCGCTTAACTGCATAGCTACACTGCTTATAACCTCACCTACACTTACCCCTTCTTCGTAGCTAACTCTACCTTTAATTAGTGTTAAGACTAAGTTAACCAGCCAGACTGTTGTTGCTACGTCAGCAATGATTGCACCTACAGTAGTAAGTACCTCACCAGTTATGAAAGTTTGAGAGAGTGGGTATATCTCTTCCTTCCTTATTAAACCGGTAATTCCTAAGTATGAAAATCCGAAAACTACCATAATAGTTCCCACTAGGTATCCCCAGAAGTGTACCCAAGATAATCTCGGAGAATACCACTCTCTTTTCGACAACATCGGTATTAAGAGGTATAATGCTGCAAAGCCTGCAGGGACTATAGAGAACAATATCATTGCATGAAAGTGGGCAACAACGTACATACCCTCGTGTGATATTGCATCGAAAGCGATTATTGAGTTAGATATCCCCATAACTCCTCCATATATCGAACCCGCGAATGATAGGACTGTAAATGCTGTTAATATATTCCACTTCACATCTGCACCCTTAGCTGTTGCCCATAAGTTAAAGAATGTCATCATCGACGGTACCACGATCCCTTCAGTCAGTACCTCTACTAGGACTTTTACTGGGGCCGGCAAATCTACCATATACAAGTGGTGAATCCCTAATGGGCCGGTAGCAAAGATCAAATAGAGAAGTGCTGATATCCTTCCCATTCTCTCGCTGTATAGTGGTTTGTTAGCTAGAGTGGGTATTAGTAAGTATAATGCTGCGACAGCCGGGAACCATGCAATATAAACTATCCCGTGCCATAATGTTACGAAGGATATCTGGTCAGCTATTACATTATAACCTACTAATTTGTAATAAGCCAATAAGTCCCATAAGCTAGTGACTACCTCGCCCGAATAACTTTCAAGTATTAAAATTGCTACAACTAAACCAAAGACTAGGAATATTGGTAACTTTTCCTTTAGGTTCTTGGAGGCTAAATAGAAGTGGTAAACGTACCACCCCGTCATTAGATAAACTCCGGCATCTAATAATAACCAACCTATATACCAGAGCGGTGAGACTACGTATAAGGAGTAGCCTGGAATTCCTATGGGGGCTAAATAATACCAACCGGTTGCGGAGAAATAGTTGTCAAAACCTTGTTGTGGGGTTATAAGTATGGGGCCTTCAAAAAGCATGAAGGAGATGTTGAATAATATAAATCCTAAGTTAAATACCCATTTAGCCTTAGGCTGTATATTAAGCATCTTGAACGTAAAGTAGATAAAAATTGCGAGAATTAACTGCTGTGCAAAACCAAACAAGTCCCTCATTCCGTGTAAAGTTATCGACGCTTCGTATTCTTGTGCTGTTAAGGGTAAAACTTGGGCTAAACCCCAAGAAGCCTCTTGAAGTCTAACCATGAGAGCGTCTATGATCCCTAATATACCCCATATTAAACTTAATACTATCATTCCCATTACTGCCCTACTTAGCCAGTCCTTATCTATCTGGAATATCGCCTTAACAAGACCATATAGCTTATATCCAACGAAATTAGTCCCTAGGTATGCCCCAACAATGAGTCCTTTTAACAAACCCCTAATCGTGTCCCCTGCGCCCATCTTAAATCACCTTACTTTTTTTACATTATCTCATATAAACATAGTTTTATAGCATGTATATACATTTATTAAATTTTATTGAAAAAACCTTTAAGTATGATTAAGGATATAACAATAATTTTTGTAATTTTTGGAAATAAATAAATAAAGTATATAAGAGAGGAGATATTAAGATTGTTGATGAGTTACGTTTCCGTAGAAGTTTTGGGGAATTACGCCAAAGTTATTATGGATACTGGGGGCAAATATAACGTTATAAACAAACAACTAATGTATAGCATGATTGATACTTTTAGGAAACTTGACAACGAAAAAAGTATAAGATTTGTAATTTTAACTGGGGCAAATAAGAACTTCGGTGCTGGGGCCGACATTAAGGAACTTAAACTGGCCAACGAGAACAGGGAGTATGCCATGAGTTTCTTCTCTACAATGTACGAGATGTATAGGACTCTATTAAACTTCTCGAAACCCATAATCTCTGTGGTTGAGGGTGTAGCTTACGGTGCATCAATGGAACTCTTACTGGTAAGTGATATAGTAATTTCATCACCATATTCTAGGTTTGCTGCTCCAGGTGGCAAAATCGGTGTATTACCACCAGTATTATTAACCCTAGGAAAGGAGATTTTGGGTTGGGATACTGTTAAAAAGTTAGCTCTACTGGGAGAAGAATTAAGCGCTGATGAGGCAAAGGAGGTTGGACTAGTTCATTATATCAGTGAGAATTTAGAGGAAGAGGGGAGAAAGGTAATCGAAAAACTTAAGCAAATGGCTCCTTCCTCACTCACCAATATGAGGAAAATACTTTATTCTAAATATGAGAAGGAGCTAGAAGATGCATTCAAGATATTGATAGACCAAGTGGTTACACGTGATGCAATGAACGGAGTATTGGCATTCTTAACAAAGACTAAACCCCCATGGGCTAACTAATTATCTTTTCTAGAGAAAAACTTATGCATTACGGTTCTTCACGTTTAGTTTAAATAACCAGAGCCAATGAGAAAACTGTTAGACAAATAATTAAATAAACCGAATTCCCAGTAGGAAGTGCTTTAGAATACATGAATTTGTACCCTCAGTCTGTACTTGATTAGCTAGGTAAGTTCATGGAGAAATATCTTATTCGAATGGCTCGTCGTGATATGCGTTGTGTAAATGTTTTCAATAATACCTCCATAGCTTATCTCAAACTGCTAGGAAAGGGGTTTAGACTTTCATGGGGTTTCACGATTCAACCATCGTCTGTTCAGCTCCCATAAGCCCAAGTTAGGGAGCCGCCCATGAAATGGTGAGTTTCATTGGTGTGTTTACCCGTGGCGTTACTTTTCCTTACTTTTAATTACTTCTAATTCCGCCACGGGCACCCCTCTTAAGGGATCATACACATTCACCCTTAAGTCCTTGGGGCTGGTCGAGGGAAACACCTATATAGGTTTATTAGTCGAGGAGAGTAATACTCTCCTCGACTGGGGAAACATGGTCGAGAGGGAAACTGAAGCAAAGTCTTCGGGTAGTGGCGTGACAAACCCCTACCGTCGGACTGAACATTGTGATAAAATTCACGCATATAGGTGTGACAAAGAGGTAGGGGTAGACGTATCAAAAGAACATTTAATAACTAGCAGGGGGAGGGTGAGAAAATACGAGAACAATTTGAAGGGTTATGAAGAAATCCTCAAGATGAAACCTTGCGTAATAGTACTAGAGCCTACTGGAGTATATGCAATAAGGCCTTCACAATACTTCAAGGAGAGGGGGGTAAGAGTACTGCAAGTCAGTCCAAACGTGTTATCAAGGGAAAAAGAGCTTAGGGGAAAGAAAACAGATTTTTATGACGCTGAAAAATTAGAAAACATGGTTAACAAGGCTAAGGAGTACGATTACAACCCCTTGAAGGAATTGGTAACACTCTACCTATTCCTAAAGGACATAGAGGTGAAGTACAAGAATAGGCTAAAGAGGGCATTATTCTTAGTAAGTGATAACGATAAGGTAAGCAAGGACAGGTTGGAAAAGCTTGCGAAAGGAGATTTCACACAAGAAGAGCTCTACCAACTTGAATACACCCCCTTAGTACTTGAGGAAATCAAAATCCTGGCTAAAAACCTCCTAGAAACGCAAGAGAGGTTGAAGGAGGTTAGGAGGATGATTGAGGGGCAAGTCCCTCAAGACCACGTCCTATTGACGATACCTGGTGTTGGGAGGCTTGCAGCTGGTATTATTATTGGTATTGTTGGTGATGTTAAGCGTTTTCCTAAACCAGAGTCCTTTGTCGCTTATTGTGGTTTAGACCCGGTAGTTGAGAGGAGTGGGAGGGCTGTGGTAAGTAGGGGGATTTCCAAGAGGGGTAATAAGTACTTGCGTAGCTTGTTCTACTTTTTGGCAGTGAGGAATTATTCTAGGAACCCGACCTTACTGAAGTTTTATGAGGCACACAAGGATAGGTTGAAGGGTAAGAAGTTGTATGTTGCTTTGGCTAGGAAGTTGGCAAGGGTTGTTTGGAGTGTTTGGTATAATAATAAGCCTTATGAGCCTAAATAGGTAAGCCCTCCCCCAAATCGCCACGTGGGTTGAAAGGACCCACGTGGCAATGTTAGCTAACACTATGCTTGAAGTTTGAGCGAAAGATTTATTACTGAACGCCACTACCCTCCCATCAACACTTTTATCACTCCCCAAACCTCCTCCTACGGGCAATCCACGCAAAACAAGAGAACGAATAAAACCAAGTATTACAAGAGAAAAGGAAATAAACAAGTAAGGAGAAAAACAACATAAGCTCATAGAAAACATGGGGATAAA
>JBBHKV010000034.1:0-2537 GCA_037389275.1 Sulfolobaceae archaeon RB850M
AATCTCGAGTTAAGAATAATGGGGTTTTCGTCATGGAAAGATAAGTAACAGCACTCTACATAAAATTCTCTTAATTGTAATCAATTGGAGCAAGCAAATTATTGTCTTAGAAAGTTGTTGAACATTTCAAGTACGGTTATTTCAAAACAACGATTAGGCATGAAGTTATAAAAATTTTATATTTTGTTATCACACTATGTTAATACTTAGTAATAGCTAAATTAAAACGGTCAATATACTCATTTATCACATATCTTATCCTTTTTAATACTTATATATTTGTTTATGAAAAGATTCATAATGGTATCAAAAGAAGATGTAAAGAAAGTAATCATCCAGTATACTGGTGGTGATGGTAATAAAGAATTTACAAAAAGTACTCTACTTCCTTATCTAGGTTTATCAAAGAGTAATAAGAGCCTGGACAAGATATTTGACGAACTGTTAAAGGAGGGTTTCATTAAACTAGTTAAGACTTCTGGTAATAGGAAGTATTATACATTAGCAAAGGCTGTGGAAAAAAGAGAGGAAAACCCACCTCATGAAGATTTTGAGACACTGAAGAACGTCTTAAGGGAGGTATTAAAGGAGTACTTTGAACTCTATTTCGGCCATCCTAAGACAACAGAGGATTTGGACAAGGTTTACGACTTTGTTAAGGACGATCTTGGCATGGCGTCAATCAAGGACATTAGGGAACAGATGGGTATGACCCTGGAACAATTCATGGCTAAGTTCCGTGATTACATAATTAGAAATTACGAATTAATCTCGGGAGGAAAGGAGGGTATAGTTAAGGGTGGGGTACTTTACGGCATAATTAGGAGGAGGAAATGATGTCTGATTGCAAGTTTATCGAGTATACAGTAGCGAGACACGGCGATACTGAAGTTAAGGTTGAGGGTAAAACGTGGAAGGAGGCAATAAAGAAGATTGAGGAAGCTATTATGCTCAGAAAGGACTTAGTAATTACGATAATAGGCGAACCGGGAATGGGAAAAACAACAATCTTGAATGCGGTGAAAAAGGATTTAGGGGATAAACAAGGAAATTACATAATTTACATAGACTTAGTGAACTCCCCAAACTTGTCCTCCGCCTTTTGGCACTACCTTAAGACTACGATTGTAGAAAAGATCAGAGTAGATAGTTATAACGTTTTAAGCTCTAATAAGAGGGAGATAGGTTATACTGGGTTTGCAAAACTGGGGAAGGAGTTCAACAATTGGCTAAGGCATATGTGTGAAAAGAGGAGGTGGGACGAAAAGTTAGGTTACGCCCAAAGGCTTTATTGTATGACTTATGACGAGAGCGTTTACCCTAAGGACGTCGTTGGGGTGATCCTATTTATAAAGGACTTACTGAATTTGGGTATCGTTGGCCTATTAATAGATGAAGTTAAGCCCGTTGAGGGACAGCTCTCGGAAATTCATAAGTTAATTAACGAGTGTAAAGTTCCAATAGCCTTAGCCATGACTAACGATGTAATGAACGAAATAAAGGATAGGGCTTTAAAAAGGAGGTTATCGGAGTTCACTATTGAGTTAAAACTCAACCAGAAGGACAGGGAAGAAATCTTGAGAGGTTATTGCCCGGATTTCTCTGAAGAACTTTTAGAGGTTAAGGAAGTGATGGGAGCTGAGACTGTTAGCAAGTTAATAGATATTGCCAGAGAGGTGATAAACACTTCGTATAAACATTGTGAAGGTGAGTATGATATAAAGGGGTGTGTGAAGATGAAGATAAAGTCGGCTTTTGATATAGGTGATATTAATGAAGCATCAAAAAGGCTTGAGCAAGAGGTAAGGGAAGGTCTCTTAGAGCTTAAGGACTTGTACGGTATAGATTACGTTCACAAGAAGGGTAAAAAGATTGAAGAGATGGGTGTTATAGTGGATATATACTTTAGGAAGGGGAAAGTGGAGTACATAGGCGATATAAAGTTGAGTAATAAAGATACGATAGAAGAGAGTAGCGTAGCAAATGTGAAGAAGTTAGAAAGTTATTTTAAGAACGGCGATTACGACGTAGTCAAGTTCATAATAACTAATGTGTCTAACGTTGACATAACTAATTTCAAAGTTATTAGGGTTGATAATAGGAGTTTAAAGAAAATACTGGAGGGGGATAGGGAGGAAAGAAACGCGTTAATTAAAAGGGTTGTTGAGGAGTTGGGGTTATTAGAAAGGAAATCCCAATAATTCAACTGAATTTTAGGTATGTTACTATTTGTTGTGTGAATATTCTTGAAGCTCTCTTCACCTCATTATATCCAGGCTTCATTTCATGAAAACCTAAAATGAGCAAATACCTCGCATCCGATCGAAGAGAATAAACTTCTTGAGAAATAGATATAACAGCTTCAAAGAGTAACGTTGAAGTCTACCTACCGGTTTGCCTTAGATTATTAAGGACTTGTTGTATGTTTAACGTTTTTGCCATTATTTTTATTACTTCTTCAGCATGAAATATCAGAATCAATTTTATAACTTTCTTGAGTGATATAAGCGGAAATTAATGGAGCCATTGCGGAGACT
>JBBHKV010000035.1:0-16723 GCA_037389275.1 Sulfolobaceae archaeon RB850M
TTTATCCCCATGTTTTCTATGAGCTTATGTTGTTTTTCTCCTTACTTGTTTATTTCCTTTTCTCTTGTAATACTTGGTTTTATTCGTTCTCTTGTTTTGCGTGGATTGCCCGTAGGAGGAGTTATCTACGTTCACTAGCTTTCTAGTTACTTTTACTTTCTGTTTAACTTCTTCTGGGTAGTCAGCATCTTCCGGTACTCCTACAATTCTTGATGTTCCATCTAGAAATGCAACTATTTCCGTAGTAGCAGGGTCAAGTGTTACAATTCTTTTCATATGAATAGAGTATCCATACGTATTAAAAAAATTTCGTAGAAGTTAAGGCTCATTATGTTAAATACTTAATCTCGATTAAAATTGATAAATTTAAATTATATATACATGAATAAAGGGTAAAGGCATTTATATATTTAATATAACTTAATCTTGTGAGGAAGGAGAAGTTTATTATAATAGGCTTCGTGATAATGTCTTTCAATTCATTATATCAATACTCTTGGAACGCCCTAGAGCCTTTATTAAGGGAAGGATTTAACGTTAGCATAGTTGAGATCTCTGATAGTGTCGTCACTTGCTTATTTATATTTCTATAATTTTTAGACTTTATATAATATTCGAATTTATTGTTAATTCTTTATATATAGAATCAACGTTTAATAAATTTATACCCTAATGACGACACTATCTCCACACTCTCTAAGCTTAAGTGAAGGCACAAAGGCTACTATATGTTGCTAAGAAAATTAGTTAAAAATGAGTAGAGGAGGAAATTATTATTTTCTAACGGTAGACATGCTTGAGCTAGTTAGCGAGATTAATACACATGTAAATCTAAAAATCGAAAAGTGAATCTCTTATTAAATTATTGTGTTCATACCTTATATTAGCCTGATCCAGTAGTACGCTAGTATTTAAAAACGCAATGATTTACTTTTCATATGTTCAGTATGAAACTATTAACGAAATTTTTACCGTAGCCCCTAACTCGTGTTCTCTAGAGCTGGGGAAAAACTTTAATATCTCCAATTACGTTGAAAATTACATGGTAAACTCTAAAATAGTAGTAGTTATATGGACGATAATTATTCTTATTTCCCTATTTCTTGCATCACAATCCTCTACACATATAACATATAATGAAAACATTACTTTCCCCAATAACTCTAAGGCGTATATCGCATATGAGTTACTGTCAAACTACTTCCCCTCAGGGAGTGGAAATAACTCTTTTATCGTGGTACTAATAAACGCTACCCCTTACGAAAACTACTTAGTTGAGGAAAAAATACTACAACAACCTCTTGTAACTAACGCCAGCGGGTTAGCGAACGTTTATATATCCTACGCCACGTTTCTAGGAAAAGCGATTAACGAGACCGGAAAGCTGATTAACGAGAGCGCGTTCGCACTATATATTTACCCACAATTATTCATAAAGTATTATTACGTTACAGAGAACTTAAGCAAGGCTGAAGCCCTTGCCTCCCAAGGCATGCCAACGAACTACACGGAGTTTTACCAAACATTTGCTGAGGTTTATGCTTCAACGCATAATTACACAATAGCCTTTGAGGAAGGAATTTCAAAACTGAATAAGATGCAACTGGTTGCGCTTTACGTTTTCCCAGACACAAGTTCCATTAACGCATCATACATAAGCTATGAATTACCTAATGCCGTGGCGAAGGTGTTAAATATATCACCGCAAATTTCAGCATTACTTCTCTTTAAGAGCATCGATGAGGTCTTAAGCGAGAGCCCTTCACAGTTCTTTTCACTTATTACCCCGCCTTCCTCGCTTACTGCAATTTACGAAAAGAATAACGTAAGCTATATCCTAGTTTATACTAAATATCCCCCAACATATTCTTTCGAGAACGGTACCTTAGCAGATGAACTCGCTGCACCCTACATTCAGAACGCTGTGAAATCTACTTTTAGCGGTAAGTTCTATATTACTGGAACAACACCACTTAATGCCCAACTCTCTGAGTTATCTAACGAATACGATGCCATAACTTTTGTATTAGTTTTCTTCTTTCTGGTACTCATTATAGGGATTTACTTTAGGAGCATTATAGCACCTTTGATCACACTAACCCTCATAAGCCTTTCAACGATTATAGGGTTTGGTCTAGTTACGGTAATAAGCATCATTACTAACCAATTAATAAATTTCCAAGTAATAGAACCGATGATAGCTGTACTCATGGGGATAGGAGCTGATTATAGTGTATTCCTACTTTCACGATTCAGAGAAGAATTAGGTAAGGGAGTTAGCAAAGAAGAAGCTATGAGGATATCAGTAAAAACCTCTGGTAGGGCTATAATTATAAGTGGGCTTTCAGTAACCCTTGTGTTTCTCAGCATGGCTTTCATACCTTTTGCCAGCCAGTGGGGTTTAGCTATAGGCCTTTCTGTTCCCTTTACTGTAGGTATAGCCGTCACGCTCTTACCAATAATTTACGGTAAGATGGGGTGGAAAGTGTTCTGGCCATCAAAGAACTTTAAAGTAAGACCGCGTTTTGAGAACGTAGTTAGGAATTCGGTAAAACGTTATAAGACCGTAATAATCTCGTCATTAATCATAGGAGCACTTGTAGGATTTTACCTAATTTCCATTCCGCTTAACTTAAACTTTACAGCATACTTACCCAACACTCCAGCAGTTCAAGGACTAAACGTCATAAACAATGCTTTCGGTGAAAATTACCTAAACCCAGTATTGATAGTCTTCAACTACTCCCATCCAATCAGTATAAATGACTTAGAAAAGATCGGACAATTCGAATTGCAACTTGAAAAAATGAACGGAGTAGAGGAAGTTTTTGGCCCCGTTCCACCAGGATTTAACGGCACAATTACCCCTGCAGTATTAAGCGAATATAAAGCAAATGTTGGGTTAAACAATAGGACTTTATTAGTTACTGTGATCCCGAGCTATAAATACGATACTGTACAAGCTTACCAGCTAGTTAAGAACATTCAGAGTTTAGCAAGCAATTACAACGGTTATGTAGGGGGTACTACCGCTTATTATTTGGCCTTCATGAATTATTTATTCCCCTATTATCACACCTTGCTTGTATTATTACCATTAGCTTTAGCGATAGTTGTATCAGTGTTTATTCGCTCATTTAGAATAGGGATAGGGGTTAGTCTTAGCATACTCTTAAGTATAGGATTATCATTGGCAGTTGTTTACATACTGTTCCAAGTATCACCAGACGTAGGAATACTATTTATAATCCCAATATTAGTTTACGTATTAATGATGGGCCTAGGAAACGATTACAGTATTTTCATACTTACAAGAGTGAAGGAGGAGTTTGAGAGAGGTACTGATGAAGCTATAGTTAAAGGTCTTTCAGTTTCAGCTAACACTGTAACAGCACTGGGAGTAATCTTAGCATTCTCTTTCGGAGCATTAGTTGTAAATCCTATCAAAGGCATACAAGAACTCGGATTGGCAATAGCATTAGCCGCTCTCTTCGATACTTTCATAATTAGAGTTTTTATATATCCAGCAATTTTACACCTAGCATTACCTAAAAGAAAAGAGAAAGAAAAAGAGTGAAATGAAATTTGTACTGCAGTGTTCCAAGGAATCCTTTTATAAACTGGAACTCTCTTTGAATAAGTGATGAAAGGAAGAAAAAGCGTGTTCATATTATTAACTCTATTCTTGTTACCGATTTTTTCAACCCTAACAGTAGTTTCACAAACAAGCCAACAACAATTGACAATAATTTACGAAAGGTACGGGAGTATATACTCTTATACTGAAGGGTCAATAACGCCTATAACTCATTTGTCAACAGTAACGTATACTACTGAATCAGTACTTTACAAGAACACAGTTAGCTCTAATTCAACATTACAAATAAATTATAATAAGACCATTTACCTCCTAACTTTCTCTTCCACTGTAAAGAACTTTAGCGGGGTAATTACAATAAATGCTTCTGAAAATATGGGACTTACAATAACCTCCACTATTCCAAATTTAATTAGAATTATAGTAAACACCTCTGGGCAGTCAACTTTAGTGTGGAGCGGATTATCTACATCAAACATAACTATTAACACATACGCGTATATTAATGGTAGTGGTAGTGTAATATTACAATTCGCTAACGGAACCTCTGTCTCCAGCCTCAGTGTAAATGTTAAGGCGGGACAAGTGGTGAGTGAGAGAATCTCACTTCTACTCTATGAAATATCCAGTGTCTCAGTTAAACTTCAAACTACGGGCACACTTACAGTAACTACACAGATCCCGAGAAGATACACACCTTTATTCTTCTCGACCTTATATAATGGGACACAGTTTGTAGGAAATTCGAGCGGTGTAATTGCGACAATGGCTTACTTTAACGGTACTTTTGTCCCCGCACTAATATGGAAAGGAGAAGGAATAGGCCTTCAACACTTTTTCATGCTTGGAAAATTGAAGGCACATTTTGAGACAATAGAATTTTATGGTGTTAATGGCACCGTATTAGGTTATGTGCATATGGTAAGCATTAGCGGATCTGAAAACTTATCCATGGGATTTGTAAGTCACTCAACTAATCTTTACTTCGGTGAAGAAAAGATAGTACAAGTTCAAGGTGTTCAAACCCAAAAACCTCAATTTATATCAACAACTTATATCAACGGCAACCCAGTAATCATTGTTATAACCACTCATGGTAAAGCCTCTTCAACAGCTAATGTCACGTTATACCACGAAGTGATCATTAATTCCAGTGAAAACTTCTTAGTAATTGTGGCAATTAATTCGACTGCTAAAGCGATTGTAGTTACAAACACTAATTCCACAATAAATGTTACCATAACTAAGCCTGTTAACGTTACTACAACCAACGTAAATATTAGCGGTAAAGTTTATACCGCACAGCAAGTCACAGTAAATGCTACATCACGTTATATATTATTTAACGTAAGCTTAATGATTAATACTAGTGCTGTAACGGTGTACAAAGTTGTAGACGGAAAGCTTATCCAACTTAATTCAGAAAACTACTTCGTATCAAACGGAAAGATCTACATATTTGATGACCCATCAACTACTTATTACGTAGTTTACGGTGTAACATCAACACCTCAAACAACAACTACTACTCAAAACACTACAACACCCTCAGCCTCATCTGTTCCAGTAGTAGCCTCTCCGCTCTCATCACCTACAACCTCGTCAACTACTTCATCAAATCTAGTATACATCACAATAGGTGTAATTCTAATAATCATAATTGTCGGTGTAGTGCTAGTATTGAGGAGAAGATAATAAGTTAGTAATTAATTAGAATATCATTCACTTTTTTCCCATTTCTCTTTTCCTTATCATATTCACGCTTTCCAGTAGAAGTATAACGTATCCTACTTCACTTAAGGAGAATATAAGGGGAAATAGTAAACCACCTAAATACCCAATAACCATGAAAAGAGATGCAATCCTAAACATATCATTTCGCGTCATTAAGTATAATTCATTAAAAATGAAAGAGACTATCAACCCACCGAAAGAAAACAGAAGAACGCCATAATACTCTAACTGCTCAAAATGAAGGAATATCATACCTAAACTCTGCAAGAAAATTAATGAATAGTACTTCTTTATCCTAAACGACAAAAGAAAATAATTTATGTTACTCAGAATGTTAATTATTGCAAAATATATTACAAGATTTGGAGGAAGAAAAAGGAACGTGATACTTGCTAACCCTAGTACTGAACCGGCAAGCAAGTATTCACTCTCCCTCTCAGTGAGCCTTTTTACCTTGACCTCTTCCTCCTTAACTATATTAGTAGCCGGTATTTCAAAAAGGGGGTAATGACACCTCATACAAAACTGAGCGTCATCCGGATTCTCATAACCACATCTAGGGCACTTCTTCATACTCATCAAAAACATTCTTCTCCTTCGTATAAAATCTTTGTGAGAGCATAAATTATTCCTAAATAGCGGAGAACAAAAGTAAGTGTAATCTTGATGAATCAACGTTCTCATTATATTTGGCTATGAGACTAACGTAATTCTCACTTTCTTTATTGATACCACCTAACTATTTATAAGCCTTTATTAGCCACTTTATCGTTATGGAGGATAGCCTGATTCGTTAACTCCAGAATTGCTTACAACTAGGCGGAATTGAGTATTATTAGCAAATGTTTACGGCGGCTTTATCAGTCACAGATTTTCAGACAATGGAATATATACGGGATATAGAGTTTCGTGAGATACTCTTGGTTAATGCCGATTATTTAAACGATGAACTCACCGGCTGGTGGGATGTAAGGATCATAGAATATGCACAGCAAGGTTTAAGGTAATCATGCTCAGAGGAAAACTACTCTTTGAAGAGAATGTCGCTTAAGTGCACTATTATACGCCTCATACCCTGAAGACTGTAACGCTTCTACGTAACTACTCGTTATTTTTAATCACTTCTAAAAAGGGTGAGGGGGATTACGGAGATGTGAGCCCCATGCCGTTGGATTCCCATGACCCGTGGGCTAAGTCCCTACACTCTATCATGATGAAAGTGTAGGGACAAACGGCTCCAAAGACGTGTGGTTAAATAAATAGTTTACCACTCCTTTAATAGTCTTGAAAAATCTTCAACACACTTCTCTATCTCGTTTATAATCTCTTTATCTACCATGATCTCTTTGTTGAAAGTAACTCCATTTTCGTTTATAAACGCTATTACCTCTTCCTCACTAAGAAGAAATTTAACATAAAACATATCAGACATAGTTATTGCTACTACATGAGGACATTTAGATAATAAGTCCTTCACCGAACTAACTACTGATCTTACGTATTCTTCCTTTCCCTCCTTCAACCCTTTTTCGATGAAATCTACCCCGTCATATTCTCCCACTTTTATCTCACCATTTACCAGAATAGCGCCTATCCCCTTCTTGTTTAACTCAATTAGTAGCTTATTCCCCGCCTTAATTATACTCTTAGTCATCAAAACAATATGCTAAGAATTTGATTAAACGTCTTTCTTCCTTTAATGTTAACCCACGCTTGTCTAAACATCTTAAGTCTTTACCTTATATTAATCATACTTATATACCGTCTATCAATGTATTGTATTGTGCCTCTGCGTAAAGAGTTGGGCTTGCTGGAACTGGTCGTAATAGGAATAGCAGGGGCAGTAGGCACTGGAGTACTATTTAGCTCAGCCGGGATGGCCTCTGACGCTGGGCCCGGAGTAGTCTTAGGCTGGATATTAGGTTCTATTTTTTACTTTTTTATAGGTTTGACATACGTCGAATTATCTTTATCCTTTCCAGAAGCAGGAGGTCCTTCAAGATACGCAATTTATAGCCACGGTAAAGTGACAAACCTAATTAACGCTATGGCAGATTTAGTATGGTATTTGTTTATCCCACCTATCGAGGCTTTAGCTGTTATTGAAGGACTCTACTACTTCTACCCCTCCTTACTTAACTCTCAAGGTATACCTACTCTACAAGGGGTTCTTTTAGGAGTAATTATTCTATTACTCTTTATACCCTTCAATTATTTTGGTATAAGGGCTTTCGGTAAATCTACTGTTACTTTCGGTATAATTAAAATAGCACTTTACCTTACCGTCGCTATAGGGATCTTACTAGTCTCGTTTAATATAGGTAATTTCACCAACTACGGAGGATTCTTACCTTTTGGCCTAGCTGGAGTCTTTTCAGCAGTACCGCTGGCAATGTTTGCCTTCGGCGGTATAAGGGTGCTCCCAGATTTTGCTGAAGAAGTAAAAGATACTGAGAGACTCAAAGAAGGTATACTCCTCACTGTAGTAGGGCAGTCGTTAATTTACGTATTGTTTTCAATAGCCTTTGTAGGAGCTTTAAACTGGAAGGGATTGGGAATTTCTGAAGGTAATTGGGGAGCACTATCTAGCTTAAGTGGTAATCCGTTCATAGATCTTGCCTCTTCATATCACTCTAATCCTCTGATAATCTTAACCATCATAATAGGAATTATAGGCCCATTCGTAACTGGCTATATTTATTTAGGTGCGGGTACTAGGGTGCTATTCGCAATGGGCAGATCCGGTTATGTACCTAAAGTCATGGAGGACTTGCATAAAAAGTATGATATCCCGTACTGGGCATTATTAGTTTTTGCAATAATAGGAGCCATAGTAACTTACATCTCCTCACCGTTACCCACTATATATGGTTTAATTACAGACTCTGTAGTAGCTGGCTACTTAGGATTTGCGGTGAACCCGGTCGCAATGATAGTACTAAAGAAGAGGGGTAAGACCAAAAATGTAATACCGTTAAGTGAGATTATGGGCGGCATAGCCTTTGCCTCAGCCTCGTTAATAGCCTTCTGGTCCGGTTGGCCACTAGTACCTTATGCAGTACTCCTTTTGGCAATAGGTTCCGTAGTATTCGGAGTTATATATAGGGTTAAGGATGATTTCAAAAACGCTATTTGGTATATTACATACATTGGGTTTATCACATTAATGTCTTATATAGGTGATGACGGTGCTCTAAGTCTTATAAACTTCTACTTAGCTTCCTTAATAGTAGCCGTAGTTTCGGTCTTAGTATTTTACCCGTGGGGAATATATTCTGGTATACGTGAGGAGAAATTAAAAGACTACGATATGTAGAGTGTTTGCTCGTATTGGATTACTTAAAAATTCTGTTGCCAAAGCTAATAAGCTTCTCACTATAGTAGACGGCCGTTATTAACGTCCTTATTTATCCATTAACCTTTATGGTGAATCCATTAAACTTTTTAGCTTATCCAGTTTGCTTACCGTTAAAACTATTTCCAATATTTTTTATCTTCTCTAATACTCTAGGTATGTTTATCCCCATAGGGCAAACCTCTTTACAATTACCGGAATGTGTGCAAAGCATTGCTTGCTTATAATCCCCGTATACTACATAAGACCACATGGCACCCATTGGCCCAGTATAAGGAGGAACTCCCCAATTAACGCCTAGAACTCTATAAACGGGACAATGCAAATGACATCTACCGCACCTTATACATAGTAACACCTCTTTCAGAACTTCGTCCTTACTAGCTTTAATCCTACCGTCGTCCAACAGTACTAGGTGAAACTCTTTAGGGCCGTGGGCTGGATTAACCCTCTTCATTTCGATGTCTCCAGTAGAACTAGGGCCTGAAGTAACGTTAATATACGTCGGTGGGTAAAGACCCGCATAAGCCGCTTGAACGGCAGCCTCTATTAACGCGTCGTAAAAAGTAGGTAAAATTTTCTCAACGCCAGCTATCGCAATATGAACCTTAGGCAATACGGTACTCATCCTTACATTCCCCTCATTTTCCACTAGGATCACAGACCCGGTATCAGCGGCAACTGCATTCGCACCAGTGATCCCTACATCGGCCTTTATGAACTTCTCCCTCAGGAACTCCCTTACTTTGCTTACTAACTCCTCATGGGTTGAATTCTCGTTGACATCAAAACCCAGTTTTTCCTTTAGTAGCTTAGCTACCCTCTCTTTAGTCATATGAATAGCCGGGGCAATTATGTGTGATGGAGGTTCATCAGCCATCTGTATTAGAAATTCACCTAAATCCGTCTCCCAAACCTCATTACCTAGGCTTTGTAAGTACTTTCTTAAACCTATTTCATAAGCTGTCATAGATTTTCCTAATACTATTATCTTACCTTTTCCCACAATTTTCCCTACGATTTCCCTTGCTTCCTCAGCATTTTTAGCGAAATAGGCATTTCCACCTATTCTCTTTACACTCTCTATGGTCTCTTCCACATATTTTTCAAGGTTATTTATGACCTCGAGTTTAGCCTCTCTAAGCTTTTTTGCAAGGTCTAAAACGTAAGGGTGTTCCCTTAAAACCTTATAGACTCTCGGTACGTTATTATTTATAGTCCTCTCAATTGCCACGTCCCAACTCATTCCACCACCTCAGCTAAATCGTAAATTTTATCATAAAATTTTGAAAGGTTAGCATAACACATAGGACAGACCACGATAATCTTATCACTTAACTTTTTAAGCTGTTCAACTCTCAGCTTAGCAATTTTCTCACTCAACTCTTGATTAACCGGTTTAATGGGGCTTCCACAACAATAAGAAGTATCCTTACCAGTGATTAATTCGTCATCAACAATTCTAATTCCAGCCCTAGCAATTAACCCTCTATAAGCGTCTCTCAAGTTAAGGAAGCGGGAATAAAGACAAGAGTCATGAACTACGTAATTCCCGTTGACTTTTCCCTTAACGTCCTTAATTAACTCTAAGTAACTTACTACCTCAATATTGAAATCAATAAATTCCTTATAGCGAGTTAAAGCATTGTGCGTGTGGGGGTCTACAGTAATTACCCTTTTCACCCCCTTACTCTTTAAAAAGTTATATACTTTTTGAGCGTGTTCCTTAAACTCGCCTAAGTAACCGAGTTCTAATAAAATGGCACCACTATAAGGCTCCTCCTCGTATAAGTATCCGAAATTTATACCGTTCTTTTTCAGCAGAGAAGAAATATTTTTCAAAACTTGATAAGCCCTATTCAACGATGCCTTATCCGGTTTTATATATTTAGCTAAGAAAGCGAGTGTTGAAAGTTTTTCGGCATAGGGAATAAACTTTACGAAAACGTCTGTCAGTGAAGCTGTTTGATACATGCAAGAAGTGTATATTATCGTTTCCCCTCCCCTAGGCAAATCGTTAGTCCAACCACTACATACACTTTTGTCTATAGGATAAGGGAAACCGTATTTTTCGAGGTTCTGAAGAATTAATCTTCCTAACACAATGATTAATAACAAAAGATAAATAAAAGGATAATGAGGATAATTTATGGGAAGACTAGTTAGATGGTATTTAATTTACAAACTGTTAATGTATTTCCTAAAGAGGAGGAAGAGGTGAGAAGATGAGTTTAGGCTATTTTATAGGCAAACAATTGAGCAAAAGAGTAGAAGAGTTGAGTAGAGGGTTTTACGAACTAATCTACCCACCAATTGACATGTATGAGGAAGGCGGGTACTTAGTAGTCGTAGCCGATCTAGCCGGGTTTAGTAAAGATAAAATTAAAGCAAGAATATCCGGTGGCAATTTAGTTATTGAGGCTGAAAGGGAGATAACTGAGCCTGGGGTAAAATATATAACGCAAAGACCTAGATATGTGAGGAGAGTGATTAAGTTACCAGTAACGGTAGCTAAGGACACCGAAGTTATAGGAAAATACGAAAATGGTGTCCTCACAATACGGATACCGATATCTGGAGCAGCAACCATTAAGATTGAGTGAGCTTGTTAAGACTTATTATTACAGCTAAAATACCTAAAAGAAGAGATAATGTAGACGAATGGGCCATTAAGTAAACTAGTACTGCAACTACTAGTGTGAAGAATGATAGATATTTTGCAATCTTATTCTCCTTTCTTATCACTATGGGTTTTTCCAGGAGTGATAGCCTAAATTTTTTGAGAGCTGAGGAAATCGTATTTTTAAAATCTTCAATTATGGCCTCATATACTAACCCCTCTTCTTCAATGAAGTTCTGAAGGTTAACAAAGAAGTTAAAATCTGGATCTATCTGAGTGCAAGTACTCCCTAAGATTGACGTCATTCTGATATATATTGATAACTTTTCTGGTAGTTTCAGTGGAAATCTGTAAAAGACTTCATTAGCTGCTTCTAAGAATTGTTCAACTTCAAGGGTTTCAGCTGTGATCCCTTGAAATTGCTGAAGGAACAGTTCTATCCCTTTAGCTAAGATCTCTCTATCTGCCTCAGGCTGTATTGCACCTAATTCCTCTAAAACTTTAACGAGCCCAACAGCGTCAAGCCTTATTAATGCTGAATAAGCCCTAACGAGTTTAAGCCTCGTTTCCCTATCCATTCTTCCTACTATTCCGAAATCATAAAGAATTAAGTTCCCCTTCTCGTCCACAGCTAAATTGCCCGGGTGAGGGTCAGCGTGAAAGTACTCCTTCTCTAACAACATGAACATAAAAGTTCTAAAAATTCTATAAGCAAGCTCTTTAGGGGGGACTACCTTTTTTGCTTCATCACTAGTAACTTTATACCCCTTTATGTATTCCATAATCAAGACCCTTTTAGTAGCATAATAGGGTTGGGGAATTATTACGTCTGGGTAATCCGCCAATTCCTCCTTTATTTTCTTCATGTAAAATTCTTCTTTCGTGAAATCCATTTCCTCAAAAATTCTCTTACTAAAGTCCTGTACGATAGCCTTAAAACTTTCATAAAACGACTCGTCCATTAAGTATTTAGTAAGAGGTAATAACTCTTTCATTATCTTTATATCCTCTTCAGCTATTTCCCTTATTTTTGGCCTATTCACTTTTATCACAACAATTTTACCGTCGCTCTTCCTCTTAGCGAGGTAGACTTGCCCTATACTAGCTGAGGAAATAGGATTAGGGTTTATTTCATAATTGTTAAACTTCTCACCTAAATCCTCCTTAAGGATCTTCTCTACCTCTTCCCAAGGAGCAGGCGGTACATCGTCTTGAAGTTTAGATAAGACTTTGAGGTAGGGCTCTGGCAATATGTCTGAATGAACGGAGAGAATTTGCCCGAATTTAATGAATGCCGGCCCCAATGATACGAGGGTTTTTAAAAGCTTCTCAGCCTCCTTCCTCATCTCTTCTTCATCAACTTGTTCTCCCCTTAATGTGGCTAACCTATAGCTTCTGAGTTTCAGTACCCTAGGTAAAAGCTTAATTGCTACTTTGATAAGCCTTAACATAAGAAATTAAATGTAAAAAGAGTATTTAATTGTGAGCTGAGCGAAGTGGAGATATTTACAGACCCCAGAGGTTATAAAAGGTGGTATGAAATACATGATAAGATTTATGAGAGTGAAAGAAATCTAGTTTCGCTCTTCCAACCTAAGGGCTGTTTGGATGTAGGCTCTGGCCCCGGGATATTCCATGAAGTAATGAATAACACGGTCTCGTTAGATATCTCAATCTTCATGTTAAAAGAATTGCCAGAGGATGAGGATAAAGTACAGGCTGACGCACTTCACTTACCCTTTAGAGAGAATTCGTTTAGATGCGTTTTCGTATCTGTAACCATCTGTTTCGTTTCCGACGTTGAAAACTTCATAAAAGAACTGAAGAGAGTTTCCTCCCACAGAATAATTATATGCTATATTCCAGAGGATTCACCCTATGGTAAATTTTATGAAGAATTGGGAAAGAAAGGGCATAAATATTATTCTCACGCCCATTTTATTAAAAGGGAAAAGCTATATAGAATATTAAAAAATGAGGGGTTAAAGGTAAACAGGGTTGCATCAACTTTATTCTCTATGGATGGAAAAGTCCATGAAATAAAAGAGGGGGATGAAGGCTCATTCGTCTGTCTAGAAGCTCTTAAACAATGAGTTTAGGTCTTGTCTTGAATTTTCTATAAAGTAAAATGAGTAGTGGTGGGGCTAAAAGACTCCATAGTACACTCGTCTCGAGTATAGCTGCTATGAAAAATGCGAAACCTAGCTCTTGAAGTATTGGGGCATTTACTAGCATCAATGCTCCTAAAGTACCAGCAAATATGAACCCTAAGAACATTATAGTTAACCTTAAAGTCTTTACTGCTTTCTCCACGGCAACCTCCATATTGTCTCCTTTTTCTAACTCTTCGTGAACTCTCGCAATTAGGAATATGTTGTAATCCATCCCTATACCTATAATTATTGCCACTAAGAAGATAGGTACTACTGCAAATATTGAGTACCCTAAGACCGTATCGAATATTAACCTCTCTAAGGCTAAAGTTATTGCGACTGCAGACATTATAACATAAATGATTACTGCTGAAATAGATAAACTCCTCGTCATAATGAAGAGGAGTAAGAACATAGTTACTGCTATTTCTCCAACTATTATAAAGAAGTTAGAAGTGACGAAGTTGTAAATATTATATGAGTCTACTGGCCCGCCTCCAACATATCCCTTATCGCCCACAATTTTTAAGACATCTTTGACTACGTTAAAAGCCTGAAGAGAGAAAGGTTGGTATTTCTGATTAACTATGAATAATAGATAGCCGTGGGAGACGTACTGCGTATAGTTATACTCTTTTAACTCAGTATAGTTTACGAGGAAACCGTAAGGTGAAACAGGTGAATTTACCGCGGTTACTCCAGGTATCGAGGAGAGTTGCTTGTAGAGGTTTACAGCGAAATTATAAGTGCTCTGATTAAAGGTACCATTATAAGGAATTACTACGTAGATGGGAAATATGTTAGCTGAAGTGAATTTAGAGCTCAAAAACTCAACTCCGTAAACCGCTTGTGATTTGGGTAATAATGATAGAACGTTGAGTGTTAAAGGTGTAAATGAAGCGAAAATCACACTCACTAACACGATAGCACTTAATATGCCTACTAACAATTTAGGCCTCTTAGATATTATTAACTTCCCTCCTTCTTTCTTACCTCCTTCCTTCACCTTTCCTAATCTTCTAGGGAAGAACAACTTATCACCCGCAACCCTTAGTATCGCTGGGTAAAGGGTTATGGAAGCTAACCAGATAATCATTACAGCTAGCATATCTGAAATTGCGGTATCTGAGAAGAAGGGTATTTTATAAATGTAAATGAAGAGGAATGATAACATGACAATAAATGCTGTAATAGTCACAGCCCTACCTCCCCATCTAACAGCTTCATAAACAGCGTCCTTAACTGATAACCCTTTCTCCCTCTCCTCAACATACCTACTTGAGATAAAGACCACGTAGTCTGTACCCAAACCTAACGCCAAGAGTAATACTTCACTGGGAGTCAAGAAGCTAACAGTGATTTTTAGTAACTTTATTACTATCAAGTATTGGAAGATCGAGGAAACTACATAGGCCGAAATATAAATGGTTAAAGGCATGAAAGCGACTGCGAAAGACCTAAAGTATAATCCGGCTAATATTATAGCTAACGCAATCCCAACCGGGATTGCTATTGAGTACGCACTTGAAGCTACGCCCTTTAACTGGTGGTTTATTGGGTTAGCCCCAGTAAGAGTTACGTTTAATTCAGTCTTAGACTCTACGAAGCTACTGAAATCTTCGGCCTCCTTATACGTAAAGTTACCCTTCATAAAGATTAGGAGGAGGTTTGAGGAGAATAGGTTCCTAGAGATGTTCTCGTTAAAGGTTATTGGGAACTCACTGCTTTTTACTATCTCTTCTACAGTGTAGTTATTCTTCAAATCAGTGATTAATAACGTTTTATTAACCTCTAAGAGTGGCGAAACGTTTATGGCATTTACCGTAAGGTTTATAGCTATCTCTCTGAAATCTTTATTATTCTCCAACAGTTCAGTTAATTCTGGTAAAGTGATGTTACTTTTCTGAAGGATGAATGGGGGGAAATGGGGGGAGATAAGATAAGCTGTGAGGTTAGAGATGTTACCTTGATTGTATAAGGATATGAAAAACCATTGCGGAAGTTTGGTTTTATTTGAAAGTATTTCTGTCAAATAATATAATGGTGACGGGGAAGCAAGGAGATTAGTTAATAATTCTTTAGACACGTTATACTTCTGAGACACATAGCCAACGCTGAACTCATAAGGGGACTTAGAAATATTATTATAAACACAAACTATGAAATCTTTTGCGGATGTATTCGTAACTTTACTCAATATAAGATCTAGTGATATGATGGATAAGTTTTCACCCTCATATATCTGCTGTAAAAAGTTTTCTGGGATACCGGTCTTATGTTCATAAATGGTGAGGAGGACTTGTAATGGTTGGTTGAAAAGTAATTCGTAGGACAAGTTTTCCGGCACTTTATAGTACAAGGTAAAGTAATTAACTGTAAATATCTCATCATTTGTAGTGTTTCTGAAATTAGTTAGATTTACATAGTCAAAAAATAGTTTTAACAAGCTCGTTTGATTTGGAAATATCTTGTAGCTCGCATTCTCCACTAGGTTTTGGGCTACATTAATTGGGTTAGGTAATGGGTCAGTTGAAGACCAATAGGAATAAAATAAGTTAAAGTACTCCAGCTCCTCCCCATGCAAAGCCGATGAGACTTTTTCGTAAGCTATTTCATTAGCCTCAGTTACGTTGTGCGTAGTCGAGTATGCGCTCTCCCAAATTTCTAAGAAATAACTTACTGGAAAGTAAAGGAATAGGGATAAGTTAAAGGCTGACTGGTTTAATTGTATTTCGCCCTCGTGGATTTTCTGAAAAGTTGTATAGTTCTCAACCATTGCATAATGTAACTCGTTGACTTCTCTCTCGGTAGAGTTTATAAGAGATGAAACGTTTTCAAACTCCTTTTGTACTTCTACCGTGCCGTTGTAAAGCTTTTCTAAACGGGAAAGCTGAGTGCTAATGTTCTCCCTTTCAACCGTTAAATTCCCCTCCAACTTACTGATGTTCTGCAAGGCATTAGTTAAGTTCTCAACAGCTGGTTGAATTTTGTTCAGCAAATTATTAACAAGCGATTTTTCAATAGAGTAGTAGTTTAAAATTGAAATATTGCCATAAGATGTTAAGTTTGCGAAAAACGTGGAGTATTTACTCACATTCCCTTGAACTATTAACACAGCACCAGAACCGGCAGCACCGCTTAAGTTAAAATAGTGGGCTACTATATGTTCAGCCTCAGCTGAAGTACTCCCCGGGACTGATATTGTGACTTGGTAACTTACAGATTTCAAGAAGAGAGACGAAAGGGGTGCTGATACAATTATT
>JBBHKV010000036.1:0-10057 GCA_037389275.1 Sulfolobaceae archaeon RB850M
TTTATTAAATACCAGTTCTTTATAAATAGATAATAAATTATGGTATCACGAACTGAAGAAATATAAATAACTTAATGATGTCACTACGACTCAGATTAAATTAGTCTCAGGAAATTAAACTGTCAAGTGAAACGTGGTTGTTGAGTATGACAATTATTATAATCAGCGAAATCGATATATTTTTATGAATATTGTTAACTACTCTCTAGCCGTGATTGACCTAGAGGTTGAGGTATCTCTTGCCAGTTCAGCTCTTAATTTTTATCATTAGCTCCTTATGATGGGAGATGCAGAGTTTTAGCCTTCATCGCGACTAATAGTCACTTTTAACTTGTTCTCATCACTCCTTTCCCGTTCTCAAAGTTGCACAGACTGCATGGGAGAGCTTCAATAGGTGGCCTAACCTCGTAACTGTTCATAGACTTCTAGTGACATCCTCCAATGAAATGTTCTAATCTGACAGAGACGCAGTTTCAGCTTGCTTAAGGAGGATTAGAAATAATTAAAACTGATAAGTAGTTACGTGAAAACATTGCAGACGATAACCATTAGTTATTATGAGCTCTAACTTCTTCTCTTTGCTAATCTTCCTACGTTTTTGCTCAAGAAATTTAATAGTTTCTTATTTTCAGCTAATCTCAGTCCTCTATTCCTAAGTATCTCTAAAGCCACCCAAGGGGCGTCTGAGTATTTTTTAGATAGGTTTAGTATCGCTTTATACGTTAGGTGAAAGTGTTTATTTTTTCTCAACATACCTTCAATTACCACCTTTACTGGGTCGTCTAAGTGTAAGTTAGCCCTTATTACCATGGAGTAATAATCGTTTTTTAACTTCAATTTATAATTCTCTCTTACGTAATCGGGGAAATTATAGGAGAATGCAAAGGCTTCAAGATCTTCGAAATGTGTACTCTCTAATAATCTGTCATCTTTAATTAAGATAGCCCCAGCCAAGATAACGTATTCCCTATTAAGCATTTTCCATTCATCAAAGTATTCCTTATCCCATATCAGCCCTATCCACTCCCTTAGCTTACTCTTAGGTAGTTTCCTAAGTATGTCGTAGATGAAGAAAAAATCTGGTTCTAGGTATTCTATCACTTTCTCGAATTCATAAGCACTCATTGTAGTTGCGTACTTGCTTACGATGTCCCTTACCACATAAACATTTATATCCTCCCTTATTAGCCAGTCTATGTAACCCTCGGTAGAAATTATGTAGGTTAACGCATCGGTAGCCATGTCAAAATATTCGGCAATAAAGTCATCATCCTCATCCAATAATTTCAGTAACTGTTTAAAGTCATCTTTATCGAGTTTTGAGACTCTCCTTTTTTCAATATTTCAATTAATTCCCCTTTGTTATGCATGTAAGGGTAATAGTTAAAACTAATATTTAAGTATTCTTATTTAGAGAAGGACAATTTGTGCCAAATCCTAGAGGAAATACTAAACTTAATGAGTGTACACATAATAACAACATTAAGTAACTGCGCTTAAAAACTGTATGGCGTTCAGTAATAAACCTTTCGGTCAAACTTCAAGCATAGTATTAGCTAACATTGCCACGTGGGTCCTTTTAACCCACGTGGCGATTCGGGGGAGGGAACTTCAATCACTTTGGCTCATAAGGCCTATTATTATACCAAACACTCCAAACAATCCTTGCCAACTTCCTAGCCATGGCAGTGAATAACTTCTTACCTTGAAGCCTATCCTTGTGCGCTTCATAAAACTTCAGCAAAGTAGGATTCCTAGAAATAAGTCATATAAGTTATACTTGATAGAAAGTGTTCCGGCACTATTAGTAACTTTACTAGTCCCAAAAGATATGTTAGGAAATGTAGTATTAAACTTGCTCTCACTTTTCGTAATAATCCTTCTAGGTCCTGCCTTAGTTATGGGAATTCTTGCAAATAATCCAGGAATAATGGGAGAATATAAAAGTAACTCACTTCAAAACGTGGTCTATTGGAGTAGTATTACCTTTATATTTATACTAGGTCTTCTGTCCCAACTCAGCTAGAGGATCACTTAGCCTTTACCTGCTTGTTCTCTTCCATTACTATCTCCTTTCCGCGCCTCATCTTACTTAACGGCACTATTTCGAACATTCTAACTACCTCCTCGAGAGACATTCCCTTAGTCTCAGGAACGAACATTATTACAAATACTAATGCAATAATATCTAAAGCTGAGAATATGAACATACTTCCTGCCAAACCTATCGCTGATAACATGACTGGAAATACTTCGATTAAGGCAAAATTTGCTAACCAGTCTATTATAGCCCCTATCGCTGCCATCCTTCCCCTAATCTTCGTATCGAAGTACTCAGCTTGTATCAACCAACCCGTACCTCCTACGCCATATGCGAAGAATATTATAAACCCGGCAAAGGCTATTAAAATTCCTAGTAAGAAGTGAAATATGACAGAGATCCCTCCCAATAAATCGGAAGCCAACATGCCAATATATGCAGAGATACCTAGAGTCCTCCTCCCCACTCTGTCTATGTACTTGAATGCAATATAAGTTGCTGCAACATTGATCACAGCCAAGATAGTGGACTCGAGAACTGAATATATGATGTTCGTAACGGGATTGGTTGTAGAGCCTAAGATATGTAATTCGGATAAGACAGTCGGTCCGTAATAGAAAGGAACATTTATACCGGTTATCTGCTGGAATACAAGCCAAAGTCCTACTACTAATAACGCTTTCTTGGTAGCTCTTGATAATTTTTGCGACTCCCACTGTTCGTTCAAAAGTTCGTTCCTTATACTTTGTAGTTCAACATCTGAAATCTCCATACCGAACTTCCTTAGGTCATTTTTCAATTTCTCAAACTTCCCAGTATATATTAACCATCTTGGTGATTCGGGCATCATGAACCTAAAAACTAAACCCAATAGTGCAGGTATTGCTGCAAGCCCGAGCAATATTCTCCAGTCTACAGTATATGCTAATGATGGAGCTATAAACAAAACTGCCGTACCTACTAAGTACGAAGCTAGAATACCTATAGTAATCATCCATTGTTGCATTATTGCTAAACTTCCTCTCTTGTACTTCGGTGCGTACTCAGTTATATAAGCTGTTGCAACAGCGGAATCAGCACCTATTGCTATCCCGATTATTGTCCTCATAACCAGTAACATGATCCCGTTTATGGTGAGTGCAGAAAGTATTGCAGCGATAGTGTAAATTGCTGCATCTATTATAAGAAGTGACTTCCTACCATATTTATCAGTATAGAAATAAGCAATAAGTGCTCCTATTGCAGCTCCCAGTGACGCACTGGCCACTTCGTAGCCATATAGAAAACCAGTATAATTATAAGGTGTTAAGGGTGCTACAGTACCAATTACTGCCGTATCATAGCCGAAAAGGAAGCCTCCTATAGCTGCCAATATCGTTATAATCCAATAAAATCTGTTGACTTTCTTGGTGTCTAATACTCTTAAAATATCCGCAATTGAATTGTAATTTCCTTTTGACATAATATAACATTAGTTTAAAACTTTATAAAGTCTACTTAATATATAATTTTAATTATGAAAGTATAATCTACTGTGATGATAATTTAAACTCGATTTAAACTATATACCTAATCAACACGGAGACAAACTCGTTTAATGAAGGTCTATTCAGAGGGTCTGGCGATAATACCCTCCTTAAAATCGCCTGAACATCGGGTTCTGCGTTTATATTTATCCAGTTATATGACAACAATCTTTTTGCGTTATGAACATATATTAATGCCTCCCTTATTTTTCCTTGATTATAAAGGTCTACTGCATCGCTCAGGACTTTTATATCAGGTCTATTATTATATCCAGTTAATGCCACATACATGGTCATTCCTAAAGAGAACACATCCATTCGGGGATCTGCGCCAATTCCCCTAATCGAGAACTCAAGCTGTTCTGGTGGGGCATATTCCACGGTGATCTGTTTGATCTTTCCACCTACTCTCACCGCACTACCCAAGTCTCCTAGTTTAATCACTCCTTTTGAACTCTTAAGTAGATTATAAACTTGTTCACCTCCTTCGCTTAATTTTCTAGAAAAGAAAATGTTTTGCGGCTTAATATCCAGATGGACGTAACCTTGAGAGTGAATATAGTTCAAGGCTAAGATTGTCTCTTTTATTATAACGTAAACAATATATTTCCAGCACCTGCTGTTAAATAAGTTGGGGTTTTTCATTAAGTCCATCAAAGTACCTCCCTCTAAGTACTCCATAACGATCATGGGGGGAGAGTTAAGGTAAGCTTCCACGTCACCTTTTTCAATATTTTCAACAACGTTTGAATCTACGTTAATTGCATAAAGTTTTACCAACCTATCGTCTTTGCTCAAATTTATCAAGTTAGACGCTTCACCCGCAAAGTCTAAGAAGGAGGAAACTGGGGAATACAAAGTAAAAGTCTGATCAGACATCTTAGGTATCTTTATAGCGTAATATTTTCCATTCAATTCTGCTTTTAATATGTAAGAGTTTCCACCGTTCCCCACTACATCGAGTACCTTGTAGTTATAAAGGTTTTTGTTTACCCAATAGTTGGGATCCCAGTTCTTTAGGTCTATGGGAATCATATTGATTTTTACCACGTCTGAGGGATTTGCAATACCTTCCCTTATCTCGGGAATTAGGAGAACTCCGTTAGGAAGTTTAACGTTTTCTACATACCACTTTACGGGGGAGTCCGAATTAATCTTAATGCTACCTTTACCAAGTGGGGTTTATCGTTAATGTTAACAATGACTTGGGCATCTGGAGGGTTTATTACAAAAGTTATAGTCTTTAGTATCCTTGGCTTCGTACTTCCCTTCTTACTTCCTCTCTTCTTCTTATTTCCGATTTTTGGGTGGCCTATGTAGCTTTTCTCTCGAAGAGGATATAGACTAGCTAAAATGAACAGCACACTCCAAGTTTGAGGAAAGACTGTATAGTTAATTATCGAAAGTCCAAAAATGTTCCCTAAAAATGCGAGGAATTCTGCAAAAGAGAAAAGTACTGTTATTGCGCTTAGAACTATGGCTCCTTTTAACACACTTTGTGTGGTACTTATGATAACGCCGAGAGCCGGAAATACTAATAGAACGAGCAGGTACGGATTACTGTCTAGATCAAGTATAGAGTATAAGACCGTAGACACAACAGCACCTAACAAAATTATCATAGCTGCTCTTCTTAATTCAGTCCTCATCATAAAGAGTGCTGATATAATATCGTCTACAAAAAGCCCTAGGGCAATGAACCTACCGACTAGGAAGGGAGAAATGAATAACATGAAAAGCGAGCCTACAAAACGGTTATTACCGCAATTATTAAGAAGATAATTGATAGGTCACCGCTATAGTAATATCTTCTCACATTAAATCTTATCGAACTAAACGATAAAATACCTTATTCCAGTGAAGTAGAACTTTTATACACTATAAGTTTAGTTTTAACAAGTTGAAGATCGTATCGTGAAACGTTAATGGCTTGAAGGCGATAACTAGAAAGGGAGCCCTCGAAAAAATTGTAAAAGACTATGACGTGATTCTCCTTCAAGAAATACGCTCTAACGACGTACCTCTAGACCTTCTTATATCTGGATTAAACATTTTAGCCTTTCCTTCAAAGAGGAAGGGATATAGTGGAGTTATGAGCATAAGTAAGCCAAAACCACTTTCCGTGATAAAAGGTTTAGGAATAGAGGAATTTGATTCGGAGGGGAGGGTTCTCACGCTAGAGTTCCAAAAATTTTACATAATAAACACTTATTTTCCGAGAGCAGGAGACGGGCTTGTTAGACTAGATTTTAAGATTAAGTTCGATAACGCTATTGAGAACTACGCACTGAGGCTTAGGGAAAACAAGTCAGTGATCATTTGTGGAGATTTCAATGCAGTTAGAAGTAAGAAGGACTCCAGCTTTTGGGACGAAACTGAGCTTGGCTTAACACCTCAGGAAAGAGAATGGTTGAACAACTTTATTAAAAAGGGTTTACTAAAATGTTTTGTATAAGGAGTCAATATCGTGAAAATGTATAGCTTAAGACCTAAGAAGCTCTAACAAATCAAGGATCTGATAACTTTTAATCTCACCCCATAAACTAAGTTTAGATGATACCGAGAAAGTATAAGGAGTTTGCCAAGGCTTATTTCTCAATTGCTATTAAGGATAACCAAAGGGCCAAACAAGCCCTTTCGTTGAAAGATTACCCAGAGTGCTTCTTTTACTCTCAACAATCTGTGGAAAAAAGCGTTAAAGCAATGCTTGAGGTTAAGCTAGTGTATAAGAAGGAACTCGATTTAATCGCTGATGCCTCCAACAATTTACAAGAATTAGGAAAAGATTTAGACATAGTCCTTGAAGCTTTGGATTATTTGTTGGGTGGTTGGAGTATATCTAGGTATCCCGTAATAAACGGGCAAGATATAAAAACACCGGAAGAAATAATTACTGAGGAGATGTGCAGACAAGGGATAGATTACTCAGAAAAGGTGTTAAAAATTGCTGAATCTTTCCTTAGAAAATATGGAATTATTTAACTTAGCAAGGGAGAAGATAATACGAGACGACGTTTTAGCCATAATATTCTTCGGCAGTAGGGTAATAGGGAAGTACAGAAAAGATTCCGACGTAGACGTGCTAATAGTGGTTAGGAAGGGCGGTAATAAGGACTTTTCTAAGGAGAGACTTTCATTCCTCAAAGAGACTGGAGTAAGGCTAGATACAACAGTTTTTGATGAAGAGGAGTTCAAGGAGAACTTAACTTTAGGCACAGTAATGATGGGTGTTAGTATTGCGTATTGCATAGCTTATGACAGAATGGGGGTCAAGGAATTACTGGAGAAGTATTGTGAGGAAGTCAAACCTTACAACGCCATACTAATATTACCTTATGGTAAATTTACAGTAGGTAGGACTATAAGGAAATGTGTGATGAAGTGAGATAGTCCTTAAAAGTATTCGAGAGTGAGAGGAGATAGGACTTTCGGTGATAGAAGCTTTTGTGCTTCACCTAAGGGAGGACTTCTTTGATGGGGAGGTTGAGCTGGAAAGATTGCTATCCTTGAGACTGAGGGCATGAGAGGATGTAGTTAAGCGTTTAAATTACATTTACAACTAGGGTACATATATTCGTTATATGATTTGAAAGAAGGAAGTAATCTTTAAATTAACCCATAAGGCTGTTACTAAAAAGCGTTTGTCATTAGGACATCAGCCGGTCTATATATTTCACCTTCTTTTATTAAAAATGAAGAATCGACCAGATTTTTTATTAAATTAGTTACCTCTTTATCATCAACGCTAATTCCCTCCTTAGCCTCAATAGCTCTTTTAACATCACTCCATCTACAACCCCTCTTACAAACCTGCATTATCGTATAATATCTTTCCCTTGCCTCCTTCCTATTAGAGAGGAAGTTATTAAATTCCTCCTTAATTAACTCTACTGCAGTCGAAATAGTCTTCTCTAAAGCACTTTTATGATCCTTAAACTGCAAATAGTAAAACCCGTAATAAGTGAGCCAACCCGGAATACCTCCTAAATTATTATAAGCTTCTTCTAGCTCTTCCTCACTTACCTTTACATTAGCCTCCTTAAACCCCCTCCTTAGAAACTCTATGGCAAGGTCTTTATTAAATGGGTTTACGTAAACTTCTGTCATAGCTCTACCATATAAGGGTGACTTAGCATCGCCCAGTTTTAAAAACTTATATACCATACCTATTTCACTCCCCGTAAATATAAAACGTAATTTTAAATTATCATAAGCGTAAGCAAGAGGATAGAGCAAATTATAACCACGTAACTTCCTCAACTCTTGCGACTCATCAAATACTATAACCACCCTCTTACCCTCTTTTTCACTTATCTCTGACAACCTCTCAAACAAGTTACTCATATCAACCTTATTCTCTTTACTCCAACCGAGCCTTAGTTCTATACCAGAAATACTAACACCTTTAACCCCTTTAAACAAGTTTTTCAGTCTTTCTGGGAACGAATTCAGAACCCTCTCGAGCTCTTGCACTAAGTCTTTATAGTTCAAATAAGGGGTTGGGCTTCATTGAATTTTCATGAATTTGTATCCAATCCTCAGCCGTTGGGCTTCACCAGAGTCACGGGGCATTGCCCCGTTCATACCCCTCCGCCCCTTTAGCGGGATAACCCCAACCCACCTACTCCCAGTGGGAGTAAAAAAGAGGTGGGGAAACCCGCACATCTTGAGGTAAATATTCAATGATGCGTTCAATTGCCTATCCAGAGTGAACCCACACCTCTCACAATGAAAAGTCCTGCCGACCTTTCGGGAAACCCATCCACATCTGGGGCAGGACTTGGAAGTGAGGTGCGGGCTCACCTCCTTAACGAAAGAACCGTATAAAGGAGCCTTATATTTAAGCACACGGTGAATTGTCCCCCACACAGTCCTTGAAACCTTCTTAGACAGCTTATCATCAGCGTCTTGGAACATTGACTGCTTATTCAACTTCTCAACAGCAAACACAGTGAGAGGATACATCTCCAGCAACTTGTTCACAAACTTGTGAACGTAATCTAGCACGCGGTTCCTCTCCCTATGAGAATACTTCTCCATCAACTCCTTCCCTTTCTTACCGTGCTTTGAAGCAAAAGATTGTATTTTACTCCTCTTCAACTCCATACCGTACTTCAAACTATACAACTCCTTCAAGGAAAATGTAACGAACTTCTCCCCATCATAAGCGTCTAATGTGTACAAGTTACTATCAATTGCTAGGAAATCTAGGGGTGTAAACCAAGGTAACTTATAACGGAATGGTAGGTGGACTTTGTCCTCCTTAATTATGGGCTCACCCAACTCAAGTCCTTCAAACCTCCTTGAAAACCAAGTGTGAGACCAAGAGAAGGTTAAATACTCATACGGCCTTACAGTAATCCTAACTTCTTCGCCCTCAACTTTCCTAAGAGTAGACTTAACCCTAACGTAAACCTTCTTCAATTTAGGTTTCCTCAATGACGCTTGTCCTTTTTCAGCCCTCCTCTTCCACCCCTTTAATATTGAGTAAGCATCGCTTATTGCCCTGTCAACATAATGGGAAGCTAGATTGTTAATCTTTTCAAGCTCATCCCTTAACGTCTTGTAAACCTCCTTCTTCTTAGGCAGGGTTATTTTAACCTTAGCGAAAATTTTCTTGCCCTTCTTGACCTCCTTCCTCTTTATCTTAGTCCTCTCCCATAACCAGTCTAAAGCCTTCTGTAGTAGGTGTTTATAGTTCTTCAGTAATATCTTGCTCTCCTCCTTCTTATCGTTCTTTATGGAGTAAGTTAGGTAGACGTATTCCTCCTCCGGTTGGAACGATTTAAGCCTTAAGCTCTTCGACAAATTTCTTCACCTTCTCATGACTCCTCATTCCTTGCAATTTCTCGCTAAATGATACCAGTATAGAGATCAAATCTTCGATTAGTTCCTGCTCCGGTGTTTTGTCCTCCTTATTTAATACCACGAGCTCACAGTTGTGTGCTTTGCATATTTCCTCAAGTATCTCGAAACCGAACCTCACTAGTCTGTCCGGGTAGGCTATAACTATTTTTGACACTTCGTTATTCAGAATCATTCTCAATAGCTTGAGGAATCCTTTCCTCTTCATGTTTAATGAAGATCCGACGTCTGTTATCACTTGGTCGTAGTCCTTAACGTTCTCCTCCAAGTATTTTACTTGGTTTATTAAGTCGTCTTTTTGTGTATTTGGTGATACCCTAGCGTATAATACTACTTTCCTCTTTCTAACAATTCCCATGAGTCTTTCTACGTCCTCTTCTTTAAACCTCCATTTCCCGCTTTGTAATATTACTGGTTTTATGTATCCCTTCTTAACATAGCTCTGTAGTGTGCGATATGATATTCCTAAGCGTTGGCACACTTCCTTAGGTTTAAGCATTATAGTTAAACTTACATACAAAGTATATAAACTTCACGGTTTATCGAAAGCTATTGGCGACGACTTCCCCTCATATTTCCTCAAATCTATATAAATCCATATTGCATCCTCTTCCTTCATTAAAAC
>JBBHKV010000037.1:0-4065 GCA_037389275.1 Sulfolobaceae archaeon RB850M
GTGCTTAACGTACCTCTTGGTACTGTTTTCACTTGGATTAAGCGTTATGGTGGGAAAAAGTATGAGAAGTTGGTTGAGTTGTGGGGTAGGGCTAAGGAGCTGGTCAAGGGTAAGGTTGTTGATGAGATGTGGACTTACTTGTACAAGAATGCTAGGGCTTTTTACAAGTGGGTTTTCACTTGTTACGTGTGCACGAAGCTGGGAGTTTACCTCATTTTGGGGGATAGGGGTGAGAGAACTTTCCTTGAGGTCAAAAAGTATTTACCCGACGAGGGGGTGAGCGATGATTATAACTTGTCTGGTTGAAAGACCACACGGTTGTCTCGCCGGTTAACCCGAACGAGTCCTTTCATTCCTCATTAAGGGATAGGCTAATTCAAGAGAGCAACGAAGGCAGTAAATAGGAGCATTCGCACCATGATGTACTCCATAGCCCTAGTCTTATGGGAGAGAAGGTTAATCCCAGAATTTGTAGCTTAACGACGACACTATCTCCACACTGTATCTCTTGAGAGTGTTGTAAGTGCAAATAATTGAATGAATATATATTAAAGTCTATAGATAACTATTCAAAAAGTTTCTGTATATTTTAGGATTTTCTCTCTAAGTAAAAAACTCCGATATAACATGATCGTGAAAAGCGAAGAAGTTAATCTTGATACTTAAGAGAAATAAATTACTATAATAGGAAGGACGAGCAGGTCAAGTTCAGATTATTTGTATATCTAGGGAGAAGGAAAGAGAAGGTTATTTGCTAGGACTCTGAATTTGCCTAAGGATGAGGTGTTGAAGTTTATAATAAGGTTGGAAATACCATAGAGACTTCTAGGAATATTAGGTTCTTCCTTTACTAGCTTATCTTCCGCATGTTAATCTTCTCATTAGAAATGCTCATCTATTTCCTTTACCACTACTTTTAGTTAGGATAATCATATTAAAAAGTTTAAATACTATTCTACTGATGAGGGAAGAAGCAGGAAAGTGGTTCAAACAAGCTTTAGAAGATTTGGCAACAGCTAAGGATACTATCGCAACTGGTCATTACTATGCTTCAGCATTTTGGGCTGAACAAGCTGCTGAGAAGGCTTTAAAGGCATTATTAATAGATAAGGGAAAGATTGAACGAAGTCACGATTTAAACGAGTTGTTAGACATAATAAAAAAGGAGGAGATTGGATTACCTGTAGATGAGATTAGAAATGAAGTAAATAAACTTACTTTACATTATACAATCTCTAGATATCCTTATGCAGTAAATACCATACCATATTCACTTTATACTAAAGAGGATGCCGAGGAATTAGTTAAGAAGACAGAGAAGGTGATAGAATGGGTAAAGCGAAATCTGCGTTAAAGAGCCAGATTGAATTGGTGAGAAAAGCAATAGAGTTCATAAATGATGTAAAAAAGGAAATTAGTGTTAAGGATGTATATGTTGTAGGCTCTAGAGCTAGAGGAGATTACTTAGAGATCAGTGACATAGATTTAGTGATAATATCTCCAGATTTTAAAGGCTTAAGATACATTGATAGGCTTGAGAAGTTGGGAAAGCACTTAAGAGCACGTATAGAACTCTTTGCCTTTACTCCAGAAGAATGGGAAAAACCTTCATCACTTTTTATAAAGGAAATGAAAAGGGAAGCAAAGAGGTTAGAAGATTTGGCAAAAGAATTAGGATTAATTTAAAATTCAGCAGAAACTCCGCTTTATGTAATTCTTGATTTTTATCAAATATTAACTTTATAAACCTTCTTAAATTTAAAATCAAATATAGATTAAAAGTGAGTTTAATGTCGACCTTGATAAAAATTTGAAGGGAAACACAAAGTACTTATTAACCTAAAATTTGTAGCTAAATTTTTACTACTAAATAACAATAATATAATTATAATTATTTCTATATCTCAAATTAATTTATTAATAAAAAATAGTAATTAATATCTTATAATCTTGATAGTAAATATATTGGAATCTACTTCTTATTATTATTAGTATTGTTACTGCTTATTTGCTTCTCACATTTAGCCCTATATTCACAAAAATCACATTGCCATTTCATATCCTGATTCTCCTTAGCCTCTGGTGGTGGCAATTCCCTTTTTATGATGTAATCGTGAAGCATTTCAACCCTCTTAATTGTCTCGTTAAAGAGATCTGGGTTAAAGGAAATTTCAAACTCCTCCATTTCAAAACTTCCCCTATCCACATAAAGGATAATTCCCTTAGAGTTAGGATAGGCCCTTAAATATACGTTAAGCTGGGCTATATGCTCCTTTCTAGGTAGATAAGACCTCTTACTCTCTAAATCATCAATAGTTTTGACCTCGACAACATATCTCGACTTTCCAACTGTCACTATTATAATATCGTCAGCTCTACCAGAAATTACTATATCGTGCCTATTTGGATGAGGTATCCTTATGGGTACTTCAGACTCAACCCTTACGGATTCCTCTTTCTTGAGTGTTTCCGCTATAAATTCATGAATTATAGTTCCCAGTGTTGTAAACTTCTTACTTTCTAAGGACATGGGAATAGGAGAAATTCTGGAATAGTACTGCTTTCTTAAACAATTCCATATCTGGGACGGCCAATATTCACCGTCGAAGAACTCTGGAATAGAAGTATAACTTAAATGCTTGTGAATAATTTCCTTAACTACCATGTATAAATAAGAAAGAAAAGTAACCTATAACCTTTACTAATACTTCAATTTATTTCATGGTGTAGTCATTATGTTAGAAAATTTCAATATCAGTTCTAGTTACTTTAAGCCTTTACCATAATTTCCTATTCTAGATGAAGAATTCCTAATATAATACAGCAAATTTATAACATAATTATGGCACTTTAACTTCTACATACGTAATATTCTACCTCGTCCAATTTCTCGCAATTTTGGTAAAATCCTCATCCTTAGTTAGGATATAACACCGTTGAGTATATGCAAAAGCTGAAATAAACAGATCTATTCTCCAATTCTCCCCTTTAGGTTTAAGTCCTTATTTGTTTTCTAACCTAGAGGCAAATATAGCCTTATCTATAACAAAAGGCAATATCATGAAATCAGATAAACATTCCTTATTTTTTAAAAATCATTAATATAACTTTTGCACTACTTCACGTTAAGTCAAAGTGTTCTTCTTGTTTATCTGAATAAATATTAAACTAACAACTTACTCACTACTAACTACATTGACTTTTTATATGTGGGAATAATAGTGGAATTTATGAAAAAAGAATATTTACTTAGCGTTGACCAGAAAGGGAGAATAGTAATCCCCAAGGAAGTAAGGGAAGAGTTAAATATCACTAATAAAGTAAAACTCATTGTTGAAGACGGTAAAATAGAACTCTTACCTTATATAAAAAAGAATTATAGGGGATTATTCAAAGCTAGTCTAAAGCCAAAGGATATAGACGAAATATTAAAAGAGGCTTTAGAAGAGAGGAGTAAAAAAGGTTAAAAGATATTTTGACGTAAACGTGTTCGTATACTACCTAATCGATGACCCAGAATTCGGTGATAGGGCAGAATACTGGATAGAACATACTAATGAGATCTACACTTCAGAAATCACGTTCTTTCAGCTTATCGTAGTCCTCAAGTATTTAACGAAAGAAGATGAAAAGGAAATTATGAGAAAAATATCTGAAGTATTTGAGGGTCTAAACGTTAAGTTCGTACACCTAGAACCTTACGAACTAAAAGAGGTATACGAAACCATTAAAAGGAACAATCTGGACTTTGAGGACGCAATACATTACTACTGTTCGCGTAAGATTAACGCTGTCCGGCTCTAGGTAATGTAAAGGGAAATTTCTGTCCTTAACTCCATGTAGAGACCCGTAATATTCCTCAAAAAAGGCTGAAAGCCCTTCTGACACGGATACCAGCCTACGTTGTATATTTGTACCACTTTCTACAAAAACTTTTTCTACTGACCCTCCGGAAACGTTAAATCTAGCATACGAAGAAACTACGTTAGTAGTGTAATGTCCTTTGTGAAGAAAAAGCAATATTCAGAAATCACTGGAAAAAGTAAGGTGATTCATGGCTCCACT
>JBBHKV010000038.1:0-4174 GCA_037389275.1 Sulfolobaceae archaeon RB850M
TTCTTAGGTTCTCATTTGGTTGAGTCGTTAGAAGGGGATATAACAGTGGTGGACGACCTGTCTACGGTGAAGTATCTAGAACTACCGCCTAATGTAAAACTGATAAAAGACAGAGTAGAAACTTTTAAAACAAATGAGAAGTTCGACTTTGTTATACACTTAGCAGCAAGACCTTCTCCAGAAGACTATATGCAACACCCAGTAGAAACTGCATTATCAAACTCACTCGGTACTTATAACGCTTTAGAAATAGCTAGGAAAAGTGATGCTATATTTCTTTATTCTTCATCTTCTGAAATTTACGGTCATGCAGAAATAATCCCTACCCCTGAGGACTACTGGGGCAAAGTAAACCCTATAGGAGTTAGAAGCTGTTATGACGAGAGCAAGAGATTTTCCGAAGCCTTAATTATGTCATACTTTAGGGAATACGGGTTAGACGTGAGAATCCAGAGGCCGTTTAACGTTTACGGGCCTAGGCTCAGAGAAGACGGTTCTTATGGCAGGGTAGTATCGAGGTTCATTTATCAGGCACTAAAAGGAGAAGATATAACTATCTTCGGCGATGGTAACCAGACTAGAGCTTTTCTTTATGTTAGCGATTGGACTGAAGCAACTAAGAAAATGCTATTCACACAAGGGCTAAAAGGAGAAGTGTTTAACGTGGGATCAGATAAAGAGGTTAAGATCATTGATTTGGCGAAAATGATAATACGACTTACGAATTCAAACTCTAAAATCAAATTTTTACCGCCTAGAGCAGATGACCCTCCTAGGAGAGCAGCTGACATAACTAAAGCTAAAAAAATCCTAGGATGGGAACCTAAAGTCAACTTAGAGGAAGGACTTAAGAGAACCATAGAATGGTTTAAGGTGAGAACATGAAGATAGGTATAGTAGGATTAGGAGTAGTAGGATTAGCTACTGGAGTAGTATTAGCTGAACAGGGACATAAAATTATCGGCGTAGACATAGATCAAAATAAAGTGAAAGGATTAGAGTGCAAAAGGTCTCCTATTTATGAGCCTGGACTGCAAGAGATGTTAGAGAGGTACTTTCATAACTTTACTTTTACTACAGATTACGGCTTACTTTTCAATACAGACCTCGTTTTCATAACAGTTTCTACTCCAACAATAGACGGTAAAATATATCTGGGTTACGTGTTTGATGTTGCTAAAAGGTTGAGAGATGTATTAAAGAGGAATGATACTATAGTAGTGATAAAAAGTACTGTCGTACCGGGCACTGCTAGGAAAGTTAAAGAGATTGTGAAAAACGACGTAGTTTCAAACCCAGAGTTCTTAAGGGAAGGTAGTGCCATACTTGATACCAAAAATCCTGACAGAATTGTGATAGGTAGTGAAAACAAAGAAGCTGGTGACCTGGTGGAGAACTTATGGAAATTTACTAACGCCCCAGTAATAAGGGCAACATGGGAGGAAGCTGAGATGATAAAGTACGCGGCTAACTCTTTTTTGGCTGTTAAGATATCGTTCATAAATGAAATAGCTAACGTGTGTGAAAAATTAAAGGACTGTGACGTTACAGTTATAGCAAAAGCTATTGGTATGGATAAGAGAATCTCCCCTTATTTCTTAAATGCTGGTATAGGTTGGGGGGGATCTTGTCTCCCTAAGGATACGCAAGCAATAGTATCTTTTGCGAGAGATTTAGGAGAGGAGTTAAAGATAGTCGAAGCTGCAATCAAGGTAAATAATGAGAGAATAAAAAGAGTAGTTTCAATGCTTAAAGGCTTTATTAAGGAGGGCAACGTTTGCGTGTTAGGAGTAGCCTTTAAACCTAACACTGATGATACAAGGGAGAGTGTAGCGTTAAAACTCATCAAGACTCTAAAGTCCGAGGGATATAAAGTGGTAGCTTATGACCCTAAGGCTATAACTAATGAAGCTAAAATGGTAGGACTTGACGAGTGCATAAGAATAGCTGACGTAGTCATAATTGCCACTGAATGGGATGAATTTAAGGGCTTGGAGGAGAGGTTGAGAGGTAAGTTCGTGATCGACGGTAGAAGGATCCTAGACCCTTCCAAAATGGAGAAGGAAAAGTTCAAAGCTGTAGGCCTAGGCGAGTGAAGTGATAGCAGTTATCACAGCTGCGGGTCTAGGCACAAGAATGCTACCGTTTACTAAGGAGATCCCTAAGGAGATGTTACCAATTATTTCTAATGGAGAGATAAAGCCAATAATACAAGTCATCTTTGAACAATTATTTTCCCAAGGAATAAGGGATTTCGTCTTTGTAGTAAGTAGGAGCAAAAGAGTGATAGAAGACTACTTTACTCCAGACTACAATTTCGTCGATTATTTGGAATCAGTAGGGAAAGTAAAACAAGCGGAGAGTTTAAAGGGATTTTATCAGCTTCTTGAGCAGAGTAATATTGCTTTTGTTAATCAGTTTGAGCAAAAAGGATTTGGTCATGCAGTACTAGTAGCTAAGCCTTATGTTAACGGTGATTTTTTAGTAGTTGCTCCTGACACATTAGTAGGAGATTTGGACTTGTCCAAGTTACGTGTAAACTCTTTTCTAGTTACCGTTGTTAATGATCCAAGGCCCTATGGCGTTGTAGTAGTTAAAGACGGTAAAGTAATAGATGTTGAAGAGAAACCAAAGGTACCTAAGTCTAACTTGATAATTGTACCTTACTATCACTTTGATGAGAGAATTTTCTCAGCACTGGAGAAAGTCAGTTATGAAGGCGAACTTCAGTTGACTTATGGTATTAAACTTCTATTAAATGAGGGAGTTGAATTTAGTGCTGTAGAAGTAAAAGAAGTTTATGATTTAGGTAATTTTAACGGATATGTCGAATATTTGAAAAACTTAACCAAAAAGATCTGATAGATTTTTCTTTCTTATAGTTTTATTCATAGTGTCCTTTTTATCCATAAATGCTTTAATTCTTCTTTTACGATTTTTAGTCGTGGTTGAGGAAATACCTATAATTGTGGTAAACTATAATGGTATAGAACTGCTTAAGAAGTATTTGGACAGTGTCTTACAAACCCAATACCCATCAAAGGTAGTAGTTGTTGATAATGGGTCAAAAGACGGTAGTGTTGAGTACTTAAAGAAGAAAGGAGTTGAAGTCATTCAATTGGACAAAAACTACGGACCTGCCTACGCTAGAAACGTTGCTATAAAGAAGTTTAAGACTAAGTTTATGGCATTTTTAGATAATGACGTAATGGTGCCTAAAGACTGGTTAGACTCTTTGGTAGAGGTTATTAGCTCAGATGATAAAATAGCTGCAGTACAGAGCGTCTATACTGAATGGCCGTACGGTGACGAACCGAGGGAGATACCTTGGTTTTCTACTGCAGCCGCCCTTACCAGGCGGGACGTATTAGAGAAAGTAGGAGGTTTTGATGAACATTATTTTTTCTACTGGGAGGACGCTGAACTGTCGTGGAGGCTTTATCGGGCCGGGTATAGAGTATTAATGGTCCCTAAATCAAGGGTCTACCACGAAGCTCACGGTACTTTTAAAAAATTACCATCTCCTTTTACGAGTTACCTTTTAATGAGGAACCAATTAATTCTATTGTTAACATACTATAGCAAGAAGAAAATAATTACAAACTTTCTTCCTATATTCATCATAAGGCTATTTCAATCTTTTTTACCACCTAATAGAACGGCTAAACTTAAAGGTGTGTTATCTGTATTTACGGAACTGGATTACGTGAAATTAAAGAGGAAAGAGCTAGAGAAAATAAGCATTAACTGGGACGACATATTTCTTAATTACGTAGGAAAAGAGCCATTTGGTTACCCAGAATTTAGGTCGTTAATTGAAGCTATAAAGATGAAAGTTTTAAATAAAAAAGATTAAGTGTAATAATATATAATTATTAAGATATTTAAGAGATTAAACAGAAATAATAGATTTATTCAGATAGTAAGATTTTTCTCTATAAAAATTTTAAATTAAACAAAAAGACGATATCACCTATTAGAGTCCCTATGAGCAATACTAAATCGAATACATAATATATAAGTTTTTAATTAATATTAATGCATAAGATTTTCATGATAGTAATTAAAATCTTGTTATAGATAACTATCTTAAAGATAAGACAGAAGAGAATTAAAAGACTAATTGCTGACAAGATATTATAAATATGAGGAAAAACTATGTCATACTGTAGCT
>JBBHKV010000039.1:0-10458 GCA_037389275.1 Sulfolobaceae archaeon RB850M
AGTATTCTGCCAACGCTTGCGCCACCTGCTCTCTAGTGTAAAACCTTGGCTTAACATTAATATACTCAAATAACAATAATATAATTTGGGTGAGCACGGGAACTTTCCACTTGGTTCCCATGTACTCACCAAGATAAAAACCCCGTGCTCACCCTTAAATAGTATTACGCGAAAACAAGTTCTTACAGAACGAGAAAAGATTGTTGAATAAAATTATATTAAATTAACAAAATTGTTGACCACACTGATAGTGTCGTCACTTGCTTATTTATATTTCTATAATTTTTAGACTTTATATAATATTCGAATTTACTGTTAATTCTTTATATGTAGAATCAACGTTTAATAAATTTATACTCTAATGACGACACTATCACCACACTGAACTGGCGAATTCAATACCTATAAATTGGTAACAACCTCCTCCCCCACCACCCCCATACTTTGCATAATACGCATCAAACGGATGTATCACCAACAACGGGGCTAAAACCAGAGATATTATTTCTATCAGTCTTATGCTGTAGATTAGGTAGTGCTTCCACCTCATTTGCCGGAAAAAGAGATAGTGGCTTTAAAAAGGGGCTATTTAAGGTACTTGTTGATTAAGGTCTTGAAACCGTTTCTAAGCTCAGGGGATAGGTAAAAAGCAAGAATGACGCTTGTAATCCCCGCTAGAAGAATTAAGTCCGGGGCTACTTGAATGTACCAAGGTGAGGACGGGATGGGGGAAGAAAAATACTTCGTATATGTAGGATCCAACTCAGTATACATGTTGCAGATAGCTATTGCTTTATCATTCACTTTAGCGTAACTCCGATGAAGATATAAAGAATACCCTAAAAATATTGCTGAAACAACAGTTAGAACTATGCTGAACACTTTTAACTTTTTCATGAGAAGAAAAAATCATAACCATCAGCTTCAGCATTGGTAATAACACCACCAGGGTATATTGGAAAACCTGGGAAACTTTCGCTTTGTCCCTCCGTGCTGAAAGTTGCATACCAAGTATTGCCACTACTATATGTAGTAATTATTAAATTGTTTTGTGGGTTGTATGATATAGACTCTAGAGGTACAAGTGTCAACAAAGGTCCGTAAGGGCCCATAAGTATAAAGTTAACTCTAACTTATCTGGTAAAGTCTCTACATTACAAATAATATCGATCATAGGTATAATAATTGCAATAGTCGCAATAGCTCTAGCCCTAGTTCGTAGAAAATAATATCATCAGTCCAACGCTTTTTACCCTCAAGTCTTTTTTATTGATGGTTTATGTCCCTAAGTAGAAGGAGAGGAATTCTCCTACTAATCCCATTAGTAGTCGCACTTTCATTAATACTCTCAGTGTTTAATATAACAACTCCCATAGCACAGACCACACCTCAGATCATGGTATATAAGGTAACTGGAAGCGGTGATATAAATAACCCTGGAGCTGCACCTTTCTGGAGCGAGATCCAATGGGTAAACTTGTCCTTAACAGCTAATATACCGAATGCACCGACATCCGGTTTAACTCACTACATACTAGTTAAGGCTGCGTGGAATGGATCTTGGATATTTATCCTAGTAAAATGGTATGCCCCAGAGCCCGCCTTTGGTGCATGGAAATTATATATATCAATATATAGTTATATATATCAATATGTTTAATACATCGAGAAAATTTTTATTTTAGACATTTTATTACATCTTGATTCCTATGAAGCTAAGAGATATTTTCAAGCCCCTAGATGATTCTAATTTCAATGTTTACCATGCAAAGAGCCTTTTAATAACAACTCTGGGGATGTTTACAATAAGTTATAATACTACCTTCATAGCAGTAGCACTTCCGGAACTTAAAAAAGAGTTTGGACTTGTAGCAGGATCGCCACTATACGTTCTTTTAGGCACTGCGTCGTTTTGGACCGCTATTGTAGGTGCGATTCTCTTCGGCGTTACCGCTAATTTCAAGGGAAGAAGAGCAGTTTACGGTTATGAAGCTTTGCTGCTCTCTTTAGGTTCACTCCTCGGTGCCTTTACGCAGAACGTATATGAGCTTATACTCACACAGATGTTGTTCGGATTGGGAATAGGAGGAGACTTCGTTATGTCTCCTATAGTATTGGGAGAGTTTGCCAACAAAAAGGATAGGGGTAAATTACTGGCATTTGCAGTAGGTGTAACGGGTCCTCTGGGGAGCATCGCCAGTGCAGCTACTCTTCTGGGGCTTCCTCTAATAGGGATTCACGGTGATCTATTATGGAGATTGGTGTTAGGTTTAGGAGCTATTATTCCGGGATCGGTTATATACCTTAGACGAAAGGTACCTGAGTCCCCTAGATACCTAGTAAGAATTAAGGGGGACATGAAGACGTACCAAAAGGTTGTTAAACAAGTGACTAATAACGATTTGACTGTGGCTGCTAACGCAGTGGACAAGACACCGGTGCTTTTTTACCTAAGAAAATACGCTAAATACATAGCAATAGCAGGGATACTATGGTTCCTAGACCATATGGTGAACCCTGGAGGTGTCTTTGAACCAGCTCTTGTGGGAGAGTCAATAGGTATTAAAAACACAGCTATCTTCAGCCTTGTCCTAACACTAGCTGCGTCAATACCCGGAGGTGCTGTATCTCTCCTTCTGATAGATAGGTGGGGTAGGAAACCCTTGGAAGCTGTTGGATTCGCTGGAATGGCTATATCGTTAGTTCTTTTCGCGGTAGTTAAACCGCAATTAACGCTTTCAAACCCTATCACTCCAATAGTGGGAATGCTACTCCTTGGAGGGTATCATTTCTGGCACAACGTAGGTCCGGCTAACGTAAGTGCAGCAGGTGTCTTTAATGTAGAACTTACGCCTACCAAAATAAGAGGAATAGCATCAGGTATAGTTGTTGCAATCGATAGAATGGGCGCCCTAGTTAACTCCGCAATATTCCCATTCCTCTTCTTCAACTTCGGTCTTCCCGTTGCTGTAGGAGTGGGAGGAGCCTTAGGAATAATAGCTGCGATAGTGACACTGGTAGTAGTGCCTGAAACTAAACAGAAAAGCCTCGAAGAAAGCTCCTTTGAGGATATGTGGTTTAACGTGGAAAACCCACAATAGTTATCCTTTTTTTCCTCAAAGATTCTCAAACTTTTTAGTTTAAAAATCCTTAGAAGTTGTAGCGAGTCTCTATTGGTGAATATAAACTTCAGCTCGTGAGGTAAAGAGGACAAATATAAGTTAAATCAAGAGACGATAAAAAGAATGAATTAAGGTTTCGAATGTCTCTATGAAAAGAACATACAAACAGTACTGGAGTTACTTACGTTAAGTGGAGGAACCTCAGATCCATGAATGGTGCTATAGACCGGTACTGCAAACACCCAGTTAGTGGAAGTTGTTTCTATCAGGGTTTGTCCTACCATTATAGGTTGCTGTCTTATGATAAACGGCGTGTGGTATATGTTGACTAACTCACCGTTACTGGAATTGAGTACGGCAATATTAGGACCGGTAGTAACTATGAGATAACCGTTATAGAATATTGGTGCACTTTGTATTACAGTGGATGATATTACGGGTGAAGTCCATAAGAGCTTTCCTTGTAGATTAAACGCCTCTACAGTACCTGCTATAGTAGGTAAGTAAATAGTTCCATTGACCACTATAGGGTTATATCCGTTATTAGTGTCGCTCGGATGAGTAGTTTTATCGGTTACATTCTCTGAAACTAAGATCTTACCAGTGGTGGCGTTTGCAATTAGTAATACCTCCCTAGCATTTATATTAGATAAGTAGGGTTCGTGTCCGGTAGCATAGCCTAAAAAACCGTCTACGAGGTACCCATTATATACTGCTGGAACTGCATCACCTACACTAGACGTCACAGCAAAAGGTAATTTAATAATCCATGCTAAGCTTCCGTTTCTTATATAAACCCCAACTAGAGCTGACGTGTTTACGGGATAAGATTGAGAGAAACCGGCTATTACTATACCTTTATAGTAATCTAGAGAAGCCATATTCCCGCTCCCGTCGTAAGAGAACTTCCACAATATTTTACCATTGTAGGGGTTAACACCATATATATTCCCGTCTCCGTCGTCAAAAACCAATGTATTATTTACTACAATCCCGGTGGGCATGGCTTGCGACTTAGTAAGAATGAGCCAGAGCGGTCTTCCGGTGGTTGCGTTCACAGCCAATAAACCAGACAGTCCGGTGTACTGTCCTCTATGTCCTCCGCCATAAGCGTTAAGTAAACCTTGTTGGTAATCGAACATTGCTCCTCCCAACCCTAAGTACAAGATTCCGTGGTAAATTAACGGCATCCACATGGATAACGTACTTGGTAAAAGGAGTTTGAATATTATCTTACCATTATACACGTTAGTTGCATACACGGGTCCAGAATTCGACGCGACGTATACTATACCGTTAGCTTCCGAAGGACCTACGGCGCATCCTACAGTCTGTCTGTAGGCGGAAGCCCAGCCTTTTCCTAATGAATTTACATTATGAGTCCATAAGGTCAGGTTAGGCTCGTAATTGAAGGGTAAGGGTAAAAACCAGGATGCGTTTAAATTTGCGTTAATTATTGGCTCGCGGTTATAGGTGTATCCGAACATTAGAAAGTTTGAGTTAAACATGGAAGAGTTTGGTGCCGGTAAATTGTTAGGATAGTAACAATCTATGAAATTAATTCCGTCTAAATAAACACTGAATTTTATGACTTTAGTCATAGAACCTGAAGGGATATTTTCATTTGAAGAACGTGTATGCGAATTAGCTAACGAATAGCCTAGTTCAAATAATGCAATTAAAAACTATAATGACAATAATTATGAAAATTATGTATTTTTTACTAAAATTAAATTTTTTTCTCACTCATATCTAAACAAACATTCTTTGCGTAAATATTTAAACATAATGGGTTTAAATATGTTAAGAGTAAATAAATTGCAAAAATCACACAAACTTGCTTAGCTTATATATTTTCTAACTAACTTAACGAACTCTTCGTCATTAGGTAATTCCTCGATATTGAAGGTCGAGTTCTTCATTACGTTAATAACGAACTCTTTGCTTACCCTTCCTCCCAGTGTAGTAACTACTTTTGTGGCAAATCCCTCAGGGTCTTGCTTAAACATGTCTATTCCTTCATTATAGAGGGAGATGAACTGGTCTCTAAACTCGGGCTTTACGTGAGCTCCGCAACTTCCCGGAATTCCCAGAAGCTCTTCAAATGTGATCCCTTTAGCTACTCCCGAAGGGACTACAGCACTATCTATTTCACCTTTCTTGAGAGACTCCATTATCTTCTGTATGTCGTCAATACCTATGACCTCAGCGTTTAATTTCTTAATTTCAACCAACGCTTTAGTCAGAACATTAGCAGCCGTGAGCATCTTAGGTACACCGATCTTCTTCCCCACTGTCGGATATACTGTCATTAGTCCTTTTACTGTAACGTAGTGTATCTTAAGTCCTCTTTTAGCTAGGGACACAGTCGAATCTAACACTATGTCAGCTGTACCTTCTTTAGCAAAAGACAATTCTATTCCCTTATTGTATACTATTACGGGATATGATACGGGTCCCGGAGCAGCTAGTACTTTCATAATAGTTTGTTAGTGAACGAACTATTTAAAGTTTCCTCGAGGATAGATTAAGAAGGTTCGGAAACGAATTATGACATCGTGGACAAGAAAGTTTACCTTCAGATGCTTCTAGTAATCGTCTCAATGACATTTGCAATTAGGGCTTCCAACAATATGATCTCTACTACTATACCACTTCTGGTTAAGTATGACTTTCACTTCACACAAAGTGAAGTAGGTATAATCAGTGCTGTCTTGTCCTTAGGTACTTTCATAACCAGTGGGCTCGTGAATTCCAAGCTTAAGACCTTAGAGAGAAGGAAGTTCTTTATTACATCCTCAGTGCTATATGCATTAGTTCTACCTCTATTTTACTTCTCCACGCCTATCACGATTTGGGTAATCAGCGCCTTAGCCAGGTTATCGTTAGGTGCAATAATGCCAAGCGTTATTACTTATGCTGGGCTATTGGAGGACAGAAAAGCTAGAGAAAGATTACTCTCGATCTACACTTTGGCCCTTAGCATAAGTCTGGTAGCTGGCCCTGCATTAGAATCTGTGATACTCACGAAGTTCACGCTGAGGGACGTTTTTGTGTTTTTCGAACCTATGGCGATAGCAGCAGCTATCCTATCACTTTTCGTAAAGTTTCCTCAAGAAGAAAGGAAAAACGTAAAGGTGAATGTATTAAGTAATCCAGGGTTCAAAACGGCAGTGATAAATATACTTACTTATAATATACCTTTCTCTGCAATACTGGCGTTTGGTGGTATATACGCTGTTACAGACCTTCACGTCAATTATTCAGCTGTAACAGCTCTCTTCTCTTTATTCTTCACTACGTCATTATTGGCTAGGATTTACCTCTCTGTAAGACCTCCACAAAGTGTTTCTCATCACGTTTACGCTGCAATCTCCATGACGGTCATAGGACTCATTATGATACTTACCTCAATGAATCTCTTTGAGTTCGCTTTAGCCCTCTTGATTCTAGGATTTCCGCACGGGTTGACTTATCCACTCTCCGTGATTTCGATCAGCAGGACATTTAAGCCTGAGGAGAGAAATGCCGCAAACAGTTCCTTCTTTGCGGTAATGATGGTCATAGGTATAATAGTTCCTTCCGTTGCGGGTTATATAGCAGACCTCGTGGGAATAAAGGATATGTTTGGTCTTTTAATTCCCGTGGTTTTGGTATTACTTGCATTCTTGAGAAGGTATGTTAAATATGTAGACGAAATAGTTAAGACTGAAGTTCAAGCAGTAACAAGAAGTTGAAAAAGATGTTTAGGAGATGCAACTCTAACCCTCACCCTAATAATTTGTGACAATAATAATGGATTTGGTCATACTTCATCTGGAGAAGATGTACAATACTGCTCAAAATATCTTTATATAAGAGATTATAGTCTATGACATATGAAATATTTAATAGAAGATTTTAGTTATATAATTCCCTTATTCCCAATAATGGCTCAAATCCCTGAAGAGATTGGAGTAATTTTATAAAAGAGTGTATGGATTTCAAAGTATGGAGAAGACTTTCCAAATAAATAATTTAGACGTTAACTTCGTTCATGATAAGTTGGTAAGCGAGCTCACAAATAACGGTTTCGAAATACACAGAGACGAGCCTAGGGATAATGGATTTAAGTTATTTGTAAAGAAAGGGGAAGAACACGGAGAAGTGGAACTATTTAACGACTGGGGTACCGTAAGGTTAATAACACACGGAAGGTTGGAGTGGGAGCTAATGAATATTGCAGAGCCTCTAATAACTTCATCACAAGGAGTAACAATGCCTCAGCAATTTGTGCCCCAGCCACCTTTAGGTCAACCTCAGTTCCAGCCACCAAGACCCCCGATGTCACAAGGTATGCCACAACCAACTCCTCAACAACCTGGTTATCCTCAGCAAGTACAACGCCCTCAGCCGACATTTCAGCCAAATTTTATGCAAGGTACTTTGCCAGAGTATCAACAGCTTCTAAGTGCTTTAATGCAAAGCGGATATCAGATAGAGGTTAATACCACCAGCAATCAGATGTTCTTCATAAGGGGAAGGAAGGGAAACTACGTCATAGATATAGAAGGGAGACCTCAACCTTAATTTTTCCTCGGCTTTCAGCTTTTTATAAGTGAATTAATAAGAATTATATTTATGATAATAGACCTATCAGTACCCATAGAAAATGAGATGCCCTTTTACCCTGGGGATCCACAGCCTAGATTAAGAGAAATCAAAATTAAGGACTACACGGTTCATGAACTCCTTATAGGAACTCACACCGGGACACATGTAGATGTTCCTTATCACTTTATCCCCGAGTGTGAGCAACAATTTTGTTAATTCAGTATAAATTATATAAAGTGTAAATTTAGTTTCAATTCATTACAGATTGATTCATCAATAAAGTTAGATAACAATTTTAATTTCTATTAAAATTATTATAAAACTAGGGTGCAAAAGAAGGCTTTAAGGCAATTTTGAATAAATTTCAAATAAATGAAATTGTTGTCCACGCTCCGCCAGTTTGACAATAGGTAGTAATACGGAGTATTATGCTATAGGTCTCTCATATAACGGTACTAACGCCACACTTTTGTTAGAGATTTTAATTCCACCGAATACCCGTGTGTCAAAAACTGGACTGTAGTTTACGACCTAGGTTTCAGCGGGAGTGACGCGTACAATTACACAGTTATGGCAAACGTAGCTAACTTAATAATAAATTATTGGGACAACGAATTTTACTTAGCCGGTGACGGTTGTTTAGGTTTCGCTGGAAATATCTTCTACGTGAACCAGACTACAGACCAACTTGTAATGTTGGTACCTAACGTTACAGACCCGGGTGTGATAGCAATGTATGTTTATCCTAAAGGTACAACAGTTTACGTTTACGGGTGGGCGTATTCCTATAGTGAACAGGGCGGTGAAATATATCTGAACCCCGGTGGTAGAATATTTGCTTATGAGGTTCAATTCAATAATATCTTTTCAGCCTAAGGTTTCAGCTCAGAAATAATGAATGTGTTCTATGAATGGAAAAATGATGTGGCGGCGAACAAACTAACATATTCATATATTAATAAATGTATTACTAGCCTCACCAGATGAGTCACCACAGACTCAAGGTCAGATTGAACAAATTGCCGAAGAATACGGTGGTACAATAACCGATTATGTAAATTATAAAGTGTTCACAGACTGGTTTAGTGATTTAGAGGATTTAGCAGCATCATTTTCCGATTACTTAAATGATATTAATAACGATTGGGATGCCGGTTTCCCAACGAACATAATAGTTTATAACAACGTGGTGAAAATACCGGAAGGGACTTTACGGGATACGCCGGGTATTAGGGGTGACTGGTTAGAGGATGAAGATATATAATAAATAAATATAACCCTCTTTTTTATTTTATATTTTATGGAAAAATTAGAAGAGATACCGTTTTGGATGGTGAAAGATTTCAAACCTAAACGAAGACATTTCATTTTTAAACCGTACGAATACACTCTTGTCCTGTATAACAGAACGTTATACCCGGTCAAGACATATAAATCGGCAAGGCTTAGTTTTGATAAAAAGTTAATAGGAAAAAAATCGTTTGTCCTATGCGGTGCAGATTTAGAGCATGTAAGACCGGAGTGTTATCTCTCATTGATAAAGTTACTGAATCAACGATTAATCAATTTTCGTAAGAAATACTTAGAAGAACGAGCACAATTAGGACGAATATTTTATGAAGAAATGCAAAGAAGGAAAAACGCAGACCGGGGTCGGGAGTCGGGAGTGGTTTAATCCCTTTTTAAACTCACTCTCTTTTTTTACGCTTAATGAAGTGGAGTCCAGCTTTACTACTACTAACACTACCTATAATTACAAAAAGCATAATATTTGCGTTGGACAGTGGGGGTAATAATCCCACACACAAGCTCTTTATAAAGCCACTATCTCTCTTCAAACTAGGCGTATAATTACACAGCTTTGCAAATACAGCAGATGAATTAATAAATAAGGTAGACAATCGCCTTCAGAGCTTAAGCAAGGTAAGTCTTAAGCCAGAGAAATAGTATATCTGCAATTGAAAGATATTTACTAGACAATGAAGTAAGATAAATAGTCTAAGAGGCTTCCAATAACCAGTTACCAAGATTTGGTATCGACGTATTCGTATTAAATACCTTAGCAGACTTGTTTTTAAACTATTTACATACTGTCCACTTCTGCGGATCTGCTTACTCTGATTTTCTCGCATTTCTGCAATTTCGTGATCGCTTAAACACTTGCTCGTTTTAATAGGTGATGAGACGATTGAGCAAAGAAAAATAAACTCATTATATCTTACTGTATCGTAAATGCTATAACAAATAGTGAAGTCGTTTCCGTGTTCACATTCCCTAACGGGATTATTGTCCCGTTCACTACCTTGTAATTACTGAAATAACCTCCAATAGGGGACTGCAGATGTTTAGCAATGTTATATATCTTAAGAATTAAAGGCAAATATTCCATCGCAAACGTCTGGTCATATTTATCTATGTACTTCCACGCTATGATAGCCAAGGCTAGCTTATAAGAAGCGTAGACGTTACTTGTAACGCTTTCATCCTGAAATCCGTAACCATTCCAGAAGTCGTTAATTGTAGTTTCAAACACTTTCTCTGCAAGGGTTATGTTCCCATTTTCAAGCTCGTAAATAGAGAATAAAAGAGAAGTGTCAGCATATTCGTACCAAGCAAGGTAGCTTGGAGAATCGTTAAAACTTGTAGTACAGATGGGTCCCCAAACTTTCTCGTTTACGGGGTCTTTAAACATCCACGTGAAGTTGTGTATCCCTGCTAATACCAAGTAAGGTGACAAAGTTAT
>JBBHKV010000040.1:0-4304 GCA_037389275.1 Sulfolobaceae archaeon RB850M
GCAATAACATCACGATCATTCTCATAACCACAAACACACTCAAAATACTCTAATGCTTTTGTGGAATTCTTCAGTTTTTCTCATAAGGACGGTTAGCTAACTTTTAACTCAAATAAGATTTAGAATTTATTTCTACCTCATCTAGTTTAAGACCTAAGAAATTTCAACTAATCCACAAAGCAGCTTTTAATCTGTTTTCTTGAATACACCTAAGCCATCATATAACACTTTCTTATATCTTAACATCTCTTTTATTACATTGTCATTTAGTCTATCTTTAGTTATCACAATAATATCTGCTGAAAACCCTCTCTTCATGTTATATAGTTTTGAAGCCTCTTCAATTTCATCATCAACTTTTTCTAAGATTATTATAATATCGTAGTCACTTGAGGGCCAAAAATCTCCTCTAGCCCTAGAGCCGAATAACACTATACTTACTTTCCCGTTATAATGGTTGATTACTCTTTCCACAAATTCCTCAAATTGCATATTTAAAAATTTCCAATAACGATTATAAGAGTGTGGTTGAGAAGTTTTGGTTTGAAAAGGCTAAGGAGTTCCTCGAAATTGCTAAAAATAATAAGGAGAAATACCCTTGGTTATCTTGCTTTGCATCTCAGCAAAGTGTAGAATTTGCTTTGAAGGGGATATTAGTCAAGTATAAAGGATCTTATCCTTTTACCCATGACTTAGGAGAATTACTGGATTTAATAGGGAGAGAATTCTCGTTAACAATACAATCTGATATAATGAAAGATTGTGATTTTTTAACACCTCATTATACTCAAACTAGATACTCAATGATATCTAATTACAATTTAAGAAAGGCTGAAAGTTGCATTAATTCTGCTGAACGAGTCCTGAATTGGTTAAGTAACTTTTTTAATGAAATAAAAGAGATTATTTAAATAATCTATATTTTAAAATTATAGTAAAAAATTAATTAATGGAATTTAAAATCAATTTATTTTATTATAAAGGTCTTTTTTGTGTCAGCTCTACAACTTACTCTAAGCAAAACTAAATTAACATGGTTTTAGATTTTCGGAATATTTTATACATTTTGTATTATTGGGAAAAGTTATAGTTAGTTACAGTTATTATGGGAAAAAGACTATATAATTTAATAAAATATAGTAGTTTTCGTTGAATTTATAGCATAGTCTAAGTGATAAGGTCTGTAAGAATCTTGTCAGCAGTTTTAATTAAATAGTAGTGTTACATCTAATTATAAGAGAAGAGATTATATTATTCTACATGTAGATATATATCAGCATGCAAATTTTCATTTACGGCAAAAGTAAGATACTTATTCTTGAAGGTTACGAATTCGTTTATTATGCTACTTTCATTGCAAGAGAGTGGGATTTTCTAAAGCTCAAGAAACACGACGTAGTGCTAGATACAAGAGCCTAAGACTAAGATACCCTTAGTTAATTACCTCTTCCCAATAAAGATACAACTTCCCTATCTTGACAACAATGTAAGACCTTGTATGACAGAAAAAAGTAGAAGGAGAGACGGGTTTGGGCTTCATTGAATTTTCATGAATTTGTATCCAATCCTCAGCCCTTGGGCTTCACCAGAATCACGGGGCATTGCCCCGTTCATACCCCTCCGCCCCTTTAGCGGGATAACCCCACCCACCAGAGTGTTACCATCTGATGGGGAAACCCGCACATCTTTTATTCACCGTCACACCTCATCGTGATATAGCCACCCATCTGGTGTGACTATACTTAAATTTACATACTAAGTATATAAACTTCACGGTTTATCGAAAACGTTGGCGACGGCTCTTCCCATTTGTCTCGCTATGTAACTCTTTTCATCACTTGCTTCCTCTTTCTCTCTATCAGTAACGAAACCACAACTAAAACTACAGAGATGCCTAGCAATGAGTACTGTGTGACCGGATATTCTACGTGCACGTCTGCCTTGTTATAGGCAGAAATCGATATAACACGGTACTCGTGTTGCAAAGGAAAGCTAATATTCACTACCATAGAAGGAGAGGATACAGTCAGTGTTACTGAACCTTCGCCCAGGCTGTTTGTACATCCCTTAGCGTATTCCTTACCGTTAACGTAAACTACATAAGGCTGATGAGGAGAAGTAATTGTTACATTACTCGCGTAAAATCCGCAGATAGTTATTATAGAGGGGTCTATCCTAACTCCTAAGTAAGTGAAATTCCAAGGTATAGGAGTTTGGTATTTTACTATGTATTTTTCACCGTTAAGGATTACGTACTTTACGCATATAGAACCGTTAACCTCTTCCAAAATTGCGGTGTAATTAAATTCAGTAGAGTTAATCCAACCGTCCCTTTGAGGAGCTACGCTTTGAAGAGAATAAGAAAGAGTAAACCAACCCTTAGAAGGAGTGTGAACCCAAAGTCTACCGTCGAAAGAACTGCGGTAAAGTCTCCCTGCGACAGATCTGACACGTGAGGATTAAAATTCCCTCCATAAACTACTATGCCCGGATTCCAACACGGTCGAGTATAATCCCTGCCTTCAAAAGTAATTGCCACCTCCTGCGAGGAGTTATTTATTTTAAATACTGCAAATGAGCCCGGAAATCCCACGAGTATCAGAGGTTCTTCACCAACCTCTCTTACTCCAGAAGTTATGAAAGGGAAGGCAGTGCTGTTTACCTCCTGTTGTGCTAATGAGAAAGTTATGGAAATTTTACTACCTATTATTGCCTCCTCAGGATATTGCACGGAAATTGAGGCAGTATAAGGAGTTGCTAAAGAGAGTAGAACAACGACTGTCAGCGTAAATAATAGTAGTAGTCATGTAGGGCTAAGTAATTATATCGGTTAATAAAGTTTATTGTTATTTTATGACATAGTGGTGAAAACAACATTGTGATCTTATGTTGACAAGCTACATTAAGCTCTTACAATGATGATTTAGCACTCAAGTCTAGGAGAAAAAGGTAACGTTTAGACCGTAACTCTTTTACGTAACCACTCGTTATTTTTAATCTAAATATCGTTTTGATTAAGTAATGTGTTGCTTATATAGTATTACAATGTGTTTTCTAATGGTGATCTCCCTTAACTGATTACTGCTCACGAGGATAGCGGTGTTTCCCTCGACTAGGGTGACTGTGTATGATCCCTTAGCCCGTGGCGGAATTAGAAGTAAGGATAAGTTACGCCACGGGTAAACACTCCCAAATACTGGAAAATAGTATAAAAGATATGTTAAAAAGAAATGGTGTAGATATGAATAGAGTTTGTATCATTGTTTTCAATCCTCATATTGAAATACTCTTAGCACCACAAGAGAACAATCCGTTAGAATATTTGAGAACGCATGATAGATATGAAAAGAGTGACTTACCTAAACGTATAAGAAACATAGACTTAAATACGGTCTATAAATTAGAAGTTTTTCAGAAAATTGTGAAAACCTTGAATGACCCTTAATTGTGGACATCCCCAATATTCGATAATTCACTCCATACATAGGCTTTCTAAGGATAGGAGTGAGATAAAAGTGTAGGGATAAACGGCTGGGAGAAGTCAGTTGCTAGCACTTCTTACCTAACAGTCCTACAGGTTAAGCATACTCCTTAAAATCGAATAACATGTACACCTCTTGAAATGATCGTATTTAGAAATATTACTTCTCTAATAGGAATGAAAATCCTACCCTCGATTCTAAAACTGCGTGCACTGCTTACCGTACGCCATGTCATTATAACTTAAAAGAAAGAGTATTAATTAAATGGTATTACTCTCAGATTTAGTTTTGGAGTATACTCCATAAGTTAATCGGAAGAATTTTGGAGTATACTCCAAAAGTTTAAAAATGCAAAAAAACTCATATTATGCGTGAACGTTGAGGAAATAAAAAGCGTTCTGAAGGAACAAAGAGAGGATGCAGAAAACTTAATGAGTAGGGCAATACCCAGAGACGTGCCTAAAGAGGAGTTGTTAGCAAACTTATCAATCCCAAACGTTTTAGCAGTATTAGGCGTCAGGAGGAGCGGGAAATCTACTCTATCACTTCCGGTTCAGAGGAGGTTAAGCTCCTCATCGAGCTTTAGGCCCAAAACTGCCTACACCCCAGTCAGATCTGACTGAAATGTTTTATAAGGAAGTCAGTAAGCTGTTTAGAAAAGATGTGGGAGAAATTGGATTTAGATAATTATGATTTCAGCTCCCAATTACCTTCTCAGCGTTCTCTAGCAATTTTTTAACCCCTTCTAGGTAAGGGATTACGTCATTTGTACTAAGTTTAGACTCGTGAAAACCCCAAACGTGAAGGAAATATGCACTACTC
>JBBHKV010000041.1:0-3278 GCA_037389275.1 Sulfolobaceae archaeon RB850M
TCAACAACTTTCTAAGACAATAATTTGCTTGCTCCAATTGATTACAATTAAGAGAATTTTATGTAGAGTGCTGTTACTTATCTTTCCATGACGAAAACCCCATTATTCTTAACTCGAGATTTAAATATTATGGAAAAAGAGGAGATCAATTTTAATTTCGGAAACCCAGCTCGATAAGATGATCAAGGTCAAAAGAGGGGAAATAATAATATTCAGAAAATTTAAGGTGTTAACTGTTGGGAGTAAGAGTGAGGATAAGGTTAGAAGCAATAACGGGCAAGAGCAGAGAAGTAATAGAATAGCGGGGCTGAAAGTCCAGCATGGCGTTACCTACTGAAGAGTTTGGAATTAAATGAACTTAAGGCTGAAACCGCATATTCAGAAGAGGCTACTACATATGTGGAGATTAAATTATATAGAAATGTTGTGAAGGGCATATTATTTGATAATGGAGAAGAGTTGACTATTTCAGATGTTGTAGTAGCTGAGGACTTTACGGAGCCTTTGCTCTCAGATTCTGTTAATATAGAAATAATAAGTTTTAATAAAGGGCTCTGGGGAATAATGGAAGAAAATAGAATTCGGAAAAAGTGTTTTTAAACCAGTCCTTAGTATTTATAAGGTTCTATAGCGGGATTGCTTTATGACAAGCAAGTTTTAATACCAGAATAATTATATCAGTTAACTAAAACGTGCCCATGTTAACAAACAACTTGAAGAGCGAATTTCTTGAGTTACTGACTCTTAGACAAGTCCCCCTTTATGTGAACGGTGACCTCTCGTATTGGTACTCGCTGTATTTGAGGGCTAATAAACGTTACGTGCTTGTATTAAGCCTTTTAATTGCTGATAATATCTTTTCGTATTTCTTAAGGGCACTTAAAACTTCATCTTTACTCACGTTTTCATTTAAATAATCCGCTTTTTTCCTAAGCTCGTACATATCCATGAATAACTCGGATTCTTCTTCAAATCCTAAATGCTTTAAAACATTAGCTAACTTGTCATCTCTTCTAGGAATATAATTCTGAATTTTCAGCACTGCATCCTCAAGTTCTCTCCTTATAGAAAAATATATTGCAGAAGCGGCCTTATTATAATTCCTGATCTCAATATCCTTTAAAGCCGTTGCCAACAGTTTTCGATAAGCCGTGAAGTTTATATACTTTATATGTAAGTTTAATTACAATGCTTAAACCTAAGGAAGTGTGCCAAAAACTAGGAATATCATACCGCACACTACAGAGCTATGTTAAGAAGGGTTACATAAAACCAGTAATATTACAGAGTGGAAAATGGAGGTTCAGAGAAGAAGACGTAGAAAGACTCATGGGAATTGTTAGGAAGAGGAAAGTGATACTCTATGCTAAAGTATCATCAAATACACAAAAAGATGATTTAGTAAACCAAGTTAAGTACCTAGAGGAAAACGTTAAAGAATACGACCAAGTAATAACAGACATTGGTTCTGGATTAAACATGAAGAGGAAAGGATTCCTCAAGCTATTGAGGATGATTCTGAATAACGAAGTGTCAAAAATAGTTATAGCCTACCCAGACAGGCTTATAAGGTTTGGCTTCGAGATGATTGAAGAAGTATGCAAAGCACACAACTGTGAGCTCGTGGTATTAAATAAGGAGGACAAAACACCAGAACAAGAACTAATCGAAGATTTGGCCTCTATACTGGAATCATTTAGCGGAAAGTTATATGATATGAGGAGTCACAAATATGAGGAGGTGAAGAAATGTGTCGAAGAGCTTAAGGCTTAAATCATTCCAACCGGAGGAGGAATACGTCTACCTAACTTACTCCATAAAGAACGATAAGAAGGAGGAGACGAAAATACTACTGGAGAACTATAAACACCTATTGCAGAAGGCTTTAGACTGGTTATGGGAGAGGACTAAGATAGAGAGGAAGGAAGTGAAAGGTAAGAAAGCCACTAAGATCAAAATAACCCTGCCTAAGAAAAAGGAGGTTTACAAGGCGTTGAGAAACGAGCTTGAAAAGGTTAACAATCTAGCTTCCCATTATGTTGATAAGGCAATAAGCGACGCTTACTCAATATTAAAGGGGTGGAAGAGGAGGGCTGAAAAAGGGCAAGCGTCACTGAGGAAACCTAGATTGAAGAAGGTTTACGTTAGGGTAAAGTCGACACTTAGGAAAGTTGAGGGTGAGAGTGTAAGGATTACAGTAAGACCTTACGAATACGTCACCTTCCCTTGGTCTCACAAATGGTTTTCAAGGAGGGTTGAAGGGCTTGAGTTGGGTGAGCCCATAATTAAGGAGGATAAAGTTCACCTACCATTCCGTTACAGATTACCTTGGTTTACTCCCCTAGATTTCCTAGCAATTGATAGCAATCTTTACACATTGGACGCTTATGATGGTGATAAGTTCATCACTTTCTCAATCAAGGAGTTGTATAGTCTAAAGTTCGGTATGGAGTTGAAGAGGAGTAGAATACAGTCTTTTGCTTCTAAACACGGTAAGAAAGGGAAGGAGTTAATGGAGAAGTATTCTCATAGGGAGAGGAACCGTGTGCTAGATTATGTTCACAAGTTTGTGAACAAACTGTTGGAAATTTATCCTGTGACGACTTTTGCTGTTGAGAAGTTGAATAAGCAGTCAATGTTCCAAGACGCTGATGACAAGCTGTCTAAGAGGATTTCAAGGACTGTGTGGAGGACTATACACCGTGTGCTTAAATATAAGGCTCCCTTATACGGTTCTTTCGTTAAGGAGGTGAGCCCGCACCTCACTTCCAAGTCCTGCCCCAGATGTGGATGGGTTTCCCGAAAGGTCGGCAGGACTTTTCACTGCGAGAGGTGTGGGTTCACTCTGGATAGGCAATTGAACGCATCTCTCAATATTTACCTCAAGATGTGCGGGTTTCCCCACCTCTTTTTTACTCCCACTGGGAGTAGGTGGGTTGGGGTTATCCCGCTAAAGGGGCGTAGGGGTATGAACGGGGCAATGCCCCGTGACTCTGTTGAAGCCCAAGGGCTGAGAATTGAATACAAATTCATGAAAATTCAATGAAGCCCAAACCCCTCCTGATAAAGTATTTCCGACTTTTTTAAACTCATCTAATAATCCCTTATTATTCGTCAGATAGTAGCTTATTATGCATTTGTGTTTTTCGTTTGTTTCTATTGCAGCCCTTGCAACAATCCTCCTAACCTCATCATTCAACTCCCTAACAAACACGAGAACATTACTATCATAAACGTAATTCTTTCCCCCAAGGAATACCACGTCATCAACATATTTC
>JBBHKV010000042.1:0-69080 GCA_037389275.1 Sulfolobaceae archaeon RB850M
CCGGATAAGGGTGCTAGGGTTGAGATTTTAAAGGTTCATACTAGGAGTGTTCCTTTAGCGGAAGACGTTTCCTTAGAGGAAATTGCTGAAAAAACTGAAGGATATACTGGAGCAGACTTAGCCGCATTAGTACGAGAGGCTACTTTAAGGGCTATAAGAGAGCAGATGACCGATTGTATGAAGAAAGCGGACGAAAGTTGTAAGAAATTTGATACTGAGTGTAAAGATAAGGTGATTAAAGAGTGTATGAACGGAAAGGGAGTATTAGTAGAAAAGAAGCACTTTGAGTTTGCGTTAAAGAAAGCAAAACCATCAGTGACTGCTGATATGATTCAGTTTTATCAGAGTTGGGTAGAGAAGGCAAGGCAGCAACTACCTAGGGCCAATTTGAAGCCTAGCACCTTTACGTGAAAAAGATGTGGAGAGAGCTTCCATTACATTACATTATTTTAGAGAGATTAAGAAAGAGAAATGCTCCAATAACTGATCAGGACTTATATAATGAAGTGAAAAAAGTAGTAGATTATGAAATTCCTTTTTCTGATTTTTTGAAAGCGTTAATGAAGCTTGAGATGAGGGGTTATATTACAGTTACGTTAATAAAGGAGAACGTTAGAATGATTACTTATATAGGTGAGAAGGAATCGGAGTAGATTTAGCTGACTTAGTTGCTGAAGTTAAGCGGGAAGCTAGTTTCACTGAGCTGAAAGGTAAAAAAATTAGTATTGATGCCTATAATGCATTGTATCAATTTCTTGCAGCAATAAGGCAACCAGATGGAACTCCTTTAATGGATTCTCAAGGGAGAGTGACTAGCCATCTTAATGGCCTCTTCTATAGAACAATAGCTATTCTAGAGGAGGGCGTTATTCCAATTTTTGTCTTTGATGGGAAACCGCCAGAGCAAAAAGCAGAAGAATTAGAGAGAAGAAGAAAGATTAAAGAGGAAGCTGAAAAGAAATTAGAGAAAATTAAAGAGGAAGGAGCTGAAGTAAAAGAGTTAAGAAAGTACTCTCAGATGGCCATTAGGTTAACTAATGAGATGGCTAAGGAGAGTAAGGAGTTACTTGATTTAATGGGAATTCCAACTATACAAGCTCCTGGAGAAGGTGAGGCAGAAGCAGCATATGTTAACTCCTTAGGTTTAAGCTGGGCTGCTGGAAGTCAAGATTATGACTCATTACTTTTTGGAGCTAAAAGACTTGTAAGAAACTTAACATTAACTGGGAAGAGGAAGTTACCGGGAAAGGACGTGTATGTCGAAATTAAACCGGAAATAATTGAACTTGATCAGTTGCTTAAAAAGTTAGGAATAACAAGAGAGCAACTGATTGATATTGCAATACTTATTGGCACAGACTATAATCCAGACGGTGTAAAAGGAGTAGGTATAAAAACCGCTTATAGGTTAATTAAACGTTATGGTAAAATAGAAAATGCAGTAGAAAAAGGTGAAATATCGAAACAGAAAATTACGTTTAATATAGATGAGATAAGGAATTTATTTTTAAAACCAAATGTAATAGAGCCAAAAGAACCATTAGAGCTTAAAGATTGTGATGAGAAAGGAATAATAGAGCTACTAGTTAAAACTCACGATTTTAATGAAGAAAGAGTAAGAAACGCTATAGAGAGGTTGAAGAAGTCAAAAAGAGAAGCTAAAGGAGCGGAAAGGCAAACGGGATTAGATCAATGGTTTTAAACAAGGTTAGTTGAGTTTAAATTTAATAGAATAATAATATTAGTAGTGACAAACTCATCCAATTACTTACCGATATTTATTAACGTAAAAGGATTAAAAGTGCTAGTAGTGGGTGGGGGGCTGGTAGGAAGTAGAAGAGCGATAAAATTAGCTAAAGCTGGAGCTGATGTTACTGTAATAAGTTTAGAGTTTTCCAAGGAGTTGGAAAGTCTGAAAGACTCTTTAAATATCAAGACTATGAAGTCTGATGCCAAAGAATTAAATAAAGAATTCCTATCACAATTCGATTTAATTTTTGCGTGTACTAATAACGTTAAAATTAACAATCAGATATGTGAGATGGCCAGGTCATTGGGGAAATTATGTAACAACACGTTAGATGCTAATTTATCTTCATTTATTTTACCCATATACTATGAGGATGAAGATTTCGGTATAGCAGTAACTACTTTTGGTAAATCAAGTTTAGTGGCTGAGCTTATTTTAAACATGATAAGAGAGAAAGTTATTACGACTGACGTAAAGAATTTAGTAAGAGTTATGGGAGATGTAAAAGCTATTCTAAAGAATAAAATAAATGATCCGAAAATAAGACATTCAATGTATTTAACAATATTTAATGACAAGATTTTTTCTCAGTATATTTACTCTAATAACCTAGATTTAGCTTTAAAAAGGGCGGAGGAGATCATAAATGGCTATACCAAATGAGATTTTAAATATTAATAATTATCATGCAATTGTCTATACTTATAAAACTGTTGGTATAAGCAAGTTATATGAGCATTATATTGCTGATGAAGAGTTAAAACTATTAAAAGAAGATGGAGTTGAGCTATGTGTAATTCAAACATGTAATAGAGTAGAAGCATATCTATATTCAACACAAGAAGAGTTAGAACGATTTTTGAAAAGGCTTGATAATGCTCATAAGAAGCCTATTTCTAATGAAGCAATAATATTACACGGAAGAGATGCTATTAAACATTTGTTTGAAGTATCCTCTGGAATTGATTCTTTAGCAATCGGAGAATATGAAATTTTAGGTCAAATTAGAGAATCATTAGGAAAATGTAAGAAATTAAATTTATCGGGGCAAGCACTAGATTTCTTATTTAATGAAGCGTTAAAAGTAGGTAGAGAGGTTAGGCTAAAGACTCAAATTTCTAGGGGCAAAACTGGAGTTTACGCTTTGGCTATAGATTACGCTGTAAAGAGATTCGGTTCTTTGAAAGGTGTGAAAATTGCTATAGTTGGTGCAGGAGAAATAGGTAGTAAATTAGCTTTAATGCTTAAAAACGAGGGTGCTGATGATGTTACTATATTTAATAGAACCTATGAGAAGGCGTTAAATCTAGCTAATAAATACGGGTTTAAAGCTAAAGTACTCAATTTCGATGAAGTCAATGAGTATGATTTAGTCTTTGTGGCTATCTATTATGATAAGAAAGTAAAACTTGAAAAACCAAAATTAGTAATAGACTTATCAGTCCCTCAGATAGTAGAGGGTAATAATACAATCACACTTGAAGATTTGAAGGCATTATCAAATCTGGTAGTAGAAAAGAAAAGAGAAGAAATAAATAAGGTTAATGATTTGATACTATCAAGTTTAGAGAAGTTTGAAAAAGATGTAGAAAGTTTCAACGTTAATCGTATAATTTCTAGGGTTATGAGCAGAGTTGAAAGGATATTAGAAGAAGAGATAGATGAAGCCTATAAAGAGTTAACAAAGCAAAGCACAGATGAAGATTATATTAAGGAAGTTTTACATAAGATGGGTAATTCTTTGATTAAAAAGATATTCTCTCCTTTATTTAATGAGATAAGAAGAAACCGTAATAATTACGAGTACTTAGATTATATAGTAAAGGTGTTTGGTGATGGTGAACTTTCCGACCTTAAGGCCAAGGAGACTAAGGAGTAATAAGATAATAAGGGATTTAGTAGCACAGACATCATTATCTACCAATAACCTTGTTCTCCCAATATTTGTTAAAATGGGTATTAATGAACCCGAAAAAATTGAAAGCATGCCAGGTGTTTACAGATATCCTCTTAATGATCATTTAATAAAATATGTTGAAGCGTCGTATGAAAAGGGTATAAGGTCTTTTATTCTTTTTGGAATTCCAGACTATAAAGACGATTTTGCCTCTTCAGCGTATGCAAAAGATGGGGTAATTCAAAGGGCTTTAAGATTGCTAAGAGGAACATTTGGTGATAAAATACTGTTAATAACCGATGAGTGCACGGATGAATATACTTCTCATGGGCATTGTGGTATAGTTATTCAAAAAGACGGAAAATATTGTGTGGATAATGATGAGAGTTTAGTAGTTCACGCTAAAATAGCTGTTAGTCAAGCAGAGGCTGGTGCAGATATCATTGCCCCCTCATCTATGATGGATGGTGTAGTTGGGGCTATAAGGAGGGCACTAGATGAAGCTGGTTTTAAGGATGTAGGAATAATGTCTTACAGTGTTAAGTATGCTTCCACTTTTTATTCTCCATTTAGAGAAGCAGCGTACTCTAAACCTGCATTCGGTGATAGAAGGGGTTACCAAATGGATCCCAGAAATAGTTATGAGGCTATTAAAGAGGCAAGATTGGATATTGAAGAAGGTGCAGATATTTTAATGGTTAAACCGGCTCATACTTATTTGGATATTATAAGACTTGTGAAAACATACTTCCCAGAGTATCCATTAGCTGCTTATCACGTGAGTGGGGAATATAGTATGATTAAAGCTGCAGCACTTAATGGATGGATTAACGAAAAGATTGCAGTTCTTGAGATTACTACAGCAATCAAGAGGGCTGGTGCGGATATAATAATAACTTATTATGCAAATCAGTTAGCAGACTGGTTAAAAGAAGGTGTGCCATTTTGAGTGAGCAGTACTGGAAAGAGGCTCTAACACTTTTTGCTGGAGGAGTAAACAGTCCAGTTAGAGCCGCGGTAAAGCCCTACCCCTTTTATGTCGTTAAAGCTAAAGGGGCTTATCTATATACTGCTGACGGTAAAGAGTTAATAGATTATGTGTTAGGGTATGGTCCGTTAATTTTAGGACACAGAAATGAGTATGTGATGAATAGGGTAATTGAACAGCTAGAGAATGGTTGGCTTTATGGAACACCAAGTCCAGTGGAGATTAAATTAGCTGAAAAGATTAGGTCTCATATACCTTCAGCTGAAAAGATTAGATTCGTAAATAGCGGGACAGAGGCTACTATGTTAGCATTAAGGTTAGCCAGAGGTTATACTAATAGGGACAAAATATTGAAGTTTAGTGGTAATTATCATGGTGCTCACGATTATGGCTTAATTGAAGCTGGGAGTGCTGCAAGTGAATACAATGTTTCTACTTCCGCGGGTGTTCCGTCTACAATTCTGAATACTGTCGTAGTGTGTGAATATAATGATCTCTATTGCGTTGAAAAGTTTTTACGTAAGGAAGATATTGCCGGTGTTATAGTCGAGCCTGTAATGGGCAACATGGGTGTCATCTTACCAGAAAAAGGCTTTTTAGAAGGTTTAAGGGAACTTACGAGAGATTACGGTTCATTACTAATTTTTGATGAAGTTATAACCGGATTTAGAGTGAGCTTAAGTGGGGCTCAAGGTTATTTTAAAGTAATTCCGGATCTTACTACGTTAGGTAAGATAATTGGTGGAGGTTTTCCAATTGGTGCAGTAGCTGGCAAAAAAGAGATTTTAGATAATCTGACACCCGCAGGTAAGGTTTTCAATGCCGGTACATTTAACGCAAATCCAGTATCAATGACCGCGGGCCTGGCTACAATTGAAGTATTAGAAAGGGAAAATGTAATAGATATTGCTAATAAAGCTAGCAGAGAAATTGTTCAAGAGTTAAGTAGATGGCTTGAAGGAAAAGATGTTCAATATACACTAAATAGTATAGCAAGTATGTTTCAGGTTTTTGTTGGTGTTAAGGAGGTTAAGAATGCTAGCCAAGCTAAATTGGCAAATAAAGAGTACTATATTAAACTTCACGAGCAACTACTTAAAGAAGGAGTTTTCATACCTCCTAGTCAGTATGAGACAATATTTACATCCTATTCTCATAATGATGAGATAGTTAATATTACATTGGAGAAACTGAGAAAAGTGGTAAGTGAATTATGAAAGTTAGAATTGCTGCAAGAGGAAGTAAGTTAAGCCGAATTCAAGTGACGAAAGTAGAGGAGAGGCTAAAGAAATTTGGATTAGAAACTGAATTTATTGAGGTAAAGACTAAGGCTGACTTATTTCAAAACAAACCATTAAGTGAATTGGGTAAGGGTGTATTTGAAAAAGAAGTTAACGAGTACGTAATTCAAAATAGGGCAGACCTCGCTGTTCATAGTATGAAAGATTTATTAAGTGAATTACCTAAAGGGTTAGAGATCCTTGCTGTCCTTCCGAGAGATCCCCCTTACGATGTATTTATCTCTAATAAAAATCTTTTTGATACAGAAACTAAAAGCATTATAGGTACAAGTAGCATTAGAAGAAAAAATCTCATATCTTTTTATAGGAAGGATTTAATTATAAAAGATCTAAGGGGTAACGTAGACACACGTATAAATAAGTATCTTAAAGGTGAGTATAATGCTATAGTGCTAGCCGAGGCTTCGATTATCAGATTAGGGCTTCATGTGAGTTATTTTAGGTTAGACCCCTTACTAATAACCCCAGAAGCAAATCAAGGCATTATAGCAGTAGTTGGTAAAAATGATAATTACGAGCTGAAAAAGGTTTTGAGTGAGATAAACGACGAGCATACTTTTGAAGAAGCTATTGCAGAAAGGTCAGCTATAAGTGTTGTTGGTGGGGGTTGTCATTCGCCAGTAGGTGTACTTGTGGAAAAGATCGATGAAAATGAATTTTATGGTATTATTACATACTCTGATGGTAAGAAGAAATTAACTGTTTCTGGTTACTATAAAGGTTTTCCTAATGAGGTAGGAACTAGATTAGGTAAGGATTTGTTAAAGGAGATGAAAAATGAAGGTATTGTTCCTTAGACCGGAAGGCTCAGAAGTTCCTAGAATCAATGGCGTTGAGGTCATAAATTTACCGCTTTTTAAGATTAGATGCATCGAGTACTATTTGCCTGAAAGTTTTGATGGCATAGGCTTTGCCAGCGTTAATGCAGTTAAATGTTTTAAAGACTTCGATAAGATCAAAGGTAAGAAAATATATGCGGTAGGTAGTTCTACTGCTAAATTATTATCCGATCTAGGGTTTAACCCAATAGTCCCAGAAGAATACACCGTGAATAATATGGTAGATAAAATGATAAAAGATGGAATAAAAAATATTTTAGTTGTGAGGAGCAAGGAAGGCATTTCAGATTTATTGGGAGTTACTCAAATAGCTGATTACGAATTGGAATTAATTAAACATAATTTAGATACTGTTATAAAAATTCTTGAAAATTGTGAAATAGATTATGTTATTGTCACTAGTTCATCTATTGGATCGTTGATTAAAGATCATTTAAAGCCTTGTGTTAAAGTTATAAGTATAGGCCCCATTGCGAGTAAGGCTTTAAAGGGAGTTAATAATTTATATGAAGCTAAACAACATGATATGGAAGGAATTTTAAAATTATTAAGTAGCCTTATGAGGGATTATAATGGATGAGACTAATATAAGAGAAGTTGTTTTGAAAATCTTGAGAGAGAGAATAGGGAACATTAAGGAAAATTCTTTAGAGATAAAATTTATTCAAACATTTAAAGATAAATATGATATTTATGGTAAGTTTGAAAACAATGAAGGATTCTTTGAGTTTACGATAATATTAGAAGATAATAAGCTAAGACGCTTTCATGTAAATATGATCATGCCTAAAAACGTAAAGAGTGAAATTGAGAACAAGGTAAAGATCAAGGATTAGGGATAAGATTTGAGGACACTACTGATAGTAATAGATGGAATGGCATATAGCTTAATTGAAAAAATCAAAGATAAATTACCTACTATTAATTCTCTGATTAAAGAGGGATTTTATGGTAGGCTAGAGTCAGTATTTCCCGCACTAACTCCAGTCGCTCTTGCTTCTTTAATAACTGGAAATTCTCCTAAAACTAACGGTGTTGTAGCGCCTAAAATTTTTGTAAAAGGAAAATCTTTATCAAATAATATTTCTGCTTATACCAGTGATGCTTTGAAGAGTGAACCTTTATGGGCTTATTTGGCTAAGAGTGGATTTTCGGTTGTTGTAACTTCTTATCCTCAAGCATTACCAGACAAATGGAAGTTAAGTAATTTGATTCTCTTTGATCCTTATAAAAGTAAGATTAAAAAATGTAGTGAAGGGAAAGCGATAAAAGTTGGTGAAAATAAGCTTTTTGGAAAAACGTGGTTAGTGGAAAAAGAAAACTCTGATGAATATCGGATCTTTTATCCTTCATCAAATGGTGAAGAGGAAATAAAACTGACTGTAAATGAATGGAGTAATCCTATTTTGGTGTCTGCAAGATGCGGTAAAGAGGAAATTTTAGGAGTTACCTTTCTTCATGCGAGAAAAGATGACATTTACGTTGCTCCAATAAGTTATAATAATAAGAAATGGGGAAACAATGAGAAATTAATAGAGCAAGTATGGAATGAAGTGTCTTTAAAATATGGTATGTTAACGGATGGAGATTATCTCTCTTTAAACAAGGGTATAATAGATTTTGAAGAGTATATAAAGACTGTCAATTTAACTTATAGCTTCTTTTCAAATTATGTGAAGTTCATGCTAGAAAAGACAGCTTGGGATTTTGCTATTACATATTTACCAATAGTAGACAATTTACAGCATTTGCTTTATGGCATAAATGATGAGAAGTCTTTAAAATATATAATTGATGGTTATCTAATGGCTGATGAGTTTATAAGATCACAGTTACATTTCGCAGATGTTGTATTTATTGTTTCAGATCACGGAATAGAAAGGATAAAAAAACGTGTCTTTATTAACAAGTTCTTAGAAAAAATTAATCTTCTAAAACTTAATGATAACAATGAAATAGATTGGTCTAAGACTAAAGCGTTCTATGGTGGTGGTGGGTTAATAAGGATTAATTTGAAGGGGAGAGAAGAAAAGGGGATTGTAACCAATAAAGAGTTTCCAAAACTTATAAGATATATACTTAAACACCTAGAGGATTTCACTGATAACGGAGAAAAAATATTTACATCTATATTTGCAAGTGAAACCCCGGCTGGGGATAGAGAAGGTGACATAAAGATCATGGGTATAAAATATCTTTATGGTATAAGCGGTGCTGTAAAGAAGGATTTAGATACTATAGAGGAAGTAATACCATATAAAACTGTGACAGGTGAGCATGGATACTTCAGGCGTGATGACTTATATGGGATAATCATAGTATATTTCAAAGACTTAAAATTAAAGAGAAGTAAACCAATAAATGCTAGAATAATTGATGTAGCACCTACAATATTAAAATTATACAATATAAATAGTGTTAAAATGGAAGGGGCACCAATATATGATTTGATAAAGGCGTATGAGTATTCCGACAGTAATAGGCAAAAAAAGTAGGAGTTTATTAGGCTTAAGCTATGACGAATACGGAATGCCTTATGTTATTCAAATTAATGAAAAAGGGGAGAGGATTTATGCTTTTAATTCCTCCTTTGAATCTAATTTTCACATAAGACTGTCACAAAGACTTCTCCATGAGAATAAACTTTTAAGAAATCCCTTTATTTTACAATTACTTCCCCAATTCCAAAAATTACCTTCAAAATACAAGAAATCTACTGATAAAAATATAGAGAAAATAAATGTGAAAAGGCTCATTATAGGGGCTGGAACTTCAGCTATAGCTAGTATAGCTCAAGGCTCATTAGCCATAGGATTTGATATTTTAGGTGACATAATATACGATGATAGTCCTTCAGCTTATGTTAAGAAGGTTGAATTAGTAAGGGTATTAAAAGATGAAATTAAACAGAATAGTAACAGAATTATAAACGGTTTATTTATCGGTAAATTCGATGAGGGCTTACTATTTGAATTAAGTAATAAATTCCTTTTAGTTAATGCAGAAGAAATCGTTATTTCTGCCGGTGGTAGGACGTTAAAGCCGTTTTTTAAAAATAATACACTTCCCAGAATAGTCTCGAGAGAATTCTTCTTAAAAAGACTTAAAAATAGTTATAAAAATTCAAAAGTAGTTGTTTTAGGTTTTAATGATCTAGCAGTTAAGACAGCATTAAATACTCAAAATGCTATTATTTTGCACCCTAAAGGAGTCCCTCTTTTAATATCTAAGTTTTATAAGGAAATATTAAATGAAAGAGGGATAGAAACTATTAATGCTTTAATTGAAGACGTAAAAAGGAATGGGGATAAAATAATAATTACCACAAATAACGGAGATGTTATTGAGGCTAAACTAATAGTATTCTCTGTAGCTAAACAACCCAGAATAGAAGTTACATACAATTTAGGTTTAGATTACATTTACTCAGAAGAATATCACATATATGTTCCTTACACTGATGAGATAGGAAGAAGTGGCAATACTTATGTTACGGGTGGAATGAGAGGTATAATTGATGAATACTTGAGTTATCTAAGTGGTAAAGCCAGTAAGGGTGAGAGAGTTGATGAGTTTTTAAAACTATTAAAGGGAGATCAAGTTTCTACTACTTTTTCGTTCTCTCCATACTATTATGGAAATGGCGGAATAGTTTGTGAATGTGAGGAGGTATATCTTGACGACATAAAATATGCGATGTCACTAATAAATGACGCAACTATTGAAGATATTAAAAGATTAACCGGTTTAGGTACTGGGGAGTGCCAAGGAAAAGCATGCACTGCGAGTCTAGGAGATCTCATTAAATCTCATAAACTGATATCATATAGATCTCCCCTCTATCCGGTGATAATATGATTATAATAGTTGGTGCTGGTGCTCACGGTTTAAGTTTAGCATATCATCTAAAAAAGAAAGGGATTAACGACGTTACGATTATCGAAATGAAAAGAATAGGATATGGTTCGAGCAGTAGAAATGCTGCCCGTTTTAGGTATCATTTTAAAAGCAAAGAGAACATTAATTTTGCGTTGAAGGCTATTCCTTATTTACTTGAGCAAGCTAAAGAACTGCCCTTAAATTCTTTCGTCTATAAATCCGGTTATTTATGGGTCTTAAAGGACGAGAAAAACTATAAGGTTTTATCCAGTTTAGATTCTTTATGGAAAGGTTTTGGAATAGGAGGAAAATTTGTTAATTGTAGGGATTTTTATTTTCTAAATATAGACTCTGACTGCTATTTAGCACCTCAAGATGGTGCATTTCATCATGATTATTTGCTTTATAGTTACTATATCGAGACTAAAGGCTATAAGTTTATATTTGACACAGTAGAAAAGGTAGTTGTAGAGAGCGGTAAAGTTAAGGGCGTAAAACTATCTACCGGGTCTATTATAAGTGGGGATACAGTAGTTATAACAGCTGGAGCGTGGAGTAATGAGATCTTAAAGAGATCTAACGTTTTAGAAGTCCCTATATACCCGGAAAAGAAAGAGATATTCATAACTGAGCCAATTAAGTTTATGATAAAGCCTTTAGTAATAGATGAGAGTGATGAAGTATATTTTTCTCAAACTCTTAAAGGCGAGATAATTGGTGGTATGAGTTATGAAAGAGAAAGGGGGTTTCTACCGTTTTCAAATTCATTTAATGAAATTGTGAGATTTTCTAAAGCTATTAAGTCTTTAGTTAAAGATATTGAGGGAATCGGTATTTTAAGAGGATGGAGTGGATATTACGAAATGACTCCAGATAGCTCTCATATTATGGGTTATTATAATGAATGGCCAGAAGGTCTCTATATAGATGCTGGGTATAGTGGGCATGGTATGATGTTTGCCCCTTATTCTGGCAAACTAATGGCTGATCTAATAGTTGATGGTATTATATCTGAAGAGGTCAAAGTTTTTTCCCCAGAAAGATTTAGAGAAAATAGATTAATTAACGAGAATTTAGTGATATGAACTAGGGGTCGGACTTTCATTGAGGTTTCATGATTCAACCTCTCGTCCTCATGCCCCTTATTTCCCTCCCCATGCCGTCTACGGGAGCTAAACCACTCCCTTCAAGGACATGGGGAGTTTCATTGGGTGCCTTCCTCCCCCTCACATTGCTCATCGAGTTCATTGTGGCACCCTCCGATTAATTTTTGTAAGTAAAGTTTATAAGCTTTACTTTAAATAATCAATCATGGTTCAAGTTACATTCCATTCAAAAATATTCTCAATGGGCCATGACAAATACGGGGATCCAAAATACGCAATATACGTTCCTAAAAGCATTCATGAGAAGATTAAGGGCTTGTTGGAAAAGGAGGTGATTGTAATTGTTATCCTACCAGATGATGAGGAATAAGATTATCTGTTCTAGGTAAGCCCTCGAAAACTTCCAATTCGTTACAATAAACGGTAATTTTTGATAAGGATAAGATAGTTAGAATTGCTAGGGCTTACTCACAAGTAGTTAAGAGTGCCATTAAACCATTGTTTGATGGGAAAAGTGTAGACGAATTAACCAAGGAATTTTACGACGTTTTGCCGAACTACATTTACCTAGAAACAGCTTTAAAGCAAGCTAAGACAATTGTTGATGGCTTGTTGGATAGAGAGAAGGATAAAATTTTGCACGCTAAGATTAAGAGGTTCTGGTTAGCCAGTAGGGGGAATAAAAGTGATAAGGGCAATAGGAATGTGAAGTTCCACGTTTTGGAAGACCACGTTGAAGTTAAAGTTAAAGACCCATGGAGTAAGTGGGTTTTTGGCAAAGCTTACTTTGGTAAGGAGTACTTACCATTGCTTAAAGAGTTGGAGGAATTAGCGAGTAAAAAGGAGGAGGGTTATGGTGCTGTAATTTCTTTTGAAGAAAAGCCGATGATCCACCTCCAAATCCCACTCTGGCTTTATTTAAAGCACTTCTCTTCACTAAAACCCAATGGTTACGGTTTGGTTGCCGGTTTTGATTTAAACAGTGATAGGTTGAACGTTGTTGTAGTTAATGAGGAGGGTAAAGTTATTGCCATTAAGACTTTTTGGTATTCAGATGTTGCTAGACCGGGTTTTCCTAAAGGGAAAGCTATGGCTTTGCGTTTGAATGCTCTTTCACAAGCTCTTAATTTCCTATCAAGGGTTGGCATTGATTATGTTATCTTTGAGGACTTGTTCCTAGTTAAGAGGAGGAAGTTCACTAGGAGCAAAAGCGGTAATAGGAAGGTTTCACGTTTTGCTAAGAGGCAAATGTTAATTCACGGTGTTATTAAAGCACTTAGGTTGGGTTTTAACGTTGTTTTAGTTAATCCTAAGGGTACTACAAATTCTGAGGATCACGACAAGGTGATGAGGGAGAAGGGTTTTGATAGGCATACAACCTCAGCTTACTTAATAGCATTAAAAGGATTAGGAATGTTAAATGATATCAAATGATATAAAATTCACGGCTTATCGGAAACTGTTGGCGACGGCATAACCATAACTTTCTTTTTGCTATCTATCTTTTTCATATATTCTGCGAATTCAAAAGCATATTTACTTCTACTTGCGTCTGGTACTATTATATCAGCCGTTGAATTTTCAACGTAATAGATTATATCCTCGAAGTCAGCATGGCTACTTATACCGAGAATATACGATTTTTCATCTATCCTTTTTATGAATTCTTTTATAGTCCAGCCATCTAAAAGGAAGTTAAAATGTAACTTGTCCCTATTTTTGAAGCTACTGGCATGTTTAAATTCTACATACCAAGAATCCTTTATAATTTCTTTTCCTTCCTTACTATTTTTGCTGAAAACATCGGTTATTTTCTCTCCGTATTTTATCGCAATCTTAGTTAATTCTTCAACCTTTCCATCTACTATAAAAGGTGCAATAACTCCATTTCCTCTAAGTATCTTCATAACCTCTTGTAATTTACCATAATACGCATAAATTACTACTGGGCCTTTAATTAGAGCATCTGCGATATAATCAGTAAATAACATTTCCGCTTCATTCTTATAAGGCCTTATGTGGTTTGGACTTCCGTAAGTTACATCTATTACTAAGACATCAGAATTTATTATTGGAGTAGTTTTACCCGGATTCTTGAAATCCCCAGTATATGCTAAAGTTAAGTCATCGCTTTTTACTATCACTTGTGAGGCCCCCATAATATGGTCAGCCTTTTCTAAAACTATTTTTTCACCAAGTAGTTCTACTTGTGTACTATATTCTAAATCCAGTCTCTTATGTTTGGGTACGGTATATCCTAATACGTTCATGGAATCTAAAGTAATTGGCGTTCCTATAATACTACTGCACTCCCTAAGGCTTTTTTCAATATCAATAACATGATCTGAATGAAAATGTGTTACAACCCTAAATAGCCTTCTCTCATGACCATCTACAGTGAAATTTTTACCTAAAAGTATTGCATGTCTTTCAGTTATTAAAAACACAAAATAAAAATTACGTTAATAGTATTTGAAGTTTAGTTAAATAGTACGCAACGCCTTTACGCAGTTTCACTCTCCTGGCTTTCTTCTTTCTTATGTAGTTTCATCTTATACATTTCCAAAATCTCATGTGGAGTTGTTGCGTCCTCAACGCTTTTATCGTCTCTCCATCTTATAAATCTCGGGAATCTTATAGATAAGCCAGCGTCCTTGCTAACTTCACCTTTACAACAAGTATGCTGTGGTGATAATGTTATTTCCGCACCAATTATTTCAGCAACATACTTAGGCTGTACCCAAATATCTGGTTCCATTTCGGATATAACTCTTGGGTCTTTTAGTGGTGTTCTTATTTCCATGAGTTTTTTCTGCAATTCATCAAGTTCCTCATCACTAAAACCAGACGCTACCTTACACACGGTATAGAAAGTATCAGTGTCTGGGTCGTAGGCTGCCATTAATAATGAGCTTAGCTTTCCTCCTCTCTTACCTCTGCCATAAAAAGCTCCTACAACCACTAGGTCAACACTGTCCGCCATTTCGCTCTGGTAATCTCTCTTTAGTTTTATCCATAGAAATCCTCTAGCACCTGCCTGGTAAATAGAATCTTTAGATACTGATTTAACCATAACTCCTTCAGCACCTTCAGAGATAGCTTGATAGAAATAGTCCGTGAGTTCTTTAACGTTATTAGTATAAATGTGATGTGCGATATGTAATTTATCGTTAGCTTTTATTATTTCTTCTAGTTTTTTCCTCCTCTCAGGTAGGGGTTTTACAGTATAATCTTCACCTTCATAGTACATCAAATCAAATAAGTAGACATTTACGGGGTATTCCTTTATCGCTTCATTTATATCGTTCTTCCTTTTTCTGTGCATTAATTCTTGAAAAGGTCTGATTTCACCGCTTTCAGGATCTATGGCTACTATTTCTCCTTCGATTATGACCTCGTTAGCATTTATATAATCCTTTACATACTCAACTACGTCTGGGTATTGTTTACTTATATTCTCTAATCTTCTAGAGAATATAAATACCTTCTCACCCTTTTTATGAATCTGTGCTCTCTCACCATCATATTTATAATCAACTAAAGCAGTCCCACCAACCTTTGCTAAAATTTCTGTGGGGTCGTTTAAACGCTCAGCTAGCATTGGTCTAATTGGGATTCCCACTTCTGGCTTTATGTTCTTTATAGCTTCTATTCCTTGTTCGGCCAATATTTTAGCAATATTACCTAAGTCTGCACGTAAGTTATATGCCCTTTCTACTAAAGGCCTAGCAGTAGCACCTCCTCCGAAAGCTATTGCTAGAGCATCTAATATTGTTGCGTCACCAATTCCTACTCTTAGTCTACCGTCGATAAACCTAATGATATACTTAGCTTCTAACGGTGTGGCCTTTTTTAATAACCCAGCTAAAGATCTGATTTTAATATCTCTACTACCTTCTCCCTCGGCCATTGCAATTTTAGTTAGGGAATCATAAACTTCCTCAACAGTTAATCCTTCCTTATTAGACGTTCCTAGAAATGAAAATATTGAACCAGATTTAGACGAAGTTTGTTTAAGTTTTGTTACTACATCACCTAAGTCCCCAAGGACTTTTAGTTGGTTTTCGACTATGTCCTCCTTTACGTTAGTTGCAATTGAAATGGCCTTTATCATTAACTTTTCCCCTATTCCGATTTCTGGATTACCTAAGAAGTCTGGCCATAATTTACCTTGAATAATGTAAACAACCTTATCTATCACATTTTTATCGGATTTTTTGAATAAATCTGTTAGTAACGCAGTTAATTGAATTCTTGAACTAATTTTTTCTAGCTTATCAAAGTAGTCGGCAATTAGTTTAAACTCCATAAATAAATATTATTAAACAATAGTAAAAAAGGATGATGACAACCTGGCAAGCCGGAAAAGGTGAAGAATCAGAGTTACTCTGACTTAGTATTATGTGCTGTTTAATAAATAAGAGTAATGAGGAGAATATTTTCTCATGATATTAGGAGACCGTGATTTAAAGTATTACTTGGAAAAGGGTTGGATAATAATTGACCCATTAAAAGAAGACACTATAAGGGAGAACGGTGTAGATTTAAGGGTTGGCGAAGAAATAGCTAGGTTTATAAATACGGATAAAGTCTTTGACCCAGATAACCCCGATTACTCCTTCTTCAAAATAGAGAAAGGAGATGAGTTCATTATACACCCTTACGAACACGTACTCCTAGTCACTGAGGAATACATTAAACTCCCAAACGACATAATGGCATTCGTAAACCTACGCTCATCATTTGCAAGGCTGGGGCTATTTATCCCGCCAACTATTGTGGATGCTGGGTTCGAGGGGCAATTAACAATAGAAGTGGTGGGGTCATCATTTCCAGTAAAATTGAAGAGGGGGACAAGGTTCCTCCACTTAATATTTGCCAGAACATTAACACCAGTAGAACATCCCTATAAGGGTAAATATCAGAGACAAACTGGCGTTACTGTTCCAAAGTTTAAATAAGTGGTTTCCACCCTTTTAGTTCCGCATCAAAGATAATTATCCCGTCGCTAACTAATTTCTTAAATAACTTAGCTTGTTTTGGATCCAACTTACTAGCTGCTTCTTCTTGGTCAGAAGTATGAATTTCTTGAACTTTTTTCTTAAATTCATCTAAAAATTGAGGATCTACGGCGATTCTTTCTCTCTCAGTATATATTATTCTTGCCCCTTCATGTTCTAGCTTATTAAAGAAAGCGTCTGGATCTTTTAATTTTAGCTCTGATTCGTACACAGCGCCTTGTTCTTTTAAGATATCTATAGCGGTCTTTTTGGCTTTAGTTTCTTGTTGTCGTTTAATCTTAGTCTCTTCTTGTGGTGGTTGTTGTTTTTGCCCTTTCTTAATTTCTTCAAGTTCCTCTATTTTTTCTGTTAATTCAGCGATTTTTTTCTTTAAATCCTCTATTTGAGAAGTAAAAGGATTAATATAATCCATTAGTTTTTTCTCCACCTTATTACTTATTTGTAATAATATATCTTCAGATAGTTTAGTAGTTGTAGGAGTACTGTTATTGCTTTCCTCTCCGAGCAATACAGCCCTTATGTATTCTGATAATAAAACGTAGCCTTCCTTCTTGGCCCTCTCTTCTAGTAATTTGTACTCGTCATCTGATAATTTAATAGAAATAATCTTTACCATTGTAAAAAAGTTCAACTGGTATAGTAAAAAATTTTGCTAAAATGAGTTATGAGATAGGCTTATCTGATTGCTTCTCAAGTATTGAGTTAATGAAGTTCTCCTCATAAGGTACTCCTATGAACTCTACAGAACCATTTATAGCTACTGTAGGTACTGACATTACCTGGTACTTCTCCGCTATATCTTGGTTTTCGTAAGCCTCAACTACATCAGAGATTACATTGCATTTGCCCGCTTTACATGCTTCGTAAGCTACCATGTGAGCCATTAAAGCAGCATATGGACAATAGGGACAAGAAGGTGTTACAACTGTTTCTATCTTTACGAAACCGCTTAACTTCTCTTTTATTGCTTTTATCGTCTCCTGGCTTAATCCACTTTCGCCTAACGATAATCTTACGGTAGTCTCTACTAAAGCTCTTATTTCTTCACCCAATGGTGCTCCAGTCCACCTTAAGTTTCCATTAATGAAAGCTACTGTGGGAACTCTTTCAACTCTAAAGTCCTTAAACTCATTTAAATGTTTTGGGTTAGATTTATCAAATACGTGGACTTTGATTAAACTACCATTAGAATCACTGGGTGCGGAATCTCTCATAAATTCTATGAATTTCTTAGTTACTTCACAATAATGACAGTGAGGGTCTTTTGAATCGATAAATACGTAAATGTCTACGGGGTTTTTCATATCCTTTAATGCATCTTGTAATGCTTGTTTAACTTCATCTGTGAAAAGTTCTGCAAATTCTTCTTCCATTCTTTCCCACGCTACTTATTATCATTTAAATGGCCAATTAAAAAAGTAACTACTGAAAATTCAAAAATTCCTCCTTTTTACATTTAATTTGGTTAGGTCTTAAAACAAGTATATTTTCTGAATTTGGAGAAATTTCTCTGAATATTATACCTTGAAACTTCTTTATTTTAACCTTATTACTGAGCCAACAATCTGGTGCTAAACCGGCTTTAATGCAAGTCTCTGCTAAAAAAGTTTCCTCATCCCAACAATACTCCATTGGCACTTGTGGTAATAATAATCCGCTATACATAATACCATATTCTACTATAAGTCCGTCCTCGCCCACCTTAATATACTTCGGTAAATCCCATCTGTTATTAACATTGATCTCTTGAGGCTTTGTGAGCACAGTAACTTCAATTATTATTTCATCTATTTCATGTTTACTTAAGGGCGGAAATCTCGGGTCAGAAAAAGCTGCTGCTACTGAAGCCTTAGAAACGATCTCTTTAAGTGGTGCTACCGCTTCAACGTAACCTATGCATCCCCTCAGGGTTGTGGTATTACCAGAAATTTTTTCCAGAGTAACGAATGCTAACCCTTTTTTGTTAAGAATCGGGTTATTATATTTATTCAAATCTAACTTTGCTAATCCAAATTTTTGATAAATAGACTCTCTGGCTATTTTTACCAGATCTTTACCTATGTTTTCGTCAAGTTCTTGTATTGTTACTAACTGTTCTAGGCTCATTAATTTTAATCTTGCTTTTAGCTCTAATAAGTATATTCTCCATTGTCCTCCAATGCGCTCCCTTCCAGTATTTCTTTCCGCACTTGCTACATTCCCATAAGTTATCATTAATTTTTCTTAATATACCATTACAAACTGAGCATCTAGAGAAATTAGGATCTAAAGTTAAATCTAGATTATACTTTAAAGCGAGCCTTGCTAGCATATCCTCTATCTCAGTCCCCGGAATTATGTAAAAACACTCCAAACCCCTCTTTTTTGCCCTCTGGCAAAGTCCTCTATCCCTTGTTATTATTACCCTCTTTTCATCTTCTGCAATTTTAATAATTTTCCAGTCCTCATATTTAGGGTCATAGGATGTATCATAACCTAAAATTCTAAGCCATCTCGCTAATTTCCCTAACATAGCATCTACTACGAATTTCCTTCTAATCATGCCTACATATTATAAAGTATTACAAATATTAAAAACCAAGCTAAAAACAAAGTGAGAAGTCCTCTTCCAAATATGTCCCACTTTGTATACTCAGCAGTTCTTGTAAGTAATATAAATACAATTGAGACAGCATACATTATTAGTGGAACTACAAGTGCCAAGATAGCATTAGGAATTAGAAAATAAGATATGACCCCAGCTACTACCCCCATTATACCTCTGATAAACAATATTTTATCCTCCTTTTCCACGACTAGAATATGGGTAAAGGGGATTTAAAAGTTGAACAAAAAAACTAGTATGTCTTATATAGATTTACTTGCATGGCTTACCGAAAACAAGAAGATAATAGAAGGTTGCAGAATTGATAATGTATTTAAAGTAGAAGGTACTGAAAGGACATATTTGCTTAGGTTATATTGTCACGGGGATTACAGACTTCTAGTGCTAGAACCAGCTAAGAGAATTCATTTCACTAAATATGATAGGCAAAAATCCTCAATAGGAGAAGTGATATTGCTTAGGGAGTTACTTAAGGATAGGATAATTAAAGAAGTAGAAATTTTAGGAAAAGAAAGGATAGTAAAATTCACTCTCTCTGATTCAAAGAAAATTTACTTAGAATTATTGCCTAGAGGATTACTAGTAATTACTGACCAGAATGACAAGATATTGTACTCATCTGAATATAAGGAATTTAAAGACAGAGTAATAAAGGCTGGATTACAGTACACTCCACCGCCGTCCCCTTCACTTCAACTCTCTGAGATAGAGAAACTAATAAGTAAGGGAAATATAAGTAGGATTTTAGGATTACCACAAGAAATAATTGAGGCTTTAGGGATAAGCGTGAAAAATAAGGATGAATTAGAGATTGCAAAGAGGAAGGTTGAAGAGTTTATTAATAGAGTGAGTAGTGGTGATTTCGCTAAATGTTTACTTAAAGGTATTACAGTTTTGCCAGTAAAAGTTGATAATTGTATAGAGTATTCCTCATATAATGATGCTTTAGACGATTACTTTACAGAAGAGGAAAAGGTGGAGATAAAAAGCGAGATGGATAAGAAATTGGAAGAGGAAAAGAAGAAGATAGAAAAAACAATAAAGGAAGTAGAAGAGCAATTAGAGGAATATAGGAAAAATGAAGAACTAAATAGAAAAATTGCCGAATTAATAATATCTAATTACCAATTAATAGAGGATAAGATAAGAAGTACTGGGAACACAAAAAATCCTATCACAGTTACGATAAATGATATTAAGATAGAAATAGATCCCAAATTAAATGTTTATAAAAACGCATCTAAATATTATGATATAGCTAAGGAATATAGCGAAAAGGCAAAAAAAGCAGAAGAAACATTAAGAAGTTTAAAGGAGAAATTGTCTGAATTAAATGTTCAGATTGAGGAAAGAAAAGAAGAGATTAAGTTATCAACTAGAAAGAAAGAATGGTACGAGAAATATCATTGGAGTTTTACTCGTAATGGATTCCTAGTAATTGCTGGTAGAGACGTTGATCAGAACGAAAGCTTAGTAAGGAAATTACTTGAGGATAAAGATATCTTTCTGCATGCAGATATTCAGGGTGCAGCAGCTACTATTTTGAAGACAAACGGTTTAACACCTAGTGAGGATGACATTAGAGACGCTGCAGTAATATCAGCTTGTTATTCTAAAGCCTGGAAGGCGGGTATGGCCTCTATCGACATCTACTGGGTTTATGGGAGTCAAGTTAGTAAATCTCCGCCAAGCGGTGAATATCTCAAAAAGGGTTCATTTATGATTTACGGAAAGAAGAATTATATTAAGAACGTCAAGTTAGAATTAGCTATTGGGTTGGAAATCGGCCAAGATTTTAGGATCCTTGTAGGCTCGGAAGACAGTGTAAAAACGAGGACCGACAACTACGTCATTATTGTTCCGGGGGATGAGGATCCAAGTAAGCTTGCGGACAAAATAATTAAGCAATTATCTTCAAAAAACAATATTAAAGGCCTTAAGGTTTTTAAAGAAGATTTGATCAGATCATTACCTGGAAAATCTAGGATACTGATGAAAAAGAATAAATCTTCTTAGTATAATTTTTATAACAAATTATGCCTAGCTTAACACTAGCTGAAAAGTCTTCTCTTATAGGCCCATTAGATTACAAGATACTAAAGACATTATATAGAGAGGCTGAAACGCATGAGTGGGTTAGGTATAGCGAATTAAGTTCGATTACTGGCCTTGAGGATAAAGAACTACAAGTCTCTCTACTTAAACTATACAACTTAAGGCTTGTCTCAAAAAATAGAGTTTTGGGGGAATTAGCTTATAGGATATCATTTTCTGGCTTAGACGTTCTCGCAATCAAACAGCTTTATGTTAATAACGTGCTTAAAAAATTAGGGATAATTATAGGTGAAGGTAAAGAAAGTAGTGTCTATTTGGGATACAATTTTAATGATGAACCCATTGTAATTAAATTCCATAGAGTGGGGAGAAGAAGTTATAGACATATAAAGAGAAAAAGATCAGTTTCAAAAAATGATTGGATAGGAATAACCATAGAAAACGCAAAGAAAGAGTATAACGCCTTAACATGCCTCAAGAACAACTTTGCAAACGTGCCAAAACCGTTGGGGTATGCTTACAATGCAGTTGCCATGGAATATATTGATGGTGTAGAATTATATAAGACAAAAGTTGATAATCCGAATCAAATCCTTAATGAAATACTAGGGACTATCAGGATTGCATATACGAATTGTAACTTAATTCATGGAGATTTGAGTGAGTATAACATTTTAGTCAAAGACTCTCAACTATTTATAATTGATTGGCCGCAATGGTCCAATGACGAAATCTTTTTATTAAGAGATTTAAGCAATATATTAAAATATTTCAAGAAAAATTATGGTATCGAATCTGATATTGATAAGGTCTTGGAATACGTTAAGGGGAAATTATGAAAGTTATAGGAGCTGATATTGAAGCTGGTAAAAGCCCTTTATCTGTTCATTCTCCTACATATTCAGTTGTAATACTAAATGAGAAAGGAGAAATTATAGATAAGCAAGAGTCTGTATCCCTAAGTAAATTAATACGGTTAACATGGGAAATAAAACCAGACATCCTGGCGCTAGATAATGTATTCGAATTGGCTCCAGACGAGAGGAGATTAGTAAAGGTATTATCTTTAATGCCAGATAATATGGAAATAGTACAAGTAACTTATGTCAATGGCGAGTTTAAAGATATTAGAGAAGTAGCGAAGACTAACGGAATAGAGGTTCAAGGAAAACCCACGCCGTTAAAGACTGCATATTTAGCTGCATTATTAGCAATTAAAGGTGTAGGAACACCGATAAGACTTAAAGAAAAGAAGACAAAAATCATAATCTCACGCGGAAGGGCTTTAGGACCAGGTGGGATGAGTAGTAATAGATATAAAAGGAATATAAGAGGGTTAATTCTAAGAACGGTAAAGAGAATAAAAGAGGAATTAGATTTACATGGTTTTGATTATGACTATATTGTAAAGAGGAGTAAGAATGGAATTGAGAGTGCTGTTTTTACTGTTTATGCACCAAGAGAAAGTTTGTATGGAATAATAAAGAAAATGAAAGGGCATGACCTAAGGGTAGAAATAAGGCCGGTATATAAAGCTAAAATCGAATTCGGAGATAGTAGAAAATCCCTTAAGCCTGTAATTGTTGGAATTGACCCTGGCATAGAAGTAGGAATATCGGTAATTGACTTATATGGTAATCCGGTGTACCTAATTACTAGGAGAAATATTGACAGAGAAGATATAATAGATATTATAAGAGAAAATGGTAAACCAGTGTTAATAGCTACTGATGTAAATCCGGTACCAGATACTGTGAAGAAAGTAGCTGCTCAGTTAAAGTGTAAACTCTTCATTCCAGAGAAATCATTATCGATGGACGAGAAAGTAGATTTAACTACAAAATTTTCAGAAGCTCACGGTATAAAGATTGATGATCCTCACATTAGGGACTCTCTTGCTGCAGCGTTAAGAGCATATTATGAAATCTCGCATAAGTTAAGGCAAGCTGAAGGAGCGTTAAGAAGAATGGATATTGAGATAGATGAGGATAATATTTTAGGGTGTATAATAAATGGTGGTACAGTAAGTGAATGCATAGAAAGAGAGATAGAGAAAGAGATAAACCAAATAAATGAACAAACTACTATAATACAGAAGCCTCAAACCTCTCAGCAGCAGATTGTTGACCAATCTACTTTAAACGATTTGAAATTCCAAATAGAATATTTAAAACGAAAAATCAGACAGTTGATGATAGAAAAATTAGAATTAGAAAAAAGAATAGAGGAAATAAAGATAGAAAATAATACTCAAATTTTAAAGGATAGAAAGATTTATGAAATGCAAAGAGAAATAGAAAATTATAGAAAAATCATAAATGAATTGAAAAGGGAATTGGAAAAAGAAAGATCGGAGAAAGAAAAAATTATTCAGATACTAAATTTACTTACAAAATCTGAATTAGTAGTGTTGAAGATAAAAGATCTTCCAAGTTATATACAGTTGAGTAATGATGAGGTATCAGTATTAGGTGAGAAAATAAATCCTATAATTTTTGATTTCATAGGTGATGAATATATTATAACATCGCCGACTACGTTAAAAGACTTAGAAATTCTATATAAAGAGAAATTAATAGCTGAATCAGAAAAGTTAGATTTAAAGAGATTATTCGAGGAATATCGTAAACAAAGATTTAGAAAAGTATGACCTTATTCTCTAGTATTAACTCTGATAATTTAGTTACAGAGCTTAGTAGTTCATCAGTAATTCCTTCTATTTCTCTTTTCATATCATTTGTTACCTGGCCGTTTTCTGTACTTATTTGTACGTTAGCTATTAGTGGGTCATCTATTGGCCTTCCTATTTGTCCTAAAACCTCAACTTGCACAGACTTAACTCCTTTAACCTCTTTAGATACTTTTTGGGCTATCAAATTAGCCAACACGTTATATATTTTACCTACATGGTTAACGGGGTTCTTTCCAGCAGTTGCTTCTAATGACATAGGTCTCATAGGCGTAATTAAACCAGATGCCCTATTTCCTCTCCCGGTCATTCCATCATCTCCGTGTTCTGCTGAAGTTCCAGTAACTGTAAGGTACACTATTCCTTTATCTATCTTATCTCCAGTATTAATGTGAACTACTACATCATAATCTGGTGCTAATTTACTGGCTAAATCAAGGATTTTCTGTTTTGCCTCTTCTTTTACACTAAGATAATGGTTTAAGTCCTCTATTAATTGGCTTATTATTGCCATTGCCACCGTTAATTCTATTCTTTTACCTTTTCTTAACCCCATTACTTTGACATCTTCTCCTATCTCTGGTATTTTAGACTTTACTTCCTTAGAATTTAATAACCTTTCGGTATTATATACTAGGTTTTCTAATGTGGAATAGGGAGAGAATCCTACTCCAAAACTTGTATCGTTAGATAATGGTACCTGTTTACCAGCTTCAAATAGTCCCACTAAATCAGCTGAGCCTTTGCCGATTTTATAATCTACTACCACGTGTTTTTCTGGGTCTAGGTACCTAAAATTTTCCCTTATCCATTCTTTTACGCTCTCAATAATAATTGTTCCTACTGGTACACTTTCTGTGCCATGTTCTGTCTTTACCTCTGTAGTAGCCCTACCAGCTACTATGATATATATTGGGTGGAGTACTTCTCCTCCTTTAAATCTAGGTGACGCTTGTCCGCCTACTACTAGTGTTTTATCTAGATTATGATGGAGAATTACGCCATATCTTTTAAGGTAATAAAGCGATAATTTCCTACTAGCTTCTTCAGATGCGGAATCAGCTATATAATCTGGGTGTCCAGTTCCTTTTCTTTCTGCTAGTTCGACTTCTAATAAATCTGGATTTGCCCAATGACTTAATTGGACATTTATGTTCCTCATTATACACTATCCTCTTTTGGTCTTTCTTATAAAATTACTTACTTCTCTTTTCCCATTATTGACTCATAATCAACGCTTATGAAAAGGATATTACTACCCCTTATTAGTACTCTACCATACTTAGCAACTGGGTCACTTGTACCTTCCTTTAATTCAACGCAATCCCTTAATACTAAATTCATAGTGCCGTCACTCTGTTCTAACCTACCTATGTATTCAGAACCATTCTTTAGTTTTACTAGAACTACTTTGTTTGTAGCAGTCTTAAGACTCTTTAGTGGGTTTTCAACTTTCGCTTGCACGATGGAATCCTCCTCAAATTGATTATCTGTAAATGACTAATATAAAAGGGTTCTTATCCCTTCCGCCTATCATTTTATAAACATTTTAGCCAAAACAATATGTATGTGGAGTTAACAGTTTCAGACCCAGAAGAGATAATGAAGATTGCTAGGGCATTAAGTGTAATAACTAGAATAAATATTCTTAGAATAGTATCTGAAGAACCTATGGGAATAACTGAATTAAGTGAAGTATTACATATGACAAAGGGAAATGTGAGCACTCAAGTGGCTGAATTAGAAAACGCGGGGCTCATAGAAATAACTTATGTAAATGGAGTTAAAGGTATAAAGAAAGTTATCAAGCCTAAATACGATAAAATTATAATCTTACTAAATTCCAGCACTAGCCTTAAGGAAGCTAACGAAAACGGGTGATGGCGATAGAGGTCTGCTTTTATATTCTGGATGGCCTTGAAGACCTAAGAAGAATTTATGATCTTTAAGCTCTATTATTTCCACTAGTCCATTTTCACTTACACCAGATATGACTAACTTGTGTTTTTGTAATAAGTCTACATATTCTGGGTTTACCTCATATCTATGCCTATGCCTTTCTTGTACTATCGTAGAGCCATAAATTGTATAAGCTAATGTACCCTCTTTTATGATTATTTTTTGAGATCCCAATCTCATAGTACCTCCCATTTGAACTACTCTTTTCTGCTCATCTAGTAGAGTGATAACTGGGTGTGGAGTATTTGGATTAACCTCAGTGGTATGAGCGTCCTTTAATCCTAGTACATTCCTCGCGTATTCTACAACTGCAAGCTGCATTCCGTAACATATTCCCAAGAACGGTATATTATTTTCTCTAGCTAATTGGATCGCCTTTATTTTTCCTTCAACTCCTCTAGCACCAAAACCTGGTAAGACTATTATGCCATCTGCTTGTTTTAATTTCTCTAATGTTTCAGGTTGATTTTCTATGTCAGTAGATTCTATCCAAATCAGCACGGGTTTTAGTTTAAGTTTAGAAGCTGCATGGTATATCGCCTCTTTTATACTTATATAACTGTCCTTCAGTTTAGTATATTTACCTACTAGTGCTATTTTTACTTCTTTATTAGCATTCTTTAAATTATCTATAAATTGAATCCAGTCACGTAAATCTGCATCCTTATAAGGCAAGTTAAGTTTTGCTAAGATTTTCTTAGCTATTTCTTGTTTCTCTAATACTAAAGGTACTTCATATGCCATTGCAACATCGTAATTAGAGAAGATATAATCTGGTTTAACGTTAGTAAATAGTGCTATTTTCTTCTTAGTTTCCTCATCCAGAGATACTATGGAACGCGCAATTATTATATCTGGCTGTATCCCTATTCTTCTCAGTTCTTGCACACTATGCTGTAAAGGCTTAGTTTTTAGTTCCTCGGTGACTTTAAGATACTCGACTAGTGCCACATGAACAAATATTACATTATGTTCTTCCTCCTCTAATCGTAATTGCCTTACTGCTTCTAAAAACGGCAAACTTTCTATGTCCCCTACTGTACCTCCTATTTCCACTATAACTATGTCCGCATTATTCATTACAGCTGCTTTTCTTATCATGCTTTTTATTTCATCTGTGACATGAGGAATTATTTGAACTGTTTGCCCTAAGTATTTTCCCTCCCTTTCCTTCCTTATTACCTCAAAATAAACTTTACCCGCAGTAATATTATTATATTTGGTCATATTAATTCCTACAAACCTTTCATAATGACCCAAATCCAAATCCGTTTCTGCACCATCATCGGTTACGAAAACTTCCCCGTGCATATATGGGTTCATCGTTCCGGCATCAACATTAAGATAAGGATCTATCTTTACTAGGGTTACTTTATAACCTCTAGCTTTCAATAGCAAGCCTATAGATGCGGCAACTGTACCCTTCCCTACACTTGACAATACTCCTCCGGTAATTATAATGTACTTGGTCAAAGGGAAATCACAGCTTATAACATATCAACAGTAGTTTTAAAACTAAATTGTCACTTTTTATGATAAAACTCTATACGGGTGGATTCATGGAATTACTTAATTTGCTTTCCTCATCTAGGTTTTTGCAAGTAGCATTAGATTTTATAAACATACAAGACGCATTAGAAGTTGCAAGAAAATCTATGCAAGCTGGGGCAGATATAATAGAAGATGGAACACCATTAATAAAGTCTGAAGGAGTAAAAGGATTAAGAGCTTTAAAAGAATTAAACCCTAAAATACTCTTAGCGGATACTAAGACAGCAGATGCTGGGGATGTTGAAGCAGAAATAGCTAGATTAGGCGGAGCTAATATTATGACAGTTTTAGGAATTATGGATGACGCAACTATTGAAAGTGCTGTAAAAAAAGCTCATGAATACAACATATTAGTCCAGGCTGACCTAATTAACGTCAAAAATGTTAAAGAAAGGGCGGCAGAGCTGAAAAGAATGGGTATTGATATAATAGGTTTACATGTGGGATTGGATGTTCAGAAAAAGAGAGGAATTTCTATAAGTGATTTGAAGAAAGAGATAAAAGAAGTCGCTGAATTAGGCGTAATAGTTTCCGTAGCTGGGGGATTAAATAAAGCTAGAATAGAAGAGATAATAGATTTACCTATAAATATATTCGTAGTTGGTGGGGCGATAACCAAGTCTGAGGATCCTTATAAGGCGACATTAGAGATAGTTAAGATAATTAAGCAGAAGTGAGTATAGTTTAATTGGAGGGTTATTCTTGTCTCAGCCTGGACAGACAAAATCTAAGGAATTAAAGATCGTAAGTAAGCAAGTAATTACGCAAGATGCAGTAAAAGGTGATAAAAGAAAAATACAATTACTTTACTTTTTAAAAAGCGTCGGGGGAGCTTCTGAGAAAGCTCTGGTTTCAGCCTTATATGAGTTAAAAGAGAAAGGAATAGATTTAGGTTATCAATTTAATATTATTGGCAGTAATATTTTTAGTCCTATGATTAAGGAAGATTTAACGACACTTTTGTATCTAGGTTTAATTGAGAATGATGTTCAATCCAAGAAATTAAAACTTACTAATAACGGCATTGAGTTCTTAGAATCTCAACAAATAGATGAGGACTTTAAAAACAAATTGGCATCTGTTCTTAATGATATAAAAATGAAGATTCAAGCAATAGATGAAGAAAACAGACTCAAAATGAGGAGAAAAAGATAGATTTTTTACATCGTAGTGAATGTTCCTCTTCTCCCGCTTTGCTGTCCTTCTTCATTTAATGGTTTATTCCATATAAGTGGGTCTAATTTACCCTCTTTACTGAGCTTTATTACTAAATCTCTAAATTCACTTGTATGTCTTATGTCTAATTCTAGTAGAGTCTCAAGTATAGACCATGTAGTCTTCATAACGTCTTCTAGCATTTCTTTAGGCATATGTTTTATTATTTGTGGGTCTTGCAACCATTGGTCAAAGGCTTTTATTGTCCTCATGATATGCTGAAACGCTACCCTAGTTGCCAAGATTAAGTCAAGTCTATCAACATCAGGTGATTGATACTTTTTCTCCATTTCCCTTAATGTGTTAAGTAAGTTTTTCTGCATCTTTATCCATTCATCAAGATTTGCAAGATAACCACTTTCCAATTAGTTACACCAAAAATAGTTATGTGAGTTCAAATTAATAAAGATATGTTAAGTACCTTCTGTTAAGTTAAATGGGAGTCCATTTTCCAGGATTTCCTTAGGTATTTTATCCTTGTACTTCTTTAAAAATTCTAAATCCTCTTCTTTTCTCCTTAATTTATCTGGCAACATTCTGGGTATTTCATCAATTATCGGATACCACCTCTTACAGTTAGGACAATATAAAAGACCATCAACTATTTCATGCTTAAAACATTCATCACATGGTAATTCCTCTGGTCTTACATCTTTAACGTTAACATTTTTAAATGAGCAATAAAGTTCACATAAAGGTTTCTTCTCGTCTTTTATCTCTCTATTAATAACTTTTTCTGAAAAAACATAAAAATTCAGCGGGAAGTGTTTGCATATTGGACAAGCTAAGAGATCTAATAGCCTAAACTTCATCCGCTTTCAACAATACTCTTTAATTGGTTAGCTAAATTATTTGCTTTCTCTTGCTCTTTAGCTTCTACTAAAATCCTAATTATCGGCTCAGTTCCACTTTTTCTGACCAAGAACCAGTAGTCCTCACCAATAACTTTTACTCCGTCAATAGTTATTGTCTTACCCTTTCCACTATACATTTGAATAAGTTTGTTATATAATGCTGAAATATCGTAGCCGGGTTTTAAATCAACCTTAGTCTTAACTAAATAATACTTAGGTAATGTATCGAATAGTTCAGCAGACGATACATTTTCACTAGCCATTAATTCTAACATTAAAGCAAAAGTCATTGCCCCATCTCTAACGTACTGATGAGGTGGGTAAATAAACCCTCCATTTTCCTCAAAACCCGCTACAGCACCTTCATCTTGAATCTTGTGAGCAATATCCACACTACCCACTCTAGTCCATACTACCTCCATAGAATATTTTGACAAATACTCCTCTACTAAGCTGGAACTCGAAACTGCAGTAACTACTCTTTTGGGTAAATTAGGGTTTTTAACATGAGCCCAGTAAGAGAGTAAAGTACCACTCCTATCACCCCATTGTATTCTCCCCTCAGAGTCGATAAATATTGCCCTATCCGCATCTCCGTCATGAGCTACCGCTAAATTAACTTTCAGACTCCTCGCAACTACTGCTGTATCTTTTAGAGATTCAAAAGTTGGTTCTGGTTGTCTAGCGGGGAATAAAGAGTCCAAATTTCCATTTAAAGTATAAATCTTGCATCCCAAAGCTCTAGCTACTAAAGGAGTTGAAAGAGCTCCAACACTGTTAGCTGGGTCTATTAAAACAGTGTAGTGTTTTTTAGATACTTTCTCCGTATCAATATGAGATAATATACCAGAAACATAAGTATCTATTACTCTATCCTCCTTTTTCACTTCGTTAGTTAAAGCAGACCACTCTTGTGTATTGAACCTTTCATTAAAATAAATATCCTCTATTTGATACTCCTTTTCTCTCCTTATCTCTATCCCATCTTTATCAACCACTTTTATACCATTATATTGTGCTGGATTATGACTCGCTGTAACTATTACTCCACCATCATAACCTAATGTCTTTACTGCAAATTGAAGTGCTGGGGTTGCTGCCAATCCCCCATCGAACACTTTTACACCAACACTCAATAGACCAGCTTCAACAGCCTTAACTAGCATGTCACCGCCAGCTCTAGCGTCTCTACCAACTAGTAATTTACTACCCCTACCAAAAAAGGTGCCTATAGCTTTACCTAATTTTAATGCTAATTCTGGCGTTAACTCTTTATTTATAACTCCTCTAACACCATCTGTACCAAAAAGTTTTCCCATAATATTGAGTAAAAGTTTAGGTTAAAAAAGGAAAATTAAGTTGGACAACTCCCTCCTCCATAGGCTTCAGATATAACGTTTTCGATCATTGTGGAAGCTTGTATTATTTGTGGGAAATTGCTCAAGTTTTGAAATACATACTGAGGAGTATAACCCTCTAAAATTGTTGGATTCACTATCGGTGTTGTTACTATGTAAGTCCCGTTAGGTCCAGAAATTAAAATTGCAAAATTAAGGTGAGGCGGTTTAACATATAATGCTGATGGTTTTGAATAATTTATAATTGATACATTTACTTCATACTCTATTACTAGATTTGCTACAGCAGTAGCGTTAGGGACTCCCATACTTTCTAATTCCTCCTTTAATATTTCTTCTCCTACTGGTATTAGCTGCGATTGAGGTATAGGAGTTCCGTTATAGGAGGCGTTTAGGTATTCATTATATACATAGGCTACATAAAATTCGACCACACCGTTAGATTTAAACCCAGTAAATATTAGGCCGGGGATACTTGGTGGACTATGATATGGATCTGAGGTATGGAACGTAAAATTCAAAGTTCCGTAATACTTTAACGCATTATAAATTGCCCATGAGGCCGCAGCACCAACTGGGCATCCATACCATGATTGTTCTACAACAATTACTTTTCCCGGAGGTGCGTAGTCAGCATTACTTATTTTAACGAATTTACCTGCTGGTATACCATTCGGTAACTGGCTAGTAGAAGATACAAGTGACTGCTGGGCTTCTGATTGTTTCACATTTTGTCCCGATAAATGTGAAAATTCCATTACAGCTATAATTATTGCTAATATTATTAATATAGCTCCTATTAAAATTAACTTATTCATCAAAATATACTTTTTTTGGGAGATATTAAAGTTTTTCCACACTATGATAATACGTTAAACTGATTATTCTCGCGTTACTGTTTTCAGAAAATTATTATGCCAATAAACTATAGTCAAAAAAACATCTTCTATTTAAAACTCTCACTTTAATAATTCGAGGAACTGTTTAACAACTTCCTCACCTTTTCGGCTATCGACGTTTTCATCCTTTTTCCTCAAAAGTAGGCACGTATTTTATACTAATGTACCCATCTTTTTGTAGACTTTTGACTGTTGGTAAAGTTCTGCTTTATTCAGCCAGTGGCTTTTAATAACTCTTTAAACCACGCAGTCTTAGTGTAACAAAGCCCGATAAAATCCCTCACACTTATATCGATGGTCTTATTTGACTTTAACAACTTTATTAGCTTATCTAACTCCATCCTCAGTACCTATTACGAATTTATACAAGAGAGCCATTAGAGGTGGAATTAGAAGTATAAGTTCGTTGAGTGGGAAAGGCGATCGATAACTCGGAGAGTATATGAGAGAATATTAGAAAATACTCACGAATACTCTCATTCAAGAACTTTATAGTCTGTATTAATTGTATTCCTATAAAAGATGTACCAACCTTATTATTTTAGGTAATATAGATAAATTTAGTTGCTACTGCTTTAAATCTCGGGGATATGCGTGGTTGGTGATTTTAATGACTATATTTTCAACTTCAACAAGACGTTGTATTTAAATGAAGCAGTATTTGGAGCGTTAGTAACGGGGGGAAGATAGCATAAAAGGTTATTGGTCTAGAGATAAGGTTTGTTGATTAAATCCTCTTCATTATCGTATAACTTTCAATTTACCGTTATGTTGAACTCATGTAACAATATGCGAAATTAGAACAAATATAGTTATAATGATTCTGATCAAATTTTTCTGAGAGTTTAAATCTAAAAATAACTACTTTCAACTATTTATAGTTTTATGTGAAATAATAATATATTCAATAATATGTGATCAAAATAATTATTTCTATTATTCAAAGTTTATAAAAACATTTGCGAATTTCCTAAGACTAATAATAATTTTCTGTGCGACTACATAAAGTTCTGAGAAGTTGGGTTTAAAGCCTTAAAATTTCTTCTTTTATTAGCTCTAATGATAATTGATATAAACGTTCATTTAGGTATAAAGTTATATCCTCCATCCACTTTACCAGAAGTTGACGCTTTTATCTTAAATCCCTCGTACAAGTATGGTTGTGATTGTTGTGTTGACGGTTTTTATCAACAATATTTAACCTTTAAAGAATACCCCAGATTTGGAATATATAATGTAAAATGTAGAATATCACCAGAGGTAGAACTCTATAGGCAGATAGAAAAGGGTATAAGAGGTGTTATTCTAAATCCCATAAATCACTCGTATAGTCTATTAGATGACAGAGTAGGTAATATCATAAAAATTCTTGAAAAAGAAGACCTTCCTTTGCTTTTATACACTGGTAAAGGGTATGGTAATCCTGCTCATGTAAAAAAGTATATTTCAAGGGTTCCATATGTTATCTTAATACATTCTGGTTACCCAGATTATGTAAAAGAAGCTCTTGAATTACTAAGGGAGGATAAGGTTTATTTTGAGACTTCTCTAGTACCTCCTAATATATCATTGCTTTTTGAAGGTAAGAGGATTTTCGGCTCTGAATACCCTTATATTAAATTAAACTTCAGAGAAAGGATAGAAGAGCTCAGACTTGATAGTAATGAAAAATATGGATATGCTAAAAGGATTTTTAGATTGTCCTTATGAAACATTTTCAGTAAGAGCGAGGGATACGGATTTAAACTTTTTAATTGGATTAAATAGTGGTGGCTTAAAATAGGAAATATTAGTAAAGAGAAGTTAATTGAAAGGGGAAAAGAGGTTATTGATAAGGCTAACGAAAAAGGGGTTGTACTAAGACTAATAGGAGGGGCTGCAGTAGCGATTTTAGCCCCAGAAGGTTCTATGCTCTTTCCCAGAAATTATAAAGACATAGACTTCTTTGGTCTTTCTAAGGAAAGTAAAAAAATCACAGAACTTCTTGAGAGTTTCGGAATGGAAGCTAACAAAAGGTTCAATGCTTTACACGGTGATAGAAGACTAATGTTTTACGATCCTGTTCTTGAATCTACAATAGATGTTTTTCTAGATGAATTCCAAATGTGTCATAAAATATTGTTGCGGGATAGATTAGGGATAATGAAATACACTATACCACCCTCTGATCTTCTTTTGACTAAATTGCAAATAGTTAAGCTTACTGAAAATGATATTAAAGACGTGTTTGCTCTTCTTCATGATTTAAGCTTAGGAGATAAGGATGATGAAAGAACTATAGACGTTAATTATATTGCAAAGCTTTTAGCTGACGATTGGGGCTTCTACACTACAGTTAGTGACAACATTGAAAAAATAGTGAATGAGTTTAATCCACCTCAAGAAGTGAAGGATAAACTACTCTATCTCAAGAAGAGAATTGATGAGGAGCCTAAATCGTTAAAGTGGAAAATGAGGGCCAAGATTGGTAGGAAAGTTAAATGGTATGAGGAGCCAGAGGAAGTGGGACAATTTAAACCTAATGCGGGGGGTGGGACTTGAACCCACGCAGGCCTACGCCATCGGGGATCTTACCCCTGGGGTCCTAAGCCCGACCCCTTTGACCATGCTCGGGCACCCCCGCACTATAAAACTGTTTTGTACTAGAGTAAAAAATTTATGTTAGTCTTTTACGGTCTCAAGCATTGAAACTATATTCCAAATAGATATTCGAGTGTGGGTTGGCATATTAGGATCTTGACTTATCTCTTCAAGAATCCCAATTGCGTTTGCCGCCCTAACTGCGGGACTTAAGGATTGATCTTGTAAGTTTCTTATTGCGTCAGTTGCAGCCCTTCTAATATTTCTAGGTACTCCAGTGTCGTTTACGATCTTCTGTAACATTATTATAGCTTGTTTTATTTTAGCCTCATTGTCGTAAAGAGAAGCCATTGATATCACCGAAAAGATATTTTATATTTGAGCTTTTTTAGTTTATTACCTATGAGCAAAGAAGAATCAGTAAAAAAAGCTGCTGAGTTGCTAAGGCAAGGCGCAACTATGCTTGATATAGCATGTCCGATATGTTATATGCCACTATTTAAACTTAAAAATGGTGACGTGGTTTGTCCCACACATGGAAAAATTTATATTGTGAAGAACGAGGAGGAAGAAAAGCAGATCACTACGTCTTTAGTTTTAGATAGCCTTGAGAAAGTGTTAGTTAAGGGACTAGAAAATATCTCTAATAAACTCAAAGAAAATCCTATGGATGAGGATAGTGTGACTCAGATAATAAGATATTTGGAGGCATTAGAGAGAGTAAGAAGGATTAAAAATTTAGATAAGAATAAATAATATTCCATACCTCTTCTACTATTTCGTTTAACTCTCTCTCTGCGTTAATAACCTTGAAATTTCTTTCTCTTCTCGAAAGTTCTAAATATTTTTCCCTTACTTTTGAAAGAGATAATAATTTTTCTGAGAAATTGAATTTATCTACTTTTCCTCTAAGTCTTTCTAATGCTGTTTCAGGCTTTATATCAAGCAAAATTACTATGTCTGGTTTAGGAAAATTAGAGTTAATTAGCCTTATCCACTCTTCATCAACTCCTAATACTGATTGATATGCAATCGTTGAATGTATATATCTATCCATTAATATTATGTCGTAACCTTCCTTTAATATCCAGTTAATGTGGAAAGCTCTATCAGCACTAAAAAGTAATGTCAGTGCAATGGGATCCTTCCAGCCCAGTTTTTCTATAAGAGACGTGATCTCTTTAGTAAAAGGTTCTTGCGTGAGTAGTACTTTTTTTCTATTACCTATTATTTTTACTATTCTCTCAAAGACTAATTTAGCTATAGTGGTTTTGCCAGAACCATCTATTCCTTCAAATGAAATAATTAACATTTGTTAAACTTCACCCTTACCTCTTCGTACTTTTCATTTAAAGCTATATTACTTAATATTACACCGTCTACCTGCTTTACTGGAGTTTGTATTTTTACTATATCATCACCTTCATTAATATCTTTTATTATTCCAGCCCCCACTACTTTTCCTTTATAAGTCAATCCTACTAACAATCCTCTTAATGTGTTTCTATCAATATAATATCCTTCACAAGGTAATTCTGGAATTAACTGTAATAACTCACCCCAACTGTTTATTATATTATTAAATTTTGGAGTACCAAACACTTTTCGGATGTCAATACTTACTAAGTCTGCTTTTTCGAAATACTTTTTATACTTATTTTTTCTGTATTCTTTTCTCTTACTCCTAGTCCTATCTGTCTGGAGGGGAAATTTCTTTATTTGGATGCTCCTTTTACGTACCTCATCTGGCAAAGAATTATAAATATGTTCGTCAAAAATCACTATAAAATCTGGATCAAATAAACTAGTTAATTCCATTTTATGCCTATATGCATGAAATCCTTTAATCCACCCATCTGTGTCAATAACCTTTAAGCTTTCATTGTATCTTTCTGTTAATCTCAGTGTTAAAGAGATATGAAGTCTCGGATTAGTAGAAGGAGTTATACTTCCAAAAAACTCAATTTCTGAGTAATTTCTTTCATCTAATTTTAAGCTAAATCCGTGAAAAAGTGTTGACGACACAAAGGTTGGTAAGAAAAGTGAGGATTGTCCTACATCCGCATCCGTAATTAATCCTTTTTTGTGTATGTTTATTAACATATTAGAAAAGTAGGTCTTGCCAGAGTTTATATCACCTAAAACTATAATTTTCCCATATAATTGATTGGCAATATTATGCCAGTTTAGAGTTTGATATTCTGCTATTATTTTACAGTTTGTATCTATGTCAGAGTCCTTGATTGTTGTTAATGTATAAGTATTATCATCATTTATTTCAATTTTTTCATTAACCTCAATTCCAGATATAATAGCTGTTCCTTGTTTTATTGAAACTAAACAAGGTCCTTTAATTATTACATCTTTATTAGCTTCTATCCTCATATAATGTTGCCCTTAAAGCTATAATGTATGCTGCCCTTATATCACGATCTTTTATATTAATAAACGGATTCTTCAAACTACTTCTTTCCTCTTTTACAATTTTAGCATTTTCAAATTTCATTTTTACTATCCTATATGTTAATTCTCCTAATTTATTGCCACCTCCTATTCCTATAATTACTTTTTTGTGTGGGTATTTACGTATAATTTTCTCTAATTCATCATTAATGGAGAGTAAATTACAAGCCTTGCTCTCTATTAATTCCCCATCTCCTACAACGGCTATAGATAAGTTATTCTCATCATTAGTATCTATTCCGATTAATAGTTCATTAAATTCATCTTTGTCCCTAACTTTACATACTAAATATCCCATTAAATTATCAATACTTCCCAGTTTATTTACTATCTCGTCGTTAATTAATATCTCGCCGTCATTATCGGAGATTTTTATCCCCAATTTCTTTGCTTCTTTAAGGATTTGATAAAAGTACTTAGGACTAGAAACTCTTACTGTTACTTTTTTTACCACATATAATATCATATTTTCGAGGATTATAAAGATTGAGAATAAGCGAGTTCCTATTTCAGAAAGGTAGGCTAATATCACTTTACGGGTTAGCCGGAACTGGGAAGACTAATATCGCGCTGCAAGTCTTGATCGAAGTGGGTAAGGGCATTTTTATTTCTACTGAGGGATCAGCTTATGAAGCAAGGTTAGAAAAATTGAAAGGGTTACGTAATGCCTTGTTTACTAACGTTAATTCTATTTTAGAATTAATAACTTCGATAATTAAGTCATCTACTACTGATCTAATAATTATTGATTCAATAAACTCCTTCTATAGACTTAGTAGAAGGAAAAAAGACATTGAATATCCATTAATCCTTTTAAAGTCCTTTTCAGAAAATGGTGGTAAAGTCCTTTTAATATGGCAGATGTCATGGAATAATAAGGTGAGCGGAGAGAAGTTTATGAGAAAATTCTCAGATGATGTACTTAGGATTTCTAGAGGCGAAATAATAGGTAATTTAAGGGTTTGTAAGTTCAAAATAACTGAAAGGGGAGTATTAGGTTGTCTCTAGTGATAGAATTCATCTTAGCAATAATTTATTACATACCGGCATTAGTAGCTAATGGAAGCGCTCCATTTATAAAAAAGGGAACTCCAATAGATTTTGGTAAAAGGCTATGGGATGGTAAGAGGATTTTAGGTGACGGTAAAACTTTTGAAGGTCTTTTGATTGCTCTAACATTCGGGGAAACAGTGTCGATAATTATGGCTAAATTTTTGGGAAATCAATGGGTGATAATTGGCTTTTTTGAAAGTCTTGGGGCAATGCTAGGGGATATGTTAGGTGCTTTCATAAAACGTAGACTGGGACTAGAAAGAGGAGCTAGAGCTCCGATATTAGATCAATTAGATTTTATTTTTGGAGCCACTCTAGTACTATTAATTTTTAGAGTTTCACTAACTGTATACCAATTCCTTGAGATAATGGCTATAGCTATAGTACTTCATATGTTTACTAACTATGTAGCTTTTCGATTAAAAATAAAAAGTGTCCCGTGGTAGTTAATATTATGCCTAAAAAAGGTAGTGAGAAGACATTTTCTATAATTAATAACGTTTATACTGTAATCATTCTAATAATTATTATGGGTGTAGCTATACTAGGCGCAATAGCTTTCCCTTATTATGTTTCCCCAATAACTTATTCTAACGGCGGTTCACCTCAAGGAGCAAATATAGCTGTTTTAGCGTCACTTATAATCATGGGATTAATAATAGGTGTCTATTTCGTAGAAAATAAAAATTATGAAGTAGGAGGTCTTGTTTTAGTTTTCACTTTAATTATAATTGCTATGTACGTGTGGGTAGCTTATGGTGCTTCAGCGGTAAAGTTTATATTTAACATAAGTTAAAAAGGTGTGAGAGTGTATGGAGCCCATTAAAATAAAACTTTCTACTGGTAGAGAAGTAATATTAGATGAAGATGCAATAAAGGTTCTTAACGAATATGTTAGGACACAAATGACATTAGAACAACTAGCTAAAAGGTTGAATTTAGCTAATTGGGAAGAGGCGTACGAATTAGTAAAACAAGTCCCAGCTTTTGTTATGTGGACTCCGCTGCCCATTCTAAAGAAACTGAAACAAACTTAAACTTTTCTATAACATTCTGGTTTAGACTCATATATCAAACCCTGTTTCCTCATATCGCTTATCAGTTTTTCAACACTACCCTTATCTATTCCAATTCCCTCAGCTTCCTTAATGATGTCCCTAACTTTAGCGCATTCATTTGACGAGGATAATGTATCGATTATTTCTAGAATCTTAGCCATTTTCTCTCTTGCGCTCTTAGGTTTGCCAGTCATTATAGTATCTATGTCAATTTTTCCAGATTCTACGTCCAATCCCACTTGTTCTAGGAAAATCCTCATTATATTTATAGCCCTTTCTGCATCTTCTTTTGTAACCTCACTTTTTAATGCCATCTTAGCATAAGCCTCCGAAATTCTGATTAAAGCTTCTAATTGCCTAGGTGTGATTATTATTGGAGAGTCTGCACTTTCAGAGCTCTTCCTTCTCATTTCTACAAAGAAATCTAGTAGTAGTTTCTTTGCCTCTTCAGTAAGCCTTGGTTGGATATTCTTTCTAGCGTACGCAATATATTTTTTTAACAAATCAACATCAATTATTGACATTTCTTGAGTTTTCCCAGCGTGGACATTTAAAATGTGAGACGCCAACATTTGGTCCTCTTCCCCAGGCTTATCTATTAGTATGAAAATTAGATCAAATCTAGATAGTATGGTTGGTGGTAAATTAATGTTCTCAGAAAGTCCCCTCTCTGGAATATATCTTCCGAGTTTTGGATTGCCAGCTGCTATTACGGTAGCTCTAGCGTTTAGTTTTGCCACTATCCCAGCCTTAGCTATTGATACCGTTTGCTGTTCCATAGCTTCATGTATTGCAACTCTATCCTCATCTCTCATTTTGTCGATCTCATCAATTACAGCAACACCTCCGTCAGCCAGTACTAAAGCTCCTGCTTCTAAGTAATAATCGCCAGTATTCTTATCCCTAGTGACAGTGGCAGTTAATCCCGCTGCTGTAGAACCCTTACCAGTAGTATAAACTGCTCTTGGTGCTGCTCTTGCAGCAAATTGTAACATTTGTGATTTTGCGGTTCCTGGATCACCAATAATCAAAATGTGGATATCTCCCCTAATTCTGGTACCGTCTTGCAAAACCTTTGGAACTCCGCCAAATAATGCCAGAGCTATTGCCTCCTTAATCTCCCAATGGCCATAAATTGAAGGTGCTATTGATGTTATTATTCTTTCTCTTATCCATGGATCTTTAGATAGTTCTTTTATCTTCTTCTCATCTTCCTCTGATATTTTAACTTCATCAAGTACCTTTTGAGAGATCTCTATACTATTAGCCTTAAGATACATGTCAAATACCGCTTTACTACCTCTTTTTATTTGTGAATCCTTCTTTATCTCTAATATTCCAACTACTTTAACCCTATCACCTGGTCTCGCTGTATCTACTAAATCATCTTCAAGAATTATCTCTAACTGCCTAGGCAATTGACCAGGTGGTATTTCCTCTGGCCTCTCTTGTAAAATGGCTTTTTGCCAGTCGATGAATTCAGATTTATCTTCAATGAGTTTAAATTGCCCTGCCTTTCCACAAGCTGGACAAGTGGAAGGCACTTCAATTATTTCTCCCATCTCTCCCTCCGGTGGCCATACGAATTCTTGCATACAATCTGGGTTTAAATGTTGGAATGTTGCTTTACTTAGTCTTTCTTTTACTGGAGTTTCCTTTACTAATATGCCTTCTATAGCGACAAGTTTCCCTGCATCACTGCTCCTTATCTTTCTTAATTCTATAACTCTAGGTACATTAGTAAGTCTGATATGAACATTCTTTATTTCTTCCTGATAAGAGGGATCTTTTTCTATTATGTAATCATAAAGTCTTCTCTCTAGAATTGGTAAAATTTCTTTCGGAGAATTTATTATCTTTGTAGCTAATTGCTGATTAAATGAAAATAAGTCTGAAAAGTTAATATAAACACTCTTCTTCCTATAAGCTATAATCTCATTTATCTGCAATAGATAAGGGTTCTTACCTTTTTCATCCCTAAAAGTATTTATAAATTCTAAGAAAAGTTCGCCGTAATCAACTTGCTGAGTTTCCAAATAACTCACCTATCCCCTTTTCAATAACATATTTTACCATTTTGAAAACTAAAATCTCTTCCCCCGTCATTCTATCTAACACGTTCTGGTCATTAATGCCTAAAAAAGCAAGCTGTATTATCTTCCTTATTCTAATTGATACTATCTCGTTTATAAATTGATCAACTTTTCTTAACTGATCTAATGCGCTTAAATCTCTAGAGTTTTTTAAATTGTTTCTTAATATTTTAACCCTTTGATAAAAGTCTTTAGGGAGCTTGACGAGTGATGCGGGCGTGGAAACCGTTTGCCTCTCCTGAAATAATATCTTTCCCAGCTCATCTAACGTAACTACGTCAAGGATTCTGGCTACGTTTTTATTTTCTAGAGTTTCAGCAAGCCATAAGTGAGCTTCGTCTTCACTTCCTTTGCTTAACGAAATTTCTTCAAATCCGTCATCAAAAGGGCCCCAATCGTCAAGAACCATTATCTTTTTCTTTGTAAAGCTTTCAATACGTTCAAGTGCTTTAAGCTTAATATTAATCATAATTATTTAGTTAATCCGTAACCTTATAAAACATATGAGCGTTGAGATACCTAAATTGCTTTTAACTGTTAAGAAGAATAAAGAGAATAAATGTATAATTGAGATTTTGAATAGAATTTTCATAAAAGATCTTAATGCTAAGGCTGAGGAAGTAGTAAAAAATGTAATTCTGTTATATACCTCTTTAAGCCCTATGGAAGCTTACGGCTTATTATATTCAGCCCCTCCTTCGTGTGTTGCAAAAATATTTCCCATAGAGCATGTAATTAACTCTATTAATGAGGATGAAATTATAAGGGAAGTTACTCAGATTTCTAAAAATAAAATTAAAGGTTCTTTTTATGTTGATTGTTATTCTAGGGGAGCTAATGTAGATTGTAGAGAGATAGAAATAGGAATAGGTATAGGGCTAAGGGATGTCGCAAAGGTTAATTTCTCTAATCCAGATATTATAATAACTATAAATGTAGTTAAAGATAAGGCTTTTGTTTCTTATATTAAAAAGGGACAGGAAAAAGTTTCGGTTAACTCTCTCAGTTAAAATATATAGTAATACTACATAAAATAACGATTAGGTGAAAGTTTTGGAAAACATTAGAGATCTAATTGAAAGTACTATTAATGGTTATACAGTATTTGACAGAAGTAAGGTGTTGAACCCAGACTATGTGCCAAGAAACTTACCGCATAGGCAAGACCAGATTAAGGAGCTTAGTATAATGTTTAAAGACGTTATAGTATCACCAGGGAATACCTCTGTTAGGTCTGTAATTTTAGGAAGAACTGGGACTGGGAAAACAGTAACGTCAAAGAAGTTCGGGGAAGAGTTCGAAAAGATAGCCAATGAGAAAGGTATCAAATTAAAGTATGTTCATATTAACTGTCATAGGCAAAGGACGTTATACTTAATGTTGATGGAAATTGCCCAAAACCTAAGATTACAATTACCAAATAGGGGGTTATCTTCACAAGAAACTTTCAAACTCATATATGATTACTTAGAAAAGAAGAATATTCATTTAATTTTAGCATTGGATGAGTTCGATTACTTTATAAGCACATCACCAGTAGAAGACATATACTTTCTAGTTAGAGTTTATGACGAATTAAACGTGAATGTAAAGAGGATACATTATATTTTCATTGTTAGAGAAATAACGAGTCTATCGGGTTTAGATAAAAGTATTAAGGATCATATTCTTAAAAATATCATAGAATTTCCTCCGTATAATTCAAATCAGTTATATGATATTCTTATAGACAGGGTTATTAACGAGAAAGCCTTTAAGGAGAATGCCGTAATGGATGAGGCTATAAGGTTTATTGCGGACATTCATGGTGTAGATAAGGGTGGAAGCGGTAATGCAAGATTAGCAATAGAAACCTTAGAACTGGCTGGTAAGATAGCTGATAGTGAGAACTCTCCGATAGTCACGATTGACCATGCAAAAAAGGCTAATTCTAAAATTAATCCAGAGCTTAGCCTAATAATTGATACGATTAAAGACTTAGAGCTTCACCAATTATTATTGTTAAAGAGTGTCATTTCTCTTCAAAGAAGGGAAGGCTTAGATTTCTTCCCTATGGGTAAAGTTGAAGAGGAGTACAGATATATTAGTAAGACTTTGGGTGAAGAGCCAAGAAGACATACTCAAGTATTTGAAAACATTAGGAAGTTAAAGCTAATGGGGCTGATAAACACGAGACAAAGCGGTAAAGGCATGAGAGGTAGAACTACTTTAATTTCACTTCCAATCCCAATATCAAATGAACTAGAGGAACTAATAGATAAAGAAATAAGGGGGAGATTAGGCAATAGAGGAGCTACTAACTCCAACAGCATTTAAAGTTCTTAGAATATTATTTAAATTTGGAGAAATAAATATAACTAAACTGTCAAAAGAGACTAAAATTAAATACTCTACTTTAGAGAGGATTATAAGGATTTTGGAAGAGAAAAAAATAGTAGAAGTAATAGAGGCTGATAGGTCTAAAATCATAAGATTAAACTATGAAAACCCCAAAGTAGTAATATTAAAAAACCTCTTTGAAGAACTTGAGAATATATGACTGAGGCAAAAGTAGTCGATATTTCAAGCAAGGGCGTAGTATTAAGAGAAGCCACTGCAGAAGGATTCATAAAGTTAAAGAAAGAGACTATTAAGTTAATTAAAGAGAATAAGATCGAGAAAGGCGATGTAATAACAACTGCTAAAGTCGCTGGAATTTTAGCATCTAAACGAACACATGAGTTAATACCCATGTGTCACCCAATACCGATTGAGTATATCTATGTTGATGTTAAAGTTGAAGAAGAAGGTATAAGGGTGGTTTCTACTGTCAAAGCACATTATAAAACCGGCGTAGAGATGGAAGCTCTAACAGCCACTTCAGTAGCGTTATTAACAATTTGGGATATGGTTAAAAAATATGAAAAGGATGAGAAAGGACAATACCCAACTACAGTGATAAATGAAATTAGAGTAATAAATAAAATTAAGACTTACGACGATAACGCGAGTAAGTCCTCTTTTTAGACGTCTCCTCCTCTTTTTTAGTCTCCCCCTCTGTGGTGGTTGGAGGTAAAGAAGATAATGCTTTTATAATTTCCTTTTCACCTTCCGTCAGTTCAAGTTCTTTATCTAATTTATCCCTATACTTTGAGTAATATTGAACGAAGAATGGTAAAACATCATTTAAAGTCTTCTCTTTAGAAGAGTGTATTTTTTCACCTATTTTCCTAAGTAATAATTCTAGGTTATCTCTATTCTCTTTAGTCTTCGATAAGAGCTGAATGTATTGTGGGAATTGGTATTTAACCCATTTAGCCTTATAAGTAGGTTTCTTCTTTTCTAAAGACGCTAAAGCAACACCAGGTCCCATTAAGTCAAAAACATACGAAAGCAAATCCCATCCGGCAAGCTTAGCTCTAGATAGAAACAGTGAAGCTTTCGATAATGCGTCGTATGCTCTCCATACGTCCTCCATATCAGTATATTGTAACGGTATGTTCTCATCTAACCATCTCATTAATAGCTCATAATCAATTTGAGTACTTGTAACTGCACTCTTAGCCTGCCAATAATACTTAGCCCAAAACACTTGTCTTAACGCCTCAAATGGGTCTAACTCTCTATCTTTCCTCCTAACTAACTCTTTAGCCATTTCGAGAGTAACTTTACCAAAACCTTCAGCTACACCTTGTAGCATATTGATTGCGTATCTTGCATCTCCCTCACTTTGTTCTATAATATAGTCTAATGCCTCATCATCACAATGTATCTTTTCTGCATCACAAATATGTTTTAAAATCCTCTTCATAGGATATTTACCTAATCTCTTTAACTCTATCATCTCTACAGCGTTTCTTATAGGTCTTAATGATGGATCCCATGGGTCATTAGCGGTCAAAATTATAGGATATTTAGTCTTTTCTATAAGTTCCAAAATACCGGTTATCGCGCCAACATCAACTCTAGCGTTTATTCCATCGACTTCATCGAGTAAGATCAGCTTTCCCCTTATCCCGAATAAAGTGCCAGTTATAGAAGCTCTAATTACTATATTCTTTATGTCCTCTAAGTTTCTCGAATCACTAGCATTTATTTCCATTAATTCTAGTTTGTAATCATGCGCCAAAGCCTCAGCTAAAGTGGTCTTCCCTACTCCAGGGGGGCCATAGAGTAATACAGCCTTAACTTTAGGTTTTCCGCTAAGCCAACCCTCAATCCACTCCTTTAACTTCGTCTTTGCTTCTTCTTGATTCTCTATGTCATTAAGGCTCTTAGGCCTATATTTTAAAAACCATTGTAATGGCAAAAAGTTCACCTTAAGTCTTAGAACTCATGTACTTTTCACCGTAAACCGCCAGCTTAGCTAGAAATGCACTTAGTTGAATCTCATCGTCGGCTCCTTCCATTATTCTAAATTCTACTTCCCCAGCATAATCGACTAGTATAACCCTTAACTCATCTGGTACATTTAGTTCGTTTCCAGTCAATTCCCTATGTACTTGTTTAATAATATCCTCTCCGGATAAACCATAATTAACCAGTAAGTCTCTTAATTTATCTCTAGCTTGTAAAAATTTACCTTGCAATGCTAGGTTTAGCATCTCCCTAATTTCTTTAGGCTGAGCTAATCCTAGCACTTTATACACTGCCTCAACAGTTACCTTACCATAAGCTGAAGCTGCTTGTAAAATGTTAATGGATTTTCTCATATCACCTTGAGTAATATCATAAATTGTTTCCAGCGCTTTAATATCAACCTCAACTTTCTCATTCTTCGCTATGTAAAGTAACCTATTTACCACATCCTCCTTTTTCAGTGGGTAAAATCTAAATAGGGCAGTCCTAGATTGAATAGGTTCAATTATCTTACTTAAATAATTACAAGCCAAGATAAATCTAGTAGTTTCAGTGTATAATTCCATAGTCCTCCTTAGAGCTTGCTGTGCATCAGCTGTCATATTATCTGCCTCATCCAATAACACAACTTTAAAGGGTACATTACCTCCAGCAACAGTACGTGCGAACTCCTTGACCTTACTTCTAATGACGTCAATTCCTCTCTCATCACTAGCGTTTAATTCAAGGAAATATTGCCTATAATTTTCTCCGTAAAGATCGTGTACCAAAGCTAGAGCCGCCGTAGTCTTACCAGTCCCTGGCGGACCGGCGAACAATAAATGGGGCATATTCTTCTCTTTAACAAACTTTTTCAGTCTTTCCACAATATCTTTTTGATTTACGATTTCGTCTAATGATTTAGGCCTATACTTTTCTGCCCATAAGATTTCCTCTTCCAATCTTAAGCCCCCTATTTCCTTTTATACTTCCCCATTATTACTCCTTTGTCAATAATATGTCCTTCCATAAGGCTTTTCAACTCATCTGCGGTAACGCCGCTCTTTTGAGGCAGTTCGGTGTCTAACGCATAAACATAGAAATAATACCTATGAGGAGGGTGAGTTCTGGGAGGGCAAGGTCCCCCATAGCCTACTTTCCCGAAATCATTAACCCCTTGAATGCCATATCCTGATTTTTCTATTTTCTTTATATTTTTAGGTAACTTATTAGTTTTAATATTATAAATAACCCAATGAATAAAAGTTCCTCCAGGCGCATCTGGGTCTTCTACTATTATAGCATAACTTTTCACGTTAGGAACTTGATCCCATTCCAGTTCTGGTGATACGTCTGCCCCATCACAAGTATATTCAACTGGGATAAAATCCTCATTTTTAAAAGCCGGACTTCTTACATTCATATTTTCGTAATTAGAAGTTGAAAATAAAACTCTTTCTACTTCTTAGATAAGTAAAACTCCTGCTCCTCGTGGCCGTTTTTGGTTATCTTTGTGACTATTACTCCAGTTCCAGTATATGGGTCTCTTTTTAGAGATGAAAATATAGCTCTTTTAGCCAGCTCAGCAGCCTCATCTAAACTCATATCCGGCCTATAACCATCTTCAAGAACGCTTATAGCCTCTGGAGAACCAGAACCAGTTGCAGTATAATCCTCTTCAGTGATATCACCTAAATAATCTAAGTTATATAGCCTGGGCTGATCATCAACTCCCCCTATTAAAATCTGGACTAAATAAGGAAAATATTTCGAGAACGAAAGTAAATTAGCTAAATAAGTTGCTAAAGCTTTAATAGTAATCGGTCTCATTCCAGTAATATAATTATAATGGTATAAGTTCTTCAGAAGGTCATATATAAATTGTAAATCTGCTACGCTACCAGCTGTAGTAATCCCTATAGTATCAGTAATATACAATACTTTTCTTACATATTTATGTGCAACGTATAACCCTGCACTAGCCCTCCTATCAGCAGCAAGTATAACACCTTCTTTCGTTTTAATCCCTACAGTTGTAGTTCCCTTGAGAATCTTGCGCTCCAAATTCATAATGTGAGAACCCACTTTAATATAATCTCACTTCTTAATAAATTCAACAACCCCTAAGATTCTTTCAGCAATATCTAACACTTTACCATCAGCGTAAGGTTCACCACTAACCATTAAACCTATGGGCAAATCATTAATCATTGAAACCGGTAATGAGATTGAGGGCGCATTAACTGCATTAAAGATTTCAGTATTCCCTATTAATACGTCCCTATACTCTAATTCTCTCCCTATAACTTCACTTATCTTGGGTGCCGGTATTTTAGTAGTGGGAGAAAGTAAAGCATCAAACTCTTTGAAAATCTTTATATACTCTCTTATGATCAAGTTCCTTATCCTAAGAGCATTAACGTATTCATAGGCTAAGATTTTCTCACCGTTAATCAGTAGTTGTCTGACATCTGGAAAATACTCGTTAATCCTCTGAGGGTATAAACCCTTACTCTTATGAAATGTCACACCTTCAGCTAATGCTATAGTCTTTCTCACATAAGGAGCATATTTAATTATAAACTCATTATGGATTTCCTCAATGTCAAAATAACCAGAAAGTTTATTAATAACTTTCTTTAGCGCTTTAGAAGCATCATCTTCACCGAATAAGAATAACCCCAATTTAGGTTTTCTCTTAGCTTGCTGTATTAAAGGTGTCTTATCTTCATAGACGCTTTCTAAAACTCTTTTTAGCGTATTTAAATCCCTAGTTATGAAACCTATCGTATCAAAAGTCCAACTAAAAGGCACTACACCTTTAGTTGGAATCAAGCCGGTTGTAGGCTTAAACCCTATAACGCCACAAAGCGATGCTGGAATTCTTATAGACCCGCCAGTATCTGTGCCTACTCCAACGTCAGCAATGCCTAAAGCAACTGCCACTGCGGAACCACCACTTGACCCCCCAGAAATCCTTTCTGGGTCTATAGGGTTTCTTGAAGGGCCAAGATATGAAGAAGTATTGGTTGCACCCATAGCGAATTCATGAGTATTTGTCTTTCCTATTATTTCTCCTCCCTCATCTAAAATCCTCTCTATAATTGGGGAGTTTTCACGGGGTATGTATCTAAAAAATCTAGAGCCTGCAGTAGTTGGTAAATTTACTATATCTATTATATCTTTAACTGCGAAAGTCAGCCCGTGAAGTTTTCCCTTATCTCTTAGTTTAATCCTTTTTATAGCTGTAAAGATATTGTATTTCGAATTTAATTCTTCTAATGACATCTTGGGTCACACAGAACAGTGGTTCAGGCAAGTCTTGTAGGTCGTAATTCTCCGAGCTTTCTGAGGACTTCATTAATAAATCTTTCAAAATCTTCCCTATTAAAGCCTCTTTTACCTACAATTTCATAAATAACCCCCTCAACTTTAGAATAATTTTTTAGGGTTTCATTTAATTTCCTCCATGGGATTCCCTTTAAGGCATCTGAAAGGGCCTTATCAAAGGGTAATACTCCCTTAACCATAAGGCAACTAATTATTGGGTATCCAACATAACCTCTAAATTTAGTACCATTATCGTCACTGTAAAACTTATTCCCTTTAACTATGACTCTGTACCTCCTATCACCCTCAGAGGAAATAACTTCACACTCCTCCTCGTTTATCACCTTAACCCGGCCGTCTGCAATTGCACCCAACGCTTCGAGTACTTTAATTCTTGGGGGTTCTTTTAAATACAAGTCCTCTCATCTCGCCTCTTATAAATATTTATATTATTTAAACAATATAAACTCTACAATGAAGGCTATTGTTGTACCTGGGCCTAGACAAGGTTATAAGTTACAAGAAGTTCCAGACCCGAAACCAGGGAAGGATGAAGTTATAATAAGAGTTGATAGAGCAGCACTGTGTTATAGGGATTTACTCCAACTACAAGGATATTATCCAAGAATGAAATACCCAGTAATATTAGGGCATGAAGTGGTGGGGACAATAGAGGAAGTTGGTGAAGAAGTTAAAGGATTCGAGGTTGGAGATAAAGTAATTTCACTTCTTTATGCACCGGACGGAACTTGTGAATACTGTAGAATGGGTGAGGAAGCTTATTGTCATAATAGACTAGGTTATTCTGAGGAATTAGACGGTTTCTTCGCAGAAAAGGCTAAAATTAAAGTGACAAGTTTGGTCAAGGTGCCTCAAGGGACTTCGGATGAAGGAGCAGTATTAGTTCCTTGTGTAACTGGAATGATTTATAGGGGTATAAGAAGAGCTGGAGGAATTAGGCCCGGAGAGCTTGTTTTAGTTACCGGAGCAAGTGGTGGTGTAGGAATTCATGCAATCCAAGTGGCTAAAGCTTTAGGGGCGAAAGTAATAGGAGTTACAACATCGGAGGAAAAGGCAAAGATAATTAAACAATATGCAGATCACGTTATTGTGGGTACTAAGTTCTCTGAGGAGGCGAAGAAAATAGGAGATGTAACGTTAGTTATAGACACTGTAGGGACTCCGACCTTCGAGGAAAGCCTAAGGTCTCTGTGGATGGGTGGTAGGATAGTGCAGATAGGTAATGTTGATCCTTCACAAATTTACAACTTAAGGTTAGGTTATATAATTCTTAAGGATATAAAAATAGTTGGGCACGCATCAGCGACCAAATACGATGCGGAACAAGCACTTAAGTTGACAGCTGAAGGGAAAATAAAGCCAGTAATTGCGGGTACTGTTAGCCTTGAGGACATAGATAGGGGATACCAAATGATAAAAGATAAGAATAAAATAGGAAAAGTGCTAGTAAAACCATATTAATTCTTTAAGCTAAATTATTCCCAATGAAAATTAAATTCTCTACGCTTACAATCCCCTCAAATTTAATCCCCCATACGGAAGACGAAATAGATCAGACAAAAGAACTCGCTTCATATATTTTTGAATCCCTTTCAGCACTAGACTACAAAGACGTAGAAATTGATGATAAGATTCTTTTAATATCTTCCATATTTGGATCGAAATTATTAGAGGGAGTAATAGACAATTCCTACTCTTACTATTATTCTTTAAAAGGTGCAAAATACTTGTCTGGCGATGCGTCAATATTAATAAGCGAAACGCTGACCTATGCTACCTTGTACTCACTATACAACGTTAACTTTAATAACATTATACCTTTTAGAACTGTAAAATATTTAGGAGTGATAGCTGATTCCGTAGTGGACTTAAGTAAGGAAAAAAAGTTGGCAGAGGAACTTAATACATCCTCTGGTTTACTTTTCATAAACATAAGAGCTTCTATGAGTCCGAGAAGTTATTACGTTATTGATAAACTATGGAAGAGCTTAATGAATATAGAGATTGTAAGATACCCAGACAACTATGGTTTAATCTCGTTAATAATTAAAGAAGGTGAGTCAATGAAAGAAACATTTATTTTTATAACTCCAGGGTGATTAGATGGACTGTTTAAACATCTCGGAAGCTATAAAGTACTCCTGGATCGGATACGGTAAATTAATAAGTGAGATTAGCAAAGAGTGTATAGAATCGTTAAGAGACGAAGTAATTCAAATAAGGGAAAAAATTAAAGAGGTAAAGAATGAGGTAACAGAGGATTACCTATTACCCTATAAGTTAAGGGAAAAGGGAGTAAACTCGGAAGATCTAGTTAAGTTAGCCCTATTCGAATTAGCAAGACGCCTTAACGCTTCTTCAAGTCTAAACTCTTCTAAAGAAAGAGATGGGTTAAGATATATATGGATAGATATGGGGATTAAAAAGGTGTTAAGAGGGATATGCAACTGTAAAGGTTTTGTAAAAAGTGAATTGAAAAACGGGTTTTTAGTAATGATAGATGGGATAGTTTATGCGGAAACTTATTATGGTAATGAAGAGGAAGTTTTAAAAGAAGTAATATCTAAACTTGCCTCATATATGTCGACATAAAAGAGGTGGGATGTTAATACACGTTTATACCAGGATGTAAAAACATCTTTCATATAATTAGATGATTATTTTCACTATATAAAAGCTCCCAGTTAACAAATCCATACTTAAGTTTTGTAACCGTTTTCATATGTCAGATTTCCTCTTATACCCAGTTAACCAATCTAATTTAAGGCAAATGATAAAGCAGTAATTATAAAGGAGTTAATAAAGTAGTCTCTACGGAAGTTTTCTATGCAATTAAATCGAGTAGTAATTCGCATTTTTCGAACACATTAATGATTTATAGATCGTTAAAAGAAAATAGGCTATGGATATTATAAAAACCCTTTCATATATTTTTCATCCATCTATAGTTACTTTCATAGGATTTACACTTATTGAAATTGCTGAAAAACTCTCACTCTTTGATTTCATTGATACCACACTATTTTTCTCACTATACCCCTTTGTGCTCGTTTTAGTCTTGAAAAGAGTGGGAAAAGTATCAGATATAATGGTGACTAAAAAAGAAGAGAGGATTTTACCAATTATTTTGGCAATAATAGGATATCTACTCGGTCTATTTTTAACTCTCTTTCTATCTTATGATAGAGTCTTAATTATTCTAGAATCTATCTATATAATTGATAGTGTAATTATTCTTCTCATAACACCAAAATACAAGGTAAGTGTGCATGTATCAACAGCAACTGGGGTAGCTGTTTCAGTCACCCTAATTCTGGGGTTAAAATATTCCTTTTTGTTCTTAATACCCTTAATAGTAGGTTACTCTAGGATTAGAGAGAAAGCTCATACTATAGGTCAAGTAGTTCTAGGTTTCATCCTATCAGCCTTTATGACTTTAATCCTTATTGTAGTGTTAATATAAACTTTTTAATTAATAAGTTAAATAAATTGGTATGATAACTAATTTAACTATAAGTGCAATATTGAAAAGAAAATTCGATAAAAACGATGTAGCCAGACTGGTTGGTAATGGGCTTGTCGACAAAGATCTTCTACCTTTGCTTTTAAACTTCTTAGCAACTAAGACCTCTTTACAAGACCTATTAATATTTAATAACATAAAAGAACATAGAGTTGCATTATTGAATAGGTACGGAACAGGTTTCCTAGCGTTAATATATAAAACTCCTATAGTCGAAAGGAAAGAGGTAATAGATGCTTTTAACAATTTCAAGAAAACATATTTACCTTTATTTACGGAAGATATTGCGGGGTTTGAGTTAGCATATAAATCTTTAGAGAATGGAAAACTGAAAAGAATAGAACCACCGTTCCCCTTACAGCTCTCAATAATCAATCATCCGAAGCTTATAAGTTATAGGATCGCGGAAGACACAGAATTTAGCCCGCTAAATACGAATTTTAGGGAGATATTAATAGAGCCTTCACTGATAGATGACGGTAAAATAATTATTACCGTAACTTATAGAAATCGTGAGTTAGATGAGTGTTTGTTAAATAGAGTGTTTGATGAGGTTAATAAATTAGTAGACTCTTTATTGGTTAAGTGAGATTTTTAGAGAAGTACTTGATTCCTCACTCAGCGTTTTAATGACATTAGATTTAAATAGGCTAATTGAAGAGATAATGTGGGAAAACGTAAAAGTTTTTTGTATAGAAGATGCCGCGGTAGTCTAGCGGTCTAGGATGGGGGCCTGTCGAGCCCCTGACCCGGGTTCAAATCCCGGCCGCGGCGCATTTCCTTCTTTCCTTATCGATTAAATTAAAAAGATAAGGACTAAATTACTAACTGATTTTTATTTTTAACTTTTGGGCTTTTAATTTTTAATCACTAATTGACTAGATCTCATCCTTATCAATTTCATTGTATAAAATTTTTAAATGAAGATTCCAGAATTTAACTTATGTCATTTGATTTAATGTGTAATAGTCCTATAGGTTTAGGGGGTATGTTTCAGACTTTTCCATTCAATGGTTCACTATTCTCCCTGATTAATCCTATTAGTGGATTTCTTGGAAATTTCGGTTTTCAAGTTTTCCCCTTTATGGGGCAGAATTTGGGAGTTATCCAGACTATACATCCTTCGCTGTTTAGTATGTACCCTAATATTGGTTATACGATAAGGCTATGCCAGGGCCCCGGATTTTTAGGAGTAGAAACCGGGCATGCGGGTTTATTATCTTCTATTCTAGGGGGTTCTACCTTTGATGACTTCTCCCTTCATAATTCTCTTTTATCCTCATTAGGTATTATAGGAGGTTTAACTCCTTATAGTGGACTTGTGCCAGAGTCATCTTTATTTTCACTTATAGCATCATTGCTCTAGCTTTCAGTATACTATTTACAAACTTTTATTATCTTATTAAAATACATAAAGTGTGGATTGCATTGGAGTAGAGAATTTAGTTAAGTTCTATAACGGGATTAGAGTATTAGACTCTATTTCATTCCATATAGGTTGTGGGGAAAGATGGGCTTTAATAGGACCAAACGGTGCGGGGAAATCTACTACTTTAAAAATCTTAGCAGGTTTAATTCCTTTAGATAGTGGAGAAGTTAGGATAATGGGTTATAAGCCGGGGTCTGAAGAGGCAAAAAGACTTATAGGTTACTTGCCGGAGGATTCAGACCCTTTTCCGGCATTATCCGTTGAGGACAATTTAAAATTCGTTGCTGCTTTACGTAATGTTAAAAATGCTGACGATTATATTGAATACCTTCTTACTTTACTTGACTTGTCAAAGTACCGTAATTATAAAGCCTCTTCACTCTCTAAGGGTAATAAGCAAAAGCTGGCAATCGCAATGGTTCTCTTATCTAAGCCTAAGATCTTATTACTTGACGAACCACTAAATTACTTAGACCTACCGTCCCAAGAGGTTGTTATACAGTTGCTTAACGAGTTAAAAGACGTAACTATACTGGTTTCTACACACATTATGAGCATTGCGAATAGGTTAGCTACTAATGCATTAATCATTGTAAACGGTAGAATTATGTGGAAAGGAAAGTTTGAGGAGTTAAAGAGACTCGGTGAGGGGTCGTTAGAGAAAATTATTATTGATATAATGAGAGGTAAACTAGGAGTTAAATAAACCCACTTTTAATTTAATGTCGGCGGAATATCGAGAGAATTAGTAAATTAAACCTATTAGTTACATAAAAACTAGTCTATAAATTCTATCTCTTCTACTTTCCTGTTTTCAAGTTCCTTTTCCCTTCTGAATAACGCTTTAGACTTCAAGTATTTTGCAGTAGCTATTGAAAAGCAGTCAGCTAAAGAGATGCCGTATTTGCATTTGCATTCAGCAGCGTACCTCATTATAATAGGTTTTACTCCTATGATCTTGAATCCGGCCCTAGCTATCGTCTTTACTATTCTTTTTGCCTTGTCCTCACCTAATTTCCTGCATAATACATAATATACTTCGGTTAAATTGACAACGTTTATATAAGGCTCTATCTCCCCTCTGAGGATCTCATCATAATATTCCCTAAATTTTCCCTCTAGAAATGATAAGATAATCCCGCTATCAAGGACTAGCTTCCTCATCTTCTTTACGACTCCTAATTAACTCTTCATACAACTCTACACCTTTAGCTATGCCGAACAATTTCTCAGCGTATTTCTTTTTTATACCTTCGTTTCTTTCAATGAGATAATTTATTACATCATCATACGACACTCTTTTTCCGGTTTTCTTCTCTAACATTCCAGCAATTTCCGTTAATTTCTTCTTAGTCTCGGGCTTAACTTTAATTGTTTCCACAAATTCTACTTTTTCTACCTCCTTTTAAAACTTGACTCTTGTAAATAAAGATTCTGGCTTATACGTTATTAATCGCGTTTGTAATTCCTCTAGTAGTAGGAATATTAGTTTAATGATGGTACTACAAGATTGTGAACTAACTTACATTCCTTAATGGTAGTGTAACTAAGGTGATTACAACTGTAAGAAATAAGAATGTTGCTAAATTATAGGAGTATATCCATGATGATGAGGTAAGGACAGAAAGTTTTAATTAGCAATGTAAAGAGATTAGTAATGGCGGGGTTAAATAGCGGCGTAGGGTAGCCTGGTAGCCCGCGGGGCTCATAACCCCGAGATCCCAGGTTCAAATCCTGGCGCCGCTACCATCTCGCCCCGCCTCCATCATGATGATAAACTTTTTATGATCAATGATTAAAGCCCTGGATCGCTGAAATGATGACAAAGAGCCGAATGGAACAATGACAGTTTGTGGGCAGCCACTGAAAGTAGAAAATATATTTTCCCATTCCTTTCTCTTATTTTGTGGTAAAAAAGAAAGCAAAAAATAGCAAAAAAGGTAAGGCCCTAGTTCCTATCCCTGAATCAATTTACGAGGATTTCGCTGAGTTAGTATACTCCTTATATAAAATTAGGGTTACATCATTTGATGGGATAAAAGATCCAGATGAATTACCTAAAAAGAAGCTTTATGAGTTATTATCTAATGTAAACTATTTATTGAGGGTAACTAAGAATAGGGATTTAATAGATTATATTACGTTTGTAGTCCTCTCATTTTTCTCGTCAAGAAGTTCATTATTCTCACTGATCCCGATTACTACTATCAATAAAATGGTGAAAAATGACGAAGGGTTAAGGGAGAGCATTAGAAGTACGTTAATAACAGTTTTAACAACATATGCGAGCCAGATTAAAGATTACGTTGATCCGCAGAACTTAAATGAGCAAAAAATAATAAATCTAGTCTCATTTCTCCCGGTTCTCTCACAACTCTCTCCGAGTGTTAATGTGATTAAGAGTGACGAGAGATATTCTGTCTTTATTAACATTCAGGGGGCTGAAAAAGAATTACTAGAAGTGTTAGCTGATGCTATAATAAATTTTTTTACAAATTTAGGGTTTAAGACTGAAAACTTAAAAATTTTGGAACAAGTCATTAAACTGGATTTAGTTACTATTGGCCAAAACAAATAGTGTTTTAGTAAATGCATTGATAATCTTTATATACTACTGTATATAATTGTATACTATGGGACGAAGGTCCTGTTTTATGTCTGACGAGGCGTATGAAATCATCAGAAAGTACGCTGAGAATTCTGGTAAATCAATTTATGATTCAACAAATGATGCAATTCAAGTATTTTGGGGAATATATTCGATAATGGGTGAAGGGATTAACGCTTTTCTTGAGGAATTTCAACTTTACATAATGTTAAAAAACCTTAATGGGTTGAGGATAAATACTCAAACTACTCCCCCCTCAACCCTCTCAATCTATTTAGAAACATACATTAGGGCAAAAGTTTCGGATGAAGATAGACTAGCTGATGAGACTATCTTAACTCTCACCCTTCTTTCGCAGTTTTTAAATTGTAAAGCGACTAAAACACCCAAGGGGGAATATATCTACATGTTTGAAAACGAGGAAGACGCAAAATACTTTGAGGATTTACTTAACAATTTATCAGTATCACTAAAAATCAAACTGAACATAAATAGGGATAAAAAGGTTGTGAGAGTAAGTTTTAAATGATATTCGCTGGCGTAGACCCTGGAAGCGGAAGTTATGAAGTAGCATTTGTTGATGAACTTGGAAGAGTAATTAAGTATTTCAACATTCCCTCGGACTTAGTGAGACTTGAGTATTATAAGTTGATTCAAGAGATTAAGAAATATAGACCAAATACAGTAGCCATGCCTTCGGGTCACGGATTACCTTTTGTAAAAAGTAGTGAGATTAATGATAAAGAAATTTTCTTACTCACCTTAGCAGACCCAGAAAAGGAAGGACATTTAAGGAACTTCTTACGGGCTTCTAAATTCTTACTCCCTAACGCATACACTGTTCCCGGCGTAATAGAGTTAGAAAGTGTAAAGAAGTATAAGAAAATTAACGTTATCGATATGGGGACTGCCGATAAGGTTGCTTCAGCCTTCTTTTATCGCACTATTTACGATAGTTTTGTGTTATTTGAGGTAGGTACTAATTTCTCTTCTATAATAGTTGTTAGAGACGGTAAGATAATAGACGGTTTTGGGGGGACAATAATTCCCGGCCATTCCTCTGCTGGTTTTATTGATGGTGAGGTTGCTTATCTCCTTTTTAAGCACTCTAAGATTACTAAGGAAACAATATACACTAACGGCTGTTGGGAAAGAGGTATCGAGATCGCAAGAATAATTGTAGAGTGGTACTCCTCAAAATACGATTTGCCAATAATAGTTTCTGGAAAGAGGAAGGACGAAGTTGATTTCGGTATTAAGTTCTCTTTTCCTTACAAGGAATCTTCAGTAGGTTCAGCTTATATAGCTAACGCGTTAGGGGGAGGAATTTATAGGAAATACTTAGATTTCCTTAAAAGCAGTGGGACTCCAATAGATTATGTGAGGTTAAAGGGATGGGAAGAGATTATTTCCTTGATAAAGACCTTATAATAGATATCAACGATAATATTTATCTAGTTTATACTAACATAAATCCTTACGGTTACGTTTATGCAATGCTGAAATACGTTTATACTGGGAAAGGGATATGGAAAGGGTACGAGAGAGTTTTGAGAGAATATGGTGTTAAAAACATGTTAAAACTCAACCAAGAGTTCACTTATGAGCCATGTTACGGAGTTTCATTCCCGACGATTAAAAAATCTAAAATAAAAAAACACTTATTACCAGAGGAAAGGCTTACTGAAATCATTAAAAGCCCTAAGGACGAGTTAGAGGAGAGGGTAGTTTCGTTATATTGTGAGACTGAGCCCAAAAGAGCCGGTATAACGGGGAGTATATTAGCGGGGATTCACCACGAGAAATCCGATATAGATTTAGTAGTTTACGGCTGTAAAGAGAGTGTTGATTTCCTTGAGTCATTTAGTGGATTCGATGAGGATAAAGAATGGATTGTTGAGACATCTAAAAATTATGGGTTAAGTTTAGACCATGCTAAAAGTTTATACGATAAAAGAGTTAGGGGTGTTTTTAAAGGTGTTAAGTTTTCAGTCCTTTTTGTTAAAGATAAGGTTGAAAGGCCTTGTGAAGATGTTTGTGTTAGAATTAGAAAAGTTAAGCTTAGAGCGGAAGTTAAGGCGGATTGTAATGCCTTGTTTTACCCTTCTCGAGTATATTTATATAATGTGAACGGTCTTGCAGAGAAGCCTTCAGAGTTAATATCTTATGAAGGAATTTACTCATTACTACTTTATAAGGCGAGAACGATAGAGGTTGAGGGTATGCTAATTAATTGTAATGGCGAGTATAAAGTGGTTGTTGGTGATAGGGATGTACAAGGATATGTTAGACGAATTCTGTAACTCTATTTCTTACATTCTATCTTATTCAACAGTTTTAGAGAGCATGTATAATAAGCCGGGTAATGCGTCGAGGTATAGGGATATAAAAAGCGTAAGATTTGAGGACTTAATTTCATCGGCACTTATTATGAAAGATTATTACAAGGACTTATGTATTAAGGGTTATAACAAGCGGAGACCAATTTTTGACTCATTATACTATGCTGTTTTAAAGAGCAAGGAAATGGGGATAAACTTCTCAATTTTAGGCACGGCTCTCCAGTTAATCCCCCTATCTTTCTCCTCTTTAGCAAGGAGTTTAGAGGATGTTATTAAAAAAGCGTCCATTACTATTAGGACTTTAGACGAGAGGGATTCGTTGTATTTCTCTAAAACATTATCCCTACTGAACTTAAGCTATTTGGGCTTTAACGAGCAAATGGACTATAGGGAAATGATAGGCAAACCGCTTTATGAGGTTTTAGTTTATTCCTCAAGGATTGACAGTTCTGTTAAAAACATGCTCGAAGACTATAAGTACTCGCTCAAAGTATCAGATTACATAGAAAAGTTAGGGGTAAAAGAAGGTGTTATAAAGGGTTTTCTTGAAGTTTTATGTGAGTTGCCTGATGGTTTAGTTTACAGGAAGCACGGGGGAAGAGTTGCTTTAGAAGTTTCTAATTACGCTTGTGAGGTAATCAAAAACCCCTCCTTATTGGAAGAATTTGATAAATACTTAATTCAAAACAATTTAAACCCTGGGTCTACAGCTGATATTGTTGCGGTTGGTATTGTTTTAAATAAACTGAGGGATTGGTATGACAAGAATAGCCTTAATTACTCGCGTGCCTTGCAGAGAGGATGCGATAGAATACCTTAACGGGTTACAAGTAGATTATATAATAGGCTTAGGAGACGTAGAATGTCCACAATACTTAAATAATTACTACGGTATACTAGGGGAGATGGATGGAGTGACAATAATGAAATATCTTAGGAAGAGCAAGAGGCTGATAACGGATAGGGTCGACTTGTTTTCAGTAAATTTCTCAACAGATTACGTATTATCCCACTTTTCACCGAGAAGTTCTCAGAAAGTAATGGGAGAAGTGTTACAGTATAAGCCTAAAGTCCTAATTCACGGGCATTCCGAAAACCAAGAAGAATACCATGTCTTAGACGTTAAGGTAATATCAGTTGGGAGTTTTGAAAAGGGGTATTATCTTCTTTTCGAGAATGGTAAGTTTATTAAAAGTCAACGTTAAAGTCCTCCAAAGACCTTGCCATTAAATAAGCATCCTCACCGTCAGCGTAATAATGCTTCAGTACTTTAACTTCCTTAAAACCTAACTTCTTATAAAGGTTAATTGCAGGGATATTACTTACTCTAACTTCTAGGTATACTTCCTCAGCCTTGTAAACATCTCTCATGGATTTTAAAGAGGCTATTAATAGAGACTTTCCAATCCCCATTCTCCTATACTGTTCTAAAACTGCTATTGAAACTACATGGCCTTTCTTTACAAGCGTTGGTATTTGTTTTACATTACTAAATCCCCACTCTATCCTAGGCATTATGTAACCAACAACTTGACCGTCAACCTCAGCTACGTAAAATGCCCCGTTATACTCCTTTAAATGTTCGACAAAAAAGTAGTAAGGATAGTTTTCTGGCAAGGAAAGTCTGTTTATCTTAATTATCTGATCAATGTCTGTAAGTCTCGCTAATCTTATAATATATGAACCACGTTTAAACGATTCCGCAAGTTCCATAATATAAGGTTTTTAGTTATAATATAAATTTGTGACTTAGCATATGCCTCATCCGTCAAAGAGGATAATCGGGGAAATAAGCAATGAGTTAAAGGGAAAGAAATTACTGATTGGAGTAACAGGCAGTGTTTCAATTTATAAGACGATAGACTTAGTGAGGGCCTTAATGAGGAGGGGGGCAGAGGTAAAAGTCATAATGTCAAGTGGTGCAAAGAAACTAATTTCTCCAACGCTCTTTGAGTGGGCTACCGGTGAAAAAGTTATAGATAAAATAACCGGCGAGATTGAGCACGTAGAACTAGCTGAGGAACTCGATGCTTTTATAATAGCCCCAGCTACAGCTAACACGATTTCTAAAATAGCGAATGGAATTGCTGACACAACGATAACATTAACAGCACTAAACTTCTTAGGCTCGAAAAAGCCCGTAGTCGTAGTGCCGGCAATGCACTTGCCCATGTATGAGGCAATATCTGAAAACGTGGAGAAGTTAAAGAAAATGGGAGTTGAGGTGATCCAACCACAAATAAAAGGCGATTTAGCCCATTACCCAGATTTAGATTTTCTTACACAGTATATAGCTTCATTCCTTTTAAGGGGTAAGGACTTAGTCGGTTTAAAAGTAGTAGTAACGGCTGGACCAACCAGGGAATACTTTGACCCTGTTAGATTTATCTCAAATCCCAGTAGCGGTACGATGGGAGTTGCTATAGCTAACGAGGCGTATTTCAGGGGGGCTGATGTTATACTAGTAAGCGGGCCTATATCATCTAAACTTACGCCCTACGTTAAGACTGTGAGGGTTGAGACTACCATGGAAATGGCTGAGAGGGTAGAGGAATATGTTAAGATGGGTTACAATACAGTAATTCTCGCTGGAGCACCAGCTGATTTCAAACCAGTGAGTATTGCTAATGTAAAAATTGATAGCCACGCCGAAATCCCAGAGATAAAGTTAGAAAGGACTGTGAAAATTTCCAGTGTGATCAGAAAATACCCCGTGTTTCTGGTAGGTTTTGCTGCAGAAACCGTGAAAAACGATGATGAGTTAATAGAAAAGGCTAAAGTTAAGAAACAGAGGCATGGTTTTGATATTATAGTCGCTAATAACGCTGGGAGAAAGGACATTGCTTTTTCCTCTGAGTATAATGAAGTTATTGTGATTGGGGATTCTTTCGTAAAGAAGCTTAACAGGGATTATAAGACCGTTATTGCTAGGGAGTTATTAGATATTATAAAGAGTGAAAGGACGAAGAGGGGATATTAAGGTTATCGTAGTTAGGTTAGCTAAGTTTAAATTTTGTTAAACAATATATGAAAATTGGTGGCTCGGGTAGCTCAGCCTGGTTAGAGCGACGGGCTGTGGACCCGTAGGTCCCGGGTTCAAGTCCCGGCCCGAGCCCTCATTAGGGGGGTACCCCCTAATACCCCCAGTGGGGGATACCCCCACACCCCCACTGCTATTTTCTTTCATTTTTAGATATGTTTCGACTACGTCAATTAAGGGACCGACGTAACGTTCCTTTGTCTCACCGTTCACCGTTTCCAACTTATAGACATAATACCTACCTTTCCGCTCACGCAAAATATAATCGCCGAATTTATAACGACGTTGCTTTTCGCCCAAAAACGCCCACCGTATTATAATTGCCAATTCGCGTTTAAAAGTATTGGCAATTCGTCAAAAATTGCCTTGATTTGCGTCGAGTTGAAAGAAGACGGCAAAGATTACTCATTTGTGCGAAAAACTGAATTTCGTCTAAGCAGCTGCAGAGTAAAAATTCAAAAGCACGGCTTAAGGAGAAACCTTCCATACCCCGTCACTCTCTTTCCTTATTATGCCTCTCTCCTCTAGTACCTTGATTAACAAGTCATGGATTTTTTGGTCTTTTGTCTGAGTTGTCCTCTCCAATATAGCCCTTAACTCCTCTTCCGAAACTTTCTCTTTGCCTAAAAACTTGGAGGAGATATAAGCTATTAATTGCTCATCCAGGTAAACATAGCCTTCCAGGGTTAGCCAAACATGTTTATTATCGAAGTTCGCATAGCCCTTTTCCCTTAGCTCAGGCAATAACTTCAGCTCGTCTTTGCTGAGTTTGTCTAAACGCATTACTGCACCTACTTTTTCGCTTAATTTCTTCAAGAACTCATAAATTTGTTGTTGGCGGGCTGTCAGACCTTGAGTCGTAGAATTTTTGTCGAGTCGGGGTTTGGAGTAATTACGACTCAGAGATTTTATTTCTAAGTCGGAACTTAGTCGCGGGCGAGTCGGATTAGTTTGTTCCGACTCAGAATTTTTATCTGTAGACTGTAAGGATGAATTGAAAGATAATTCATCGTCTGATTTTGTATTTTCTTTTTCGATTCCCTTATTTTGAATTTTTATTTCTGAGTCGGAACTTGAGTCGAAAAGGGGCAAACTCGGGGTATTTTTTGACGTGTTTGAATTTGTCTCATCACTCTGAGACATGGGGGTTTGAGGTGTTTTGCTTTCTTTTTTTCCGCCAGTTCCGACTCGGGGAGGGCTTTGTTGGAAATTCAAATTATTCCAGCCGTCTCGGGAAATAACAAAGACTGGCCTATCCCTATGGTTTCTAATGTTATTAGGGAAGAACTTCTTCAGGAGTGCAATAAATTGCCTACCGTTTAATACTTCAGCAGTTTCGGGGTCAACTTTTTCCCATTCCCTCTCACTCACCGCCATTTTACCGCCTTCATCATACCTATAGGCTATGTCCTTCTGGTGAAGTGACATGGCATACTCTGCTATCTTCTTCCTTAGGTCACTCACAAAGATATAGACCTCACCTTCCCCTTCTTCATGTACATGCCATGGCTTTGGTAATACCCCTGTTTTCCCCTCCATGAAGTCTCCTAAGGAGTCTACAACAAATTCGTTTATCAGGTTCACTACTTTCTTTTGCGGGTCACCTTCATATAATAACGCTTCTGAATAGGCCTTACTATCATCCAATACAACCTTTAGTTGTTCTTCGACCCTGAGACTAGGGTCTTCTTGGTCTATCAGCCTTGCTATAGTTATGAGGGGCCTGAAGATTTGGTCATACCTTCCCAAGTACCCGCTATCATTCATATTATAATATAATGAGTAAGCTTTAGGGGCATAGACCAGGAAAACGCTATATAGTCTGTTTACGAGGTCTTTCTCCGCGGATTCGGTGTAGTCTGAGACCCTATAGGGATTTCTTTGCAGTCTCACAAACAGACACCTGGAGGCTATGTCATATTGTGAGGTTATTAGGCTCTGGTCTATAACGGCCTTAGGCCCATATGGCTCAAATTCTACTACGCTTTCTCCTCCTCCCTTAGTCTTCAAAACCCTCGGTATCTTTATGCCCTTTGTATACCCCGCTACCAGTATGTTGTATATCAAGTTAAAGGTCTCTTTGCTTATGTTGTCTCTGAGTTCATCTATCAACATGGTAGGGCTATAGTCCTCCTGCATTCTATATATTGAAGCGGGTGAGGGGTCTGTAATCATTTTAGGCCTTGGGGCCAAACGTTCTAACGCTTTTAATAGTTGTGTCCCGCCAGAATTATACCCCATCTTTAACGGGGCTAAGTATGGGAAGTATTGGAAGACTGGAGTGAAGTATGAGGCAATTACCCAAATCGCAATTGCTACTTGGTCTTCTGGTCTCATAGTATCAACTCTTGGCCTTATGAACTCCAAGACCTCCTTGAAGACTTCCGAGATTTTTACGTTATCATAGATTAATGTAGGTAGGTTCAATTCTGGGTACTGTTTAACTTCTACGTGAAGGTTTTCGATATCAAGGTACTCGTTTTTCAGTTCCTCAAGGCTTACGGTTTTTATGCCCCCGCCATCGTTTACATATATTTTGCCTATCTTTACCATAGGTACCTCTTGCGTTACTGTTGTCTTTCCTACTTTCACTTCCACTTTTGCTATAACTGCTTTGTAGGTACTAACATAGGCCTTTCCATGTTTGAAGTCATGATAAACCCTTAGAGTATCGAATGACTCTATAGGCCTTTCACCTTCTTCATCCTTTGAGGGCCTAAGGAGTTTATCCAGGTCTGTTATTACAGCAGTAATTACACCCTCGGGTAAGCCTGCTTTAGTCATCTCCTCAATAAGGCCGTTTTTGGTCTTTAGCCCCGAACCCTCGGCTTTGACTACCTCTTCCCTTGGAGTCCTACCTATCCCGTAAGTGTCCTTAAGCGTATATAACCTATCCTCACATTCTTCATCCTTGTAATGCTCACATATCTCCTTTACCAGTCTTTCAGCACTCTCATAACTAATGCCCCTTGTGTATAGCCATCCAGTGAGGTATAAAATGGTGTTATGCCTATGTTCAGGCTTATATATTGGCTCAATTGCTTTAACGATTCCCTGGATTTGGTCATTTGTTAGTTCATGCCCTCCTTTAGGTCTCTCTACCTTTTGCCCTCCAGACAGTTTAGCATTACTCACCCTTTCGAGTATTGCCAATAGCCTGTTGTACTGCTCTTCTGAGACCATTCTAATCTCATGGTCTGTAGTCTTTGTGAACCTCACGAATGTGTAACGCTTCCCTGAGGGATGAAGTGAAGGAGGGGCTACAACATAACCGCCTTCTCCTTTAATGTCAATTTTTGGCAATTTGCCCGTTTTTATGGGCCTATCAACCCTTAGGTAGACATGGTAACCCTTTCCAGTCTCTACTAACCATGTGTTATCTATAATGTCCTTAAGTTCCGAGTCACTTCCTAACTCCTTCATGAACTTCTCATAAACCTCCTTGTCATCAAAATCGATTACCACCAGGTTCCTGGACACCCTACCGCAAACAATCGCTATGTTGTTATCAGTGTCCTTAAACCACTTTTGGACTTCCACAATTGAGGGCGGTTCTTTTTGGTACTGTTCCCATTTGATTAGCGGTACTTTTTCTCCAGGCTTCAGCGGTATAACGCTTAATCCATATGAGACATAAAATAAGGCATAGTCTAACGTTTTATCCATTCAACCTCACCGCCCTAAAGAGGTCATATGGGGTTACTCCTGCATATCCGCCTTCCTTAATCTCCGTTAGAATTCGATCGCTGAGCCTCTGTGGGCATTCAGCGTAATAGCCTATGTATCCGCAAACACTCGAATCGGTGAAACAGTGTCTTCCGAATGGGCATGAAGGTTTAATATGGGGTTTAGACTTATGACTACTTAGGGGTCTCACGCGCGACACCTCTGATTTTTTATGAAGAGAAGGGAAAAAACGGATTAACTTATGAAGACAACTCTAAGCCATGGTTTTTCACAAATTCTTTTATCGCCATTTTCACAACATCAGCCTCTGAGATGTCGAAATATTCGGCTATTTTATGTATCAATTCTCTGTCCTCTTCTCTCATTCTTAGGAACAGGTGAGGCTTTTTTGAAACCACGATTTTTCACCATGTTAGAAGTTTGAAAATGACTTTATAAAGGGCCATTTTTAGTTTTACGTGGGGCTTATTCGATATTTTAAATTCAATTCGTCTCATGATTGTTTCATCACCCAAGTAAAAACCCATTTATAAACGTTTCATAGCCTTCTCTAGCGTGAAATAACGGGTCAGAAAAAGACAGAAAAAACACACACCTTCATTTTACCACGCCTTATTCACCTCCAGTCTTCCACTCGTATACCAGAACTCGATATTGAATATCACTTGACCGTTTTCGTAGACCTTCACAAGCACGTGGTGGTCATCTTCAATCATATACACGTAGTCATCATACGCCCTTATCCTTTTGTCTAACGCGTTTTCAATCATATGCTCAATAGTATCCCAATCCAATTCGAATAGATTAGTCATAGCTCTCTCACCAAATGTCTCTTTAACGTCTCTACTTCAAAGAATGATATCTCCTTGTTTGCGTGGATTCTGTCTATTATTTCCTTAATCTTATAGTCGGTCTGCACGAATGCGTCTTCCAATATTGTTAAGTAGTGAAACGCCTCATCATGGCTTTCTGGCTTTAACATTTCGAAAGCCTTAGCGAAATACTCAACTTCCTCAGCCCTGAACTCCTCAGGCGCCTCAGTGTCGTAGTTCACAGACCAGTTATACCACGATTTCAGGACTTGTATCGCGTACGGAGTTAGGTAAAAAATAGAGTCGTTTACCTTTACGTATTTATCCCCGAATTGGATTTTGGCGTTCATTTTGCATACGCCAATTTTCTATTTGGCGTATGAATTTATAAGCTTTTCGCACGATAAGTTTATAAAATGCATACACCCATTATACACTATGAAACCAAGAGTCTATAAAGGCGGTAGACCTGGACATAACACATTTTATTTGTTAATTCCTAAAGACGTGGTGGACTCGTTAGGCATAAAACCAGATGATGACTTTATTCTTAATGTAGAGCAAAAAGACGGCGAAATAACGTTATGCTATAAGAGAGTAAAGAGACAGTGACCCAAACCCCGAAAGCCATTATTTTTTTAGGTCAATTCGGGCTATTCTTCCTCTTCTTCCTCAGCCTCTTCTACTTCCTCTTCATCCTCTTCCCATCCTTCCTCTTCTGCTTCTTGGCTTACACTTTCATCAATATCCACATCTTCAATTTCACGGTGTAAATGGATTAATTCAACATAGCCATGATAAGCCCTGCATACCTCCATATTATGTTCATCCTCTTTAAACACCAGACCTTTATAGCAGATATAGCGTAACGCCTCATAGACCTTCCTTGCTTTCCACTCACTCCAATGAAACTCAAATTGCAATGCAGTCCTACTTACTTTCCCCTCACGCCTCAGTAGTTCTATAGCCTTCTGCAAATCGGGGTTCTTCTTAATATACTCCATTATTTGAGAGTGTGTGTTTTCGTGAGACTCCATAAGCTATATAATCATTTTGCGAAATATATGGTTTTTGATGAAAACTAAAGAGCGTACAAAGTTAGCTATAAAGACTAAAGAGGCTCAAGTAAATGCCCTGGAGTTTCTAAAGAGGGCTATAGAGAACCAGTTCACGATGAATAACGACTTAACGCTTTACGTTTCACTCAGGGCGGTGTATAAATGGGTCTGTCCTATTTGCTTAACTCCTTTCGAAAGATACAATTCCTTTATCGTACACGTAAGGTATGAGGAAAAAGAGAAGACGTGTAGGTATTGCGGGAAAACGTTTGCAAAAACCGACGATTTGATCGACCATATAGGCAAAAAGCACGTGTGGCTTTCGTGGGGTAGGCATAAAGACGGGAATCCTACTCAGACCGTGAACTCCAGAGCTTAACTGCAGTGTAGATTATCAAAGCGATAAAAAATAGCGTGAAGTCACGGCTGAATAAGGAAATTAGGAATATCAGCAGTAGTAGGAGTAAGCCCCACCTCATTCTTTCACCATTTTGGGTCAACTTTGTTCCATTTTGGATAACCACTCTGCATATTTGCGGTAATGCTCTTTCGCTATTCCGAATAACGATACGTAGTGTTGCGTCAATACGCGTGTAGGCTTACGTCCCTGGATAAAGTCGATAACGTCGAGAGGTATCCCGAGTTCGGCCATCTTAGTTGCAACAAATTTGCGGAAGTACTTTATCGCTAACGCGTCCTCATTGCGTCTCTCGAAATCACTTATCGCCCACATTGTTATGTTTACTTTGCGTAACGGTGTTAAGTGAAAGACGTAGAAAACGCTCTTTTGGCCTCTAGTCCATGCCAACGGATAATAACAAATTCCGTTATCGCAAACGTCCTGACTCGGGTCTTTAAGCACGCGTAAAATCTCGGAAAGCCTACTCCCGCTTTCCAGAGCGATACGGTAAACGAAATAGACGTTCTCACTGTATTCTTTTGCTAGCTGTAACGTTTTGCGGACTTCTTCCAACGTTGGTACTCTCAAATCCGGTTTCGACGATATGGTTTTCAACTTCTCTAAAACATCAGAAACATCTATACCTTTTTCAATTAAGAACCGGGCAAACGCCCTATACGCAAATATTCTATTTCTCTTTTTCTCGAATGGCTTTTGTACTTGTTGGACGTAAAGTTTCGCCGTCCTCTCGTTAATTCCTCTTTCTCTTGTCGCCCATGAGTAAAATTCTTCTAAGTTGCCGGGCGTTACATATTTACGTAAAATGGCAACTACTTTCAATTCGTCGGAACGATTACGCAGTTCGGTAAGCTCACTCCGGAATGCGACGGGCTGTGGACCCGTAGGTCCCGGGTTCAAGTCCCGGCCCGAGCCCTTAATTTACGTTCTTCTTTTAGAGAAATTTTACCTTCATGCAACAGTCTGCGTTAAATTTGCAACTACGTAGAATACACAGAGGGGATATACATTTTATGCCAAAAATTAACGTAGAAAACATAAATGATAGTAAAAAATCCAAATTTTAAAGAAGGCTGTAGAAAAAGAGGGTCTATCTTATACTGCGAAGAAATTAGGAATAGATAGGAGTACTTTAAATAGGTACATTAATGGAAAGATTCAGAGGATTCCTAATGATATTATTGAGAAAGCGGCAGAACTACTTACAATTGAGGATCTCTTAGACATAATTTACGGGTTTAGGACCGTGGAAATAGATCCTACTACTACTTTAAGTGTTATC
>JBBHKV010000043.1:0-7064 GCA_037389275.1 Sulfolobaceae archaeon RB850M
AATAAATCTGGATAAAGAGGAGTAAGCTCAAAGGAGTGAGAAAATAGCTAAAGAAGAAAAAAGAAATTAACTTTGTATACTATCAACAAGTCCGATAGCAGAATTAACTAGGTTAATTAAGGCTTGTACTGCAGGGGTAAAGTTAATTACAAGTGTAATTGAAAAGCTGTTAGGTGTTATGCCTAATAAAATCCCGACACTAAATATTTGAAGACTTTTATCTAAAAAGTGGTTTATTATCAGCGATATAATGCCGAAGATGGCTCCGGATAAGGCATTTAACACAAAATTATGCTGTGCGGATGCTACATTAATTGGAATGTAAAGATAATAAGCTGTGAGAGTTTTTGTAGACGTTATGTTGTTTACAGTTGAGTTGTTTACAATAGTAGTATTTACAGTAGTAGAAATTATAGATATGTTCGTATTAAGGACACCGTTGATGATGGGTAGTGCTAGGGTTTCTATCGTACTGTACCATGAATTTATAGAATTGTATACGGGTTGTATCGGACTATTATTTTCCGTCCAATTTAAGGATAAGGTTATGAACACTGCACTCCCATTAGACTCGACAATAACATTCATACTGTTAGGAAGGAGGTAGTTTAACGCGGACTCCAATGGCGAGAAAGCTTGAGTGAAATTAAAATAATTATGAGCCAAAGAGGTCAGTTCATTAGATATGTTTTGTATCATTGTTTGAATGTAGTTTAACCCTGTCAAATCTTTTACCGTGTTACTAGACAATTGTGCGGTTGAGGAATTTGTTAAATAGGCTGTAAAGCCACCGTCTGAGGACACATAATGCCCCGTTACAGAATTTATTGTGGTCCAATTACCTCCAAAATATTTGGAAGTGAGGTTCTGCAACTCTTCAGCCTGGGGTAGAGGAGCTGGTGGTGGTGGCGGTGGTGGCGGCGGAGAACTTATTGTCATCAGTTGTGTTTGGGCTGGTAGAAGGGTAAATGCTATAACGAATCCTATTACTGCAGATACTGCATAAATTATCGCTACATAGTACTTAATTAATTTGGGATTCATTTATGAATAAGAAACTTTTTGCATTTATAAATTTTACAGTCTAAAGGGTAAGATAAGATAAACCACGCCTATAGCTATTAGGCTCATGAGAAAACCTTTGGGGTAGATGAAGAGTATTATGCTAAGGAAGGCTAAGGCTAGAGCTATATAAAGGATTATTGCAAGTTCATTATTCATTATCCCCTTATACTTTAAAATCCGCTCGTTTGCAAAGACACTCATTATTATGTAAACTGCAATGAACACAGCTACAACGTAAGCCAGCTTAAAAAGTTCTAGAGAAACGTCATAAAAGTACCAATACTCTAAAATAACTGTCGGTATAATAGAAATTCCGGCTACCGTAGAGTTTATCATTAATAATGCGGTGTTTGACGTCCTCCTTAAAGGCACTGTGTAAAGGACATTGCCAATCAAGATGCCCAATACCGCTACAAGTAAAGAAATTTCTAGGTTCTTTAAGAATATGATACTAGATATAATTAACGCACCGGCCAAGGTCATGAGAGCAGCTTTCAAATAGGCTAAAGTAGGCGAATAAGTTAGAGGATAGCCGCAATTAAGGCATGTAGTAGCAGTACTAGGATTTTTATACCCGCATTTAGGGCACTTATTACCCATTGATTATGATGTATATTGAGTGAGTTTATAAGTATTTCTTTCTATTTTGATAGACAGTTGTAAAAAATTTTTGAAGCCTATAAAATTGGAACTTCTAAGCCTTACTGGATATGGATAAGTTCGAAAAGATTTATAACGTTTAGGATATATAGACTATACGGTGTTATGCTTTCATTAGTTGTAAGGTTCACAATAATATTGGCCGTATTCTCTTGTATTGCCCTAATTCTCCACTCCTACGCGAGTTCTATAGGTATAAACGACATAGGTTCAACGGGACAAGGCGCATCTTATACATATACCACAACGTCATATAAGGGGTATTTCATCTTCTACGGTGGGTCTTTTTACTCGGGGGAACCAATAAATTATAATGTAGCATCCGTACAGCTTAACACAGTCCTAACTAACGGTATCTATTACTATTTTGTGCAGAATGTTTTAGTTTTAATAGCTAACGGAAACGGGACTTACACTCTTAACTTTGTGGATAATGTATGGAATCTTACCTACCCGTATAGTATAATGCCCTCCTTGATAATTGGGAACGGAGAAGTGAGTAAAGCACCTAATCAGTCAATTTGCTTTTATTTTTACATCTTTCCCGATAACATAACCTTAACCCCACCCTTTAATGTTACGCTAATATCCAATGTGAGCTTAGAGGGGCAGTACATTAAGTTAACTCTCAGTGCTATAGTAGGTAAGGGGAACTTTTCGACGTCATATAACTACGATACAGTTAAGATACTTAACCCCTCAAGCAAGGCGTTCTTTATCGTGGGAAGTAAAATTAACACTTACCCGTCGAATAGTGACGCCGAATTTGTGATAGGAGGTGGAGGGAGCGGTTCTACGTTATATGTATATAACTGGAGTTCGGAAATGATGTTATTATATTTATATAATGGAAAGTACTATGAAGTCCCCTCAGCAGTGTCTTACTCCTCTATAACCGGTGAATCCGTCTCAAATACTCATGGCATATTTGAGTACTATTCGTCGAACGGTTATGTGGTGCAAATAGCCGGTTATAGTTTTTACGGTCAGTTATGGAATACATCAGCAAACCTCACTGTTATTAACTCTTCAATTTTACAATTTAACTTAGTTCCCGAATACGGTGAGTGGTTTTACGAGGTAAACGGGAAGACTTTTCCTCTAACTTCAGATAGAATCTCACTACCTTACGGTGTGTATAATATAACGGTATTCCTCAAGGCTAGTAATGAAATTATATATGAGAAGGAGTTTGAAGATGTAAAAATAACTCCTTATGCAGTGGTTGAGTCCAAGGCTCCACTGATATACGTTAACGGTAAAGCATATTTTAATAATACTATTGTTAATGGGTATTATACATTTTACATACCCTTACGTGGAATAACGGTAGTTGAGTTCCCCGAATATTATTATTACCAGAACTCATCGAGGCTTGAATTCTTGTGGGCGGTTTATAATGGTAAGGTGATAAATAGCAATATTATAAACATAACCTCTCCCGGTGTCTACATGGGGGTTTACCAGCTAGAACTCTTATTAAAACTCCCGTTTAACCTCACTGTAATTTACAACGGTACTATTTACAGTAATGTAAGTCAACTGTATCTCCCTTATGGGGCGAAAATTATAATCCCCGAACAGAATGTGAGCCTTAATAACGGGACTCTAATAGAGTTCCTTAACCAAAGCCTAGTAGTTTACGGTGAGAAAATAAACCTAATTACGAGGCTGTTTTATTACGTTAACATAACTTACAACACGTATATTAGTTCGTTGCCTAAATCAGGCTTTTACCAAGAAGGCTACTGTATTTCTATACCTAAAGAATTAGAAAACGAAACTACGATAGTTTTAATTAACGCATCAGCATATAAACTTAAAGTGTTCTCTCCACTAAAGCTCAGTGTAAACATTACCGTGTATTACAGAATAGTTTTAATGCTGGGTAATTATTCGGTGAGCGAGTTTTATAAAGAAGGGAGCGTCATTACGTTTAATAACAATATCTCTTATAATGGTTCGGTAATGTTTGTAGCCGAGAGGCCTATAACGGTGGTTATCAACTCCCCAAAGATAGTATCGCTAAATGGATATTATGAACTGTACTTCTTAATAGAGGTTCACTATCTGAATCAAACCCTTGAACTTTGGTATCCATACGGGAAAGTTTTAGAATTACACAACATAACGAAAGACAATATAAGTTATGTTTTCAGTAAGGTTGTAGTCACTCACCCCGGAGAGTACTACCTTAATTACACGGTCTATGATAAAGTCGTGGATATACTTCCTAATAGTACTTTAGTCTTTTACGTAAAAAACGATACTTATGCGTGGATACCAGTATATTCTGGCGGTACAATAATTAACGAGTCAATATTAGTTACTTCACCATTAGTGATAAATAACCAACTGCAACAGCAAGCTATCGTGACACCGGAAGCTCAAAGTAAACCACCTTTGGGGCTTATGCTTTTAATACCGCTAATAATCGCGTTTCTCGTCACGGTTTGGCTCATGAAAAGAAATAATTTTTATTCTGATTGTCTTTAGTTTATATTGTGAGACTTGCACTTCCAGTTAACGGCAATTATGCTTACTCTAAGTCCATGTACAATATGCTAAGGAATTACTTAACACCTAATTCTAGGCTCAATATCATGGTAGGCATTGCCGTCTTCCTAAATAACAATTTTAACGTCGTGAGTACCGTAAAAAAGTTTGAGGTAACTGGCTTTCCCCAAGGTGATTATATATATATTCAATTCCCTTTTGACATAAGTAATTCTACCTTTGTCGTGATGAAAATAAACTCAATCTACCTCGTGAGCGAAACTTCGGCTTATTTAGTGCCTATAAGCGATAGTGAGGTTGACGAGATTAGCGGTAATTCATTATTTAAGTTCTTCCAAGACCATAGGGGTAGTCCTATAAAATATTACCTAGAACTAGTGAGGAACGAAGACGCAGTAATTCTCCCCTCAAACCAGCAAGTAAATGTGCCGAAGGACACTGTAGCAAGTTCTCTACTGGGTAGGATAATAGGAATGTATAGGTTAATAGACTATGTAGGCGAAGGTGGGATAGCTTACGTATTTAAGGCTGAGAGTAAGGGTAAGGAATACGTAATTAAAATACCTAAGGCCGAGTACGAGAACTTAGATGTATATCTTAATAGCTTATTAAGTGAGGCATCGGCAATAGTATCCATGTCCTCCGATCCCAGAATCGTTAGAATTTATGCAATCCATGTTGACATGAACATATTAGACTATCTAAACGACCCTCAGACTTATTACCTCTACCCACCTTACATAGTCACAGAATTCATGAGAGGAGGGGACTTAAAGAAGTATATAGAGAATCCCTCATTCACCAGCTCAAGGTATTGGAAGTACATTGCATATTACACACTTTATTACATAGCCGACGCCTTAAACGTGGTTCATAGCAAAGGTTATGTACACTTAGACGTAAAGCCCAGCAATGTATTACTTATAAAGCCTTACAATACGCCCGAAGAACTTTACGCAGACTTAACCCAGTATTTGGTCATAAAACTAGGTGATTTAGGTTCTGCCGCTAGGACAAGAGGTGAAATAGTCCAACTCTCGCCAGAATATTCCCCGCCAGATCAAATACAGTACATGTTGGAGGGTAAGGGGGCCAGGCCTTTGATGGACATATTCTCTCTGGGTTTAACTTTCCTAAAAATCCTCGACACACAAATTCAAAGGCCGGACTTACAGTATATAGTAAGCGCGATAAGGAGTATAAGAAATGATAAAAATTACGCACTTCAGTTACTTTCCTATTCCTCCTCACTCTTAGCTAACTGGAATCCCTCAGTACTTAACATTTTAGAACCAGAAATAAGGGAGTTAGTACTCAAGATGATAAATCCCAACCTCTACTCAAGACCTACAGCCAAAGAGGTAAGGGATACTATAGGTAAATACATAAAGTTATCGTATCAATAAAAGAGTGACCATGATGAGAGAGACGCTCTCAATTAAAGTGTTTGGGCTTCATTAAATTTTCAAGAATTAGTGTTCAATCCTCAGCCCCTGGGCTTTCACAAGTGTATTTCCCGTCACACTCTTAACTCCCCATACTAGCGACGGATATGAGGAAACCCGCACGCATGTCTTCCACCCTCCCGGCGTGAATACGTTTAACTTCACGATTAAGTGTCATGGGCGTCATGGAGTAGTATAGGTAAACTCTGAAATAAACATTAGGAATATGCTAAAATGTAAATTTTAAATCTAAATAAATAGAGAGTATAGTATAATGGTGTCTAAAGAGAAAGTTCTGAGGGTTATTGAATACTTTAGGACTAACAGAACTATAAATGAAATAAAGGAGGACAAAAGAATAGTGAAATTGCTCGTAGAGTTAGGGGTGTTAAAGTCTATAGGTAGAGTGCTAAGTCTAGACAAAAACTTTAGAGCAATACACACACTAGTTGAAGTTTACGACGAGGAGGAGCCGAGAATATGTGTTAAAAGCGTAATTTTTGACAGACTGAGAGAAGAGAGGGATAACATTTATATCATCTGGAAAAGCCATATGGCGGAACCAATACCCGTAGTAGAGGACGGAAAGTTCACGATTAGACAAGTTTCTCCATTACCCATATCAGAACTCTATACCATAACAACGATTCAATTCAATAACCCGGTCTTGAAGTTTAGGTTTATAACTAGAGACGAGAGGGAGATACTCTTCAACGTTACTAACCTACCTTATTATATAATGATCCCTCCATCAGGGAAGCCGTTTAAGAAAATGATTAGTGAGGAGAGGGTTAAGGCTCCCGTAACATTCTTCTTCTTTTACTCCAAATAATTTACTAAAACGTACGAACGATTTGGAATCAAATTAGATGAGCGATTCATGAATCTCTTGAGATCACTAAAAGTTTAATCGCACTAGAATTAATAGATCTTAGGTTTGGCCTTGGCGATTATAATATATTTTAACTCAACCTCATAAATATACATAATCTTTGTTTTTCCCTATTTTATTTTATGATTTTATTCACTGCACTGAAATTACCTAAATATATTTTCCACTTTATAAACATATTTTAGCTTTAAAAAGACGTGACTCATAGCACTCTCTTAAAGATTAATCTGAAGGAACAATTAGACCTATTGATACAGTTTTCCCAAAAACCCAATGAATGTACACACTTGATGCTTGAATTATAAAGATTTAAATATAGTTTGCTCCTAAAATATATCGATATGACAAAGAAGTGTCCAAGATGTGGCTATGAAAACTCAGATACTGCAGAATTCTGTGCCAAATGCGGATATGCGTTAGTAGGATTTGAACAAACTGTTGTACCTAGAGTTCCTAAACCCCAACAAAGTCAGCAACCTCCTACT
>JBBHKV010000044.1:0-2653 GCA_037389275.1 Sulfolobaceae archaeon RB850M
TGGGTAAGATTATAAGGGGTGTAGTATTTCTCATCAGCATTAACTTCTTTTACATAGGTATTCTTATACCCTTTTTTGTACAACACTTAACATTACAACAGTTCTTCACTTCTGGAGTTGGGATTGTGGGTTTAGCTGTACCAAGTGGTTTGGCGATCCACGTTATCTTTCAACACGTGATCGGCGGAGGAATTTTATGCCATTACTTTCTATCAAGCATAAAATTTTTGTAAAAGTGAAACAATTATTGAAATAGAACCAAAAAGAGGGTAATTCTATTCCTTCTATTGGTTTCCTACTCACTTGGTCATTATATCAGTTAACGAAGCGTTGACCTCACCGTTCGCCAGAAATCCGTTTCTACTCACTTGGTCATTATATTAATTCGACCAACTTTTCTACGTCAGCTTTTAACACTTCAACGTTTTCTTTACTCAATCTAACCTCATGAAAACCCTCTACGTGAAGTAGCCACGCTGAAATCCACAATGACCTAATATTTAGATAGAATTTTTCAAGCTCATCTACAGCGTCAAAATAAAGCTTAGAGTTCCAATGTCCTATTCTGTTTACCTTAAAAATAACTCCTAAAGAATTTCTGAATGACAAGATCTTTATTGCCTCTTCAGCTGCTTTATAGTATTTTTCACATGCTTGGAGTACATCACCCTTTGATAGTAACTCATCAGCCTCTTTCAACAATTTTTTTATTGAGTCTTTCGTCAGCAAGCTGGACTAATTTAACTATTTCCTCCCTATATTTTTTAACTTGACCTATATCAAGGTTAACAGTTACTAAAGCTACAGCAGAACCCCAACTTTCAATTATCCACTTTCCAAATTTTAAAGACAGTTCAAACGCAGTCCTATTAATCTTTTCAGCGTTCCAATTAGATGAAAGACCACTCTCAAGACTTGCTAAAATTTTTATTGCCTCTTCAGCTGCTTTATAGTATTTTTCACATGCTTGGAGTACATCACCCTTTGATAGTAACTCATCAGCTTCCTCCAAATAAACGTCAGCTGAAGACTTTATGAACTGCATTGTGTATTATGTTTGCTCACGCCTTAATAAACTCTCAGTAACGCTCACGCCTTAACATTATAAGTGGAAAATCGATATAGAACTTGCGTAAGGAGTTTTGATATCTCCTAGGTATTGACGTGGGGGAAAAGTTATTAGTGAACTAGAGTAGCAAGACGTAACCGTAAATTTTCGGTTCAGGTAAGTAAAGTTCTAGGCTGTAACATTCAGAGTTTTTAATTTCACTCTTTTTATACATCTCGAATTGCTCTCTAGACAACTTATATAAGTCAGTTCCTAATGGTGCTTCAAAGTAAAATCCCCCTTTAAATTTGAATCCCATATAACAGTCTACTCGAGTTTCACTAATTTCCCAAAATATATCGGTAATGGTAACTGAATCGAAAAGAAAATCTTTACCATCAACCTCTTGTATAAATCGTTTGAGGTTATCGGGTGTAAATATGGGATTGAATAGGGACAATTTAATCGAGACCTCATTTATGTCTCCTCTCTTTTTGGGGAATGGGGACGATTTGATGTAGATTGTTACATAGCCTTTAGTTTTTGTAAAAACGTTTATACTAGGTGTTACGTTAATTTTCTTTCTACCAAACTTGACTTCTAAGGAATAATCTAATATGTTAACCTCTTTCCCCGGAAAAGTGACAATCATAGAGGGCTGGGCGGAATCCGTGTCTTTAAGAGTTAGTGCAACCCATTTAGAAGTAATTTCGACATATCCGTTAGGGTAATGAGTATATTTAATAACTTTTTTTAGTTTCATGTTTACGGCAGTTGTACTATTAATGTAATCCATTACTTTTGGTAAATCGCTTCTGTTTCTTAAGTAAGGAAGCACCTTATCTGCTAGATCCACTGGATTATCTTATCATGACAATATATAAGGTTTACCAGTGAGATCAGCTTGTTAGACCTTTTACTACCAGTGTTCCACTTTACTCTTTAGGAAGTGCTATGAGCGGGTTTGATTTATCTAGGCAGTAATAATAAATCCCTGCCTTTACCCCTTCCCACTTACAGATATCTGTAAAAATCAATTTATGGCCTAGCGGAAATAATAAAACTGTAGCTTCTCCCTTACAGCCTGGAGTAAAATTTGGGACGAGCTTCAATTTTAAAGCAGGGTAAGGGAGCATAATAGAAGTGATCTTTATAGAAAATCCCTCATTACTCCTTCTTAAAATAGCCTTAAATTTATCATTATTGATTTCAAGCTCTTTTAATTCCCAGACGCTGTAATCGTGATAAACCTCAAAATTAAGCCCCTTTACATCGTATATCTTAATGAAACTACCGCTGATTTCCACTGAGTCCTTTGAAAAAGTGGCTAAGACTTCTAATAATAATGCGTCAGTTTTACTAAGTGTGTAATACTCGCCTAACTTGTACACTACTCCTAATTCCTGAAGTAAATCGAGGGCTTTGATTACCCTACTTTTTTTATCAAAGTAACGTAATAGTTCATTGAGCCTTAAAGTCCTATAGAGTTTCAGCAAATAGATAATTTTACTCTCAATCTTACCATTATTACTCATAATGTGTTTTTATTAAAAAGGCAAGATATATTTTTTATGTTTGAGACCCTCATAGTATTAGACGGGCATG
>JBBHKV010000045.1:0-19177 GCA_037389275.1 Sulfolobaceae archaeon RB850M
ATTAACCTTACCTGAGTTAAAACACCACTTACGCTTGATACGAAGTTCAACTTTGCCCAACAATAGGGGCCTTGACATCTATGTGTAATTATAAGTGCTTCCACTACTACTGTACTCATCGGTGTACTTAGTCTGACAACCCTCTTCTTCCCACCCGAGGTTTTGAACCCCAAGTACGCTAAGAATATGAAAACGGGGTCGACGGCCAAGATTTTAAAAAACCATATCACATCACCTAAAGGCGCGAAGGGGTCGATATATATCGAGTAAACGAACCCTATTACCGTGAGTATTACGGAGGCCGCAATGAAAAATCTGGAGGCACTGTCACCCTGAAGGACAGTAAATAAAACTATTATACTCCCAAAGAAGTCTATTACTACGCCTAGGGTATCAACACCGGTTTTCTGGCTTGATGAGATTATAACTTTACTAAAAATTATAGGTAAAAAATACATAACAACTATGGGGAGGACTGAGGCCTTGGATCTGATAGCGTAGAGTACCAAGGTTAACATGTAGAGGGCTATATAACCTATTATTAAAGGTTGAAAATGAAGTTTATAAGCTAGGAATAAAGTGAAAAGAAATACTATTGAAAATATGGGAATGAAAGACCACTTTGTCCATTCCATGATTTTAGAGTTTAAAACCTAATTATAAGGATATTGCCTATTTCCCACACTCCCAAAGAGTTAGATCGCACTTCCTTTAGCGTAAAGGCGGAAGCGTCGGGTTTGCTTGTTAAGACTGTTATGATGATTTTATGCTTATAGTAAACGAACAATATGTCTTTCCTCAGTACAATATACTTCTTAAACTCTAATGCTTCATAGGTGTCATCTGTACTAGTTCAACAGCTCCAGTAAATAATGCTATTAAAATCTTAAAGGAGTGGGGATTAGTAGAAGAGATCGAGGAAACTAGAGGCTTTCCTAAAAGGAGGTATATTAAATTAACAGAAAAAGGGTAAAAGGGTAGTTGAAAAGCTTAAAGAATTATATAGTTTAATAGAAGCCAGTAGTTAAGGTCGACTTTCCGTGGAAAGTAAGTTAATGCAGATCTTAGCAGGGCTACTGAACGAGTTCGAAGAGTGGAGGAGAGGAGAAAGTGATAAAGAACCTCTTATAATTGAGATACATGATAAGGTTGTTAGTAACGATCCTTACACGGAACAGGGAGTAATTAACTTAGGTGATGTGAGTATCGCAATATATTCTGCTATAGAAGACCTCATGCGTAGTAATGATATTAGCAGGAGTCTAGCAGTATTAACGTACCACTTAATAACTTCTCATCCTTTCGTTGACGGCAATAAGAGAACCGCTTTAGGGTTGTTATTACATATTTTACATGAGTTATTTAATGATAAAATATCAATATTGCCAGATTTACTAGATTTACTTATAAAGACATTGACTGAGGTTGTTGACAACCCGCCAGAAGAAGACGAGCTTGCAATAAACAAGATAAGAGGAATTATACAACGGATTATTGGAGATTGAGATGTTTATCCTTGTTTTCTTTTTCATTCTCATATTTCCTTACATATAGGACTTTTCCGTGAATTTTCAATACTCCAGTTCTGTCAAATTCAGCTAACGCGTCAAAGTATTCTCTATAGGTCTCAAAAATATAATCTACTCTGTTATGCATTCTTTCTAAAATCTTTTTCTGCTCGTCAGTTAACTTATGTGCTATCACCATTTTGAATTCCCTATTATATATTACACCTAATACTATTTATAATATCTATCTTTACCTCATGGCCGTCGCCAACAGTTTCCGATAAACCGTAAAGTTTATGTCATTTGACATTCCTCATGAAAGTTTTGGTACTAACATCATAAGGGGGAAGCACAGTGGACGGGGGCTTAACGAAACTTTACACGTCCTCGAGGAAGAGTTCGGCTTTCATCGTGATTAATAGTCACTTTTCGTGACTATTAATCACTCGGCCTCATCACTACTCCTCCCTCCCCATGCTGTTTACGGGAGCGGTAGTTAAACCACTCCCTTCAAGGACATGGGGAGTTTCATTGGGTGCCTTCCTCCACCTCGCGACTGCTCATAGACTTCACAGGGGCACCCTCCAATCTAACGTTAACTTCTTTATGCCAAATCTAGCTAGAGGGCTGAAGATTGGGGCACCCTCCAATCTAACGTTAACGGAAATAATATTTATAAATCTTTCCGTAACTAAATAGCATTAAAGGGATTAGAAGTAATTAAAAATAACTAATAGTTACGTAAACGTGTTACAGACGGTCGAACTACTTTTTTGTAAACAGACTGTAACGCTTCTACGTAACTACTCGTTATTTTTAATCTAAATATCGTTTTGATTAAGTAATGTTTATATAGTATTACTGAAGTAGTTTTTATTGGTGATCTCCCAACTGATGACGGGCACTGCTCACGAGGGTGGGAGTGATAAAAGTGTGGATGGGAGGGTATTGGTGTTTCCCTCGACCAGCCCCAATGAGTTAAGGGTGAATGTGTATGATCCCTTAAGAGGGGTGCCCGTGGTGGAATTAGAAATAATTAAAAGTAAGGAAAAGTTACGCCACGGGTAAACACTGGGCCAATGTGAAACACTATGAAAGTTAGGGGAGGGCTAGTTCATCTTCCATACCCTTCATATTGCTTGCTACGGGTTAGCGTCCCGTAAAACCTCGAATGGGTCATAACGTTTATGTAAACAGGGTTCCAGAAAATTTTATCACGTGAAACTCCGAGTATATTGCAACCGTTCATTGACTTCACTTCCTTTTCACCATTTGTTTTATCGTCTGTGAGTATATATTGTAACTGTTCCCATGTGCTAAGCTAATATCAATTTCATCAAATTGGTAAACCAGTTAAGTTTTGCGGGGTTTAGAAAAGAAACTCTATCATCATAAGGTGTTACAAACGCGGATACGAATTTATCATAGACTAGCCTATTAACTACCTCAGTGACCTCATCCACCTTGTTCTCCGGAACCATATTTACTACTAAGAATTTTTCTCCGTCCTTCCACTCCTCAGCATATCTTACGGTATCGTCTAAAGAGTTCATATCTGTGAGGAATACGTTAAGGTTTGTATCTAAAATTGAATCTTGAAATAACACAACAGTATCTCCAGGCTTTATTCCCGCTGGCATGTCAGCTATTAAGTAAGTCCAATCCCTTGTCGAGTATTCTTTCTCCAATTCAGCCCTAGGTTCTAGCTTACGGTATAACACGTCGTTTATGTCGAAAAATTTTATCACTGGGAGATCATGACCAGCAAGAGTAAAAACGGGGTTAAGCGGGTCTAACTCCTCTATGAGAAAACCGATTTCTAATGATCTTAGATAGTATGCTGTAAGTATTGTGAACAATGTCTTCCCTACCTCGTCCTTTACACTTAGGAATCGTATCCTCTTTCGCATTCTCCTCTATTTTCTTTTGGATGTTAATAAAGATTTCCTAATTTTGGTAGTGTCTTATCCCGCCTTCGTCAACAGTTTCCGATAAACCGTGAAGTTATGCCATTTAATATCATTTAACATTCCTAGCCCGTTTAACGCTATTAAGCGAACTGAGGTTGTATGCTTTCAAAGCCCTTTTACCTATCTTCTTGTCCGAGTTAGTATACCGTTGAACGTTACCCTTCTCTATACGTGAAAACTTCCTATTTCCGCTCTCACTCTTGGTCAACTTCCTCTTAACTAGAAATAAACCCTATAAGCAACGTAATCAATCCTTCATACGAGAGAGCGTTTACCAAAGCCGTAGAAAACCGTGGGAAAATACCTTGAAGGTTAGTCTACGAGGGCGGGTAAAGCGATTGCAACTACGAATAAATTTTTAGATATAAATGTGAGTATAAAAATAAATGGGAGCAAGTAAGAAAAAGGTTAAGGAGAAGAAGGAGAGCAAGCTTATCTACGTACCGTTCATAGCCTTAGTAGTTGTTTTAGTTGTAATCCTTATGTTGCCGAGTATCAAATCCGTTGTTAACCCGTCGTCCTCCAGTTCTGGTTTTCCCTTATTCCAAATGCTTAAAGTCTCTAATACTGACTATGCAAGCGGGAATAATGTTGAGGTCTACTTCATAAGCTGGCTTGGCTGCCCTTACGGTGCCTCTGATTCATGGGCCTTATACGAGGCGTTAAGCCATTACGGTCAAATTAACGCTACTCCCATGTATTCAGACTTGGAAGGAATACCGGAATACGTAAACTCCTTCCAAACTATTACCAGTGAAGTGCCGGGCTTACAATTCAATTCTTCCTTTGAGCCCAACAGTACTGTCCAATTCCACTACATATATTTAATAGGTAGGATATTTACCAACAACAATAGCTTCTCCTTACTGAACGGTACTATGTTGACGTACAGTGGGGATAGTATAGTGAACTTTGAGTTAAACGAGTTAAAACAAGAAGCCCCCTCATGGGTTTACAATTTAATAACTCAATACCAAATAAACGAGAACCCACCGGGCTCTACAGAACCCCTAGCTTACGAAGGTAACCCACCCCATATAGCTTCAACGATAATAATTACCGGCCCTAAGGGTACTTATATGATGATAGGATATGACCAGAGCGCTAATTATAACGAAATGACACCACCTGCAGTGTTAGCCCAATCCGGGTTGACACCGCAACAGATATTTCAAGAGTTAAAGAACAATAGCTTGCCACCACAAGTTTATAGTGTAATAAATAGTGAAGCACAACAAATACTCAGCATTATCCAGAATGAGATGGGATGAGAAGGAAAAAAGATTAAGTTATTTTACCCTCCCTCACTTTTTTATACAGTAACAGACCCTCTTCTAAAGTAGCTAGTTATGTCTATAATCTCTAAGTTCTCGTACGGGCATGCCTCAACACAGTCACCGCAACCCACACAAGAGATCCTATTAGTGTAACCCTTCTTTAGAACGTCGGCGGAAATCGGTATCTTAACCGGGCATGCCGAATCGCAACTTTTTGCCTCGCAACTTTTACAAGTCTCCACTTTTTTAGCCCTCACTTTAAACATCACTTTATTAAATAACCCAGTGAAAGTACCGAAACCGCACCACCCCTGCCTGGCACAACTGTATGCTCCGAACACGGGTGTTAAGAAGTAGAAGAACCACCAGATATAATTCAGCGTAAACATGCCGTAGAAGTTCAGCGGGTCAAGTGAAGTCATCCCTATTTTAGGTGGCGTCCACACCTTTAACTCCATAGCTACATATAATGTGAACGCCACGACCATCGGGATTAAGAAGACCCACCTCAAGTAATCCCAGACTATACTGCTCTTCTTAGGCTTAAACTGGTCGTAAAAGATGTTAGTCCACATGTGGGCTGACATACAAACCGCGTTACAATAAGCCCTCCTACCAAAGAGCGATACTGCCACGACTACCGCAACTAGTGATATTATGAAGGGGATCAGTGTCACCGGGAATATCATACCGCTCATCCCGAAAACGTAGAAGTTTGTGTAGTACGGTATAGCGACCACGAACAGCGGGATCCCAACTAGAATTACTAATGCCCACCTCTTTACCCCTAGGTTTTTACTGTGTTTGAACCTCTCATATACTAAAAACGCCATTTCAGCCCCCATCATTATTACATAAAACGGGCTCATGGTTGTCCCCATTACGAACATATATGAGGTCAATATTGCGTTAAGAACAACGTTGTGAGTAGCGTGAACGAACATTAATCCCATGGCCAACGGATTTATGGGGAACAGCCACCAGAACGGGTTGCTGAAGGGGCTCCTCATGTTCATTGACATGGTATGCATGCCCGTCGACATGCTATTCGTTGACACACCGTTCATAGAGGAAGTCTGCATCGACATAGTTTGTTTGGCGAATAAGGCGTTAGTGATGTTAAAGCCTAATACGCTCTCCCCGAAGCCCATCGTTAACTCGGCTAAATTAATTAAGACTAGGAAGACGAACGCGTACTTCATACTGTAGTTTATCTTCCTCGGGGAGAACTCGTGTAAGATAAGTATGAAATACCATACCATTGAGATTACGATCGATAATGAAATAGTTATCATGTCATTTAAAGAGGCGAAAGTGGAGAGCCCTAACATCATGAAGAAGTCGAAAGCAGCTAGTGAAATGCTTATTAGTACACCGTTGAAGTTAATCCTCCTTATGGCTATTAAGTAGAGTGTGATCACGTTAACGATCATTATTACCGTAGAGATGATTGACGCTATGAATTCTATTTCCTTACCCAATTCTACGAAAAGTGAAGGTAAGAAAGCCATTGAGATGGCAAAAGTGGCCAAGGACAGTTCTACAATGTCCTTAGTCCTACTTATCAATAAGAAAAACAAACCGTCAGCCATCATCATTATCCCGAAGGCGATATTGCTCACGGCGTCAATAAATGGGTTGAACTGTTTCGGCCCGAAAGCCGAGGCGTATAGGAAGCCCATGGATATTTCGTCAAAGACGACTGAAAAAGCGAGTAGGAATGAGAGCATGTTGTCCTTCTTAACTCTTACAACCTCACTCTTCACACTCGTTGATAGGAATAACGGGATCGAGGCTAGAATTAATAAAATGGGTTCAATTATTATCGTACCGTGGTAGAAGAAGATATAGCCGAGCGCTAGGCTCTCTACTCCCATGTAGAGTATTAATGAGGAAAATAATAGCACACCCCTTCTGTTTAAGTACTCCTTCCTCAGTATGTAACCTAAAATGAAGAAGTTGATTGCCATCATTGATATGATGTAAATTACTGAAAAGATTTGTGGTGGTGTTAAGCCCGTTTGAACAGAACTCATTTGCATATAAGTCAAATTGTGTAAAGAATTAAAAGGTTCAATATTATAATTTTGAATTTGATAAAAAAGTTAAATAAGTACTACTTATTTTTAATTATAAAATAAATTCCTTAAACCAAATTTTTATTATTTTATTCCATAATTCTACTTTATCTTTTAATTCGCAATCGGTGCACAAGTTTGCCTCCTCTCCTCTAGACTTATAATACCAGAACGATATCGGGTCTACAATACTTATGTTATTACCGTTAACGTTCTTAACGTAAAGTATGTCATAAAGTAAGTTCTCAAGTTCTAAAACGTCCTTGACATATTTACCTCCAATTCCCTTAGAAAGTACGTTATTAACGAAATTGCTCAACAGCTTGTCATATGTCTGGTAATCGACTACGAAATCCCTAGAACCTACAAGGAAGGAAGAGAAGATATAGGCGTTTATCGTAAACTTCCCCTCTTCATGGGTTTCGAGTAGGTCAAACCCCCCAAGCCTTACGAAGTTTTGGCCGTCGTGTATGAAGTAACCTACATACAATCCGCCCTTCTTGTTCTTGTTGTAATCTAGGAACTCCAAGGGTAACGGGTGTAAAGTCCCCTTGCTGGTGGTCGTGAAGAACTTACCACTCCTCTTAGGAATTTTCCTACCCAAAAACTCCCCTTCCCCTATATCACCGTTATCAATGAAGAGCGCGGTGAAAAAGGTTAAGTTGTCGAGAGAGGATAAGGGATTACCCTTTTGCAAATCGAACTTTATCGTGGAGAGGACGTAGTTCAGCGTCTCGAAGTCCGCTTTAATCGGCGTGATTGAGCCGTTACTAAAGTGTGAGGGAACTTTTACTATTTTATCAATTGTTACTAAAGACTGGTTCTGGAGTACTAACGACACCAGTTTCCCGTCCTTAGTTATTAATGGTAAAATATCGTACTCTTGAGGTAAGGTCTTCATAGCTTCTATTAAGCTTTTAACGTCTTCAGTCCTCTTCTTTTTCTCCCCCCTCTCAACTTTTTTGGGCTCCTTCTTAGGTATACATTCCGGGAAGGAGGCTGTATTGGCTATATTAAGCTCGTCCACCTGAAAGTTCAAGAAATCCGCCAGTTGGTTTAGTAGATCGAGCACTGCCCTATGGAGTGTTGGCTTATCGAAGACCTCATGAAACCTCTTTACCTCCTCGCTTCTACACACGTATGCGGATATAGTATACTCGTCGTCTTTAGTTAGCATTATCGGTATATTCTCCTTATTCGTAGTTACCATTACTACTGAACCGGGTTCTAAGTGCTCGAAGAGGTAGCTCAGTAAATCGTACGCTTTCATTTATTATAAGAGTGGTTCAAGTATATTTAACCTCAACTAAAGTAACTTCGCTAATTTGCTCTTGTTCAAGTATATTTAACCTCAACCGAAAATGTTAAGGCTCTTAAACCCCTTGTACACTATGAAACCCAGCACACCCGTCATCGCGATAACCATTACGTATCCGGTAATAGGTTCTTGAGATAAGGGGAAAGGTGGGGGTAAGTAAAAGGGGTAAGAGATGACCAGAACTACGGCTAATGTGGTATCACCTAACATCCAAAGTACGAGTAACAAGATCTTCTCAATTAATTTCATTTTATGCACACCGACACCTATTAAGAAACCCCCCGTAATAATGGAGATCTCATCTAAAGCTCTAAAGAGCGGATCACCCCCGCCTAACGTAAAGAATGTGGGTAAGTGCCATAATACGATTAAGAGGCTCCCGATATAGGAGTAAAAGTTACGGGAGAAGGGAGAGAAGTAATAATAACCCAGGATAGCCCCGGCAAAGGCTAAAGCGTAGTGGGAGGCCATGTAAACTGGCTCCTCTGAAAACATGACCTCTTCAGTAAATGGGTTTATAAATGAGAGGGCTAAGACGAGAGATATTATTATGGGTTTCTTATCCTTTATCTCAATCCTTCTATTCATAATATCCTCTTCTAACCTTGATAATAAAAGATTTTTACTCAGAAAGTTAGGATTAGAAGTATGAAAGCGATAGTAGTAAGACCTCCAAATAAAGGAGTGAGCGTTGAAGAAGTTGAAATAAAGGAAAGAGTCGGGGTAGGGCAAGTTAGGATAAAGTCCGTAATGACCGGGATTTGCGGTACTGATAGGGGCATTGTAAACGGAAAACTTTCCTTTTCCTACCCGCCAAAGGATTATAACTTTTTAATATTGGGACATGAGGCGTTAGGGAGGGTTGAAGAAGTAGGTGAGGGAGTTAAGGAGTTAAAGAAAGGAGATTACGTGGTGCCAGTAGTTAGGAGGGGGTGTGGGGTTTGCTTAAATTGTAAAATAGGTAGGCAAGACTTCTGTGAGACCGGTAATTTCATTGAGGCCGGTATAAGGGGTAAACACGGTTTTATGAGGGAGGAGTACGTTGATGATGAGAAATACCTAGTTAAAGTCCCTGAAGAAGTCGTTGACATAGCAGTACTGACGGAACCGTTTTCAAACGTTGTAAAGGCAATAAACGAATTACTTTTCGTCCAAAGGAGGATGGTATGGAATTGTGAGGACTCAAGCTTCGAGTGTAGGACTGCTTTTGTAGTCGGTAGCGGCCCAATAGGGACTTTCTTCTCCCTCCTCTTAAGGACATTAGGATTTGACGTTTACATACTTAATAAGAGGGACGCAAGCCCTACTGAGGAATACATCTCTGAGAAAATAGGTGCTACTTTTGTAGACACTAAAAAGGAGAGTGATAAACTACCCCCAACGGACTTAATAGTTGACACCAGTGGTGTCCCGTCAGCCTTTATACCTTTAATGAAGAAGATGAAGCACAACTCAGCCCTAATACTTTTCGGGACTATAGAAGGTGAAAGAGCCGAAATAACTTCCGATTTAGTTACTGAAATTGTTGAGAAAAACATAATTATCATGGGGAGTGTTAACGCGAGCAAGAGGGACTTTCAAGAGGCGTTAAACTACCTCTCTATATGGAAATATAGGTATGGCGATGTGTTAAGCAGAATGATAACTTCAATGGTAAGTGTTGAAGAAGCGCCTAAAGTTTTAATGAGTAAGCCCAAAGGTGAAATAAAGACAGTAATCAAATGGGCTTAATGAATGGTTAAAACAACGTTAATTTTGAAGGAATGATACAAGACTGATTAAAATGAACGCTAGGTAGTGAGGGCGATTTTGCCCGTATGAGGGAGTAAACGTTTCTCAACTTTTTGGCGTAAACTAGGTAAAGCAAAAAGGGGTTTAAATCACCTTGACGTAATTCCTTAAAACCCCTATTCCCTCGACTTCTACCTCTATCACATCTCCTTCCTTTAGGTAACTCTTCCTACCGAACTCGGCAACGCCAGCCGGAGTCCCGGTAGTTATTAAGTCGCCCGGTTCCAAAGTTATCCCCTTACTTAAATAAGCTATCATATCCTCAACACCGAAAATCATGTCCTCAACAGACCCGTTCTGTACTACCTCCCCGTTAAGCCTGGTAATAATCCTCAAATTACGGAACACCACCTCATCTTTAGTCGCAATCCAAGGGCCTATCGGTAGGGCGGTGTCTAAACTTTTCCCCATTACCCAGTTAAGCCCGTATGGGTGGACTTCAGGGAACTGGTAATCCCTAAAGCTCACGTCATTAACTATAGTAAAACCGAAAACGTAATCCCACGCCTCCTCTTTCGGTATATTCTTCCCCCTCTTCCCAATTATTATCCCGATTTCCCCCTCATAATCAGTCCTATTCAACCCTTTAGGAATTAGGATGTAGTCCTCATGTCCTATAACAGCATTGGGAAACTTAGTGAAAAAATACGGGAAGGGCGGAGGAGTCATGGAAGTCTCTGAGGAGTGTGACTTAAAGTTCACAGCTGGTAGGAACGCCTTTTGCGGTATAACTGGGGGTAGGATTTTCCTCACTTTTACCTCTCTTTTCCCCAACTTAGAAATTACGTCAAAAGCCTTAATAACGGATATAGGGTTTGTTGTAACGCACTCAAAACCCTCATGGTCTATTTCCAAAAACTTCCCGTTTTCATAAAACGTTACAACCCTCCTACCGTCCTCCGTTAGTACGTAAGCTAACTTCATAAATACTACTCTGAGTAGAAGTATTTATGTGCTTAGAATAAACCAAATAGAAGTAGATAACAACGAGATAGTCGCACTATTAGGCAAAAACGGTAGTGGTAAAACTACCTTGATAAAATCCGCCCTTTGTATCACGGGTAACTCCAGGGTCACCCTTGACGGCGAGGATTTCTGTAGTAGGAGGGATTACTCAAAACTCACCGCGGTGTTCCAAGAGCCCTCTACTCAAATCTTAGCGTTAACTTGTGAAGAGGAATTAAAATTACAGTCCCTCTTCCACGACGTAGACTTTAATATAGCTAGGAGTATAATGGGGGAGTACTTCAACAGGGACTTTTACACGCTCTCCGACGGTTATAAGAAGAGGTTCGTAATAGCCACAGTCCTAGCGTCTAAGCCCAAACACATATTATTTGATGAACCATTCGCAAACTTGGACAAGTATGCTGTAAAAATGATTAAAGACGTGATCCCCAAGGGCTCGTTAATAGCCGAACACAGAGTTAAGGAGATAAGAAATATGGTTGATAGAGCTTACCTATTAAAAGGAGGTGAAGTTGTAGAGATAAGTAAGGACAAATTATATGACGAAGAGTTCTTAAAGGGTAACGGTCTGAGGGGTTTCACATTACCGCCACTACGTGGTGAGGTGGGGAATACAATTTTTAAGCAATCGTGGATTGAGGTTAGGGAGGGTGAGGTATTATGTTTGGTGGGGAGGAACGGTATAGGTAAGACTACGACGCTGAAAAGGCTCGTGGGAAAAGTTTACGTAGTCTTTCAGAACCCGGATTTACAGTTTTTCAACGAAACAGTTAAGGAGGAGGTTAAAGACGAGGAAGCATTAAGGCTTTTCGGTTTAGAAAAGTTAGCTGACAAGTCCCCTTTCACCTTGAGTTACGGGCAAAAGATGAGGGTTTTAATAGCTTCAGCTTACGCTTCAAAGAGTAAAGTAATAGCCCTAGATGAGCCCAGTATAGGAATGGACGGGGACGCTCTCCTTCAGTTCTATTCGATGGTCAAACTGTTGAAGGAGGAAAAGAGGGGGTTAATAATAGCTACCCACGATGAGGACTTGATCTCTTTATGTGACAATATTATAAACCTCGAGGAAATGAGGAGGGTAGAGACTAATAATAAGGGCGATAAGTGAGGAGGTAAGGAGGACTAAATCGAACTTTCTTGGAAAAAGGTTTATCTTACCGTGATATTTGCCGTAAAGCTTTATGGTATACGCAATATACAAGTCTTCTGCTACTTTGACCATTTCCACAATGAAGGGTAGTAATAACTTATACGGCTTAAAACCGATTTTCCTAGCCCTAGCGTTGAAGTTTATCTCCTTAGCTATACGGTAAAAAAGCGGGTAATAGGAAAGTCCCACAACTATTGGAACTCCCCTCTCACCTAACAAGTCTAGGACTGTAGTGTAATCCACGTACTCGCTCATTATGAAGTACAGATTGATGTATGATAAGGCCCTCACCGTAAAGATGAACAGATATTCTTTACCGAAGACCGTGAGGAGGAAAAAGGAAATTAAACTTATTACGACTTCCACCAAGATCACGTAACTCCTTCTCACGAGTGCCAGAGTGTAAAGTAAGGGTAAGAACGTGTTTGTAAAGGTTATTGAAACGGCCGTAATAATTGAAAAAATAAGGGAGTAAAAGAACGAGGCCTCAGTGCCTGCGTGTCTCTTCACTCTCTCAGTAGCACTGTCATTCATCATGACTTTATTATTCCCGAACTTATTAAATATGAGCCGAGCTTATATGCGATTAACCCCATGACGGCACTTTCAGCAAAATAAATTACCGTAAACACTAAATAAGCTAAGTAAAGGCTTTGAAGCGGTACAGTGCCATATAACCCTACCATCATTATACCGAATATAACGCTTAATATCCCTACTAGCCCGCCTACTAAAGTAGTGTTGATGAGTACAGCCCTTAACCCCCTATATCCCACAAACCACGACACGGCCTCATCAACTAGCCCCGCAATAACTAGTGTGGGGACCATGAAGAACAGACCGGTAAGCGCGTATAATACAGCATTGACTAAGGTTAAGAACAAGACGCTGAACCTCTTGTTCATAGCCTGCAACCCCACGCTTATGAGGACTAGTGGCAAAGTCAGAGTTACTATAGGATCAAGAAATGAGCTTAAGGCATATGCGCCTATTCCCAAAGCCAGTACTGCAGCTGAAGCATAAGATGCTACTGAAAACACTATACCGTAAATTATAGTACGCCTATCCATGAATTCAAACTTGTATTGAAAGATTTTAAAATTGCTTTCAAAAACATCTTACGGAATCCCATTTTCTATGCCAAAACTGAAGTGATTAATTAACGTTAAACTAGTCCCCCATTATGTGCTTACTAATCTGGCTATCAGTGCCAAGCCATAGTGTCTAGAACCTCTGGACTTTAAATTCCTCATACATCTTCAGCATTTCCGGGGTGACGCTCGGCTTAATGTTTGCCAAAACCTTAACGAAATCGTTAAAAGTAACTTGAGTCCTAACAACACCGGTTTGTGATGCCTCCTTTAACAAGTTCCTCTTCACCTCCTCAACTACCAGTTTTAAGTCTGCCGGGGTGTAACCCTCAGTTATCCTGGCCACGTTTTCTAGCGTCTTGTCATCAACAGTCAACCCCCTACATAGTACTTTCAAAACCTTTGTCCTTCCGTCAAAGTTCGGGGGAGGAACATATATTATTTTGTCAAACCTACCCGGCCTAAGGATTGCGGGATCTAAGTCCCAAGGCCTATTAGTAGCACCAACAACTATAACGTCTTCACTCTCCCTAATACCGTCCATTTGGTTTAAAAGCTCAGTGAGTGCCGTCCTCCACTCGTTCTCACCCCTAGCCCTAGCTATCATGTCTACCTCGTCAATGAAAACTATTGACGGCGCGTTATCCCTAGCTATGTGGAACTTCTCAGCAATCACCTCACCAGCCTGAAAAGGTCCTACAGCAGAAATTTCCTCACCGGAAAGCACTATGAAAGTAGCATTTAGCTCATTTGCTAAAGCCTTAGCTATGCTTGTTTTCCCGGTACCGGGTGGGCCGTAGAGTAGTAGGCCCTTAACCGGCTTAATGTTCAGCTTTTCCGCAATTTCCTTATTTTTAATAGGTAATTCCACGGACTCCCTAATTATCGCCTTAACCTCTTCCAAATCCCCCAAATCATCCCACTTTACATTTGGTACACCGTAAGGCCTTTCCCCGAGTTTATGTCTTGAGTACTTTTTGGAAAGCGTTTCGAACTTTATTATAGTGGAGAGAGGCACTGAGGGCTTGTAGTTCTCTAAAGCTTGTGTGAAGTCTTGGGTTGTAGGAAGTCTCCCTTCCTTTTCGCACTTTATCTTCACTTCCTCCACAATTTCTTTAATGTCTGCTGGTGAAAGCCTGTTACTCTTCTTCGCCAACAATTCCGTGTCCACGTTGAGCCCTTTCGTATAACCAGCCCATATTTCCTTCCTCCCCTCCTCATCCGGTAAAGCTACGTAGACCACTTCGTCAAACCTCCCGGGCCTTAAGAGTGCCTCGTCAATTTCTTGTGGGAAGTTCGTAGTCCCTATTATTATAGTAGGTATATTCCTATCGTGGAGGTCTTGTAACCTCATTAGCAAGATGTTGATCAGCCTGTGCGTCACTTCATGCACGTCCCCCTCCCTCTTCATGGTAAAACCGTCTATCTCGTCAATTACTACTACTGAAGGGGAGTAGAGTTCTACTGTGTCGAAGAAATTGTTGAGCAAGTATTCACTTTCACCGTACCACTTACTCAACACGTCTTGAGCCCTCAACTCAAAATAATTCCACTTTAGCTTGTTAGCTAATGCTTTAGCAACGCTCGTTTTCCCTGTACCGGGTGGGCCGAAGAGGATTACACCGTAAGCTCTCCTCTTGTTCATCACGTAATTGCTTATTTCTTCTAACCTCTGTTTAACTTCTCTCATATCGTAAATCTGATCCCAGGTTATGGGAGGTATCATTTGCATCCTCTTTGCTAACTCCTTCTGTTGGTTCCTAGTCCTAACCCCCATCATCCTCATGTAGTAAAGGAAGACAATAAGGGGGAGGATGAAGAAGAGTATTTGTATTCCTAATATTATTAGGTTTGAGTACTCAGCAAGAAAGTTATTTACTCCGGTAGAATTTGAAGGGTTCACAGATAGAATTAGGAAGAAAAATTAAAAAATATTCAGCGAGTAACCGCCTCTTCACCCCCTCAGGCTCCCCTAAAAGTCATCACGCCTTCTTCAACTTACTAACGATTTCGTCATAAACCCCTTCCGGTACTATTAAGACGGTTAAGTTTATATTATCAGTGTACTTATAAACCTCGTCTAAAACCTCGTCCACAATTCTCGAATTCCTCTTACAGTTCACCTCGCCTACGCCTATTAGATAATAATTACCGTCATCATCAACAAAAGCCCCGCCCTTCTTAACGTATTGAAGGAACTTTTCTAAACCCGCTTCTAATGCCCTTTCCATTATAGTGTATTCTCATTCACAGTTTAAAAATCTGTTATACAAGGACAAAAACCGCACTCAATTGCCAAGAAATTATCTCAAAGAGAATCCACTAAACTCCACAAGACAACACTTACACTGTTCATGGACATCGCCAATGCAGCGTATTGTGGGGGAAGATAAAAGGGATAAAGAATACCGGCGGAAATCGGTATTAAAACAGTATTATACGCTAAAGCCCAAATAACGTTCTCCTTAACCTTCCTAACTATCTTACTACCCCTCTCCAAAAGCTGGGGTATTGAAGATAATGAAGGGATTACAATATCACCGGCATATTTAGCAATATCAGCCCCGGAAGAAACCGCAATACCTACATAACTCTCCTTCAAAGCCATGGCGTCATTCACACCATCCCCTACGAACGCCACCTTCTCGAACTTCTTCACAAGTTCAACCTTTTCTTCCGGTGATAAACCCTTATACACTTTAACCCCTAACGCCTCACCGACCTTCTCCGCAAAACTACTCGAGTCCCCAGTAGCTATTATAACGTTATAACCCCTCTCTTTCAACCACTTCACCACCTCAAAAGCCTCCTCCCTTATCTCGTCCTCTAACCATATGTAACCCCTGACCTCACCGTCTATGCACACAAGGACGTCGGCATCCTTTGAATTTCCAGTGCAATTACTCATTACGAAATCCTTATTACCTACAATTACAGCCTTACCGTTAACAACGCCGTAAACACCCTTACCTTGAAACTCCGTGAATTCCTTAATTTCCGCATTCACTCCCTTTAGGGAAGCTATTGCCTTAGCGATAGGGTGATTACTTAACTTCTCTAACGCACAAGCAAGTTCTATTTCCCCCTCGTATTTGCTCACCTTAATTTTCCCTTTGGTTATAGTCCCGGTCTTATCGAATATGAAAGTCTTAACTTCTTTAAGCCTCTCCAATCCCTCACCGTTCTTTACTATAATACCCCTTTTAGCTAACCTCCTGACCCCCACTATTATAGCCATTGGCGTCGCTAGACCGAAACCACAAGGGCACGCTGAAGCGAGAACTGCAACCGCTATGAGTACTGAGAAAGAGAGGGGGAAATGGAGGATGAAACGCCAGACTACGAATGAGATTACTGAAATAATGATTACTACGGGTACAAATACGGCTGAGACCTTGTCGACGAACTGCTGTATGGGAAACCTGGTAGTGTCAGCCTCCCTTATGGCTTCAGCCACTTGTGTTATGTAAGCCCTATTACCCGCCCTAGTAACATAAACCTTTAGGAACCCCCTTTCAAGGACAGAACCGCCTATTACCGGGTCTCCATTCCTTTTATAACTCGGGGTAACTTCACCCGTGTAAATGCTTTCGTTTACATAACCCTCACCCTCCTCAACGACCCCGTCAGCCGGAATTACATCGCCCGACTTAACGAGTACTACGTCACCTACCTTAAGCTTATTAGAGTCAACAATTACTTCTTTCTCACCCTCTATTTTCCTGGCCTTAACGCTTGTCAGAGATAAAACGTCATTACTTACCCTCTCCTTTAAGTAAGCCTCTAAAGTCTTCCCGATTAATATAAAGGTTATTAGGAGGGAGGAGGCTGTGAAAAAGGTCTGAGAGTTAGTCAATAACCCGTATAAGCTGTAGGCCCAGGCTACCGTAGAGGAAAGTGAGACAAGCACGTCCATGTTCGCTGTCTTGTTCTTAATAGCCCTTATTGCACCTTTATGAAACCTCATACCGGAATAAAATTGCACGGGAAATGAGAGGACGAACTGGTATAAGGGGGGTAGGAATAGGATCGGCGTCGTGAAAATTATGCCAACGATTAGCCTCGTAAGTAAATCCTTGAAGTCGGATTTCTTACCAATAGTGCTTTTAGACAGTTCAGCCTTATAACCCCTCTTCCTCAACTCCTCCAGGATTTTCTCCTCAGTTGTAGTGACGGGATTTATTTCGACTACCGCATTCCTACCCCCCACTTTGGCCTCTATTACACCCGGTAAGCACTCCAACACTTCCTTAAGCTTCCCCGCCTCCTCCTCACTTATATCGACGTTTAAGTAGATCTTCTGAGTGACCACATCATACCCGGCTCTCCTCACAGCGTTTATAACGTCTTTTAAGTTACCACTTAAGACTACTTTCGCTTCCCCGGAAGCTAAGTTGACCTTTACGTCTTCAACTCCGTTAACTCCCTTGATGGCTTTAGATACCGTATTCACGCAACTCGTACAATGCATTCCGACTATCTTTAACTCCTCCTCTTTCCTAATCCTAATGTTGGTGATGTCCCTCACCGCTCCCAGGCATGCCTTGAGGGCCTTTAGTCAAGTAGAGTTCGGGGTTCTTCTCAAAGGCCGACTTACAACCGCTACTGCAAAAATAGTATATTTTCCCTTTGTATAACGTCTTAAAGGGTGTGGACTCTTCCACTTCCATCCCGCAAACGGGGCAGATTTGCATAAAAACATTTTTTGCAAACTAATATTTACCCTTAATGTTTACAATGTAAACTAAACGTTATTGAGAAAAACAAAAAATACGACCTCCCTTTCCCAATTCCGTTAAACTGATCAGTCTTCTTTAGAGAAAAAACAAAAAATATGGCCGCTTTACAATGTAAAATTATGGTTGAAAAGTTGACCGAGTTAGAATACAAGGTTTTACAAATGCTAAAGGAAGACGCGAGGAGGAGTGCTAATAGCATAGCTAAAGAGTTGGGAGTGAGTAGGGCAACGGTTGCCAAGGTTATCAAGAACTTAAAGAGAAAGGGGATAAGGTTTACTATTGAGTACCAGGAGGAGGGAGAGTTGACAACGTTTATAATAAGTAACGAGTGCGTGGGAGAATGCTACCAGTTAATAGACGGGAGAATCTTATCCATCGTTAGGGGGAAGATGGAGGAGATTAGTAAGGTCTTACAATCAATAAAGGAGAAGGAGTATTTAATCGCCATAAAGAGGCTTAACATACCCAGTGTTTCAAGGGCTGAGATGTACTGCGATTACTGTGGCGGTGAAATTAGGGGTGAGCCGATTATCGTTAAATCTGGTAATAAGAAGTTATATTACGCTTGTTGTAAAACTTGTGCTGATGCATTAAAAAGGAAGTTAACAAGGAAGGGTGAGGGGGAGGGGCTGAATCCTTTTTCACGTTGATAGAAATCTTTTTGTCTGTTTGTAACAAACTTTTGTTAATAAATGATGATCTCTCACGCCGATGTGGGTGGGAGTGATTGCAGAGATGTGAGCCCCGTGCCGTTGGAGTCCCATGACCCACTGGCTAAGTCCCTACACTCGATCATGAATGAACATAAAATGATTGAAATGAAAGTGTAGGGACAAACGGTTTGTTGAGGAACTGTTTCAAAGGCACAATTACGTACTACTTATCCCGTACAACGCGAATAGTGATGTGAAAGGTTTCTTCGAATCGGCGTACAAGGTTTTAGGCACTCACGATCCATTTGAAGTAACTAAAAATTTGGCCCTAGGAGTGTGGTTCGGAGTTTCCTCCCTGCTTTAGGGCTATCGCTACTTTACTATTACATATATGACTACGCTGATGAAGAGTTGTTATTCTTAGCTTTAGTTAGTTCGTTGAACGGCCCATCACACATGTTATTGGACGTGTTTACTGAAAGAGGAAAATACGTTAGGAAGAACGGGGGATGGAGAAGGGTAGCCTTAGCCCACTTCTCTTCCTTGCAGTAAACGGGTTAGCCATCTTACTAGGAGTTATAATGCTATTATTAGCATTGCATCTAATACTTATCATTATTACTATTATTACAA
>JBBHKV010000046.1:0-5409 GCA_037389275.1 Sulfolobaceae archaeon RB850M
TATGTTACTCTTGATGTTATCCCAAACCGTTTCCCACAAGGAGTCATTTAAGTCCTTTAACGCGATCACTGCCAACAAATTGTCGCTTTCCACGAAGTACTTATTAACATAAGGACATTCTGAGAAGAGCTTTAAGGAAGAGTTATATGTGATGTTATAGTAATTCATTACTAGTCCCAAGGATATTGGAGAGGTTAAGTTGGAGAGTTGTGTAGAGGAAGGGGTTGGAGGTCTGGTGAGGCTTAGAGGACTTGTAGTAGGTGAAGAGAAGATTGAGGGGTTTATATTAACTTTATAGTGGTAATATATTACCAGATATAGATCTGTCACGATCAGTAAAACGAGGACTAACGATAAGACAGTTAATGTTCTTTTGTTCATAGGTAGTGATTGAGTTTCAGTCTGAAAACTTTTTCTTCACATCATTTCTCTCTACTACAACGGTGCATATATTATGAAAGTAGCCGTAAGGATAAAAATCATCACTACCTACGTCGTAGCTTACGAAAAGTTAAAGGGAAAGTAGACGAGTTAAACTACATAAACTGAGGCTTAGTAATAATGAAGGATAGAACTATGAAAGGTTTTACTCCCTTAACTCCTACGCGACCCTCTTAGGTACATCTCTGTTTATGAACAAGAAGTAGGAAAGCCCTAGGGGTATTAGAGAATAAGCTAGGACTGAGAGAATAGCAGATAAGATGCTTCCCGAGTGTAGCGGGTAGATGTCTAAAGCGTTAACTAGAAACGAATAAGGGGTGTTAGCTAGATAAAGGAAAGGTAACTGGGTAGCACCGAAAGACGGTAAGGCCTCGCCTATCCCCACGTACTCGGAAATATGAGTAAACCTACCTATAATGACCAGCACGTCGGAGATCAGAAGGGAACCTATGAGTATCGAGCTCGAGATTATAAAAGATAGGCTACTCCTCCTCAACATCTCACCTATTGAAAACGAAATGTTGAAGAATACTAAAGATGAGAAGAGCACCAAGGAGACTACTATCGGCAATAACCCTACGTCATACTGAGCACCGAACATTGAGTATGAGAAAGCCAAGGCCATGATTACCATGATGAAATAGATCAACGCTAGAAGGGTGAAAGACCCTAACCACTTTTCTGAGAAAAACCTAGTCCTAGTGACCGGTTTAGTTAAGAAGAAGTCCACAGTACCTTGTTCGTACTCCTCACTCATCGAACCCGAAGCTATTGAAATTGCCAAGAAATGTAACAATAAGCTCTGGGGTAAGAGTACTCCAACGACCCACATGTAGGGGTAAAGGGGAATTAATATAACCCTTACGGTCTTTGAGGGGACTAAGTAGAGGGCTAGATATACACCTATTTCGAAAAACAGTGAGACCGCAATTAAAGCAATTACTTTCTTTCTAGCTATAGCCCTCCTCCACTCGTAAAACATTATCTCAAGCACTGTTTATCGCCTTCTCGTAAGCCCTCTCTAAGTCTTGACTTAAGTAGAAAGTCTTAACTGAAGCCCCACCGTAAATTAGCTCTCTCAGTAACTCCTCCCTCTTGTCCTCCTCTAAATAAACGTAAAACTTACCTTCACTTACCTTTTCCACCTTCTTCACATAATCCAACTTCTTAGCTATCTCTTGTATAGCCTCATTCCCCTCGACCACAACTATAACACCCAAATATTTCTTTACTAAGTCCTCTACCCCTCCCTCAAATACTTTTTTGCCTTTGTGGACTAGGATCACTCTATCTGAGAGCTTTTTTACGTCCTCAAGCTCATGGGAGGTCATGAGTATTGAAGCCCCTCTCCTCTTCAACTTATCGAATGTCTCCCTTATGTGTAGGGAGAAAACCGGATCTACGCCTATATTCGGTTCATCCATTATTAATATTTCCGGGTCGCCGAGTAGGGCTTCAGCTATAGCTATCCTCTGTACCATACCCTTACTGTACTTAGCTATCTGCCTATCCGCAAGATCGCTCATCCCTACTAAGGCTAATAGCTCGTCTACCTCGTCTTTACCTACTTTTTTGATCTTAGCTGAGAGTTGCAGTACTTGTCTACCGGTTAGAAAAGGGGGTAAGTTAGGCAACTCTTGCACATAACCGACGTTTCTCAGAACCCCTTTGTCCTTGAACGGGTCTTTGCCCAGGATTTCGACTTTCCCCTCATTAGGCTTAATTAAGGCTAAAACTACCCTAATCAGTGTAGTCTTCCCAGCACCGTTAGGGCCCAACAAGGACACGAACTCCCCCTTATTGACTTGAAAAGACACGCCGTATACAGCGAGCTTTTCACCGTACTTTTTAACTATTCCTTGGACAACTATCATCTAATTTAAGTTTGTGACAAAGTAAAAATTTTTAATTTACGATGAAGAGATGTTGAGTATGACTAGAAGAGTATGGATGATTGGTGGTGCACAAGGATTAGGTGTTGACACTTCTGCTGTGGTTTTCGGCAACGCAATAGCCAAAGCGGGGTACTATTTGTTTGGTAACAGAGAGTACTACTCCAACATAAAGGGAAGGCATAGCTATTTTGAGGTGGTTTTTGACGAAAAACCAGTCAGAAGCGTATCAGCTTACACTGATATACTGGCCACTTTCGACGCTGAAACTCTTTTTCAACACTTCACGGAAGTGAAGGACTTCGTAATTTACGGACAAGATTACGAAAATACTAGTGTCGATATGATTAGGTCTATGGAACCGGAAATGGCAGAACAAGTTAAGGAGGAGTTAAACAAGGCGGGAAGGGGTTACACGGTAAAGGATGTAATAGATTATCTTAAGGAGAAGGGAGTTAAAGTAGTAAGACTCAATTACCAAGACTTGCTAATGAAAATAGCCGAGCAATTCAAAGTCCCCCTTTCAGTGGTTGAAAGGGCTAAAAACATAATAGCTGTGGGTGCTTCTTACGGCCTTCTGGGCTTACCTTTTGAGCTTTTAGAACACGCTATAACTGAGGTCTTCAAAAACGAGTTATTCGTTAAGATTAACACTACTGCCGCTAAAATGGGCTTTTATTCAGTCTCAAGCTATTATAATTTACCGGTTTTAAAAGTGGAAAAACATAGGATTCAAGTGGACGGTAACACGATATCTGCGATGGGTAAGCTAGCGGGCGGTTTAAGGTTTCAATCCTATTACCCCATTACGCCAGCCTCTGATGAGAGTACATATATTGAGGCAAACCAGAACCTGGAAATGGTAATTGAAGGAAACGAATTGAGGAAGGGAGGTGCTGTAGTTGTTCAGACTGAAGACGAGTTGGCAGCAATTAACATGGCTAACGGTGCAGCTTTGACCGGTACAAGAGCGGCTACAGCAACTTCCGGGCCAGGTTTCGCTTTAATGAGCGAAGGGATAAGTTGGGCTGGAATGAATGAAGTCCCCGTTGTTATAACTTACTATATGAGAGGGGCTCCAGCAACTGGTTTACCAACTAGGAGTGGGCAAGGTGATTTGAAGTTCGCTTTGAACGTTGGCCACGGTGAGTTCCCGAGAATAGTTATTGCCTCCGGTGACCACGTGGAGATATTCTGGGATGCTATATGGGCGTTGAACTTGGCCGAAAAATATCAGACTCCCGTTATTCATATTATCGAGAAGACTTTAGCAAATGCCTATTCTGTCTTTGATGAGGAACTAATAACCGGAAAACCAATAAAGATAGAGAGGGGTAAGATTGTGAAACCTACCGAGGATTACTTTGATAGGTTCCAGTTTACTGAGGATGGAATTTCACCTAGAGTCTTCCTTGGCCAAGCTAGCATATTCTATACTGGCGACGAACATAATGAGGAAGGGCATATCACTGAGAATAGCATAAACAGGACGAAGATGTACGAGAAGAGGATAAAGAAGTTAGAGACCGCGGATAAAGAAATTCCAGAGGAGGAAAGGGTTAATGTTGTCGGAGACTCAGATGTAGTCTTACTCACATGGGGTTCCCCGAAAGGTGCGATTTTGGATGCTATGGAGGAGTTAAGTAAGGAGGGAATTAACGTTATGATGGTTCAGGTTAAGATGTTTAACCCATATCCTAAAAGGTTAATGAGTAAATTATTGCAAGGTAGGAAAAAGATAATTGCTGTTGAAAATAATTATCAAGCACAAGGCGCCGAGGTTTTAGCTGAAAAGACCGGAATATTTGCGACAGACTTTATACTAAAGTGGACCGGAAGACCTATAACTAGAGAGGAAATCATATATGGTGTTAAACAAGTATTAAACGGAGAAAAAAGAGTGGTGTTGAGCGGTGGCGCGTAAACCCGTCTTCGTTGATTGGTGTCCAGGGTGTGGTAATTTCGGTATTTTGAGAGCTGAGGAAAGTGCAATAAGAGAACTCGGTGTTGACCCAAAGAAGGTGGTAATAGTTTCGGGGATTGGTTGTTCTGGTAAAATACCCCACTTTATTAACCTACCGATTAATGGTGTACACACACTTCACGGTAGATCGATAGCTTATGCCACCGGTATAAAGGTTTCAAACCCGTCTTTGGAAGTAATCGTTAACATTGGTGATGGTGATGGCGTAGGTATTGGTATGGGCCACTTTGTACATCTGGGTAGGAGGAACTTAGATATAACAGTCATTATTCATAATAACGGGGTTTATGGACTGACAAAAGGGCAAGCTTCCCCTACCTTACCCAGAGGTGTTAAGACTAAGTCCTTGCCCAAGCCCAACATAAATGATGCAGTTAACCCGTTAGCTGTTGCACTTTCTGCTGGCTACACTTTTGTAGCTAGGGGTTACGCTTACGATATTATGCACTTAAAAGAACTAATAAAGAAGGCTGTAAGACATAAGGGTAGTGCTGTTATTGAAGTATTGCAACCTTGTCCTACTTATAACGATATAAATACTAAGGAGTGGTATGATAAGAGGGTGTATAAATTAGATAATGACCCCACGTGGGATCCAGTAGTTAGGAAAGAGGAGGAGGTTAAAGACAAGTTTGAAAAAGCTATACTAAAAGTTATGGAATTTGGAGAAAAAATACCTTTAGGAGTGTTTTACCAAAACGAGCTTATACCGACGTTTGAGGATAGGCTTGAGATGAACATACCTAATTATAAAGACTTCTATCCGGCAATTCAACCAATAGAGGTTAATGGAATTGCAACTACTAAGATTGATGAGCTAATAAAAGCTAAAAGGGTTATATGATTGCTAATGAGTATGTAAGAACCTACGGTTTTTTAATTCGAAACTCCTAGCAACATAAACTTTTTAGTCTTTTTATCCTCTATTACCTTACCCTCCTCTGCTAATTCGTTTAGTGCTTTCCTTATCTTCTCATCACTTGCGAGGTTAGTTAGAACACTATGTATTTCCTTAATGTCCATTGGCCTCTCCTTAAGGAGGTCAATAATAACGTTCTTCAATTCGTCCTCCTCTGGCGCTATCATCACTAC
>JBBHKV010000047.1:0-92254 GCA_037389275.1 Sulfolobaceae archaeon RB850M
AGGATAGTTTGATTTTCACTATTCCCGGTATTGGTAAAACCTTGGGTTGTATTATTTTGGCTAGGGTTGGTGATGTTAGGCGCTTTAGTGATAAGAAGAGGTTTGTTGCTTATTGTGGTCTCGACCCAGTTGTTGAGTCTAGTGGTAAGAGTGTCGTATCGAGAGGCATATCCAAGAGGGGTGACGCTGTTTTGAGGAGGGCTTTTTACTTGGCAGCTTTGACTGCCATTAAGGTTAATCCTGTTATCAAGCGTTTTTATGAGGAGCACAAGGGTAGGTTAAAGGGTAAGAAGTTGATTGTTGCGTGTGCTAGAAAGTTGGCTGTTATTACTTGGGCTGTGCTGTATTATAATAAGCCCTTTGATGCTAGTGAGTAAAGCAGGTTTCATCACTTGCGTAAGTAGTGTGGACTATGCTTAATTTTTAAGGAAAGGTTTTTATACCGGAAGCTACCGTTAAGTTTGGTAGGTGGTTGAGGGCTAAGTCCCTACACTCGATCATGAATGAAGATAAAATGAATGAAATGATAGTGTAGGGACAAACGGAGTTTCGGTACAAATAAGATCTACGGAATTCCATTAAGCAACTTCAAAATAATGTATAATTTTACGCTCAATGAAAGCGGAATGGACACAATGACTTTCGTACCTCCAGATGAAATAGCTGTAGCCACTTACGACCAACAAGTGTTCTTCTTGAACGCAAGTACTGCCAAAGTTATTAGTGTAACTACATTCCCAATAGGTGATAGCGGGATTAACGGTTACTCACAGATGATATATATTCCATACGACGGTCTGGTGGCAATATCCTTAGCACATCATAATGACCAAGTAGCGTTAATAACGGTGGTATAGTAGATTTGGTAACTGTAGGAAATGCGCCTAACGGCATAGTTTACGACCCACAAAACCACATGATTCATGTTATGGATTATGCATCTAATGAAGTATCGTATTTCTCACCATCCGCACTACAAACGTAATATACTACAATTCATTCGCCTTCCTTACTATTCTATGAGATAATTATAGTAGTTGCTGTGATTATTGTCGTAGTCGGTTTGTTATTATTAATGAGGGGGAGGAGGAAGAAATGATCTCCCTCAAGCTTGGATGACACCATTACCAATAGTTTTAGGCTACTTTATTGTTGCCACAGTTATAGCAGTACTAATTATATGGAAAGCTAAGCCTAAATTTTCAACCATTGACTTAGTTTATATTGGTATAGGAGGGGCTTTTGTAGCAGTTGCCGATCACATTTTCGGTGATATGATATTTTTGCCAAATGGTATTTACCCACTTATTAACCCTCCGGTATGGTTCAGGATTATTACGTCGTTTATTGTAGTTGCTTTAGTGAGATAAAGTTGGAAGCAGAATGTCTGTATTAGAAGTAATCCAAATCCCATCAACAACCTTAGCAGCAACCTAACCCTTAACTAAATCCTTAGCAAACAAGTAAACCAACTTCTCATACCTTTGTCTACCATAACGCTTAATCCAAGTGAAAACAGTACCAAGAGGTACGTTAAGCACCCTAGAAATAGCCCTCATACCATTAACATACATTCTCAAAGCCTCCACCCTCAACTTCCTAGAATGGTAAGTAGCATCACCCAAGAAGTACTTACCACAATCCCTACACAAAAACTTCTGCCTACCCAAAGGCCTACCACACTTAACAACATGATGACTACCACAAGAGGGACAAGAAACGTCTTGCCTAAATACAGGCTTCCTACCCATAAGTAATACTCATAATACAAATAGCTTAATGACGACACTATCGACACACTGGATTTTTAAATCTCTTAGTGACTTTACTTTTAATGAATATTATTCTTATCTTAGATTAATTTAGGCTTTTTCTTAATAGATAAAAAATTTCCTAATCTTGTGAGTCGAGATAATGGAGATTAAAGACTTTTTCAGTACTATTTAGTACGATATTATATCATAGCTATATTTTTAGCTCTAATATATCTGATTCCGATTTATTCCTAGTTCAAGTCATTTTGAGTAAAAATTTCAGTATAAGATAGTCGATTATTAGTACTTGTAGAAGAGGTATTTTGACTTTTATCCTTTAATAGTTGGTCTAATAGCAGTCGAATTATCAAAAAGAGTTAGGCAAATACGACGTTTTGTTGTAGGAGTTTAAAAATAGTCAAATCAATATCTAAAATCGAAGTATTATTTTTCGTAATATATGTAATGAAAATATTATTTATTAATTCTATTAGCAAGGCTTTAAGTTATCATACTATTTGGTTTAACATATTCCTTTAATTTGATATTAATAAATTTTATTATTTTTTCTTAATAGATTATAATTAAGATTACTAATGCGAGTGGGTACGAAGCTAATGCTTTACTTATGAGGATTGTAGCTTACATCTTTCCCATCTTGGAAGGGCGAGGCTTTTAGCCCCCTTAATCCGTTTGTCCCTACACTTTCATTTCAATCATTTTATATTCTTTCATGATCTAGTGTAGGGGCTTAGCCAGTGGGTCATGGGACTCCAACGGCACGGGTCTCACATCTCCGTAATCACTCCCACCCTTTTCCCACATCGGTGTGAGAGATCATCAATAATTTTTGTTATAATCGAATATAATAAAGATTTCTGTTAACATGAAAAAGGATTCAGCCCAATTCTTTGTAAAAGTTATACTAAGTCTTAAACGTTATCTCAAAATGCTTTTTATCCTTATGGTATTAAATTTAACATATGAGTAGTGACGACATAATAAAGAGGTTGATGAACGATGAGGAGTTCATGAATAAGTTAGCTGAAAAAGTTGCCGAGAAGATTGTAATTACAAAACTTACTAATATTGAGGCTCAATTAGCATCTCTTAATAAGAAAGTTGATGAGTTAATTGATTATAATAAGCTCGTGTGGGAGAGGTTCGAGGAGGAGTCTAAAAAGAGGGATGAGGAGTTTAGGAGGAGGGATGAGGAGTTAGTTGCTTTGAGGAAGCAGTTTGAGGAGGAGTCTAAAAAGAGGGATGAGGAGTTTAGGAGGAGGGATGAGGAGTTAGTTGCTTTGAGGAAGCAGTTTGAGGAGGAGTCTAAGAAGCGTCATGAGGAATTTTGGGCCTTACAGAAAAAATTAGAGGAGGAATCTGCTAAGCGTCACGAAGAGATTATGGCTATGCAAAAGAGACTAGATGAGGAGTCTAAAAAGAGGGATGAGGAGTTTAAGAAGCGCGATGAAAGGTTTAATGCTGTTATAAAGAGGTTAGATAAACAAATTAGGCAACTAAATAACATGATTGAAAACCTAACTGGATCTTTAGAGCAAGAAGCCATGGATTACTTAGAGTACAGATTTAAGCAGTTAGGGTTAGACGTTTCATTGAGCAGATTTGAGGTTAAGGGGAAATTTGAGGTAGACATTTACGGTGAGACAAGGGATTACGTAATAATAGGTGAGGTAAAGGCTAGGGCTGGTGTTAGTACTCTATCTCAGTTGATGAAGGTTGTTAAGCGCTTAGAGGATTATAAGCCAGAGATTAGAAATAAGAAAAAAGTACTGATAATTTACTCACCCTCAGTTACTAAACAATTAATTGAAGAGTGTGAAAAAGAAGGGGTTTATTTAACGAACGGCTATAAAGAGTTTACACAATTAAAGTTACCTCTTTGAAAAATCCCATCTAACAAGCAGAATTCGGTATTAAGCTCATGACACATCTTCATTTAGTTCTTAAAGTTGATTTAATGAACTATAAACTAAATTTTTTATCATGACAGATCATAAACTAGAACCATTTATTAAAAGAATTTGGATTAAAAAAGTCGGATATCTTAGTTCCAATTTATAACCAGATGTTAGGGAAAAGGTTTTACTCTTCTGCGGGTTTACCTCTCCTCCTTAATACTGCATACACTATTATTGCAATAATTATAACAGCTACTACTCCACCAGCTATTACAGGTACGTAGTTAGGGGATGAAGACTTGGTTGTCACTGTAGTTGTGGTTGTTACTGCTTTACTTAGATAAGTTGGTAAGTGTGGTGTTATTCCAGGAGGTACTACATATCCCTCTAAGAACCCAATTACTGGTCCCATGTACTCGAAATCATAAGCTACGAACGGGAACAGTGTTGTCGATATGAAGGTCTGGTTATTTGTGTTCAATATTGCGTTCCAGTTAGCCTCATATGGGTTTAGTGCTACCGGTTGTATTTTCTCTACATCTGCGATTGCCGGTAACCAGTAATTATACCATGCCATAAGTTTTTCACTATCGTTAATGTACTGAGGTGAACCGTATTGTAATGTATGCATCTGTACTACTATTTGTGTCACGTTGATCGTAAAGTTCATCCCATCATATATATACCATGTCGGTTTAGACAAGTTAAAGGGTGGCTGTGGTATAATGCTAGCGATTCTCCATGCGTCTATCGTATCTGTGAACGGTGTAAAGAAAGGTGCAACCTCAAACTGCCCACTGAAGAACTCACTATAAAAGTCTGATGTCGATAACTCAAAGACTTGTGCATTTATTCCGAATGCCTTCAGTTGTGTTGCGAATTCTTGTGAGAGTGCAACCCAATCAGTGAAACCAGACGGTGCTATTATATTAATAGTGAATGGGGAACCGTTAGGTAAATACCATTGGCCATTGATCTCCTTTAGCCCGGCCTCCTCAAGTAACTGGGTAGCTTTTTGCGGGTTGTATGAATAGTTATTTAAATGTTGGAAGAACGAGGAGGGTATAATGTTCTCAAATTCTTGTAGAAACCCAGAAGGTATGCCAGCAAAGTTTGTAGGCCCGGAAACATAATCTGGTGCATATGCCTCTGCAAGTTCGGAAGTGTTTATTGCATAGTATAACGCTTGTCTTACTAACGGGTTATTAAATGGATATACTTCTGGGTTGAGGTAGAATCCTACTCCTCCATATGTGTCAGCCATATAAAATAAATAACCATCACTTTTTAGTGTCTCGTAAATGCTATAAGGAATAGCTGTAACACAGTAACCCATTAGCCCGGCCTCTAAGAAATTATATGTCTGTGTATTACTACTAGACCAGTAAGTTATCATTTCTGGATAATATCTAACTGATGAGTTAGGAAATGCTTTCTCGAAATACGGGTTAGCGACCCATATCATGTACTCGTCGTTCATAGTCGATACGTTGGGGAAGTAAAAGCCGTTGCTTGTTGGAGTTACGTTTAATTTCTCTATGTAATCTGTTAAATTGGATAAGTAACTGCTTAGTGCTGGGTTTGAGGTGTTGACTGTAGCTAACATCTCAGCGTATTTGCCAAATTGGAAGTACGGTGCTCCTATATAAGCAGCTAAAACTAGAGCCTCTGTCCTCTGCAAGTCCTTCCAATAGTTCCCATGGAACCAAAATGCTACGGTGTAATTATTTATTACGGTCACATTGTATAAGCCGTAATTCGAGAACCATCCGAATAATCTAATGCCTATCATATAGGTAGTCCATACGTCCCAGGCAGTGAATGGAACTGCTCCATTTACTGTATCCCAGTAATATGGGTGTCTTAAGGTTACTATTAATTCGTTACCATTCCATGACCAGTTAGTGGCGAGTATTGGAATGAACTGGTGGTCGTTATGAACGTAAACGGCTAATGGTAAGTACTGCCAGAAGCCCAAGACTAAATTGGTGGGTGACCAGTAATTCCAGTAAACTCCACCTGGGGTTGGGGGACCTTCCGGTGCCCATACCCAAGTACCATTTGTTATTTTATTCGGTAATGCCGCTTGAGCTGGAGTAGGTACTGTTGGCATGTAAAGTATTAAGAAAAGTATCATGATTAATAATGCTAGGAACATTTTATACTCTTGTTTCATGCTTACCTCATTTTTGATAGATCAATATAGTGGTATATAAACTTTAGTTTTGATTCGAATTTTTGGATTAATTACTATAAATTCACGTGTTTCAACTCATAGTTTAATCTTTATTAAATATTGTTTATTACCAAGTCTCCTTTTAAGTCGATCCAACCTCCTTATTTGTAAAAAATTAATATATTACCCTGTTTTCAAACATGACTAATTTAGGATTAAGTTTATATATTATCAATTTCCTTCATTTTATAGTTAAAATTAGAATATAAAGATATTTTGGTCGCGACCATTATTGCATTGTTTAGTTTCATGATATAAAAAAGTTTTTATATTGCTAAAGCTCGCTGTAATTTGTGAAAATTAGTAGAAGAGAGTTTATAAAAAGGATTGGGTATACGGTGGTATCAGTTACTGTATTTGATAAACTATCGACATCATTACTAACTGGTTCTCAAGTATATTGTACACCTTGTTCATGGCAATATGGAATAATGAGCCCTCAACCGAATAGGAATATTTACGGTGGGTTTATTATAGTTAAAACACCGGAAAAACTGAAAAATTTGGATTGTTTACTAGTGATATGGTCATCGTTAACGACTTCAACCGGATATTTTTATCAAGTGTCATTAGGCTTTCACCCAGAATGGGGCTGGCATATATCGGCTGGTTCTACTAATCCACAATTATATTGTGGATTAAGTTGCGGGCCGTTTGCGGTTAATAATCAATTGTTTAGGCCCAAACCAGATAGTTTATATGAACTAGGAATAAGGCTAATCCCTATGGAAGGCGGGGATAATGAAGTGTGGTTATATGTGGTAGATTGGGAGACAAAAATACTTTATCCAATCTTTAAAATGTCAGACCCGGGATATGTTGCAACTCCGATAGGTGGTATTTTAGAAGGTTTTACAAAAGACGAGTCATTGCTAGAGAATATAGGTGGAAGTAATGCGTTTCAGATAATTTCCGCAAACTGGTTGTTAACTCCATGGAGCTCTGAAATCTGGCCCCATGGCTACGTTTATGGGCCTACACCACAAACTTGTACCCCAACACAAAACGGTTTTAGTGGTTATGAGAGTGTTCCTCCGTTCATTCAAATAAAACCCATTTCTAAAGGAAGTGTAATTATAGGAGCTAATGTTGGAGGAGAACAATATCAACAAGGGTACCAATTATGGTGAAGTCTAAGATTCTACCCGTGCTTCTTACTCTTTCTTTAATTTTTTTAGCATCAATCCCTTACTTACCAATAATCCATGCCCAACAAGGTAGCAGTAACGTAACTACGATTACTGTGACTGTGACAATAATTTCTACATATACTGTAAATTATACGTATTATGTGACAAGTTATGTTACGGTATTACACTCAACTGTTATAACGAAGACTATTACTAAAACAATAACAACATTTTACGATATACCGGAAACGAGTATTATAGTAATTCTTATAATAGTTGTCTTGTACTTGCTTTTACGTAGGAGATAGATATGGGATAACATTTTTTACTTTCTAGTTCAATTCCGTGTTATGGTAATGAAAAATGACTACGTAAAGCTAATCCTTGCTTTGACATTGATGAAGCCCTTAGTAATTGTCCCAGTTTATATAATATCCGGTAGCGATTTTTTCACATTAATCACGACGAGGTGGGATTCAATACTGTACGAGACTATTGCTAGTGAAGGTTATGTAAAACAATGCCTCTTCGCATTTCCACCAGTATACCCAGAGATGATAAAAAGCCTTTATTTCGTTGTAGGGAGTTATAATTTAAGTGCGTTCATAGTCACTAATATACTAGGTTATGTATTCCCTATTATCGTATCCAAGACGTTCGACTTTAAAACCGCATTAGCAGTAGAACTTTTCCCAGTCTATGTACTTTATTCTACAATACCCTATTCTGACGTAATATACTTAACACTTCTTGCTTTAACGTTTTATTTCATAAAAACCAGAAAGACGTTATTTTCTTCGTTAACTATGGGATTAGCTATAATAACTTTTTATAGTATAGCCTGGACATTACCCTCATTTATTGTTAGATTAAAGAAGGATTATCTGAAGTTTTTGCCCATCCCTCTTCTCTCTGGAATACTAATACTGGCGTGGTATAAAGAAGTTACTGGCAATCCTTTTTACTACTTTTCTTTAGAGAAAGAAATTTGGGGTGTTGAATTTACTACTCCCTGGGGGCAAGCCAGTTGGATCCTTAATGGTTGGTTTACTGATCAACCGTGGAAAATTTTGTCAATCCCGATAACTCCACTTGATTGGTTTATAAGGAACTTAGCCTTTGAAGTGTTCTTTATAACCCTAGCCATATTACTAATAAAAGTTCAAGACGAGATAAAATGGCTCTACTTCACTTATTCTCTCTTTGCTATAGTACCTCTTCTATTGGTAATAGGTACTCCCGCCATATCGGTTCCAAGGCTTCTATTGTCAGCATTTCCAGTATTTTACTCCTTAAGAATTAGACGTTATTGGTGGATTGCTTATATAGTCCCTTGCGTTATACTCACTCCGTTCTTTACAATGTGGCAAATTTACGCTTTCTTCTCATAATTAATTCCTTTTCCTCTCCTTATATTCGAGGTAAATGAAAAAAGATAGGGCTGGGAGTATTACAATCAAGTCTAGCAAATCCACACTATTAAAGCCTACAATAATTATTGAGAAGATTACCATTAAAAGTAGTGTTAGTAATAAAGTAATCGCTATAGACGTAAATCCCCCTATGTAAATCACCTGAACGGATCTAAGTAGGATTCCATTAATGATTTTGTATACTCATTTTTAGGTGATTTTATAATCTCATAGGCAAGTCCTTCCTCAATTATTTTCCCCTTATACATGACCACTATTCTCCCGTAATCCTCTGAGAAATACTTAGCGATCCCTATATCATGAGTAATTAATATCACTGATATTTTATTCTCCTCTTTAATCCTCTTTAATAAATCTATTATCTCAACTCTTAAACTTGCGTCTAGCATTGAAACGATTTCATCAGCGAAAATTATTTTTGGCTTTAATAAAAGAGCTCTTGCAAGTGAAGCCCTCTGTAATTGTCCCCCACTCAACTGGTGAGGGTATTTATCCTTTATTGGGGGGTCTAAGTTTACCATTTTTAAATACTCATCGATTAGTTTATCCATCTCTTCACCTCTGGCTAACTTGTACTGTGAGATTACGGTTCTAAAGGACTTTGATATTGTCTTAAATGGGTTGAAGGAGGAATATGGGTTTTGCATAATGTATTGTACACTTCTCCTAAACTCCTTATATTCCTTACCCTTTAATTTGTAAACGTTCTTACCGTTATATAATACCTCGCCTTTATTTGGCTTTTGTGCACCAGCAAGGACTAGACTTAACGTTGTTTTGCCAGAACCACTCTCACCTAAAACCGTTATTGACTCGTTGTCAGAAATTCCAAGTGAAACGTTGTCTAGTGCTATTGTTTCTCCTCTCCTAGTTCTAAATTTTACAAACAAATCTTTGCCTTCAAGAATATACAATTTTTTCCACCTCCAGATACCTATTACACATCACTTTCCGATCATCTACCTTTATTTGGTTAGGTAAAGAAGTAAAACAATCATGAGTCACGAAGGGACATTTAACTGCAAAAGGACAACCGTTACTTGAAACTTCTTTAGGTTTGAAATACGTCCTAAATTTACTTAACTTATTCCCATCACTTAAACTTATAACATTACTGAGAAGGTAGATTGTGTACGGATGTAGGGGGTGTGATATTATATCCTTTTTGCTTCCGTGTTCTACTATAAACCCGTTGTAAATAACGTAAATTTGATCGGAAATATAACTGGCTACTGAAACATCATGCGTTGAAATGAGAAAAGTTATCCCGAACTTTTGGTTTATATCCTTAATTAAATCTAGAATTTTTTTCTGTGTTAGCATGTCTACCGCAGAGGTGGGCTCGTCAGCTATAGTGACTAACGGTTTTAAAAATACTGCTAATGCTATTATTACCCTCTGTTTCATCCCGCCCGAAAGCTCAAAAGGGTAAAGGTCCAATACCCTCTCGTTGAGTCCAACTTGATTAAGTATGTTAGATGCCTCCTTTAGTGCTCTATCTTTAGGAATATTATAAGCCTCTGCTGTGTCAATGAAGTGTGCTTTTATTTTCCTTGTAGGTGCTAACACACTCATTGCGTTTTGTGGGATATAAGATATTAGTCTCCAACGATTAAGCCTAAATTTTCTAGTAAATTTTCCGTTTTCCATTATCTTTTCTCCATTTAAAACAACTTTACCGTTCACTTTAGCGTTTTTGGGTAAAAAGCCTAGAATTGCAGATAGTAATGTTGTTTTGCCGGAGCCACTCTCGCCTATGAGAGCCGTTATACTCCCTTTTCTTATATTCAGACTAACGTTATTTATACCCTTAGCTGTCAAATCACCGACCTTATAAGAAACTGTAAGGTTTTGAACTTGTAAAATATCAATGTCCATAATCTCAAATATTAAAAAGTTGTATAAAAACACTATATAAATTTTAAGTACGTTAAGATTTTACATTGTTTGATATTTAGTAAAAATAACAAATCCAAAACCTTCCATAAAAGTTTATATAAGGGCTTTAACAACATTTTAAACTGTGAATCCTTTTCTAAGTTGGTTAATCAAGAGGATAGCATTAGCAATAGTTACTATATTTATCGTAATATCCGCCACTTATATACTCCTTTATATATCACCCGGTAACCCAGTTCAACTCTATATTGGCTCTTTGCTAGCTAGAGGCTATTCAAAGGAGTACGCATTAATGAAAGCTAGAGAGGTCTTCGGTAATTACGTTAATCAAACTCCTTTCCAGGCATATATTAGTTATATTTCTGGCTTACTTCACGGCGACTTAGGGAGGTCTTTAATTTATCATGAACCGGTTATTAAGCTAATAGCATTGGAAATGCCTTATACAGTCTTTCTTGTCTCAGTGTCATTAATCTTCTCTTACATCGTGGGTGTCTTTATAGGATTGATTTCTGCTAAGTATATCGGTGGTAAGATAGATTCGTTTATTACAATTACTTCGGCTGCAATTAACGCTATACCGAATTACATTCTAGCCGTTATTCTCCTCTTATTCTTTGCAATATATAACGATTACTTTCCCATTTCAGGCTCTTATGGTCCAGGTGTTCACCCAAGCTTAAATCTCTCATTTGTCATCAACATGTTTTATCATTATACTTTACCAATCCTATCCTTTGCCATACCAATGATTCCGGGTTGGATACTTAGCATAAGGTCTGCAGCATCGTCAATTTCTCAAGACGATTTCGTTAGATATGCTAGGCTAAGGGGAGTTAAGGATAGGACTATACTTTTTAGGTATGTGGGTAAGACTGCAATAATACCCTCGTTTACTAGACTCATGTACTCCTTTGGGCTTTTGTTAGGTTCAGCTACATTTATTGAGTCCATTTTCGGTTTATATGGTATTGGTAGTCTATACGCTACGGCATTAACTAGTAAGGATTACCCATTAGCTATAGGCTGTTTATTAGTAATAGTAGTTATAAGTGTTTTAGGCAATATTTTGGCTGATATAATTTACGGTATACTGGATCCGAGGGTGAGAGTAGGTGAGGAGTAAGAGGTTAAGGAAGGTAATTAATTTCCTTAGATTAATTTACAAAAACAAGATATTCTTCGCCGGGTTTATTATATTCTTGGCTTATATACTCATGGGAACTATAGGATTACTATTAGTACCTTATCCCTCACCATCTTTGGCAAATCCTTTTAATGCGTTTGAGCCACCAAGTTTTAAGCACTTCCCGCTATATATTTTCGGAACTGATTATGAAGGGGAACCCCTTTTACCAGAAATAGTTTGGGGCACACCATTTATACTGGAAGTTACAACTTTAGCTTCAGTAATAACTATTGGTGTTGGGTTGGTTTTAGGTCTAATGGCTGGATTTATGGGGAAAATAGCGGACTTAATCTTGAACACAATCTTTGAAATAGTGCTAACTATACCCGGTTTTCCCATAACCCTAATCCTAGCTACGATAATACATACAAATAATCCATTAATATTAGCCGGTATACTAAGCATGTTCTCTTGGGCCGGTCTGGCTAAGGCAATCAGAGGGTTTACGTATTCTATGAAAAAGCAAGAATATATAACAATGGCTAGAATATTGGGATTAAGTAGGAGGAAAATAATTTTCGGGGAGATTATTTACCCGATGTCTTCATACATTTTAGTACATTTATTTCAAGATATGATGTTCTATGTTTTCGGGTTGGTGGCACTATACTCTTTTGGGTTCTTACCGTTGTCAAGTAATAATTGGGGTGTAATTTTGAACTTTGCGATAAGCATAGGTGGTGCAATTTACTCACCTTTAGGCTTTTGGAATCTAATAATACCACTTACGGTTATAATAATTTATGAAATAGGGTTAATGATGATGTCAGTAGGTTTAGGAAAGTTTGTAGATCCTAGACTTAGGGAGTATTAATCACACCCAATAAGTAGACTGACGGTTTAGCTTTGACAATTTTTATCAAAGGTTTATCAAGGATTTTTTCTGGGGAAAATAAAGCTTGATAGTTATTTATATCAGAGGATCTAGAGAAAACAAATCTTTTAACCTCCTTAATTCTTAAGCTAATTTGTAAGTTATAAGCTGGGTATTTTAACCATAGGCCGGTATACGTAACTTTCTTAGCTATACTTATTCCATTCCTTTCTATACTTTCCCTTATCTCAAAGTGATCATCTGTTATCTTAACTTTTAAACTACTAGTAATAATTACACTTCTTGAAACTAGGCTGTAAGGTGGGAATAGAGTGAATTCATTATTGCTTTCATCTATTTTTATCCCCTTTCCCCTTATCTCTAGCCTATTCGCCATATCTATTAGGCTTAAGCTATAAAATACTATTGGATATTTTCCTGTAAACTGAATGTATCTCAACGAACTTCTTTTAGCAACATCACTTTCTATTAAGAAATTTGCAAACTTCTTATCTATTTGCCTATCGGTAAAGACTTTCATAAATACTACCCTTCACAACGAAAAAGTAACCTATTTTGGGTTTTAAACTAGTCTTTAAAACTACACTGTTAGATTTCACGAACTTCATATACTCCTTACTTATGACGTACGAGTCCGGTAGGTCGCCAGGGTTATAGTTTTCTGCAGACAAAACCTCTACGTCGAAATTGGGTAGTGGCATTTTGAATATGGCAGTAAATTTTTTGACGGGGTAGTTAGAATTTTCTATGAAATAGAGCCTTCTTTCTCTTATTAACTTCTCAAGGTTTTTTAATCCGGGATCGTGAATTATTAGCTCAACGTCAGTCACTATATACTCCATAGGTTTAAACATCTTCTCCATCTCTGCATATACATAGAAATGCAACTTATCATCAAACTTCGAAACCTCCATTTTAGCCTCTTTTATCTTATTACCCTTATTTATAACGTTGATATTATAGTAGATAATGCTTGCATCATCAGAAAATAATGGTCTAGTATCTGAGTAACCAGTCATGTTGGTTATTTCCATTACCTTATAATGAACGAATCTATGCTTTTCATAAAGATAAGAACCATAAATACTGTAATAACTCCTCATAGAGGTGATTATACCAGCATACCCCCTTTCATTTATTAACATATAAAAATATTAAAATTGATACTATAAAAAGGTTTCTTACCGCAACTTAAGAGTAATAATTTCAAAATTAGCGTAATCAAATTTAATTGTCTCCTTAATTATTTCTATATTTCTTTTAACTTCATTAATTTCAAGTAAATCAGTTGATTTAACTTCGTTTGGCGTAAACCACAATCTCAAATAACCACTACCTCTCTTGTTAAAGATGTTATAAAGTCTTACGACAATACTGCCATCACTGTCTTCTCCAGCCTTAACACTTTCCACAATTAGATTTGATGAGATAAAACTTTTCTCACCACTGTTTTTCCCTTTTACAATCCTTATGGGGTAATTGAGCTCATAAGCCTTCTTATAAACCTCAGCTTGTTTCCAATCGCCCTTATGCGGGTAAATCCAAATTTTAAACTCGTTCTCTTCAAGGTCTGCCGAATAGTCTGGATATAGTGGGGTCTTAAAAAGTGAAACTCCAACATTACTGAACTCAACAGTAGCCCCTTGTTTGCTGTCAGAGATTATAGTAACTCCGTAATCGTCCTCAGATAGATCAAACCATTTATTAAATGGGACTTCAAACTTCGCCTTATCCCAACTGGTATTTCTCAAACTACTCCTATTTATCACACCGTAAGGTATTTCAAAAATTGCGTTATCAACATTTAAATTGAGGTAATACCACTCCTTGAATAACAACTCCCTATCATGGGCATTAACTCTAAACTTCAACTCAATCCTACGGTCGTTAGCATAAAGGCAAACGTCTTTAGAGAACTTAGTGCTTCTAAAATTATAGTAAAATCTTATGCAAGCCCTTAATGGGCCCTTTTCAATGACTTCGTAGGAATTAGCGTTTACCACAAAACCAGTATTCTTTATCGACGGTTCTATATCCCATGCATCCCAGGTTGGAATGTTCTCGTAGGCAATAACTTCACTAGGCTTGCTTATTACCTCTCTGTTAGTCTCTTTATCAAAAATTGAGATTATTTGGCCTTTATCGTTTAACTCTACCTTTAAAATCTCGTTTTCAAGCCTTAAACCCTCAATCTTTACTGGGTTAGTGCAAATCGGGTTACAGACTGCATACCCTATTGACGGGACTTTAAGTTTGACTAAATATCCTTCAGATACTTTTTGGCTTCTAGGCAATTCAAAGGGAGATATTACATAATCCTCTCTATCCCATGAGAGGGAGTTAAAGGCTAAGCAATTATCACCTTCCTCTGCTAATACCTTTAACGAATTTTTAATAATTTCCTCTCCCTTTATGATAACCTCCTCAAGTTCTTTATAAACCTCCTCGTAAACCTCTTTTATTGCGGACCCGGGTAAAATATCGTGAAACTCATCCTTTAATAACGTTAACCATAAGGGTTTTAGATTAACCTTTAACCCCGCAATAGTACTCCATAATTCCGCATCACTTAAAGTAACTTCAGCCTTTCTGTGCAAATACTTCATTCTAGAATGGGAAGTGTACACTCCCCTGTGAGCTTCTAAATAAAGCTCTCCCTTCCAAACCTCTTTAGGTTCGTAATTAGGGAAATTATTTAAGTCTACTGAGGGTAAGAGCGGGATAGAGTTCAAGGCCTCAGCCCTAATTAACATTTCTTCAGTAGGTCCTCCCCCACCATCACCGTAACCGTAAGAGTACAGCATTGGCTGATCTTTATCCTTCCAGTTATTCCATTGCTCTTGAACAGATTCCACGGAGAAATCTGAATTGTAACCTCCCTTGCCGTTGCCGAAAGCAACAGCAATTACTGAGGAACCGTCTATTCCTACCCATCTAAACACTGAGTACGGGAACTTATTAGTATCGTTCCAGAACACTTTATGGGTTGCAAAATATTTTATCCCAGAGAGCTTCATTATTTGGGGCAATTGTGCTGAGAAGCCAAAGGAGTCTGGTAACCACAATATTTCAGAGATTTTACCAAAGTTTTCTAGGAAGAACCTCTGTGAATAGAGCAATTGCCTTACAATTGATTCCCCAGAAGGTAAGTTAGCATCGAATTCAACCCATCCCGCTGAGTAGATCCACTTTCCCTCCTTAACCCTCTCCTTTATCTCCTCAAAAAGTGATGGATAGAGCTCCTTAACCCATGAATAATAAAGAGCAGAACTTTGGATGAAGGAGAAATTATACTTCTTCATCATAGAAAGTACTGTGGAGAAACTTCTAACTATTTTCCTTTTGCTCTCGTCAAAAGTCCAGAGCCACGCGGCGTCTATATGTGCGTGAGCGATTCCAAATATTTTACCTAGCTTACCTAACCCTAGCTTAGTTAACTGTTCTTTCAAAAACTCTAACGCTTCGAGATATTTTTCATCACTATAACCACCCTCCTCATATTTCATCCCCTCTGAGAAGTAAAGAAAGTGTTTTGGAAATCCTTTCCAAACTATTGAGGCCACCATTAATTGTTCTCTCGAAACGGAAGTGAACGGTACTAGTGATAAAGTCTTGCTTAATATTTCTAACAATTTTTCTCTGTAAACATACTTACTTGCCTCCAATACGGTAATTCCGTAAACCCATAACTTATATGCACTATACACCTTATTTGCTAACGCAAATCTCCCCCCATACTTAGGCTCTATAAACAACTCTTTTACACCGTGGAGTATAGGAACTTCTTTATGCTCATTATCGACTTCAAAATATGGCTTATTATCTACGAAAAGCTGTAAAGGTTCTGTTTCATCAAGAAAGATTAAAGAGCTTGCGTTTTGTGATAGGCTAATTTTATCTCCCTCAGAATGAATTATATTAATATTCCTATATGCGTTAGCCAAGATAAAGGATAATCTGAGCTTTAACTCTATCTCGCTAAACATAATTAAAAAGAGAATTAGGGGTTTATAACTCTTAGTAAAAAATAATTTATCTAACGCTTAGATGATTGATTCCAAAATTTTCCAACTCTTCTTGTTAAGCTTCTCTATTATATACAAGTCATCGTTAACATCTATTATGAAGATTCTTCCATTAGTTCTCACAATGCTCGTCCTACCTCTTGTCTTAAAAGTCGTAAATCCTTTATCCGTTTTAACCTCCCAAACAAACTCATCCCCAGTAGTGTCTATCCTTTTAATCTCCTCAATCCTCGGAATGAAATAATACTCGTTCAGAACCCTTTCAACTATCTCAGTACCTTTAATTTTCCTATAATCCTCAACCGTAAAATACCTCTCTGAAGTTTTAATTAACAAGAAATACGGCTTGGTAATAGGGAACGGTTTGTAAAACTTGACATTATTATATTTAACACCGTTAACAACTATAGTATCCTTATCTATAACCTCAACATTCACGGGCTTTAACATTTTTAAATAATCATCATAACTTAGAGTCCTTCTTACTACCCTTTTAGTTTCCGTATATGGTATTTGTGACTCGAAAATCTCATAAAACTTCCCTCTCTTCTTCACTAGCTCCATAAACGTCCCCTCCTCAACTACCCTCCCGTTTTCCATGACTATTATCCTATCGGCGTAAAGAAGTGTGGAAAGCCTGTGGGCAATAATGACAATTGTATTTTCCTCAAACTGCGTTAGAAGTCTCTCCATTATTTGTTTTTCACTTAAAGAGTCAACAGAGGCCGTTGCCTCGTCGAGTAAAAGTAATTTAGGCCTTTTAAGGAATAGCCTTGCTATTTCTATCATTTGTTTCTGTCCACTTGAAATCTTGTTTCCCCTTTCACCTAAATGGGTATCATAAGCGAACGGCATTTCCATTATAAAATCATGGGCACCGCTAGCCATAGCTGCTGCAATTATCTCCTCGGGCTTAACGTTTAAGTTACCATAACGTATATTGTACTCGACTGTCCCGTAAAATATTGTAGGCTCAGCCCTTATTAGACCTACCTGATCTCTGTACTCCTTGAGTTTCAGCTCCTTTATCGGTACACCGTCAATTAATATTTCCCCCTCTTGCGGGTCGTAAAGCCTTAGAAGTAATTTTATGATTGTCGACTTACCGGAACCCGATCTACCTACTATGGCCACCTTCTCCCCCTTCTTAATCCTTAGGTTAAAGTCCTTAACTATAGGCCTAATTTTCTCGTATCCGAATGTCACATGCTTAAATTCTATTTCTCCCTCAATTTCCTTTACTTTGGCATTTTCATCTTCTTTTATATCACTTTCAGCGTTCAAAACCTCGATTATTCTCTCCATTGATGTAAGGGACTGTTGTGTAAACGGGATTACAGAGCTTATCAAGTTCTGGACGGGTTGATAAAACATTGAAGTATATGTTACAAAAGCTACAAGGGTTCCCAACTGTAAAGTGCTATCTAGCACATCCTCGCCCCCAATAAACCAGATAATTACCGTAACGGTGGAAATTGTTAAACTTATTATAGGGAACCACGTCAAGTTTGTCTTTATAACTCTCATCTGGGCATCTATCAACTCTTTACTTATCCGCTCTAATCTTCCTTCCTCAAAGTCCTCCCTAACATAACTCTTTATAGTATCTATGTTCGGTATGGTGTCGGTCAAAATTGACGAGATGTCCGCACTCCTCCTCCAAAGCCTATGGTATGCAATTTTGCTCTTCCTCCTATAACCAATAGTACCGAAAATAATTACCGGCATCGGGATTAGTGCATAAATACCTAATGAAGGTGTGATTAGAAAAAGTGCTATACCTACTCCAATTATGGTTCCAATGTTAGTTATTATTGCCGGAATTCCCCAAGTTACAAACCATAATGTATTATTTATGTCCGTAGTGAGGCGTGAGAGTATCCTCCCCGTATTATACCTATCTATAAAGCTTGAAGACATTTGCATAACGTGTTTATAGAGCCTATTCCTCAACTCATTAATTATTCGTTGACCGTTCAAGTTTAATACTATGTTTTGTAAAGCTGAAAGGACTATGTTAAGTACGTTAACCCCAACCAAAGTTAAAGTCACGACTAATAACAAACTGAAGTTTTTACCTAACAAAGCGCCATTTATTAAAGTCTTCAGTAAATATGGAGGTATTAGTGATAAGACTACGAGGGAAAAGGATAGTATAACACCTAATACTATCCTCCACTTATAGGGTGAAATAAGTGAGAGAGCAAACTTTGTAACCCCTCTTTTTTCACCTCTCTCCTTGTTGTCAACCTCTTCTGGAATTATACCATTCTTTAGAATCTCGTAAAACCTTATCATTTCTTCCCTCTTATTATTTGTGAACTCTACGAGGAGAACTTCTTTGCCCATGTAATTTATATAGATCTTGTTTAAACCCAATCCCTCTACCAATTTAACGTCCTTAATGCCCTTTAACTCGTATTCCTCATCATTGACATAAATTTTCCCTCCTTCGATCTTTACCTTAACAGTTTCATATTTACCGTCCTTAACATCAGCTTCAAATTCCATTAGAAATAATGAACATACTTGGATTTTAATCTTTATCAACATCAAACACATTAATTTAGAACGCTAACCTTTGCTGTTTCATTCCCCTTCATAAATCGTACTAAATTATAATGAATCCGAAATATTTTTTCATGTCTTATATGGTAAAATTTTCGCACCAAACTATTTACTCTCCCGCTATCAAGCTTATAAGCAAAGTCTCATCTCTTACAACGTTGTTTATTATATAGAAGGAATAAGTTTGGCTAGAATAGGGAATGAGAGAAAGAAGTATTTCTTGAAGCTAAGCCAAAAGGCTGTAGAGTTATCACTTAAAGCTTGCCTTAGACTGTAACGCTTCTACGTAACTACTCGTTATTTTTAATCACTTCTAAATATTGTTTTGATTAAGTAATGTTTATATAGTATTACTGAAGTAGTTTTTATTGATGATCTCCCAACTGATGACGGGCATTGCTCATGAGGTTTGGGGAGTGATAAAAGTGGATGGGAGGGTAGTGGTGTTTCCCTCGACTAGCCCCAATGAGTTAAGGGTGAATGTGTATGATCCCTTAAGAGGGGTGCCCGTGGTGGAATTAAAAGTAAGGAAAAGTTACACCACGGGTAAACACTTACTAGCATAGAACCCAAAATTTCACGATGCGGGCCTATACTTTAGAATAACGCTGACAAATTTCCTCAGTGGCTTAGAGGTAAAATAGACATAATTTGCTTCTAATTCTAGGTCTTCAAGAAAAGAGGGAGTTATAAATGTATGGTGTTGAGGAAACCAACACCTTACTTGAGAGCTGTACTCAGAATTCAATGCGCAACATGCATTAAAGATGGCTGAAGAGGTGTTAAATTATGCAAAGAAATTGTATTAGGAGAAAAGGTGAGATTGAAGTCTGATTTCTTAGAATATGTGTGTTTACCCGTGGATTAGCTTTCCCAATTCAGCCAGGGCTAATAGTCTTCACTTCTCGAGGGAACACCGCCCTCGTGTGGGTCATCAGTTGGGAGATCACAATAAAACTATTTCAGTCTGTAATACCATTAGACATTGTGTCAAACAAGTTTAGAGGAGTTAAAAATAACTAGTAGCTACACGAGTGTCACTGTCTTGGTGAGCAAGTGACCCTCCAATGGCTTTCATATTCTCTTGCAGTTGCAGTCCACCCATTTAGGTCTAGTAACAAAGTAAACGGAAGATTCTATTGGGCTGAAAGACCAGTATGAGTCTCACACAAACTCCTTAGCTGATTATTTACCCCTTTTAAATAAGTTAATAATGTGGAGTCTAAAATACCAACAATCGAAAAGCATAGAGACGCTTTTATTAAGATCAAGATAATAGAAAGTTTGGAAGAGTTGACATTAGCGTTAAAGCTATTAAAGGAGGGTTTCAGTAGGAATTCAGCTAGCAAAATTTTCCTATCGTGGAAGGCATTAATTAGTGCTTTAACAGTCATGAACTTAGAAAAAATGCCTAAAGACGAGAAAGAGAAGGAGTGGTATTATAAAACCGGCTTTCTAGCCCCTACAACAGGTTTAAAGGGGATTTCGCAGAGATTAGAGGAGTTGGGGTACAAAGTAAATCACCTGACTTCTACTGCATTAGCATTGCATAGATACGCCTATAATGGATTATATAAGGGCGCTAGCGATTACTCCGACAGAAATGAGGCAATTAGGGATGTAATTTCTCTCTCACGGGAAATAATAACGTTACTTAGGGGGTATTTCAAAAACTACTGGGATGATGAGATCGAAAACCATTATAGAATTGCTGAAAAGGAGTTAAGAGAAATGAATGGCTAGTAACTCAAATTGCTTAAATATCTCGTTCTAAATCCAGTGAAGTGTGAAATAGAGTTTAAGGAGGACTTGACATCAATACCGATAGAGGACTTAAACGTATATAGGGTGATTTTCGTAGATAACGGTTTTTACGCAAGGATCGACTTTCGCGGAGTTCCACATTACATCTCCTTGCTTAACGGTAAATTGACAGTTTACTCTAAAGAACTTTTTCAAATTATTAAAGAGATTGATTTCGATAGTTGTGATCAGAATAAATTAATTGAAGGTGTATTGGACGAAGTAGTGTTTTTATTGGGAACTATTAGGACTAAACTGTTTGAGAGGTTTGACGAACTTTCGAAAAGGTTACTGAAGGCAAATTAAAAGACGTCGAAGAAATAAAAGATTTAAGGAAGGAAATTCAGACCCTCTATTTGGACTCCTCTTCCCTCTATTATCTTTCTAAGAAACTGTCAAAGTATATAAGTAAGGATTTGCAAGACGATATAGCCTTTGCGTATGAAAGGGCTGAGATACTGATTACTAGGTCAGCTAACCTATACAACATTTACCTTACTGAGATACAGAACGAACTTAATATAATAATAAAGAAGTTGACTTCAATCTCCTTTATCTTCTTGCCAGTTACAGCTATTGCAAGCATTTATGCAGTGTCTTACTCCTCCCTTCCTTCTAACTTTGCTAACGAGGATACAATAATTTTCCTCTCACCCCTATTGGGGATCATTTTGACAATCTACTTACGAAAAATAGGATGGCTGTAAATTTAAGTCAAGACCACTGCTCCTTCAAGGTCTAATATGTACGGTGCTAAAACTGATGACAGCATATAAACCTCATATTCCCCGTCCCTCCCTAAATCCTCAACAGTTAAAGCCTTTCCTTCGTAGACGTAAAATACTTGTTTTGAAATCACTACCACTGAGTCAACACTAGGTGAAACGTAAATGCTTCCAATTTCCTTTATTAACTCAATTTCCATAGTTCCAGTCTTGTCAACAACTCTGTATAAAGAGGAGTAGACATAAGGGGGGAGAATTATTTTAACATCAGTATATCCGGCCGAGACTACACTTTCATAAGCCTTTACAATATCACCAGCTATATTACCTGAAATTCCCCAATCGCCTTTCTTAACCTTTTTACTACGCTGTAATATGGATAAGGGATGTTCTTTGTAGATTATCATATCCTCCTTTTTAGCGTGTATAACAGAAGCCTTAATTAAGACAGCTTGCGTCTCCTCCTTTGGTAAATCGGCTAAAACTTTATAAATAGTATTTACTCTACTGAGTGGGTATGAGGCTTGATCTTTTGATTGAGTAATCGTATCGTCGCTTACTTTCAATTCATATACTGGTATTGCTTGTTGATCCCATTTTATAACGTTAGCTACGCTTTTTAAAGATTGGGTTTGAGATGGAATAACCTTTTCTTGAGTAGTGTTGTTATTCTCCTTAATCGGAAACTCTACGTTCTCTCCTATAAGCTTTGAAGCTTCATTCCAACCTTTCACTATATAGTCGAACTCCTCCTTATTTAAATGATACAAAAGTCTTAGGAATTCACCAAAATGTGTCATCTCCTCTTTAGCTATATCATCGTGAACTTTCTTCACGAATTCGTCTGAGAAAAGTTTTCCCTGCTGTAAGTAATAATTTATCGCATCAATTTCTGCAGCTAAAGCACCTCTTACTGCCCTAATCATCTCTTCTTTATCCATCTTCTCTTTTCTCATTATTATTGAAGGGTCTGTAGAAAACATGAATATTATTTCTCCTCCTAAAGATATAAAACTTATTATAAGTAGTTTCTGTCGCGGAATTTGTTACTAAAAACAAAAGTTACCACTTATTAGGAAACTGATTACCCTTGGAAGGGGGTCGGACTTTCATTGAGGTTTCATGAATTTGTATTCAACCTCTCGTCCTCATTCCCCTTGTCCGGCTCCCCACGCCTAGGTTAGGGAGTATGGACTCCCAGCCACGACATGGGGAGCCTCATCGAACCCATCCTCCCCCTCACATTGCTCCTCGGGTTCATTGTAGGGCTCTCTTCTACATGTCAACATTAACGGAAAAAAGCTTATAAACTTTCATGAGGAGAGCTAGGAATGTTAAATGATATCAAATGACATAAAATTCACGGTTTATCTGAAACTGTTGTCAACGGCGAGGCCTTCAATCTTTTTATAAAGCTTTACGTTATATAAACTCTTCGGTTCATGTTTGATAGGAGGAGTTAAATTCCGTTGTCTTATTTATAAAAATTTTTAAATTTTAGTAAAACGAAATTAATCTATGGTTTGGAAAGAACTCAAAGACACAATGAAAGATACTGTAAAGGAAGTGATTGAAACGGGGAAAGAGGCAAGTAAAGCTTCTATGAAAGCCACATCAGGGTTAATTAAAGACGGAATGGAGGTTAGTAAAGAAGTAGTTAAAGCTTCAATGGAATTAGGTAAAACTGCTGAAAAAGAGTTTAAGAGTACTACAAAAGAAGCCGTCAGCGTGACTAAGGAAATGATTGAGGATTTCAAAGGAAAGGCTAAAGATGCAATGCAAGGTCCTATAAGAGAAATGAAACAGCTTGGTGGAGAGGAGAGAGGATAAAGGGGGAAAGCAATAATACTCATCTTTCAAAGTTTTATTTTCCCTTTTTCCTCAATTATTCATGGATTGTTGTTTTAAATATATAGGCTTTATAAGAAGAGATGATAAGTTGGCTTCTAGGGCTTCAATCGTTAAAGTTGAAGTTAAAAATGAGTATGCTGATGGATTAGAAAGGATCGAGGAGTTTTCTCACTTAATAATCATCTACCACCTTCATATGGCAGATCCAAATAAGAGTTTAAAGCGGGTTAGAGGAGGAGTTGAGGTAGGGGTTTTCGCAACCAGATCTCAACACAGACCAAACCCTATAGGAATTTCTGTAGTTGAATTGATAAAAAGGGAGGGGAATGTGTTATACGTTAAGGGGATAAACGCTTTTGACGGTACTCCGGTACTTGATATTAAACCTTATGACGAGTGGGATTCAATCCCAAACCCTAAAGTCCCAGAATGGCATAAGGGAGAGATGAAAGGGACAAAGTAATATGACTTCGTTATCAACCATCTATATATATTTCCGCCCAAATGAAGATTTAGGAGTTAAGTAGTGGTCAAAGAAAACCCCCAAGCCTTTACAAAGTATTTCCCCAAAATCCAAGAATTTTAATATCAGATGAACCCACAGCGAATTTAGATGTAAACTTTAGGTTGATGTTATACGATAAGATAAATTTGATTAAAGAAGGTTAGTGAACATAACTACGGCCATGTTAAGTATTCATGAATACGCGAATAATGGTTTAAACCAAATATAAGTCTTTTCCATACAAGGGAAGAGGCTAGAATCGTAATTGCGGAGCTTATAAAAACTGAGCTTAACCTTATCACCACTTTCTTTAAACCGAAAGATGAGGGGAAAGAGGTTGCTGAGAAGATATAGAAAGAAGGAAATATAAATATAGCTTTTCTTGTTTCCAAGATTTCGCTCAGTTGAGTTTTACCGTCGGCCTGAACATTGTGATAAAATTCACGAATATAGATAAAAAGGTGATGATGTATATATGTATAAAAAGTATTTTCGTGTTTTCGATTAAAGAGGGATTAGCCTTTGAAATTTTTAACTTTTCAGTTTTTCTTTTAATTCACTTATAATATTTACAATTTCATCCCTATTCCACTGTTCCGCGTCCTTAAGATCTAGTCCGACACCGATTAACTTAGGAACTTTTAATCCAGCTTTTTTAATTTCATCGATTAAAACCTCCATGAATATACCGGGTTTGTTTATCATCTCAACATTCCACGCGTCCTCGTCCCTTAAGGTTGGCGGTCCTCCCCACTTATTACTTGAAGGAGATATATTAATACCGCATGAAGGACTACCGTCAATACCAATTATTACTACATCATATCCCTCCTTTTCGTATTCCTTTAACATTGTTATAATTGGTTTTGCCAAATTTCTACAGTGCTCCCTATATCCTTCAGTATCATATTGTTCCCTTACTTGCCACCATCTTCTAGTTCTGGCATAAAGCATTTCTGGACAAGGTAGTTGAAGTACATAATCTCTGTAGCACCTTTAGGCATGGTTGATAGCTTGGCAGCATATGTTAATTTAACTCATTCATCAAATTATTTTATTGTAGCAATTCCTTCAATAATAGTAAGTATTGTAGGTTTTCTTTTAGTAAAATACTATTTCAAACTCTCATAGCCAAGTATTTTCGTGTATATTATTAAGACTGTAAACTTAATTGTGCAAAGAAAGATCTTAATTCTTCATATTTTTAACAATTTTTATAAACCTTAAATATTCGTACTCAGGTATAGGGTGAGTAAAAGCTAATAGCGATAAATAAGTTGATATTGAAACGCGATGTTTTACTCTTATCTTATTTTTTTCAAATAATTGGTATGCAATTAATACTCTATCCTTAAGTTTTAATGCCGCATAAGTATCTGCATCAATTTCATATGCTAAGCTAGAAATTGTGTACCCTATATAAAACAATAATAGCGATAATAGGTTAAATATAAATAAAAAATTAGCAAAGTCCAAGAATATTACTGGAAGTGAAGTAATTAATTTAATTATTAATATTGATAGTAAACCAAAATAAAGTAACGTAACTATATGCTCTATAACAGGACTAAGAATTAGTGCTATAAATGCTACAATAAAAAATAACATTACCTCATCATATATATTAATACCGAAGAAAGGTAAAAGGAATAAGACTAATTGAAAAGAGGCTAAAATTCTAATTAACCATTTATATTTTCTAGCAGCGGCTGGTATAAGTCTAATAGATAGTGCAAGAGCAAATGGAGATAGCATTCTAGCTAAATAATATAGCAAGCAAAATGGCTGTCTAGAGTGCCCTTCCTCATGATATTTTATAAAGAGAAACACATCTGGCATGTCCACTGCTATTGACGAAATAGATATCTCTTTCCTTTTTATGTTATAGAGACCCAGGTAATGCTTTGAAGGTATTAATTTTACATCTTTAATTTTAACTCCTCTAATGTTGTAATTTATTAGGAGAATGAAATTAAGAGAAATTGAAATCAAGTAGCTCAATACATCTACAGAGGGCAATAATACACCATAAGTAGCAGTTAATGCAATAATGTAGATGAGTAACGAAAGGCCATTGTAAAATCTTAATGATTGCACTCTATCACCGATTTTATCTCTTTTATCCAAATTTATTAATGATCAACTGCAATCATCATTACTACTAAAAATAATTATTGTAAGAGTTATTTTAAATTTTTTCATTGATATCTCATTATTTATTATTAGTACTTATATAGTTATATAGCTAAGGGGCATTTCATTAAATATATTGTAAATGCTAAAATTTGTGCATAGGTCTTGTAGTCAATAAGCGTTATTAATTAACTTAATTAAATTTAGCGAAAGTTACAGCATATTATTTGATTATTGCGTCCATTTCTGCCATTCAACTTAGAAAGTAAATATATTTTTCTGCTATAAACCATTATTGGGTATTCATGTTAGATCTTTCAGATTTTGTGAAAGAGATAAGCGGGCTTGAAATATATAATAAAACTTATGTTTTCGAATGAGATTCCTATGTTAGCTTGTTACGAAAGCTCGAAAGTATCAAGCATATTATAGAAAAAGTAGAAATTTGCTCTTCTGAAGATTACGTTTATCTAAAAAATAATATTAAAGTTAATATTACTAAAATCTCAGAATATTTTCAATCAATGAAGGATACGCTAAAATATCTCATAAAACTCTCAAAGATTGATGTAAGAGAAAGAATTACTATGGATAGTTATATTCCAATAAAAAGGCTGAAAAACTTGATATCTTATTTTGGGAATTATGAGCTCTGTATATGCAATAGCTCACTCATTATTAAGAGAGGAAAAATTATCGTGGAAATCTCATATAAACTCAAAAAACTAGGGAAAATGTTACTCGAGGATAATAATATTCCTAATGGATATTATATAGTTAAAACTGATAAATTTGATATAAACAAATTAAAAGAAATTAAATATGATTATGCGTATGTAAAGATTACAAGGAAGGCAATAAAAGTGGATTATTTTGTGGGTAAAGATTATCTGGACAAGGTAGTTGAAGTATACCGTAATCGTATTCATGAAGTAGATCGACTATCTCTTTTACCATTCCTTTATACTTAGCGAATCCTATTACCTTAGAATTTTGGTTTAATATGCAATTCGCAACTATAGCTACTTTTTTAGACCTAATGTCTTTGATACTTTTACGAATGTCGGATTCTTTCATGTTATTCGCCTATGGATTCAATGTAAATCGAGGAAATTTCTTGGTAGTTTTCAGGTTTTCTGTCCTTCAGGAACGGTGCTTTAATCCTCCTTTGCCTTATGAATTCTAGGTCGATATCAACTATTTCAAACCCTTCACTACTATCCATTTCTTTAACTATTCTACCCATAGGGTCGGCAACCAGACTTTTGCCGAAATAATCTATTTCCTTACCTTGAAAGACTTCTGGTGTCCTATTGACACCTACTACATAAATCGTGTTAAATGCCGCATGAGCTCTAAGTTCTAATTCCCACAATTCCGGATAAAAGTTAGTAGTTGTTGGGATTGTAACTATTTCAGCACCCTTTAATGCTAATATTCTCACGCCTTCTGGAAAATGTCTATCATAACATATGACAGAACCTACTTTGAAGTCCCCGAAATCAAATACCGGATAATCTTTCCCGGGTTTAAAATAGAATTTCTCATAATAACCCGGCAATTGCGGTATATGTGTCTTCCTATATTTTCCGAGTACTTTACCCTTGTTAATAAATATTGCAGTATCGTAAAAGGTTCCCCTAATCTTTTTATCCTCTTCAAATATCGTTATAACCATCCCGACGTTATATTTTGAAGAGAACTCTTGAAAGGTTCTAACGGTAGGGCCATCGTCTGGTTCTGCTAGGTCAAAGAATTTAGGATCTTCTATTGCTGGGAAATACTGGGTTGTAAATAATTCATTATAAACTATTAATTCAGCACCTTCCTTAACAGCCTTTTCAGCGTAATCTAAGGCTTTCCTTATATTAGCCTCTTTAGACTCTACGCTTCCCATCTGTACCATTGCTACTTTAACCATAAGCCTCACCCCTTATATTATTGATCTCCTCATCTACTGTACTCCTCCTTTTAGTTACTTTTTCTAAAAATTCATACGTTGAAACCCTTTTAGATGCTAAACCTATCATATCGTAAATCGTTGAATAACCCCTTCTTTGCATAAACTCAGTTAACTCCTTTTTCCATTCGTTAACGAACTCGAAGCCCTTTAACATGGTGTAAGTAACGGATTGCACTGTCTTAGCTCCCATCATTATATATTCAACAGCATCCCTCCAGTCAAAAATTCCACCTACACCGCTTATTTGGTGTTTTGTTGAATTGTATATTTTAGAGACTGCAGCTAGCCCAATAGGTTTAATTGCCGGTCCAGAAATTCCTCCATATGTAGAGTAGCCGTTAACATCTGGTAAGGGTACTCCCCTTTCAATATCTACACCAATGATACCGTTAACTGTATTTATAGCAGTAACCCCTTTAGCACCAGCATTTTCAGCAGCTTTAGCTATTTCAGCAATCTCTGTTACGTTAGGTGTTAACTTAACAATTACTGGAATTCCAACAGAAGATACAACCTCTTTGGTATATTCAAATACTAGATCCGCATGTTGGCCAATGAAGGCTCCAGTCTTTCTCTCAGGTTCACCGTGAGGACAACCGAAATTCAGCTCCAATATGTCGGCACCCCTATCTTCAGCCCACCTTGCTAGTTTAACCCATTCTGAATATTCTGACCCTCCCATTATGCTAACTATTATTGGAACGTTAACCTCACTTTTAATAACTCGTAGATATTTATCCCAGCTTTCTAACGGATCTTCCGTTATTAACTCGAGGTTTTCAAATGCTATTATTTCCTTATTTCTCCTAAATACCCCATACATTGGTCTTACGGCTTTTCTTACAATTGAATCACCTATTGTCTTTACTACTACACTCCCCCATCCGGCTTTAATCGCCTTTATTATCTTTTCTGGGTTACCAGTAGTGGGGCCGGAACCCACTAGGAAGGGGTTGGGGAAATTGATTCCAACGAAATCGACTGATAGATCTATCATACATTTTTGTCTCCTTAAACCTTTTTTATGTATTATTTTGCTAAGATTGGAAAACTTCCGATTCATATACCCTTACAATTAGCCTTTCTTCATTAAATATTATATATTTTACAACGGTAAAAGAAGAAATACTTATTAATTGTTTAAATTCAAAACCGATTATGAGTTTAGACCTTTTAATTAAAAATGCTAAAGTTTTCACACATGCTGGGCCTTTCGAGGGAGATATAGGAGTAAAGGATGGGAAAATAGTTAAGATAGCTGGGGATATACAAGAGCAAGCTGATAAAGTTGTTAACACAACTGGAAAATACATTGTACCAGGGTTAATAGATGGGCATACTCATATGGAGTTCCCGTTTATGGGTGAAATAACTGCAGACGATTTTTATTACGGCACTAGGGCTGCAGTAGCTGGTGGAGTTACTACGATAGTTGATTTCGTAACACCAGCAGTTGGACAAGATTTACTTTCAGCTTATGAACAGTGGAGAAATAACGCAGATCCTAAAGTGATATCTGATTACAGCTTGCACATGATCGTAAGGAACGTTAATAACACTATCCTAGAACAAATACCCGAAGTAATAAAGAGAGGTGTAATAAGTTTCAAATTATTTATGGCTTATAAGGATTTAATGTTAAGGGACTCCGAACTTTATCAACTTATTAAAAAGATAACGGAGAACGGTGGAGTAATTGGGATTCACGCTGAAAACGGCGAGATTATTAATGAGTTAGTTAATGAATTTTTAATTCAAGGCAAGGTTGAGCCAATTTATCATTACTTCTCCAGACCCGATGTGCTAGAGATTGAGGCTACGAATAGGATAGCTACGATTGCAAGTATGGTTGGTAAAGACGTGAAAATGTACATAGTTCACACCTCTACTGGAGAAGCTGTAGATATTATTTCCTCATATAGAAAACAAGGATATAAATTCTATAACGAGACTACCCCTCATTATTTAACATTAACTACAGAGTATTTGAAAAGGCCTGACGGCTATAGGTACGTAATGAGTCCTCCTTTAAGAAGTGATGAACAGAGGACTAAGTTATGGATGAGGCTTGTCAGCGGTGACATTTTTACCATAGGTAGTGATCATTGCGTTTACACCGATGCCCAAAAGAAGAGGTATAGGGATAAGGTACCACCGTTCCACGAAATACCTAATGGAGTACCGGGTACTGAGAACATTTTACCAATACTCTTCTACTTCGGCGTAAAAAAGGGTGTAATAAGTATGGAAAGGTTCGTTGAAGTCACATCTTATAATCCAGCGAGATTATTTGGCTTGTATCCTAAGAAAGGTGTTATAATGCCTGGTGCTGATGCTGATTTTGCAGTTATAGATCCCAACATGAGGATTAAGGTTACCGCTGATGTGCTTCACAGCAACATAAACTATACAATTTATGAAGGGATGGAAGTTGAGGGTTGGAACGTCATGACAATCAGAAGGGGTGATATCGTTTATGAAAATGGCCAAGTAGTAGGTGAAAAAGGGAGCGGTAAATATATACCCGGGAAAACACCGGTGATGATATAATGACTGAGGAAAAAGTGCTTAACAGGCTTTCCGTAACTAAATATTACCCAGATAAGGGTCAAGTGGAATTAACCACAGTCTTACCTCATGAGAAGTACTTGTGGAATGCTGATATTCATCCAATTCCAGTAAAGAATAGGAACTGGGGACCTTTAACTTACTTCCTCATCTGGGTTTCAATGGTGTTTATAATCCCCAGCTGGACTTTGGCTAGTGTTGGACTGGTTTTTGGGCTTAACATTATACAATCAATTCTCTTAGTCTTCTTAGGAAATTTAATAGTATTAGTCCCGATGATAATTCAATCTCACGGAGGTGCTAGGTATGGTTTAGCGGAGCCGCAGTTAACTAGGACTAGGTGGGGGATTTATGGTGCAGTATTCCCAAGTTGGGTAAGGGCAGTAATAGGAGCTGGGTGGTGGGGGATTGAGAGTTATATAATAACTGAGGCCGCAACAGCAATTTACGCCATAGTTAGCGGGAAACTCAGCGTTGTAGCTTATACAGTACAGCACTACGCCGATTATCCATTTGTGTTAAGCAAGGACTTTCCATCAGTATTCTGGACTACGTTCGCAATAGTGATAATAGCTCAAATATTAGTATTTTACTTCTCTCCGATAGAAAAATCCCAGCCAGTGCTTAAATGGTTAGCAAGGATTGGTGGGCCGATGATTCTGATAGCGTTCATATCAGTATGGGCTTACTTCATGAGCCAAGTAGGTTGGAGCGTTAACATTTTCACCCTATCCTCATCTACGGCAACTCCCTCAATTCTCGCAATACTAGCGTTTTTGAATGCTAATATTGCCTACTGGGCTACAATGGCATTAACAATGCCAGATTACACGCGTTTTGCTAAGAGTCAGTTCGCGCAAACAATCGGTCAAATCCCAATGCCCTTCTTAATGTTAATAGTCGCTGTAATGGGCACGATGACTACTGCAGCATCACTTAAACTTTATGGTCAACCTATCTGGGATCCAATAGTACTGGTAACTCTTCATATGCCCTCAAGTTCAGCAATCCCGATCTTGCTCTCCTTTATTCTCGCAACGTTTTTGGTAAACGTTTTTGCCAATGCTGTTGGCCCAGCTTACGACATTGCAAATACGTTCCCTAAGCATTTAAACTGGTTTAAAGGCTCATTAATCTTAATACTTATAGGGCTTGCCTTAGGTGCATGGAGTTATTACGGTAATGCTTATAGTTATATCACGAATTGGTTACTCACATACGGTGGGCTTTTAGGGAGCATTGAGGGTGTTATAATATTCGATTATGCTGTAATAAGGCGTTTCAAATTTGACTTACTTGACGTCTTCCTATCGAGGGGGAGATATAGGTATTGGAAGGGTATTAACCCGGCTGCTGTAATCACGTTTATCGTGATATCTGTAATACTGTATCTACCATATCCCGGAGAGGATATAGCTTTAGATAACGCGTGGATTTTGTCCTTCCTACTTTCTGGGGTAATCTACTTACCACTAATGAAATTCTGGGTAATACCGAAATATCAGCATGAGTTAAGGGGGTCTTTGAAAAACGGTTATTACTCAGATGAAGTAATGGAAATATTCAGATTAAAGTAATGAATTATTTTTATTGCATAACAACCTTTTCTCTTTTTCTCACTTCAAGGATTAATGCCATTGAAATTGCAGTAATTAAACTTGCTACGATTCTAACATTAATCGTACTAACCACCGGTATTATAACTCTCCCAAAGCCGCAAAATTTAATGCAATTCCTATATTTCTAGCATTAGCTCTATAATCTAAGGCTAAACGTGGTGTCAAGGAGTATATTCCTAATCCAAATGCTGTGAAGGGAATAAGTAAGTATGGTGATGAAGTCAGAAAGAATAATACTCCAGTGGTTACTGAAGTTCAAGGTATACAGCCTTCAACTCCCCTAGACTCGATTATACTGATGGTACTATTAAGTACATAGGTATTAAGATAATGTAACCAATGATGAGGTAATAAATTCCTCCATAGGATTCCACGACATACGGAGCCAATTGAAGTACAAATGTAGTTCAAATGAAAAGTAAGAATATTATCACTCATGATATTGTAGGTAAGGATTGCTTTACCACGTTAGCGGTTCAAATTCCTTTTTTGTACTGAAAAAGGTTCCGCTAAATGCTATCAAGCTCCAATACTTTAATGACGATTACGATATTGTCCCCATTATCTAACCTATAGCCCAACCGCTCATGCTTAATACTACGATTTCCACTCCCCGTCACTATTTCTACTGCTGATTAAATAGTTTTCCGAGTATAATCCCTATTAAGAACCTTGAGAGTATTATAATATAAACGTCATCTATGCGCTTATAAAACACCTAAACTTATCATTGCTGATGTAAATACTGTCCTAGTTCCTAACACTATTACCCTTCGGTAAATTATTGAACCTATTACCTTTCCTCCGAAGGGTATTGATACTATCAAGAAGGATAACCACTGGGGGAAGTTGAATTGGTTTACTGTGAAGGCGGGAGCTATTAATACATAAGTTGAAACTGTGTGATGAAGGGAAGAGCGTTGTTGAGCCTCATTTAGGCTTTTGTTTATATCTTAAAATATAAGCTTTAACTTGCTGGAGTGTATATAAATTTATTTAAAAAGTTATGAAATTATCATTATTAGTTCTTTCCCTTAAGCTCCCTCTCTATTCCCTCGATTATAATCCTTTGTAATTTGATGTAATACTCTTTGGGTTGTTCCGCTCTAGGCTTAAAGTTAGGGAAGATCTCTTGATCATCTTCCCAACTGGGTATAATGTGTATGTGGGTATGAAATATCACTTGACCAGAACTCCTCCCCACGTTTGTTAGGACTCTAATCCCATCAGCCTTAAGTGCGTTTTTTATTGCCCTTCCTAATAATTTTACTACCTTTCCTACCCTTTCAAGGGTTTCGTCATCTACTTCCAGTATATTATCAAAGTGATTATTAGTAGTTATAAGGGTATGACCCGGAGTTACCGGAAATTTATCTAAGAAAGCCGTAAAGAAGTCATCTCTGTAAAGTATATATCCCTCCTCCTCTCCCCTTAATATCTTGCAGAATAAGCACATAACAAGAAATTTGAGGGGAGTTATTTAAGATTTAGCTTTGTGCAACGATAAAATTTATTATGTTGCACGAGTATAATGACGTAATGTCCTTTCAATATTCTCAAGATCAATTAGGATTTCAGAAACTTAGGGACGCATCTTTGTGGTTTATTATTATAGGAATACTATCATTAATAGGTTTTTTTGCTGGAGTCGGAGCGATAATAAATATAGTAGCATTAATAATATTTTTCATGTTCGCAAATCCCTCATTAAGACAAGCATTTCAAATATTTTATTCTACTGGAAAGGACGTATCACAAGGGTTTACCGGGATTAACTTGATACCTATAGGTATAATTATAGAGATATTGGGTGGTATTATTGTGGCGGTTGGGATAGTTACTGGAAGTGATGCAATTATTTCAATAGGTGGTATAATAGCACTTTTAGCGGCAGTAATATTGTTTATTGGGGGATTACTAATAGGGTTATCAATCTATAATGTGGGGTCTTTTTATTCAAATGATATGTTAAAAATTGGGGGAATCCTAATAATAATACCATTTGTCAGCTTCATAGGTTGGATTCTAACTTACATAGCCTCAGATGAATTAAGTACAAGATTAATGGGTGGTTTTGTCCCCCAGCCCCGTTACCTCCTACCACATTACAAGTTTACCAGGTAGGACAAGGCATTATAAAAGCGGACGGTACTGCGATAATAACTTTATACTCTTCAACAAGTTTAATGATAACCAGTGTATCTATTGACGGCACTTCATATGTGACTAATCAAATAACACCCCCAATACTCAACCCGGGTAATAATACGGTTACTATAAAGTTCCCACCAATAATTGGCTCACCGGGGAATAATTACACATTAACGATTTACTTCTCAAACGGACAATCAATAAAAGCAGTAGTAACTTATGTTTAGATAAATTTCCGGTAGCCTGAGTCATATCCTTACAGCTACTAACAATTACTGTTATGGGAATCAAGTGTACAAATTTCACTAGCAAAGACAAAAATATTCATACCTAATCTTTGTTAGATCCTTGCTTGAGTATAGCTATAGTTTTGGAAATTTTAGGTTATGTTTCCGTCTCTATCGTACTATCGTTCCTGGACTCGTCTTTTGGTCTTGAGATTAATATATATAATGCGTCTAGGTGCGGATTCAACGGTAAAAAGCAGGGTTAATAACTGCCGATATCACTTTTGCTATAATGCTCTGACTTATGCCTTGACCTGTAACGTTACCTATAAAACAAGTATGATTAGGGTTGAAAACTTCATATCCACTTGCTCCAAGAAGGAAGCTCAAAGTCAGGAAAGTATGGTTAGCATAAGTTTCGTTTTGGTAACAGAGCTCACATATCAGCATTGTAGCTTTTGTTCCGTTTACTGTTCCTTCCATATTTTCAATTTTACCTGATATTAATCCTCTTCTAAAAGGAAATTGATTGATGGTTGTAAAATACGAGATCGGTATTGTCTCCTTGCTACTGTTAAAGTAATTTATAGATACTTTGTCGTTATTTACGCTGATGTAAAACGTGTTTTTACTTTCTAATTGCCACGTTCCATCTATTACTGCTGAAGCTTGGTAAGGCGTTATTACTTCTCCATTCGGTTATGTAAACCCTGAAATTAAACCGACAATTACAATTAAAATTAGAACTATAGCCGCGAGACCTATAATCGCTTTAATGGGAAATTTTGGTCCCGTGACTGAAGAGGAAGAGGGTAATGGATTAGGATTGTTGTATTGTGCTTGAACGCTAATGTTCTGCAAATTATAGCCACACTTTCCATAGAATTTGGCTTCGTCCATATTGTTATAACCACAGTTTGGACAAACCTTGACCATGTAATTTTCCATTTAATACTGTTGATTCTTACCTTTTAAGTTTGTACAATAATTAATGATTTATTAACCCGACTTTTCCTCTATTTTGTTACCACTTGTGATTGGTATTGAAGCTACTATGAAGTTGTTTTTCTTCTTCTAATTCCTTTTACTATTCATTCGCCTATATGAGATTGAAAGGAAATAAGTTATAGTCTAGTTTGTTCTTTACTAACTTATTAGAACCATAAAGCAATCTTAACTACACGTGCATAGTATAAAATATAGTACTTACTATTCTAATTCATTCCTCCCATGACGATCTAGTGATCCTCGTTCAACAAGTTTTATCCTTATTATTAAGACCTATCAAGTATTTATAAGTATCATTGAAGTAATTAAATTATTATAAGAATTCGCTTATTAAAGTTAATAAGGCATTTCTAAATGCTTCTTTTAACTCAATTTTCCTGCTTAAGATTGAATTAGTATATATTCCCCAAGTGTCTTTGGGATTTAATCCTCTTCTCCTAGCTATCTCATTTAACACCTCATAATGTTTTTCGCCATTTTTTAGTCTTTTAACTATATAATCTGGAACTTTAATTCCGCTAGAATACCCTACGTACTCCATACCTTTGAATAAAATTACACAAACAGTCTCTTCAAAAATACTACCAAACCTTTGAGACAAACCACTTTCTAAGCCTAAATAAGCGCTGTTCTCATCTTTAATTAATTTATACAAATTGTAAGCTCTATTTTTAGCACCTATATAAGTTTCTTCATTTACTGGAGTTATGTCAACTCCAGATTCTACGTTGTAAGGAATTACCTTAGGTTCTCCAAAAATTTTACTAACCTCTTTTAAATATTCATTAATAACTTCGTTTATTGCCTCATACTTTAACTTGCTTACTGAGCCTAAATATAGCATCATTTGTAGGAATAATTTATAATAATTTTAAAAATCTTTTGTACACTAAATAACTACTACTTAAATGTTCTTAGCGCGTTATATTATTTTTAAATAATAGCAGTGATTTTCTATCAAATATTACATTAAAAATAAGCCAACTCTTCATAATTATAATTTAAAATCTATAAAATAAAAGTAAAAACAACGATAAAACTTAAAAACTTCTCTATTATTAGTTAAGGATAACAATGGAGATAAGTATATGCGAAAAATCATTTAAAATCAATATATTTAATCTGATTAAAATTTTCCAAAGATTATATGAACTTGATACAAAGCATATATATATATATAGATAGTGATAAATTAGTAATATATACTAAAAATAATATTTATGAATTTGAAATCATAGGTAATAATCTATTATCGTATAGGGGACTTAAAATTAGATCTTGTTATTTGCATAAGTTATTACATTTATTAGAATATAATATTCCAATATGTAAAATAGATTCCTCACAACAGTGCGTTAGCATTAATGGATCAAAAATAACAATAGGTGCTGCTAAATTTTACTTAAACAGTATTTCTTCTCCAGTTATAAGAGAGGTATTCATAGAGGGATTAAAGAATTTTTCAAAGATAGATAATAAAACGATAATCTTAGATATAGGCGCTTATGTTGGAGATACGGCAATTTACTATGCATCTCAGGGCGCCGAAGTTATCTCATTAGAACCGTCTCCAATTAACTATAGGTACTTAGTAAAGAATATAAAATTAAATAAGTTAAATAATAAAATAGTTCCTATATTAGGAGCATATTGTTATGGATCAATAACTAAGAAGTTTCTAGTAGAACCAATACCCGATGCTTCATTAAGTGTAATTAGCAAGCCTTCCATATTCAAATTAAAAAGAATCCGTGTAAGGTGTTACACACTGAGAGATTTGCTTAAAATGGTAAAAAATAATTTTGAATTCACTAATTTATATCTAAAAGTTGATTGTAAAGGATGTGAAAAAGAGATTATTACCAAAGAGTTAGATATCTTAAAGAATTTCGACGAGATCAACATTGAATATGATCCACGATTTAGTAAACTAAAGATTGACAAACTCTTACATATTCTTAGTAATTTATCAAAGGATATTACTATCAAAAAGTCTGCCGTAGGATCGGTAATTATACATATTAAAATATGACACATCTAGAGGTAAAAAGCTATGGGCAATAAATACACTTTCATTTTAACATCTGTGTTAATAACTGCCCTAATCTCAAGGGCAATTAATAATATAATACTTACACTATCTCCAGTAATTGCTAAATTTGAATATCATATCCCGCTAGAAGACTTAGGATTAACAGAATCTTTAGTGTTAGTCTCAATAATAATTTCTATGTTCTCAGTTAATCTGATTTACTCAAAGAAGATCTTGATTTTATCATTCTTGTTTCTATCTATATCATTAATTTTGCTTAATATAAATAATTTGAATATTTTCTTTATATCATTAATTTTAGCTGGACTATCCTTTGGCGTTATAATACCCTCCATGACTACTATTGCATCCAGCATTGCTAACGAACAAAATGTTAACACCAAGCTACTTAAAATATATAATATTGGCTTAAGTCTAGGTGCAGTTGTTAGCAATATATTAGAAGCAATATCCACACGCTTAGGAGTTATTAGCTTACTGTTGATAATATTATCAATGGTTAATATTTATAATATATATTTTTACTACCACAAATTCTATAGTTCTAGTAATAATCTTATCTTATCTCTTAAAGTATTGTTTAATAGAAAGCTATGGATTGCGAATTTAATTAGCTTGCCTTATGATATACCTATAGCGTTTATTAACGTTTATCTGGCGTTGTTAGCCAAGTATTATTATCATCTTAATGTTTCCTTAGGCTTCTTATATTTTTCCACATATCTTATAGTATCCTTCTTATCCAGATATTTTATTTATAAATATAATACAAATGAAGAAAATATGAAGCTATATAGCATGGTACTAACAATTGGTGGATCTATGCTTTTAATGATTGGAAATCCAATATATTTACTCATAGGAATTATACTCTTAGGAATTCCTCACGGATTATTATTACCATTATCTAATTTAGTTATAGCGAGAGAATTTAAAGACGTTAAGGAGAAGAATTTAGTTAACTCAGTAAATTTATTCTTCCACTATATAATATTTATAATAGTACCTTTAATAATAGGCTTATTTATAAATATAAGTATATTTTACGGTATACTAACCTTTATCATATTATCAGTAAGTTCTTCATTACTTTTACTATTTATAAAATTAAATTAATTCTTTAAAAGGTTTAGTTAGCTATCTTCTTTAACTTCCAGGGAGAACAAAGATTCTAAAGTTCACTATTTTCATGATAGGCTGTAACTCTTTTACGTAACTACTAGTTATTTTTAATTACTTCTACATTAGTTTTGATTAAACTACGTTTATATACTATTACTTATACTTTTTTCTTTTGACGATCTTCAGCTTGATGACGGATCTAATCATGAGGATAGGAGTGAAAAGTTACATGAGAAGGTAGGGTGTTTCTCTCGACTAGTCTCAATGATCTGAAGGTGACTATGGACGATCCCTTAAGAGGGATGCCCGTGGTGGAATTAGAAGTAATTAAAAGTAAGGAAAAGTTACGCCACGGGTAAACACTAGTTAAAAAGGAAGAGGATAAATATAACTTGATTGATCCGCTTTATAATGCAGTAGTTTAATTTGGGACTTTATTAGACTGATAAACTTTAGCTGATTTAACACTTCTATACTCTTTGTCCATCTACACTTTCTTTACAAAGCGTATGCTGGAAGGTTAATAAGGCGGACTTTCATAGGATTTTATAAGCCAACTTCGTTCCCGTTTTTAGCCGAAAGGATAGTGTAAAAAAGACAATTATAGTTGGAACAGCGTAGTGGGATTTATCCCTCCTCCTACTTTTGTGTAAGCATTTTACCTAGGCAGTTTATCTAAATGATGGGTTAGGATTATGAGGTTTTACCTTAAATTCCTTATCGGCCTTGCTATAATATCGTTTTTATTTATTATTAACTACATAATTCCGCTCTACGTAACTAATGAGGAAATCCTAACGCTAACAAGGGTTGCGAGCATTATTGCGGGAGGGCTTTACTTCCTATTCATCATAACTGACGGTCTTAGGAGTGCTTTAGAAGGGAAAGGTAGCTTTTCCATCATAGTCCCTAACATTGTAAAGTATTTAGGTTATATAATAATTTTCATAGCGGCATTTTCGGTATTCGGTGTAACCTCAGCTGAAGCTATTGCCGGTGGTACTTTTGCCGGTTTAATTATAGGTTTGGCATTACAGCCCATTCTTCAGAACTTCTTTGCCGGTTTATTAATTATGGGTACTGGTTATATATCAATAGGAGATCACGTGAGGATTATGAGTACTAAAATAACTTACACTCCCGTGACGTTACCTCAGTATAAGTACTTTTCTAGGGACTTCATAGAACAAGGGATTGAAGGGGTTGTGATAGAGATAGACCTATTCTTTTCAAGGATTTTGTTAGATAACGGGAGGGAAATTAGAGTACCAAACTACATCTTGCTGGAGTCAAGTGTAATTGACTACTCCTCAAAATTTAGTAAGGAGTTCATAGTTAACGTTAGAGTGGAGTTCCCGCTTAATAAACTCGATTTAGAAAGGGTTGAGGAGCAGATTACTGAAACATTAAGGGGTTTTGAAATTGTTGAAGGCCCTTATATTAGTGAGCAGAGTGATAAGGAGCACGTTATAATAAGCCTTAGGGTAAAGTCTGACATAGAGAACTGGAAGAAGGTGAAATCTGAAGTGTTAAAAAGGCTTTTAATGCTGAGGAAGAGAATTGTTGAGAGTTAAAATTGTTTAACGGAAGTAAGATTTAGTTTAAGTCATGCGTTCACTCGGTAAATTACCAGCCTCGTGCCGTCAATCAGCTTTGTCAAATTTGAAACACGAGGGAAAACCAATTCTGTAATCCTTTCAAACGAGGATGAGGTGTTGAATTTTCCCTCTAACCCCCCCCCGTTATCAACCTTTTTATTACCACTTTCTCCATGTTTTTACCAAAAATGTCAACAATTAAGCTTCATTACCAGTATTTTCCTTACCTCCTTCTAAGTGCAATATCAGCGTTCCCTGCATAAAACAACATGTTTGCATGATCGCCTTCTCGACGAATATATGAATTAATTTTCCCACTAGAAAAATTTCTCTAAAAGTCTTTGGATTAGATACATTAGCCGATGTTAAAAGTTTTTTGACGGACTTTAATAAAGTTTTCAATGCACCGTCCTTTATTACTAATGAGTCATGAAGATGATCAAATGGTAAGAGAAGGATAAAGTATTAGTATTTTAAAATAGATATATCTTTAATGAAAAGGACTTTTCTAAGATATGTTCCAATCCTTGCGTTTATAACTATAATGACGATGTACGTAGAAATGGTAATTTTGCCTTCTTTACCACAGATCGAGAATCAGTTTTCAATAACATCATCTGAGGCCTCGTGGATATTATCTTCAGAAACATTAACCGGTATGACCCTTGCCCCTTTTCTCGGAAAATTAGCTGATAGTTATGGGAGGAAGAAAGTCCTAATCGTTACTCTTATCGTATACACGTTCAGCGTATTTCTAACTTCAATCTCACCTAATTATCTTATTCTCATTCTTTCAAGGAGCATACAAGGAATAGGTTTAAGCATAAACCCGATAGCTTATACCCTATTACGAGAAAGGATACCAGATAGAGAACTACCAATAGCTCAAGGCATTATCGCGTCAACCTTTGCTATTGGTGCGGCAATAGCGATCCCTATCGGGAGTTATATCTCGCAGTATTTCTCATGGGAGTTTGCATATGAAACTGCAATTCCTTTACTAATTTTATCAGTCATTATAACCTACATAACATTACCTTCTTCCGAAGGCAAAAATATGAGTAGAGAAATAGATACGATAGGAATAATTCTCCTCTCCTCATCCTTCTTAATTCTAGGTGTAGGGCTAACTGAAGCACCAACATGGGGTTGGTCGTCTTTACAATTTTTTACAACTCTTATAATTTCTCTAATAATTTTTTACGTATTCTCATCATATATAAGTAGAACATCTAACCCGGTGATAGACCCTCATGATTTCAAGAACCCAAACATTGCGGTGCCACTTATCTCTTCATTTATCACTGGTTTCGGCCTATTCCTCACATTTCAGTCCTTAGTGTTCATATTTGAGCTTCCCAGTCCAGTAGGTTACGGAATGGACATTTTGCAAACTGGTGAAACAATAGCTCCCATTGCATTAATAATGTTGGTTGCTGGTCCCTTATTCGGAAGTTTAGTAACAAAAGTGGGTTATAAGAAAGTGATATTAATTTCCTCTATCGTCTCATCTTTCCTTCTTCTACTCCTTTCGTATATTATTTCTGTTAAGGTTTCAGTAATGGAGCTCATGGGTTTCTTATCCTTGATGTTGTTTTTTATTTCCGGAATGAATGTGACCAGAATAACTTTGCTTATATCTTCCTCTGAGAAGGAGAGAATGAGCACTTTAACCGGTACTAATACTGCTATGAGGTTGATGGGAAATACTTTGGGACCAATAGTAGTCGGATCGTTGGAAGATACTTTTAAAACACCGATCTTTGTAAGTTATATAAATAATATTCCAATGTTTGCTTTTATTCCATCAAGGCTAGCCTTCGAATACTCGTTCTTAGTATCTATGGTAACAACCATATTAGTTTCAATATTGGCCACAAGAATAAGGGAAGAGAATCTCAACAAAACAGCTAGCATAACAGTTAGAAGTCCACAATAGTGTTTAAAAAATTTAATTAGTCCTCCTAATGTAAAAATTAATTTATAAAAGATAAAAAAGAAAGTTTTTAAATATTCTTAATAATATAGTATTATGCAAGAAATTAGTTTTAAAGTATCTGGTATATATTGCGAGAACTGCGTGAGAAAAGTGTATAAGGCCTTATCAACATTAAAAGGAGTAATTGATATACAAATTCTTCCTAACTTCGATAAAGGATATGCAGAAGTTCACCTAAAATGTGAAAGGAAGACACATAAAGAGGAAATTGAAGATGTAATAAATGAGATTTCGCAAGAAACTCCTTATCACGAGTATAGGGTTATCTGGGTAAAGCATAGAGCATTCTTCTAAACATGGTGTGAAGACAAAGGTTGAAATCGATTAGAGCGTATTTAGTGTATATCATTCAAATAATCAGTATAGAAAGACTTTTGGAAGGAGTTGAAAGCTCTAAAAATCAGAAGGCACGAGATAGGGCGAATCCTTTTAATGATGGTGCATCAATATTGTTGTCATTAAGCTACATATGTCTGAAAAGACCGGAGATATCTATAGTTCTTGTTAAATCGATTTTAATAACATGAGTTTTAGCCTAGTGACAGCATTAAAGTATAGTTAAGAATGAATGGGGGGGGGGGGGGACGTGCTAATTACGTGTATATTTTCAGTTAGAATTGTAAAGTGGATTCCTAGATATATATTAATCTTCTGGGGAACAAGGATTATCTTAACTACTCAAGGAATACAAACACTTGTCTTTTATAATAACTAATAATTTTCTATAGGTCTTTTTTGTGGAAGAGAATGGAATAACTTATATAGAAGTTTATTAAAGAGTATCGTGGGGAACGTGGTTATAGCAGTTCTTGCAGATAACTACGTGGAGCCAGATATTGTAGAATTCTTAAAAAGCCTTGGTATTTCAAATGAGTGTACTTTGATTAACACTAATGTTTCATCCAATTTATCCCTTTTTTTAGATAGGATAATTAAAATTCATAGTAACATCAACAAGGGTAAAAAGATAAGCGTGATCATTCCTAAAAGTAAAAGGGACGATTTAACCAAGCTAATAAATTCTATAGGAAGTAAATATAGAATAATGATCTACATTTTTATAAGCGAAAGATTGGCAGATAATATTATTTTAATTTGTGATGAGAAATGATTATCTTATAAGTGTCTTTCTGTTTCTCATTACTACGTACAATAACCCTACTTGGTGTCTGCAAATCCCATAATACTGGCTTATTTCACAATCACATACTCCTCCTATCAAATACTTTCTCTGAAAAGAATAAACTATTTCAACGTTATGAAATAATCCTTTTCTACTACTCGATGCGACTTTACCTTTAGCAACTAATATATCACCTAACTTTTTTACATCCTCAACAATTACTTTCTTATTACTGCTAACGTAATACACCATAATTGAAATCTCTCATTTCATACTATTAAACTATTGAAGTTCCTTAAATTTTTCTGTAATAAAGTAAAGACAACTTTAGTCCACAGTTTTGAGGGTATCCTAAGGTTTCTAGCGTTTTCCTCGTCTAATTCTTTGATACTTATATTTACATCACTAACTATTCTCTTCAGGCCGTAAACGCATTCGACATATACTGGACAGTTAGGACAACTGTACATATTTGATCCCATGTCCATGAGTATTAATGTTCTGTTCTTTTCATCCAGATATAATATGCTGTTATCAAATAACAATCCTCCTGAGTTATAATTAGTGGTATTACCGCCTTAAACACTATTACGTTATCCTCAACTAACCCCTTCTTTCTTAATTCATCAAGGATGTAATAGTAATAACTTTTACTTAATCCAGTGTTTACCCGTGGCGTAACTTTTCCTTACTTTTAATTACTTCTAATTCCGCCACGGGCACCCCTCTTAAGGGATCATACACAGTCACCCTTAAGTCCTTGGGGCTGGTCGAGGGAAACACCAATACCCTCCCATCCACCTTTCTTGCCAAGTTAAGGGGAGCAATAGAATCCCTCTCCAAAAGAACTTCACCACTCTCCAAATACCTAGCGTCCACCTTGAAAACTCTAATACCCCCACCCTCGTGAGCAGAGCCCGTCATCAGATGGGGGTTAAAAACCTTTACAACTTTCTCAACTACTTGCTTACCCTTCCTCAACTTCTCACCGTTAAACGGGTTGATAGAGGAAGTGTAGGACTCAGAAACCTCATCAACATCTATCGGCTGAGTTTTCAACATTTCCACAAATTTAACAACACTCCACTGGTGAATCCTATGCCTAAGCTTATCATTTTTATCACTCTCCATCTTCTCCTTAGACCTTGAGGAAAACTTACCTACTACAACTTTAGCACTTAAACTCCTAGCAAGCTCTGTTATCCTTTTTACAGTCTTCCTCAAAACGTCAGTTTTCCTCTCCTTTTCCCTTAATTTCCTCAACTTCTTCTTAACTAGTTCATCCTTAGTTGAGTGCCCCTTAGTAATCTCTTCCCTCCTAATAGAGTAATTAATAACGAGCTTTCCTAACCCGGTCTCATATCTCCTCAACTCCTTGAGTTTAAAACCCTCGAAGACTGCTAAAGTGACGTTATTCTCGTTAACGTCAATAGAAATATAATTACCATCCTTAGACTCAACCTCAACCTCCTTCTCAAAAGTCAACCAAACTAGAATTTTCCTACCAACTAATCTTAACTTAAGCTCTTGCGAAACCCTCCAACCCTCATATAAATAATGGATGAACTGTTTAGTGAACTTGAGGGGTATCTCAACCCAACCCTTGTGGGTTAAAACGCTGATGAACACTCTGTTAAACCTCCAATTAACCATGTTAGGAATAGTTATCATAACCCTCTTATACTCCGGCTTATCCTTCCTCGTTAACCCTCTCTTCCTCCTCTCCCTAAAACTCTTAACAATCCTTCCGGCTACGATATAAGCACCTTCAATAACCCTTGAAGGCAAGAAGGGGTGCTTCTCCTTATAATGATTATAAAATCTTTCATGCAACTTCTTCTTGGTAGTTGGTAAGCCCTCTGATAGGATTACCTCAATCATTTCATTAACGATCTTCTTCTGGTATTCCTCAACCTCCCTAAGAACGCGGTATTTCCACTCGTTTAAGAAGTCACTCTCCAGTTTAACAGTCCTTTTCAACGTCTTCAACACATTTTACCACCTTCTCATACTCTTGGCCGTAAATTCTTGGGGCGAATGATTTAACGATTTCTACAAAGTCCTCAACCAACTCTTGCATGTAACCCTTTTCATCTTGGAAAGCTACGACTACGTTTACTCCATAAGCTTTGAACAACTTCACTTCGAAGCCGAAACGTGTTAGCCTGCCCTTATAAGCTACTACAACTGCGTCAATTTGCCTCCTCTTGGCTAAGAGTTTCTTTAAACCTTCTCTATCCTCTTTCAACCCGGTACTTATATCCTCTATTTCTATTACACTCACTCCTCCGAAAGTTTTCTTAACCATTCTCTCAATGCGTTTAACTGTCTCTCTAGGTAGTCCTTTTGTGTTGGTGAAACTCGAGCATAGATCGCTTTGTTTAACCCTTCCACCGCCAGACAGTAATCTTTCAATTTCGCTGTAAGGTATTCTCCACCTACCGTTAACCTCAACAACTTTTATCTTCCCCTCCCTTAATTAATAACACCACTCCTGCTCATGCCGTATATTTCAGCGACCTCACTAGGTGTTAGATACCTCTCCACAGTAACTAGAAGTATTTAAAAGTTACGTAAAAGTACTATAGTCTTTTCCCTATCACCGTAGGCCAGAACCTTAATGAAGGTTGTTGTGGAAAGCTTGTTAAAAAACTCTCTAGAGACTAAAATTATTTTGCTCGCCCCTTTTTTGATAAATCTATCAACCTTTATAATAGCATAATCACACATAATTTTATTCTCGATTTCTAATAATTTAAGCCTTTAATGTTAAACTATTTATGACCTCCGATAGAGTATATATTGTGTTACAGAGGGTAAAGAATCGTTATGAAATAACCAGACTTGAGATGAATGAAAAAGGGTATGTAACTTACACATATTCATATGAGTACCAATTTACTAGGTCTTTAATCAAAGGAAAATGGGTTATGGGGGAGAGTAGTGGAGAAGAGCCTAGTAAAGAGTTTGAGGTATGCAGTTCATTTACCCACCCGTCTTTCAACGATAGTGTGCAGTTAGAAGTTGATTTTAACATGAGCCTATCAATAACTGTTAAAAAGGTGGTAAGGCAGATTGACGAATGTGTTGAGATGAAAGTTATAAACTATGTTTCAGTGAACGGCGAGAAGTATGTGTATACTGGAAGTCCTAAGAGTATAAAGGATGTTATGCAGTTCCTAAAGGGCCAGGAAGTAAATCAGAGGGTTACTAAATCTTATGAGATAGGCGGGAGGCAAACCGTTATCCTCTCTCCGGAAGTCTTCGCTAAAGTCTTACATTACTTTGTTATTCATTTCTTGAACGGTGATACTCCTCATTTTAAGATAGGTGACAAGGTATTGGGAGAAATAACTATTTATGACGACCCACTTTATCAGTTTTCACCGGCTTTTTCAACCTTTGATGATGAGGGGGTAAAGACTAAAAAGAAAGAACTGATAGGGGATGGGTACGTTACATCATATTTAGGGACTTTAACTACTCGTTTTGGAGAGACTGGTAATGCTAGAGGTGATTTGCCTAAGCCGGATTACTTTACTTTAAGCGTGAAGTCGGGGGATTGGAAGCTAAGTGAGTTAATGGAGGAAAGTAAAAAGGACGCGTTCTTAGTGAAAGGCGTTAAAGCTGACGAGATTGTGGGGAACAGTGTTAGGATAACTCCCAAGAGCGTTATTAAACTTAATCAAGGTGGGGTTTACGTAAGGGAAGTGGCAATTCCCCTACAAGAACTTCTTACTATAGATGCAATAACTAAGGACGTGATGAGCGTTTATGTTGACGATGAGCATGGAGCATATTTACCTTTTGTTAGGATGAAGGCTAGGCTGATATTGTATTGAGAAGGTGAAATATTAAAACAACGCACACATAATGTTTAAATAATTACCAAAACTGGTTTATTCGTATTTTTAACCAGGTTTACTGATACGCTTTCTGTAAATACTTTTCTAATCCCCCTTATTTTCCTCTTCCCCACTATTATTAGGTCGAAATCCTCCATCTCCGCTATTTTAGAGAGAACTAATGAGGGGTCGCCGTAAGTTGCGTGGTAATCAATCTCTATCCCGTTCTCTTGAGAGAGTTTTATCACCATTTCTCTATGCTTTATGATCTTCTCTTTATCCCTTATGTTCTCCTTAACATAAGTTTCTATTGCAGGCTCGTGCCTTATGACTTCTACTACCTTAATTTTTCCGTTACTAGCCTTAGCTAAATTTATAGCTACTTCTAGTGCTTTCATCGATTCCTTTGACCCATCAAATCCTACTAAGATTTTTCTGAACATAGAGTTTATATACTATCTCATTTTATACTTATAAACTTTTTATCTTTGAAATCTCAAAATTGAAAGAAATCGTTTGTTTAGTGACAATTATTTTTTAGTAGGAGATAAAAGAGTCTACCTATGAGAGAGGAGGAGTTTAATAAACTGCTCTCGGAAAATGAAAGCTTGTTTAGGTTTATGGGTTTAAAATTTATAGAAGTAGAAAAGGGATATGCTAAGACTATCTTAGAGTACAAAGAGGATCTAACTAGGATCGGGGGAATATTGCATGGGGCAATAATTTTTGCCTCGATGGATTACACTGGGAGTTACGCCGTTAAGACTTTAGACGTGAAAGACGCTTATACTTTGCAGTTCAATATAGTGTTCTTAAAATATATGAGAGACTCTCCTTTTACTTTCATAGGCAGAGTGGTTAAAGAGACTAAGAGATATGCGTATGTTGAGGTTGAGGCTTTTGACGCTAATAAGGACTTATGTGCTAAGGGTAACGGGGTATGGCATTTAATTAGAGATTAATGAAAGCTCTTCAGACTATGCGAGCTTAGCCCTCATCACGAAACTCTAACTCCGTATAGGAGCGAATAAAGCCTCAATTTACGGTTTAAACACGTGAACGGCACAGGCCGAACACGGGTCAAAACTTCTGACAACCCTTAATGCGTCTAAGTCAATTCTATTTAAATCCGTTACTTTTTGTCCAATTATACTCTGTTCTACCGGGCCCTCGGGGGAAAAGTTCCTATCTGTTGGTGTTACTATTTGGTATCTTTTTATCTTATCACCCTCACCTATAACCCAATGGGCATTAGCACCTCTGGGAGCGTCATGCGCACCTACAGCCATCCAATACGGCTTTCCCTTCAATGGGTTTGTATCTCCTTTAACTTCCTCAACGTTTAATAGGTATTCCTTTAATAAAGCTACCGTAAACATTCTAGCGAAAGTCCTCTCTATCACGTCGTTACTTCTGTACTCCCATTCATATCCCAAGGCCCTAATCTTACCCTTCCTAACCCTATAAACGTAGAGTCTCGCAATATCTCCAGTGGTTGGCATAAAATCTATCTGAACGATTTTAGGTATGAAATTCTCCCTGGATTTCAATTTAGTCTCCCTATTCCATGGGTGGTGAGTATCTAACTGGTTCCCCATTAAGTCTTTATCGTACTCTTTCTCCCACTCATCATATGAAGTACCTTCAGTGAAAATCCTAACGCCTAATAATATATCCCTTAAATTCCCAGTAATCAGCTCTCCGTTCTTAACTAAACCCGGAGGAATAAACCTCTTATCAGCCCATTTGTTCATCTCCTCGTAATCTGCGTTATAAGAATAATCCTCAAGGAGGCCGTATGTTACAAAGTTTGGGCCTATATCTTTGTAAACCCCCTTATAAAACTCCCTCAGTTCAGCGGTTACGTAAAGGAGTTTATCAATTAACTTATCCTCCTTCAAGTACTTCTTTATCTTATTTATAGCCTCTTGATCCCTAATGTTTATGCTACCGGGTTTCATGCTAATTGGTTGGGGATAACGTAACCAAATGAGTGTGGCTAAGTTCCTTAAGTCCGTCTGTAACTTGAGTGCGTCTTTAAATATACTCTTACCGAAGTAAAGCTCGTCAATTATATCTGAGACTTTCTGAAAACCGTGGATATCCTTATACTCGCAAGGAGTCTCCTTACCTCTTTCGTACTCATTCTTTGGCACTTGATGTGACGAGAAGTCTATCCCCTGAAAGATGAAAGTCACGACAACGTTATTGTACATAATGTCTGCTAGGGCGTATGCAACATTCCTAAACAGTACTGTCCTTGGCGTTGGATATAGCCCTTGTAACATCTCTAAAGCTTCTATCGAAACGAGCGTGTGTGTAGCCCCGCAGACACCACAAATTTTACCGGCTATATTGGGTGCTAGGCTCAAGTTCTTACCTTTTAAAAGTAATTCAAAACCCCTAAACATTTCCCCAGTGACTTTTGCATCAGTGTAGAAACCGTTCTCGATCTTCACTTTTAATGCTAGATGGCCTTCAATCCTTGATATGGGGGTTAGGTCAAGCTCAACCACTTCCACCACCACTGAGAGCGTAATACATTGCCGCGACTATCATTCTGTCCGATGCAGGGCACCCTAGTACCTCATAAACCTTTTTCCCTTTTATTAAATCTTTAACACCAAAGGAATTAGCGCCACTTTCCCTTAAAATCCCACCGTTAACAGCACAAGAGCCTACAGCAACTATAGCCTTTGCCTTTTCAGCTAATTTTTGAATTAGATCACTGCATGTGAAGTCCCCTATTCTACACAGAGACGGATCTTGGGGAAGTGCACCTTCAATTACTAAAATGAAATCGTTTGAATTTAATACCTCATTTAGTAATTCCCTACCGCATTTTTCTTCAGAGAAAAGAGAGATAAATTTTACTGGTGAAGAATGGAAGAAAAGGTCTTCTATACCCTTACAACCCGCCTTGAGAATCATAACACTCTCTCCAGAACAAGATTGGGCCTCCACCCAAATTATATTACTTTTTAATACTTTCTCTAAAGCTTCACAGAAATCCATAATAAAATTACAAAAACCTGACTTATATTCCTTTTTGACTATGATTTTTGTTGAGTTTGTGGAAGAGCTTGTTGTAACGGTGCACCGCAATTCGAACAGAACTTAGCACCTGGACTATTAACATAGCCGCATTTTGGACACTTAACCGGCATTAAATTCGCACCGCAATGGGGACAGAATTTGGAATCTGCTGGTACTTCCTCACCGCAGTTCCAACACTTAATCGTCTTAGCTTGTGTTTGGGACTGTGTAGCACTTTGCGATTGTGATGTTGTAGATTGTGTCGCGGGTTGTTGTGTTGTAGGTTGCTGGGCTGGCCTTTGCATGGGTTGGGGATAAGTTGATGGTTGTCCGTAAGGAGCACCGTAGGGTTGTCCATATGGCTGTGGAGGATAAGGCGGAGCCATGGATTCTGCCATCTGTACAGCCATCATAACAGTGTTCATTATCTGTTGCTCTTGCATGAAGTCCTTTATTAAATTATAAACATCTATTCCTGAACCTAACAGTCCTAGACCTTCTAATAGCTTATTGTGTAATACCTCATCACCCACTACAGCTGTACCTCCGGTAGCGAGTAATGGTAATAACTCTTGCATTAAGTTTGTAAATCCAGTTTCTACCATTACGAAGTTCGGTCCTTCACATAATCTAATGGTATAAGCCTTGTTAGAGTCAGTTATAAATCCCAAGAAGCTCTGGTGTTGTGCTTGTATGACTGCCATATTTTGTCCGACGAAAGGGTAAACTTGAAAACCTTGGCCCATCAAATACATTACAACTTGTTGTACTACCATGTTTAAGTCAATAGGTCTCTGTATTGGAATCATTTGTTGCTGTCCACCTAGACCCACCGGTTGTGAACACATCATTACATTAAACATCGATTGCTGATATCCTCCCGGGTAGCCTCCACCATAGGGTGAGTATCCCCCACCATACGGTGGATAGCCTCCACCATAGGGTGGCGGATATCCTCCCGGACTTCCATAAGGTGGTGGATAACTCATTATATTAGTTTATCCTTAATTTAATATTTATTCCTTTCGGTCTACAGAAATAAAAATGGGTATAAAACATGATAATTATTTTTATTTACTCATTATTTATAACAGAATCACTTAGTTATTGTTTGACCTAGAAATCTCTCTCATGTTATAAACCGTATTCCTTAGCGTAATCAAACAACCCCTTTGGCCATCCTAAGCCCAGTCTTGTAGCCTTGTTAACTTCTTCATCTGTGGAGACCCCGTTTTCAACTAACCATCTGCCCTCCTTCACAGCATCGACTAACAGTTCTTGCGGTGTAGGGCCCGGTAAGAACTTGATTTCCGGTCTGCCTTTGGACCAGTCGTAGAATCCCTTACCGCTTTTACTCCCATAATAACCCTTCTTATACAACTCCTCTAACTGAGGGCAAGTGAAATCGAACCCTCTCTTCATAACCTCTTTACTAATTAAATAATTCGTATCAATTCCAGTGAAATCAAGAAGTTCGAAAATCCCCATAGGGAACTTTAATATATGTTTTGCAGTACTATCAATTTGCTCAATCGTATATTTGTTTGTAAGTCTACAAGCAGTGGTGAATATCCTAAAAAGTATTCTATTCACGACAAATCCTATCACGTCTTTCCTCACCGGGATAGGCTCTCTACTAATGCTTCTGACTATTTCAATCCCCTTAGCGAAGACCTCGTCGGAAGTATATTCCCCTCTAATTACTTCAACTAGACCCATCAGAACTGGAGGGTTGAAAAAGTGTAACCCTAAGAACCTATCCCTCTTTAATAGGGCTTGTGAGAGCTCGGTTATGGGTAAACTGCTAGTATTAGTCGCTATTATTGTATTACCATCAACATATTTTTCCACCTCTTTAAAAACCTCAGCCTTTAAGTTAAAGTTCTCCGGTACAGCCTCAATTACTATCTCACTCCCCTTAACTTCCTTGAGCTCTTTTATTGGCGTTATTCTCCCCATGACCTCTTCGGGTTTTTCACTGATCTTGCCCTTCTCATAAAGTTTGTCTAAAGACCACTTAATTTTCTCTAAACCTTTTTTCAAAGCCTCTTCAAATTTATCGTATAAAAAAACTTGATTACCGTAAATAGAAAAAACCTCGGCAATCCCGTGCCCCATTACCCCTGCTCCTATTACTGCAACTTTCATCTAAAACACCGGGATAATATCAGTATCTTCCAAATCCGGTATTTCTTCTTCACCCGAAATACCTAATTCTGGGATAGCAGGCATCTTAATTCCGTAACGCTTTAACGAAGCACCGACCCTAATCACGGCACTCCTCCACGCTTCTTCTTTCTCTTTAATTGTTGGTATATAAAACCCCGCATCTCTAGCCATATCTTCCATTTTAGTATGAACTTCGACGAACCACGGTGGTAACTTCCAGAAATCTTTAGGAGGTAGGTAAGTTATTAGAGAGAGGAATACGAAACCAGCCCTCACTTGTTTGGTAACTAACTTTTTCCTTTCGTCATCCATTTTTTCAGCGTTCTGTGTCATTATCAGATGAGTAAATGCGTAATGTCTAGTCTCGTCAACAGTAGTGTTTCTGAATAGTTCTTGGAAAGCCTTTAACTTAGCCCCCTTAGACATTGTAGAGAAGACAGTGGTTGCAGCAGCCTCGCCCATCATGAAAGATGTAAATAATACATCGAAGGTGTACTTATTGTAAGCTTCAACATATGCTTTCCAATACCTAGACCCATTCCACCAAGTCCACAGAACATTAAGCATTGCCTTTCTTTCCAAATCGTCTTGCGGTTTAAAATTATATGGAAAGCCTGGTAAAACGGAATTTATACCCACTCCGCACATAACGTTGTGTCTATTCTCGTCATAAGTTATTGTAGTTAGTATTCCCTTAACCGGAGTGGGCAAGTGCTGTTCAAATGCCTTAACCACTGCATAAGCGAATACTGGAGTGGCATTGTCAAACGTTGATAATAAAGACCACCAGTAGGCTATCGCAAGTCTTTGTTTTCTGTCAAGACCTTGAGCCCATTCCTTTACTTCACTCCAGTTTATTTGTTCTTCATCCCATTGTTCTCTCTTAGCCCTCCTATATAATTGCCATGCCTTATCCTCATCGAAATTCCAGCTTGGAGGATATACATTGTTAGGCGGGAAGTCTGGTGGTTCTTCAAAATTTAAATTTGCATACTTATCCTTTCCACTCATCAAATATTCTTTCGAGTTGGGAATATATAAACTTTCATTACTAATTAATTGTTGATCAAAACAATTAAATGATACTTAAACTATTTATTTATCGTCAGACAATCCTTACTGATTTATGAACGCTATCGTCCATTATAGCTATACAATAGCTTGCCATCCTAACCAACTCCTTGCACGCCTCAGTAATGCTACATGCACTCTCTAATTCTGATATTGTGTTTCTCAGCCACTGAATATTGCTCAAATCCTCGTTAAAGAACATCTCGGTTGCCTTGTTAAACATTTCCACAACTTTACTGAAAGGTACTAACGCGCCCTCGTCATTAACTAGTTGTATGAAGGTCTTAAAATGGGTTACAAACCTGCCCAAATCCCTCATAAATATGGCGTAAAGGATAAGATCTTTAAAGGGAAGATTGAAGTTATACTCATCGTCCAGTTGGACTCCAAGAGCTATGTTCCTTATAATACCCCTATAGTCTTTAATTAAACTGTCAGCCCTATAAATCAAGTCTTCCTTTAATTCTTTTTTAGGATCTTGAAGAACGACTAGTGCATCATTTAAAATCTTCTTTATTTTCTCAACATAACCTCTCACTAGGGAGTTTAAGTCCGTAGTTACGTTAAAGTTCACATTAAAGGTGACCGAGTTAAACGTTTCATCGACTATCTCGAGGCCCGGGTGAGTCAGCTGTAGCTCCCTTAATCTCTTCTTAACTTCAGAACTCATAGGGGACTTGGAAGTAATTACTATTTTAGAAATTCCTTGCATGTAATATACGGAGACCAGATATAATGTAGTGTCTAAATCGTTAAACTCGATTACCTTTTCCGCCTTAATGTCCTTTATGGGCTTAACCTTTAACCCGTCATAAACTTCATAGACCTTTAATTCGCTCTTCACGTCAAGGTTGTTTTTCCTAACCCACTCACTGGGGACAGATATAATATAACTGCCACCCTTTATTTTTTGAAGCCTCCTAACGCTCATAAAATATTATCAGACAGAAAAAATTTAAATTCATATAAATGGTCAGGTCTTCCAAGTAGGCTTTCTCTTCTCTACGAAAGCCCTCATACCCTCTTTTCCGTCCTCGCTGGCTAAAGTCACGTAAAATTGCCTCCTCTCAAAATCTAACCCTTGAGATAATGCAGTCTCTAAAGCCCTGTTAACAGCCTCTTTAGCGAGTTCAACCGCAAATCCGGATTTAGAAGCGATCTCTCTAGCTAGTCTTATAGCCTCATCCATTAAAGCCTCATCTGGTACTACTTTAACCACTAACCCTCTCTTGTAGGCCTCCCATGCCGAGATCAACTTACCGGTTAAGACAAGTTCCATGCCCTTATACTTTCCCACGGTTCTTGTTAACCTCTGAGTCCCACCAGCACCGGGTATTATCCCAAGGTTTATTTCTGGTTGACCAAACTGTGCACTCTCAGCTGCTATAATCATATCACAAGCCATAGCTAACTCAAGCCCTCCACCAGCAGCTATCCCGTTAATAGCAGCTATTACTGGCTTTCTGAAAGTCCTCAGTCTCTCCCACATAGGCATATGCCCTTTCCTCGCTACCTCTTCTATACTCATGTTTAACATTTCACTTACGTCCGCACCAGCAGAGAAAGCCCTACCATTTCCGGTCACGATTACCGCTTTTACTCCCTCCTTTTCTGCTTTGTTAAAAACTTCTACGAAATCCTCCACCATTTCCATATTAATCGCGTTTAGTTTTTCGGGTCTGTTAAGCCTTACAATCCCTATGTCCTTTACTTTCTCGTAAAGTACAGTCCCGGCCACTTTACTCACCCCTAAATACCGGGGTTCTGCGCTCCTTAAACGCGGTAACACCTTCGTTAAAGTCCTTAGTCTTACCTAAAGCCCCCTGCATTGCCGCCTCGTAATCGAGGAACTCCTCTAGATCATGGTAAAGCACGCGGTTAATTAGTCTTTTGCTCGCAGAATAGCTCTTAAATGGGCCGTTTGCTATTTTCTCAGCTCTGTCCAGTGCCTCCTTTAACGGGTCTTCTACGGTTTCAAAAAGTCCAAGCTTTTCTGCCTCTTCCCCGTTAAATTCTCCTCCTAATAATAAGTATTTTTCTGCTTTTACTCCAGCCAGTCTCAACATCATAAGTGTTAACCCGCTGTCAGGGGCTAAGCCTATATTATGGAACGCTGTAACAAACCTAGTGTCTTTCGTTGTAAGTCTTATATCAGTTGCTAATGCCAAACTTATCCCAGCCCCAGCCGCAACTCCCTTAACAGCTGAGATGAATATCTTAGGTGAAAATCTTATTTCCTTTATTATCACGTGGAACGAACTCCTTAAATCTTCTGCTAGGTCATCACTCATTGAATATAAGTCTGCACCTACAGTAAAAGCCCTCCCGGCCCCAGTAATTACAGCTACCCTTTTGTTCGGGTTACGGTTAAAATCCCTAATAGCCTTTATGAGTGTCTCCCTTAGCTCTTTACTCATTGCGTTTAACTTATCCGGTCTATTTAGGGTTATTAGAGTTATTTTATCTCCTTTATCCTCTACTATAACTTCTGCCCCCATCAATCTTCTCTCTGAAAAGGAGATTTTATTTCTTACTAGTATCAAATTTTCAGCGTGTTGAGTAAAAATAGATCTTACATACTCTAATTCATTTATAGTCCAACATTAGAAAAGCATGTTTACAATAAAATATTTAAATTATTTAAACAACATTTAATTGTGAACAGAAGAGTAGGCATCATCGGAGTAGGGATGAGCAAGTTCGGAAAAAGGCAAGATGTTACAGTAAGGGAACTAGCATGGGAGGCCGTTAAAGAGGCCTTTGAAGACGCGGGCTTAACGCAAAAAGACATTCAACTGACAGTTATAGGGAGCACTGCTTATAGGGGTACAGAAATTTACCCCGCACCTCCAGTTTCAGAGTATTGTGGGCTTGTCGGGAAGTCACCTATAAGAGTTGAAGCAGCGTGTGCAACTGGGAGTTCTGCAATATTTACTGCAGTAAATGCTGTAGCCTCTGGAATGGTTGATATTGCATTAGTAATAGGAGTTGATAAGATGACAGAAGTTGATACTGCAACTTCATTAGCGATAGGCGGTAGGGGTGGAAATTACTATTGGGAGTTCCACATGTACGGTACAACGTTCCCTACTTATTACGCACTTTATGCCACAAGACATATGGCCTTATACGGTACCACTGAGGAAGACATGGCTTTAGCGGCCGTAAAGGCTCATAAATACGCTTCTTATAATGAAAAAGCACACTTTAGGAACAAGATAACGGTTGAAGACGTTTTAAAGTCTAGGGTAGTATCGTGGCCTATTAAGTTACTTGACTCTTCCCCAATAAGTGATGGTGCTGCAGCCGCCATAATTGCATCTGAAGAGAAGATTAGGGAACTGAAGATAGACACCCCTATCTGGATTAGGGGAATGGGTTATGGTAGTGATACTTCCTATATTGCTGCGAGAGGAGAATGGGTAGGGTTAAAGGCTGCTAGAGACGCTGCGTATATGGCTTATAAAATGAGTGGTTATACTCCGCAAGACATAGAATACGCTACAGTTCACGATTGCTTTACAATTGCCGAGATCATGGCTTATGAGGATTTAGGATTCGTTGAAAAGGGTAAGGGTTCTTCTTTACTTAGAGAAGGACAGACTGAAAAGGACGGTAAAGTCGCGGTGAACCTCTTCGGGGGGTTGAAAGCTAAAGGCCACCCATTAGGTGCCACTGGGGTGGCTATGGCTTATGAGATAGTTAAACAGTTGAGGGAGGAAGCTGGCCCAGTACAGCACTCGTTTAAGAAGTATGTTGCTTTATCCCATAATGTTGGGGGTACTGGGCATTACGCTTACGTATTTATTTATAATAGGTGATGGTTATGGAAGGAATTCCCTTAATCTTAAAATATACTCTCCCGGCGGAAGAATTATATAAGCCGTTCTGGGAGGGTTTAAAGAGAGGAGAAGTTTTAGGAACTAAGTGTAAACATTGTGGCACGGTTTATTTCCCGCCCCAAAGGGATTGTCCAAAGTGTATGGTTTCAGATATGGAATGGTTTAATGTAGGCAAAGAGGGAGAGTTAATGACTTACAGTATTGTTAAACAAAAGCCTCAAGGTTTTGAACAATATGAGGATTACACTATAGGGATTGTTAGGACTGAGAAGGGCGTAGACTTAATGTGTTGGGTTATTGGGAAGCCCCGTGTAGGGGCAAAGGTCTCTCTCACCTCTGATGGTAACCGTGTTTTATGTGGGGTGAGAGAATGATTTTGTATGACGAGACAGACCCCAAATCATTAACTAAAGAGGAGATAAAGGAAATTCAACAGTTCAGGTTTAGGAGGACTATTAAGAGAGTATTTGAGTCAAGTCCGTTCTATCATAAGGTTTTTAAGGAGAGGGGTTTAACACCAGACGATATAAAAACGCCAGACGATCTAGTAAAGCTACCCTTCACTACAAAAGACGATCTGAGGAAATACGCATATCCTTATGGAGGGGATTTCTTAACAGTACCATTAGACCAAATAGTAGGTTGGCATATGACTAGCGGGACTACCGGAGTCCCTACAGTAGGTGCTTATACCGCTTCAGATATTGAGCTGTGGGCAAACTTAGTCGCTAGGAGTTTAAGAACTGCTGGAGTTACTAGAAGTGATATAGTAGCTAACGTTTATGGTTACGGTCTCTTTACTGGAGGAATAGGTCTTCATATGGGAATACAAAAGGTAGGGGCAAAGGTAATCCCGTGGAGTACGGGTAGGACTGAAGCACTAGTGAAGACCCTTAAGGAGTTCAAAGTTACTGTAATAACTGGTACCCCGTCTTATGAACTTTATATTGCAGAAAAAATTAAGGAGGCCGGACTTGACTCGGAGAAGGACTTAAGCTTACGATTAGCAATTCCGGGTGCGGAGGCAATGACTACTGAAATGCTGTATAGGATTGATAAAGAGTTGGGCTTAACAGCTCACGGAGGGAGTGCTCGGGAAATCTACGGCCTTACAGAGGCAATAGGGCCCGGTGTTGCACAAGAGTGTCCTTATGACGAGCATAAGAAGATGCATATCTGGACTGACCACTTCTACGTGGAGATTATAGACCCTGATACCGGTGAAAGGGTTGGTGAGGGTGAGGAGGGGGAGTTAGTTATAACTCACTTGACCAGGGAGGGGATGCCGTTAATTCGCTATAGGACTAGGGACATAACCAAGCTTGAGGAAAGTAATGACGATATTCCGTTTCCGACTATTGAGATCATAAAGGGGAGAGTTGATGATGTCATATTTTATAAAGGTGTTAAAATCTACCCTACTGCGATAAATGAGGTATTGATGAAATATCCTGAGGTTAAGGAGTATCAAATAGTTATCACTAAAGAGCCGGCAAAGTTCGAAATCCTCGTAGAGACTGATAAGCCTTCTGAAGAGTTGAGGAGTAAGCTTGTGGCTGAAATTCAAGCTGTTGCATTTGCTACTCCAGTAATCCAATTCGTCAACGGTTTACCTAGATGGGAAGGTAAGTCTAAGAGGGTTGTTATAAAGTGATCTTTTTTTTTAACTAATTAACAATTTTTTCCCTTCACTTTCTCCGCCGCGTATGGTTTAAGCTAAACACGGTGTTTTGTTCATATATTAAAATAAGGTTGGCATTTGCGTAAACTTAGATTTGTAGTTTGATACTGGTATACACTTAGTTAATTTATTCATGAATTTTAAGTTAAGGTTCGTGAAAATATATTAGATCAAGCAAGTTGTACTAATTGTCCAACTATGAGCTATTCTTATAGATTTTCTACTTAATAATAGGGAGGACTACTATTCTTTATTACTAGAAAGTATTTCTATTCCAGAAGCGAAAAAACTAGGTATAAGTAGTACTATTGAAAAAGGAGTGAAAAATTCCGCTAAAAGGTAAAATGAAGAAATTCCCCATAATACCTTACTTATTAAAGAATCGCATTGTGGAACGACTGAGAGGAATAAGCACATTGCAACTATTCCGAAAATAATTAGCATTATAATGTTATGGAGGAAAATAAAGAGTATAAGAACCGTTGAATACATCACCACTAGAATCATAATGTAGCCTTCACGAGTTAAGATGTATAAGAGAACAAAGAGTGATGGGATCCCAATTAGTTGAGCATCTAGGAAGAATAATGAAGTGTTATGAGTATAAAAGAGAAAACTGGGAGTGGGTAAGGGGCTAACCGTTAAAAATGCGGATAAATCGTATGCAAGGAAAATCGAGAGGAAAAAGATAACATAAATGACATAGAAAATTGATAGTCTTTCCATCATCTCACCCATTATAGTATGTAGAATAGTTTAAGAAGAAACCTAATAGAGGCGTCTCTACGTTAACAGAATAATTCAAGAAACTAACGTAGATTTGCCCACTGCTAAAGTTTGTAAAGTCTATAAATGTAAAAGTATTCGCAAAATAATCCTCTACCGTAGTATAGCTACTGAAGAGCATATAGTCTACGAAGTCTACTATAATAGTTAACCCAGCATCTATTGCCACATTTAATTCTGGGAAGATTAAAGTGAGTACAAGGTCGACAATATCAAATAATACCCCAGCGACTATATCGTTTTTCACGTAATGGTCTAAATAGCCTCCAGTAAAGTAAATATATTTAATCCCACCTACTTCCATTTCCCCCTTAACACTAATTATCCCATTATTCCATGATCCGTAACCGTAAGGAACTACTTTAGGTATTTGGTTCGTTTCGTTAAATAGGTAAAACAAGTATGTGACACTGCCGTTCCCAATTGGAAGAATGTAGTAATGTTTACCGTTTGAAGTAGTGAATATCACGCAAGAATCACCATTACTTGTTTCAACAGAGGTACCGATTTTATTGGGATTAGCCCATAGGACTTCAAAAACAGTAACATAATACTTAGGCGTTACTTGATAAGTAACAACGGCTATTGTAGCATTATAATATATGTACAATGTGGGATAATCTAATTCAGAGAGAAAAGACTCAGATTTTCCAAACGAAATAACCCAGTTAACGTTTGCCGAATACGAAACTCCTATGTAAGGACCACCGACATAAGTGGAATTACTCACAGCATACCAACTCACTTCACCAGAGAGAGATGTAGCGAGCATAATGCACTGGTAATTATCATATTTATTCACGTTATTACTTACTGTTACCCAGTTTAATGGTATTGAAAGGTTGTAAAAGTATGTAATATTTACTATTGGAAGACACTGATAGAATGGAGGTACCTTTGGTTCTATTACTCCCTCAGTACTCATATTTACTATAAAAGGATGGCTTTTTCCAGCTCCACAACTATAGCAATATACATGATATGTGTTTTTGATTATAGCACTTCTTATTTGCCTTACTTTGTTTATAATCTGTGTAGTGTTTATGTTTATTATTTCTTGTGGTATATCAATTTTTGAAATTATTTGTATCGGCTTGTCATTTAATATCCACATCGGGTTATACATTATTTCTTCCGCAGTGCTATACGTTTTATTATTCATTTTATAAGTTACAAATACTAATAGTGATGTGTTCACGTCCTTAAATCTATTCCAAGGTTTCACGTAATTTGCTAGTGAGGAAAAGGGAATTACCAGCGAGCTACCGTAATACTCTTCGAAGAACTTAATGCTATTAGGTAAGTTAACATAAACGGAAATCAGTGCATTTACTGGATTTCCGTGAAAATATGGTTTAATTATAAAGGAGGGGTCAATAGAATTTATGAAGTATTCTATTATACCATTAGATGTTTTCTGGTACCCAATCAATATAGGTGTAAACAAGTAAATTATGGATAAAGCAGAAGTAATCAGAACAATTGAAATTACAAATAATGATAATAACCTGTGGTTAGCTACTAATTTCTCTGCTTTTTTGAAAAGGTAGAATCTTTTATCATTCATCGTATTTCACAACTTCAGTATTTTAATAAAATACTATATAAAACTTATTCAAAACAGATAATTGCCTATCTAATATAGAGAAGAAATAATCAATGCATAGTAAAGGAATTACCTCATAGAGGAAAGAGATCCAGGTTTTAATTAAGCGAAATAATTTTTCATTTTAATCAGAAAATTGTTTACTAGTAAAGTTTAAATAACTTAAGCAACTTACTTATCTTATGGGTAAAACATATACAATTAGGAAAACGCCGATTTGCTACAGCGGTTACGGACTATATGAATGTGAAGGGGATAAATGCAAATTAATAGCATGCATAAATGTCGAGAACCAGAGCCTTTCGACACCGTTATACTTCTAAGTTAAGATTTTTTAACTCTTGGTATATAGACGAAAAATAGTCTAGATATTCCTTAAAAGCTGAAACCTCTTCTTTGCTAACAATATTTTTTTCAACAGCAAATTTGACACATTTCCACGCTTCTGGGTTAAATATTAGTTGTTCTAAGAAGTAACCCCTATATTCTTGGTCTATAATCCCGCATTCCGCTAACCTTTTGAATATCTCACAATTGAAGTTATAAAAGAAGAATTCGAGGCGTTCCTTCACACCGTCAGTATTTATATATTTGCAAATTTTTGAAAGAATTAGCCAAGCCCTCCTTTGCTTTTCAAGTTTTGAAAATAAGAAAGGTAAGTTAGCCTCCACGTCTAGGTCACTTATAATACCTTTACTTAATAATTCTCGTATAAAGAGCCATGGGGTTAAGCTTCGCTTTAACGCCCTAACTACTATTTTTTTCTTAACATTCAGCCTTAATGCAACTCTCCAGGCCCAATAATTTCCTTTAATCAACAACGTCTCTGGAGGTTGTACTTTAAACCCGAGTTTATAAATTACCTCCCACAGCCTACTGTTAGTACGTGCAAGCCTTTCAAGGTAATGTGCACGCTCTCTTAAATCCTCATAGAGTAAATCCTTAATTTCCAAAGCTATAAACCATGCCTCACTGTTTTCTGAAAGCTTTTGTAAAAGTGTGGACTTATTTTCCAAAAGGAACTCTTTGCTTAACTTCCCCTCCTTATATAATCTTACGGCTTCGCTCCACGCCTTTACCACATTACCTATATACATCTCCTTCCTTAACTCATCACTCACGCCTTACCCCCTAAAAATTCGTTTAATAGCTCTTCTGGTAAGGGGTCTCTTCCTTTCTCCCTCCTAAACCTCTCTACAACCTTGTCTATCAACTCCTTAACCTTCTTCCCCGCTATACAAAAGTCCGGAACTTTAAAGTCTGGTATTCCATCCTTATAGTCTTTAATTACGTCCATTTGTTCGTCCTCGGTAGCGAAGGGATAGGAAAGGCACGCATAAGGTTTAAAGGAATTTATTGTACACATCCAACCCTTTTGATAAGGACAAGGCCTCCTCAGAATATAAAGGCCGTCGAACCTTTCAACCCTCACTGTCCTAAGCCTAGCTGAAAGTTCCTTATAATCGAAATCATAAACGGGAATTGGATTACCGCTTTTACAACACTTTCCTCCACAAGTTTCACACTCCTTACCTAAATCTATCACGTTGTTCATAATATATTGGTAAACTATAGCATACATAGCGTATTTGGCGATTGGTTGGTCGTTGTACTGCTTTAGGAAATTGAAGAGGGAGTTTAGGCTCTCTAAGTCTCCTTTTAAAGCCTTTTTTGTTAACATGTGAATTTGTTCAGCATCCATATGTGGGGATTTGATTGTTGATTTATATTCTTTTTGACTAAAAGGGACTACGCAATAAACCCGATAACAATGAACTTTCTCTTATCCATCCCACTCCCTCCCTAAATTCACCTAGCAAATAGTTCGATTGCAAACTTATAAAGAGCCAACTGAAATGTGCAAGTAAATTTTAAACTCCTTCATTCCCTAGCTAAAACACTTTTCTTCTCCTCCTTCGATCTTGATTAAAACTTCACAGTCTTTATAACCGAACCACAAATAAGCCCTCCCTTTTTCTGTCTCAACAATTGTCGCGGGCTCTTCAGATTTATCCTTAACCCACCATGCGTATCTACCGTCTAGGCTATCTAAATGTGAAAGGAATCTGATAATTTTTAATTTTTCAAACTCCTCCATAGCGATAAGAAATCTTTTAGTCCATATTTTTAAAAGAGATAAATAGTAAAGTCTCTCCTTTTCATCCCCTAACCCCATATACTTATAATAATACATTTCTGGGAATACTAACGCGTCCAACACGCTATTATCATCTAGAAAATAAATTTTAATGTTATATTTTTGGAGGAACTTTCTGAAATTATCTAGTTTATTTAATTCTTCTTTGGTCTCTTCAGCTTCTTTATAATTAAATTTATATTTCCTTAATTCAGAAATACAGTCCTCTAATTGTATACAATTAGAGTCTACACACTTCTGTACTAGGAGCTGTAAGTTTTTAGTGTACTCAAAGATAAAATACAGCCCTTTCTGTTTATCGCATAAGCGTAATAAGTCTCCTTCAACACAATAAAAGTATTTCACTAGAAGATTTACTCTTTAAAGTGTTATATTTCTAATCATCCTTAAATGGCGTTCACGGACAGTAGTTGATAAGTTTTTAACACCTTTAACGTCTACTTCATTTCATGGAAACCGAACACATGAAGATACCACGCCGATCTCTATATATTATGTCCGCTACCAATACCTTCGCATCATTGTATAGGATCAAGGAAGTCCATGTGTTTTGCTTTTCAACCATTTCAATTAGTCCTAGTTTGATTGTTAGTAGTTTTATTGCCTCCTCGCCTCAGCATCCTCCCACATGCTTCATTATAATTCCCTCTTTCCGTTAACTTGTAAGCAATTGTTAATAATACATCAGAGGCTGTTACTAAAGTCATAATTTTTATCTTGTCAGAGAAATAAGTAGTTTAGTAAAAAGTTAGGCATTGAGAGTTAGTAGCTCTCAACGTAATCTTTATTAAATTCCCTTTTTGAAGGAGTATTAGGGACACCCAATGAGCCGGCCAAGCTCAGGGAACCACGAGGGTGTTCCGCTTATTTTTGACGTCTGTGTGTCGGGTTTTTACATGTGGTGTAGAAATAGGGTAAAGTCTTTAGGTTATATACCAATACTCGCACCTTATAAGTATGATGGCCAAATAATTACTTTTGCGAAAATGGTCAACGGAATAGTGGTAACTACAGATAAGGACTTTATTAAATTTGAAAAGAGTATTATATTAAGACACGACAAGTACGAGAAAATGTATACTCAAATGGTTAAACGGCTCCATGAGATAAAGGTTGAGGAGGACAAGTGGTATAATGGGATCCTAAAGAGGTTTTATCTCTTTAGTGACGTTAAACTTGATGGGTAGCTAAACATTAGAAATACCCTAACCTTCACTGAGTCTCTGCAACGTAGCAATCTATAGTGCGTTCTCGTCGTCCCGTTCTTTACCTATTGTCTTAACGCATCACGTCTGAGATTATAAATCTTCAAACGCGTTCTTGCATTACTTATTCCCGTTTATGTCTAATCCCTTAAACATTTATTCCCCGGTGAGAATAGTGTTTTATGAAAGTGTTATTTATAGTAGGGGACGAATTCGAAGATATTGAACTCTTGTACCCCTTTTATAGGGTTATAGAGGAGGGTTTCGAACCGATAATCGCTGGAAAGGAGAAGGGGAGTAAGATTGTCGGTAAGCATGGGTATTCAGTAATTGCTGATATTTCGTTTAAAGAGGTAAACCCAAGAGGACTATTTAGCTTTAGTTATACCCGGAGGAAGAGGGCCTGAGAGAATAAGGACTTTACCAGAAGTTAAAGAACTAACTAGGAAGTTCTTCGAACTGAAGAAACCGGTTGCTGCAATTTGCCACGGTCCTCAAGTTTTAATCTCAGCGGGCGTAATTAAAGGTAGGAAAGTGACTTCTTATTATTCTATAAAAGACGATGTAATAGCTGCGGGAGGTGAATACATTGACGCTCCAGTAGTCGAGGATGATAACTTAATCTCCTCAAGGCATCCAGGTGACTTGCCGTATTTTGCTTCATCACTTATTAAGGTACTAAAAAAGATTTCTAAAAGATAAATTTATTGGTTATTTAGTATAATGGATCTCACATGAGCAGACTATCATCACTACCTTATTTCGAGAAGTGGTTCATCTTAGGGGTTTTAATGGGTGTTATCGCTTCAATAGCGGCTACCACATTTTACCTCCTTCTTCACTTCTTCGAGTATGTTTTCCTATTTCAATTTGTTAAAATTTCTTACCCGAGACCTATAGGTGAGGGTGGAAACCCATTGACTTTCACATTCTCGCCGGGAAATTACTACTTAATCCCTCTTTCAATGGCATTAGGAGGATTGCTTTCTGGCCTAATTGTTTACACTTTCGCTCCAGAGGCTGAAGGCCACGGGACTGATGCTGCAATTAGGGCTTACCACTACTTGCATGGGAAGATAAGGTGGGTTGTTGTACCGGTAAAGATAATCGCCTCTTCGATAACAATAGGCTCCGGTGGTAGTGCTGGTAGGGAAGGTCCTACAGCACAGTTTTCCGCCGGTGTGGGTTCTGTTGTTGCGGATCTGCTCAGATTGTCGCCGGAGGATAGGAGAAAAATGGTTGCCGTAGGTATAGGGGCTGGAATTGGTACAATATTCAAGTCACCAGTAGGCGGTGCATTATTAGCTGCGGAAATACTTTATAGAAGGGATTTAGAGCCGGAAGTAATTTATCCCGCGTTAGTGGCTTCCGCAATAGGGTATGCCATTTTTGGTTTTATTTTCGGGTTCACCCCAGTATTTGGCTATTACACTGAAACTTTTAACCCGTTGCGTTTACCTTTTTACGCTGTTCTGGGGTTAATTTCAGGCTTAATGGCGATAGTTTATGTTAAAGTTTTTTACGGTGTTCATGGGCTCTTCAAAAGGCTTCCCATTAATAATTACTTTAAGCCCATAATAGGAGCTTTAGCTGCCAGCGGGGTTGCATTAATTGCCCCAGAGATTATGGGGACTGGTTACGGTTGGATTGACTTAGCTGAATATGAGAGATTTGGCGTGTTCTATTCACCCGTACTGCCCGTGATAGCTCTTCTCCTCCTTCTACCAATACTTAAAATTCTTGCAACTGCTTTTAGCATAGGAAGTGGTGGGAGCGGTGGTGTCTTTGCCCCAGGCTTATTTATAGGAGCTTTTTTAGGCGCCGATGTCGGATTGCTATTTCATTACTTCTTTCCAACTCTAGCGCCCACAGTTGCACCATTCGTAATAGTAGGGATGGCCGCATTTTTCGGTGCTGCCGGTAAAGTTCCATTATCAGTAATAGTAATGGTTACAGAAATGACCGGTAGTCTTCAGTTACTTCCCGGCACAATGATAGCTGTAGCGATTTCCTACTTAGTTTCCGGTAATTATACAATATATCAAGCACAAGTGCCTACCAGGAAGGACTCGCCTGCCCATAGAAGTGAATATGAATTACCGATAATGAGGGTTGTAAGGATTCTGGAGTGTAAACTCGATGACGTAAAAGTCTTCGTTGACGACAGTGTGGAGAAAGCTATTCTAATTATGACGAATAGGGGTTTTCTGAGCTTACCGGTAGTAGACTACAATTATAAGTTCGTAGGAATTGTATATTTAAGGGACTTAATAAACGCTAATAAGAGCGATACTGTGAGGAAATACGTAATTATGGGTTCACCTTACGTGAGGCCAAGTTCTACTTTAGAAGACGCGTGGGAGATAATGGCTAGGACTAAGAGTAGGTGGGCTTGCGTAGTTGAAGGCGGGAAATACAAGGGGATAGTAACATTAGAAAGTTTGATAGAAGCTTATGAAAGGGAAGTGAGAGAGTTAAATGAAGTAAAGTAGTGGTTATAAGTACAAATAAGAATATTCCTTTATAAGATCTCCCGTCGCATGGATATTGTTTCATGATTTAAAGATATAACGTTAGCCTCGTCTTTAGAGAGTGATTTAAAACTCGTTTATGCTGTTTAGGATTTTGTAGATGTATAACGGATCGAATAAGATATAATTTTGTACGCAATGTTGATAGATATTGTTTAAGACGTAATAAAGTTGTTTTGAGCCAGAATAGTTGGAAACAATCTTAAGGGCTTCATTCTTATGCTGTATCGTAAATAAGTGTGAATAAGGAGAGTAAGTTTAGAGCTAAGCTTTCTGCGAAAAAATTACAATTGTTATGGTAAAAGTCGTAAAGAGATCTTGAAAGGAAGAAGAGTATCTGTTAGATAAGCTTTATGGAGCGTCACTTAATGCTCTGCCTCTGGTAAAGTTGTAAAGGAGATAGATTGATGAAAGAGTGAAAAATAGGGATGAAATTTCGACGGAAGAGGTAGGAAGGTACGTTTTAATTAGCGTTTATTAAGTCCCTTAAAACTAGGTTACAACGACTTGAACCAGAAGTAGCAGATGCTTGACAGTTTTATGATAGGTTTTTTATGGGTAGGATGACTTTTGAGAACGGAAAAAGTAGTGAAGAAAGGTAAGTTTATCTCAGTAGGAGGGTTTGACGATAGAGGGATAGAAAATGCGGGACAAGTTGAGGAGTTAAAGGAAGATATGATTACGGTTTAAGTCCTAAAGTTATAAACGCGAAGCTTTACGCATTTTTACGGGAGTAATACATAGAAGGATATATCGGTTGTGGGAAAAGAGAAAGCTGTAAAACATATTAATAAGTTTAGGGAGAGCTTAGGTTGGAAACTTACGAACTAAAAAACCTTAAAAGTATGATGCAATAAAACCCGCAAGGACACCGTTAATAATATCTGCGGCTATTGCTAGACCTATGTAGGTTTGTATATAACTTGTTTGGACTGCTAATGGTAATAATGAAATTACTAAATAACTTATTGTAGCGGCTATTGAGAGTTTCCTTATTGTGAGTAACGAGTTCTTCTCGGTTACAGTTCTAACTGGAAATGCAAACGCTACAGCCAAACCTAAGAATATAAGTTGTATGAGTCCCAAAGCCGGAGATACAACTAGCGAAATAAGAGGTATTATACTGAAGGTAGTTGGTGGATAAAAAAGTTTAACTAAACCATAAGCTACTAACATTAGGAAAGTTAATATGAAAGAGTAAACAATTCCGGCAGCCATATTCCACGAGAGTTCTCTGCTATTTATCATTTACCACCTCCTCCGAAGACTGTCTTGAATACTGATTGGAGTAGTGGAGTTGTAGTTCCGGACGGTGTTGTAGTTGGGGTTTGATGAGTTGGTGGTGTTGGTGCGGTACCGTAAGGTACACCGCTACCCATTAAGTATGGGTAATACCCTCCTATGACTATGGTAGTTAATTCCGGAAAGTAAGGGACTCCTAGTGCCATGTTCACACTCGAGGGGTCACTCTTTTCAGCAAGTATTCTTGCTAAACCCATTCTTATTGCATCCGTTGTTTCTAGCCCTAAATCCTTAAGCTGTAATATTCTCCTTAACTCAGGATCCTGGGGGATTAATTTAGTTATTCTCACAGATATTAGTTCAATTCCTATTTCTTGAAGGAAAGTCTTTAATCCAGCCGTTACAGCAGTAGAGATATCACTGAATTTCTTGAACACCTCAACTAACTTTACGTGGTTTAATACTTGACTAACCTCTTGATCTATTATTGGGCTTATGTAGTTTGCCAAATCAGAGTCCCTGAAGTATTGAGATTGGAACTGTACGTTAGTGACTAATAATGGTGGGTTTTGTACTCTGAAGTAAACCGCCACTTCATATTCTAGAGGTACTAAATCGTCAGTTTGGCTTACTCCGGCTACCCTAACTTCGTGCCTAGTCATAGATACAAAGTAAACTACTGTGTCATAGGGTAATGAGTTGTACCTAAATTTAGATAGGAAGGCCGAAAGTGGGTTTGCTGGGCTTTGAATGTTGTGACTCCCCGGCGGTAGGTCAGCTGCAATTTGTCCTTGTATTATAACTATACACCTCTCGGTGGGTTGCACTATGAATAATGACTTTGAAGTTATATTTTCCTTGGGGTACCTAAATATAATCGTATCTTGAGTCATTAAAGAAGTTCCATTTTCCAGTTCAGTTGAAATTACTTGACCTCTAATAGTGATTGACAACTTTATATCACTATGATAATATTATCTGGAGGATTTATAAACATATCTCACGCATTTGGAGGTAAAGGATTTTATTCTAAAGTGCGTAAAGTGAGTGAAAATCCTTGTTAGTAAAGATATTATCTTGCTTCTGGTGGATAAAACAGTTTAATTCTATTCAATATGACTTCCCTAAGCTTGTTTATTAATGAAAGTATATTATCCATACCCTCCGGTAATGATGACAAATTAAGTATTTCTGTCGCTATACTCACCATTTGTAAATCATTGTTTACTATCTCGTCTAGTTGCTCAGTCTGTATTTTATACCTAGCATATATATCCGCTCCTCCACCTTGCTGTGAGTTTATGAGCCCTATAACAGTCCTTAATTGTGATACTACGTACTCCATCTTCTTTAAATAAGGTGAAAAAGGGTTCATCGAAGCTACTTGTGATTCTAGATGAGAAATATTGGTAATTGCAGTTTCAAGTTTTGTGATAGTTGACTGTCTGACTAAGAAGTCGTCTTGTCTTATTAGATCTTTTACCTTATAACCCCTATAACCGGGAATCATTAGCTGTAATTTCTCGAGTGGTGTTAATTCTTTCGGCATCAATTTAATATTACTTTAAAACCTTTAAAAGTGTTTAGTTTTTTATTAGTTGGCTCTCGAAATACGGAGACTTAGGAATTATAATTCATTGAATAATAGAAATTGTCTTATTAGCTTAGGACTTCACGATTAATTATATTACTAATAATGACTTTATTTCTCTTCATAAGTAAATTAGAGCGTGAGGTTTCAAGGATCACAGTAACTAATACTGTTAGTAATGTTATTACCTTTTTATGCCAAAAATTATTATCTTATGAAATTATATTTAGACAGTTAAAGCCGTTACTAGATAAAAAGAATTTCCCTAGACCTTCAAAACTCTCTTACATTCCTTACTGTGGGGATTGAAGGTACTAAAATTTTCACATATCTCTCTTTTATTTCATAAAGGGACTTTAATGCATATATAATCTTGTCTCCCCTCCTCGTAAGGCAAGTTTGTCCGTAAGTGGGTCTCGGTAGCCTTAAGCCTAAATTGCTCCAACTTCTACCGTCATGGGATACGACGAGTGGTGTTTCAGACATAACTTGCCCCACTATTGAGTTATTCACACTTATAAGTCCGTGAACGTATCCACTAACTGTCTTGTGAAACCTCTCTAAGTCTTCAGTATAATAAACTCCGTCAGCAGTTCCTATGAGTAAATATTCCCCCATTGAAAGTAATACGTGAGAATCAGCGGAGAAGTTAAGGGGTCTTAAATAATTTAATGATTTCCCAACCAAGAGACTCCCCTCCTCTATTGTAGCCACAATTAAATCTTTAAAGTAAGAAAGATCTGTTATATGTGAGTCCCTCCCGAAAAAGTCCCAGCCCAGTTCCCTTCCTAAAGGCGTTAAATCTAATACAATCCTAGCTCTATCATCCACTATTTTAAATATCCTGGGCCCCTCTATCGAGGCCAAAACCTCATTGTTATAGATAAAGAGTCTCCAACAACTTTCCTCAAGAACTCTTTTATTCCCCACTATTACTCCATCGTATTGAGAACACAGTATTATTTTTCCCCTAATCACCAACCCGTCGTTCAAACTATAACTCTCTGAAATTTTAACCAGTCTATCTTCAAATGAATAAAGTCCATCGTCAGTGGCCAAAAATATCATTTTCCCGTCCTCTTCTTGATTACTTCCAAAGCCTCCTTTACGTGTGATGTCGGGTTCATTTGGGATGAGTAAATATGAATTATTTTACCTTCCGGGTCTATTACGAAAGTAATCCTTGGAGGTAATAAAAATCCTTTAGCACCATATAACTCTCTAATCTTATTCTCTTCGTCAGAAACTAAGATAAACGGGAGCCCGTATTTTTCCTTAAATTTTTTATGAGATTCTGGACTATCAGCACTTACACCTATAATTACGGCATTAAGCTTAGTTAGTTCTCCAAAGTTTTCCTTAAAGCTTAAAGCCTCAGCCCTGCATCCGGGAGTATCGTCCTTAGGATAAAAGTATAAAATCACGTATTTACCCTTAAAATCTGAAAGCCTTATAACCTTTCCTTCCTCCGTTACCCCTTCAAAATCTGGTGCTTGATCACCAATTTTTAGTTTCATAAAATAATAAAGTATTACAAGAAAATAAACTTTTACGATGATGAGTGGCGATGTTTAGTATAATTTAAATAATTTACTAAGGTAAGTTTTTATCGTAACGCGAAAAACAAAAATATTGGTATGAAAGTGTTTATAGACGGTAAGGAGTTTCAAGCTGAAGAAGGGGAAACCATTCTGAAACTTTTAAAAAGGATAGGAGTTTACATACCCCATATTTGTTTTAACGAAGGGCTAGTACCTTTAGAAAGTTGTGACACGTGTTTAGTTGAAGTTAACGGAAAGCTCGTAAGAGCGTGTTCTACCAGTGTTCAAGAGGGTATGGAGATAAGTGTAGACTCAACTAGAGCAAAAGGGATGAGAAAGAGTGCTTTGACAAGGATTTTAAACTATCACAAACTGTACTGCACACTTTGTGATAACAATAACGGTGATTGCGTACTTCACGAGGCTATATTAAAAACGGGCATAAGCTCACAGAACTACGTTGATAAGCCTTATCCCGTAGACGATTCTGGGCCTTTTTACATTTACGACCCATCACAATGTATCCTTTGCGGTAGATGCGTTGAAGCATGCCAGGACTTTGCGGTTAACGAAGTGATTTGGATAAATTGGGACTTAAACCCGCCGAGAGTAGTTTGGGACAACGGCAATCCCATAGGGAATTCCTCGTGTGTAAACTGTGGGACTTGTGTAACAGTATGTCCAGTTAATGCGCTGATGGAGAAGTCAATGTTAGGAGAGGCTGGACTTTTCACGTGGATGAGGAAAGACCTAAGGGATAGGATGATCAAGGCAATTGAGACAAATGAGGAAAACTTCAGCTTACTCATGACCTTTAGCGAATTAGAAGCAAGAGCGAGAAAAATAAGGAAGACTAAGACCGTATGTATTTATTGTGGAGTCGGTTGCTCCTTTGACATTTGGACCATGGGGAGAAAAATATTAAAGGTGGAACCAAGGCCAGAATCGCCGGTAAACGGAATACTCACATGTGTTAAGGGAAAATTCGGGTGGGACTTCGTAAATAGTGAGGAAAGGATCACTAAGCCCATGATAAGGGAGGGTGAAAAGTGGAAGGAGGTAAGTTGGGAGGAGGCTATCTCATACATAGCTAAGAAGTTAAAGGAGATAAAGGAAAAGTATGGCCCGGACTCCATAGGTTTCATAGCCTCTGACAAGATGAGCAACGAGGAGGCGTATTTACTTCAGAAACTTAGTAGGGCTGTAATAGGGACTAACAACGTAGACAACTCGGCGAGATATTGTCAAGCCCCCGCAACAGTAGGTTTGTGGAGGACTGTGGGGATAGGTGCTGATTCTGGGACTATAAAAGATATTGAGGGTGCTGATCTAATAATAATAGTAGGGCATAACACTACCGAAAGTCACCCCGTAATAGGTAGTAAGATTAAGAGGGCACAAAAAGTTAGGGGTATAAAAGTAGTTGTAATTGACGTTAGGAGACATGAAATGGCTGAGAGGGCTGACTTATTTATTAAACCTAAGCCGGGAACTGATGCAATACTGTTAGCGGGAGTAGCTAAGTATATTATTGATAACGGGTGGGAAGACAAGGAGTTTATAAGCAAGAGGGTTAAGGGATTTGAACAATTTAAGGAGTCCTTAAAGTCCCTTACTTTAGATTACGTGGAGAGCGTCACCGGAGTGCCTAAAGAGAAGATAATCTCCTTAGCTAAGATGATTCATGAGGCTAAGGGAGTTGTAATATTATGGGGTATGGGAGTTACACAGCACTTAGGGGGTGCAGATACTTCTACAATGATTTCTAATTTGCTCCTCATAACGGGGAATTACGGAAAGCCTGGTAGCGGGGCTTTCCCCATGAGGGGGCATAATAATGTTCAAGGAGTGAGCGATTTCGGCTGTTTGCCCAACTTCTTACCGGGTTATCAGAGGCTTGACGAAGAAAAAGTTGTAAAGAAATTCGAGATAGCGTGGGGAGTAAGGTTGAACAGAAAGCCGGGCTTACAAATACCTCAGATGATTGAGGGAGTATTAGAAGGTAAAATTCACGCTTTATATATAGTCGGTGAGGACACGGTAATGGTGGATTGTGGTACACCACTTGTGAGAGAGGCGTTAGAAAAAGTTGACTTTCTAGTAGTTCAAGATATGTTTATGACGGAAACCGCTAAATTAGCCCACGTGATATTGCCCGCTTCGGCCAGCCTAGAAAAGGAAGGCACTTTCGTTAACACAGAGAGGAGGATACAAAGGTTTTATAAGGCGATGGAACCTTTGGGAGAATCTAAACCAGATTGGGAAATAATTCAAATGGTGGCAAACGCTTTAGGGGCTAACTGGAATTACAAACACCCTTCAGAAATAATGGATGAAGTGGCTAAGTTATGCCCGATATTTGCCGGTGTAAGTTACTCAAGGCTTGAAGGTTATAATACTCTCGTTTGGCCGGTTAAGGAGGACGGGAAAGACACTCCACTACTCTACGTTGACTCATTTGCTACAGAGGATGGCAAAGCAACACTTTACCCAATAGAACTTAAGCCTAAAGAGATACCAAACCTAGTTGTTGTTAACTCCGGTAGGGTTTTAGAACATTTTCACGTTGGCAATATGACTAGGAGAGTTAAGGGACTGAGGGAGAAGTTCCCCGAGACTTTCGTAGAGGTTTCAAAAGAATTAGCCATGAAGTATTCGATAAAGGACGGCGATGTTGTTATGGTTAAGTCTACAAGCGGGAGGGAAATAATAGCTAAGGCGTTAGTAAGTGACAGACTTGAGGGTAATGAAGTTTTTATTCCCTTATACGTTTCAGACCCTTCAAGGGCTGTCAATCTAATCACTGGTACTGGCGTTGATAAGGTCAGCGGTACTCCAGGATACAAGGATACTGTAGCAATTATTGAGAAGATAAGTGATGGTAACGGTAAATCTCCTCTGCCTTTAAATAACTGGAGGTATCACGTTAAGGAGAGGAGAAGACAACTGGGAATAGAGGTAGAAAAGAAGTGGAGGAGAGAGGAGTTTAAGCCTTTAGCGGAGGGATAAGTGATGAGTGACGGTAAGGCAATTGATAGACTTGTGGAAGAACTCTTAACCAAAGCTGACGCTATAACCCAGTTTTTGAAAATGTTACAACTTTTACAGAAGAGCGGGCTATTACAGCTAATAGTGGGGTTTTTAGAGCGATTTGACGAGAACATGACTTTTCTCGTTGAATCTAATTCCAACCTTATAAGGGTGGTTAATGAGGCTTATGCGATATTTAACGGAAAAGAGGAGACTGGAGATGTTACTTTTACAGACATATTGAGGATGTTAAATGATAAAGATGTCAGAAGGGGAGTTTACTTGATGTTAAAGCTTTTAAAGGTGATAGGTAGTGCAAATAAGGGGGGTTAAACTTACTAGGGTAAGGGAAGACGGTGAGCACGAGGATGAGGACTTTGTTGCCGTTGAGGAACCTTTACACATAAGGGTTTGTGTAGATGAATGTGAGACTTTCGCAGTAATTATGAGGACTCCTGGTGACGATGAGGCGCTGTCTTTAGGCTTTTTATATTCCGAAGGAGCAATAAATCAGTTTGATGACGTTAGAAAAGTTAGGAAGCTCGGGGAGAATGAGATTGAAGTTTGGTTAAGGAGGAGGCTCGACTTTAAGTCTAGGGATTTGATAGTAAATTCGAGTTGTGGTGTCTGCGGAAGGACTTTCCTTTACATTATCAGTACACTTAAAAGTGATGTGAGCGTAAGTAGAGAAGTCATTTTTTCGTTACCAGAAAAGTTAAGGGAGAGTCAGAAGGCATTCAGTATTACAGGTGGTCTTCACGCAGCTGCTCTGTTTTCCCTTAAGGGAGAACTGATTTACTTGTTTGAAGACGTGGGGAGGCATAATGCGGTAGATAAGGCCGTTGGGAGACTTCTTATGGATAAGAGGATTCCGCTAAACGAGGGTATACTTCAAGTGAGCGGTAGGTTAGGTTATGAGATAGTGGTTAAGGGAATTAGGGCTGGAATACCCATAATTTGTGGTATATCAGCCCCTACTAGTCTTGCGATAGATTTAGCAGAGGAGGCGGGGGCCACTCTCATAGGTTTCTTAAGGGGGAGAAGCTTTAATGTGTATAGTCATAAGGAAAGGGTGAAGTAGTGTGTACATAAAGGGGTCAGACTTTCATGGGATTCCATGGTTCAACCTCTTATCCCACACGCTTGAGTACGGGCTCCCTGCCATGACTTTGGAGCCTCATCAAACTCCTCACATTGCTCCTCTGTAGGGCCCTCCTATACATGTCAACGGAAAAAGTTTATAAAAATAGCGTTAGAAGGATTTAGGAATGTTAAATGATATCAAATGGCATAACTTCACGGTTTATCGGAAACTGTTGACAACGGAATAAGAGTTGAGAAAAGTGAGATTAAAAATTCATTATCAAATTATTCCTTTAGAGTGTCTCAATTTTCTCTATTTTAGCCCTCAAATATAATATCTTATTACAAGTTTAAGTAATTGATCATGAGAAGCTGAAATTATTGTACCTTCGTATTCCTTTGTCATTTCCTTAATCATCTTAGAGTTTTATAAGTCCAAATTAGACGTTGGCTCATCAAGTAGTAATAAGTCTGCTTCAGAGGAAAAGGCCAAGGGCAGTTTAAATAGCCTCCTCTGACCAGAACTCAGTTGATAAGGTTTTTATCCAGTGGAAGATTAAACCTACTAATTAATTCTTTTGTCTTATTTATATTAAAATGTCGTAATGAGGTTATAAACTCCAGGTTTTCCTTAAACTAACGTTATCTAAGAATATTAAGTGTTTCTCTAACATGTACATTTTACTTTTCTTTAACTCCATGTTAGGGTCTTTGCTGAACACTTTCACGTAGCCAGAATCCGGTTTTAGAATACTATAGACCAGATATAATAATGTAGTCTTACCGGAATATCTTTTATTAAATCTATTAAGGTATTTTAAACTTCTCCATACTCTTGCATCAGTGTTTCCCTTATCCTTCTTATCCTAACTTCAGCGTTTCCTCTTCAGCACCTTTAGCTATTTCCTTAGTCATTTCCACTATACTCCCGTAACCGTAAAAGAGAACTAAGATCTTTACCTTTCACTTAATGGAAGTGTATTAAGCACGATTTCATTAAAAATTAACCATTTAATCTGTCTTTCTAAATTATTAAGCTTATTTATAATATTAAATTTATCGAAATATTTTTAAATCTGCGACGGGAGTTCACTCTATGGCTTACACTTATAACTTGAGTGAAATTAACCTCTCCATGATTTCAGTTGTAGGAAGAAAGAGTGCTTACCTAGCTGAACTGTATAAAATGGGTTTTAACGTGCCTAATGGGTTTGTAATATCGTCTAGAGCAGTAGACGAGATACTGGGCGATATAAGGGATGAAATTAAGTCTATGTTATCCTCAGTAGACCTTAACAACCTCTCCGATATAGAGAGGAAGAGTGAGTTTATAAGGCAAATGATAATGAACGTCAAAATACCGGAAGAAATAGAGAATGAAATTCATGAAAGGTATTTAGAACTGGGCTCCAATTATGTGGCTGTTAGGTCTACAGTGACCTCACCACTAAGTGGTGTTAGTTTTGCGGGCGAATATGAAACTGATTTGTTCGTCGGGAAGGAAGATCTGACTAAAAGCGTTAAGAGGGTTATAGCCTCTTATTTCAGCTCTAGGGCGATAGCTTATAGGTTATTGAATAAAGATGAGAGTAAGGTTGCCCTATTAGTCCAAAGGATGATAAACCCCGAAGTGGCTGGAACTGCCTTCTCCTTACACCCAGTTACGGAGGAGCCGGATTACGTATATATTGAGTCCTCTTTTGGTTTGGGGGAAAGTGTAACAAAAGGTCTTGTAACTCCAGACCAGTATATTGTAAGCAAAATGAATAGGGGGTTAGTGAGCAAAAGGATTTCCGAAAAGAGTGTGAAATTAATGTATGATTTTACGGAGAAGAGGGTTAAAATGGTAGAGTTAAGTAAGGCTGAGGCTAAAACGGAGAGTTTGAGCGAACAAGATGCTATCAAAGTGAGTAATATTACGATAGGTGTTGAAAACGTCTTTAAGAGGAGTGTGAACATCGAGTGGGCTGTAGAAAATAAAAAACTTTACTTACTTGAAGTAAGGGGTGTTAGAAGGCTTTATCCAGAGTTCTAAAAGAGAAGTATAATCAATGGGGTTTCCGTTTGTGAATTTTGATACTCTTACTTCCTAGATTTAGACTACATAGTATCTATTGCGAGAATGTAATGGCGAATTCTTCTCCTTAAAGAAATTCAACCTAGAAGAATAAGTTTGAGTGGGTCGGAATATATAGGTAAGAAAAACTCCCACATAAAAAGAGCTTATATAAAACAAAGTAATAGACTATAGGGATAGCTCAAGCGATGGAAAATTAAATCTTACTTATGAGGGTAAGCTTACCGGTAGCAAAAAGAAAGGGTATCATACTATGTTGGCTGAGGACATGAAGTACGACATTTAAATAAAAACCTAATGGTTTTAAACTTTTCAATAAATTTTTTAAAACTAAATTTCTTGTTTAGAGTCAATGATAAAGCATAAGGACACGAAGTGGATGTACTTAGTAGTTCCATTTAATGCGTCTACGGGTCCGCTCTCGACCCTAGTAACTCTCCAAATACTCGCATTAGGCGGAAACGCTATAACAGTGTCATATGTAATCTCTCTGGGAAACGCTGTCCTAATCCCAGCATCAATAATATGGGGCTTTTTAGCTGATAGGATGAATAGGAAAAAGCAAATTTTGATGAGTTTTGGCGGAGTTTCTGTCCCTTTAATCCTAATGCCCTTGGCTGATAATGTGCAAACCCTGGCTCTGAACTACTCGTTAGCGTTATTCATGAGTACAGCGTCAACTACACCCTTTAATTTGTTAATTATGGAATCTACTGAGAAAAAGCATTGGGGTTCACTTTTCTCCAGGTTTTCGTTTCTCTCCTCAATAGGTATGTTAAGCGGGTTAATAGCTTCGACTTTTCTCGTCTTATTCTTAAAGATATACGAGATTGAAGAAGTGTTAGGCTTTACAGTCCTAATCACCTTAATACTTGGGATAAAACTGATTCCAGAGCCCGTAATAACTTTTGAAAGGCTTGCGATAATCCACCACAAGGAGTCCTTCATGATTAGATTGAAGCACTTACCGTTGTTCTTCCTCCACCTACCCAATCCCCACCATTTCAAAATGTTCTCTTTTAAGAGACTCTCAATGAAACCGATTAATTATATCCCCTTACTTTACTTAGGTCTTATTATATTCTATGTAAGTAGTGGGATTTTTAATACAGTTTACCCCGCCGGGTTATATGTTAAGGGATTAGATAAGTCCGAAGTATTAGCTGTTATAACCGTGGGTATGATATTTCAGATTATAGGGTTTAGGATTGCTGAGAACATGTTGGAAAACAGAGACGAGAAGAAGATAGCATATCTCTCACTAATTTTGAGGGGAAGTTCATACATCTCGGTGGGGGTTATAGCCTTACTGCCGTTAGTTCTTCCATCTCTCTTCTTCTCACTAAACCTCTTATTTTACCCATTGGCTGCTGGTATAGCATTTGCTAACTTTTACTCCTCATCAACAACGCTGATTTTTAAGATAGTAGGTGAAAGGAGTCAAGGAAGGGGGTTGGGGGTTTACAGTACGGTTGTGGGTATCTCACTTTTTGTTGGTTCTCTACTCTCCGGTTACATTACTCATTACTTAAGTTACGGGATCGACTTCATAATAGCCGGTTTACTTTTATTGGCGGATTCTCTGTTGTTCAGATATCTTGAAGAGGGATGAAAAAAGTTTAAAGCCGAACTATCTCAACATATCTCATGTCAAGTGTTTCAATCTCCTTTGTCAAATGGATGATCCCATTAGCTATTGTATGGGGAGTTTCGTACCCCTTAACTAAACTGGTTAGTTATTACTCCTCACCTATGCTCATAAGTTTCGTAAGGATTTTGGTCGGATTTATCTTCTTTTACGCATTAGCTAGAGGTCTAAGCGTTGGTGTAAAACAGTTCATTAACGGCCTTTTAAACTTCGTCGGTTTACTTACTTTCTTAAACTTAGGAGTCTATTTATCACCAAACCCTGGACTTATAGCTGTAATGATTTACACACAACCAATTTTCATTGTGATCATAGAAGCTTTCTTGGGAAGTAAGGTGAAGATGGGGGAAGTCATTGGTGTCATACTGGGAGTGCTTGGGATAACAATTTCAGCTTTTTTCGCATTTAACATAGGCCTTTTAGTAGGCCTCTTAGGAGGTTTAGTGTGGGCCGGTGGTACGGTTTACTATAGGAGATTTTTAGTAAACGAGGACTTGAGAAAACTAAACGCATTCATGTCATTATCTTCACTTCCGGTTATGGCCTTAATTACTCCTATAGGATTTTACTTTAACATCAGCCTCTATGGCATTGCTTTGCTATTGATCTTAGCACTTTTAGCACAAGTAGGTGGTTTTTACTTTTGGTTTAATGCTGTTAAGGACTTAGGGAGTATTAGGGCAGGGGCTGGGTCACTTTTAGTTCCAGTGTTCGCCTATATATTCTCGTATATCTTCTTCGGACAAATACCGACAGTATTAGAGATAGTAGGCTCAGTAGTTACTTTGGTAGGAGTTTATATAACCATGGTCAGTAGTTGACTTCCTCTCTCCATGGAAGGAGCGAGGAGGTGAGTGGCTGCTGTAAGCCAACGAGGGTTTAATACAAGGCCAAACTCTTCTTCCTCCTTAATGGGTCATGCTCTTAACCTTAAGTTGATATAACAATGGTTCAAATTGAATTCATTCCCAAAAAATCGTTTTCATTCCAACGCTTTTTATCTTTTTTTCTAGATATGAAAGCTTATTTATTAGAGTGGTAATGTATTTTTATGCGTTTGGTTGTTGCGACTAACTTCGATGATAATTTTATAGAACAGATCAGAAAATACCCAGTAAAATATGTTTTCGGCAGTCACACTGAAAATATAACTGGACACGGGAGGGCTTCATTTATATTACCTAAAGTTGATGATGAGAGGTTAAAGAACCACATTGGTGTTGTTCATTGAGTTTCTCTATACTCTTAACTCAGCCAATTTAAGGGGGAAGGAATATAGTGAAAGGCACGTTTCTGAAATACGTAATGAGGTTGAAAAGCTAATTAATATGGGTGTTGATGGTTTTATTGTAGCCCTACCTTATCTTCTGTTTCTTATAAAGAGTGAACACCCTGATATTGAAGTCTCAATTTCTTCTTTTGCTAGGGTAAATCACATTAGAAAAATCGAGGAGTATATAAATTTGGGGGCTAATACTATAATCTTAGATGAGGACGCAAATAGGAATTTCCAGCTCTTAGAATCAGCTTCAAAACTCGCTAGGAAACACGGGGTTGATTTAGAGTTAATTGTAAACAACACTTGCCTTTGGGGTTGCCCGTATAAACTCACTCATGATCAAGTTTCCTCCTACCTCTCAGCCTCTGATGGTGTTAAAGGAGTATGGTTCGAATACCCAATCCTATTTTGTGCAACAGAGGTAAGGAATGATTTCGCCAATATTATTAGGATGAGGTGGATAAGGCCGGAGGATCTAATTTTGTATGAAGAGTTGGGCATTGATAGATTTAAGATAGCTGGTAGGAACAAGACTACTGAGTGGTTAGTTAGGGCAGTTAAGGCTTATTCTGAAAGGAGTTATGAGGGTAATCTACTCGACATCGTGAGTTACGTTCAGGGTAGGGCTACGATTACTGCTTTACGAAAGATAGGCCATTCTCAAGACTATGAAATCTTAAAGAAAGTTTATGTAAATAATAAGGCTTTTCCCCAATACTGGCTTAGGTACTTTAAATACAATAGGTGTGAGGAAAGGTCTTGTGAGGAATGCAAGTATTGTGATACTATCGCTGAAATGGTAGTAACTATAGATGACAAAAGGATTTCAGAACTTAATTTACCTAAGGTTAAACCACCTCTTCAGTTAATACCCAAATTTGGTGAGAATAAGGATGGTTAAAATCTCTGAAAGGATAAGAGTTTTGGAATTAATAGAGCTTGAGTTCTTCGGCAGAGTATTAAACCACAATGTCGTAATAATAGAGCGTGGCCCCTCTGGAGGTTTAATGCTGGTAGACACGAGTTTACCCCAGAATTTCGACCAAATTGAGAAGTATTTAAACTCGTGGGGTTACAGCATTGAGGATATTTCAGATATTGTAATAACGCATTTTCATGTAGACCATTATGGTAACGCTGAAACTATAAGGAGGATTTCAAAGGCTAAAGTTTACGCTCATAAGGATGAGGATTTCGAAATTAAGGAGTTTAGTGTTAACGAGGCTGTTGAGGAATTGAAGGTAAGCAAAGAAGAGGTGATAAAAACGATTGAAAGAATTAATAAAATAAGGGCTGAAAGGCCTGAAATCGACATAAGGTTAAAGGGAGGTGAAGTGTTGGGAGAATTTGAGGTAATCCATGTACCCGGTCATACTAAGGGGCATATAGCACTTTATAACGGTGAGGTTCTAATTGCGGGTGATGCCGTGAGGAACGTTAACGGTTTAAGTCCCCCGTTGAGGATCTTTTCTTGGGATTATAAAAAGGCTGTGGAGTCCTTTAATAATCTGATAGACATGAAATATAAGGTCTTAGTTCCCTATCACGGTGAACTATTTTTTAAGTAAGTGGAGGCTAAGGGAGCTAAAGATACTAACAAGTCTGAGCTTACATCCTCGTTCGATGAGGAAGTTAAGGGAGATAAGAACTGGATATAAAGCCTAACATCTTCAAGTATTTGCTGAGGAGTTAAGTTATTATAACTTTCCCCCGTTATATAACCAGTAATCTCGATATCCTTATCCTCTATAGTAACATTTATAGTAGTATGGTTTAGGTTGAGTGACGCAACTTGCCCATCATCAAAGTATAAAATAACGTATAGTTGGGCGAAAACATTAGTGGGATTAATCCCGAGCAAGTATAAGCCTGGCTCCTTTACATGTATTTCAAATTTTACTTTAAAGGAAAATTGGTAAAGGGAAACGTTCGCTTTAGAGGAATTTGATTGTTGCTTAGAAACAGTTTCATTATTATGTATTAAGCTATTGTTTGATGTTATTATCTGTAAGTTAGAAATATTAATGGGAACTTGTCCCATGGGCTGACTTGGTTTATGTAATGCGTTGTATAATTCTATACCCAAGATTATGTTACTGATTAGTGTAATTACTATTAAGCCCGCTAATAATGTTTGCCTATTCATGATATTGATGTATTACAAAACTCTTGTAAGTTGTTAATTATTTCACCCACAGTCCCATCATTTATTTTTGATACGTTTTTCGGGAGGTAATGTTAGTGAGGATAAGTAAAATAGTCATGCGTGAGTGTAATTTTGTTCCGCTTAATAAAGGGGTTTATTTCGGCTGTAATGAGATGTAGTAAATTATAAAGCTTGGGAGGGGATAAGTAACTTAGGAGGGGATAAGTAAAACGTTATTTGACCCTAGACCAAAAGATAACTTGAAAGACATATTTGACAGAGAAAATGAAATTAAATTATTGAAAAATTCACTAGACTCACCTTTAATTGTCATAATCGGACTGAGGAGGACTGGAAAAACGTCATTAGTAAAGTCAGTTCTAAACTCCTTAAAAGTGACATACCTCTTTCTCGACATGAGGAAGTTTGAGAATAGGGAGTACATCGTATATAAGGATTTCATAAAGACGTTGGAAAGGGAGGTAAATAGAATTGCAAGAAGGCATAAAGACCTCTTATCCCATTTCCGCATAAGCGGGGTTCAAATAATGGGAGTTTCCCTGAACTTTGAGTGGGGTAAAGAAAAGGCTGAACTCTCAGACATTTTTGAGTCAATAAATGAGTGGGCTGAAGAAAAGGGTAAGACAGTCTACGTAATAATTGATGAGGCACAAGAACTGATAAAACTTAAGGGTTATGACGTTTTACCTTCTATAGCTTACGCGTTTGATAATTTGAAGCACTTAAGTTTTATAATAACTGGTTCCGAAGTTAGGGTTAAGGACAAATTCCTTAAACTAGAAAATGAAGGCTCACCGTTATTCGGGAGGGCTCACGTGGAGATTAACATCTCTCCTTTTGATAGGGAAACTGCGATAAAGTTCTTAGAGGAGGGGTTTAAGGAGCAAGGGATAAACTTCACTAACGCTGAAAAAGTGTATGAAATACTCGGAGGAAATCCAGGCTGGTTAACGTATTTCGGTTATACTTACACAAAACACGGGAATGAGGACAAGGCTTTTTCTGAAACTAAAAGGTATGCAAAGAGATTGCTCACAAGAGAGTTCTGTAGTTTCTTGAGGGAAGGTGGGAGGGATAAGAAAAGGTATTTAAGGGTAATTGAGACTTGTAAGGAGGGCTGTAGTTGGAAAGATATTAAAAACTCCTTAGAGGCTTTAGAAGGTAGGGAAATAAATGATGGGACTGTGGGTGAAATAATTAACAACTTACTCGAGTATTCCTTCTTAATAAAAGAGGATAGGAAATACGTTCTCGCTGATAAGTTATTGGGAGAGATTGGAAAGCCAAGATGTTGAGTTTTCACTGACTTTCTTCCTAATCCCGGAAGGGTAAGGGTTCCCGACTTTAGGTAGCTTAAAGAGGGACTTTCATCGCTGAGCCCTAGTCCTTTTCCTACAGTCCCATTAAGCCAAGTAAGAGCGACATTAGCATTACTAACTTACAAAAGTTAAACTATAATCACTCCACCCTTCTTGGGAATTTTTACCTTTTGTAAAAAACTCATCAGTGATTTAATGCACACGTTTGTAAGAGTTAACTAGGATTAAACCTTGTAAAAGTCCATTGGTGGGTTACTCTCATATGTACTTGACCGAACAACTTTTAAGAACTAATTACAAATCAAAGCCATGGACGAGGTGTACAGACTTATACTTTCAACGTCAATTAGTGGTATAATCTGGGGAGCGAACACTATAGTGGTTTCCCTTTATTTACTCTCTCTTCACTTCTCCCCATTATTTATTGGAGTCCTCTTTACCTCGGCAATTCTTGTCTCATCTATTGAAGGTTTCATATTCTCGATATTGGGGGATTTATATGGTAGGAAGAAATTCGCTCTGTTAAGTAGGGGTTTGTCAGCAATTTTCATCTTCCTCTTTTACTTGAAATTCGTTTATGCGTACATCTTCATGGTAGGATGGGGTAGCGGGGCTCTAATAAATGCGATTTTAGCCGATAAGGCTAAAAGACTCGAGAGGATTTATAGCTATCAAACTGCTTTAAGCATTGTTTTCAGTGTGATAGGGTCTTCCTTACCATTGTTTCTAAATTATAGTGAAATTTTTCTCTTAGAGTTTTTAGTCTCCTTAATCTCATTCTCCCTTTTGCTCACGATAAGGGAGGAGTATAGAGGTGGAGGCAAAGTTAAGTTATCTTCACTCCCAACTATATGGAAGTTCTTACCAGAAGCTTTAATAGGTTTCGGGGCTGGTCTAATTCTCCCGCTCATGTCCTTATGGTACAGGCTTAGGTTTAACGTGACAGCTTCACAACTCTCCCCAGTTTTCATGGCCTCAGAATTAACTCTAGCTTTAGCTGTAATTTACTCCTCATGGTTAGCCGAGAAGTTAGGAAGAGTTAAGACAATAGTTTATACTCATGTTTTGGCAATCATTTTGCTCTTCGTTCTCCCCTTCTCGCCAACGTTTTTCATAGCATCAGTAATATATGTTTTGAGAAACGCTCTAATGAACATGGCTTCACCAGTTTTCAACGCCTTAGTAATGAGTTTAATACCTAGGGATGAGAGGAGTAGGGCTGGTAGTCTAATACAACTAATTGATTCCATTCCTAGAGCGTTTGCACCTACTTTTGGGGGTTATCTTTTTAACGAGGGTAACTTAATCCTACCTTTTCTGATAACTGGAATGCTATATTCGGCCTCTACAATAGTGTTTTATACACTTTTTAGAAACGTAAAGGGTTAGGGGAATATATTGGGTCTTCAACAAATTTTTTAAACAACTTTTCAGTGGGAAGAAAAATTAATGGTCAAGACTACATTAGGGCTAAGCTTATAGAAACTCTTGATGATTTAGGTGTTGTAATAAATGTATGGTTACTGGCAAAAAAGGGCTTTTGACTTCCTTTTATGCACCAGTAGAGTTCACGTTATAAACAAGGAAGGGTTAAGTACCATAAGGTTTTCGAAATTAGATAGGGAGATAAGCTTTCCTTTCACTTTATCAGTTTAATTTAAACATAAGCTTTTAATCAAATTTAAGATATATCTAAGTATGCCTGAATACGACCTTAAGTACGCTTACAAAGCACTAGTAATCCTAGCACCATTAGCTGTAGCTGTAATGTATACTGAAGGAATGTTAATCCCCGCTTTGCCGTCAATTGCAAGCGAATTCGGAGTATCGTCAGCTATTGTCAGTTGGGTTTTATCAATTTACTTATTAACCGGAACCGTAATGAACCCAATAGCTGGAAAATTAGGGGATTTATACGGTAAGAAGAGAGTGTTAGAAATAGTAATTTGGATTTACGCATTAGGAGTAACTTTAACGGGTTTTTCACCAAACTTTACGGCACTACTTATATTTAGGGCAATACAAGGGCTTGGGCTTGCAATGTTTCCCCTAGCCTTCAGCCTAATAAGGGAGGAATTTCCGCCTAACCTAGTTCCTAAAGCACAAGGACTTGTTAGTGCAATGTTCGGAGTGGGCAGTGCGATAGCATTACCTTTAGGCGGTTACATTGCACAGAACTTCGGTTGGCAATACACTTACCATACGGTAATCCCGGTCGTTATAACATTAGCAATCCTTATCCACTTTTACATTAGGGAATCAAGGGTTAGACTACAAACCACAATCGATTATTTAGGAGTTGTATTATTGGGCTCAGCCTTAGGATTATTCATATTCGGATTAACGGAAGCACCTACATATGGTTGGACTTCCGCAGTGACTTTAGGGAGTATAACGGTCTCCATCACGCTCTTCGCGTTTTTCTTCGTAGAGGAGAGGAAGGCTAAATCCCCTCTAATGCCCTTGTATTTAATGAAGAGGAGGAACGTATTTATTGCAAACGTTGCGGCAATTGTAGCAGGGTTTGCACTATTTATGGCTTACCAAACCTTAACTTACTTACTGGAGGAACCTAGACCGGTAGGTTTCGGACTAGACATATTATCGACAGGGTTATGGTTAATCCCATTAGCTATAATACAAATGATAGGGAGTGTAGTTGCTGGGAGAGTAATTTCAGTTAAGGGGCCAAAACCCGTACTAATTTTTGGCTCGGCAATGTTGATACCCTCTTACCTAATACTGTCACTAATAATCGGGAATTCCGGATTACCAATAATCATAGGGTTTGCATCACTAGCTAATTTAGCGGCTGCCCTACTTAACGTCTCTTTAATAAACATTCTAGTGTTTTCAGTGGAAAGACAATACATGGGTATTGCCACTTCATTAAACACAGTCTTCAGGCTTTTAGGAGGAACCATGGGGCCAGCTGTTACTGGCGCAATCATGGGGACTTTCCAGACCAGTATAGTTTATCCCTTATACGTTAATGGCAAAATTGTTTACATGCCAGTTTCATTGCCTTCAGACTATAGCTTCTCATTAAACTACTTAGTTGCAATGGGAATAGCGATAGTAATGTTCTCGTTATCACTCCTTGCAATCAATATTAAGTTTGAGAGAGGAAATGTAAGGGAAGAGAGAAAAGAAGAAGCTACAAAGCAATTATCAAAGTGATTTTTCACACCTTTCTTAAGTCAATACCACTCCTCTCCTTAGCTAGCCTTAGTAACCTTTCATACCAATCCGGAAACCTCACGTTTTCCGGTATTTTATCCGTGGCTAAAGGTTTAATATCAATAACCGGTGTGTTATTAAAGAGATCACATCCCTCTACATATAACTCCCTTACAACTCTCTTCTTGAGCTTAACTACTGAAATTCCTATAGGGTTAGGTCTGGCCGGTGAGTCAGTACTAAACACTCCAAGTTCCGGTAATTCTTCCAACCTCAACCCGAACTTTAGTAACCCTCTCGGTTTAACAGTCAGCACGTAGTCCTTAACCCTATCAAGGTATGATACAACTATTATGTGGGAAAAGCCGTCAATTCCCTTTAAACCCTCTTCATATTCCGGGAAAATTTCAATCACGGCATCTACGCCGTTTATACTTTTCCTTACCTCGTCATCATCGTATTTATGCTTTACCACGCCAATCTGTTTGAGTATCATAATTTAATCTTTGACACACTTTTTTATTTATGCTACTCCAAAGGGGAGAAGTTAAAGCTGTAGTCCTCGAAAAGGGGGCATACCTCTACAGTTTGAAGATTAGCGATAAAGACGTGATTTTAGAAGGGAAAGAAAGACAAACTAGAGGAGGAATGGCACTTCTAATACCTTATGCCAATAGGGTTAAAGGAGGTGTTTATGAGTGGAAAGGGATAGTTTATCAACTACCTAAGAACGCTGAGGGTAACGCAATTCACGGTTTAGTAATGGATAAAATATGGGATGTTAGAGAATTGAAGAGTGATCTTGTGAGACTATCACTTACCCTAACCCACGAGGGTTATCCATCTATACTTTCTTTACAGACTGAGTACCAGTTATTAAACGACGGGATTTCAGTAAGTTTAAGTATTAAAAATGTTGGTGAAAAAGATGCACCACTGACAGTGGGTTTTCACCCCTATTTCATAGTAAGCGAGGATTGGGAGATAAATCCTAAGAAAGTTAAGAAATGCGTTAGCGTAAACAAAATCCCTACTGGGGAGGTTGTGGATTATGAATTGGTAAGGGGCGTTTACGATGACTGTTTCATAATCAAAGGGAGGGTTGTGACGTTGACATCTTCATACTCAAGGGTTGAGATTGAAAAGGAGGGTTTGGACTTCGTGCAAGTGTACACAGTTCCTAACGCCGTCGCAATAGAGCCTATGAGCGGTGCGCCAGATGCTTATCATAACGGCATGGGTTTAACTATCTTACAACCGGGTAAGGAGGTTTCGTTTAACGTTAAGTTTAGGGTTAGCTTTCCGTAGCTCGAGTAAACTTTCTCTTTATCGATGAAATAATTAAAAGGATAGAACTATTCCAAGGTTAAATCTGATAGTGTACAAGAATGGGATTCTTTCTTGCTATTGAACGCGAACCGAAGTGGTATCTAACTCGATTAAAAATAATAGTTACGTAAAGAAGTAAACCCTTCTATATAAAGATTACCTTCTACTTGGAATGTTAAATTATCCTTCCAAATTCCTCTTAATGTTCTCGTCAAATTCTCAGCAAATAGCAGAAGGGCTCATCAACGAAATGGGAAAATTTTCGGATGAGTAAGGGTTTAAACGAAAAGTTCAGTATTGAATGTGAAACTACAGTACTTAACTAAGACCTTAAACGAGTAATGAGCGTGCGGATCTCTTATTAGACTATAATAAGACATTAAATGGTAATAGAAGAAACAAGGTTTTTAAACACAAGACCTAGAACTAATATTGCACTTAGTAGAAGAGTTTCGTAACGGGCATCCTGACCCTCTACGTCGGGTAGGTATTGTACACTTTATAAGGAAAGCTGATTCAGTTGTAATTAAGGGATAAAATTAAGAGAGGACTTATCTTTAATTACTCGAATTGATGTGATAATTTGTTAAAAAGGTTAGGAGATATCTCATCGGAAAGAGATAATAGACTGCCCATAACCTAACGGTTGTATGTTTTTTAGTTACTTAGTGCGACTTAAGGTAAGTCGTATTGAGTGTTTTTCAAAAAAAACGTGAACTACTTGGAGTCTAGTGATTTTCTAATTCATAACGTAGTATTAATTTATTTGCCATATTTTACAATGTAGGTTTAAATATTTACTTAAACGTAAGTTTAAACATGGTAAAACAATTACCATCTCAGAAGAGGCATATAAATTGTTGTTGAGCGAGAAAAGAGAAGGGGAAAGCTTTTCAGATGTTATTATAAGATTAGTAAAGAATAGTAAGAGAAATATAATGGATTATGCTGGTATTTGGGTTAATATGAGCGATGAAGAGGTTGATGAGTTGTTTAAAGACTTAGAAAAGCTATGGGAGAAATGGAATAAAGATGTTTAGGTACTGATATATTAATTGACTTCTTAAGAGGGAAAGACAAGGCGATAAAATATATTGAGAAAGTTAAGGGAAATAGTAGACTTGTTACTACTTCGATAAACGCGTTTGAACTATATTACGGTGATTTTAAGTATAGTAAAGGTGTTCAGAAATTGGATGAGTTTTTACCTATTGAAATACTCCCATTTACGATAATTGAGGCTAAGAAGGCTGCAGAGTTGGAAGCAGAACTTGAGAGTAAAGGAGAAGTAATAGGTTTAAAGGACGTACTAATTAGTTCTATTGTAATTTCTAACAATTGCGTAATAGTAACCGGTAATGTGAAGCACTTCAGTAGAATTCAAGGGGTTAAAGTGGAAAATTGGAAAATGAATGGCTAAAATTTAAACAATACTTGACAAGCAATAGTAGCATCTAGATACTCGGATGTCTGCGAAAGTTTATATGAATTTGTTTAAAAAAGATCTGGGTTAGTAACTGATTGAACTGAAAATTAACGTGAAAAAGAATTTAGCCCTTCCTAACCCAAGCCTTTCCTCTCCTCTCGTATAAAGGTCTAATTTTGTTATAAACGTTGATAACCTCTTTCCAAAACTCTTCATCCTTCTCTATTACCCTCCCTTCCTCAATTATCTGCAAAATAAACGGGCTACCTTCAGATAACTTTTTCATAAACACTTCAGTATTCATAAAAATCGCGTCAACTTCCCCCGGGAACATCCTTACAACACTCAAATACAACTCATCTGGCACTTTTCTCGGGTCTTTAGGAATTTCATCGCCAACTACTAGAACATCATAATCACTGTTTTCCGTATAATCACCCCTAGCCCTTGAGCCGAAAAGTATCATTAACCTCATCTTCCTATCTCCCCCTTAACCCAATTAAGTATTTTCAAAGCACAATTTATACATTCTTCAGCATCTCTCTCAGTATAATACTCGTAAGGTGAACCTTCAGCATAGACATCTGGGTATCTAGATGGTACGTATTGCTTGTCAAGGAAGGTAGCGCACTGAAGGATATCTATTGGAGGGTTTTCAAGGAGGTGAGTGATTGAATGACCTCTTCTCTCTATCCCCTTATGTTGTAACAAGGGGTTTGGGCTTCATTGAATTTTCATGAATTTGTATCCAATCCTCAGCCGTTGGGCTTCACCAGAGTCACGGGGCATTGCCCCGTTCATACCCCTCCGCCCCTTTAGCGGGATAACCCCAACCCACCTACTCCCAGTGGGAGTAAAAAAGAGGTGGGGAAACCCGCACATCTTGAGGTATATGTTTAAAGATGCGTTTAATTGCCTATCCAGAGTGAACCCGCACCTCTCACACTTGAAGATCCTGCCGACCTTTCGGGAAACCCATCCACATCTGGGGCAGGACTTGGAAGTGAGGTGCGGGCTCACCTCCTTAACAAAGGAACCGTATAAGGGAGCCTTGTACTTTAGCACACGGTGTATAGTCCTCCACACAGTCCTTGAAATCCTCTTAGACAGCTTGTCATCAGCGTCTTGGAACATTGACTGCTTATTCAACTTTTCAACAGCAAAAGTCGTCACAGGATACATTTCCAGTAACTTATTCACAAACTTGTGAACATAATCCAGCACGCGATTCCTCTCACGGTGGGAATACTTCTCCATCAACTCCTTCCCCTTCCTACCGTGTTTAGAAGCAAAAGATTGTATTCTACCCCTCTTCAACTCCATACCGAACTTTAGACTATACAACTCCTTAATTGAAAAAGTGACGAACTTCTCCCCATCATAAGCGTCCAATGTGTAAAGATTACTATCAATTGCTAGGAAATCTAGGGGTGTAAACCAAGGTAATTTATAACGGAATGGTAGGTGAACTTTATCCTCCTTTATTACTGGCTCACCCAACTCAAGCCCTTCAACCCTCCTTGAAAACCAAGTGCGAGACCAAGAGAAGGTGATGTATTCGTAAGGTCTTACTGTAACCCTTACACTCTCACCCTCAACTTTCCTAAGAGTAGACTTTACCCTAACGTAAACCTTCTTCAACCTAGGTTTCCTCAGTGACGCTTGTCCTTTTTCAGCCCTCCTCTTCCACCCCTTTAATATTGAGTAAGCATCATTTATAGCCTTGTCAACGTAGTGGGAAGCTAGATTATTAACTTTCTCAAGCTCATCCCTTAACGTCTTGTAAACCTCCTTTTTCTTAGGCAGGGTTATTTTAATCTTCGTTAGGACTTTCTTACCTTTCTTTACTTCCTTCCTCTCTATCTTAGTCCTCTCCCATAACCAGTCTAAAGCTTTCTGTAATAGGTGTTTATAGTTCTCTAGTAATATCTTGCTCTCCTCCTTCTTATCGTTCTTCAAGGAGTACGTTAGGTAGA
>JBBHKV010000048.1:0-7328 GCA_037389275.1 Sulfolobaceae archaeon RB850M
CCCAATATCCTCAACAGCCCAATCCACCACCGGTTTATCCTCCTTATCAACAATACCCATATCCTAAGAGGAGGTTTCCAATAAAGGCTGTAATAGGTGCTGTAGTTGCAGTTGTAGTAGTATTAGTAGTGTTCCTCGTAGTCCTACCAATATATATCGGCCCCCTACCGATATTCATCCGCCCCTCTTACCCAATAACGGTCTCGGACTTGCAAAGCATTTACGGTGGCAGTTGGAAAGTTAATACTAGCTCGAGCTATGTAATTTCAATATCTACCTCTTCAGTTACTATCTCGTACTTAAACGGTACTACAAAGACACTTCCAGTAACACCTTCCAACGATACTTGTAGCGTCTTATTCTTAGGAAATGAGCCCGACTCCTACCTTTCGAAAGAGGTATTCGTAACATTCTCCTACAGGATCCTTGTAACCGCGTACGATTGTTTAGTTTCCAATGCGGTCGAGGTCGTAGTTTACCCAGTAGCTGGATCGCCATTATATACTGAATTAACTACAATGGGTGAGGGAGCTTTCGCTAATACTTTTGGGGTTTCTTTTGTAACGGTTAATGGGAACATAATGTATGGCTATTACAATGGTTCGTTGGCCATTTTCGGTCCGTGGGTTGTAATATTAAATAAGACAAATGGCGAACTCGTGATGATAGTCGGGTTACCGTATATTAATAGTGCTATAGCGAGTGAATTAGCGAGTCATGTTTAAACAAGAAAAGTTTTTTTACATTTTTATTATATTTTTAGGAATAAGATTTCCTAATATATAATAGATAGGAAATCTTATTCCTATTTTTAATAAAGGAATTTTAATGTGTATTCCGATTGTGTGAGCATTAATATAAAATAGTGTCATACTACGAGTTTAAGGATTTGAGTGTATTAATCTTGAGAAGTATTCGTGAACTTCTTTTGCAGTTGGTCTTTCTGAGGGGTTTATGGAAATCATCTTCATTACGAAATCCCTTATCTCATCTGGCAAGTTGGGTTGCCAGTTAGAGAGTTTATTTTTAGCCTCATTAACCTTTAAGGAAACACAATTCATGTCACCCTTTGTATAACAGTTAAACGCTTCATTCATCTCTTGTAAATCCGGCCTGTCCACCTTCCTGTTTAATAAAACATAAACAGTCATGCCAAGAGCAAATATATCTAAGGACGGATTTGCAACCCCTCTAAATACATCTGGGGGAGAATACTCTAACGTTAGCTGATTAATCTTACCATTAATTTTTACAGCACTTCCCAAATCGCCTAACTTAAACTTTACGTTTAGTAAATCTTGTGGGCTTGCGGGCTTTTTGGCAAGGAATATGTTTGACGGTTTAACGTCCATGTGAACGTAACCGTTATGGTGGAGGTGGTTTAAAGCTGAGGAAATCTCCCAAATCGCCTTATACACTGCCTTCTTCCAATAAGTGCTGTGGTAAAAATTATCGTCCGTGAGCAGTTCCTCTAAAGTACCGCTCATTAATTCCATAACAATCATGGGGGGATTTGTAAGGTAAAGTGCTGTAATATTGTCATTAACAATTTTTCTTATCACTAAACTGTCTACGTTAAAGGCGTAAATTTTAACAATATTCGGATGATTTGAGAGGTTTGCTAAGTTTAGTGCTTCTAGGCTTAACTCCTTGAAAAACTCCTCCGGGTTTCCTTTGAAGAGCTTAAGGATTTTGATTGCAACCTCCTTATTATCGTGCTTTGCCTTTAAAACATAACCGTTTCCTCCTTCACCCAAATAGTTTTGAATTTCATAGACCGATATACTTCTGCCAACCCAGATTTTAGGATCCCAGTTCGTAAGCAGAGGAGGTGATATAGTTGTAGATTTGGGACTTAGAGAAAGCCCTTTCCTCGTAACCGAACTAGTTGTAATCGATTTACTATAAGAAATTTCCACACTATCGCCCGGTGATACGAAACCGTTATATTTGTTGGGCTTATAGATACCTTGTGCTGTTGTAACATCAAACGCCTCCCAGCGCGCAAGAAAATGTTGAAGTCTTATGTACATAACTCCGTTAAATGTGTAAGTTTTACCACCTACTTTTATAATAGCCATTACATTTCGCGGAAGCCCTCTGACCTTAAACATTACTTTTGGTGGATCTTTTAGTTCTATAAAAGCTATTATACCCCCTACAAAAGTAAAAAACTGAGTTAGCGCGAGTAAAGCAGCAACCTTTAATTTCTTGGAGTGGTAGGTAAGGCTACAGCCATAATATTTTAAAGCCATCATGATTGTATACATAAGATATATCCCTGTAGCCACCCCAAGGCTTGAAGGCAATTTAAACGCTGGTGCAATAATAAAAGCCCCAATTCCCATTCCGTTAGGGATTGCAAATGCACTTGGAATAACAATTAGTACATCGTATTTGGTACACTTATGTTTAGTAAACAAAATAAAAATAACTAACATAAACCAATTAATTATCGTAAGAGCTACCAATATCCAGCCTATTAACGATGATTTAGGGAACAAAAATATAGCTAAGTCATATAGAATTCCTATAACTATATTAGGTACAGAAAAGATTATTGCATCAAATAAGTATGCATTACACCAGTTAACAGAAAAGTGTTTCATATCTGTGAGTTGGTGTTATATATACTGAGTATTTAAATTTTTCTTTATCCGATGCTTTGTGGGCTACTTCAGAATTATACAAAATTTATAAATAATTATACCGAGTATTACCCATGGGAAAGAGTGAGTACAAGAGGGATTGGCACAAGTACGACGAGAACGTTGTAACGAGGTATACCCTAATGTTCCCCTTCTACGTCTTCGAACACTGGTGGGATTTACTAGCAGAGGAGAATAGGCATGCCAAGAAAACCTACAAGGCACCAAAGGAGTTCAACGAATTCCTAGCATTCCTCCACATCTTCCTACCTTATAGGGCCATAGAAGGAGTATTGAGAGCACTAGAGAGACTGAAAATCATCCCAACAAGCCTAGACTACTCAACAATATGGGAAAGAGTGAGAAACATGAACGTAAAATTCCCGGAGGCAAATGACCAACTTGAAGCAGACGCAACGGGGATAAGCACAAACAAGGGAGGACAATACATTATCGCAAAATGGGGAAACCAAGGACTCAAAATTCCTCAAGATCGAAATAGTAATTGATAAGGACCAATTCAACGTAATAAACGCTGAAGTAACCAGCAACGAAGTTAAGACTGCATTTAAGACAGTTAAGGATTTACAAGATAAGGGAAAGAAGGTCAAGAAGTTTTATGGAGATAAAGCTTATGACGCTAATGAGGTTTACAAGACTGGGGTTGAGGTTGTTGTCCCACCTAGGAAGAACGCTACTACTAGGCGTGGCCACCCCGCTAGGCTGTAAGGGAGTTCAAGAGGTTGGGCTATAATCGTTGGAGGGAGGAGAAGGGTTACGGTGTTAGGTGGAGGATTGAGTCCTTATTCTCTGCTGTGAAACGTACTTTTGGGGAATCTGTTAGGGCTACAAGTTTTTTAGGACAAGTGGTTGAGGCTAAGCTCAAGTTCTGGGCTTATGCATTGATGGTCCACTTGGCTAATTCTTTAGTTGGTAGAGCTCCGGGTATTAGGGTGTAAGCTTGTGAATAACGTTGAAATAAATATTAATTACTGAAAAATTCTCAGTGTATCATATCATACTTATGAAATAAATTGAAGAGGTCAACAAAGCATTTATCCGATGTGTCCAACAATTTTTTCTTTGGACGAAATAAGAGGTTTATCGAGTCTTTATACGCGTGTTTATTAGCTTATTATTTAGACCTCTCTTTGTTGAGTTCTCTTTTATAAGATTGTTATTTAATAAAAGCTATTGGAACTAAAATTTTAAATCACTAATCCCATCTTTGTCAGCTCTTTTACCGCTTTGTCGAAACCTTTTATAACAATTAAATAGCCGTTAATTACATAACCTTCTTTATAGTTTATCGGCGCGTAGATAATTCCGTTTCCCGCATAGCTTGGTATAGGATATTTGTCAATGCCCACAATAAAATTACCTATACGCTTTGATTGTTTGAAATACGTGGAAAGGGTATTTAGATCTACATTTATTTCCCCGATCTTTAATGGGGGCGTAAACCTCAATTTATACACACATGGGATAAGACGCTCTCTATCTAAACGTAATAATAAGTAAATATAGTCAAGCAGAAATTCGAACACGACCTCGTTATTCTCTTTTACGGATATAATAACGGCGCCTATGTTAATTAAACTTGCTATGAACCCTGAAAACAGCATTACGTATGCCAATAGAAATATAAATGTTACTATAGTTATTAATACAAGCATTATCGCACTTGAGAGTTCACTTAAAGCTGATTGCGCGCAGAGTGAGTACAACTTGGAAATTTTCACGATAAATTGAGGTAGATTAAGGAAGTTAACACTTCTAAGTATAGGGGGATTATTTGTTATTGTATCTAAAGCAAAGTAATACATTAAATAAAGCATACTTATTGACAGTATGAAAAGTATAGTTCTACCAATCACATCCCCTTTTCTATAACCCGGGCTTTTAATAGGCACGATAATACGGTATCTGGGATTACGTTCTAAGTTATACGGTAATGAAGCAGCGAGAATTCCGAATACACCAAAAAACATGCTTACTCCTATAATAATAAAAACTAAAATTATCCAAGCCAAACCTTGCTCTCCATCTGCTATTAGCACTAACATGTCAGTTAATAAAATAATTATAATGTAAGTGTACTTATTTCTAAAGAATCTAAGTAAAAGATCGTATACCATCAACAATTCGTATTTAATATTCCAAAGAGTAGTGGACTTCATGTCACAAGTATTTTACTTCAAGGCTTTATTTAAAGATAACTCGGTTTATTCTCAGTATGAGTGTGGACATAATGTCGTTGTTAAGCTACGAATTCTGGGATTAACCTTCTCTCCCATAAGACTAGGGCTATGGAGTACATCATGGTACGCTCCTATTTACTGCCTTCGTTGCTCTCTTGAAACCAATTAGCCTATCCCTTAATGAGGAAGGACTCGTTCGGGTTAACCGGCGGGACAACCGTGTGGTCTTTCAACCAGACAAGTTATAATCATCGCTCACCCATCTACCCTCGTCAAGCAAATACTTTTTGACCTCAAGGAAAGTTCTCTCATCCCTATCCCCCAAAATGAGGTAAACTCCCAGCTTCGTGTACACGTAACAAGTGAAAACCCACTTGTAAAAAGCCCGAGTACAAGTAAGCCCCACATCTCATCAACAACCTTACCCTTGACCAGCTCCTTAGCCCTACCCCACAACTCAACAAACTTCTCATACCTTTGTCTACCATAACGCTGTAAAAACAGTACCCAGAGGTACGTTAAGCCTAGAAATGGCTCTCATACCATTAGTATTTTTCAAAGCCTCCTCCCTCGACTCCCTAGAATATCTTACGCAACTTTAATACCGTTAGATTAGTACGGCGAAGGAGAGACTGGGAGTAAGATAAAGGTTATAGAAAACGGAGAAGAAAGGGTTGAACAAAACCCTAAAGTTAAAGTTGACGTAGCTGAATGCATAGGAATTGCATGTAATAACGTAGATGCTGTAGTAAAAATTGACATTAAGAGGAAGAGTTCGCCGGTTTCAATAAAAGGATTAATAGAATGGTCTTACGATTCTAAAGTATTGTTAAGGGAAATAGCTTACGCAACAATAGGTAAAGCTTTAACTACTAATGAAGCTTGGGTGGCATTAAAGATAAAGTACATTATACCAAAGGTTGTGCCAAGGGTTGAGAAAATGAGAACTATTGAGGAATTAGAAAGAGCAGTCATAGGCGGGTTAGTAATCTTCCCTAAAGTTGGTTGCTTCAATAACGTTTGACCCAGAGTTAATAAGAAGGTTTAGGGAAATATTTAACGTTAAAGGAGAGATTTACATAAGGAGGGCTTTCAAGGCAGAAGACGTAAAACCTACTATAGAGGTAATGAATGAGGATATGATTCTCGTAGATCCTTATCACCACAGAAAGCTTCACGGAGAAATAGTTTCCGCAATTAGAAATGCAGGGAGAGTTTTCATCTTCAGCTTTATGGATAGGGAAAAGGAGGGCTCAATTTTTCGGTCTTCATTCTGCTCATCAATAAGGTTAGAGAGGAGAAGTAATAAGAGCTTTTCTTTCAAAATAATTAAGAGTGTTAATACAGATGAGGTAGAAATACCTTACTCTATTTGGGAACTATTTGGCAAAAGTAAAGGAGAAGGATTATTAACTTTTTTAGTATAAAAAGATATAATCGCGCTTGTAAAGTTTTAAATATCACTTCTTTTTCTGTACAGTAAAACCGATAGTAGGGTTAGAAGAAATGGTGTTCATCGGGATTTGATAGTGCTTGTTGTTTAAATTGGTCGTAATTATTATTAACGCACTGCGACATTTGCGAGATCTGGCTAGCTAAATCTGTTGGTAATAACTGGTCTAACGTAGCTTGAATATCATTACCAAAGGCATTTCTAAAGTCTTCTCTTAGACTATCAACAAACCTGTCTAGAAAATCAACTCTTCCAGCCGGGATCACTAATATATCCCTATCGACTCTAATTCTACCGTTACTTGCGTCGTAATCAAATTGCTTAGAAACTTGGATTATTATATGACCTTTATAATTTTTTACATCAATTCCATTTACAGAGTTAGGATCTTGACTCCTGTAAGTTTGTATTAAAGTTTGTATTGCCTGGGGATTATACCATATTGAATCCACGTATGGATTAAAAGGTGGTTGGGTAAAGCATCTAGGACAGCTAAAGGTTTGAGCGTGGAAAACCATCCTCATGTTAGTGACATAAAGAGCTCCGTAAATGTACATGGAGACGGTCATTGTTTGTGGGTTATTATACTGTGGTTGACCTCCAATGTTTATTATCCCTCCTATATCGATAGACGGGGAAGATTGAGGATAATAAGTCTGAGAGGTTACGGTGTACTGTACATATCTTGAGGCTGTAATCATCTGTTCTCCACATATCGGGGTGAAAGGCGGATTTGATAAGTCTGGTTGTATTTGCTGCAGAAGGCCCATGTCAGGCTGGTCAATTATTTGTTGAGATTGATATCCGCAGTTAGGGCATTGTAAGACTCCGTCCGGAATTTCCATTCCACATGAGGGGCAAATCATAAGAAATGAAGGAAATTATCGTATTTAAACCTTTTTATTGAGGTAATAAGCAATATAAACATAACGCAAAGATTTTATCAATATTAATTTTCTAAGACAAAGTTAGTAATAGCAATATATATCTCTCATATGAATTAAAATTATTATTTTTATAAAATAT